>JBKKHI010000031.1:0-665 GCA_046614585.1 Natrialbaceae archaeon A-arb3/5 | reverse complement strand
GTCCCCGAAGAAAAGCCCATCAGGCAGCCGATACCGACGACGACAAACGCACCCGTGATCTCCCGCCGATCCGCACCGGCACCAAACTGCAGCCGCGGGATGGTTCCGGATCGGTCGACGGTGATCATCTGTCGTCCGCCGCCGTTTCCTTCGATTGCGATCCAGGCGTTGATGCGCGGGTAGAAGTACCGCCCGACGACGCCGGCAACCCAGAAACCGATGATCGGGGCGACGATCCACCAGATAACGATCTCGCCCAATACTGCGAAATCGAGCGCCTCGGTCGCGAGCCCGAGCGCGGCGATCGCGCCGACGGCGGTCATCGAGGTCGAAGCGGGGACGCCGACGTAGTTACCGATGAACAACGCGCCGCCGATGAAAAAGAGGACGGCGACGTTCGCACGCATCGTGAAGATGGAGGTGTCGGTGACGAGCTCTCGACCGAGCGTGTCGACGACTTGTGGCCCGATCGTGATCGCGCCAAGGAAGAAACACACCGACATCAGCGCTGCTGCCATCAGCTTCGTGATCACGTTGGCACCGACGGCCGGCCCGAACGCCGGGCCCGTCGTCGCGCCGCCAATGTTGTAGCCAACGAAGACCGCGACGAGCAACCCTACGATGAGCAGTACTTCCGTCACGGTAGATATTCACGGTGTCCGAGG
>JBKKHI010000030.1:0-1069 GCA_046614585.1 Natrialbaceae archaeon A-arb3/5 | reverse complement strand
GAGCGTGTCATAGAAAGCGTCACGTACGAAGCAGCAGGGTGCGGAAAGTGTGTCCAGCACAACCGCAACCCTGCAAGACGTAGCTTCGGTAGACGACTTCTTGAATGTCGCGGCTACCGAGACAGTACCGCTGTTCAAGCACCTTGAGTTCGAGTTTCTGCTGGAGTACGACGTGTTCGCCCCCGCTTCGAGGGGGCGAACACGAGTTCACCAGCCACCAGACCTCTTTCGCGGCTTTCTGCACTGCTACTACAAGGATATCTACGGCACACGACCGGTTGCACGAGAACTCCAGCACGGCCTCGCTTGGTATTACTGCGGACTTGAGAAACCGCCATCGAGAGACACGATTGATCGGTTTCTCACCGACCTCGAACACGTCATCGACGACGTCTTCGACAGGCTCGTCGAGCAGGCCGCCGCCCGCGGCCTGCTCGACTCGACGTACTCCATCGATTCGACCCACGTCGAAGCGATCCAGTACAACGACGCTGCCTCATGGAACTACGATCCAACAGCCGAAGAGTACTACTACGGCTTCGGTTGTACGATCGTCTCAACCGGAACAAAGATCCCGATCGCGGCGGAGTTCACCCAGGCCAAACAAGCAGACCAAGAGACGGCGATGCGCGTCACCCGTGACGCGCTCGCCGTCGATACACCGATCTGGATGCTTGGAGACAGCGCCTACGACATCCTCGATTGGCACGACCACCTGCTGGCCGCAGGGGTCGTGCCAATCGCACCATACAATCCGCGAAACACTGACGACCCGAAAAACATCGAGTACAGGGTCGAAGACCGAATCGAGAAACACAGCGAGGACGTTCAGCTGAAACAATCCATTCTGGACGAGACGTACAACAACCGGACAGGAGTCGAACGAACCAACGATGCAGTCAAGGACTGCGGCCTCGGGCACGTTTGCGCCCGAGGCCGCGTCCACGCACGAACAGAAGTGTTCGTTGCGCTGTGTCTTCGGATCGTCATTGCAATCACCAACTACGAGCGAGGACACGATCCGGGACGTGAGATGCTCAAGCTATGAGTTGGATTCTATGACACGCTC
>JBKKHI010000002.1:0-608816 GCA_046614585.1 Natrialbaceae archaeon A-arb3/5 | reverse complement strand
CGCTCGCTAATCACCATCGAGGAAACGATGTCGCTAGCCCCAACATCATGCTATGAGAACCGTTCTGCACCACCGCCTTACTAGTTTACCCCTTCTACACTCTGACAGTACAACGGAACGTAGTGTCGATATTCAATTGGTAATAACATATTCAAATAGAGAATATTATTTCAGGGAATAAATTAATATAACCATGAAACAAATTCCTATCTGCATGATAACGATAAATCATGTACTCGAGAGAACAACATGAGTAAGCAAAACAATAACACCTGTTCGTTATGCCGTAGATCAATTATTGGAGGAATCGGATCAGTCACAATCGGGAGTATGATTAGTACTGCCACTGCTGAAGACGAAAATGCTCCTAAAATAGTCGAGGGTGAATACGATCACGAAACGCAACACTTTGTTCAAACGCTCTTGTGTAGCACTTTGTTGATTTCACAGAGTCGCTTTGACAGCGTGTTTGAGCGCTTTTCTCCCTGGTTTCCGCAGTAACTTTCGTCGAAGTTGGAACGCTCGGAGATACTGTGTGAGCTTATCTTTTGAGATGCCTCGATGAGGTGAGAGCCACGGTCGCAGCAGCGATCCGTGGCTCTCGCAGGTGTTGACGTGAACGTCTTCGTCGGCATATTCGCCGTCGCCGTGGACGACGTATTCGCGGTCGAATGCGTCGTCCTCGGTCAACGGATCGTAGGCACGAAATCCATCGGTGTAGACAGTCAGTGGCTCCTTCTCGCGGTTTGCAAGAAGGAGCCGAACCGTCGATTCGTCGGCGGATTTCGCGGGGATCACGTACCGATTGCCGGTGCCACGATCGACGATCGTGAACACCGGCGGTTTGTCCTGCTCGTACGATCCTCGCCCACGTGTGGACAGGCCACGCGAGCGCGACGGTCGGTCGCGCTCGCGGCCTTTCATCCCTGCAGAAACGTAGACTTCGTCAATTTCGACCGGACCAACGAGGTCAAGCGAAGGCGCGTCGAGCGCCTTCGTGAAGCGCTCGACGCGCTGGTAGATTGTTTTGTACTGGACATCGATCTCTAGCTGAAGTTGGCGCAGACTTGTGTTGAACCGGAGGAACGCGTAAATCGAGAACAGCCACTTTCTGAGTGCGATCTTCGAATGGGCGAAGATTGTGCCAGTCTTATCGTTGAACGTGCGGTCGCAATTCTTACAGAGATAGCGCTGAAAGTGCCCATAGCTGCCGTTCTTGACCGTCAGGTCAGAACGGCAGCGAGGGCAAGTAACACCGTTACGCCAGCGAACCTGCGCCAACAGGTCCGCTGCGACCGATTCCGAGCCAAACACATCTAGCGGAATCATGCCTAACGGACACCGCTGACGCGGTGTCCTTGCTCTCTTCGATTTCCGAGCGACAGCTGACCAGTATCAACAATCTCCTACAGAAGAGCGTTGTTCAAATTCAAGTAACTGAGTTAGGAGACGAATTCGCTGCTGAAACAATTCCAATTTCATCAGAAAAAGTGAGATCTGAATATGCTGATTTAGATACTGTCCTTACTAGTAGCGGATCCATCACTGTAACTGGTACCCCACCAATTAAACAAGGTACAATTCTATCTAAGGATAATAGATATTATGAAATCAGTATCAGCCGAGATGATGTTACCGAAACAACCGTACCTGTTCTAAAAGCAGAACGAGTTCGTAAAGGTGATGTCACTGGCACAGTGGTAAGTGGAATTGACTCTTTTGATGACGAGGTTCAGCGATACTTCCAAAATGCAATTGGAAAGGCCCGCCACCTAAAAAATCAAAGGGAAGAAAAAATAGACATGGAATCTAATTCGGAAGATTTGAATGTTCAACAACAAGGCTACGTATTCGACTCAGGAAGGCTTCCTACAGAACATTCTCAGGACTTTTCTGAGCCGATCGTCGTGAGGGAGAACGGTGAACAGTATCGTTTACTAATTGAAGATGAAATAGCGAAAGTGAACAGATACAACCTTGAATTCATGGAAGTAGCAACTGACCGCGAAAGTTTTGAAGAATGGTTCGAAAAAGAACACATCGATATTAATACTGAGAACAAGAAATTATCTACTGATGAACATCAGATTCTACAAAGAGCATTAGAAGGTGAATATATGCATGTCGAACCATATGATGAGAGTATTAAATCACTACTATCTCAGCTAGATTATCCAACCAGTTCAACTTCACAAGCACAACGGTTTGCACGCGTGAATAATGAACTACTCGAAATTACGATCACTGGAACGGTGGGGTGCTGATGATGACGGCAAGTATTAATGTAAACTTATGGCACACACCTGATGTTACAGATACATCTATTGATCTAGCAACTGACGCAATAGAGGAATTAGCAGATGAACTTGACACAAATTGGGTCCATGCACATCATGGAGAATACACAGGCGATACACCCCACGACACTTATGCCGAATATTTAAACGAATTTGAAGATGAAGTCAACCATTACAATGGTGAACATAGCCTACTACTTTATGTCCGGTCTTTTACTGATGACGGGGGAGATACCAGTTCATGGCCAAACTTAGGAGGAAGTCGTAGTATGTACGTATATAACGACCCATGTTATTCGATTGCAAATGCAAATATTCGTCAAACTTCCCTAAGTTCAGCAGGAAACTTCTTTGGAATTGCGGGAAGTATTATAACTCAATCGAGATTGAATCAAATTTATAAAAATATGGTCAAGCACGAACTTCTCCATAGTATGCTTGATGAAGATCCCCCCCACTCAGACATTCCTGATGAAGGTGAGGACCATTCTTATGGAGGTATTGTCTCTCCAGGGTTGGAAAATCGCGCAACACCGATGGTAACTGGCTATGTCGAACCTGAACTTTCTAACGAGGCCCCAGACGAAATATGCACTGGTGACCCTGATAGTGTCTGGGATTCAGTCTCAAATTGGGAAGGTACTCCTTCAAGTTGTACTCAAGCTGAAGGTCAACGTTGGTTGTCAGAAGAATACATATAAATATAACTAAATTCAATTATTTTTAAATAAAATTTATTAGACTGGAGATGATTTGATACTAGGATGACTCTAGATAAATCTTCCAACAGACGATCATTCATCAGAAAAGTCAGTATTCTGTTTCCATTTGTATTGAGTGGTTGTCTGGATGAAAACGATGGCACAAACGATGACACATCGGTTTCTTCCTATATCACTATGGCAAATAATACAGATACAGATCACGAAGTGGCATTTATTGCTCATGATGAAACGAACAATGAACGAGTTGTTGAAGAGGTAACGGAGATCCCATCAGACAAGAGGCATACCGTTGAATTCACGATCGAAATGGATGATAATGGAGAAGATCCATGGGTTTGGGCGAAAGTGAGATTAGATAGCCTTGAGGGTTTTGACGATTTTGATTCGGTTGAAGGACCAGCAAACTTTCCTTCAGAGGGCGAAGAAGCTGAGTGGCCAGACTTAAATGAGGCGTACGTTGGCACAGAAGAAGGGAAGCTTACAACAGGGGGTGTTTCAGCCTTCTCAGGCCACATTGGAAGCATTGGCATCTCTTTAGGTATAGATCAAGTTTGATTTCGTGAAGTTACATCCCTTAGAGCGTGTCATAGAATCCATCTTATAGTTTCTCACGCTCCGGATCATCGTGTTTAGTTACTTGACTTCGCACGTTAGACGAACATGCCTTCAATCTGGTGCATCATTCGTCTTTAGCTAATACTCACACCTCGGTTGTGTAGCCGTAGCGAGCTTCTCTTGCAGTATCGGTCGTTGCTGGTGGATCTTCTGTGTGTCTTCGATCAGCCGTTCCAACAGTGGCGGTGGTGAGTAGCCGAGGTCCTCACCGAGTTCATGGAGAATGAGTTGGGCGTGCGACCGGAAGGTCGCCGCCCAGCGTTCCGGCAGAAACACGATCTCATCGGCAGCCTGCTCGGTGATCAGATCCAACAGATCACGACTCACCACCAGTGACAACAACGCCGCATACAGCAGAATTTTTACGACATCCGGGTTGCTTGTGTCGAACTCGTCCAGTTCGTACTGCGTCTTCAACTCACGAAATAGCATTTCTACTTCCCATCGACACCGATAGAGCGTTGCGAGATCCGCCGGCAGGAACTCCTCCCGCGGCAGATTCGTGATGTACAGATTGTAGTCGTCGGCGTCCTCGTCGCGGACGCCGACGACGCGGAACCGCTTCGTATCCAGCGAGCGAGTTCCCTCGTATTGTCCGCGCTTGAATTCCGCCTCGACCTCCACGTCGATGTACTGTCGGTGTAGATCTCCCACGATATCCTGGATCTGTTCGCCTACCAAGGGCCTGGCGCGGCCGCGCCAGGCCCGCAACTCCCCCGTTATCACTGGATTCGCGTTCTGCTTCAGCCGACTCACGAAGTAACCGTCGTTCTCATCGATCAACGCGAACCGGCGGTACTTGAAGTACGCCAGATCGAGCAAAACCAGCCGTCCTTGCAGCCACGAACCCGTTTTGAACAACGTGCTGTCGTGCGTTTTCTCGTCAGTCACGTCGATCCGTTCAATCGTCTCATCGGTAGCATTATCGAGCAGGTGGAGCTTCGCTCCAGCCTGCTCGTCGTGACGGGCTTGGAACTCATCAGAGAGAAACTCGTGCAACCGCAGCACCGTTCCATCAGCGATCATCACGTCCCTAAACTGGTCGATATCAGCGTCAACAGCGTCGGGAACAGTGACCTCGTCGAGACCGTGCTCGACGAGCTCGCGGAGATACTCGGCGAGTGTCGGCGTCAACCGCTGATAGAAGCCGCCTAGTGAGATCATTTCATCAGCCGTCGAATTTTAGCTGCGTCTGAACTCAGCGAGTGTTCGGCTCTCGCCTGCGGCGAAGCCGAGAACACGAGCGCCCACACGAGGATTGAAACCTGAAGCTTCCCATCACGCTCGACCACGCCGGGTTCTTCGGCGTGCTCTTCGAGGAGCTTGGAGGGAAACAATGTAGTGAGCCGACGCATGATTCTCGATGAGGAGGCGTCTTGGTGCACACTTGTCGCCTCCTCATTCCTCTCGAAAAATAGCTGTGATAAGCCGCCGCTGTCACGTGGTTCTTCTCTTAGCTAAAGACGGATGAGCTCAAACACTTCATGGTGCGCACCACCTCAACTGAACGCGACTATCGGTTCTTCAACTTCGTGTTTGCATGCGTCCTCTACATCGTCTGGCGGATGGTGGACCTGCTCATGAAGATTGACATCGATGGCGAGAACCGCACGTACGCACTGCGAGTGGATGCGAACCAGTACCTGACCGTGGCGAAGCAGTGCTACGGCCTCGTTCGCCCTGATTGAGACCCAAACATCCCTTTGACCGCTCGGTCGTGAGCGACTGCTCTATCGGACGCCCGTTTGTTTCACGCTTTGGGACTCTGATTCTGAAATTGGATCCAATTCTGCCCACGACTCATTTGCTACGTCGAGAAAACAGCTGCAACGAACGTCCGTCCTGTGCATTCAGTGGCTACCCGGATTAGCCATCATCAGATTGATGAGTTAGTCAAAGAGTTACGCTAAAGACTTTTTTCGTATATGAATAGTAAGCAAGCTAGTGGTTTGTAGGTATCTACCTTCCGAATTTGTGGAGACTGCTGAGATAGAATTTCCTATATCGATATGTAGTTGAAGCATGTCGCTACTCGCCGGGATGGGGCTCCAGTCTGTCGTGACTATTTTTGGTGTAAACGGCACCTCAGTCACAGCTACACGGAATTACGGCAATGATGGTGAGTGATTTCCGAGCTACAACGCGACCGATATTCCGACGCGTTACCGGGTCGGAACCGTCTCGCGGAAGGCATCCGGATCGTCGTGGAAACAGTCGCCAACGACGATCGCGTCCGCACCCGCAGCGAGGATCTCCTCGGCTTTCTCGCGGCTGTCGATCCCGCCGCCGTAGAACAGCGTCGTCTCGGAAAGGTAGGTCGCTGCCGCCTCGACGTCTTCGGGGCCGCCGTACGTACCGGAGTACTCGACGTAGAACACCGGAAAGTCGTAGAACGACTCCGTCGCGAGGGCTGCGCCGGCGACCTGCTCGGGCGAGTATTTCGTCTCGACGCCAGAACGGGCTGCTGCCGCCGAGTCACGGTGCTGGATGACGTACCCTTCGGCAAACAGTTTGTCGACGAGATTCGAAATCGCGTCGGCACCTTTCGACGCGATATAGTCGCCGACGAGCGGAACGCTGGAGCCGAGCAGTGTCTCCGGCTTTCGACCGATTTCGGTAAAGAGTTCGACGTGCTTGCCGACGAAGTGTTCCCGATCGCCGTTGTACACTGCGGGGACCGCCAGATAGTCGACGGCGTCGATCGTGTCGCTCGAGACGTGCTCGGCGCTGTCGGGTTCCTGGCAGACGATCTGGTCGGGAAACGACGATGCGATCGTTTCGACCGTTTCGAGTGTGTTTGTGTCAGTCACGCCGTCGGACCCGCCGACGACGACGAGATCCGTCCCGTCCAACACCTCGATATCGGCCGGTAGTGGCTTTGCAGGATCGACTTTCGTTACGTGTGTTATGTCGTCCCAGTCGAGTTCCATGTGGGTTCGTTCGAAGGAGGTGCTAAACTCACTGTCGATATTGTGTTCGATATCGAACACGTGCTCTCGCGACCGCCGCATTCGTCTCGTTGTCGGTCCACTGTCATCCGAAATCGAGGACAGACGTGTAGGAGATCAGCGTTTTGGCAGTGTTACGCGTCATCGATCGGCGTGCCGTCGATCCGCTTGGTGCCCTCCGAGTCGTGTACGACGACCTCGCCCGGGCCCGGGGTGGCGGGTTCGTACTCGTCCCGGACCGCGATCGCCTCCTCGAGTTCGCGAATCGCTCGCTCTTTCAGCGCACCCGCAAGCTCCTCGGCGTCCTGACGCGAGATGTCCCGACCGAGCCCCTCACACTCGTGTGCGCGGACGACTCCGTCACCACCGTTAGCGTCCCCGTCCTCACTGTCAGCGTCCGGTTGTGCTCCCAGCGAAACGCTGTCGACGGCCTCGCCCATCGGCTGGCTGGTGCCCGCGAGCGCCACGCTGAAGGGGTAGGTTCGACAGATTAGCGGCCGGTCCTCGTGGGCGACACAGGCTCCGGTTCCCGTCTCGTCTTCTTCGTAGAAAACACAGTCCCCGCAGCCGTCGGTCTGTAGCGCCCACTCGAACGTCTCGCCGTGGGGCTCGTCGCCGGTTTCTTCGAGTCCGTACGGCATCGGACGCGCGACGTCTCGCCACTTGCGGTCGGCTGTCGAGGAGTCATCTGAGCGATCGTCGTCCGCCGTCGACCCGGTATCGGCGTCGGTTAGCTCACGAACCTCGTCGGGAAACACCGTTGCCGTGTGTTCTTCGTCGCCGTGGCCGGTACAGCAGGCACCGCAGCGCGTACACTCGAAACCGATCGACTCGATCGCGTCGGCGAGTTCGTCGACCGAGAGCGTGCGGGCGCGCTCGAGTTCGGCTTCGAGCGATTGCATAACGAACGCTATCGCGCCAGCGCGGAAAAGCCGGTCGGTATCAGGGTCTCTTTCACCGCAATGCTGTACAGCAGTCCGTATCAGGATTCGTTGGTCACGCTTTCGTCTATCGAGTCCGCGTTCGAATCAACTGCTTCCGTGCCCTCGTCCGTCTCGTCGGCCGCGAACTCGTAGGTCGCGATCTCGGTCGCCTCACAGACCGGACACTGATCTACCGACTCGTCGAACTTCGAGCCGCAGTGGCGACACTCGTGGAGCACGGCGTCCTCGTGGTCAGCTCCATCCTCCGACTGGAGGAATTCGGGAATGAGTCTATCGACGGGCATCTCAATCGGAGTGTGTCGGATGCGATGTGTCGTCTTCACCCTGGAACCCCTTCAGCGCGGGCTCGTCGGCCCCGTTAGGTGAAAACACCGTCACGACGTCGTGCGGCTGGATTTCGGTGTCGCCGTGTGGCGTGATGACGGCGTCGTCGCGTTCGATCGCGACAACGAGCGTCTCGTCCTCGAGCAACCCACCATGGGCGGCTTCCTCGAGCGTTTTGCCGGCGATCGGTGCGTCCTCGTAGACGGTCAGTTCGACGATGTCAGCGCCGCCGGTGAGGCTGATATAGTCCGCAAGCGGTTCCAGCCGTCGACCGTCGGCCGGTCCGTACGGCGTGTAGGGAAAGTGGTGTTCGTTCTGCAGGAGGAACTCGTCCTCGATTTCGACGTCCAGATTCTCGAGCTCGCGGCCGATGCGGCGCAAGTCCGTCGTATCCGTTCCGACGACGAGGACGTGGAGGTTCATCCGGCCGCCCATCAGCTCGCGGACGTTGATCACGCCCGGAATCGTCCCGATCCGGCGAGCGACGCCTTCGACGTCGCCGAAGGGGGCGTGACAGAGAAACAGGTTCATCAGCGAGCCGTCAGCGTGCTCGAAGTCGACGGTCGCGTGATAGCCCTCGATGATGCCGTGTTCTTCGAGCTGTGCGATCCGGTTACGGATCGTCGCCCCGGAGACGCTTACCTCCTCGGCGATCGCTGGGGCCGACGTGTTCCGCGCGTCGCCCATCAGCGCGTAGACGATCCGCCGATCGATCTCGTCGAGTCGATAGCTTCCGCCGGTCCCATCGCTCATACACCGTTCTGCGTGATGGCGGAATATATATCTACGGTACTTCCCATCCCTCAATATAAAATCCAATTATTTTCGGATCGAAAACAGAATCGATGGGGTTGCTACTCCGTCGTGACGAACTTCGTCGACGGTCGGGAGCGGCAGTAAACCGACCATCGGCAAAGAACGTGGGTCGACCCGCGGGATTCCCCGGTCAGTTCGGGTTTTCGAGGCGACGAGGCGGTGAGTGTCGCGACGAACTTACGCGGATTCGTTCGGGAGTGCAATTACCGGAACTCGGTCCGTCGCGACGAGACGTCGCGTTTTATTACCCGTCAGATACCTCGTGATTCGACCACCGTCTCGGGGGACGAACGCGATCGCCGTTCCGCGGTGCTCGTCGACGGCGGCGACGATCTCGTCGACGACGTCCGTTCCGTAGCGAACCTCGGTTTCCAGTTTGTATCCGGCAGGCTCGAGCATTGTTTCGGCTAGTTCGAAGATTTCGGTGGCCTGTCGCTGGCGCGCACCGATCGGCGCTTTGTCGGGCGCACCGCCTCCTTTTTCGATCACGTGGACGACGTATATGTGTGCCTCCTCGTCGAGGTGTCGTTTTAGCGCCTCACACGTCCTCCGAGCGTCGTCTTCGGTTGCGAGCGGAACGATCATCCGTCGAAGCAGGTGTGACGTCATCCGCTATTCACCCCGGCAATCGCGACGTTCCGATCTGCGGGTTCTCGAAAACTGTCCCATACGCACCCTCTTTTCGAGTCCGGACATATTGGCCCTTTCGATGAGTTAACCGAAAATAGGGCGCATTAAATTTCTTACCCGAAAGTGTTCGTGGGTGTTCGTGAGTGTTCGAGACGGGATCCGACTCACTCGTAGAGTCCGACGTGCTGGAAGATCGATCCCAGCAACACCGCGATCGGAATGATCTCGAGGCGTCCGATCCACATGTTGACCAACAGCATGGCCTTTGCGGTGTCTGGCATGTCCGGTCCCGTGATTCCGGCGTCGAGACCGACGTTGCTCTGTGCGCTCATCACGTCGAAGATCACGTACTCGAGGGGGTGGTCGGGCGAGAGCGTCCACAGGAGAACGGCGACACCGACGAGCAGAAACACGACCCAGAGGACGAACACCACGGCAGCCTCGGTGTACTCGCGCTGGGCCTGCGTTTCGTCGAGGGTTCGCTTTCCGAGACGAAGCCGCCGGACCGCGCTGGCCGGTGCGAAGACGCTTTTGACTTGCCAGGCCGTTCCCTTGATGAGCGTAATGACGCGGATCAGTTTGAGTCCGCCGACCGTCGAACCGGCCGCCGCGCCGGTCAACATCCCGAGACAGACGAGCAGCGTCGCGCCCGCGGTCCAGGCTCGCTCCGTTCCGCCGCCGATCGTCGCCGTCCCGAACCCGGTGTTCGACGTGGCGGAGACGAACTGGAACAGACCGATCCGAAACGTCTCCTCGAGCGAGTCGTACTCGCCGTTGAGGGCGAGGATACCGGTTAATACGATCGCTCCGAGGGCGAACCAGCCGAACACCCAGCGCGTCTGAATGTCGGTGTAGAAGTTACGCAACTCGCCGTTGAGGATCAGGTAGTGGATCGGGAAGGCGATGCTCCCGGCGACCATCACCGGAACGACGGCGTACTCGATCAGCGGACTGCCGTAGTGGCCGATCGAATCGGCGTGGATCGAGAACCCGCCGGTGGCAATCGCGGTCATCGCGTGGTTGATCGCACCCCAGAGGGGCATTCCGACGGCGACGAAGAGCGCGATCGCCGCGAGCGTGAATCCGAGGTAGATCTTCCAGATCTCGCGCACCGTCGAGACGATGCTGGGATGGATTTTCTTCGAGCGGGCTTCGCTCTGGTAGAGGGTGAGCGATCCGCTGCCGGGCCGGGCGAGGATGGCGACCGTCAGGACGATCACGCCGACGCCGCCGATCCATTCGGTGAACGAGCGCCACCAGTGCAGCGACCGCGGGAGGTCGTCCTCGACCGCCGCCATCGTGAGCCCGGTGCTCGTAAAGCCGCTCATGCTCTCGAAGATCCCGTTGAGGGGATGCCGGAAGACGGCGATCGTTCCGTTCATCGACGGCGTGTTCGCCCACACCGGAAGCGGATCGTGCGCGATCGTCCACGCGATGAGCACGAACGGAAGACCGCCGAGAACGCCGACGAGACCCCACGCCGTCGCGGCGATGAGCATGGCGTGGAGTTTGCCGGGAGTCGGCGCGTCGATGAACCGCCGGGAGAGAGCGACGCCGATCGCGAACATGATCAGTCCCGAAACCGCGAACGCCGGAACCGCGTAGTGCTCCCCGTTGGCCACCGCGACTGGAACGGAGACAACCGTCATGAGCGAAACGACCTGGAGAATGCGTCCGACGTCTCGTCCAACCGTTTTGAACTGCATCGGTATCACCGATCTCCCGTAAACGCCGCGACCGCGTCCGCGAGGGCCACATCGTCAGTGAAGACCGTCACGTGATCGCCGGCGCGGATCGTCGTCTCCCCTCTCGGCGCTCGAATCTCGTCGTCGCGCTTGAGGGCGACGACGAGACATCCCTCGGGTAGCGTGCCGGAGTCGTTTGCCGTCTCAAGGGGCTGTCCGTTCATCGGCGCGTCGTCGGTGACGGTGAGTTCGACGAGTTCGGTGTCGTCGTCGAGTTCGATGAAATCGCTGACGCCGGGATACCGGACCGAGTGATAGAGGTAGTCGGCGATCAGCCGCTGGGGATTCTCGATCAGCGTGACGCCGATCTTCTCGAAGACCGGGAGATTTTCGGGATCGTGAACGACGCTGACGAGGTTCGGGACGTCATGTTCTTGGGCGAGCAACATCACCATGATGTTGACGGCGTCGATGTTCGTCGTTGAGATGACGGCATCCGCACGATTGACGTCAGCGTCGCGGAGCGTTCCGTTTTTCGTTGCGTCAGCATTGAGAACGAGACAGTCGTACTGTGATGCGATCTCGTTTGCTCGTTCGTCGTCGCTTTCGATTACGACGACGTCGTTGCCGTCGCGAACCGCGAGGTCGATCAGGTTCGATCCGATGCTTCCTGCGCCAATGATAACGAGGTACATAGTGGTCTCTCAGTGATTGTCCGAGTCCCGTCGTGAGAACACGACGACCGGTTGTTCGCTTTCGGTAATCAGCCTGTACGAATTGTTCCCCGAAAGGAGCCGATGGAGCCGACCGCTCGGACGTGGCGTGAATCCGATCGCCGTCGCACCCACGTCGTCGGCCGCGGCGAGAATCTCGTCGACGACGTCGGGTCCGTACCGAAGTTCGCGCCGAATCGTCGGACCGTCGGCGAATCGATCTTCGACGATCGTAAAGATCCGTTCTGCCTGCTCCTGTCGCGCCTCGAGCGGCGCTTTGTCCATGTAGCCCTCGGTTTTCTCGATGACGTGGACGACCGTGATCTCCTCGATCGGTCGGTCGATCGTCGACTCGAGCGCTTCACACGTCACCCGAGCGTCCTGCTCGTTCGCAACCGGAACGATCACGTGCGTCGTGATGGCGCTGGTCATCGGCTCCACCTCGCGAGGCACGTCGTCCGGCCGCCGTGTTGTTCGTCTCGCATGTCTCCGACGCCTGGTTTTTGATACAGTAATATAAACCCACTAGGTTTTTGATTCCGAAATGTCCTATTTATATATGGGGCGAAAAACTCCTTCAAACCAACTACATTTGATATACTACTGACTAGGGTCGGATGGACGAAAATCGGCGAGTACGGATCCTGCGACCACTTCTTCTCGTTTGGACTAACTGATACGTATACGCTGAAAGTACGGATAAGCCAACACACTTATCTCACAGGATAGAATCACAACGACATATATGAACGCTCTTCTGGAATCGAAAATGCTCGCAGGTGGCTTGGTCCGTTCGTGGTGGAATTCGGATCGGCGGGGGATACCAAATCATGGCTGATTCGGATCAGGAACTCGCCCGAGATCTCGGCTTCCTCGAGGCCTACACCCTCGGTCTCGGGACGATGATCGGAGCCGGGATCTTCGTGCTTCCGGGGATCGTCGCCGAGAGCGCCGGTCCCGCGAGCATGGTCGCGTTCGCCATCGGCGGCGTCATCGCGTTGCTCGCGGCGCTTTCGCTCTCGGAGCTCGCGACCGGGATGCCGAAAGCCGGCGGTAGCTATTACTACGTCAACCACGCGCTGGGGAGTTTCTTCGGGACGATCATCGGCTTCGGGATGTGGGCCGGGCTGATGTTCGCGACGGCGTTTTACATGCTCGGCTTCGGCCAGTACCTCTTGAATCTCCCTTCTGACGCGGCGGCCGTGATTCTCGCCGGGCTGGTCATGTCGGCCATCCTCGTGGGGATCAACTACCGCGGCGTCAAGGAAACTGGCTCGCTCCAGAACGTTATCGTTATTTTCCTCGTCGGACTGATTTTCGTCTTCATCGCCGTCGGACTGTTCGCGATCGACCCCGATCTACTCAGTCCGTTCACGGCCGAGGGCGGGTGGCCGGCCGTCGGCGCGACCGCCGGCACCGTCTTCGTGACGTTCATCGGCTTCGAGGTCATCGCGACCAGCGCCGAGGAGATCGAAAACCCCGGCCGGAACCTCCCGCTGTCGATGATCGCAGCGGTCGTCACGCCGACGATCCTCTACGTCTTCGTCATGCTCGTGAGCACGGGCACCCTCGAGATTCCCGTGCTGGCCGACTCCGACGTGCCGGTCGCGGACGTCGCCGAGACGACCGCGGGGCTGTTCGGAACGGTGTCTCTCGGCGCGTACACGCTCGAGTTCGCCGCAGTGGGCTCGACGGTCATGATCGTCGGAGCGGTTCTGGCGACGGTCTCCTCCGCGAACGCGTCGATCCTCTCGGCTGCGCGAGTCAACTTCGCGATGGGACGCGACCAGATCCTCACCAACTGGCTCAACAAGATCCACGACCGGTATCGAACGCCGTACCGTGCCATCCTCGCGACCGGGCTCGTCATCCTCGTGCTCATCGCCAGCCCGCTCCCGATCGATACGCTCGCCGACGTCGCGAGTTTCATGTTCCTCATCACGTACGCGCTCGTCCACGTCGCCGTCGTCGTCCTTCGGCGCGCGGACCCCGATGAGTACGAACCCGACTTTCGAATCCCGTCGGTGCTGTACCCGATCGTTCCGATCCTCGGTTTCGTCGCCTGTCTCGCCGTGATGGTCCAGATGGGAGAAACCGACGTCGTCGTCTCGATCGGAGCGACGACGGTCTCGCTCGCGCCGCTCTCGTGGGTGCAACTGATCGGACTCGTCATCATCGTGTTGAGTATCGGCTGGTACGTTTTCTACGCGCGCGAGCAAGCCATTTCGACGACGCTCATCGGCGAGGCCGTCGCGCCGACGGAGGCCGTCGACGTCGACGAGGACGTCTACCGCGTCGTCGTTCCCGTTTCGAACCCGGCGACCCAGGGCCCGCTCATCAGGTACGCCGCCGCGAGCGCCGCGAGTCGGGAGAACGCCGAACTCGTCGCCGTCAACGTGATCGAAGTGCCGCCCCAGACCTCGCCGGCGCAGATCGAACTCGAGGAAGAGCGAGTCGAGCGCCAGCGTGAACTCCTCGACAACGCTCGAGATGCCGCCGAGGATCTCGATATCTCGCTTCGAACGCGAGCGATCGTCGGACGCGACGCGGGCGAAACAGTGCTCTCAGTGCTCGAGGAAGAGTACGCGGACCACGTCCTTCTGGGATGGGGCGGCGAGCGACGCCGGCGCGACGTCCTCTTCGGTTCGACGATCGATCCGCTGCTCGAACGTGCCCCGTGCGAGGTCACGCTCGTCAAGGACCCGAGCGAGGCGCCCGGTGATATCGTCACGCTCGCCGGTAGCGGACCGCACGCACCTGTCTCGGCCCGGCGAGCGAGGGAGATTCGCAGCGCGTTTCCGGATAGCACGCTGACGCTGTTGAACGTTCAGCCGAAGCCAGACGAGACGGATGGTATCGATCCCGAAGCGGTCGGCCGTCAGATGATCGACGACGTCGCGGCGAACGCGGAACTCGACGAGGGCGAGTACCAATCGCGGGTGGTCGTCACCGACGAGGACGTCCGCGAGGCGCTCGTCGAGGCCGCGACGTCCTACGAAACGGTTTGTATCGGCGCGACGGGAACGAGCACCGTCGCACAGGCGCTGTACGGCTCGATTCCACAACGGATCGTTCGCGAGCACAGCGGGACTGTCCTGATGGCCCGCGGCGAGCAACGAACGCCGCGAACGTTCCGTCAGGCGGTTATCCAGCGACTCGAGGGGTAAAAAACCATGTTCACGAATACGATTGTGATATTCAGCACTGAACCGACACGGAGGGCCCTATGCGCGTAGTCGTCGTCGGTGCGGGCGAGGTCGGCCGATCGATCGCCGCCAATCTCGACCAATCGCACGACGTCGTCGTCATCGACCGAGACAGCGAGATCGTCGAGGAACTCACGTACTCGCTCGACGTCCTCGCGATTCGAGGGGATGGGACCGAACTCGAGACGCTCGAAGAAGCGGGGATCGATCGGGCCGATCTCGTGATCGCCTGCACCGACAGCGACGAGTCGAACGTCGTCGCCTGCGGCGCTGCAAAGGCCGCCGGCGATCCGTTCACCATCGCTCGCGTTCGCCGTCGGACTCTCCTCGAGACCTGGGAGGGGTCTCAGGGCGCGTTCGGCGTCGATTTCATGGTCTGTACGGATCTGCTGACGGCGCGAACGATCTTCCGTATCGCCGGGCTTCCGGCCGCACAGGACGTCGACATGTTCGTCGGCGGGTTGGTTCGGATGGCCGAGTTCGAGATCGGTACGGACAGTCCGGTGGCGGGTCTGACCGTCCGCGAGGCGGATCGATACGACTCGCTGACGTTCGCGGCAATCTTTCGGGACGAGGAGATGATCGTCGCCGGCGGTGACGTCGAGATCCGCTCCGGCGATCGCGTCGTCGTCATCGGTAGCCCGGATTCGGTCACCGATTTTGCGGCCGCTATCGCCGCTCCGCAGGCCGAGCGCACGGACGAAGTCGTCATCGTCGGGGCGAGCGAGATCGGATTCCAGGCTGCTCGCGAGTTCGAGGACCACGGCTACCGACCGCGGCTCATCGAGCAGGATCACGACCGCGCACGGGAAGTCGCCGAGGCGCTTCCGAACACGACGGTGCTAGAGAGCGATGCGACCGATACCGAGTTTCTCGCTCGCGAGCACGTCGACGAGGCGGATATCGTCGTCGCTGCACTCGACGGCGACGAGAAGAATTTGCTCGTTTCCTTGCTGGCGCGTCGGCTCGGCGTCGACCGGACGGTGGCGGTCATCGAGAACCTGGCGTACGCCGACCTCTTCGAGACCGTCGGCATCGACGTCGCGGTTAATCCACGCGAGGAAACCGCCGAAGAGATCGTTCGCTTTACGCGCGCCGATCACACCGAAAAGATCGCGATGTTAGAACACGACCGCGCTGAAGTGATCGAGTTCGAAGTAGGGGAAGACAGTATTCTGACGGGGAACCCGATCGTCGACGTGACGGATATGCTCCCCAACGGTGTCGTCGTCGGAGCCATCTCTCGCGGCGGCGAACTCGTCACGCCACGCGGCGAGACGGTCGTCGAACCGGGCGATCACGTCGTTATCTTCGTCGACGCCGCCGTTCTCGACGAGGTCGTCGAGGCGATCTGAATGCGCCGGCACCTTCGCGTCGACTGGCGGGCCGGGTTGAGTCTCGTCGGAACCATCCTCGCGTTCCTCTCGCTCGCGTTCGTGGTGCCGATCCTCGTCGCACTCGCCTACGGCGGCGAGGACCTCTGGGTGTTCGTTGCCGCGATGGGGATGACTGCGGGCTTTGGCCTCTCGCTTCGAAGACTCGACCCGGAGCCGGATCCCGGCGCGCGGGAAGCGTTCCTCGTCGTCGCACTCACGTGGCTCTTTGCGGCGGTGTTCGGAGCGCTACCGTACGTCCTCGCAGGAAACGGAGCTGTTGCTCACCCGATCAATGCGCTATTCGAGAGTATGAGCGGCTTTACGACGACGGGGGCGACCGTGATGGCGGATATCTCCTTCGACACGCACTCTCGGGCGATGCTGATGTGGCGACAGCTCACGCAGTGGCTCGGCGGCATGGGGATCATCGTCCTCGCAGTCGCAATCCTCTCGCAGATGGCCGTCGGTGGCGCTCAGCTGATGGAAGCCGAAACGCCCGGTCCGGGCGTCTCGAAGCTCACACCCCATATCGCGGAAACCGCCCGCGTGCTGTGGCTCGCGTACATCGGATTCACGGTGTTTCTGATCGCGCTACTGTACGGTCTCCACCTCGGTGGCTACGCTCCCAACATGGACCTCTACAACGCGATCGCCCACGGATTCACGACGCTACCCACAGGAGGATTCTCCCCAGAAGCGCGCAGTATCGAGGCGTTTTCACCCGCTGTGCAGTGGCTCTTGATTCCGTTTATCTTCGTCGCAGGGGTCAACTTCGTGCTCTGGTGGCACCTCCTCTCGGGTGATCGGCTCGCACTCTTCCGGGACAACGAGTTTCGACTCTACCTCGGTGCCGTCACGTCCTTGACGCTCGTTGGCACGGCGATGCTCTTTTTCTCCGCGCTCGAAACGCCCCAGACCGGCGCAATCGGCGGCAACATAGAACGATCCGCTCGATATGCTGCCTTTCAGATCGCCTCGCTGATCAACTCGACCGGGTTCGCGAATATGGACTTCGACGAGTGGAGCGGCCCTGCGAAGGGATTGTTGCTGTTCGCGATGTTCATCGGTGGCTCGACCGGCTCGACCGGCGGAGGGATCAAAGTGCTCCGCTGGCTGGTCATCCTCAAAACGCTCCGTCGAGAGGTGTTTACCACGATCCATCCGGAAGCCGTTCGGCCCGTCAGAATGAACGGCCAGATCCTCGACGAGGATGCGGTTCGCGGGATCTACGCGTTCACGTTGCTTTACTTCGTGATCTTCTTCGCGGGCGTCCTGTTGCTCGCGGCGGACGCCGCTCGCGTCGGCTTCGAGATCACCCTGGTCGACGCCATCAGCGCATCTATCGCGACACTCGGAAATATCGGCCCGGGACTGGGAACCGTTACCGGTCCCATGGGAGGCTACATCGACTTTCCGGCGACGTCGAAGCTGCTGATGATCCTCTACATGTGGCTCGGACGGCTGGAGATCTTCCCCGTACTCGTTCTTCTCACGCGAGCGTACTGGCGGTCGTGAATCGCTGCGTCGTCGGTCACCGACTCCGCGTGACCGTCGCATCCTCACCGTCCCACTCGATCCGTCCCTCTGCAGCGAGTTTCTCGAGGTGAGCCACGACTGTCGCACGCGCAAGATCCCGAACCCCGGTCAGATCCTTCTCGTAGGCTGTCTCGAGTATTTCATCGGTCGTCGTCGCGCCAGTATCGACCGCTTCGAGCACTCGCTGTTCGCGAGTGTTGCGGTGTGAAAGCAGCCGTTCGAGGGTGTTCCGGGGCGTTTCGATCTCGGGGCCGTGACCAGGAAGGAGCCGCGGCGGATCGATCGCCCACAACCGACGAAGGGTCGTCACGTACGCGCGCATATCGCCGTCCGGCGCGCCGACGACGACGCTCCCCTCGCGGACGGAACAGTCGCCACAGCAGATCGGACCGTTTCGCCCCGCCTCGAACGCGACGTGATCCGGCGCGTGGCCGGGCGCGTCGAGAACGCGGACGCGGTCGTCCCCGAGTTCGATCACCGTACCCGCTGAGAACGTGCGGTCGGGCCGTATTCCCGCCCTCTCCACGAACCGATCGGCGCGACCGCGTCTGGCCCAGACGGTCGCGCCCGTCTCGGCGGCGTAGGCGGCGACCGCTCCGACGTGGTCCGGATGGGTGTGCGTGACGGCGACGTGCTCGACCCCGTGCTCGTCGACGAGTCGATCGAGTTCGTCTGTCCGACCGGCCGGATCGACGAGCATCGCGGGCTCGGTGCCGAGCAGGTAGGCGTTGGTCGTCCCGGTCGGTGCACGCGTTTCGACCGCGACGGGGAGACGAGAGACATCCATGTTACGGCGTGACGTCGTTCGAAAAAGTGTGTTTTGGGACTCCCGATAGCGCGCCGGTCAGTGCTTGAGGAAGTAGACCTGCTTGCGAGCGTCGCGGAAGCTGTACCGCGAGCCGACGAGGTCGACGTCCTCCAGGCGGTTGAGCGCGTAGCGAACGGTGCGGTCGGGCAGCAGCGACTCGTCTGCGAGCTGTCCCTGCGAGAGCGGCGAGTCGGTTTCGAGGACTTTCGCGACGAGTTTCGCGCTTGGTGGCAGGTCACGAAGCCGGTCGCGGTACTCCTCTTCCGAGAGGGTTTCTTCGGCAGCGCCGGCGCGGTCTTCGGCTGTGGTCGTGCTCATACCTATGCCAGCGAAATAGTCGATGGTAAAGCTTCCCTATATGCAAATACGAACAATCCAAGTTATATAAGGTGTATAGATGGAATATTAACGCAGAACGTGCACCCGGGTTGACACCGGACATGCTCGGTCGTCACCGAGTCGAGTCCAGTATCGTTTTATCCTCCGGCTACTGTAGTTTCGCCCAGTGTGAAAGGACAGGAGTGGTACCAGGCCGACGACGTCGCCGAGGAGTACGACGATAAGCGCTTCTCCGAGGGCGGACAGCTGATCGACCGCCGGGAGAAGCAAGCGGTCCTCGAGGCAATCATGCCCGTCGAGGATCGGTCGGTCCTCGAAATCGCCTGTGGTACCGGGCGGTTTACGGTGATGCTCGCCGAGCAGGGAGCGGACGTCGTGGGACTCGATATTTCCTCAGCGATGTTACAGCAGGGTCGAACGAAGGCGAAGGACGTACAGCCCTCGGGGCAGCTCGAGTTCCTGCGGGGCGACGCGGGACGGCTTCCGTTCCCGGACAATCACTTCGATACGGTCGTCGCGATGCGGTTTTTCCACCTCGCAGACGACCCCGAAGCGTTCCTCCGGGAGATGCGTCGCGTCTCGCGCGAGCAGATCGTCTTCGATACGTTCAACCGCTTTAGCGCGCGCAGCGTCTACAACTGGGCGCTTCCGATGGGCTCGCGTCTGTACTCGAAAAGCGAGGTCGCCACGTTGCTCGCGAAGACGGACCTCACGCTGGTCGACGTCGAGGACGACTTCCTCGCACCGTACGGCCTGTACCGATCGATCCCCAACAAACTCGCCTCGCCGATCCGAACCGTGGATACGGCACTCGGCGGCCATCCGATCACGGATCACTTCGCGTCGGTCTCGTACTGGAACACGACGGTCCGCTGACCGACGGATCGAGCGTCGGCACGAACCGACACGGCCATCGTCGGATTTCTGAAGGAGGAGTCGATCAAGTTCCTCGAAGCCGGTCGAGAGCGCCGCCCTCTGTGGTCCACGAGACCCTCGGTCCTGCTTGAGACGAGAATCGTCGATTCTCGAACCACTCGACCCCGGAACGGTTCACCTGCTTTTTATTACCCGCCGTTGTTACCACACAGTATGGAGCTCTCGGTAGTCGTCTCGACGCTCAACGACCGAGAGCAGTTACAGACCTGCCTCGACGCCCTCGCCGAGCGGGCGCCACGGCAGACCGAAATCGTCGTCGTCAACGGCCCATCCTCCGACGGGACGACCGGAATCGTCCGCGATCGATCGGATGTCGATGTCCTCGTCGAAATCTCCGAACGAAATCGAAACGTCTCCAGAAACGCCGGACTCGGCGTGACAACGGGCGACGTCGTCGCCTTTCTCGATGGTCAGTACGTCGTCGAAGACGGCTGGTACGAGGCGATCGAGCGCTCGATCGAACGCGACGCGGACGTCATTTCCGGACCGGTTACGGGCGAAGAGCGACTCGACGAGGACGAACCCCGTCCGATCCCGATCGACGAGACCGGTGTGGACGATGCGTTCGACGTCGACAACGCCGCGTTCGACCGGACCGTTCTGACGGCGCTCGACGGATTCGACGAGTATCTCGAGGTGGGTGGCTCGTGGGACTGTGCACAACGCGTGCAGAGTCTCGGTTTCGAGGTGCGTGTGGCTGATGGGATGGCCGTTCACGCCGAGTTCGGTGCCGATGGCGGAACGGCCGAACCAGACTGGGAAACCACGTATCGATCGTTGTCCTACCAGCTCGCAAAGAACAACGGCCCTCGACCGCGAGTCTTCGCTCGAACGGCCGGGAACGCGATTCGAGACGGCCTCGTCGGCGTTCGTCGCGTCATTTCCGGTAGCGTGACGCCGACGGACTGGTTCTCGGACGGCGTCGATGTCGTCACGAACATCGGTGCGGGATTTCGCGACGGCATCCGTGCTCGGTACGCCGACCGATCGGCACGACGGAATCCGAACGGGTTATCGGTTCGACACGACCGGGCCGTTCGGGTCTACGATCGAAGATAACTCCCGAACCGTTGTTTTGTCCCTCGAGACGTCACTCCGGATCGAAGCCGCCGGCCAGCCAGTCCAGCGCGAACAGCGCGAGCGCGCCGACGAGTGCCCACCCCGCCGTCGAAAGACCGACGCTCGTCGTCCAGGCGGTGGCCTCGGCGATGTTGTGAAGCGGTGCCGGTATCGAGCCCGCGATGAGGCCGACGAGGAAGAGAAACGTGAGCTCTCGCTGGCGTTCGAGCGCTCGGCGGACGACCCTGGCAATCGTGAGCAGTCCGACGAGGCCGCCGAGGACGAACAGGACGACGATCGTTCCGGGCTCGAGAACGGCCTCGGTCGAGCCGGAACCCGAGACGAGCCCGCCGGCGGCCGTGAGGAATTCGGTAAACGTCGTGGAGAGGTAGGTGTACTGCCCGAGCAGGATCAGGATGAGCGCCCCCGACACGCCGGGGAGGATCATCGCACTGATCGCGAACGCACCCGAGAGGAGGATCAGGACGTACCCGCTGCCCGGCAGCTGGATTACGTTGCTGGCGACGAGCAGCGCGAGTGCGGTGCCGCCGGCCGCTGAAAGCATGTGTCGAGTCGAGGCGAACGTGAGACTTCGGAAGAGAACGACCGCCGAGGCGGCGATCAATCCCGTAAAGAAGCCATAGAGTGCGACGGGGTGGCTCTCGGCGAGCGCCGAGACGGTGCCGGCGATCAGCGCGACCGCGGTGACCATCCCGATACCGAGCGGGATCAGGAAGGCGAGATCCATCTCGAGGAGCGCTTCCCGCGCTCGGTCTCGTCGGTTGGGGTTGTACCCGCGTACGACTGCGAGGGCTCGACCGGGCGTGAGCGCGGTAATCGCGGCGATCAGCCTGCCGTAAAAACCGAGCAAGAGCGCGACGGTGCCGCCGGAGACGCCGGGAAGCGCATCGGCGGTTCCCATACAGAGGCCGTACGCGTAAATGCGGGCCATCGCCAGCCGGTCGGTGGTGTACTGTCTGAGCGAGTATCCCATCGTGTGTTCACCGTCGCCGGTCGACGCTCCCGCCGTCGCCGTGTCGGGCTCGTTTCACGAACATAGGGACGGTTCTCGTCGCGTCGCCATAAACGGATCCGTTCGCTGCAGCGAGCGATAGCCGACGATGGGTCACTGTTCGAGTTCGGCGTCCGGCGCGAGCGCGTCGATCACGCGACACGCGTTTTTCGAGAACACGCGCCAGAGCAGGTCCTCCGAGACGTCGAGCGTGAGTATCTCCATGAGAGCGACGTTCGGGTGCGCGGACGGGACGCCGCTGCCGAAGAAGACGCGGTCGGGGTGTTCGAGTAGCGCCCGTTCCAGGCAGTCGCGGTATCTGACGAAACTCGTCTCGAGGTAGCAGTCGGTGAACTCCTCGAGCAGATCGATCATCCCGTTCATCGCGGATCGCTCGAGCGGGTGGCCGCCGAAGTGGGCGACGACGACGGGGAACGACCGCCCCAACAGTACGTCCGCGAGGTCCTCGGGCGGGGCTTCGACACCGCCGCGGACGATCAGCGGGAGTCCAACGTCTTCGAGGACCGCGAGGATGTCCTCGTCGGGGTAGTCGTCGACAACTGGATCGAGGACGAAGCCGTGAAATCGGTCGTCGTAGGCGTACTTTTCGACGTCCTCGGGCGTCGTGTGGTACTCCTTGCGCCGGCTGACCGCGTTGTGGAGTCGGCCCGTCGTGTTTCGTTCCGATCGCTGTGTGCCGTTGATCCGAGCGAAGGCGATAAACGGCCGATCGACGCTGTGTCGGGCGACGCCGTTGTTCGCCGCGACGTAACTCGTCTCTGGCTTCGACGGCGCGAAGACGACCGACCGCGTGATTCCCGCCTGATGCATCTCCCGTTCGAGTCGGTCGGGCGAAATAGTGGGGCCACGTGGCACCCTGTATCCTCCCTCCGGTGTGAGTCGGGCGTAGACGTCGACGACGCGAAACCCGTGCTCCAACTCCAGCATCCCATCGTCTTGTTCCGTGTCAACCTATATTGTGCTACCGGCTCTCGCTCGCCGACAGCATGCTGGTTGTTCACATGCTAATCGCCAGAGGGAACGGTGTCTCTTGAGTAAGTTTTATATAGAAGTGCTGACGACATGTTTAGTGAGGATTCAACGATGTCACAACAGCGACGCATGGGCGGACAGCCTATGTTTATTCTAAGCGAGGACAGTGAGCGAACACAGGGTCGCGACGCCCAGTCGTCGAACATCATGGCCGGCAAGGCCGTATCCGAGTCGGTCCGGACGACGCTTGGGCCCCGTGGGATGGACAAGATGCTCGTCGATTCCGGCGGCGAGGTCGTCATCACGAACGACGGGGCAACCATTCTCAACGAGATGGACATCGAACACCCCGCAGCCCAGATGATCGTCGAGGTTGCCGAGTCCCAGGAGGAGGAAGTCGGCGACGGAACGACGACGGCGGCCGTCGTTGCCGGCAACCTGCTCGGCGAGGCCGAGGACCTGATCGAACAGGACGTCCACGCGACGACGATCGTCGAGGGCTATCACCAGGCCTCCGAGATCGCCCTCGAGGCGATCGCCGAGCAGGTCCAGGAAGCCGAGGTCGACGACGACATCCTCAAGCAAGTCGCCGAGTCGAGCATGACTGGGAAAGGAACCGGCGGACTGACCGCCGAGTCGCTCGCCGAGACCGTCGTCGAGGCCGTTCGTCACGCCGAGACGGATGACGGCGTCGCTCGCGATAACGTGACCGTTCACACGCAGATCGGCGCGTCCTCGAACGCGACCGAACTCGTCCCCGGCATCGTCATCGACGAGGAGCCGGCCCACGACGAGATGCCGAGCGAAGTCGACGACGCGTCGGTCGCCGTCCTCGACGTCGAACTCGAGGTTCGCACCGGCGACGTCGACGCCGAGTACGCGATCGACTCGATCGACCAGCTCAACGCCGCAGTCGACGCCGAGGAGAGCGAACTCCAGGGCTACGCCGAAACGATCGCCGAAAGCGGTGCCGATGTCGTCTTCACGACTGACGGCGTCGACGACCGCGTCAGCAGCGCTCTCGCCGCAGAAGGGGTCCTCCTCTTCGAGAATCTCGGGAGCTCCGACGCCAAGGACATTCTCACCGCGACGGGTGCCCGACGCGTCGGTGCGCTCGACGACCTCGAGGAATCCGACTTCGGCGAAGCCGAGCGGATCAGCACCGAGAACTTCGGCGATGACGACCTCGCGTTCGTCGAGGGCGGCGCAGCCGCCGAAGCCGTCACCGTCTTCGTCCGCGGTGGCACCGAGCACGTCGTCGACGAACTCGAGCGTGCGATCGGCGACGCCCTAGACGTCGTCGCGACGGCACTCGACTCCGGCGAGGTCGTTCCCGGCGCCGGCGCAACCGAGATCGCGATCGCCGACAAGATCCGCCAGGAAGCCGCCGGCATCGAGGGCCGCAAACAGCTCGCGGTCAACGCCTTCGCCGACGCACTCGACATCGTTCCGCGGACGCTGGCCGCAAACACGGGTCAGGACCCGATCGACTCGCTCGTCGACCTCCGTGCCGCCCACGAGTCCGAGGGCCGCGCCGGGCTGATCACCGACGGCGAGGACGTCACCATCGACGACCCCTTCGAGTACGGCGTCGTTGATCCGGCGGACGTCAAACGCGAGGCCGTCGAGAGCGCAACCGAAGCCGCGACGATGATCGTCCGCATCGACGACGTCATCGCCGCAGAGTAACGTCGCTGTAATCGTTTTTTCCGTCTTTCGTCACACCCTGAGTGTTCAGGGGCCAATAATGTTATGTGTTAACACACGCATATTCTTATGTGTGATGTCCGGAAATACACCGACAAACCGACTGATACCGGTCGGTGATGGCGGCGGACGGACGGTCTATCACCACGAGGGCCGCGGTACGTATCACGTCTGGTGTGACACCAGCGAGTACGAATCCGCTAGCACGGCGCTGCTCGATGGATTTGCGACCGTCCTCGACGTCGATCCCGTCGACCTCGACCCGCTGTCGGCGTGTGTCGATCCGGACGCGCTCAACGCGATGGTCGCTCACTGGCAGACCACCGATGCCGAGGTCGCCAACGGAACGGTCTCCTTTACGTACTCCCAGTGTCACGTGACCGTCCGAGCCGACGGTGAGATCGTGATCGAACCGGAAACCAGCAACCTGGTTCGAGCGTGATCGACCGTCGCGGGACGACGCCTTCCTATTCCGATCGGTCGAGGACGATCCGGTCGCCGACGCTGAGGCCGAACGCCTCGTCGCCGCGGCCCTGATTGACGTCGAGTTCGACGTAGCCGTGGCTGCCGACGGTGGCGAGTCGCTCGCCAACCGAAACGGCTGCGAAGGTGTCGCCGACTGGAACGGTGTCGCCGTCGACGCCAATCCGTGTTTGTCCGTCGAGAAACCGGCCCGGAACGTTTGTGATCGCGTTGCCGAAGTCGTCGACGACGAGCACCTCGCCCGTTGCGCGGTCGCCCTCGACGGTGGCCGTGGGGAGTTCCTGTTCGACGAACTCGCTGGTCGGTTCGAGAAACGCAAGCGAGGTGAGCGAGTCGACGCCCGCTTCGTGGACGTCGCCGGCGGCAGGAGCGAACACGTCTCGTCCGTGGAAGGTGTTGCTCGCGGGTCCTGCGCTGTCGGCTGCGTGACCGGTCACCGAATCGCCTGTCGTCGGTTGTTCGGGCGGGTCGAGGCGCGATTCGTCGATGACGAACGTGTCGAACCCTTCCTCCCCTGCGAGTCGGCGTGCGACGGGGACGAGGACGCCGTTGTCCGGACCGACGAGCGCGTGCTCGCCGGCGCGGACGACGAGGGCATCGCGGTCGGTGCCGACGCCGGGATCGACGACGACGAGGTGGACCGCGGGCGGGAAGTACGGGAGAGTCTCTCGCAGCCAGAAGGCGGCCGCGCGAACGTCCTGGCGCGGGAACTCGTGACTGACGTCGACCAGTTTCGCGTCCGTTCGCTGGCAGAGAACGCCTTTCATCGCCGCGGGATACGGCGTGCCGAAGTCGGACGCGAGCGTGATCATTCCCCGTTCGAGTCGGTGCCGCTGATCATCTGGATGCGTTCGATCCCGCCGATTTCGCCGACGACGTCGACGACTGCGTCGGGAACCAGCGATTCCCAGTCGCCGTCGTTGATCATCCGCTCGCGAACCTCGCTTCCTTCGAGCACCTCGCGGTTGAACATCGGCGACTGGCGGATTTCGATGTCTGCCTCGCGAAAGAGCTGGATCACCAGCGGGTTGTTCGAGTAGGCGACGTCGAAGTCCGGGCTCATGCTCTCGACGTGGCTCACCCACACCGAGTTGCGCTCTAAGTCCTCGATGGGGACGGCGTATGTCACGAGATCGGTGTCGACGAGCGACTTCGTGATCATCATGATCCGCTCGCCCGCGGTGAACGGGTTCCGGACGGTGTGTGAGTTGTCGGCGCTGCCGATCCCGAGGACGAGCTCGTCGACGTCGTCGGCGATCCGGGCAACCATGTTTCGGTGGCCGTTGTGGAAGGGTTGGAAACGACCGATGTAGAACCCCCGTGTCATGCCAGACCCTGCACGGCCGCGGCGCTTAAGAATGGCGAGTTAGTCGTCGTACAGGGTCGTTCCCAGCGTCGTCGTCGTCTCCACACCGTAGGACAATCGACGCAGCGGTGATATCCTCCAGTAAATTGGAAACTCCAATCGCCGGTATCGAGCGCTCTGTCGCGCGATTTCTTGCACTTTCAGGAAGCGCCGCATGGAGAAAGTATATCAGTCGCAATCCCTTCGGAACAGGTACCGAACAGAGTTCTATGAGCAACGATACGAACGTTGACGACCCTCCCGAAGACGCCTCTGATGTGCGCTCCGACGAGGAGCAGGTTCAATCCAAAGAGCGCACGCAGGAGCGTCAGGGAGAGCGGTCGCCGGTCGAGGAGGACGGCGACCGGAAAGAGGAGGTCGACGAGTTCGAGGTCCCGACCGACGGTGACGGGCCGGAGTCGGGAACTGACGAGTCACGTGGGGACGAACAGGACGACGAGATCGAAACCGTCGAGGATCTCGGCAGCACCGTCGACGTCGATCCGGGTGTCGAAATCGACGAGGAGAACGCCGAAGACGATATGCTCGGCGGGCTCAAGATCGACTCGACGGACGACATCGAAGTCCCTGATCGACTCGTCGATCAGGTCATCGGTCAGGACGAGGCGCGAGACATCATCATCAAGGCGGCCAAACAGCGCCGCCACGTGATGATGATCGGCTCGCCGGGGACGGGGAAGTCGATGCTGGCGAAGGCGATGAGCCAGTTGCTCCCCCAGGAGGATCTCCAGGACGTTCTGGTCTATCACAACCCCGACGACGGCAACGCGCCGAAAGTCCGGACCGTCCCTGCCGGAAAGGGCGAACAGATCATCGACGCACACAAGGAGGAAGCCCGCAAGCGCAACCAGATGCGTTCGATCCTGATGTGGATCATCATCGCGATCATCATCGGTTATGCGATCCTCGCGGCCAACATCCTCCTCGGTATCCTCGCGGCGGGTATCGTCTGGCTGATCTTCCGTTACACCAGCCGCGGAACGGACGCAATGGTGCCGAACATGATCGTCGACAACGGCGATCAGCGCCAGGCCCCATTCGAGGACGCGACCGGTGCCCACGCCGGTGCGCTGCTGGGCGACGTCCGCCACGACCCGTTCCAGTCGGGCGGGATGGAGACGCCGAGCCACGACCGCGTCGAACCGGGCTCGATCCACAAGTCCAACAAGGGCGTGCTGTTCGTCGACGAGATCAACACGCTCGACGTCCGCACCCAGCAGAAGCTGATGACGGCGATTCAGGAGGGCGAGTTCTCCATTACGGGCCAGTCCGAGCGCTCCTCGGGTGCGATGGTCCAGACCGAACCCGTCCCCTGTGACTTCGTCATGATCGCGGCCGGGAACCTGGATGCGATGGAGAACATGCACCCCGCACTCCGTAACCGCGTCAAGGGGTACGGGTACGAAGTTTACATGGAGGATACCATCGAGGACACCCCCGAGATGCGGCGCAAGTACGCCCGCTTCATCGCCCAGGAGGTCGAACGCGACGGTCGACTCCCACACTTCGAGCGCGACGCCGTCGAGGAACTCGTCCTCGAGGCAAAGCGTCGCTCGGGCCGGAAGAATCACTTAACGCTTCACTTCCGGAGCCTCGGTGGGCTGGTCCGCGTCGCCGGCGACATCGCTCGCGCCGAGGACCGCGAACTCACCACGCGCGACGACGTCTTGCAGGCCAAACAGCGCTCGCGCTCGATCGAGCAACAGCTCGCCGACGACTACATCGAGCGGCGCAAGGATTACGAGCTGCAAGTCACCGAAGACGGCGTCGAGGGCCGGGTCAACGGCCTCGCCGTCATGGGTGAAGACTCGGGTATCATGCTGCCGGTCATGGCCGAAATCGCCCCCGCACAGGGTGGCGGAAAAGTGATCGCCACCGGCAAGCTCCAGGAGATGGCCGAGGAATCGGTCCAGAACGTCTCGGCGATCATCAAGAAGTTTTCCGACGTCGACCTCTCGGAGAAGGACATCCACATCCAGTTCGTCCAGGCCGGCCAGCAGGGCGTCGATGGCGACTCCGCCTCGATCACGGTGGCGACGGCCGTCATCAGTGCACTCGAGGACATCCCGGTTGATCAGTCGATCGCGATGACCGGTTCGCTGTCGGTTCGGGGCGACGTCCTCCCAGTTGGCGGTGTCACCCACAAGATCGAGGCCGCCGCAAAAGCCGGCTGTAGCAAGGTCATCATCCCGAAAGCCAACGAACAGGACGTGATGATCGAAGACGAGTACGAAGAGATGGTCGAGATCATCCCGTGTTCGAACATCAGCGAAGTCCTTGACGTCGCCCTGAAGGGCGAGCCGAAGAAGGACTCGCTGGTCGATCGCCTGAAGTCGATCACCGGCTCGGCGCTCGAACACGGCCAGGGAACCGTCGGCTCCGGTTCGAACCCGAGCCCGCAATAGATGCCCCAGTGGACGGCGTTCGCCGGGATTACGGCCGTCGTCCTCGTTTTATTACTCGTTCTCTCACATCTCACGCAGTCGTCGTTTTCCGGCGATGAGACGGACACCGATCGGTCCGAACCAGCGGAGCCTGATCTCGGCGAGCGTTCGAACCACACCGGCGCGACCGGTTCGTCCTCGGCGTCGCCTTCGATCGAATCCGCGGGAAACAACGCCGGTGAGAACGAACACGTCGATCCGGATTCGACACCGGCGACCGACGAGCCATCGCCCGTTTCGACCGAACCGACGTCGAATAGCGCACAGACGCCCGCTGCGTCGGTGAGCGCTGATACCGTCGACGACGCCGACGAGATCGATCCGTCGGAGCTATCGACCGGATTGATGCTCGCAAACGTGGCCCTCTCGCAGGGACTGTTCGCGCTCATGTTGCTCGGTGCGGTCCTGTACACCGGGATCCCTGCCCACGCGCTCGGCGTCGAGTTCTCGCTGTCGTACCTTCAGACCGGGCTTTTGCTCGGGACGGTCGCCGGCGTCGCCCTCTACGTAGCGAACGAACTCGGCGCGGCGATCGGGACGCACGTCGGGTTCGATCACGACGAACAGTTGCGCGAACTGCTGGCTCCCGACTCGGGACGGAGGTGGGTCGTCCTGCTCGTCGGCGTCCTCCCCATCGTTGCAGTCTTCGAAGAGTTACTCTTCCGTGCGGCCCTGATCGGCGTGCTCTCGACCGGTTTCGGGATTTCGCCGTGGCTCCTGGCCGTCGTCTCGTCCGTCGCCTTTGCGGTCGGCCACGGGATGCAGGGGTCGGTCGGTATCATCGTCACCGGGCTTCTCGGCTTCGTCCTCGCGGCGATATTCATCCTGACGGGCAGCTTTCTCGTCGTCGTCGTCGCCCACTATCTCATCAACGCCCTCGAGTTCGTCGTCCACGAGGGATTCGACCTCGAGTGGACGGAAACCATCGAAAGCTAAGGGGTTTCACTCACTGGGTTGGGTATGAACAGTCTCGACGAGATGTCCGATTACCTCTACTGGGGGATCTTTTTCGGTGTCATCCTCTACTTCGTCCTGCTCGGGTACAGTTCGATCGTCGGTGATCAAGAGGTACTGCTCCTCTCACAGGTCGTCTTCGGCGTAGTTGCGATCGGCGTCGGTGCCAGTCTGTACTTACAGGTGGGGTCGGTGGGGACGGAACAGTCGTCGGTGCTCGGTGCAGCTGTCTGTCTCGTGATCGGCGGCCTGCTCAAGTTCGTCTTCCTGGTCGCCTTCCTGCAGTCACTCGAGTACGCGCCGGCGATCGACCAGGCCTCGTCGTTCATCGTCCTCGCCGGTATCGGACTGTACATCTACTCGGTGTGGATCGCCGACTGATCGCGACTCGGCGATCAAAGAATCGTTTCGAGCGCGTCGAGCGAGGATAGTTCGTAGGTCGGCTGGTGGTCGTCGACCCGGCCGTTGCCGGTGTCGATCCACGCCGAGTCGAGCCCCATCGCGTTCGCACCCGCGACGTCGGCGTGGAGCGAGTCGCCGATGTGAATCGCACTGTCAGGTGCGGCTCCGAGCTCGTCGAGTGCGTACTCGAACGGTGCCGCGTTCGGCTTCGGGAGAATTCCCGCGCTCGGCTCGGTAAAGACGCGGACGTCGAAGGTGTCCTCGATCCCGAGCGACTGGAGTTTCTTCGTCTGCGTCGGGCGTCCGCCGTTCGTGATCAACCCGACGGGGCCGCGATCGCGGGCGTGTTCGAGGGCAGCCAGCGCGCCGGGTCGGAACTCGACGGCGGTCGGATCGCGAACCTCGAGGTAGTGGTCCGCGAGTTCGGCGGCGACGGCCGGATCGCCGTCACTGTTACTCGCGACCGCATCGAAAAGGTGCTCGTAGAACTCGCGGTCGGTTTCGGCGGTCGGCAGCGACGGCACGGCGGCTCGCAGATCGGCGGGCGTACAGCACTGCTCGAGACCGGCGCGGTCGAAGGTGGTCTCGAGTAGCGTCGACATATCCTGCGTGGGCTCACAGAGAGTCCGATCGAGATCGAAACAGACTGCATCGTAGGCGGCCATCTATCCGAGATAGGGACGCAAGCGTTCTCAAGGTTTCGACGGCGTGTCCGACTCGTCGCTCCTGATTCGCTCGCTGGCGACTGGGGCCGATGTGTTCAGTCGAGCAACGGTGGATCGAAGTACTCACGCTGTACGTTCGAGAACCAAACCAGAATACACAATCACCGTCTCTGGGTACTTGTTCTCATGGGGGATACCGACGGCGAGTTCACCGTCCGTTTCCAGGATGAACACGTCGACCCGAAACCGAGTACCGCACTCGTCGAAGCTATCGCAACGCTCGAGGGGGTCGCTCCTGACGCACTGCCGACGGCTCGCGGTATTTGCTTGCACGAGTACGTCGATCCCGAAGCGCTCGATACGCTCGTCACAGAGACCGAGGACGTTTCTGTTCAGACCACTGTCGACGAGTACGAGGTAACTGTTACTGCGGACGCGCTGACCGTGAGACAGGCCCACCGCTCGTAGGGTGTGACGTTCGCCACGTAACGTACGAGGCGTCTCTGCTACGCCGTCAGCACCGCCACACCGCCACCGCCGACGATCGCGAGCCCACCGAGCCCGAAGCAGACGATCCAGAAGGGAATTCGCTCGACGACTCGCATCAGGAGTCCGATCGTCGCGTAGCCGACGACGGCGCTCGTCGCGATCGCCAACATAGCGGCACCGGCTCCGACGCCTGGAATCCCGCCCTCTGTGACGAAGATCAACGCGCCGGCTCCGAGGCCGGCGGGAATCGATAGCAGAAAGGAGAGGCGGAACGCCGAGGGTGCCTGGTACGACCGAAAGAGCAGAACGCTCGTGGTGATCCCCGAGCGCGAGACGCCGGGGAGGATCGACAGCCCCTGGAACGCGCCGACGATCACGGCGTCTCGAAAGCTCGGCTCGGCCTTCTCCGCGAGTTCGACCGACTCCGATGCCAACTGGACGATCCCGGTGGCGACGAGCAAGACGCCGATCGCGGCGATGAACAGCCCGCCGCTCAACTCGCTCGCGAAGTCGACAGCGAGGAAGTAGATCGGCAGTCCGATCAGTCCCGTCGCGAGACACGCCACGACGACGAACGTGGTCACCGCGTTCGCGCCCGAAAACGCCGTCGTCGGTCGCCACTCGGGGACGGCGTCGACGCTCTCGCGGATATCCTCGCGGTAGTACAGCGCCGAGGAGAGCGTCGTCCCAAGCTGCAAGAACAGCGCGAGCTGGAGGGCGTGGTCCGGCGAGGTCCCGACGATCGTCAAGAACAGCGAGAGGTTTCCCTGCGAGGAGACGGGGAGCCACTCGACGATTCCCTGGACGATGCCGGCCAGGACGGCGACGACGAGTTCCCAGTCGATCCCACCGATCGTTCCGATCATCTCAGGAGCGCCGGACGAGCGGCTCGTACCAGTCACGGTTCTGTTCGTACCAGCCGATGAACTCGCGGACGCCGTCGCGGATCGACGTCGAGGGCTCGTAGCCGAGCAACTGGTTGGCCTTCGAGATATCCGAGTGAGTGTGTTCTGCGTCGCCGGTCCGTTCCTCGTCGTAGACGATCTCGAGGTCGGGATCGATCTCGTCGCGGACGACCTCGGCGAGGTTCTGGATCGTGATCCGGTCCGTGCTGCCGACGTTCAGGACCTCGCCGTCGGCGGCGTCGTCGGTGAGTAGCTGTCGGTTGACGCCGACGATGTCGTCGACCTGCGTGAAGTCTCGCGTCTGGGTACCGTCGCCGTAGATTACGGGCGGTTCGCCGTTCGTACACCGGGAGACGAAGTTAGAAATCGCCATGTTCGGCCGCATTCGCGGCCCGTAGACCGTGAAATAGCGCAGCGCAACCGTGGGCAGGTCGTGGAGCTCGTGGTAGACCCGAGCGAGTTCCTCGCCGGTGAGCTTCGAGACGCCGTAGGGGCTGACGGGCGTCCGCTGGTCGGTCTCCTCGTAGGGCAGGCTCTCGGGCTTGCCGTAGACGGACGAGGAACTCGCGAGGACGACGCGGTCGACGTCCGCCGCGCGGGCCCCTTCGAGGACGTTCAGCGTCCCGCAGACGTTGATTTCGGTCGTCTTGTGTGGGTTCTCGACGCTCGTTCGTACGCCGGCCTGTGCGGCCTGGTGGTAGACGACGTCGACGCCGTCGAGGAGGTCGACGACGCGCTCGCGATTTCGAACGTCGTCGTCGACGAACTCGTAGCGCCCGTCGCCGTCCGTCGCCGCGGCACGAGCCGCGTCGATATTGTGCTGTTTGATCTCGGTATCGTAGAACGGATCGAGGTTGTCGAGAACGGTCACGTCGTGGCCCTCGCTGACGAACGTCTCGGCGAGGTGGCCGCCGATGAAACCCGCGCCGCCGGTGATGAGGAGCTGCATTAGTAGATACGATTACCTTCGGTTGGTCGAACTTTTAGGTTGCCATTCGATGGCTGATCCGAACGGACCGGCGTCGATTTTGCACCAATATGATATTTACCGATGCCGACCGCTACCCAAGAACCGACTACCCTTCGATCCGGGTGAGGGGTAATACCGGTATACGTCGACCTCGCTCGCATAACGAGGTCGAATGGCTGTAACGATCTCAGACGCTTTTTTAAGGTATCCGCGTAGCCGCCGTGGCGATAACTGATGACAGAACCTGATCCGAGAGAGACGGAATCCACGGAGAACAGTCGACGTCAGCGATCACCGCTGTCCGATCGGCGGACCGATGATCGAGCGTCTCGACGCCGATTTCTACAGGCCGCGGCGGCGACCGGCGTCGCGACCGGGTTCAGCGGCATCGGCGCGGCTCAGGACGACGACAACGGGCCGGACGATGACGAGACCCAGTTCGAACTCGACGGTGCCAGCGACGGCTGGGTCGGCGTCGAACCCGAAGACATTGAGGGCGAGACGAATCCGACGTTGGTCCTTACGGAGGGCGAAACGTACGAAGTCGTCTGGGAGAACGTCGACGGCGTCGGGCACAACTTCGTCATCATCGACGAGGACGGCGAGCAGTTGATCGAGACGGAGATCATCTCCGACGAGGGCGAAACGCAGACGGTGGAGTTCGACGCCGACGAGGAGATGACCGAGTACTACTGCGAACCCCACCCCCAGACGATGCGCGGGGATATTTCGTTCGAGGAGGAAGATCCGGACGAAGAGCCAGAGGAGGCGGAACCGTACTTCCCCGAAGGGCCGTCGGTCGGCGTCGAGCCCGTCGCCGAGGGACTGATCGCGCCGACGGATTTCGGCGCACCTGAGGGAGTCGACGCGCAGTACGTCACCGACCAGACCGGCGAGATCTGGGAGATCGGCGAGGACGGCCTCGAAGACGACCCGTTCCTCGACATCGGCGATCGAATGGTCGCCGTTGGCGAGGAGTTCGCCGGCGGCTACGCCGATCCCGATCAGGACTACGACGAGCGCGGCCTGCTCGGTCTCGAGTTCCACCCGGAGTACGAGGAGAACGGCCGGTTCTACCTCAACTACAGCGCACCGCCGGACGAGGAGACGCCCGACGGCTGGTCGCACGTCCAGGTCATCTCGGAGTTCGAGGTAGAAGAGGACGAGAACGGCGAGCGCACCAGCGCGGATCCGGACTCCGAGCGCCGGATCATCGAGTTCCAACAGCCTCAGTTCAACCACGACAGCGGGCCGATCGCGTTCGGCCCGGACGGCTACCTCTACATTCCGATGGGTGACGGCGGTGGCGGCGGCGACGATGACTACGGCCACGTCGAAGACTGGTACGACGAGAACGGGGGCGGGAACGCACAGGACACGACGGAGAACCTGCTGGGTGGCATCGCCCGAATCGACGTCGACGAGGAGGGCGAGAACGGCGAACCGTACGCCATCCCCGAGGACAACCCGTTCGCCGAGGGCCAGGAACTCGAGGGCGAGGGGCTCGAGGAGTACTACGCGTGGGGGCTGCGCAACCCCTTCGGCATCACGTTCAGCGAGGACGAGCGGTTGATCGTCGCGGACGCCGGCCAGTTGCTCTACGAGGCGGCGTACGAGATCGAACTGGGCGGCAACTACGGCTGGAACGTCAGGGAGGGGTCACACTGTTTCAGCACGGAAACGCCGGCGACCCCGCCCGAAGACTGTCCGATCGAAACGCCCGAGGACGTCCGCGGCGGCGAGACGCTGATCGATCCCGTCGTCGAGTACCCCCAGGTCTACGAGGGACAGGGCGTCGGCATCGTCATCGTCGGCGGCCACACCTACGAGGACGACGCGATCGACGACCTCGACGGAAAGTACATCTTCGGCGACTGGACGGTCGACCAGGGTCGCCAACAGCCGCGGGGCCGCGTGTTCGCCGCGACCCCCGAGGACGTCGAGGACACGGAAGACCGAGCCGAGTACGGCGGTCGACCGCGCGAGGACCTCTGGGAGATGGAGGAAGTGCTCTTCGAGGGGAGCGAGGACGGAGAGCTACACCACTTCGTGCGCCAGTTCGGCCGCGGGACCGACGGCGAGGTGTACATCCTCGCAAACCAGGTCGGCGTTCCCGAAGGCAACACCGGCGTCGTCTTCGAGATCGTCCCGGCCGGCGAGGGTGTGAGTATCGACCCGCCCGAAGACGAAGCGCCCGAAGATCCGGACGATCCGGAAGACGAGGACGAACACCCTGGAGAAATCGAAGAAGAGCCCGACGAGACGGACTATGAGGATGCGGAACCGGACGACGAGGACGAACATCCCGGGGAGATCGAAGAAGAGCCGAACGAGGGGGATGACGAGTAACTGATTCCGGTCCCGTGACTGCAAACGCGGCTTTGAACGCCGTTATTCGACGGTCACGCTTTTCGCCAGATTCCGCGGCTTGTCGATCGATCGCCCCATCAGGTTCGCCACCCAGTACGAGATCAGTTGTAGTTGGACGTTCGCGACGACGGCCGCGCTGATCTCGTCGGCGACTGGGACCTCGAGGACGTAGTCGGCGTAACGTTCGACGTCTGATTGGCCGTCGGTGACGGCCACGATCGGCGCGTCCCGGGCCTCGACCTCCTTGACGTTCGAGATCGTCTTTTGTGCGACCTCTCCGTCGCCGGTCACGACCGCGAACACCGGCGTGTTCTCCGTGACGAGCGCGAGCGGGCCGTGTTTCAACTCGCCCGCGGCAAACCCTTCCGCGTGCTCGTAGGTGATCTCCTTGAACTTGAGCGCGCCTTCGAGTGCGACGGGGTACGCGAGGTCGCGCCCGATGAACAGGTAGGCGTCAGAGCCGACGAGTTCCTCGGCGACGGCCTTCGCCTCGGACGTATCGAGGACGGTCTGGACCTGATCGGGAACGTTCCGAAGCGATTCGATGTCGTCGTAGGACAGTGACTCGCTTAGTTCGCCGACGAGCAGCGTCAGGGCGAGCTGTTGGCTCGCAAACGTCTTCGTCGCGGCGACGCCGATCTCCGGCCCGGCACGAATATAGAGGACATCGTCACACTCGCGCGCGGCGGAGCTTCCGACCGTGTTCGTCACCGCGAGCGTTCGCGCGCCCGCTCGATTCGCCTCCCGCAGTGCGCGTAGCGTGTCGGCCGTTTCGCCACTCTGGGTGACGCCGACCACGAGCGTTCCGTCGTCGATCGGGATTCGATCGGCCGCGTACTCGCTCGCGATATGCGTCGTCGTCGCCACGCCGTTGGCCCGCGCGAATGCCGTGCCGTACATCGCTGCGTGATACGAGGTTCCGCAGGCGACGAACTGGACCGAGTCAACTCCGTCGAGATCGGACACCTCTTCGAGCGTGATCTCGCCGGCGAGTTCGTCGACCCGACCGCGAAGACACTGTCGGAGCGCGGTCGGCTGCTCGTGGATCTCCTTTAACATGTAGTGGTCGTACCCACTCTTCCCGGTGTCTTCGGCGTCCCACTCGACCGTCTGGATGGACTTTTCCAGCTCAGTATCTGCCTCGTCGGTCACCGCCACCCGATCCGGTGTGAGCCGGACGAACTCGCCGTCGTCGACGTAGACGACGCGGTCGGTGTGCTCGATGAACGCCGGCACGTCGCTCGCGAGGTAGTAGCCGTCCTCGCCAACCCCCAGGACCAGCGGCGACTCGTTTCTGGCGGCGTAGATCGCGTCCGATCCCTCGACGACCGCCGCGATTGCGTAGCTCCCCTCAATACGGTCGATCGCGCGTCGGAAAGCTCGTTCGGGCTCGTCGCCCTCGTCGACGTACGAGCCGATCAGGTGTGGAACGACCTCGGTGTCGGTGTCACTCTCGAACGTGACGCCGTCTTCGGTCAACTCGTCGCGAAGCGACTGGTAGTTCTCGATGATGCCGTTGTGGACGACTGCGACTCGCTCCTCGCTGTCGGTGTGGGGGTGGGCGTTCGCGTCCGTCGGCGGCCCGTGGGTGCTCCAGCGGGTGTGTCCGATGCCGACAGTCTTCTTGCGAAGCTCTCGGACCGGGAGGACCGAGCGGAGCGCGTCGAGTTCGCCCGCCGATTTCTGGACCGCGAGCGAGCCATTCGACAGCGCGACGCCGGCCGAGTCGTATCCGCGGTACTCGAGCACCGAGAGGCCGTTCATGAGGACGTCCACTGCATCCGTTTCGCGGTCGGCGCCGACGTAGCCGATGATCCCGCACATCGATCACTGGACCTCCGTTTCGGAGTCGACCGTTCCGCGAACGGTCGTGCCGGCGTGAATCGTGGCCTCCGTCCCGACGATCGTTCCGGGGGCGTAAGTGACGCCGCCGTGATCTCGCGTTCGGTCCCCGATCAACGCACCGAGCTCTTCGTTCCGATGGATCGTCGTCTCGACGTGGACGTTGCCGGGGCCGCCGACGACCGCGGATGCGGGGCCAAGCTGTACGCCACGTCCGGTGACGCAGTCGATGACGGTCGCGTTCGCACCCAGTCGCGAGTCCGTGTCGATCACGCTGTGTTCGACGGTCGCGTTCGCCTCGACCGTGACGTTCTCGCCGAGGCTGACGTTCGGGCCGACGACTGCATCAGGGCCGACCACGCAGTCGGGTGCGACGACGACGGGATCGACGAGCGTCGCATCGTCGTGGATTCGCGCCGATGAGGCGATGTCGCTCTCGACCGTCCCCGTCTCGAAGAGGATGTCTGCGACTTCGAGCAGATTCCAGGGGTAGGTGGCGTCGATCCACATCCCCTCCGCCGCGGCCGCCATTACGCGATCCTGTCGGTCTATCAGCTCAGCGAGTCCGTCGACGAGCGACAGCTCGCCGGCGGTCGATTCGACGTTCGTCATAACCTCGATCGCGTCTGGTTCGAAAACGTAGACGCCGGCGTTCAGCCGATACGGCCGCTCATCTTTCGGATTTTCGACTATTTCTCGAACCGATCCATCGTCGTCAGCGATGACGCCGCCGTACTCCGTGACGTCGCTCGCCGAGATGACGCCGAGCGTTGCGCTCGCCTCCGGATCGGTCTCGTGTGTCTCGACCGTCGCCCGAACGATCTCCCTGTCGACCAGCTGGTCGCCGTTGACGACCAGCGTCGTCTCCTCGACCGTCGAGGCGGCGACGCCGAGTGCGTGGCCGCTTCCCAGTTGGCTCTCCTGAGCGACGTACTCGATCGGAACGTCCCGGTAGGACGGTCCGAAATGCGACTGGACAGCCGTCCGACCGTAGCCGACGACGACGGTCAGTTCGGTGATGCCTGCCTCGACGAGCTCGTCGAAGACGTGTTCGAGGATCGGCGTGGTCGCGGCGGGAAGCATCGGCTTCGGCCGGTGTTCGGTCAGCGGCCGGAGGCGCTTTCCCTCGCCTGCTGCCAGCACGATAGCGGATCGAACGCTCATTATCTGTGATTCGATGGCCGGCCGATGTACATTTTCCGGTAGAATATCCGCTCAGTGAGACCTTCCGATGAAACGAGTTCGGTGACGAATCACGGACACGAGCAGGTCATCCTCGTAGCTTCTGCCACGGTCGTGTGGCGACCGAGCCGTAACCGCTCTCGAGTCGGTCCCAGACGACGATCGCCGACGGGAGCACGAGGATCGACGACAGCCAGGCGTAGAACACGCCAAGCGCGAGCAGGAGGCCGAACTCCATGATCAGTGGGATCAACGCGAAGTAGAGCACGCCGAGTCCACAGACCGTCGTCAGCATGCTGCCGGTCAACGCGCCGCCGGTGCCGCGGACGGTTACGACCAGTGCCTCGTCGACGTCCTTGCCGGCCTCGTACTCGTCGACGAAACGGTGCATGAAGTGAACCGTGTAGTCGACGCCGAGCCCGATCGAGACCGAGAGGATCGGCGCGTTGATCGGACTGAGCGGGATGCCAAAGTACCGCATCGAGCCTGCGAGTAAGGCGACCGACAGCACCACCGGCACGAGGTTGAGAACGCCGTAGACGGCTCGTCCCTCGAGCCACCAGTACGAAAGGACGAGGAAGATGGTCGTCAGGACGAACGCGGCAAAGAGGCTGTTGACCGCCGATTCGGTGGTCTCTTCGATTACGGTCTCGAAGATGACGAGTTGGCCGGTCGCCGTCGCGTCCATGTTCATCTCCGAGGCGACCTGCCGAACGGCGTGGACGGCCTCGTCCTGCTCGGCGTCGACGTCGACCATGAAGTCCATCCGCGTCGCGCTTCGATCGGTCGTCATGTACCCCTCGGCCTCGCTTCCGCCGTCGGAGGCGAACAGTTCGTCGTAGACGGCGTCGACGTTCCGGTCCGGAACGCCGTCGCCGGTCGAATCGTACCGATCGACGGTGTCTGCAAACTCCGGATCGGACTGGGCCTGCGAGTCGATCACCCCGAGTATCGTGTTGGCGTCCGCCTGTCGCCCGTCGGTCTCGAACGCGTCCGCTGGGTCGTCGAGCGAGCGGTCGATCTCCTGCAACGCGCCGTCGGATCGGAGATCCCTATCTTCGATGTAGACCGTTACCGTCCCCTGAAACCCCTGCTCGAAGTCCTCTTCCATGTAGGTAAGCATCTGCATGAACGTGTACTCGCTCGGCGCGAGCGGTCCGGGGAGCGATTCGTACTGTTCGATTCGGTCCTCGTCGGGGAAGAACGCCTCCTGATCGAACTCAGTGTCGACGCCGGTGCCGTAGGCTGCGGCGCTGGCACCGACGACGAGAATCATAACGAGGAAGATCGCGGGCGCAACGCGCGAGATAGACACACCGACCGGAAGCACGCGACCGAGAATCGAGTCTTCCTTGCCGAGTGGGCTGGTTCCGAACTGCGGAAACCACGTCCCCTCCCGCAATCGGTCGAACCCGACCTTGCCTGCGGGGAGGAAGACAGCGAAGATGAGAAACGTGAAGATAATGCCGGCCGCGGCGACGAGCCCGAAGTCCCGCGTCATGTCGCTGACGACGTTCGCCGCGAAGCTGAAGACGGTCGTGATGGTGACGATCAGCAGGGCCGTCGTCAGCTGCCGTGTCGTGATCCCCATGGCATCACCGATCGCCGCGCCCTCGGCGCGTTCCTCGCGATACCGGTTGATGATGTGGATTCCGAAGTCGATCCCGACGGCGAGCAACAGCGGGAACACCGTAATGAGCGAGTCCGAAAACGGAATGTTCGCGAATCCCATGAAGCCGAACGTCCAGATCATCGTCATGAGCAACGCGACGAGCCCGAGTCCGAGATCGATCGGATCCCGGTAGGCCACGAGCAGGAAGAACATGATCAGGATCATCGCCGCCGGGAAGACGACGATCGCCGTATCCCCGAGCAACTGGACCGTCTCCTCTTCTAAGATCGCATCGCCGAAGATGACGACGTTCTCACCGGTCTCGAAGCCGTCGATGTCGTCGGCGATCTCCTGCGTCTCGAACTGGAGGTGGGCGTTGTCGCTTGTATCCGACATCGCCGCGGTGTCGTAGCTGATCGCGATCTGGGCGACGTTCGCCGACGCCGACTCGCGGGTGAAGTCGGTACTCACCGGTAGCCCCGCGGTCTCGTCTGCGTCTGCGATAGCGCCATTGATCTGGCGTTGGGATGCGCGGTCGACCGCCCGATACTGCTCTTCGGGCGTCTCCGCGTCGGGATCGAGTTGCTGGGCGGTCAAGGAGGCCGGGCTCGTCGAGGACGACACTCGAAGGTCGTTTTTCGACTCGATTCGATCCTGAAACTCGAGCATCCGCAACAGGTTCGGCTTCGAGAGAACGTTGCGATCGTCCTCGATGAACAGCTGAGCGCTCGTCCCGCCGGTCTCGCGCCCGTTGTCCCCGAAGTTATCCTGCATCTCGTCGAATGCCTCCTGGGCCTCGGAGTCGTCGGTGAACTGATCGGCACCCGCCTCCTGACCGCCGCCGCCGGCCACCGCACCGCCGAGGAACACGCCTGTCAGCAGCAAGAACACGACCACGATGGTCCACGGACGGTCTGTGATCAACGGGTTGACCCGCCGAGTGAACGGATCCTGACCGTGGCCGTCCTCGCCGTCGTCACCGTCGCCGCCTATTCGATCGAGCATCGACCACCGATCGCGACTGGTTTCGTCCGAACCGTTATCGGAGCGGTCGCTGGCTCGCTGGGTGTCGCCGTCCGGGTCCGAGTCATCGAGAGGGTCGGGATCGTGCTCGTTCATCGATCCGGATTACCGTTTTCGCCACCACAGCGTCAGGCCGAGTCCTGCGATGGTGAGAATCGCCATTCCCCAGACGAGCGAGCCGAGGACGCCGCCGTCGCTTTCTTCCTCGCTCGCGGTGACTTCGACCGGGTGCTGGTACGTGTCGGAGACGACCGTCTCGCCGCGTTCCGTCTCGTACTGGAAGTCGAGTTCGACCGGGTGCGTCTCCGTGGACGCGCCATCCGACGCGACGATGTTGAAGGCGATCTCGGCAGACTCACCCGGTCCGAGTTCGGGGACGAACGCCTTGTCGTTCGTCGTCTCGAGCGGGCTGTCGGTGTACAGCATCGCGTCGATGTTCGACAGCGTCTCCGGGCGCTCGTTCGTAATCTCGAGAACGAAGTCACTCGAACTCCCCTGTTCGACCGTCGCAGCGACGGTTTCGAGATCGAACTCGTTCTGGCGATCGTCGATGACGACGCGTTCGGAGATCGGTCCGTCCTCGAGCGTCGAGCGGTCGCCGCTCGTGTACTCGACGGTAAAGCGAAGCTGTCGCGGCCCCGGATCGGCCTGGCCGCTGACGTCCATCGGATACCTGAACGCGGTCGTCTCGCCGGCCTTGAGTTCGGGGAGCGCGTACCGGGTATCCTCGACGTACAGCGACTCGCTCATCGGCTCGACGACGAGGACGGCGTCGTCGACCGCTCGCGGCCCATCGTTCGTGATCGAACCCGCAACCTCGCCGTCGTAGCCGACAGAGAGCGTGTCCGAGAGGTCCGAAATCGAGAACGTCTGTTCGGGCGCCGGGCTGAGACTCGCCGTCTCCGGTCTGGCCTCGCGTTCGATTCCCGAACTATCCCGGTACGTGACGGCGACTTCGATCGGTTTGTTCCCCTCGCTCGTCGTCTCGGCGATGTCGACGTCGACGGTGACCGTCTCGGAACTCCCCGGACTGAGATCGCCGAGCACCTCCTCGGCGGCCTCGCCGTCGATGGTGACGCCACCGCCGCCAGTGATGGTTGCTCGCGCCTGACTCGCCGTTTCGGAGCCGACGTTTTGAATCTCGACCGTCGCCGGACCGTCGCCGCCCGGTTCGACGTCGGTATCGACGTCGCTGATCGCAAAGCGAGCCTCGTCGGGGACGGAAATCGTGAGATCGATCCGTTCGCTGCCGGATCGTTCGTCTGTCGTTCCTGATCCGTCCGACACCTGTCGCGTGTAGCTGTAGTCGACTTCTACCGTGATGTCGTACTCACCTGGCTCTAGGTCGTCGGGCGCTTCGATTCGCTGGGCGGCCGTCGCCATCTGTCCCTCCTGGAGCGAGCCGAGTCCGGACGCCCCGGATTTTACGTTGAACGGTCCCTCGTCGACGACCTCGACGGTGACCCCGCGTGCGTTCGTGACTCGATCACGGTTCGTCCCGAGTCGAAGATTCCCTTCGTTCTGCACCTGAATTTCCATCGACTCTTCGGTTCCGGCGGCGAGTTCGGGCTCGGGAAGGAACGCGTCGATATCCGGCTCACCGCGTGTAAGCTCGCCGCTGCTCCCGCCCGATCCGCCGAGATCCTGTGCGGCGACAGCCATCGTTCCGATTCCCAGGCCGACGAGCGCAATCGCGAGAATTGCGATGAATTCGACGCCGCGTCGATCAGGAGCCACCGGGGCCACCCCTCATCTGTGTGCGTTTGCTGTGGCCGATGCGGGGACGGTCCGGTTGTCGTACGCGGAGCCGCATGGAGGTGTCAAAACCGGAATGTCTCATTGGCGACTATCATTTCGGTCCGCCTATAACTTTTGTGATTGAACGTTCATTCACACCCCTTATATACGCAGCTAGCCAGGCCAACGGTATGGCACATCTCCCTCGCTCTCGACGGCCGCTTTCGGGCACCTCTCGACGTCTTTGCACTGTTTGTGTGACCCTGTGCGCTCGACCGCTCGGTCGATGGTTGCCATGGTAGCAACGTTCGTTACCGACCCGGACGATACGCGAGAACAGATCCTCGCTGCGACCTACCGTGCGCTTTCGACACACGGCTATGCGGATCTCACTATCAGCACCATCGGCGAAGAGTTCGAAAAGAGCCCGTCGCTCGTCTACCGCCATTACGACAGTAAGGACGACCTCGTGCTGTCGTGTCTCTCGTACATGCTCGACCAGTTCGAAACCCGGCTTACCGAGGATGAGATTACTGATCCGCGTGCGCGCCTGACGGAATCTCTCACCTGGAGTTTCGGCGAGGATCTGCCGGCGGAACGACAGCAGTTCATCGCGACCCTCGTCGAGTTACGAGCGCAGACGATCCACGACGAAGACTACAGCAGCCACTTCGCCCGGAGCGACCGAGTCTTCGAGAATCACGTCGCCGCCATCGTCCACGCTGGGATCGAACAGGACGTCTTTCAAGACTGTAACCCCGACCAGGTCGCCTCAACTCTTATCACAACGGCTATCGGCGTGATGCTTCGACGATCGACGCAGGAACCGGATTCCACAGTCTGGCTCACCAACGTTCGGAACGAGATAGAGACGTTCCTCGACGCGAGAGTTTATAAAGAATAGCGCTCGAGACGACGCCGCTGCGACGTTCGTTCAGGTTTACTGGAATCTGACATTCGTTACTCACTCCATCCAATTTGATCGGTCGAGCCACCCTCTCCGTCCAGTCTATGGTGATGCTATCGCATAGACCAACTAACACTATTCCCATAACTGAGATGGAAATTAACGGGAGAAAGCTTATACCGTGCTAGTTGGAACGGGATGATACCCCTACCGAACAGTCACTGTCGTTCCAGTTCGACAGTTGGAGACAGTGACCATCTCACACACAACCCACCGACAACGGACTACTACATATGACATCCATCACTACATCTCGCGACCGGGGACGTGCAGCGTTCCTCGCCGCGATGATGGTCCTGTCCGTCGTCGCCATGTCTGCAGCGTTTACCGGCGGCGTGGCGGCAAGCGGAGACGTCGAGTACGACCTCGACGACCCGTGGCAGGGCCAGACAATCGTAGCACAGAGCGACGCAATCGAACCAAACGAAGTCTACGACCTCCGCTCGGTCGACGGATACGACGGCACCGACGTCGACGGAACCTCGCTTCAGGAGCAACTCGTCGCGGACGAGAACGGCGATCTCACGATCGAAACTGACGATCTCGAAGCCGGCGACTACATTATCAGCGCCGACGGTATCGACGAGGTCCGTGACAACACCTTCGAGGTGCGGGTCCAGAGCCTCGACGCAGCGTTCGAGGACAGCCAGGTAACTGACGAGGGACAGGATGCGATGACCGACCTCGAACTCGACTCCAACCGCGGCATCTACTCGCTGAACGTCAGCGCCGACGGCGACCTCGACACCGAGGAACTGCTGTCGATCTTCGCCGGCGAGGAGAACGTCGAGGACGCACTCGAAGCGGAGAATCGAGCCTCGATCGAGGACGGCGAACTCGTCCCCGGTGACGCCCAGTTCGGTCCGTTCAACGTCGCCGCCTACGCCGACGACGAGGACGACGCCGACGAGACGGTCGTTCTCGTCGACACTACTGACGACGACGCACCAGTCTCCTTTGCGGGCATCGACGACGGCGCGTACGACGTTGAGTTCGAATCCGTCGACACCGAAGCGGTCGCAACCAGTTCGGTTACGGTCAACGAACAGGACGTCGACGCCGAGTTCGACGAGAACGTGTACACCCAAAGCGCGGGTGACATCGTCGAGTTCACGATCGACCTCGAAGACACTGACAACGCCTACGTCCAGTTCGGCGACGAAGATGCCGGCTACGTCGACGTACTCTACATCGAGGACGACAGCGACAACGGCGAGGTCACCGTCCAGGTCAACACCCGGATGGCGGGAACGCCCGGTACCGACACCGACGAGGCGTTCCACTCCGAGGACGACATCGTCCAGAGTCTCGTCCACAGCGGCGGTGACGAGGTCGAAGCTGCCACCTTCTACGACGAGGAAGTCGATCCCGACAACCGACTCGTCGGTGACTTCACGACGTACCTCGAAGAGCTCGACCTGATCGGCGGAACGGACGACGCCGACGAGCAACTCACGCGACCGCTCCAGCCGGCCGACTACGACCTCACCGTCAACGCGAACGGCAACTTCGTCGTCGACAACGGTGTCTCCGACGTCGACAACGAGATCGGCTTTGCGACGCTCAGTCTGGCGACACCCGGCGTCGAGTCCATCGACACGCACGTCGCACCGTCGGACGACGCGGACGCACACGATCGAGACGAGCTACGCGAACTTCTCACCGACCGCGAGGAGATCGCCGAGGACGACCAACTGATCATCCACGCCGAGGCAAGCGGCCTCTACGGTGCGATGGTCGCCCACGAGGGTGACTGGGACGCGCTGGATGACGGCTTCTCGGCGGACACGCTCCACGAGATCACCGATCTCGACGGCGAAGGCATCTCCTTCGAGGCTGAGGCGACCGACTCGACGGGGAACCAGGACCCGACCTCGCTCGTCCTCGAGAACGCCGCTGAGGAGGACGTCTTCGTCTTCGCGGACAACGATGCGGGCGAACTCTACATCGTCGTCGACACCAGTTCGAGCGACGCGTTCGACCGAACCATCGAGGACGGCGACACGTTCACCGCCGAACTCGCCTACGAGACCGATAGCGACCACCGCTACGAGTTCGATACCGGCGCGTTCGACGGCGGTGCGAACGGTATCGACGATCCGGCCTACCCCTACTTCGGAACGAACGACGACCAGTCCGTGACCACCACGTTTACGATCGTCGAGCCGTCGGCCACCTTCGACGACGCCGGCGAGGACGACGTCGTTCAACTCGAGACGAGCGGTGAGCTCGTCGTGACCGGCGAGACGAACGTCGCACCCGGCACGCAGGTGGACGTCTTCATCACGAACGCCGGCGACACGCCGAGCTTCCTGACGAACCCTGACGCCACGATCGACGGCGACGGCTCGTTCGAGACAGAGACGATCGACTTCAGCGAACGGGCAACCGACGAGGAAGCGGCGATCGACTTCCGAACCGGCGGCAGCCCGATCGACTCGGCCGACGGCCTCTTCGTCGAGCAAACGACTGATGACGGGGCTGACAACGAGACCGACGACGCATCCGACGCGACTGACAACGAGACCGACGACACGCCAGCCGAACCTGCCGATGACGACGCGTCCGGTGGCGAGTCCGACGAATCCGCCGAATCTGACGAGGCCGACGAGGCCGACGACGAGTCGGACGATTCCACGGCTGACGATTCTGACGACGAGACAGACAGCGTGCCCGGATTCGGTCTCGCCGTTGCGCTTGCCGCGCTACTCGGTGGAGCGCTGCTCGCGCTTCGTCGGTAACAGTCGCTTTGTATCCTTCCCCACTCTGATCGGGATAGGTGCTTCAATTTCTCTCAGGCAGTGGCTGGCGTCTACTTTCGCTTTTTAACGTCGTGTAGTGGACTGTTCTGTAATTGATGCTTACAATTTAACACATTTAGTTCATCTTATTCTCAGTAAATATATGTTACCGAGAATCATCTATCTCCATATGTTTGTGTCGGGATAACTATGTCAGCCAGATCAAAATTCGGTGAGAACGTGTATTACTCATCTAACCAGTGTTTGGATGGAATCTCCTTCTGTGTTTGTTTGCGCAGTGTCTCCGTGAAATGAATCTCCGAGGACGAAAACGTCAGAAAACATTGACTCACATTTATGTGCTTACTACTGAGTAAGTGAATAGTACGCATGGCAAACCAAGATGACAGTGGCAGTATGGAACTCGATAGGCGGCGGTTTATGCAGGCGACCGGTGTCGGTGTCGCCGGTCTCACTGCCGGGAATATCGTTCAGGGACAGTACGAAGCCAGCTGGGACGATCCCGACGACGTGCTCGAGGTGCTGTACCTCGGTGGTGTCGAAGACGGTGCAGCTCACTATTCGGAGGACCTAGTTCAGGTATTAGCACCGTATCTGCTCGAACATGGAATAAAAGTTCATTACACCGAGCGACAGGACGACCTCAACCACGAGACGCTCGCGAACTACGATGCGGTGATGCTGTACGGTAACCGGCTCGAGCCGACCGAAGAACAGATCGATGCGCTCGAGGCGTTCGTCGAGGACGGCGGCGGCTTCGTCCCGGTCCACAGCGCCTCCGCGTCGTTCGGCGCGATGGACGGGAATCCGGATGGGCTCGCCGAGCGGTTTACTAACCTGGTCGGTGGCGGGTTCGACTGGCACGGCCACGAAACGATGACCACGGACCGGATCGAGCCGGATCACCCTGTTTTCGAAGGAACCGAAGAGATCGAGGCGTTCGAGGAAACCTATCGCCACCACAACCTTGCAGACGACATCGAGGTTCTCGCGCACGGCGCTGGTGGCGACTACGAAGAAGACGAAGAGGAGCCGTTCACGTGGGTGCGCGAACAGGGCGACGGTCGGGTCTTCTACACCGCTTGGGGGCACGACGATGGTGTCTGGGTGGAAACCGGCTTCCAGCAACTGCTCGAAAACGGGATCCGCTGGGCCTCCGGCAACGAGGACTCCATCGGCAGCCACCCCGAACTCGACGACGTCTCGTACTCGCACGTCGAGGACGAGTACGGTCACGACGAAGTGCCGTACTACCAGGGCGACGCCCCCGACGAGGTCAGTACGGACAACGACGGCGTCTGGGACCTTGTGCAGGACCCGATGTCGGTTTCGGACTCGCTTGCACACACGGTCACGCCGGCGGAGTTCGAGATGGAGTACTTCGTCAGCGAAGACCAGTACTCCGAGTACGCTGAGGGACAGATCCTGGACATGACGTTCGACGCCGCCGGACGCTGTTGGGTCTCGATCACGCAGGACTACCCCAACGACGGCGGCGACGGCAACGACGCCATCCTCATCTGTGAAGACACTGACGGCGATGGGGTCGCCGACGACTTCACCGTCTTCAAAGACGGTCTTTCGATTCCACACAGTCTCATCCCATACCAGGATGGCGTTATCTCGGCCGAAGTGGGCGTCGAAGAGGACGGTCGCGTCGTCTACCACGGCGACGAAGACGGCGACGACGTCGCAGACGTCGAGGACGTCCTCTTCACCGGCTACGGCACTGGCGACACGCACGCCGGCCTGAATCAGCTCCACTACGGGGTCGACAACTGGATCTACGGCGTCGTCGGCTATGAGGGACTCAGTACCGATTACGGCGGCGAGAGTCACAGCTTCAATCAGGACCTCTTCCGTTTCAAACCCGACGGCTCCGAAATGGAGTTCGTCGGCAGCGGCGCGTCGAACATGGCTGGCGTCAAAACCAACGAGGAAGGACTGGTCTTCTGTTCCTCTGCAACTGCGGGGAGCGACGTCACGACCTACGCCGCGATTCCGGACAGCTACTACGAGTATATCGACGGATACAACGGACGGACGACGGTCGATATTCGCGGCGAGAATCTCAGCCGAACGGACAATACGAACCGTATCCTCCCGATCAACGACCGATATCGCCAGGTCGACCAGCAAGACGGGTTCACCGCGGTTACCGACCAAGAATTTTACACCGCGCGCGAGTTCCCAGAGCAGTACTGGAACAAAACCTCCTTCGTCGGCGAAGGCACCGGTCAACTACTCGCCACCTTCTATCTCGAACAGGACGGTGCGAACTACGAAGCCGTCAACCACCACAACCTCGTCACCAGCAACGACGAGTGGGTCTCGCCAACCTACGTGAATACGGGTCCAGACGGGATGGTCTGGATGATCGACTTCTATAACTTCGTCTTCCAGCACAATCCCACGCCGAGCGGCTACGACAACGGTGCGGGGAACGCGTATCAGACGAACAAGCGTGACCACGAGCACAGCCGTCTCTACCGCGTGACGACCGGCGACGACGTCGATCTCCACCCGCGGGACCTGAGCGACGCAAGTCCCGAGGAACTCGTTGACGCGCTCACCGACGACAACAAGTTCTGGCGACGCACCGCCCAGCGCCTACTCATCGAGCGCGGCGAAACCGATGTCGTCGACGACCTCGTCGACCTCGTCCAGGACGAGTCGACCGACGAGATCGGACTCAACCCCGGCGCGATCCACGCGCTCTGGACGCTACAGGGACTCGGCTGGCACACTGACGATGATGACGACACCCTGACACACTATGATCCCAGCGAGTTGGATGACGTCGACGACGACGTCGATCACGTGATCCGATGGCAGGGCGATGCCGAAGGCGAAACCGCTGCTGCGGCAAGCGCATCCGACGTAAACACTGCTGAAACCGACGTTATAGACGCCATTCACGGCGCACTCGATCACGACTCCGCGGGCGTTCGCCTGAACGCCGTTCGCGTCCTACCCGATGACGAAGCGACGCGAGACGCCATCCTCGATCACAACCTGCTCGAGGACGAGGACGGTCGCGTCCAGATGTGGGCGCTGCTGAAACTCGCCGAAACGCCCACATCCGACGACACGGGTGCGGCCATCTTCGAGATGATCGACGACGATGATCACCTCGACGACGACCTGCTCGTCGACGCTGCGACGGTCGCCGGTGCGACCCACGCGGCCGGGTTCATCGACGCGTATCACGATGAGTACGGTGATCCAGACGAAGAAGTCGAGGGAGTCAACATCCTCGATAACGGCGACATCTCGAACGTCGACGAGCCCGAACCCGACGAGTGGGAAACGGTCGACTTCGACGGCGACTTCGAGCACTTCTACACTGACGAGGAGTCGTACACGGGTGACCGAAGTATCGGGATCACATCTGACGATGGAACGGACGCCGGTTGGACGGTCGAGGTTCCGGTCGAACCCGACACGGATTACACGCTGTCGGCATACATCAAGACCGAAGACGTCGAAACCGCTGACTCGGCCCCCGACTGGGCTCCTGAGGGTGCGCCGTTCGGTGCCTGTTTCAACATCGAGGAACTCGCGAACGACGAAGGCCTCGACGAGGAGGCCATCACCGAGGACGTAACCGGCACGGAAGACTGGACGGAAGTTACCCTCGAGTTCAACAGTCTGGACTACGACTCGCTCGAAGTTAACGCGCTATTCGGTGCATACGCCAGTGACGCAAGTGGTACTGTGTGGTACGACAACGTCTCGGTCGTCGAAGACGGAGACGACGAGAACCTCGTTCCAAATGGCGACCTCGCCGACGGAGATGTCGAACTCAGCGTCTCCGGCTGGGAGGAGTCCGGCTTTATCGACGACGATATGGCCGAGTGGGGAATCAGCGATACCGAAGCGTACGAAGGCGATCGCAGCCTCATGCTCTCGGCTGACGAGAACGCCGACTTCGGATGGACAACCAGTGTGGAGGTCGAACCCGACACCGACTACACGCTGTCGGCACAGATCAAAACCGAAGATGTCGTGCCATCCGACGACGAGGAAGAGTGGATGCCGGAAGGCGCACCATACGGTGCCGTCCTCAACATCGAGGAACTCGCAAACGACGAGGGAATGGGCGAAGAGGCGATTACCGAGGACGTAACCGGGACGGAAGAGTGGACGGAAGTCACCCTCGAGTTCAACAGCCAGGATTACGACGAGCTCGAGATCAATGCACTCCTCGGCGGATACGGCGGCGCAACCGGAACTGCCTGGTTCGACGACGTTCAGGTGATTGATCCGGACGGTGAAGAAGAGGAAGAGGCACCGAACCTCATCGAAAACCCAACCTTCGAAGGCGGAGATCTGCCTGACGGCTGGTTCACGATGACACACGGGGGAGATGACCCCGAGTACACTCGAGACGAGGAGGAAACGTACAGCGGCGACTACAGTCTGCGCGTCGACGCCGACTCACAAACCGACTTCTCGATAAGTACGGACATCGACACCGAGCCGAACACGGAGTACGAACACGGCGGATACATCAAGACTGAGAACCTCGATGCCGACGACGGATACGGTGCGGCGTTCAACGTCCATCTCCTCGGTGAGCAAACGCTGACCGATACGATCGACGACGAGGAAACCGACGGCTGGGTCGAGGTCTCCGGCACCTTCACGAGCGATAGTCAAGAGGAGACGTTCAACTGTCTCATCGGCGGGTGGGGGACCTCATCCGGTACCGTCTGGTGGGATGAGCCCTACGTCCGAGCGCTCGAAGACGTCGGCGAGGGTATCGATGCGGTCTACGCACGTATCGAAAATCACCACGACGGCGACGACGATGAGAACGGCGAGCCAGAGCCGCCTGCAGAGGCAATCGATCCAGCAGACACGATCGAACTCGAAGGATCGCACGACGACGACGGCTGGTACGGTCTCGGTCCGGCTAGTATCGAAGACGAGGCGAACCCGACGCTCACGCTCATCGAGGGCGAAGAGTACACCCTCGAATGGACGAACGGCGACGATATGCTCCACTGGTTCGAGATCGGTGACGAGCCATCGCCGACGTCGGGCGACCTCGCTGAATCCGATCAGGAAGGGACGGAAGGCGAAACCGTCACCCTCGAGTTCACCGCGACCAGCGAGATGGCCGGATACGTGTGCCCGCCACACCCAGATACCATGTCTGGCGAAATCGATGTAGTCGACGACGACGAGTAACGGCCCGAAAACCACTCCCGATTGCGGTCTTCGACGCCACTGTTTTGTCGCTATATTTTCTCGCGGGCGCGCACGACCTGTGTCGGCTGTCGGTCACTATCCTGACGGTGCCGACAAACCAGTGGATGTTACTGCGTTCTGACGCTACTGTTCTCTCGGAATGCTGTTCATTTCATATTGAATTTCAGGAAATCGTGTCTTTCATGAAGTATATTGAACAGGTTGATAAACACCCATTACTAATCACGACTCGGCGGGGACGGATGGGGTACCGCCCTGCTCTCCCGCGTTACACCATCCCCGCTGCAGTGGGTAGGGGTACCAGGGCGAGCTACCGTTAACCATCCGGCTTTCGAATGCAGTACATAGGGATGACTGTCCGGTAGCGCCGGAACACCTGTGACCCAGTCGGTTTGTGCCGGACGTCAGGGTCAGTGATTCGGTCAGCAGTCTCTCGTCTCAACCGCTTGTTGCTCGGCACGGCGATTTTTGATGTCCAACGGAGATGGCCGACCGATGCTACCGTTGTTAGCTGACTTCAGGCGCTAAGCCCCCTTTCTCAAGGAGCAACGCAGGGAGCGGAGCGACCGAGTAGCACAGTAGGGAGGGGATACAGCGCCTGAAATCAGCTCAAGGAGCCGCCGACGGCGGCGAGTAGGCAGGGGTAGTTCACGCTGTAGTTGAATCGCCGTCCGATAAGTATGACTGACATGCTGTCGGTAACGGATATCAACACGATTACTGTTCAGTTTCGGCCGTGCCGATGAGCAGGACCAATCCATCGAAAACGGTTGCGCGCGGATCGCACCGTTGACATATAGTAGCCACTGAAAGTCAGTGCACACCCGATCGCATGATGGCTATGCGATTAGTGTGTAAACAGTTTCAGTTGTTACTATAGCTGTTCGACGACGCCTAGTGGCTACTGGCAGACACGATTACCGATGATCGACGATACGGTAGACAGATATTTCGATTGTTCTATCAACCCGCTTAGCTCGTATTACGCCCATACTATCCATACCCTGATGTATTATTACGGCGTGGATATGGACGCACCAAGTGGTGAATTCGGGCATAACTATTTCGAATTTCGCATCTGGTCCGTCTCGAGTGCACCCGAAATAGTGAATTACTTGTCTGACGTGCGGCATATAAGTCTTCGAGAAGGACAACAAACTATATAAGACACGACTTTGAACATACGTGCCGTACCCCTACCCATGGTCAGGCAAGTAAGTATGATCGGAAACCGTGTCTTACGCGGTGTACGCTATCGATCGGAACGCAAGCGTGGCCGTCCCGGCGAAAGGAACATAAGAGACCAATAATAAATATGACAAGAACGAATACAACATCATATCGTGAAAAGGGACGTGCAGTGTTCCTTGCAGCGATTATGGTACTGTCCGTCGTCGCAATGTCCGCAGCGTTTGCGGGCGGTGCGGCTGCGGTCAATGACATTTCTGACGGAGATATTGATCCCGACTCCGTTGAGACTGGCGAAGAGGGCGTAGACCATCAAATATCATTCACACTTGATGACGTTGACTCTCAAGATACAACAGAAGTAAGCGTTTCGCTTGACCACGAAGGCGCTGACTTTGTTGACGTTGATGGTGTAGATCCAGTAGATGGGTCTGTAGAAGGTAGTCCACAAGTAAGCGATGGCGAGATTGTCTTCGACATCGAAGCGGATGGCGACGACACGGTTGGAATCACTGTGAACTCCGCTGAGGCAGACTACCCGGATGAGTCGACAACAATCGACGTGAACGTTGACACCGAAGAAGACGCAACAGGCGATACCTTCGATGCCACGATCGCGACCGTCGACGTTGAGGAACCGGTAGCTGAAGCGGACCTCTCCGTTGAAGAAATCGAACCAGAAAGTCTGGCATACAACTACGGTGACGAAGTTGATGTTAACGTGACCATCGCGAACGATGGTGATGCAGACGCTGAAGACCAAACCGTCGCTTACCACGCATCCGCTAGCTCCCTTGACTGGGATGACAGCGACGAGGTCGACGTCGTTGACGACCTCTCGATTGACGCCGGTGAATCCGATACGGTGACGTTCACCTTTAGCACAACCGATATCGAAGATGTCACTTCCGAAGAGGGTGAACAGGTTCAGCACGGAGTTGACAGCGAATCGTTCGATGCGGTTGAGTCCGACGAACCAATCGACGTTGGTGTCGAACTCGACCACGACGATTCCGGTGAAACTCTCATCGAAGTTCTTGACGATAATGATCAGCCCATCGAGGATACTAACATAGATGTCGCACTTTACCAAGCAGCGACCTTCAACTCGGTGGACGACCCTGGCGTAGAAGTTGATCGACAGACGATTGAAGAGGATGACGATGATGCACGTATCCGATTCAGCGGACTTGCGGTTGGTACCCCTGAAAGCCCGATCGAATACGTTGCTGTCGCTGGTGACGAGAACGAACTGTACGATTCCTCGACGACTACGGTAACGCTGTATCAGCCCGGTCAGACCGAGGACTCCATTAACACCATCAGCCTCGAATCCGACCTCGAGCCTCAGGACATCCAGGTTGACGGATTTGACGAGGACTCCGAGGAATTCGTTGATGGTGCAGCATTGCTCGCTGACGGTAACCTAGACAACACGGCTACCTTCGCCGTTGCCTCTCAGACGCAGGACCCCGGCGACTTAGCCGCTGACCGGTCTGTGAACGAAGATGTCGAGGTTACGGTAACCACTGATGACCCTGACGTGCCACAGGTTGCGTCGCTCGTCGATCCAGACACCGGTGAAGCAACCGACGAAATCGAACTCACGATCACTCCAGATAGTGACGCCAGCGAAGCCGACGGTGAGACCGTCTGGAGCTACGAAACGTTCGAAGTGACCGCTGAAGATGCTCACGAAGAGAGCATGACTGTCGACGGGGACGTTAACCCGCTTGTCGACAACACGATCGAAGCAGTTACGGAAGACGTCGCTGACCAGACCTACGACACTGCTGAAGTGACGTACGTCCTCGAAGGCGAAGACGTCGTCCACGGTGAAGTCCGTCACAGCGAGACGGGTGAACCGATCGAAGATGCTGAGGTTTGGGTGACCTACGATGGTCAGACCAACGAGACGCTCGAATTCACTGAGGAAACCTTCGTCAACGACGGTGACGAAGCGTTCCTCACTACCACGACGAACGAAGACGGTAGTTACAGTATCGATGGCGTCGCTGGCACTGAAGAGGGTACTGACCTCACGCTCTACGCTAAGTACGACGATGAGGAGGACCCAAGCGAATACAACAACATCGACCTGACGGATACTACCCTCGCTGACGAACACGTCGCGTACGTGAACGAGGACGTTACCGTCGACGACGGTGGATACGGTGACAACATCGGTCAGACCCACGTTGAGTTCGTCGTCTTCCCTGACGACATCACGTTCGACTATGATCTCGACGTGACGCTCGTCAACGAGGACGGTGACCTCGTGAAGGAGGACGAAATTCGAACCGGCGATGAGATCGAAGTCGTCGCTAACGTGACGGCTATCTCCCAGGCAACTGGTGATGAAGGTAGTGCGATGGGTCAGGAAGTCGATCTTGATCTCGTCGATCCTGACGGTCAGTACTCCATCACTCCTGCCGCATTCGGTGAGCTGGCTGATACGAGCCCCGATGTTGATCAGCAGCACGAGGACGGAACGACCTTCGCCAACACGACGTTCGTCGCCGACGGTACGAACACCGGTACCGCCAACATCACCGCAGAAACGTGGAACGATGATGGCGAAGTGTTCAGCACTGACGATGGCGACGAGGTTAACGACGAGTCGGATCAGGCCCAGGTAGAGGTCTTCACCGCTTACACCGTCACTGGTGACGTTGTCAACGAGTTCAACGAGAACATCCAGAATGCGACCGTTGAACTCCGCGATCCTGTCTCGGAAGAGACGCTCTACGAGACGACCAGTGGTTCCCAGGGTTCGTACTCGTTCACCAACGTTGAATCCGGTGAAGCGTACAACCTGTGGGCAGAGGCCTACGATGAGGACGACGCGACCGTGACCAACGAAATCTCGTTGACTGAGGATCTCAACAGTCCGATCGGTGGTGCTGACATCGTCCTTGAGGGAGCAGTCCCTGACGGTGCAGTCCCTGATGACGACGACAGCGAGGACGACAACGAAACCGATAACGGTGACGAAGTCCCAGAGGTCGTTGAACCGTACTACGATGCAGAAGACGATAGTGTCGACATCAGCACGGCACTTATCGACTGGCAAAACGATGATTTCGACGACATCAGCTCGGTTCTCATCGAGTGGCAGAACCGCGGATAACGTCGATAGCTGATTTCACTGCGGCCCACCGCAGTGACCCTATTCGGATATTTTATTAGCCAATTCTTGTTCGTTAGTTGGTCAACTACAGTTTCACCCGGCGTAACTTAACAGAAAAATATTAAATAGATCTAGAAGATCAGTATTTTGTATACCACCAATCACAGGTCTGTTGAGTTATTTTGTAGGATTGTTGGACAATACTGCTAATGTAGAGGGTTAAAATCCTAAACTGCTCTCAAGAGTAGTGATAACATTCTACTTCTACTGCTAAGAATAATATACAATAAGTGAAACAATAAGGGATCACCTCCTGCTTATTTGTAAGCGAATATTTCCTATTTTATCTTTGTGTTGAACGTGATTCTCCAAACACACAAAGTTTATTATGACGCCCTTACGACAATCCTAACAGCCTACCTATCGGGGATCGGTGCCCATCGGTGTCATCTAACCGTTGGTCTCCGATACCAAGTCGGTAGGAAGAAAAACACTCAAAATATGACAAGTAACAATACAGTACGTGGAAAGGGACGTGCGATGTTCCTCGCCGCGTTGATGGTACTGTCTGTCGTCTCCATGTCCGCAGCATTTGCTGGTGCGGCAACTGCGACAGAGTCGACACTTACAATTGACGACGATGAGGTAGAAGCTGGCGAAAATGTCACGGTGGAACTCGAAGCAGAGGCAGGCGATGAACTGATCGGCGCAATCGAGACGAACATCGAAGAGGCTGGATTCGCAGATGCGTCAGTTGTCGATGTAAGTGACGATTATATGTATGCTGAGCCCTCTGCAGTTGGGCTCATGGATCAGCAAGAATCGGTTTCGGTGACGTACGAAGTCGCTATTTCTGAGGAAGCAGACGTCGATGACACCTTCGAAATCGACGGTTTCGTTCAGACTGCAGACCAGGAAACACACGACTTCGGACCTGAAACCATCACTGTCGTCGATGAAGACGAACCGTCGGACGAGACGCCGTCTATCTCGCTCACGGTTGACGACGAAGCAGAGGCTGGCGATAATGTTACTGCCGAGCTCGAAGCAGAGGCAGGCGATGAACTGATCGGCGCAATCGAGACGAACATCGAAGAGGCTGGATTCGCAGATGCGTCAGTTGTCGATGTAAGTGACGATTATATGTATGCTGAGCCCTCTGCAGTTGGGCTCATGGATCAGCAAGAATCGGTTTCGGTGACGTACGAAGTCGCTATTTCCGAGGAAGCAGACGTCGATGACACCTTCGAAATCGACGGTTTCGTCCAGACTGCAGACCAGGAAACACACGACTTCGGACCTGAAACCATCACCGTCGTCGATGAAGAACCGCCAGAAGAAGCAATCTTCACGGTCGGTGACCTCGACCCAGTCGATGCAACGGTCGAACAAGGTGCAGAGATCGACGTTTCCGCGACGCTCACCAACGATGGTGACGAGGCAGGCGAGACGGACGTTGAACTCCGCATCGACGGCGATTCGGTCGCCAACCAGAGCGTCGAGCTCGAGGGTGACGAGAACGAGACGGTCACCTTCCAGGACGTCAGCACCGCTGACCTCGACGTTGACGAGTACACACACTCCGTCTGGACCGCAGACGACGAAGCAGAGGGAACGCTGACCATCGAGGAGCCGCCAGAAGAGGCGACCTTCTCGGTCAGTGATCTCGACCCAGTCGATCTGACAGTCGACCACGGTGTAGAGACAGAGATCGACGTGTCCGCTGAAGTCGTCAACATGGGCGACCTCGAAGGTGACACGGATGTCGAACTCCGCATCGACGGTGACACAATCGATACTGAAAACGTCGAGCTCGAGGGTGGCGAGAACGAGACGGTCACCTTTCAGAATGTCAGCACCGCTGACCTCGACGTTGGCGAATACACGCACGCCGTTTGGACTGCAGACAACTCCGCTGACGGCACGCTGACTGTCGAGGAGCCACCAGAAGAAGCGACCTTCTCGGTGAATGACCTCCAGCCGGAGACCGAAACGGTCGATCAGGGTGACGAATTCGCTGTCTACGCACTTATCGCGAACAACGGTGACCTCGCAGGCGAGACGAACGCCGAATTCCAGATTGACGGCGACGAAGTCACAACGCAAACCGTCGAACTCGAGGGTGGCGAGAGCTCGCTGGTTCCGTTCACGGACATCAGTACGAGTGACCTCGACGAGGGCGACTACACGTACTCAGTTTCTGCTGACGGTTCCTCTGCTGACGGTACGCTGACTGTCGAAGAGGATGATGTTCCAGAACCACCAGAAGCTGAACTTCACCTGACGGCCGACACCCCGTCCGACGTGGAGCAGGGTGACGACATCACCGCCGCCGTTACGGTCCACAACGACGGACCTGACACGTTCGTGGGCTCGTACGACGTTGCACTCGAACTCGACGGTGAAGTCGTTGCCTCCGAGACTGTCTCCAACATCGGTGCTGGAGACTCCCAGACCGTTGACTTCAGCGTTGACTCGTCCGACTACGACGGCGACGTCGCATGGACGCTCACCGCTGACGACGTGGAACTCAGCGACAACGGTAGTGGCACGATCACTGTCTCCGCTGAGGGCGAACAGCACGAATCCGGCGTTTCCCAGGAACTCTTCGATGCAGTTGACCAGGACGACACCGGCGAACTGACCCGTGATGAGGTCCGAGACATGACCCAGGACTATGTCCAGGATGGATCTGTTGACGACGTCACGATCGACCGTGACGACGTTCGGGACCTCATCCAGTACTACGTTCAGCAGTAACGAACCACGCGGCTTTGCCGCGTCCCTACGATTTTCTTTATTTTCACTTTCAAGAGCGACTGCACTGAATGGGTCTGTTCTGTGTATACGATCGACAAAACTCGGTTAAGGCCGCGCCGCCGACATTATCGGTTAAAACTGGAGTTACCAATCCGAGGATAATCGTGACGACGTAATTGGACCCAGGGTTTCTGTTTGTGAGGACGGTGGATTCGAAGTGTTGTTGGCTGTTACAGCTACTGTATCTGAGGATTGATAAACGAAATGGCATGTAATCGTTACTGATGGGATTACAGTAGAGGCACTGTCTAGTTCAGCACCTACTCAGCTGGCGTTCGGCCATCGAGTGCTTGATTCGGTCGGTCGTGGTTATAGTGGTGTCTAAAGCGTCTGAGCCAGCGTCTTGAGCTGGCTGGACTGCTCCGCCAGAAGGAGTGAAAGCGGTCGATCCGCATTGAGACGGTCTGAAACCACTTTTCGATCTGACCCGTTTCGAGTATTTAAATTCGGTGTGAGTTCGTTACATCGTGTTTAGTTACGCGAATTCCACCAGATGGCGAAGGCTTGTAACCACGTTTCACCGGTTGCTGGATCGACGTGGCTGAAACTATTGCTGAACGATGAGGTTCGTCGTTTTACCTCTCTGAAGACACGTTCAACGGCGTTCCGATTTCCGTGGCGTTCGGGTCGAAATCGAAGCCCTGTTCGTTGCATTGCAGCCGCTAGGTGATGTGCGTGATCGACGAGAAACACAGCCTCTTCGACGTCGTGTTTCTCCCGAAGCTCTCGCAAAAATTGTTGCGTCAACGCCGTTGTAGTCGTCGTAAAGAGCCGTAAATGCAAGAATTCGTTCGTCGTGGGATCGACAGCCGCGTACAGCCAGAACTGTTGGCCGTTGATTCGGATCACGGTCTCGTCGAGCGCGACGTGATCCGGGCTCGCACCGTTGGCGGACTGTAGATTGGCCTTGTGCACCCAGTCGTGGACGGCTTTCCGCGAGCGTTCGACACCGAACTTCTATAACTCTCGAACGGTATTCCAGAGCGATAATCCTGCGAGATGGAGTCGAATACCGAGCTTCATCAGTCGGCGCGGTGTCCGCTCTCGCTCCACAAAGTCTAATTCGATCCAGTCGCTACGACCACTGAGGCGGGCGATTTTCGCCATGAACCAGCTGAAAATCACTCCACCTCATCCTTCAGCCTTAACTAAACACGACCACACGACCGTGCTACGCTCCGCAACACTGGCGACACCGAGATCACGCAAGAAATTGCCTACGTGACCGGCGGTGAGACTGCAGAAACGCAGACAATAACTCTCGAAGCCGATGACAGCACGACTGTTGAGTTCGATGTCACCGCACCTGACGAAGCTGGTGACTACGAACACAGCATTCAGGCTGGTGCCAGCACTGATGGCGACACGCTGGTCGTTGGCGAAGACGGTGCACCTGCACCACCAGAAGAGCCGCCAGTTGACGAGGCACTCTTCGACGCAGTTGACCAGGACGGTACTGGTGACCTGACTCGCAACGAGATCCGCGACATGATCTCCGAGTACGCCGACGATGGCGAAATCGAAGGTGAGGAGATCACTCGCGATGACGTCCGCGAGCTCACCTCCTACTACGCGAACCAGTAATCCAACTATCGCCGCGGCACTCCGCCGCGTCGACTCCCTTCCAATTTTCTCGTTTATCGACCCTCGAGAGCGATAGCACCGACTTCACCGGGGCGGTTGTAAGCCGGTGGCTGCACATAGGCGTCAGTTTCTAGCTGCTACAGTCGTTGCACGAGCAGTTTGTCCTCTCAGACGGATTCTACCAAGACAACACATTCACGAAAGCAATAAAGTATAAAAACAATGCGTGAGAATCTGACTCAGTATGACGGAGAAAGGGGCGGAGGGGATTCCTCGTCGTAACGTACTTCGATCGACGCTTGCAACCGGTCTCGTCCTGTCGGTAGGCGCGACTGGCGTCGGGGCTGATGAACGGGAAGGCGAGACGCTCGAGGCTGGCTCGGAAGAAGCCACGAGTCAACAGGTCCCCGATCTGGTCGACGCGGTCACGACAGCCGAATTCGCCAACGCAGTCGTCGACTGGTCGTTCGACGGTGTCGCCGACCAAGCCGCGGTTTTCGATCAGGAACTGCAAGGATTTCCCGTCCCGCTCGAGGAGACGGACGATCCAACCACCATGGCCGATGCCGATACCGAGTCGACAGATGGGGACACTACCGATACAACGCAAGTCGAAGACGCGTTTACACTCCTCAGTAGTGGTCGTGCCGAGGAAGCACCGAACCATCCGGAACACTTCGCGAGCACAGACGTCAGCGGTGAATCCATTCCAAATTATTCGCCGGATAACTATCAGGCAAACAACATCGCGACCCTTAGTTTCGACTTCGTCGTTCCTGAGGGCAGCGAGGGCATCGCGTTCGACTGGAAGTTCGGGACCGATGAGAGTCCCGAGTTCCTCGGTTCACAGTTCCAGGACTTCTTCGAGGCAGTGCTTATTACACCGGACGGCTCGTTCCAGAACATTGCGCTCCTGCCGGACGAGACACCGGTCACCGTCGACAACGCTGACAACTTCGCGAACACGCCTGGTGGGACGAGCCAGAACCCAACCGAACCACTTCCAGAGCCACCGGACATCGCTTACAATGCTGTGACGGAACTTCAGACGGCCGTCGCTGATGTCTCGGCTTACCAGGGACAGACCGTTCGGTTACGGATTCGTGTCGCCGATGCGAGCGATGGTGTATATGATAGTGCAGCCCTGCTGGACAACCTCCGTTTCCTGGGTGATGTCGATGTCGAGACGAGCGTCACACCTGCCATCGAGGCGATGGATAACTACCAGGCAGCGGTCAACGACGCGATCGATACGAGCCTCGAGGCCTATGCACGCGAGGAGGCGATCCTCTTTCGGGAGGTCGGCGAACCCGACGAGATGATCGATTACTTCGGGATCAAAGCCGGCTCGCTGCCCCAGAGTGCTATCGATCCGGATGTCTTTGAGGCTATCGACGATTCGATCGACAATCTCACGACCGATCGCGCCCAACACCTCTATACCTTCCTTACGGACCTCTACGACGACGCTGACCCGACCGACAGCGTCGAGCAACTGACTACCCAGTTCGCCACCAAGTACGAAACCGAGTACGCCGTTGGCGGTCAGAGGATCGCAGAAATTCGTTCGGAATTCAACCAGTCGTTCGAGGATCTCCAGGCCGACGTGATCGACGACCTCCAGACGGATGGCTACGATTCGAGCGACGTCGACCGCGTAGCGTCGTACTGGAATGATCGCCGACTCGAGATCGAACGCCGAAGCCAGGAGTACGTATCTGATTCAGAGGATTACGTCTATACGCTGCTCGAGGACGGTGACTTCACGGGCCATCTCATCTCGACGGAGCGCGAACTCGAGAGCGAGGTTTCGGCGAACGCTATCGGAGCGACCTTTCTGGTGGGTATTCTGCTCAAGAAAGCCGCCGCCGGAGGTGTCGCGAGCAAAGCGGTATCCGGGACAGGTGCCGCTGGCACGGCCATCTCCGGGAAAGTCGTCGGACTCGGGTCGGCTGCAGCGACCGCGGCATTGTCGACTGCAAAGGCAGCGAAGGGAGTTTACGCGGCCCACAAACACGCGATCCACATTATCGGGTCGGTCCTCAAATTGGTCTGGGAAGCTGACCACGTCGGTGGACCAAACGTCCTCCCTGACGAGTTTGACTTGCCTGAGGATGCCGACGAGATAATCGACCACGAACGTCGCGACGTAGCCGTTCTCACGACGGCGGCAACTGATGTTGACGTATTGGATACACTGTTCAGTGGTGATGGACTCGATGTCGGTGTCGAGACGGGAACGGTTGCCATCCAGAACACTGGTTTGACGTCGTTTACCCCTGATCTTGACTTGGCGATACGTGCGAAGAATCTCCCGCCAGCTGGGGAGTCAGCGACGAAAAGCTACCCGGTACAGCTTACCGAACCGGTTCCGGAACTCGCACCCGGCCAACAGACGACGCTCGAGGTCGAGTACACCGTACCGGTCGGTGTCTACACAAGCGATTACGAACTCGTCGCTGAAGTTCCGGCACAGGACGCCGTTGGTACTGCGTCGTTCGAGTCAGGGGTGTTACAATTGCCCAACATAACCTCTCAGACGCTTGCAGACGATACGATTAGCGACGGCGATACCGCCGAAGTAACCACACCCGTCGACCCGGACACGGAGAACGTCACGTTCGATCTGACCTACTCGCAACTTAATTGCGATCTACACGTCTATGATGAGGGCGATATCGCTGCCGGTGCGATGCCCAGTGAGGTCAATGCCAATCACGTCGGATTCAACTACGCCGCCAACGAATTCGAAAGCGAAATTCCCGGCGTTACCTTTTCGGGCCGCGACGAGGGTGTCACCGGCGAGGAATATATTTCCATTCAGGGGGTCGATACGGATGCGTTCACGGTCCAGACTGTTGCTCCTGACCTCGAGACAGTTATCCAGGGCGACAGTGCGGAAACGATAGCTGCTGCTGAGACCCAGAGCAACATCGATGGTGCCGGAACGATCACGACTGATAAGCTGAAAACAGTTCACGTCACCCAGGACGATCCAGATATCACGTACTTGATCGAGGAAACGGCGGTTTCATCTGCGCCGCCAACGCTCTCTGTTTCGACTGGTTTGATTGACCTCGAGGCCGACCGAGGTGATGACGACGAGACGACTATCGCCGTCAGCGAGGCTGGCGGATTCGAAGGGCTGTCGAATGTCTCGGCTTCCACAACCGAGTTTACCGGCGAATACACCGATCATGTCATCCATACTGACGCGGTTTCGATTACGGACGGAATTGACGTGGGGCCTGGTGGGACCGAACAGCTATCCATAACTGTCGCCATCCCGGACGATATCGAGCCGGATCTTTATTACGGTGAAATCGAAATTTCCTCCAACGGAGAGTCGTCTGGAGAGACCATTCCGGTCGAAATCAACGTCGAGATGCATCCCTCTGGTGTCTACGAAGATCTCTTCGAAGCCGTCGACGCGGACGATACTGGTGACCTCACCAGGGACGAGGTCCGCGAGATGATTCAGGGATATGCACAGGAAAACACCGTCGATGACGTTCCGATCACCCGTGATGAGGTTCGCCGACTGATTCAATGGTATTCCCAGTCATGATGGCCCAATTGCGAGGGTTGTTCCGGGCCAGTTCAATCGTAGCCGTGGCCTCCTAATCTAGCTCGTACTATAATATAAATCAAATGACTTCACATATTCGCGGCCTTGGTGTCGTGCTGCTCGTAATTACCCTAACTGGTGTTTTGATCGGTGGACTTGGGATTGTTACCGTTAGTGCAACCGATAACGTTAGCAATGCGGATTTGGAACCATCATTGCAAGACTCATCCGGTACTGTTGAAGTAATTGTCCAGTTCGACGATCCACAAGCCGAAGAACTCGATGTTCGTACGCAAAAGACGAATGAAGCCCAGACAGCGTTCGTTAAAAATACCACTAACCAACCAGGTGTCACCATTCATCAACAGTTCTGGGTCGTCGATGCGGTGTTGGTCGAAGTTGATACGGATCGAGTCCCGATTGAGGAGATTGGTACTCACCCTGGAGTCGAAGCTGTCCACACAAATGCCGATGTCGCTGCTATGTCGACGACCACTCGATCAAATGCGACAGGGTCGGTGACTGCATCTTCGTCCGAGTCAACGACGGCCGGGGTGGGACTGATCAACGCACCCGAGGTCTGGGATACTTACAACGCGACCGGTGAGGACACAACGGTTGCCGTCCTTGATTCGGGCGTTGAACCAGACCATCCCGACATCAACTTGTACACGAATGACCCTACAGACCCGACTTATCCGGGTGGTTGGGCCGAGTTCGATGACGAAGGACAGATCGTTGAGGGATCCGTCCCATACGACGCAGGCGAACACGGAACACATGTTAGCGGCACCGTTGCAGGCGGAGATGCAAGTGGAACACAACACGGCGTCGCTCCGGATGCCAAACTCCTCCATGGAAAAGTGCTCGACGGTCAGACGGGAACTCTCGGTAGTGTCCTCGTTGGTATCGAGTGGGCACTCGACAATGACGCGGACGTAATCGTGTTGAGTCTCGGCACACAAAGTCATCCGGTCTGGATCGATGTTGTCGAATCTGCCCGCGCAATGGAGACAACCATCGTTGCTGCGACCGGGAATGAGGGGTACGGAACGAGCGTCTCTCCCGGCAACGTCTATTCCGCAATCGGTGTCGGTGCCGTCGATTCGAATGGCGTTGTCGGCGACTTTTCAGGCGGCGAAGAGATCAACACTGCTAACCGATGGGAAGGAAACTCACCCGAAGACTGGCCAGCGACTTATACAGTCCCGACAGTAACTGCACCTGGCGTCGCTGTCAACAGTACTGTTCCGGGCGGCTATGATAAAAAGAGTGGAACCAGTATGGCTACACCTCATGTTGGTGGGACAGCCGCACTCGTCCAGGAAACCAGCGGTGACCATCTTTCTGTCAACGAAATCGAGAGTGCACTTGTGACAACCGCCGAGGGGCCGGGAATGGATCCTAATCCGTATTACGGAAACGGTATTATTGATGCGTTCGCCGCCGCCATGGTGGTTAACGACGATAGCCAGATCAGTGGGACGATTTCGGATACCGATGGGACACCGATCGATGGGGCAACAGTCCGTGCCGGAGAGGCTGAGGCAAAAACTGACGAAACAGGAAATTATGCGATAGTCACTGATTCAGGTGATTTTCCTGTCACAGTCGAAGCATTTGGATACGAGAGCACCAGCAACGAGGTAACTCTTGCTGCTGGAGAGTATGGCAACCACGATGTTACTCTGACATCAGCGTTGGATTTGGAGATGCTTGACGAGCCTTCAGAGACGGTCTCTGGTGGTGATTCTATCGCTACTGAAGCTCGAGTGGCCAATGCGAATAACGTGACGGTGATGGCGGCCTCGACTTCGATGGCATCCTCAGATCGACTTCAGCCTAAGATAGATGGAACATCGACGGATTTTGGAGAACCTGTTCCTATCGAGACTGATTCCACCCACGAAGTTCCCGTTGATGTTGAAGTCGACGACGCTGCGGTAGGAACCCTTGAGCTAGTAGTCCAATTTGAGGGTGACGATGAATCTGTATCAATTACCCGGACAGTTCAGATTGAACCTAGCCAATCTGCGATTTCGATCAGTGATCAGATGATTGGTGAGCAGGTGGTTACCATTGACGCGAGCTATCATGTTGAATCATATGCGGTCCAAATAACCTCTTCTTCAGCTGAGGGAGACGTAATTGGTGTCTCCGAACCTCTAATGGGTGAATCAGTTAACGAACAGACACAAATCTCAGTTCCGGACCCCATTACGGATGACACCACGATTACGGCGGTCCTCGTTGATGATGACGGTGCTATTAACATAGATGGTACCGCCGTTCAAGATGAGGCAGCCGTGACGATCCCTGAAATGCACTCGTCTGGAGTGACCCAATCCCTGTTTGTGGGTGTTGACCAGGATGGTACAGGGACGTTAAGTCGTACTGATATTCGCTTGATGATCCAGAATTATGCAACGGATGGAACCGTCGCCGATGTCCCAATATCACGAAATGATGTTCGACATCTCATTCAGTGGTACGCACAACAATAGCGGCCCCTGACTTAGACATCAGACGCGTAATTTGAGGTATCAAGACTCGACGTATCTTAGGTTTTACGCTCTTCTGTAGGAGATTGTTGATACTGTTCAGCTGTCGCTTTGAAATCGAAGAGAGCAAGGACACCGCGTCAGCGGTGTCCGTTAGGCATGATTCCGCTAGATGTGTTTGGGTCGGAATCGGTCGCAGCGGACCTGTACAGCAGGTTCGCTGGCGTAACGGTGTTACTTGCCCTCGCTGCCGTTCTGACCGCACGGTCAAGAACGGCAGCTATGGGCACTTTCAGCGCTATCTCTGTAAGAATTGCGACCGCACGTTCAACGACAAGACCGGCACAATCTTCGCCCATTCGAAAGTCGCACTCAGAAAGTGGCTGTTCTCGATTTACGCGTTTCTCCGGTTTAACACGAGTCTTCGCCAACTTCAGCTCGAGATCGACGTCCAGTACAAAACGATCTACCAGCGCGTCGAGCGCTTCACGAAGGCGCTCGACGCACCTTCGCTCGACCTTGTCGGACCGGTCGAAATCGATGAAGTCTACGTTTCTGCAGGGCTGAAAGGCCGCGAGCGCGACCAAGAGTCGCGCTCGCGTGGCCTGTCCACGCGTGGGCGAGGATCGTACGACCAGGACAAACCGCCGATATTCACGGTCGTCGATCGTGGCACCGGCAACCGATACGTGATCCCCGCAAAATCAGCCGACGAATCGACGATTCGGCTCCTTCTCGCAAACCGCGAGAAGGAGCCACTGACTGTCTACACTGATGAATTTCGCGCCTACGATCCGCTGGCCGAGGACGACACATTCGACCGCGAATACGTCGTCCACGGCGACGGCGAATACGCCGACGAAGACGTTCACGTCAATACCTGCGAGACCCACGGATCGCTACTGCGACCGTGGCTCTCGCCTCATCGAGGCATCTCAAAAGACAAGCTCACACAGTATCTCCGAGCGTTTCAACTTCGACGCAAGCTACTGCGGAAACCAGGGAGAGAAGCGCTCAAACATGCTATCAAAGCCACACTGTGAGATCAACAAAGTGCTACACAAGAGCGTCTCAGGAAGTATTTGTTAGTGTTGATCGCGACGGAAGTGGGCAATTAACTCGAGATGATATCCGATTATTAGTTCAAAGTTATGTCATGAGTGCCACTATTAACGACGTTTCTATCGTACGTAGTGATGTACGTAATCTCATCCAGTGGTACGTACTACAGTAGCAGACAGTTCAGTTCTCCTTCCATACGACGATAACAATATTAAGTATATTACTATTTTACTAACTCATTATAAGAAGCGAAAGGAGATTCTACTTTGTCACGAAAGTTGAGTTGCCATCGAAACAAGCGAATAATCCGTTGCTATACATACGAACTGCTTTTTCTCTTTTCGTAATCGTCTCACCGCAAGTATTTACCATCACCAAGAGTTTCCATCTATTGTAGGTTCTAATTGATTGTTACATCTGGTATGTTCATGTTACCATTTCACCAAGATAACACACAAAGCATTTAATAGATCACTTCGATATCCTCACTTGGATAGCGCCCCCATCAGTTCGTATCTGCTCTGAGGGACGCTACATCTGAATAAGCCCAACTATGACAGGAAACACAACATATCGCGAACAGGGACGAGCGATGTTCCTAGCCGCGATCATGGTGCTATCAGTGGTCGCAATGTCTGCGGCCTTTGCAGCACCGGCAGCAGCACAGACCGTAAGTAGTGTTGATTACGACGACGAAGTCCAACCCGGAGAAGAGACGACAATCACCGTCAACGCTGAAGATTCTGAAGAGATCAGAATCGACGGTGACGTCGCCGGATGGACTGTGACCGACACGACCCCGTCTGGAATCGCGACGGTTCCAGATGACGGCCAGACTCCGTACGAGAGTGAAGACGGAGACGTGTGGGCTCACATCTACAGTGGCGTTGACAGCCAAGAGTTCGAGGTCGTTGTTGAAGCCCCTGACGAAGAGGGTGACTACGACTTCACCGCTGAATCTCTGGCTGGTGACGACGCATCGGATACCCAGGACTTCACGATCACTGTTGATGATGATACATCGTCGAACAACGATGACGATGGTCTCTTCGACAACGACCGACCATGGCAGGGACAGGACGTAGTTGCCTCCGGTGACCTGATCGAAGCTGGAGAGAGCTACGACCTGCGCTATGTCGATGACTTCGACGGAGACAATGTCGACAGCAGCACCTTCCGAGAGGAACTCACCGCGAACGCAGATGGTGAGGTCGTCATCGAAACTGATGACCACGATGCAGGTGACTACTTCCTCCGCGGTGGCGACATTGAGGAAGTCCGCGACAATGCGTTCGAGATCCGCGTGCAGGACCTCGACGCTGACTTCGACGACGACTCGGTGACCGACTCCCAGCCGAACTCGGACACTGAACTCGAACTCGACTCTGTCCGTGGTGAGTACTCCGTGAACGTCAGCGCTGACGGCGACCTCTCTGATGCCGAACTGTTCGGCATCCTCGTTGAGGACGCCCCTGACGACCACGGTTACGACAACTACGAGGAAATGGTCGAGGACATCCGAGATAACGGTGACGCCTTCGACGGCGATCTCGAGTCCGGCGCGACCTTCGGTGCGTTCAATGTCGGTGTCTACGACACTGACGAAGACGACGATGATGCCGACTACGATGAGAAGGTCGTCCTCTACGAAATCGGAGACATGGAAGAGGACGTTGACTTCGACGGCATTGACGACGACGACTACACGTTCGACTTCAATGTCTCGGACACCGAAGCATCGGCATCCGATGACATCACGGTCTCCGAATCCGACGCGAACGCGAACTTCGACCAGAGCGTCTACACGCAGACCGCCGGTGACCTTCAGGAGTTCACCATCGAACTCGAGGACACTGACGATGCGTACATCCAGTTCGGAGACGAAGACAGCAGCTTCGTCGACATCTTCTACATCGAAGATGACAGCGGCAACGACGAAGTGACCTTCACGGTCAACACGCGAACGCTCGGCGCAACTGGCGTCGACCACGACCAGGTCCTCTACTCCGAGGACGACATCGTCGTAAGCCACCTCCACAGTGATGGTGACACCGACGCAGCGTTCTTCGACGATGACGACATGGATCCCAGTGATCAATTGACTGGTGACGATGCGTTTGAGCAGTACCTCGACGAACTCGATCTGATCGACGCTGACGACGAAGACGGATTCGATCAGATCGTTCGACCGCTCCAGTCGACTGACTACGACCTAACTGTCGACAACAACGGCGAATTCTCCGCCGAGGACAGCGAGTCCAGCGTCGACGATGAGATCGGCTTCGCAACGCTTGACCTCGTTAACCCAAGCGTTGACAGCATCTCGACCTGGGTCGGCCCAGAAGAGTCCGCTGATGATGAAGACGATCTCTCCGAGCTTCAGGACAGCCTGACCGAGCGAGAGAACGTCGCAATCGACGACCAGCTCGTCATTCAGGCTGAAGCAAGCGGTATCTTCGGATACCTCGCTGCAGCTGACGACGGTAACGACCTCAACGAAGTCGAGGATGGCCTCGAAGGTGAAGTCCTTCAGGAGCTCCTCGATGACGACGGTGAAGGCGTTAGCCTGACCGTCGAAGACACGGTTGCCCACGGCAACCAGGATCCGAACGAACTCGACCTGACCGAGGACACCGATGACGTCTACGTCCTCGTCGACAACGACGCAGGCGAACTCTACGTTGTCGTTGACACCAGCGACGAGCCGTTCGACCGCAGCATCGAAGACGGTGACGAGTTCAACGTTGAACTCACGTACGAAACGGATAGTGACGACCGCTTCCGCTTCGACGAAGACACTGACAACCGTTACTGGCTCGGTGGCGCTGACGGCGACCGCGACGACGCAGCGTTCCCGTACTTCGACGCTGATTCGACGCAGTCCGTCTCGACCTCGTTCACCTTCGAGGACCCTGAAGCAACCTTCGACAACCTCGACGACGAGGAGAACGTCCAGATCGAGAACGGTGAGAACACGACCGTCACCGGCGAGACGAACGTCGCGCCCGGAACGGGAGTTGACATCCGTATCCAGAACGCTGGCGACACGGCGAGCTTCATGGAGAACCCGGACGCTGAAATCAACAGTGACGGTTCGTTCGAAACCGACGCTGTTGACTTCAGTGACCGCTCCGAAGGCGACGAAGCAACCATCGACTTCCGCGTCAGTGGCAGCACGATCGACTCGGCAGATGCAGTCTTCACGGACGCACCTGAAGACCCATCTGACGACGACGCAGCTGACGACGACGCAGCTGACGACGACGCAGCTGACGATGACGCAGCTGACGACGACGCAGCTGACGACGACGCAGCTGACGATGACGCAGCTGACGACGACGCAGCTGACGATGACGCAGCTGACGACGACGGCGAAGCCGACGACGGCGCTGACGACGACGGCGAAGCCGACGACGATGACGACAGTGTCCCCGGCTTCGGTGTCGCTGTCGCACTCGTTGCCCTGCTCGCAGCCGCGATGCTCGCACTGCGACGCCAGGACTAATTAGTCGATAACCACCGGAATTTCTCCGGTCCGTTCGATTTGCGATTTTTATTTTTCGCGACGTTAGACGATCAGTGACGACGCTTCTCTGGTATCGCTTCGAACGCGAGCCGTGAGTTAGACGCCGAACACAGACGGAACAACGCTGATTTCAGACAGAAGCCTGTGCTTACGATCGTTCGAGGTTCATCGCCAGTACGAGACGAATCTCGTCACGATTCTACCCGAGACTGTTCGAGGTCTCGGTGCACTACTCAGAGTAGTTGCTCCAGAATTCCTCGTCTCTGTTTTCGCCAGCAGACTTGACCAACTCGATCTGTGTCGTTGGGATCGCCGGTGAGTGGCTTTCCCATTGCGATGTACAGTCACAGCCGTCTTGTGGTGCACCGGGAATCGGGACAGAACCACCGGTATCGACGGACAGCAGACCGTCTGACTCAACCCACATTCTGTGGACGATTACCTGTAAAACGGATACTGTGCGTGGTACCGCTCGATATACTGCCACGGACGTTCCGCGCAGCGTGTACCGACCAAGTGAGAACACAACGGATCGGAGAAGAAACGTCGAGGTCCGAACTGAGCCGCTCAGTCGTCCGCTGCGGCGACTTCTGTCTCGCCTTGCGTATCGGCCCGTTCGAGGTCTTCTAAGTACTCGTCGGCGTCTAGCGCCGCTTTCGAGCCCATGCCGGCGGCGGTCACCGCCTGCTGGTAGTGATAATCGACGACGTCACCGGCACCGAAGATTCCGGGGACGTCGGTTTCGGTCTGTCCGCCGCCGTCTCCACCGGCCGTTCGGAGGTAGCCCTCGTCGTCCATTTCGACGCCTGTTCCCTCGAGATAGCTCGTGTTCGGCGTGTGGCCGATTGCGAAAAAGACCGCGCCGACGTCGAACTCGAACTCGTCGGTCTCGGGGTCGTCCAGTCGATCCGTCGGGTGTCCCTTGTCGTTTTCGACGAGGGTAACGTGATCCACGCCATCGGCCTGGGAGCCGTGGATCTCGGTGAGTTCGGTGTTTTTCATGATCTCGATCTCGCCCGCTTCGACTTTTTCGTGGACGCGGTCGACCCAGTAGTCTTCCGCGCGGAACTCCTCACGGCGGTGGACCAGGTAGACGGTGTCGGCGAACTTCGTCAGGAAGGTGGCTTCCTCCATGGCGGCGTCGCCGCCGCCGACGACGAGCATGTCCTCGTCGCGGAAGAACGCGCCGTCACAGGTGGCACAGGTCGAGAGCCCATAGCCCATGAGTTCGTCCTCGCCGGGGACGTCGAGCGTGCGTGCACTTGCTCCTGAGGCAGCGATGATTGCGTCCGCGGTGTAGACGTCGCCGTTGGTCAGTTCGACACGGAACGGTCGCGTGTCGGCGTCGACCGACTCGATAATCCCGTTTTTGAGTTCGGCACCGAACCGCGTCGCCTGCTCTTTCATGTTGTTGACCAGCTCCGGGCCGCTGATTCCCTCGGGGAAGCCGGGGTAGTTCGCGACGTCAGTAGTCAGGGTGAGCTGGCCGCCGGGTTCGTCGCCTTCGATGACGAGGGGCTCGTTGTTCGAACGACCGGCGTAGATCGCCGCGGTCAGACCGGCGATTCCGGTGCCGACGACGATCAGCGTGCGGTGTTCGACGCCGTCGTCCGTCGACTCGATACCGAGTTTCTCGTCGAGTTCGCCCGTCTCGTCGAGCGCGCTGGTGTCGTCCCAGCCGCCGATGAGTTCGTCGTCGATGAACACTTCGGGGGCGGTCTTGCGGCCCTCGGCGCGCTCGACCATCTCCTCGAACAGGTCGTCGTCGCCAGTGACGTTGTACGTCTCGTACTCGATCCCCTTCGAATCGAAGAGGTCCTTGGCCTTCTCACAGTAGGGGCAGTCCTCCTTGGTATAGATCTCGACGCGAGGCTGGTCGCTCATCTGTCTACGTTCGTGTAGGGAAACGGAGCGTAAACGCCTTGCGTTCCCTGCAGGATCGCGTTTCGACCTGGGTCGCGTGCCCGCTCATTTCACAGGAACGGGGCCGATCAGGCGACCGGTTCGACGCGTTTACGGCCGTCACCGCCGAGGGTGACGTATGGCCGCTGATCTCGAGGAGAAAACCGATCGCTACGGATCACTGCTCGCGGAGGCGCTCGACGCGGCGACGGTCGCGCCCCGTCCGGGGACGCCGATGGCGGCCGCCGCCGAGGAGTGTTACGAGATGGCCGAATCGTATCTCGAAGACGGGAAACACTTCCGCGAAAACGACGATCCGGTCAACGCGTTGGCTGCGTTTTCTTACGGGCACGCCTGGCTCGACGCGGGCGCACGCGTTGGGTTGTTCGACGTGCCGACCGAGGGACACCTCTTCACCGTCGAGTGACGCGTCGGGCTCGGTCAGTTCGACGCTGTGCCCTCAGGGCCGTCGTATCTCGTGTTCGAGCGTCCCGATCCCTTCGACTTCGATTTCGACGGTGTCGCCGTCCTCGAGCGGGCCGACGCCTTCGGGTGTGCCGGTCGCGATTACGTCGCCGGGTTCGAGCGTGAGATAGGTCGTGATCTCGGCGATTAGTTCCGGGATCGAGAAGATGAGTTGGTCGAGCGAGCCGTCCTGTTTGCGCTCGCCGTTGACGAACGTGCGGACGAACGCGTCGTCCGGGACCTCGTCGGGGGTCGCGAGCACGGGTCCCATCGGTGCAGCGCCGTCGAAGGCCTTGCCCCGAATCCAGTTTTGTTCCTCGCGTTGATCGTCGCGGTTGGAGACGTCGTTCACGCAGGTGAAGCCGGCGACGACGTCCATCGCGTCGGCTTCGGGGACGTGGCGACACTGCTCGCCGATCACGACGCCGAGTTCGGCCTCGTGGTCGATTCGGTCCTTGCCCGCGGGAGCGGTGACCGTATCGCCGTGGCCTGCGAGGGCGTTTGGCCCTTTCAGGAAGAGCAACGGGCGGTCGGGAACGTCGTCACCCATCTCCTCGGCGTGGGCGGCGTAGTTTCGCCCGATGCAGACGATCTTCGTGGGCTCTGCCGGCGGGAGGATGTCGATCGACTCGTCGTCGATGTGGTAGCTCTCGTTTGCAAAGCGGATTTGTCCGTCGTCGTACTCGCCGCGTCGAATCGAACCAGCTGGGTCACGGAATCGAACGTATTTCACAGGTCAGTGCTCGCAGCCAAACGAGATAAACGTTCAGGCGACTGGTCGCCTGCGCAGCCCACCGACGAGCGGATGATCGTTCTCGACGAGCCGCGGGTACGGCGCGGATATGAGCGTCACAGACGGTTCGATCGATTCATCACCCGGTGAGGCGGTCGATGTGGGGACTGGTAGTGCGATAAATGGATAGTCGGGATATTGAAATTCGGCGAGAACGCTGCACAGCGGGTTCGGCTCACTCACAAACGCACCGTTGGTCGAACGATCGCAGTTGGAGAACACGGCCTCACGAAGGGATGAACACCCGTCTCGCCACGATACACGAGGAGGAGTAGCGCACACCGACTGGATTTAAATCGAATCGGGCGACGACTGTACGACGATCAGAGTCAGAGATACTGTTCGAGCTCCTCGTAGGCGTCGCGAGCGGCGCGGTCGGGTTCGTCCGGGTAGGTGTACAGTTCGAGCGTGGCGAAGCCGTCGTAGCCGATCTCCTCGAGCGTTTCGAAGATCGCACCGAAGTCGATATCGCCCTCACCGGGGATGCGGTGGTAGTGTTTTCCGCGGCGGCCGCCGACGATGTCTTCGAGGTGGACGCCGGTGATCGACCCCGCGCTGCGGCGGATGCTGTCGGTGACGTCCTCGCCGTAGACGGCCGCGTGGCCGAGGTCGAGGTTCACGCCGAGGCTGTCGCGCCCGATCTCGTCGATCAGTTCGAGGGCCTCGTCGGTGTTTTCGATCAGCAGTTCGGGTTCGAACTCGATGCCGACGTCGACGCCGCGAGGTTCGGCGTAGTCGAGAATCTCGTGGAGCGACTCGTGGAGGTACTCGCGGGCCTGGGAGGGAAGCGTTCCCGGCAACGGCCGCCCGGTCGCGAGACAGATCGCCGGCGAGTCGACGGCTTCGGCGAGGTCGATCGCCGACTTCGTGTACTCGATACGCCACTCGCGGGCGTCGGGATCGTCCTGGATAACGCTCGGCTCGAAGAACGCGGAGGGAGGGGCGTCGTCGTAGTAGCCGGTCGTCGTGTTGGCGTTGATGTTCGAGACCGAGAGGCCGGTTTCGTCGAGGGCGTCGAGGACGTCCTCGCGATCCGACTCGTCGAACTCGGGGAAGTAGGCGTGTGGCTCGTCGCCGAGGAGTTCGACGCCGTCGTAGCCGTGGTCGGCGATGCGTTCGATCGCGTCCGGGAGCGAGTAGCGCGTGTACGCGTTCGTCGAGAAGGCGAGTTTGACCATGCCGCCGGGTACACGGCGTCGTTACTAATATCGTTTGTCTCGCGCGCTCGATCCGAGCACTCGCTCGTTGGATGGGCGCTGTTGGCTCCGGCTACGGACGGCCAAACGCGACAAACTCGACGTTAGGGCGTGAAACGGACGCCAAACGCCGAATTCTTCGCGCAACGATTCTCGCGATTTAATACGCCGATCGGCTGACTCGTGGTAGGGCGAGTCACACGGGGACGCCGAGTCTAGCCGTCACAACTGCACCGAGCGGCGGGTATCCGAATCGGCGGGGGGCGCTGGCGGACCCGAATCTCGTTCCGAGCACTCATACGACCATGGATCAGACGAACGAAACGAACGACGCACGCACGAACGCGATCGAGAAACAAACGAGACGGACGATCTTGCAGGCGCTTGCGGCCTCGGGGTCGGTCGCCGCACTCGGCGGCGTCGCGAGCGCACAGGACGACGAGGACGACGGGGTGATGGACGAGCCGGAGGACGGGGCAGAGGACGTCCCCGTTGCGGGCGACTTTCCGGCGGGAGAGACTGTTGGGCTGCAGCAAGTCGCTACTAACCTCCCGGCACCGACGGACCTCGATTACGTCGAGGTCGATGGGGAACCGTATCACTTCATTACGACCCAGACGGGCCAGATCTTCGTCACGAATCTCCACGAGCAAGCGGCCGTTGACGACGCGGACGACGACGCCGAAACCGATCCTGATGCCGAGGCGCCAGACGAGGAGGTAAACGATGGTGAGACGGACGCGGTAGACAACGATGAAGATGAACCACAACCAGCGGATGAGCCGGACGAGCCCGACGCGGACGAAGGCCCGACCGAATTCGTCTTCAACGGTGTCATTCCTGCCTGGTTCGGGATGGAGCCCGAAGAGATCGACGGGGCGGAGAACCCGACGCTCGAGTTGACCGCCGGCGAGACCTACACTATTACATGGGAGAACGGCGACGGACAGCCGCACAACGTCGTTATCCTCGACGAGACGGACACGATCCTCGAACGCACCGAGATCATATCCGAGGCGGGCGAGCGCCAGTCGCTCGAGTTCGAGGCGACCGAGGAGATGGACCGATACATCTGTGAGGTTCATCCGGGGACCATGGTTGGCCAGCTTCAGGTGACGGACCCGGAGGAAGAAGCGCCGGAGGAACCCGACGACGACGTGTTGACGCCTGCGGGGATGGATCTCTTCCTCGACATCGAGGATCAGATCGTCAACCTCGGCATCGGCGAACTCGGCGATTACGACGAGCGGGGGCTGCTCGGTCTTACGTTCCACCCCGAGTTCGACGAGAACCGCCGATTCTACGTCAGATACAGCGCGCCCGAGCGCGATGGACTCGGCTACGATCACACCGACGTCCTCGCGGAGTTTCAGGCCGACGAGAACATGGAGGTCGATCCGGAGTCGGAACGGACCATCATGGAGATTCCACAGCCCCAGGACAACCACAACGGGGGGCGACTCGATTTCGGCCCCGACGGCTACCTCTACACCTCGATCGGTGACGGGGGCAACGTCCACGACATCGGTATCGGCCACGTCGAGGACTGGTACCCCGAAAACGAGGGCGGGAACGCCCAGGACACCGAGGAGAACCTACTCGGCGGCATCATCCGGATCGACGTCGACGAGGAGGGTGAGGAAACCGAGTACGGGATTCCGGACGACAACCCGCTGGTCGGCGAGGAAGACCAGCTCGAGGAGTTCTACGCCTGGGGATTCCGCAACCCCTGGGGAATGTCTTTCGACGATGACGGCACCCTCTTCGTCGCTGACGCCGGCCAGCACATGATCGAGTCCGTCTACGTCGTCGAATTAGGCGGCAACTACAGCTGGAACGTCAAGGAAGGCTCGTTCTGTTTCAGCCCGGACTCGCCGCTCGACCCGCCGGCCGAGTGTCCCGACGAGGTCGGCGAGAACGCCGGCCCGGGCCGTGAAGGCGAGCCGCTTCGCGATCCGATCGCCGAGTACCAGCACATGCGCGTCTCCGACGCGTTCATCGATAGCTCGGTCGTCGTCGGCGGTCACCGATACGCCGGCGAGGCGATCCCCGAACTCGACGGTGCGTTCGTCTTCGGCAACTGGAGCAGCGAGGGAGTCGCGGCCGCAGATGGTGAGGTTCTCGCTGCCATCGAGCCCGGAACGAACGGCGCGAGCGACGACTACGACGAAAACGGTGATGGAAACGACAACGGCGTCGAAAACGGCGATGAGACCGACGACGAGCTCGTCGAGGTCGACGAACGCTGGGGGCTCGAAGAGCTCCAGTTCGAGGGGGCCGACGACGAGTCGATAAACCGGTACGTCTACTCCATCGAACGCGACGAGGAGGGCGAACTCTACGTGCTTGCTAACACCGACTTCCGACCGTTCCCCGAGACGGGCGAGATCTACAAGATCGTACCCGCCGAGGAGGGCGAATCGGTGCCCGAACCCGACGACCCCTACGTCGTTCCCGGTGATGAGGCTCCCGAGGAGGAAGAACCGGACGACGTCGACGAGGAAGGCGAGGCGTTCCCCGACGACGAGGAGGATGACGAGGACGAACCGGAGCCAGACGCGGCCGAGGATCCGGACGCCGAAGCGGCCGAGCCGGACGACGGTGAGACGGAGCCACAGGAGGAGATGGAGTAACCGCGGTCCAACGGCGTCTCTGCGAGCGGGTTAGGTCACGTCGAAGACGCGCGACAGCGCGACTGCGGGGACGAGGAAGACGCCCGCGGCGATCGCCCAGCCGACGCCCGTGGCGGCTGCGAACGAAGCGTTGAGCAAGACGAGTCCCAGAACGCAGGCACCGACGGCCGGGCCGACGGTGCCCGGAACCGGGTCGGCGTACGCCGCCCGCAGCGGTCGACCGATCCACCACACGAACGCGCCGGCGAACGCGAGCGACGCCGCCATCTCGGGGAGTCCTGGTCCGATCATGAGCTGATACCAGCCGAGGACGAGCAGCGCCGCGGCGGCTCCCGCGGCGGCAACGCCGACGGCACCTCGATTCTCGCCTTTTGTTTCGCGAGCGGCCATGAACGTGACCGCGGCGATATAGATGACGATGATGCCGGCGACGGCGAGCGCTCTCGGACCTAACTCGGTGATCGCGACGCCGGCTGCGGTCGTCCCGAGGATGACGTTCAGCCCGCGAGTCGTCCCCATCGCGAGAAAGCCGACCACCGTCCCCTTGAACGCCCAGTCGTACGCGACGATCGCGGTTGCGAGGAGGGCAGCGACGACTGCAGCCTCCACGCCGGCGACGAGAAACGCGCCGACCACGGCGACGAGGAGCAATCCGAATCCGAAACCGAACGCAGCCTGCTTCGACACGCGGCCGGACGGGATCGGTCGCTCCGGTCGTTCTTGGGCATCCACGTTAGCGTCGAACGCGTCGTTGAGCGTGGTACCGCCCGCATACAGGAGGATGGAGACGACTGTGAGACCGACGATCGGGAGTATCGACGGGGCGGAACCAGCCGCCGTCACGACCGCCGCGCCGAGGATCACGTCCGGCGGCGCAGTAAAGAGGTTCGGGACGCGAACGAGTTCGGCGTACGCGCCGGCGGTCGTTCGGAATCCGGTGTCGTCACTCGCCGTTGCCGCAGCAGTTGCGGGTTCGGCCGGGTCTCCGTTGCTCATCGGTCTCCCTCTCGGACTCGTCGGACGCCGCTGAAATCGGAACGCGAATCCGCTCGCGAACGCTGTCGAGACACGTACACTCCGGAGAATCAATCTCGGGCGTGGCTTCAATCTTTCGGGGCCTGCTTCGCCTCGTCGCTCGACTGGCGGCTGGCCGACGATCGACCGCACGTGAGTTCGTGTCACGACGGACTTGGAACGGAACGCTTTTTATTAACCCTCGGCAACCTGTGAGTACACACGTCGAAGGCGGATGCGTCCGTCGACGCGGTGTGTGATGATCGCTCCGTTGGTGTAGTCCGGCCAATCATTTCGGCCTTTCGAGCCGATGACCTGGGTTCAAATCCCAGACGGAGCACTACAGCGAACGAGTTTTACGAGTGAGCGAAGCGCGCACGGATGGGATTTGAAGCATACTGAGGTTCTGCGAGCGAAGCGAGCAGGTTCTCAGGAGCGGTTCAAATCCCAGACGGAGCACTCTTCTGAGGAACGAAGTAACGAAGAAGGTAGCGCACGCTCTGGGATTTGAATCACGGAAATCCGAGCGATGCGAGGATTTGCATCGAGTTCAAATCCCAGATGGAGCACGTTTCCCCGACCTAATCGGCATACAGTGCTTGCTTCACCCTGTCATTGTCGTCGACATTATTACTGACCAAAACAGATTTGACCCGTCGTAATCAGTCACCTCACGTCTGTAGGTGCTACATTTCGCTTCTGTCCTCGTCAAGGAAGAGGGATGCACAGATGAGTGCGTCGCCATCGTCTCCCTTCTTCTCCGACTCTATCGTCAGTTGTAGATCGTCCGCTATGACGGATGACGACGTAGTGCCGCGCCGGAGGAACGATCCGGATAGCTCGCCGCCCGAATTCGATCCATCACCGAAAATCGCCAGTTCGCCGCCGCTAGACCAACCTTCGCGAGAGATTGTCCACTGCCCAAAGCAACTCTCCTCGTCGCCAGTTCCCGGCTCTATTAGCGTGAAGTGATCGTCACCTGCTTTCTTCTCACCTTCTAGGAGCGGATCCTGCATGATGTACGTGTAACTGCCGCTGGAGACGGTATCGAATTTCAGGTGGAGGGGGTTGTTCGTCCCCTCAGGAGACCTATCCCTGTACCAATTGACTTCCAGCACCAACGAGCCAGTGTTCGGGAGATATGGCACTGTGAAGGATATTTCGTTACTATCATACGCCATCTCATAGCCGATGAATGTCGTTCCCGAGTCTCCACCGTTGTCCCCACTGTCGTTCCCGAGTTCGTCTATCTTGTTGAGATAGATCGCCTTGTTGCTGTCTACCCCAAGTTTATCATCGATGTTTTCGTCCCTGTTTGGACCGGGGGTGAACGACAGAAGTGTGTTGTCGTAGACGTTCGAGTCAGCCGAATACTCGTCGATCCGCCACGCCCCGTCGTGGGTTGCGCCGGAAACATCCCACATTGTCCCTTGGAACGTGTTCCATCTCCCATTTTGTAGGTCCCAAATGACATCGGTTCCCGGGAAGTCGTGGCTTGGGGTCGACGGTTGAACGTTTAGACGGAACTCGTTCCCGTCGTTGTCTCCGTTGCCGATCTGCTTGACGAAGGTCTCACACCGGCGACACGTGCCGTGGATCTTGTTCCCATTTATGTATCCTGCGTGCTCGTCTCTCCCCCACAATCCGTCGATTTCCATCAATACGCCGGTTTCGAACCTAGCGAAGTTGTGATTCCGGACATCAACGAACTCGATCCTCGGTGATGAGCCGTCATAGCTGTCATCCCACTTTTCGTGGTCCGAATAGAAATGGAACGCCGTGCCGGACGGGTCGAAGTGATCACCTTGCGACCACCCACCGTGGATCTTCAGGGTACCGCTTGATCCACCGAAGTTGTCCGTGATGTGTGTATGGAGGGCGAATACGCTCTTCGTGAACCCGTCATCTACATCAGCAATGTTCACTGGATCGTGGATGACTGCGCCGTCATACGGATAGATGACGTTCCCGTCTTCCGTGAACTCGTTCCACGCGCCGTTATAGTCGAACGTGACATTACCGTAGACGTGGAGTTCAGTGAAGTCGTATTCACGGTTCGGGATCAACTTCACCGACCCACCCGTTTCGTTCTCGGAAACGGCATCGATCGTTTCCTGGACCGCGCCCGGTTCGGCGTAGACTTCGTGGTCGTGGGAATCACTACCCACGATCACGTATTCTTCCTCGAGGTCGTTCCACACATATATCCCACTCGCGCCATCTCCAGCCCCGGTCACCGAGATTAACGATCCGGACTCTTCTGGAGCGTTCCCGAGGTCGTCGTATTGCGGGATGATTAACTTGTCTTCGACCATTAGTTCTCGATACATCTCCTGTGATTCTTCGCTCAAGACGTTCGCGAAGGATGCGGGAACCATCGCCGTTGCTGCAGCACCGTGGAGGAAACTCCGTCTGGTCGAATCGGGCATTGTATTCCCTCTCTCAACTCTAAAACTTAATACTTCTCATACTACATATCATGACTTACATATGGAATACTATATGCTCGTCGTAGAGTGTATATTTCCACTTCCCGGAAGGTCGGGACGAGACTAATCCAATCGTGCGTCGCGACGAGAGCCACCCTGACGAGGTTCACATTTTGGACCGTGATGGAAACCCCACGACGCATGCGTCCCACTACTGCTCGTCGAGCACCACGGGTATCCCGCGAGTCGCGACGTCGACGACGAACGCTCGCTCGTCGGTTTCGATCGCTTCGAACGTGTCGTAGTGAACCGGCAGGACGAGATCCGGCTCGATCGCTTCGGCCAGCGCCGCGGCGTCGTGTCTGTCCATCGTGACCGTTCCGCCGATGGGCGGGAGGAAGAGATCGGTGTCCATCTCCTCGTGGAGCGCCAGCGCATCGGTAATACCGGGATAGAACGCGGAGACGCCGTCGATAGTGACTGCGAACCCGCACCCGTCTTCGGAAGGAGTGGCGTACGTCGCTCGTTCGTTGCCGTGCGTTTCTGCGGTGTCGGTGCGTGCTGGCGTGGTGAACAGGTCGAGGGGACCGAGCACGTACGACTCGTCGGAGCCGACGCGCTCGACGGTGTAGGGGAGGTCCTCGGGCCGTTCGTCCGTCCAATCGAGCTGGCGCACATCGACCGAGTCGTGGACCGCGACGATCGCGTCCGAGTGGGCGACGCGGTCGATCGAGCGGGGATCGTACTGGCTCGCGTGTGAGACGAGGATTAAGTCGCCATCGCGAGCATCGTACTCGTCGAGGACGCTGTATATCTCTGGAGCCGGATCGATGTAGATCACGACGCCGGTCTGGCCCTCGAGCCGAACAGTTCCGAGGCCGAGCCAGTCGACTGTTACCGCGCCGAATCGAACTGTCATGCGAACGGTTTCGGTCGAGAGAGTCGAAAAGGATTCGACTCCGCTTGTCGGTCACTCGAATCTGAAAATCAGCCGCAGTAACCTACACGATTAATAAGAATATACTGGAACATATATAACACGAAATGCGATCTATTTATAAATCAGGCGAAGCATTTATATGACTTACGGCCTAACTATATGTTAGCCGAGGCGACCGGGTTTCTTCTGGTTACCCCACCTGGGAGCCCCGAGTAACCAACCCGATACACCATGACTGATACAAACCTTCGAACGTATTCGGACGAACGAACTGAGGAGACAGAAGAGACGACAACCCAGGCCGGCGAGCGCGAGCAGTGTCCCGAGTGTGGCGGCCGCCTGATCTCGGACACCGAACACGCCGAAACCGTCTGTGAGGAGTGCGGACTGGTCGTCGAAGAGGACGAGATCGACCGCGGTCCCGAGTGGCGTGCGTTCGACGCCGCCGAGAAGGACGAGAAGAGCCGCGTCGGTGCTCCGACGACGAACATGATGCACGACCAGGGCCTCTCGACGAACATCGGCTGGCAGGACAAAGACGCCTACGGCAAGTCGCTGTCGAGTCGCCAGCGCCAGAAGATGCAGCGCCTTCGCACCTGGAACGAGCGATTCCGCACCCGCGACAGCAAGGAGCGCAACCTCAAACAGGCGCTCGGCGAGATCGACCGGATGGCAAGCGCGCTCGGTCTTCCCGAGAACGTCCGCGAGACTGCGAGCGTCATCTACCGACGCGCGCTCGAGGAAGATCTGCTTCCCGGCCGCTCGATCGAAGGCGTCGCCACCGCCTCGCTGTACGCCGCCGCGCGACAGGCCGGCACCCCCCGCAGCCTCGACGAGATCACCGCCGTCAGCCGCGTCGACAAGATGGAACTGACGCGCACGTACCGCTACGTCATCCGCGAACTCGGCCTTGAGGTCAAGCCCGCTGATCCCGAACACTACGTTCCACGGTTCGTCAGCGATCTCGACCTCTCGGACGAGACCGAACGGATGGCCCGCGAACTGCTCGAGTCGGCTCGCAAAGAAGGAGTCCACAGCGGCAAATCGCCGGTCGGCCTCGCCGCTGCCGGCGTCTACGCCGCCGCCTTGCTGACCAACGAGAAGGTGACCCAGAACGAGGTCAGCGAGGTCGCGAGCATCTCTGAAGTGACGATCCGCAACCGATACAAGGAACTGCTCGAGGCGTCCGATACGGCAGCCCCAGCGTAAGATCGATATACGGGTTGTTGTACTGGCGTACAACAGTCCGTATCAGTCGGTGTCATCGGTTGCGAACGCGTACTGTTTTTCCGTTTCGATCCGACGAGCAGACCGGTAGCTGTCGATTAGTCGGATAAAGAGACAATTCCTCCGACGAATCTATTGCTCGAATATTATCCTCGATTAACTGCGACAACCTTTTTCACACCTTGTGTGTAACACAGTAGCATGGATGAGACGACTGTGCAACTGTTGTGTCCAGAGTGTGCGAAAGATTGGCAGGTTTCTCCCGGCGAACTTCCCAATTCCACCGCAATGTTTCATTGTCCCAACTGTCACGCGTCTCGTCGGACCGCGGAATTCATGCGAACCGACCGTGACCTTCAGACGTTGAAGCAACTCGGATAACGATCGACGATCCGGTTCCGCTCCGAACGTGTTCGCTCGTCGTTTTCCGAAAAGACGTCGTTACGACGATCAATACTCGTCTACGAGTATGGGGGTTTGCCGCTTGCACTCGTTGAGCCAACTTCGGTTCGACCCCGGCGCAGTCGTGCGATATCCTGCTCCTAATTTCAGTAACCGGTTTCGTTATGGTGTCTGTAACGTCACTCGTTGATTGTCCCGTTCGAAAGACGTTCACAGAAGATATGTGGAGTTGTATGGTAACGCGACTCAAGATAATAATATAACCCTGCAGTGGGTAGAGATGCATGGTTATGAAGAAGCAGGAACTCATTCACCTTCACGGACTTCTTGCGGAGGTATCGAACCAGTGCGCAGAGTGGGATGATTGTCAGGTAGACCTCGACGAGTACGAGTCGCGAGGCATTCGACCGACATCGATCCACAAATCGAAGACCGATCACAAAGCTGCCGTCTTTGCGCTCGCAGGTGGAATCACGTCCAACATGCGAGAGAACGAACAGGAAGAAGTCGTCGCCGCTACTGCCGACTGAACGACGCGTCGTATTCTCGCGCCGATCTATCCTTCGTACTGGCAAGACTTCGATAACACTGGGTCAAGAAACGTCGCTCCTGCAGGAACCGGTCTCCGGGGCTGATCACTCGACGAGGTCTTCGAACTCGGGGAGGACCTCGTCGTCCGTTTCGTCCGATTCTGCTTCGTCGGGGGAGTCGGACGATTCGGACTGATCGGAGTCGTCCGACTCCGCCTCGTCCGCCGTCTCGTCGTCGTCCTCTTCTAACACGTCGACGCGTTTGACCTCGAGCGGGATGTTCTCGAGTAGCTGTCCGATCTCCTTTCTGGCGATGCGCGAGGCGTGTTCCTCGCGCTCGACGTTGAAGACGGTCATCTCTAGTTCGAGTGCGACGAGCGCTTCGTCGGCCGCGATGAACGCAGGTGGGAGCTCCTCCCCGGCGGGTGAGGTCCGCTCGCCCATGTTGATCTCGACGTAGTTCAGGTCAGGGTTCAACATCTCGCCCGTTTTCGAGATAGCGATCCGGATCGCCTCGTCTTCGGTCTCGACGTCGAATACCGGCACAGCAGCCTCGACAACGACCCTGCAGTTCATGGGTGGACATTGTGTCGCATGCAGTATGAAGGTTCGCCTCGTTCATACTGAGGCGTAGGGGCCGAGCCGCGTTCCGTCGAGTAGATACGCCTCGCCGTCCGCGAGCCCGTCCGGCAGAAACGGTGAGAGAAACGACTGCCCTGGAACGTTTATCCAGGTTCCGCCGACGAGGTCGTTGAACGCCGGCACGACGACGAGTCGCGGTGCCGTCCCGCCGTCGAGCCACAAGACGTCGTCGTACTCCGCTCGCTCGCGAAACGGCGTCGGATCGACCCGGCCGCGCAGCCACGCTCGTTCGACTCGGCTGCCGCCGACCTCGTCCTCCAGTCGGACACAGGGGTGTTCGTGCCCGAGACAGATTACCTCGCTGTCGAGGACCGCCGGTGCGGGCCAGGTGTGGCCGTGACAGATGCCGATCGGTCCGAGTGCGGTTCCGGCACCCGGCACGACGGTTATGCGTCCGCGGCTGTCGTTCCCGAGTTCGTCCTCGTCGATCCACGTTTCGATCCGTCCGTCGTGATTACCCTTGACGATCGTCACATCGACCGTCGCAGGGAGCGAGTCGAGCAGGACCTCGATTTCCCCGCGTTCGGCCCCGCCGGGGTCGCCGATCGAGTGCATGAGATCGCCGAGAACCACGAGCCGATCCGGATCGGTACGAGAAACGAGTTCGCCGAGTCGCTCCCGTCGATCCGGTGCCTGACTGGGGACGTCGACGCCGCGTTCGTACCGGAGGCCGGCCTCGTAGCCGGCGTGGTAGTCGGCGATCAAAAGGGCGCGCTCGTCGCCGACGATCGCGGTTGCCGCGGGCTCGCCGGGGATCGGCTCGATCCGTCCGGGACGGTGCGCGGAGTCGTCCGCCATCGGGCGAGTTAGATCGCCTTCAGGGTGTCGTCGCCCGGTTCGTAACACTGGCCGCCCATCAGCGCGTCCTGAATCGCATCCTCGATGTCGGCTTCGGGCACGCCGGTCTCCGAGGCGACCGTCTCGACGAGTTCTGATCGATCTGCCCCGTCGCCGTCGTCCAGTTCTTCCATCGTCTCGATGACCCGCGCCTGGACGTCGACGTCTTCGTCCGGCTCCGGATCCGTCTCCGGTTCTGCGTCGGCGGTGTCGGACTGGTCGTCGTCAGCGCCAGGGGACGAGTCAGCATCGGTCGCACCCTCGTCGGCATCCGATTCCTCGTCTGACTCGGGTTCTGCGTCCGTCGCCGGCTCCGCGTCGAGACCCGATTCGGGCGGTGCGCCGAGGTCGTCCGGCTCGGTCTCGTCGACCGAATCGGCGACGTCCTGATCCGAGTCGACGGCTTTGTCGTCGGGTTCCGGAACGTCGATATCCGCTTCGCCGGGCTCGTCGACTTCGCTCCCCGTCGTGAACTCGGTGCCGTACTCGGCTTCGATCTGCTCGCGTTCTTCCTCGTCCATCTCGTACATCTCGCCCCCGTCGCCCGCGTCGAAGTCGCCGAGGTCGTCATCCGGTTCGCTCTCGGGCTCGGCGGCCTCTGATTCGGACGACTCGGCGTCCGCCCCCGGTTCGGCGTCGACTTCGGTTTCGGGCGAGTCTTCGGCCGCGGACGTCGATCCAGCGACCTCGTCCGATGCGGACTCCGATTCAGACTTGTGATCGGTGTCGGGCATGGATTCTGGCTCCGCCGTCGAGTCGGCTCCGCTCCCCCGATCGGAACTCGTCGCCGTTCCGGTCAGCGACGAGGTGGCGGTCGACTCGCTCGCCCCCGTCTCGATAGATTCGGACTGATCCGCTGTCGCGGTCGCCGCTTCGGGCTGCTGTGGCGTGTCCGCATCGACGCCGCTACTCGGCTCGAGATCGGCAAGCTCGATATCGGTAAGCGTGGCGAGCGAGCCGAACGTCGCCGCGTCGTCTTCGGCGCTCGTCTCGCCGGGCCGGACGTCGAGGCCGCTCACCTGCTCGCGCTCGTCAGCGACGACCTCGACGGCCTCGCGAGCGCAGTCGCGGAGGGCGGCGAGGTACGACGGCGTTGTCCCGTAATGGTCCTGTGCGAGCGGAATGCCGGACGCGAACCCGTTCTCGACGCCGGCGTCGGCGAGCGCGTCGGTCAGTTGCTCGTCGCTCGCGTCGAGTTCGGCTGCACCGGCGTAGGTACCGATCCGCTCAAGCGTCTGCTCGGCCGCGCTGATGACCCAGCGGTCGCGAGTGTCGGCGTCGACCGTCGCGATGCTTTCGGGTCGGACCGAGGTGTACACCTGGTCCGAATCCTCCGGCTGGAACGTTCGGGCCTTGCCGGTGACGGCGACGAACGCCGGCGGCTCGAGCTGTTCTAAGGCGGCCAACTCGTCGGGCTGGTACTGGCCGGCGTAGACGACGAACGCGCCGGTCGGGTCGACGACGCGCGCTCGCAGCATCTCGTCGTTGACCGGCGAGACCTCGGTGAGCGTCCCGACCGCGAACAGGCGGTTCACCCGCGCGCCGGTCGGTGCGATGACGTAGTTCGGCGCACGTTCCTCGTCGCTTTCGGCGTGCGAGAGCGAGGCGTCGTCGTACTCGGCCGCAAAGAGCCGGTGGGCGACTTCGCGTCCGGGAATCTCTTCGTCGTCGCTCGCGCTCATGCGTCCACCTCCTCGCGCTCGGCGACGTCATCGGTCTCGTCGAGAGCAGCGAGAAACGCTGCTGCCTGCTCGGCCGGCTCATCGCTGCTCTCAGTGAACGTCTCGGCGTCGACGTTCGCGCCGTAATCGTCGACCGAAAGGTGACCGCGCACGCGGTACTCGCGGCCGACGACGCGCTCGCGGATCGTGTCCGCGACGACTTCCTGGTCCATCGCCTCGCGAGCCTGGTCCAGAGCGTCGTCTAACGTGCCCCCGTAGACGTCCTCGGTGAGTTCGTCGTCGAGGATGACAGTCACCGCGCCGGTTCCGTCGTCGAGGATCGCCTTTACTCGGAGGTCGTCGATTCCGTCGACCTCGCCGTGCGTTCGACACTGTCCCTTCTGGATGACGCGGTAACACTCCGGACAGCGCTGGATGAGTCCGGAGCCGTCCCGGACCGCGATCAGGTTGCCCACGAGTTCGACGTCGTAGACGCCGCCGGTCCGGACGGCCTCGCCGATCTCCATCGTCGTCGCGTCGGCACCGACGTCGATCTCGCGATCGAGGCCGGCGACTGTCGAGAACTCCGAGACGTTGACTTCCGGGACGCCGCGGAACTCCTGGACGTAGGCGTTCTCGATCCGGACCGACCCGCCCTCCTCGATCTCGGGGGCTGGGTCCCAGTTCGTGAACGGAAGCCGGCCGCTCTCGTCGCCGAAGACGCCGCTCAGGATCTCGGTCTCGCCGTCGCGGCCGTCGATCGTCCGTCGTTCGCACTCGACGACGGTAACCTCGACCGAAACCGCGCGGTCGCCCGTTTGCAGCTCCGCGAGCTGGGCCTCGCCGCCGATCTCGTAGGGGACGTCGAGCGACTCCTCTTCGACCGACAGCGACGTGCTCTCGCCGAGGTTGAGTTCGGGTTCGCCGTCCCACTCGCGGACGCCGGCGTTGCCCGCGGTGATCGTCTCGCCCGGCGAGAGGCCGAAGTCCTCCCAGGCGGTGTAGTCGATGACGCCGGTCTCGTCGGCGAGTCGCCCCTCCACGATGACGTGGTCGTCGCCCTGGTAGCGGATCGACCGCTCGCCGGCCGTCAGGACGACTCCGGAGACGGTGACGTTTCCATCGTCGGGGCCGATCTCGGCGACGTCCTTCGAGGACGGCGCGCCGCCGCCACCGCTCGACCCGTCGCCGTACTTCCGCCGGAGGCTCTGAGTGGCCTCGTCGATCGGGACGCTGTACTCCACTAAGTTCTGTAGGTCCGCTTTGACCTCCTCTTTGTCGACACCGAGGTCGGAGGCGAGATCCTCGGCACGGTCGTCGAGTTCCATCGTTCGCTTTTCGAGCGGGGCCGTAAAAAACGTTCCCGCACCGGGGTGGAAGTAATCCCGCTGGGTAGAGCGGTTTTCGTCCGGAGTTAGTGCGATCCGCAATCGTTATGTTCCAGTGAACTAACTTGTTGTATGGTCTTTTCGTACGTTCTCATCGCGCTTCTCGCGATCGCGGCGTGTGCAACCTTCGTCTCGGCGGCCGACGGCGCTGGCACCGCTGTCGACGCCGTCGAGCAACTGGTGCGCGCCGTCGTCGTCCTCGCCGTTTTGCTGCTTGCCCTCCCGCTCGGGGCGTTTCTTGGCGCGTTCACTGTTTCCACGATGGCTGAAAGCCTTCTCGTCGGGCTGGTCGTCCTCGGGGGCTCTACCGCCGTTGTGGCACTGCTCGGACTCGGGCTCTTTATTGTGGCCGAAGGGACGATTCCCGAGTCGCTGCGTCGAGCGATCGGTCCGCGGAACGAAACATTATCCTGACGGCTCTCGAACGCGTCCCCATGCACGTCGTCGTCAACGCCGCCACGAGCGCGGACGGCAAACTCTCCTCGAGACGCCGCGAGCAGATCGCGATCAGCGGCGAGGAAGACTTCGCGCGTGTCGACCGGCTTCGAGCCGATAGCGACGCTGTCGTCGTCGGCGTCGGCACCGTTCTGGCGGACGATCCGCGGCTCACGGTCAAAGACGACTCGCTGTGCGAGCAGCGGCTCGAAAACGGGCGTCCGAAACAGCCGGCGCGCGTCGTCGTCGACTCGACGGGACGGACACCCGCTGATGCCGCCGTCCTCAACGAGGCGGCGCGGACCTACGTCTGCGTGGGCGAGGCTGCCCCGGTCGATCGTCGGATGGAGCTTGCGGACCGCGCTGAACTCGTGACCGCGGGCGACGACCGAGTGGATCTCTTGCGTGCGTTCGCCGCACTCGAATCGGAAGGACTCGAGCGGATCATGGTCGAAGGTGGCGGCGAACTCATCTTCTCGCTGTTCGAGGCCGGACTGGTCGACGAGCTCAGGGCGTTCGTCGGGCCAACCGTGATCGGCGGCCGCGACGCGCCGACGCTGGCCGACGGCGAGGGGTTCGTCTCCGAGTTCCCGACGCTGTCGCTCAAGTCGGTCGAGCGGATCGACGACGGCGCGTTGCTCACCTGGCGGGTCGACGAGTAACCGCTGCCCTCCCGTCACACCTTTCCTCGCGGACCGCCTACGACCGAGTATGGAACGAGCAACGTTCGGCGGCGGCTGTTTCTGGTGCGTCGAGGCGGCCTTCGAGGAACTCGCAGGCGTCGAATCGGTCGTTTCGGGATACGCCGGCGGCGACACCGAAAACCCCGGCTACCGGGAAGTCTGCTCCGGACAGACCGGCCACGCTGAAGTGGTCCAGTTGACCTACGACCCCGACGAGATCGCCTACGAGGACCTGCTCGAGGTGTTCTTTACGATCCACGATCCAACGACGCTGAACCGCGAGGGGCCGGACGTCGGCTCGCAGTACCGCTCGGCGATCTACGCCCACGACGAGAGACAGTTGGAAACCGCCGAGGCGTTCGCGGACGAACTCGAGTCCGAGGGTGTCTACGACGGAATCGTCACCGAGATTGAACCCCTCGAGACGTTCTTCGAGGCCGAAGAGCACCACCAGAACTACTTCGAAAAGAATCCGACCGACGCCTACTGTACGATGCACGCGGCGCCGAAAGTCGAGAAGGTACGCGAGAAATTCGGCGAGAACGTCGCGCCGGAGAGCTGATCGGCCGTTCTCGCGGCGGAAACCGACTTATCCGGTGTTTTTCATGCCCGCGGCGATCCCCTTGACCGTCAGGCGTAGCGTCCGCTCTTCGACGTCCGTTCGGTGCGTTCGACCGAGCAGATACGTCTGCAGGACGTTCAGCGGATCGACGTAGGGATTCCGTCGTTCGAGGCTCTCGCCGAGCCAGTCGCGGGTGTAGAGTTCGTCCCGCTGGCCGATCGTTTCGATCAGTTCGGCCGCCCGCTCGTACTCGTCGATGAGTCGCGGGAAGAACCGCTCGCGGAGGTCGTCCGTCGCCAGATCGGCGTACTGTGACGCGATTTCGGGCTCCGTCCGCGACAGCGACAGCGCCGCGTTGTCGAGCGTGGTTCGGAAGAACGCCCATTCCTCGTACATCTCCTGAAGCGTCTCTACCGAGCCGCCGTCTTGCGGCGTATCGCCGTTCGATTCTTCCGAGGGACGTGGCCCCTCGCCCTCCAGATAGGCGTCGATTCCCGAGGCGATGGCGTACCAGCCCGGCAGGATACACCGCGACTGGGTCCACGAGAAGACCCACGGGATCGCCCGCAGGTCCTCGACGGTGCGCTCGCCCGAGCGCGAGGCCGGTCGCGAGCCGAGGTCGAGGTTTTCGATGACGGTGATCGGCGTCGCCTGCTCGAAGTACTGGACGAAGCCGTCGCTCTCGAGTAGGTCACGGTACTCCCGTCGGGCGGCGTCGGCCATCGTCTCCATCGCCTCGATCCACTCCTCGGGGATGTCCTCAACGGGCTCCTCGATCGCGTGCAGCCGGGAGCGAAGCTGTGCGTTCAACATCTGCTCGATGTTTCGCTCCGCGATCCGCGGGTTGGCGTACTTCTCCGCGATGGCTTCGCCCTGCTCGGTGAACTTGACCTGACCCGTCACCGTCGAGTTCGGCAGCGCGAGCAATGCCTCGTTCATCGGCCCGCCGCCGCGGGAGATCGACCCGCCCCGGCCGTGAAAGAGCCGCATTTTCACGTCGAAGTCATCGCAGATCTCGCCGAGACGCCGCTGGTTCTTGTACAGCGACCAGTTCGCGGCGAGGAAGCCGTTTTCCTTGTTCGAGTCCGAGTAGCCGAGCATGATCTCCTGGGTGTCGCCCCGGGCCGAAAGCGCCTGCGAGTAGGCCTCGTTCTCGAACAGCGTTCCCATGATCCGGCGAGCGCCCGAGAGGGCGTACTCCGTTTCGAGCAGCGGCACGATGTCGAGCCCGCAGTGTTCGGGCAGCGAAACGACACCGGACTGATCGGCGAGAAACAGGACCTCGAGGACGTGGCTCGGCTCGTCGGTCATCGAGATGCAGTAGGTGTCGATCGCTTCGACCCCGTACTCGGTCTGCCAGTCCCCGAGGCTGTCGAACAGCGTCAGGACGCGTTCGGAGTCATCCGAGAGGCCGTCAGTGTGCTCGAGATCGAGCACGGGTTCGTCCTGTACGATCGCGTCCGTGAGCCACTCGACGCGTTCGTCCTCCGAGAGGCTGTGGTAGTCGATCCCCTGCCCATCGAGGGCCTCCGCGATTGCGGCGGTGTGTTTCTCCTGGTGTTCTCGGAGATCCATACTCGCGAGCGAGAAGCCGAACGTCGCGACTTGCCGTCGGATCGGATCGACGTGTGCCTCGACGACGCGTTCGCCGCCGTTGTTCCGAAGACTTTGTGCGATGACCTCGAGATCGGCTTGAAGCTCGTCGGCGTCGTCGTAGCCGCCGGGTCGGACGTCGCCGACGCGTTCGAGGCGCTCTCGCATCAGTTTGAGCTTCTGACGGTAGGGCTCGTCGGGATACCGCTCGCTGGCGGTTTCGGCGCTTCCCGGCAGCCGTTCCTGGTCGCGTTCGAGTGACGCCTGGAACGCCGAGCCCGCGTCGATCCGACTCCCGTCCTGGCTCAACACGCCCGAGAGCCGTTTGAGCTGGTCGCGGTATCGGTCGAGGATGACCTCCCGCTGGCGTTCGAGCGTGTTCGCGGTGACTGCCGGCGTGACGTAGGGGTTGCCGTCCCGGTCGCTGCCCGCCCACGAGCGGAACTCGAACAGCTTCGGAATCTCGAGGTCGGCTTCGACCTCGTCGTCGATCGCATCGGCGAGTTCGTCGTACACCTCGCCGACAACGTCGAACAGCGTGTTCTCTAAGTACCACTGGACGTTTCGGGCCTCGTCTTCGACCGCCGGCTGGCGGTTTCTGACCTGTGGCGTCTGCCAGAGACTCGTCACCTCGGCGTCGATATCTCGCCACACCTGCGCTCGCTCTTTCTCGGTCAAGAGCCGCTCGTCGAGCGTCTCGAGCAGGACCGAGATTGCGCGCAGCTTCGATTTGACCGTCTTTCGGCGGGCCTCGGTCGGATGGGCGGTAAACGTCGGTTCGATCAGGACGTCGTCGAGGATCTGTCGGACGGTTTCCGTGTCCGCCTCGCCGAGTTCTTCGGCTGCCAACTCGAGACTGTCCTCGAGCGTGCCCTCGTCCGAGCCGGTTCGAATCGAACGAACGCGCTCGCGCTCTTCGGCGAGGTTAATCAGCTCGAAGTACGTCGTGAACGCGCGGGCGACGACCCGCTGTTGGTGTGGCGACAGCCCCTCGAGTTCGGCAACCAGCGGCTCGCGAGAGTCGAGGTCGCCCGATCGGTAGTCGATCGCCGTCCGCCGGCAGGACTCGACGGTATCGAACGCCTTGCGCGAGGTTTGGTCTTCGAGCACCTCGCCAAGAAGCGCGCCGAGTTCGCGGACGTCCTGTCGGACACCTCTGTTGTGTTGTACCATGGCACAACCACCGCGTTCAACACTAAAAACTCCGGTGAAACGGGATACTTCTCTCCGAATAATGTTCCGGATCATTGAACCGACTCGGTGTCCTCGAAAAACCGCTCGTTTCACTCCATTCGACGAGGGGAGAAGGCGACGCTGGCACAACGAATGGAGCGGTTGACGGACAGTAGTCTCTCTTCCGCTTCCGACACCACCGCTGTCGCTTGCAGTTATGACGGAGCGGGTGGGTGTCGGGCCGAGTCGATCCAGAAGTCTTCGATTGCCTGGGCCATCGACGAGAACTCGTCGGGGCTGTCGGGTTTGGTGAGGTACGCGTTCGCGGCTCGATCGTAGCTCTCAGTGATGTCCTCTTCCGATTTCGAACTCGAGAGGATGAGCACTGGTGGGGGCGGGTAGTCGAGTTCGTTCCCTAGTATCTCGAGGATAGTGAACCCGTCAACCCTGGGCAGGTTCAGATCCAGCAGAATCATATCGGGATAGGTGCTCGATTCGTCCCCTGATTCTCCCCGAACGTAGTCCATGGCTTCCTCACCGTCCGTGACGATATGGAACTCCGTCTCGGCGTCGATCCCTTTGAACGCCTCTTGGGTGAGTCGAACGTCGCCGGGATTGTCCTCGACGAGGAGGATATCCACCGGTTCGGAGGGAGTGTGTTCAGTCATAAGTCTCGTGTCTTCGTTAGACCGGAGGACCAGTAAGGGTAGTCCCTACACACGTAGTGACCGAACGATGGCGTGTTCGGTTCCGGTCCGTCGCTCGATTACCGAGTTCATCAGTGGTGTCATAGAACTCCTCACACGGGGTCGTTCTTTGAAAATCGGTCGCAGTACCACGGCCGCGAATTCGCGACCGACTGCTCACTGACTTCTGTCCGATAGTATGAATACAGGGCGCGAGTGTGGGACAATGGTCGGAGCGATTTTCTACAGCACCGATCGGCCAGTTCACCGAGCGATAAGTGCGCACGTCCGGCCGAACGAATAGCTACGACTCATTAGTTTTGAAGGCGTTCCGTGGAATATACTCTCCAAACAGGAGTTTGAACGCCAGAAGCGTCCACGCTGTATAAAAAACGCCAACCTGAACGACTCTCCCCGGTGTTTGTGGGCTGAAGTCAGTGAACGGGAGAACGAGAATTGCCAGAGCGGTCATGAGGATTGCTCCAACCAGTGCTAAACAGATCTTAGCCATCATGAGAACCATCTCTTTTGGGTCTCGTAAGCGCATAGGTGTCGTTGGGAACGAGTTGTATTAACAAATGCAGATGTTTTCCCGGCCAGAAAACTGGAAATCCGAAGATCAACATCCGGTCTTTCGAGCGAGAAACTCGCACGTGGTTCGCTCGCGGTGAGTGCACACTCTTTCCCCTGTACAGATCGCCAATCAATGAAGACGCAACTCAGGTGTATCGATAGACCCTCAGTTAGCACTCACGATCTTGATCAGTGCTTCTGAGTACACACGACGTACACAACGGATAAATCCAGTCGAACTCCGTGAGCCGCAATAGCAAGGATTACCTCGAGTGCAGTCTCATTGAACGGACGAATGGCAGACACGTTCTGGTATCCGTCAGTGGGCGACGTTGTCGCCATCCACGACGACATCCTATCAGAGTACTCTGATACGCACGCTGGCGTCCAGAATCGTGGCGATATCGAGTTTGCCCTGAACTACATCGAGAGTGGGAGTTTCGGGACGGTACCTGATACGATTCACGAGAAAGCGTTTCACCTCCTCCGACTGTTGGTTGCAAATCATCCGTTCGTCGATGCAAACAAACGTACCGCGCTCAACACGACGGTCGTATTCTATTTCCTCAACGGGTATCAGTTCGCGTACGACAACGAAATTAGAACGATCCTCAAGCAGTTCGGCACGGATCAGGCAACCGTCGACGAAACGGAAACCCTCGAATACCTTCGGTCTCACACCGAAGAAATCGATCTCGCAGGTGAGATCGAACAGTGGCGAGACGATCTCATCCGGTACGGACTGGACGAACTAACCGGCGATTCGTCTAACCCGAACGATTAACCGCAGTCGTGACGATACAACAACTATGGCGACCAAGGAAAGTTCAGAGTCTGATACTCCACTCGATGAAGTGATGGAGGATATCCGAGGTGAGCTCGTCCGGCGGGTAGCAGCAACTGACCGGGACGCAAATCGAGACATCTACGACGCGCTCGAAAACGAGTAACGCGCTACGACTCCTGTTTTGTCAGTTGGTGCTCACAATCTTGATTACGTCTCCCTCCTCGAGTTCGTACTCTTCGCTGACGTCACGTCCCGATTTCGCGTCGACGGCGTGGAGGTAGCCATCGCCGATATCGGAGTGGACGGCGTAGGCGAGGTCGACGGGCGTCGCGCTCTCAGGCAGGAGGAAAGCGTCGGGAAGGACGTTGCCGCTGCCGTCGGACCACTTCGAGGCGTCTTCGACCGGGTAGGCGGTGAGGTGATCGAGCAGGTCGTAGACCGCATAATCGAGCGCCGATTGGACGCCGGTGCCGTCCCACTCGCCCATCGTCTCGGCGAGCCCCTCGAGGGCCTCGCGTTGGGCGTCGTTGACGCCGTCACCGACCTCGAGGGTTTCGTCGCCGGGGTCGTAGTCGACGAGGTCGTTGTCGGCCGCTCGGCGGAGCGCGAGTTCGCCCTCCGCGGTGGTCGGAATCACCGGTTTGTCGAGGTCGAGCAGTTTCTCGACGTTCTCCTCGGGTGCAACGTCGATTTTGTTCGCGGCGACGACGATCGGTTTCGTCCGCTGGCGAACCAGTCGCGCGAGTTCTTCGCGGTGGTCGTCCTCCCACTGGATCGGGTCCTCAGGGTAGTCGAGTTCGCGCAGAACCTTCGCGATCTGGGTCGGCGAGGCACCAAAGCCCGAGAGCATGTCGGCTAACACGTCGTCGATGTCGAAATCCGGCGAGCGCGATTTTCGTTCGACCGATTCCCAGTTGTTCTCGACGATGCCTGCCAGCCAGAGATCCATCTCCTCCTCGACGAAGTCGATGTCGTCAAGCGGATCGTGTGCGCCGATGTCGACGGGTTCGCCCTTCTCGTTGGTGCCGCCGGAGGCGTCGATCACGTTGACGATCACGTCGGCGTTCGTGAGCTCGTCGAGGAACTGGTTGCCCAGCCCCTTCCCCTCGTGTGCGCCGGGGACGAGCCCCGCCACGTCGATCAGTTCGATCGGGACGTAGCGCTTGCCGTCCTCGCAGTCGTCGGCGTTACAGCGCTCCTCGCGCTCGAGACAGGGACAGTCGGTCCGAACGTAGCTCACGCCCCGGTTCGCGTCGATTGTCGTGAACGGGTAGTTCGCGACGTCGACCTCGGCCATCGTCGCCGCCGTGTAGAACGTGGACTTGCCGGCGTTTGGCTTCCCGGCAAGCGCGATCGAAAGCATGGCTCTCCGTAGCATCCTGCCCTCAAACTGTCTTTCGATTCGACCCCTCGCGCGTACCGGTCCGCGCTAGGACGATCTGCTGTACGCCGTCGTCAGGACGATACGCCACAGAACCGGTCGCTCGTCGGGCAAAGACCGGGCCGCCACGGTCGCCTTCTGGTGAAAGGTACAGTCTGATACGAGCGGACCCGGAACCTCGGACCATGCAGTACGATGAATTCATCGGCGAGGTACAACACCGAGCACAGCTCGACTCCCGAGAGGCCGCACTGAGTATCTCCCGTGCGACCCTGACGACGCTTTCTGAGCGGATACAGCCCGGAGAGGCGGAGAACCTGGGTTCGCAACTTCCCGACGAGCTCGGTCGCTTCCTCGAAGAAGTCGACGACGTCGAACGCTTTGAGTTCGACGAGTTCGTCACCCGGGTCGCCGAGCGTGAGGAACTCGGCGAAGCGGAGCCCGCTGACGCGACCTTTCACGCGCAGGTCGTGCTCGACGTGATCAGTGAAGGGGTCTCCGAAGGCGCGCTCGACGACATCCGGGATCAGCTTCCGCAGGACGAGGGATACGACACGCTCTTCGAAATTTCAGAACAGGAAGGAAGTCCCGCATAGGTGCGCTCAACTGTCGGAACTGCGGATACCCAGCTGCGAACACGAACTTTGACATCCTCCCCGCGCTAAGCAGTAGCTCGAACGCCAAAATCTGTACATTGCGTATGTTCACCACATTCCGACCGAACTGACTGCTCAGTATAGGCGGTGCAGTTACTGCTGCGGACGAGTTCAAGCGATGCACCCGCGAGCGACCGACGGGAGCGAGCGGCTTTTTAGCGTAGATTTTTGGAGTCGAGCGGGACTTTCAGTCCCGCTGACCGTGCGAACGGGCGCTTTGCGCCCGTAAGCAGAGAGCGGTGAGCGAGCGACGCGAGCGAACCCGACGAGAAAAAGGTACTTGCGCAGACGTACTTTACAGACGAGTCACTTCCAGCCCTAATTTGGATGAAAAATGTATCCCACTACTATTTCTCGTCCCGTTCTCTGTTCTGAGTTCACCGATCGTCGAGCGACGTACTGACTGGCAACTTCCGGGAGCGAAGCGCGCAACGAGTCCCGGGACCCGAGACTGCCGAGGGCTTGCACCAGCGTCTCTCCGGTGCTACGTTCGTATCTACCCGCTCCCGCTCATTTCGGGCTAATATTCAAGGTCACGGGATCGGACTGTACAGATAGTATGAACGAAACGGGTGTGCGCGAGGTGATGAGGCGGTGAGCGACCAGCGCGAGGTTATCGTTGGCGAGACGGACGACGGACGGCAACTGGCGCTGCCGGTCATCGAACTCCTGACCGGCCGCGGGTTCGCGACGGGAAAGAGCGGCTCGGGGAAATCGAACACCGCCTCGGTCATCGCCGAGGAGCTGCTCGAGGCGGGCTTTCCGCTGCTCATCGTCGACACCGACGGCGAGTACTACGGGCTCAAAGAGGAGTACGAGATGCTCCACGCCGGCGCTGACGAGGAGTGTGACATCCAGATCGGTCCGGAACACGCAGAACAGATGGCCGCGCTCGCCTTAGAGGAGAACGTGCCCGTAATTCTCGACGTCTCGGGCTACCTCGACGAGGACGTGGCGGACGAACTCCTCCGGGAGACCGCCCGCCAGCTGTTCATCAAGGAGAAGAAACTCAAGAAGCCGTTCTTGCTGGTCGTCGAGGAAGTTCACGAGTACATCCCCGAGGGTGGCGGGATGGGCGAGACCGGCAAGATGCTGATCAAGATCGGCAAACGCGGCCGCAAGCACGGGCTGGGTATCCTCGGCATCAGCCAGCGACCGGCCGACGTGAAGAAGGATTTCATCACGCAGGCGAACTGGCTCGTCTGGCACCGACTCACCTGGGAGAACGATACCAAGGTCGTCGGCCGGATCATCGACACCGAGTATTCCGAACTCGTCTCCGACTTAGACGACGGGCAGGCGTTCGTCCAGACCGACTGGACCGAGACCGACGTCCGCAAGGTCCAGTTCCGGCGCAAGCGGACCTTCGACGCGGGCGCGACGCCCGGGCTCGACGACTTCGAGCGACCCGAACTCAAGTCCGTCTCGGACGCGCTCGTCGGCGACCTCCAGCAGATTTCGGAACGAAAGGAGCGCAAACAGGATCGAATTCTCGAACTCGAGAACGAACTCGAGAAAAAGGAGAAACGGATCGAGACCTTAGAGGACGAACTCGAATCCGCCAGGGACGTCTCGAGCGCGGCGAAACAGATGGCCGACGCGCTGTCCAATCCGAACACGGTCCAGTCGCAGCTGCCGGACAACGACGAGGAACTGCGCCGGCTCCACGAGGAGGTCGTCGAACTCGAGTCCGAGCGCGACGACCTCGCAGCCGAACTCGACGAGCGAGACGAGCGGATCGAGACGCTCGAGGCGGAGCTAGAGGCCCGAACGGAGACGATCGAGCGGTTCCGCACGGAGACCGAACGGCTGCGCGAGCGGCTTCGCGAGGCCGAGTTAGAGGGCGACGAGGACACAGAGGATGAAATCGTCCTCGCTGGCGGCGACGGGGTCGAGTTCGGCTACACGCCCGCCGAAAGCGAAACCGAGCGAACGGAGAACGCGACCTCGACGGTCGAGCAGCGGCTCGAACGCGCCGGGATCGAACGGACCGTCGAACGGGCCAGCGAGCGGTCGCAGTGCTCGATGGAGACGTCGATTCGCGTCCTCTCGGTGCTGGCTCGGGAGGGGCCGTTCACCGTTGCGCCGCTCGCCTCGCGGGTCGATCGCTCGACGGTCGCCGTCCAGAGTCTCCTCTCGGAGCTTCGAAGCGAGCAGGTTCTCGATCGAACGGACGGTCGACGGTACGAACTCGCCGCGGACGTGCGGTCGAAACTGGAGGAGACGGCGGAAGCGGAGTGACGAAGCCGTTTCGGATTATCGACGGAGTTCGGGGCCGACGGCTTCGATCGTTTCGGGGTCGATATGTTGGTGGACGGGGAGCGTGACGATCTCCTCCGAGAGCCGCGTTGCCGTGTCGTACTCCGGACTCTCCCGGACGGTCGCGGAGAGGCGCGGCCAGGTGTGAGCGCCGCCGACGCCGCAATGGTCGAGTTCGGCGAGAAACTCCTGGGGCCGCTCGGCTCGAACCGGGAACACCTGCGGGCAGATCCCGTCGGGAAGCGACTCGTAGAGGAGTTCGAGATCGGCTCGCGGTTCCAGCAACCGCCGCCAGATGCGGTAGTTCTCCCGGCGTGCGGTTCGGATCGCATCGGGGTCGGCATCTTCGACGACGCGCAAGGAGAGCTTCGACATCGACGATTTCCGTCGTTCGTACCGTTCTCGCGGGCCGCCGACGGACGGTGAACTGCCGCGGCCTGCGAGGAGGGCGTCGATCGACTGTCGCACCGTTCCGTTGGCGTCGAAGAGGTCGTCGACGAACGACTTGGCGATAAACCGACAGTCCGCGGCGTCGAGTCCGTCGCGAACGCCGGCGAACTGTGACGGCTCGTATTGGTCGATAACGTCGTCGTCGTTACAGTAGAGGATCGCACCGTCGGGTATCGGGAGCAGTTTCCAGAGGCTGGTGATGCCGAGGTGGCCTCGCGTTCCGAGCAACGTCTCGTCGTCGACGCTGAGCGGCGCGTGGGCGTTGTCGTCGACGTGGTAGCAGCCGTATTCGGCGACGAGTTCCGAGAGAGTCCCGAGCCCGGGCTGTGGAAAGCCGAAGTAGTTGACCGAGACGACGGCGGCGGTCTCCTCGTCGAGACGCCGTTCGAGGTCCACGAAATCGGGGGAGAGCGTTGAACGGATTCGGTAGTAGCGAGCCTCGAGTCCGAGGTCGATGACCGGCTCGACGACGGCATCGGGGAGGTATGCTGGGATAAGGACGTTCTGTCCGGGCTCGACGAGTCCGGCGAGCCCGTCCCGCAACGCGACCTTTCCCGATCCGTAGTAGGCGTACTCTCTGGCGTATGGCTCGACGAACGATTCGATGCCGGCGAGGTGCTGGCCCGACAGCGACGACACGAACAACGACGGTGTCCCGTTGATCATACGTTCGAACGCAGCGATACGTCTGTGACACCCGATACGCGCATATCACGGAACCTAGTTGAACGCGACCTTAGTGATGCGGACGATACGGGTTCGATCGACGTCCCAATCAGGGCTTACAGCCGGGAGAGCCATCGTTCCCGTGTCGCCGACCGTGGCTGCAGACCTGGCTTACAGCCCCAAAGCGTTCACATAACAAAGCAGGGACGGATGAACCGGTCGTCCATGGACGAAACGACCGACGAAACCGACCTCCGTCTGCTCGTCGTCGGACTCGACGCTGGCTGTCGGCCGGTGTTAGAGCCGCTGTTCCAGGCGGGCGAGACGCCGACGCTCGAACGACTGTTCGAACGTGGCACGAGTGGCCCGCTCGAATCGCAGATTCCGCCGTGGACGGGGAGTGCCTGGCCGTCGATGTACACCGGGAAGAATCCCGGCAAGCACGGCGTCTACGACTTCCTCTCGTTCGACGGCTACGACTGGAACGTGGTCAACGCGACGCACGTCCGGGAGCGCCCCATCTGGGAGCTACTAAGCGATCACGGCCGTTCGAGCGTGGTCGTCAACGTTCCCGTCACGCACCCGCCTCGCGAGTTCGATGGGGCGTTGATCCCGGGAATGACCGCTCCCGAAGACCCCGACTGCCATCCCGAGGGGATCCTGGAGGATGTCAAACTCGCCTGCGGCGGCTACCAGATCTACCCGCAGAGCGGTCCCGAGCCCGACCGATCGATCGAGGGCTACGAGCAGACGATCGAGTACCGAGGGAAGGCGTTTCGCTACCTCTGTCAGCGGATCGAACCCGACTTTGGCTTCCTGCAGTTTCAACAGACAGACAGCGTCTTCCACGAGCGACCCGGCGACAAGAAAGCCATCGAGGCAGTCTACCGCGAGGTCGACCGACAACTCGCCGAGACGATCGAACGAACGGATCCGGACAACGTCCTCGTCGTCAGTGACCACGGCATCGGACAGATGTCCGGCCCCGAGTTCCGAATCAACGAGTTCCTGCGGGAGAAGGGGTACCTCGACGCCCGAAGCGGCGGTGAGGGGATGCCCGACTGGTCGCGCGCCTGGGAGAACGACCTCCTCGAAGGCGAGGATGCGGGCGAGCACGAGGAAAGCGCCCTCGAGAGGGCGATGAACGTCGCGGCAAAGTTCGGCATCACGACCCAGCGAGTGGCGAACGTCCTCGATCGGGTCGGCCTCAAGGACCCGATCGGCAGGCGCGTCCCGAACGACATGATCCGAGCGGCGAGCGAGCAGGTCGACTTTCCGAACTCACAGGTCTACATGCGCTCGAAGAGCGAACTTGGGGTGCGGATCAACCTTGAGGGCCGCGAGCCCGACGGCACCGTTCCCGAGTCGGAGTACGACGCCGTTCGCGAGGACGTCATCGAGGAGCTATCGGCTGTTCGCACTCCCGACGGCGAGCCGGTGTTCGATGCGGTCGAGCCGCGAGAGACGTTCTTCGAGGGGCCACACGTCGAGGACGCGCCGGACGTCGTGACAGTGCCGGCGGCGTTCGACACCGCGGTCGTCGCCGACCTCGGCCGGGAGCAGTTCGGCGAGCCGATGGAGCCGTGGAACCACAAGCGAACGGGCGTCATCGCGGCGACGGGCCCGGCGTTCGACGACGGCGCTCCGCTCGCGGATGCAACGATCTTCGACGTCGCGCCGACGATCTGTTCGCTGTTCGACGTGCCGGTCGACGCTGCCTTCGACGGCGAAACGCTCCCGATCGTCGAGGGGAGTTCCGAGGCGGAGTATCCGGCCTACGAGCCGACGCCGATCACGGCGACCGACGACAGCGCCGTCGAGGACCGTCTTTCCGATCTGGGATATCTATGAGTATCGAGATCAGCGTCCTCAACCCCCGAACCGACGCGGACGAGTGGAACCGCTACGTCGAGCGCTCGGACGGAACGAACCCGTTCTTTCGGGCCGAAGCGCTCCGATTGCAGGCCGAGGAGACGGGAACGAGAGTACACCTGTTAGCCGGGTTCAAAGGACAGGAGGCGGTCGGCATCTTCCCCGTCTTCGAGTACGAAAAGGGGCCGCTGACCGGCGCGTTCTCCCCCGCGCCGCGCTCGTGGTCGTGTTACCTCGGACCCGCGACGCTGAACGTCGACAAGCTCAAACAGCGCAAAGCTGACCGGCGGATCGAGCGGTTTCTCGAAGGCTGTCTCGAGTGGATCGACGAGGAAATCTCACCCCAGTACAGCCAGTTCATCGCCGCCGAGTTCGACGACGTCCGGCCGTTCACCTGGAACGAGTACGACGTCACGCCGGGGTATACCTACGTCGTGGATCTGGAGGGAAGCGAAGAGGAGTTGCTCGGCCGGTTCAGCAGCGACGCACGGAGCAACGTCCGCAACGCCGACGAGGACGCCTACACGATCGAGGTGGGTGACGGCGACGACGTCGAGCGCCTCGTCGAACAGGTGGCGAGACGGTACGAAAACCAGGGCCAACCGTTCCACCTCCGGTCCGCGTTCGTCCGGTCGGTCTACGAGGCGCTTCCCGACGGAGCGATCCAGCCGTACGTCTGTCGCGTCGACGGCGAGGTCCTCGGCGGCATTCTGGTCGTCGAGTCGGAGACGACCCGGTACCGGTGGCAAGGCGGCGTCAAGCCCGACACCGAGATCGACCTGCCGATCAACGACCTGCTCGACTGGCACGTAATGCGCGACGGTCTGCGGGATGGCCTCGATCGGTACGACCTCGTCGGCGCCGGCGTGCCGAGTATCAACCGGTACAAGGCGAAGTTCAACCCGCGACTCGAGACGCACTACGAGATCACGGCCGGCGCGTTTGGGCTCGATCTGGTGATCGATCGGTACCGAAAAATGCTGTAAGCGGCCGTCCCGACGAGAGCCGGGCGTTTCTGCGGGGTCGAAAACTGGAAGCTGCGGTGACCGGTCGAGAACGCTGCTCGTCGGACTAGTCGGTCAGTCGATATTTTGATTGACGGGCGTCCTCGAGATGGACGCGGCTGGCGACGAGGTCGTGGTCTTCGAGTTTGCCGAGCGCGTAGCGGACGGTTCGCGAACAGAGGCGTGACTCCGCGGCGATCTCTTCTTGGGTCATCGTCCCCTCGTACTCGAGCACCTTGTAGACGAGTTTCGCGCTCGGAGAGAGGGTCGTGACCGACCCGTCACCGTCAGCGTCGGTACTGCAGTCGTGATCGGTTGCACTCATACGGTGTCGATCCGTACATCACCGCCCATGTATACGGTTTCGACAGTTCAGAAATCTAGGGACGAACTACCTCGCGCTTCACACGGTGTCGAACCGCCGTTGACGACGAGCTGCCGCGTTTCCGATCGGCTCGGTGGTGGATCGGTGAACTGAACGAGGCAAACGTGATCGGCTCGCGGTAACCCGCACATAGTAAGGCGGTCGACGTTGTCAGAGACGGATATGTTCGGAACAAGTGGCATTCGCGGTGCCGTCGGAGACGAAGTGACGGCGGAGTTGGCGCTTTTGGTCGGCCGCGCGGTCGCATCCGAAGGCTACGAGCGCGTCGTCGTCGGCCGCGACATCCGCGAGAGCGGCACGATGCTCGTCGACGCCGTCGCGGCGGGGCTGTGTGAGTGCGGCGCGGACGTCCTCGAGGTCGGCATCGAGTCGACGCCGACGGTCGCCCGTGCGGTACAACGCTTCGACGCGGACGCGGGAATCGTCATCACGGCGTCGCATAACCCGGCGACTGACAACGGGCTCAAGCTCTGGACGCGCTCGGGCAAAGCGTTCGGCCCCGATCAGCGGGCGGCGATCGAGCGACGGATCCGCGAGAACGAGTTCGATCTCGTCGAGTGGGACGGCGTCGGCGATCGGCGCGAGCGAGCGGGCGCTCGCCAGTCACACGCCCAAGAGATCAAGGACGCGGTCGAGCTGGACGGCGAACCGAGCGTAATCGTCGACCTCGGCAACGGCTCCGGTGTCCTCACGCCGTCCGTCCTCGCCGACCTCGGCTGTCACGTCCGGACGCTAAACGGCCAACAGGACGGCTCCTTCCCCGGCCGTCCGAGCGAGCCGACCGCGGAGACGCTCGGCGACCTCGCGACGCTCGTCGCGGAAACCGACGCGGATCTCGGCATCGCGCACGACGGCGACGCCGACCGAATGGTCGCGATCGACGAGATCGGGACCTTCGTCCCAAAGGACGCACTGCTGGCGATATTCGCCCGGTCCGAAGCCGGCGAGGGTGATCGGATCGCCGCGCCGGTCGATACGAGCCTCGCGGTCGACGACGCGGTGGCCGAGGTCGGTGCGTCGGTGACGCGAACGCAGGTCGGCGACGTCTACGTCGCCGAGCGTACGACCGAGGACGACGTCGTCTTCGGCGGCGAGCCAAGCGGTGCCTGGATCTGGCCCGCGGAAACGCGGTGTCCGGACGCCCCCCTCGCCGCGGCGAAGCTCGTCGAACTCGTCGCGTCTCGCGGGCCGCTGTCCGAACTCGCCGCCTCGATCGACCAGTATCCGATCCGGCGAACGTCGATCGAGGTCGACGACAAAACGGCAGTGATGGACGGCGTCCGAACGGCTGTCACGGAACGGTACGACGAGGTCGACACCCTCGACGGTGTCCGCGTCGAGACCGCCGACGGCTGGTTCCTCCTTCGGGCGAGCGGGACCGAGCCGCTCGTCCGAGTCACGGCAGAAGCGCGGTCGGACGCGAGCGCGGATCGAGTGTTCGACGAGGCGCGAACGCTCGTGACGGGGGTGATCGACGAGCCCGCGGCCAAGTGATCAGCGAGAGCCGACGTCGCCAGATCGCTTCGAGACGGTCGTCGGAGACAAAACAGATCGGTGCGCGCGGGCGAGCGGCGACGGACGGTACTATCGTTTATCTTTCGGGATGAAGTCGGACGTTTTCATCTCGCGATACGTCGCACAGTCGGGACAGGCGTGGACGACGTCGCGGTTATCGCCAAACACGCGAGCGAACTGGCGGGTTACCTGATTGCCACAGGAGACACATCGTGGCGCACTCGTTTGCTGGCCGGACGACACGGGAGTCCAATCGGTAGGTTCCGTCGACATCAACAGCCCGTAACCACAGAACGGTATTTACTATAGACAGCATAACATCGTTGCAGTTCGGTAGTCTCACCTTTCACCGGCGATTGTCGCTGTTTCGTGACCGTTCGGATATCCGGACTGTTATGGCCTCGTACCCACGTAATATGATATTTAGTGCCGGGAAATATGGAATTGTTCTCGGAAAACAGCGCGGTCGAGTCGACGATGCGGTCACAAACCCCATCGACAATTCGGAGCGACGGCTCGGCTCGTTTTTCGGTCGGGTTCGTTCGCGGGTGACGGAACCGCGTTCGAGCGTCGCCGCTCCAGTAACAGCCGGTTATTTATCCCCCAAATCGACGTACGTCGAGGTCATGAAGGCAATCGTTCTGGCGGCGGGCGAAGGAACCCGGATGCGACCACTCTCCGCGTCAGTGCCGAAACCGATGCTCCCGGTCGCGGACCGGCCGCTCGCCGCACACACCGTCGACGCGGCCGTCGACGCCGGCGTCGACGAGCTCGTTCTCGTCGTTGGCTACGAGGGCGAAACGGTCAGGGAGGTCTTCGGCTCGTCGTACCGCGGCGTTCCCGTCAGCTACGCTCGCCAGTCAGAACAGGCCGGAACCGCCCACGCCGTCAACACCGCTCGCGAGCACATCGACGGGCCGTTCGCCGTGCTGAACGGCGACAATTTGTACGATCCAGATGCGATTGAACGACTGTTCGCGGCCTGTCCCGCCGTCTGTGCCGTCGAGGTCGACCAGCCCAGCAACTACGGCGTCCTCAGCACGGTCGACGGGACGGTCACTGACATCGTCGAGAAACCGACGGAGCCGCCCACGAACCTGGCGAACGCCGGCGCGTACGCCTTTCCCGCCGAGGCTCGCAAGTGGCTCGACGTGCCGGCGAGCGACCGTGGCGAACACGAGATCACCGACGTGCTCGGTCGCGTCGTCGAGGAGTTCGCCGTCACACCGGTCACGACCGACCGCTGGATGGACGTCGGTCGGCCCTGGGAGTTGCTCGAGGCCAACGAGTGGAAACTCGCCGAACTCGACCGGCGGATCGAGGGCGCGGTCAGCGATGCAGCCCACCTTCGAGGGGACGTGGTCGTCGAGGAGGGCGCAACGGTAAAATCGGGTGCAGTCGTCGAGGGACCGGCACTGATCCGATCGGGGGCGACCGTCGGATCGAACGCCTTCGTCGGCGAGGCGGCGCTCGTCGGCGAGGACGCGTCGGTCGGTCACGCGGCCGAAATCGAAAACAGCGTTCTCTCCCGGGGCGTGTCGGTCGAACACCTTGGAACGGTCGCCGACAGCGTTCTCGGGCGAAACGTCACGCTCGGAGCCGGGACGACCGCAGATAACCGCCGTCACGACGGAAACGCCGTCGAGCTTTCAGTGAAGGGGACTCGCGTTTCGACCGGACGGGAACGGTTCGGCGTCGTCGCCGGGGACGGTGTCAGGATCGGGGCGAATTCGACGCTCTCACCCGGACTCAAACTCGACGCCGAGACGACGATCGATCGCGGTGCTGTCGTCGAGCGGGATCGGTGACCGACCATGTTCGATTGGGCCCGTAACAATCAGGTGTGGGATTTATAAGATGACAGCGAGCAAATCCGAGTGGAGGGTGTCGATCGGTATCACACCCTGCTGATCGGCTGTAGCGCGCGGGAGAACCGTCATGACGATCCGGCGGTTCATCTCAATTACGGCCATCGGTAGACAACTCGATCATCGCATTCCTCCAGATCCGATCCGACAACGTGCTGTCGGACGGTATTGTCCGCACAGCATGACGAGTGCGCGTTGCCAGTGATGGAGTCGTCTGGACGCGGCTACGGGGGTGGCCGCACGTCCTACGGCTTCTCGAGCTCGTGCCCGACTCGATCTCAGAGCGGGGCAGTTTTTCGTTCTGAATCGGTTTCGAAGTCCAACCAGGCTCGGTGACCGTCTCGCCTACTGCTCAAAGTCGAACTGAACAGCGATGTCGTCGGTTCCGGTACCTGTGTAGACGAAACGGAGTCGACCCGCCTGCAGGTCGGGACAAATTTCGATTCTCTCGGAAACAGGCCCCGCCTCCATAACACCGTCCTCAGTTAATTGAATGTTCCAAGAAATCCCTCCTCCAGGACTGTGACGTAGGTCCTCCACAGCGTGATCCAGACCTCGGTCCTCGGTCGTCCCACGAACCTCTTGCCACCCATCTTCCGTATACAACTGCAACCGCCACAACGAGTGCGTGCCCGTGGTTTGTTCACTGGACGAAACGTTGACGAGATCGATCGCAACCTCCTCGCCGTACTGAGGAGTGAGCGTATCGATTCGAAGCGCGAAATGCTCGGTGTCACCGTACACTAGCTCGTCATCATCGACTTGATACTCGATCCGCTCGAAATCTTTGTCGGCACAACTGAGTCCGGACGGTACCATTTTCGGATCACTATCCGGACGAACCGCCCCGGATAGTTCGCCGTCTGATCCGTTATCGAGACAGCCGACAACGGTCGCTGGGAGGGCACAGCAGGCGAGCAGCTCCCGCCGTTTCATATCAACTAGATTGAATTACATCGGTAAATGCTTTCTTCACGGTCACATATTTCGTCGTCACGTCTCTTCCGAACTCGTGGCTGGCATGGTTGTCACTGTTGACCCTCGTGAAACTCGAATCCCGAAAATCGCCTGCGAACGCGTTACTCGACGGTGACGCTTTTCGCCAGATTCCGCGGCTTGTCGATCGATCGATCGAGCAGCGTCGCCGCGTGGTAGGAGACGAGCTGGAGCTGGACGTTCGCGAACAGCCCCGCGAGGTCGGAATCGGTCTCGGGAATCCGAAGGTGTGCATCGGCGAGGTCGATCGCCCGGTGGTCGGGCGGGCAGATAGCGACGACCGGCGCGCCCCGCGTCTGTGCCTCCTTTGCGTTTTTCAGGGTCTTCTCGTCTTCCTCGCCGGTGAAGACGGCGAACACTGGCGTCTCCGGCGTGACGAGCGCCAGCGGACCGTGTTTGAGCTCGCCAGACGCGAACCCTTCGGCGTGCTCGTAGGTGATCTCCTTGAACTTCAGCGCCCCTTCCAGCGCGACCGGGAAGCCGAGCCCGCGGCCGATGAAGAAGTACGACTGGCAGTCCTCGTACCGTTTGGCGACTCGTCTGGCGTCGGAGTACGCGAGCAGGTCGTCGATCGCGCTCGGCATCCGTCCCAGCTCCGACAGCAGCGAGGGGAGATCGGACGCCGGCTCGTTCTGTACGTCGTCAGCGATGCGCTGGGCGAGCAACACGAGCATGACGGCCTGCGAGGAGAACGTCTTGGTCGCGGCGACGCCGATCTCGGGGCCCGCGCGGATGAACAGCGTGTCGTCGGCCTCGCGTGCGGCGGTCGAACCGACGACGTTCGTGACGGTGAGCGTCTCGGCTCCGGCGGCGTTGGCCTGCCGGAGCGCGTTCAGCGTATCGGCCGTTTCGCCGCTCTGGGTGACCGCGATCACGAGCGTGTCCTCGTCGACCGGCGGTGCCGAGACGCTGTACTCGTTCGCGAGCAGCGCCGTCGCCTGGATTCCGGCACGGTTCAACGACAGTGCGCCGTACAGCGCGGCGTGGTAGGAAGTGCCACAGGCGATAAGCTGGACGCTATCGATCCCCTCGAACGTGCCCGATCCGAACTCCTCCAGCGTGATTCGGCCGTTCGCTGAATCGATTCGCCCTTCGACCGCCTGGGCGAGTGCGGTCGGCTGCTCGTGGATCTCTTTGAGCATGAAGTGGTCGAACTCGCCCGTTTCGGCCTGTTCGGGGTCCCAATCGACCGTCTCGAGTTCGCGCGTAATCGAGTTGCCGTCGAGATCCGTGAACTCGACGCCGTCGTGGTCGACGATGACGACGTCGCCATCCTCCAGAAAGACGACGTCGTCGGTGTACTCGAGGAACGCGGGGACGTCGCTTGCGAGGAAGAATCCCTCGTCCTCGATACCGACGACCAGCGGCGAGCCCTTGCGAGCGGCGTAGAGGACGTGCTCGCCCGAAAACATGGCGGCGACGGCGTAGCTCCCCTCGAGCTCGTCGATTGCGCGCCGGAAGGCCGCCTCGTTCGTCATCCCCTCGTCGAGGTAGTACTGGATGAGATGCGGGATGACTTCGGTGTCGGTGTCGCTCGTGAACTCGTGGCCGCGTTCTCGTAACTGCGATCTGAGTTCGGCGTAGTTCTCGATAATGCCGTTGTGGACGACGGCGACGTCTTCGGTGCCGTCCGTGTGGGGATGAGCGTTCTCGTCGGTCGGCGGCCCGTGCGTGCTCCAGCGGGTGTGTCCGATGCCGACCTCGCCCTCGAGGTACGCGTCGCCGATCGATTCTTTGAGCTCTTCGACCTTGCCCGAGCGCTTCTGGACGTTGATGCCGGAACCGTTCTGGACGGCGATACCGGCGGAGTCGTAGCCGCGGTACTCGAGGTTTTCGAGCCCCGTCAGCAGCGTCTCGAGCGCGTTACCGTTCCCAACGTGACCGATGATTCCACACATCAGTAACTCACCTAGTTGGGGTCGAGAGCGCACGCAGTCGTCGGCGCGACGAGTCGAGTGGCCGGGTCGGTTTCGCTGGGCCGCGTGAGAGAACTCGTTCGATTGATTGTGACGGCCGCACCACCACCGCACGATCGCCGCCACCGGTCTGTCGAGAGAACCGCTGTCTGGACATGATCGGAGTACAGGAATCCCGAACCCATTACTATAGACGGGCTACTGGACGACGTAGTTTTAGAGTACTCAGCGACGGACAGAGACGAACTGACGGACCCAGTGCGAAGAAACTCGACCTGTGAGACGGCAGTCAGCTACCCAATCGTCCAGTTCTGCCCAGTTTCCAGCCGGCGCGTTGTCCGAACGACAGCGTAGCCACCGGTATGTTTAGCGAACAGCCAACGACCGGTCGAGTACGCCGAGCCGAACGGACGGTACTCATCGATGAATCAGCGGTAGGGACCGGAAACAAAACCGGTCTTGCTCCCCACTCGTGCACCACCAGACCGAATACAGGTTTCGACCGATCGCCGCCACGCTCGTCGGATCGAACGGAGCTTTGCGTCGCGAACAGAGCTATAAATCGTTCATCCAGTTCCGCGTCCAGCGTGTTGTCAAAACTGGCCACACATCGAGAGGGGCTACACGAAATCCTACGTTTTATTACCCGCCCATCCATTTCTTCGCCACGATTACGTCCTTCCGGGCCGAAATTCCACGAAAGCCGCATCGCTTGCCGGAACCACGACGTCTCGTCGGTCGACGCGCCCGCAGTTGCCGGTTTGAACAGCAATGATGTCACCACTCGCCGCGGACGTGCTCGCGCTTCCGCTCGAACAGCCGGTTCTGGTCTTTACCATCGCGATGGCCATCTTCTTGGCCGGCCCATTGATCGTCAAACGGCTCGGACAGCCGGGTATCGTCGGCATCGTCCTCTTCGGCGCGCTCGTCGGCCCCGGCGCGCTCGAACTCGTCGAGCACTCGGACGCGATCGAACTGCTCGGCGAGGTCGGCCTGATCTACCTGCTGTTTACCGTCGGGCTCGAACTCGACATCCGCGGGTTCAAGGAAGCCCCGGAGAACGCGGCCCTGTTCGGACTGACGAGTTTCTTCTTGCCCTTTACCGTCGGCACGTTCGCGACGTACACGATCCTCGGACTCGATCTCTGGGCCGCCCTGTTGCTCTCGTCGGTGTTCGCCTCGCATACGCTGCTCGCGTACCCGATCGTCAACCGACTCGGTGTCACGAAGAACCGGGCCGTCACGGCCGTCTTCGGCGGCATCCTCTTTACCGACACGCTCGCGCTCGTCGTCCTCGCGATCGTCACCGGTGCGGCCGAGGGCGAACTCACAGTCTGGCTGTTCGCCCAGGTCGGACTCGCACTCCTCGTCCTCTTCGGGAGCGTCTGGCTGATTCTCCCGCGGGGCTCGCGGTGGTTCTTCCAGAACTTCAGCGAGGAGAGCTACTTCGAGTTCCTGTTCGTGATGGTCGCCATCTTCGCCGCCGCCAGCCTCGCCGAGGTGCTCCAACTCGATCCCATTCTCGGCGCGTTCGTCGCCGGAATCGCGGTCAACCAGTTGATCCCGCAGGGTGGCACCCTGATGAACCGGATCGAGTTCGTCGGCAACGCCTTTTTCATCCCCTTCTTCCTGTTGCACGTCGGCATGCTCGTCGACCCCGGCGTCATCTTCGACGGGGTCGCGACGCTCCAGATCGCCGCACTCATCATCGCCATTATGATCGTGACGAAAGGCGGCGCCGCCTGGCTCGTCTCGCAGGTCCAGGGGTACACCCCCCAGGAGCGAAACGTCATCTTCGGGCTCTCGACCGGCCAGGCCGCGGCCGCGCTCGCGATCACCCTCGTCGGATTCGACGCCGGACTGTTCGGTGCCGAGGTCCTCAACGCCGTCGTCCTGATGTTGCTCGTCACCGCACTCCTCAGCCCGTGGCTGACCGAACGCGCGGCGACGAAACTCGCGCTCGAACAGGAGGTCGGCGACGGCGACGACGACGCGAAAGATCCCAAGATCTTGCTCCCGCTCTCGCACAACGCCGAACTCCAACAGCGGCTCCTCGATCTCGCGTTCGTCATCAAAGGCGATCGAACCACCGAACCGATCAACGTGATGACCGTGGTCCAACCCAACGGCGGATCGGCCGAGGACCAGATCGCCGAGGTCCAGGCTGAACTCGACGGTCTCGCTGCAGACGGGAGCGCGGCGGAGGTCCCTATCGAGACGGAAACCCGTATCAATCACAACGTCGCCTCCGGCATCGTTCAGGGAGCCGTCGAGGTCCAGGCAAATCAGATCATCATGGGCTGGGACGCGACCCAGAGCTTCCGTCACCGCATCTTCGGTAGCATCATCGATCAGGTGCTCGATCGAACCAAACTACCCGTGCTCGTTTCCCGGCTTGGCCACCCGATCAACACGACGCGACGTATCTTCGTCGTCGCTCCGATTGGTGCCGACCACCACGAAGGGTTCTACGAGGCGGTCCACCTCGTCAAGCGACTCGCACTCGGCGTCGGTGCCGAACTGAACGTGGTCGTCGTAGAGGGGCCATCGCACCAGTACGAGCAACTGTTCAACCTCGTCGAGGAGGACGTCGACGCCGAGTTCGAGTCGGTCGACGACTGGGACCGGCTGATCCCCCGACTCGAGTCCTGGACCGAAGAAGACGATCTCATCGTCTCGATCTCGCCGCGTCGCGGCGACGTCGGCTGGCACGGCGAACTCGAGGATCTCCCGGTGCAACTGGCGGAGTTGCCCCCGGAGTCGTTCATCACGATCCACCCGCGACAGGGCGAACCCGAGTACGACCGGCAGTATCTCCGACTGAAGTGAGCGCGGGTTTCCGACCGACTTCGTGGTAACGGAGCCGAGTTTGCCCGTTTCGAGCCGGCCAGCGGTTTCTCTATAGTAGCCACTGCAAGTCATTGCACACCCGATCGCCAGATGGTTCGGCGATCAGTGTGTAACTCGTTGCAGTTGGTACTATAACGGACTCAGTACAGCCTCGGTGTGGGTGATGATCTCAGACTGAGACCGATCGAACCGGCACGCCTTTAGGCATCGTTGGTCGACTTACCCTATGGGTTTTGGTAGCTACGACGAGTCCGAACAGAACCAGCAGACGAGTAACGACGAGGACGACGCCGAAGCCGTCAACGTTCACGAGAATGATCACCATGGGGAGCTCTCGTTCGAGTCCGATCTATCGACCAACGAACTCGTCTCGCAGCTCGATTCGATGAAAGACGAGTCGGACGACGAGTAATCGGTTCGACGGCGGACCGCAGGAAGCAGTTCGTCGGACAGCCTGTCAGTCTCGTTCTTCGTTTTCGCGTTTTTGATCCGTGTTCGTCTCACTCAGCGCTGGCTCTGTCTGCAGGACAGCGTCGTCTTGCAGAGTTCGCCGATCGCACGCCGGAGTCGCTGTGAAACCGCCGACTTCGAGACGCCGAGTCGGTCTGCGAGTTCGTTCTGGGAGATTCCGCGCGGAACGTCGAAGTACCCCTCCTCGTGGGCGACGGCGAGCAATTCCTGTTGTTTCTCGGTCAGCGCGAGCACGCCGTCGTCGCCCTCGTCAGAGGTTCGCAGGTGGTCGACCGAGACGGAGATATCGCGCTCGCGACAACGGTCGTTGAACGCGATGAGTGCGTCGCGACTCGGGAACCGAAGCTGGACGAGCCAGCCGTCCCGCGAGCTCGAGACGTCGAGCAGTCGACCGCCGACTTCGGCCGTCTCCTGGGTAAACGTGAGTGCCCGGTCGGAGAGGACGACGCGGTAGACTCGCCGATCCGGATAGCGATCGACGAGAACCGGGTCGCTGATCGTCGGGTCCGTCTCCAGTCCCGTCTCGAACCCGTCGAACTCGGTGCCGAAGGCGGTCACGAACAGGTACGTCTGCCCGGTTTCGACCGTCGTCCAGTACTCCGGCTCGAGGGTTACGTCCGACGTGCGCCGCAGCGTTGGGCGCAAAACGAGATCGGCGTGGTCGAGGCGAAGTTGTGCGACGATCCCTCCCTCTGCCTGCGATCGCAACTGCGTTCGGGTGTCCTCGAGCTCGGCGATATCGATACTCACGACGCATCCCCCAATCCGGATCGGTGATCGCGATAATAGCCTATTACCGGTGACGCGCTCATTACTCGTCTGATTCGACTGCGAATATATGATTGTAGACGCTATATATGGAACGTGTTCTGAATCTGACCTCAATATGTATTCATCTATCGAAAACCCATTCAGTTTCACCAATACGAAACTCGCTATTACCCGCTCGGTATTCGGTACTTACGATGAGCGATCGGCACAATATACACTAGTATACTGATCACTCATCACCGGTTCTCTCGTCGAACAACAACTCGAACACCTTCCGCTGTGCCGTCCGGAAGTGCCGGCTAAACGTCGGCTGGGAGACGCCGAGGGAGTCCGCGACCTCTTCGCCGGTTCGTTCGCGGGGCCACTCGAAGAACCCGCCGTAGTACGCCGTCTCGAGCGTCCGCAGCTGTCGCTCCGAGAGGCGGTTCCGAAGTTCGGCGTCGAACGCGCGAGCGGAGCGAACAGACCGACCTCGGTCGCGACGGGCGACCAGTTCGGTCCCCGGGTGTTCGTCCTCGAGCAGTCGAACGAACGAGCGAACGTCGACGCTGCTCGCGAGTTCGAACGTCACGCGCGTTCGATCGTCGACCGGAACCACCGAGCGTAACACACCGCCGTGATCCGCGAGCAGTTCCGCGATGGTGTCGGTCTCGAGAACGAGTTCGACAGCCGATTCGTTTCCGCCGTCGCGGTGTCGTGCGGCCTCGACGGCTGGAAGCGAATCGAGATCACCGAACCGTTCTTCAGTGACATCCGGGATGGTACAGTAAACCGTCGACCCACCCGTGGATCGCGGTACGACCGCTCGCACGTCGATTCGCCGATCGAGCTGGTGGGCGACCGTCGACAGCGGATCGGCTGCGGTTCGGAGGACGACTTCGAGTTCGAGGACGTCGTCAGAGAGGAGCGCACGCTTTTGCTCGAGCGCGCTGATCGCGTGGCCGGCGATCGACGCGAGATGCCGACAGACCGTTCGAGTCGGTCGATCGAACGCCGCAGCACGGTTCGCGTACGCGGTCACCGTCCCGTAGTGGAACCCGTCGTACTCGATCGGGAGGCTCAGTGCGGCCCTGAACCCGCGTTCGGCGGCGTCGCGTCGCCATCCCGAACCGTCGGCCGACGATCCTAATTCGAGTTCGAGGTCGTCGACGACGACCGGCTCGTGCTTCGCCTCCGCGCGACCGGCCGGGTGTGATCCATCCGAGTCCAGCGGGATCGACACCGATTCGAGAAATTCCCCGTCCCGTCCGACCCGCGTCTGGGGCGTGACCGTCCCTCGCCCGGCGTCGGCACGCCCAACCCAGACCAGTTCGATCGACCCGGTGGAGTCGACCGGCTCGAGTGAGGCGATCGACTCACAGAGGTGGTGTTCGACGTCCGCTCGCGTCTCCGCGTCCAGCATCGCTCGCTCGGCGGCCTGAATCCCCTCGGAACGCGCCGCGATCGATTCGAGCCGCGAGACCTCGCGTCGACACGTCCGAACGCGCGAGCGAGCGTCGACGCGATCGAGCGCAACTGAGGCCGCCGCGGACAGTGCGTCGAGGGGCTCGAGGTCGAGCGATCCGAACGCCATCGGCTCGGTGCTCGTCGCGAGCACGACTGCTCGGTCGTCGATCGGAACGACCAGAACTCGTTCTGCGCGGAGACCGGAGCGCTCGAGGAACGGTTCGAACCCCTCCCGTTCGTGAACGGACGACTCGCCGTCCTCGACGACCTCCTCGATCGATGGGAGCGGGCGGTCGACCGGCGGCGGCTCGACGTCCGCATGGGTGACATCCGTCGCGACCGCTGCGGGCCTGAGCGCCGACTCGTCTCTGCGGTACCAGCTGACCAACTCGCTTTCGGTGCAGTCGCGGACGCCGTCGACGACCGCCTGACGGATCGCGGTACGAGTATCGGCTCGCCGAACCGCTTTGATCGTTCGAGAAACGGTCGACAGCGTCGCCGCCTTCGAGCGCGTTCTGTCTCGAACGACACAGAGCGTTCGGTCGCCGCCGTCGAGCGGCGTCACGAAAACGTCGACCGCCGTCCCCTCGTCTGCCTCGACCGTTCCTCGGACCGGTTCCAGCCACCTGACGACCGGCGAGGCCGTCCGCTCGCGGATCGACGCCACGAGGGCATCGTCGAACAGCGCGTCGAGGTCTCGGCCGACGAGCGCATCGCCGTCTGTCAGTTCGAACAGCGTCGCGTTCGCAAAGCGGATCGTCTCTCCCTCGAGGACCGCCACGCCGTCGCCGAGGGCGTCGACCGTTGACTCGAGGAGTTCGAGACGGTCGCGGTCCAGACGGGTCGTTCGTGTGCGATCTGCCCTCATGTCGGCGCTGTCGGCCGCCGATCGTACGACGACCGAAACGCCGTCCTCGTCGGGTGCGGCCGTCCACTCGAGTCGCCCGTCGGCGGTCGGATCGGCCGTCTCGAACTCGACGACCGAGTCCGTCGCTGTCGCCTCGGAGAGCCGCTCGTAGACGATGCGCCTGATCGCCTCGGGAACGAGGTCCCAGACGACGGTTCCAGTGGCGGGAGAGCCATCGAACAGCCGGCGAGCGGCCTCGTTCGAGTGTCGAAGCTCCCAGTCGGGACCGAGTGCGAAAAACGGATCTGCGAGCCGGTCGAGCGCCGACTGCATCCCCTCGTCGTCGACTCTCACGGGGGTGGCGGTGGCGACGAGCCCCTCGACCAGCGGATCGGCGAGCCGGTTGACCACCGTCAGATCAACGACGGCCCACGTCCCATCGGCTCGTCCGACTCGAACTCGGACGTGCTCGCGCTCGCCGACCGCTCCTGAGGCGATGTCCGCGATCAGCTCTCCGACCGCCGATTGGTCGTCGGGGTGGGCGAGCCGTGAGAGTGCGATCCGCTCGAGTTCGTCCGGCGGATAGCCGAGTCGGTCGTCGACGGCCTGATTCGCGTACCCGACGGTCCCGTCCGCCGCGAGGGCGAACACGAGCGCGTCCGTTCCCTCGAGAATCGATCGGTACCGACGGGTCGAATCGCGGTGAGCGAGGCGGTGCCGGCTCGTCGCGTTCTCGACGCGGGCGGCGACGACCGACCGCGGATCGTCGGGCTCGACCACGTCGCTCGCGCCCGACTCGAGCGCCCGATCGGCCGCCGAGCCGTCGGTGACAGCGATGATCGGGACGTCGCCCGCCCGATCGGCGAGTTCCGCGAGCGCCGAGCCGTTCGTATCCGGATCGAACTCGCAGACGAGACAGTGGCTATCGATCGTGTCCAGGCGCTTGAGCGCGGCTGAGACGGTTCGCTCTCGCCACAGCGACGAGGGGCCGAACGACGCCGCGAGCGCGTCCGTCGCCTCGTCGATCGAGGGTGAGTCGCCGACGACGAGGACGCGGACGGCGTCGCCGACGGTCGCCGTCTCGCCGTCGCTCATTGCGAACCCACCTCCGGCGGTACCGGCCAGTTGACGTCTGTCCGGGGGGGTCGCGGCGGTAGCAAATCGCTGCCTCGTCGTCCACGTACGGGTGTTCGAACGATAGACGAGCCGGGGCGAACGACCACGATAGAGCGTTCTTTCCACTGAAACGGGAAAGCTATCGAGATCGTATCGGCCGGTAATACACGCTTACGGCTTGATTCGAACCGGGCGTTTCGGCTCGGTTTGGATTGGACGTTCGACGGAAATCTCGGGTCGGGTCGACTGTCGGGTGACATTTCAGTTCGAACGAACGGGGTGAGATCGATACCGAACCGTTGCTCGTCGATACCGCTTTGCGATCGGCGTGCATCGACGGACGAGCCCGTTAGTCCTCCGATCGGACCGTGACGACTGGGACCGGTGCGTTTTTGACGACCTCCTCGGCGACGCTGCCGACGATCAGGGCGTCGAGCCCGCTTCGGCCGACCGTCCCCATCACGATCATATCCATCCCGTTCGCCGTCGCCATCTCGACGATCTCCTCCTGTGGGACGCCGTGGCGGATCGTCGTCGTCACCGAGACGCCGTCGGCCGCTGCGGCTCGCTCGGCCTCCTCGACGGCCGTTGCGGCTTCGCTTTCCGGATCGTGCCGGAGTTCGTCCTGTCGTTCGGTACTGTGTGGCCCCTCCTCGGATACCGAAAGGACGTGAAGTGTCGCGTCGAGACGGGCCGCGAGTTCGATCGCGTGGTCGGTCGCGCGTCGCGCCCCTTCACCGCCGTCAGTCGCGAGCAGGAGATCCTGATACATTACTGTTCGATTTTCGGGAGTCGGCAGGATACGTCTCTGACTTGCCGTTGCCGGGGATACTTCGGTGACCGTCGCTCTCCGATTTCGGTCGTCAAACAGTCTACTGTCAGTCATTGCCGGTGCAACCGCGATGGGTATACGATTGCACCGGTACCTCGGGACGACACTCCGTATCAGATCACGTCGAGGATAACGATCGCGAGATACAGCTGTCCGATCCCGGCGGCGATCATGAGGACGCCGGCCAGCCGTTTGAGCCGGTCGCTGTAGGCCGCGAGCGAGCCCGCGCTCGCGATGAGTCCCATCCCGGTCGCGACGGTCAGTGCGATCATCAGTACGACGACGCTGCCGACGTAGGTGCCGAGGATGAGCGCGGCCGAGGCGGGCGGGCGGGAGAGCGCGCTTGCGGCAACCGCGCCGAAAAGCGGCGCGACGCAGCCGGCTGCGGCGAGCGCGTAGCCGACGCCGAAGATCCCGAATCCCAAGACGCCCGACCGACGCTTCGGCAGGGCGATCGACAGCGACGGAGCGCGATCGAACGCTACCAGCAGGCCGAAGACGACGAGCAACGCGCCGACGATCGGTTCGAAGAGGACGACGTTCGAGAACATCTCGTGGCCGATCCAGAACGTCGCGCCGAGCAGGAGGACGAACGTGACGAGCACGCCGAAGCCGGCGACCAGCCCGCGGCTCACCGCGCCGGCGAGCGACGCCTCGGATTGCTCCGTCTGGCTCACATAAAAGCCGACGTAGCCGGGCAACAGCGGGTACGCGCAGGGAGAAAAGAACGTGCCGATGCCGGCGAACAGCGCGAACGCGAGCGTCGGGAGGAGCGCCGTTTCGATCATCGGTTACTCGAGCACCATTTCGATTCGGTCGACGAGTTCGTCTGCGGTCTTGACGCCGTCGTCGGACCACTGAACCCGTCCCTCATCGTCGATCACGGCCGCAGTTGGGTAGTTCCCCGCGAGGTATCGCTCCGTTAGTTCGGCCGTCGGATCGAGTCCGAGCGTCCAGTTTCCGTCGTGTTCGTCCCACCACTCGACGAGTTCGGCCTCGGTGATCGAGCGGTTCTCGCCGACGGACTCGTTGGTCACGGAGATGAAGCGGACCTCGTCGCCGACTCGCTCGTTCGCCTCGGCGAGGGCGGGCATCTGATCGACGCAGGGGGGACACCAGGTTCCGAAGATGTCGATAAACGTCGGCTGGTCTGGATCCGGAACCAGCGTCTGACCGGCGTCGCTGCCCGGTGCATCGACGGTTTCGATCTCCATTGGGTCGTGTTGTGGTCCGTCTGCGCCGGTGAAGTCCTCGACGGACGGAACTCCGTAGATCGCGAGCGCGCCCGCACCGGCGACTACCCCTGCGCTGCCGATACCGGCGAGGACGTCCCGTCGTCGCATGGTTACTCGGTGGCCACCGTTCTGGTGTCGTCGACGATCGTTTCGATGCTCACTTCCGGTCGGTCCTGTACCGCGTTCGGATAGGCCCGCTCGACGACGCCGTGCTCGTTGACGAGCATGATCAGGTTGTAGTGGGTGAACGTGTACTCGCCGTGGTCGTGGTCGTCGTGGTCGCCGTGATCGTCTTCGAACTCGTGGTCGTCGGTGTCCTCAACGCGCTCGATCTGCATGCCGAACGTCTCATCAAGCAGTTGCTCCCCTTCGTCGTAGCTCTCCGGTCGGAGGAAGTGCCAGTTGTTCGCCTCGAAGTCGACGCCCTGCTCGTGGCCGTACTGTTCGAGGACGTCGGGGGTGTCCCGCTCGGGATCGAACGTCATCGCGAGCAGCCCGATGTCGTCCTCGTAGCCACGTTCGGCGGCGTCCTCCTGGGCTCGTCGAAGCCGCAGGAGCAGCGCCGGGCAGGCGCCGTCCGGACACGCGGTGAAAAAGTACGTCATCAGAAACGCGCGGTCGTCGGTGAAGTCGTCGAGCGAGACGGTCTCGTCGGCCAGCGGATCTGGCAACGAAAACGAGGGAAACTCTTGACCGTGGATCGGATGTGACGGGTCGCCCCGCCGTTCGTCCGGCGGATCCAGTATCGTCTCGCCGTCTCCCCAGTTCCCTCCCTCGCTCTCCGCGCCCTCGTCGCCGAGCGTGTCGAGGCAGCCGGCAAGTCCCCCGACGCCCGCCACGCCGGCCGCACGGAGGTACGTCCGTCGGTTCATACTCGATAGGTCGAACGGAGCGATCAAAGGTTCGTTGGTTCGCGTTTCGAACTGCCGCGTTCGAAGCGACCGGCCGGCCGTTCGTTCACGCCCCGCCGCGGAAACGACCGAGTCGACGTTCGATACGATTTGGTGCGATCATTGGTAGCACAACACAGGCGGGCCACGGCTGTTCCGATAAACCGGTACAAACCGTTGGTATGAACCGTTTTCCGGCGAAAACGACACGTTCCACCAGCCGACTGATCGGAGTATGCCTGCTATAACTATTCGTGTTTCACGACGATATTCCGGGTATGTCTCGATCGAACCAGGCCGCCGTACGTATCCGGTGTCCGGCGTGCGATACGATCGTGAACGCGCCCGTTCCGCCAGGCCCCGGCATCATCGAAGACCGAGATACGGCTCCACTCCACGGCACCGAGACCGCCTGCCGAAACTGCGAACACGAACTTGAACTCTACTTCTATTGATGAGGTCCGGCTCCGACGGTCAGACTCTCCTATCGGTTCGTCGCGCCGCTCAACCAGCCGGATTGCGACCGGTTTTGAACTCGATTCCGTGTACGGGTACCCTACTCGCGAACCGTCGCGAGACGCCCGGACGACGCCGAACCGTGGCAGCGTTTGGCCGGCCCTACGGCCGTTCGATTCGAATCGGCGACGTGAACACTCCGAGCGAACGAACGGTTCGACCAGTCCGAACGGTATCGGGTCCTATTAGACTCCCATGCGGATGCAGGCCGCGAACCAACCCGTCGCGGCGCTGTGTTATTTCAGCGAATGCGATTTACCGATGAGCGTTTGTCGTTGACGCATCCGTACAATCAACACCGAAACGACGAACGTGATCGTACAACCGGGGGCGATTCTACCGAATCGGACTTTCCCGGATCATTGATCGTCGTTTCGAACAGACAACCATACCGACACAAGTATACTGGCGGCGACAACACCGACTCCTCCGACGACATTGCAGTCGACGAACCGACCGGTGGACTGACCGCCGGATTGGACCCTGTCCTTCAGCACACAAACGGAACGTGGATCGCCTGGGGTGACGGCGACGCCGATTTCGACGTCACCGACGAGGACAACTGCGTCACCGTGCCCCCCGAGTCTGAGGCGTACACACTCCGTCGTCTCGACCTCTCGGACGAGGCCGTCGAATCCTACTACTACGGATTCAGCAATCAGGTACTCTGGCCGATCTGTCACGGCTTTCCGGAACTCGTCACGAACCGTTCGGAGTTCTTCGAGTGGTATCAGACAGTCAACGAGCGGTTCGCCGAGGCAGTCGCCTCCCACGCGAGCGCCGACTCGACCGTCTGGCTGCAGGACTACCACTTCGGACTTGCGCCGCGGCTGATCCGCGACGCCGTTCCGTCGTCGACGACCGTCGCCCAGTTCTGGCACATCCCGTGGCCGACGCCGGAAACCTACCAGCAGTGTCCGGCGGGCGGTCACGTCCTCGAGGGCGTGCTCGGAAACGACCTGCTCGGCTTTCACGTCGACCGATACGTGGACAACTTCCTCGACTGCGTCGACCGGTATCTGCCGGCTGCATCCGTCGACCGAACGGACCAACTCGTCGAGTACGACGGCGAGACGACTCGCATCGTCGCGACGCCGATGGGCGTCGACGTCGAATCCTACGACGAGGAAGCGCGGGCGGTCGATACGCCCCATCTGTCGTCGCTGTTCGATCGCTACGACATCCCACACGACACTGTGCTCGGGCTTGGTGTCGACCGACTCGATTATTCGAAAGGGATCCCCGAGCGGCTGGTCGCACTCGAGCGCTTTTTCGAGCGAAATCCCGACTGGCGCGGCGAGTTCACGTTCGTCCAGAAGGCGACGCCCTCGAGAACCGATATTCCGACCTACCAAGAGTACGGCAACGCCGTGCGAACTGAGGTCGAGCGGATCAACGATCGGTTCGCTACCGACGACTGGCAGCCGATCGTCTACACGGAAGCGTACCTCGAGTCCAACGACCTGAGTGCGCTCTACCGGCATGCGGACGTGATGGTCGTGAGCCCGCTCGTCGACGGGATGAACCTCGTCGCACAGGAGTACGTCGCCGCGAGCGTCGACTCAGACGGGACGCTGTTGCTGAGCGACCGGACCGGGGCCCACGAACTGCTCGGCTCTCACGCGCTGACGATCGATCCGACCGACACCGACGAGTTCGCCGTCCGAATCGAAGAAGCTGTCTCGATGCCGCCCCAAGAACGACACCACCGAATGAACGTGCTCCGAAACCGCGTCTTCGACGCGAACCTCGAATCGTGGATGGACGACCAGTTCGACTGGATTCGTCGAACACACGACGGTGTCTCCCACCTCGGATCCGCCTCGGACACCGATCACGACTCGGACCCGGACAGTCCGGAACAGCCGCCATCGGTGTAACTCGATGACTGGTACAACGCTCCCCCGACGATTCGACGAGCATCTGCCACGGATCCGAGAGACGCTCTCCGGTGCGACGGAGCTGCTCGTCTGTCTGGACTTCGACGGAACGCTCGCACCGATCGTCGACGACCCCGACGACGCCGCGGCGCTCCCCGCGAACGAACGGGCGGTGTCTCGCCTCGCGTCCGAACCGGCGGTGACGACGGCGGTCGTCAGCGGCCGCGCGCTGGACGACGTCTACGGACGTGTCGACGGACCAACGGTCTACGCCGGCAACCACGGCCTCGAACTCGCTCGCGACGGGTCGGTCGCGATCCATCCCGTCGCTCGCAAACGCGCGGCGTCGATCGCAGCGGTCTGTTCGACGCTCGAAACCGTGCTCGATCCCGTCCCGAACAGCCGAATCGAGAACAAACGGCTGACCGGAACGGTTCACACGCGGACCGTGCCCGACACGCTGTGGCCGACCGTCCGACGACACACCGAACGAGTCGTCGACCGGATCGCCGGCGACGACCTCGAGGTATCGACCGGGAAGCGCGTTCTCGAGATCGGACCGTCGATTCCGTGGGGGAAAGGAAACGCCGTCGAGTTGATCGCGGCCGAACGTCCACCGGAGACGACAACCATCTACATCGGCGACGACGTGACGGACGAGTCCGCGTTCGGTGCGGTCGAACCGGACGGAATCGGGGTTCACGTCGGAAACGACGAGCAGTCTGCGGCCTCCTACCGCGTTCAGTCACCTGACGAGGTCAGTGCCCTCTTACACTGGCTCGCGGCGAGCGGCGTCGAACTGATCGACGGCCCAACCGATCGAGCGACGAGTCGACCGGCGGCGACCAGTGAGCGATTCCCCGGCACGGACATCGCGCTCGAGCAGTCAGCGGAAAGTGCTGGCGATTGATCCTGTTACCGTCTGTCAGCGGTTATCGCGGACATGTTTCCGGAAAATCTTACCGATAACTACGACCGAGAGCCGAAAGTATTAGTTACCACTGGAAATATAGTTCATTTACGAGAGTGAACGAGAGTGAAGCTACGTCAACCAACTGATTTCTTGATCCTCGAAGCGCTTGAGGACAAGGGCCGAAACGTCGCAACGAACCTCGCTGCACATACCGGCAAGAGCCGGAAGAACATCAATACGAGACTTCCGGTGCTCGAGGATTACGGGCTCGTAGAGAAGATCGGACCGGCAGAACGGTCCGGACTGTACGAGATCACCTCTACCGGGAAAGCGGCACTCGTCTACCGCGACCAGTACGACGAGGCCGACGACTTCGAGGCGCTCCTCGAAGGACCAAGCGCCAGCGACGCCGGTGGGAACGATGCCGCACAGGCGAGTTTCGCCCGCGGCGAAGACGAGAGCGACGACGCCGACGAGTAGCGACTCGAGGGGACACGGCCGAGAAACGCCGGAGATAATCTCGTCTGACCGAATACACGACCGATCGGACTGCTACGATCTGTTTTCGCGCCGCGGCCGAACGCCGCCGCTGTACGTCTGCAGTTCTCGGCGTGCACATCCCGAAAACGCGAGACTGAGCCGTCGCTTTCGCTCGCGAGGGTCCGGAAAGCTCGTTCCACACCGCGAGCGATCGACCTCGTACTCCGTATCGAACGCGTAGGTGCTGATCATCGGCGTCGCCACGACCGCCCCGTCGTATCGAAACGCCACGCCGTGGTCGTGGCTGAGCCCCAGCGCGTGGCCGACCTCGTGAAGCAACACCTGCATCGTCCGCGTTGGCGTCTCCAGCGGGACGAGTCGTCGGTCGACGTCGCCGGACGGCCCACTGGCGACGACCTCGTCGTACGGACCGAGTCGATCGATGTAGCGAGCGCCGCCGACCGAGGCGACGTGTGGCAGGCCGTACCCGGTCGGCGCGTGTTTCATCTGCCCGTCGGTCACGAGCAAGTTGACGTCGGCTGCGGGTTCGATGTCCGCTCGTCCGACGGCACCCGACGTGACGGCCACTGGCCACTCCCCGCCGCTCGTCACGCGCGCACCGTCTTCGGTCGACACCGAAACGGTTCCGCCGAACGAGACGTCAGCCGTCCAGAACTCGAAGTCGAACGATCGAGAGAGGTACTCCCGAACGCGCTCCTCGACAGCGTCGTAGCGGGCCGCTCGCTCCGAGAGCCAGACACGAACCTCGAGGGTGTCGACCGGATCGCGGGTGGCGTACGCGAGCGTCCCGAGCGAGATGACCGACCCGATCGAACCCAGGACGACCCGCCTGTTCACAGTCCGCGATTTCGAGCGTGACCTCTCGGTTCTCCCGGTTACTATGTTCAGATATTATGTACGTCCCTCGTTGGCGTCGCCGATAGCGGCCACTGACAGTCACCGTCCCAACGAATCGCGCACGACCAGCGATCCCGCGAGCCGTGCGAACGGGCTTTCCGTACCTGTGGGAAGACGGTGACGGGCGGGAACCGTGAGTGGGTTGTGCAATCAGTGTGTGAATTGTTCAGTTGGAACTAGAGAGAGCGCCCTCGCGACGATGTCTGCCACGGTACTGATCGTCGGCTATCGACGATGCGAACTCGCCGCCCGTCGGTTCGTACTTCGGTCCAGTCCGGTAGCTCGTCGGGGGTAACTGGCACGAGAAACAGGAGTCGCCGATCGGCGGTTTCGATCAACCGTCGGTCGGGTTCTCGCTGTCGAATACACGGCCGCCAGATGCCCCTTCGAAGCTTTCTGTCGACCTGCCAGCCGGTGTAGTACCGCCCGTTCGATCCTTCGAAAATCGTCCCGACGCAGTCATCGACCACGGACGTTCCACCACCAGAGACGCACGACCATCGACCAGCCCATTCTCTCCCGAACGAACACGACCTCTGTCCATCGACGTACGGGTTTACATACGTGATTTTTATACTATCGTGACTGTCTGGGCGTTGAGAACGTGAGTGCGTAGCATACGGATACGTTACGCCGTCTCGTCGCCGTCCTGTCCGCCAACCTCCGCAGCCCCGCTCCCCGACTCGAAGAACTCGGACAGAATGGTCTCGAGCCCCTTTCGGAGGTGCTGGTGCATCGTCGGCGGCGAGACGTTCATGGCCGACGCGATGTCTTCTCCTGTGCTCTCGCGGGGCCACTCGAAGAAGCCGCTGTAGTACGCCAGCCGAAGCGTCGCGAGCTGTCGGTCGGTCAGCTCGTCGAGGATCCGATTCCGGCGTTCGGCTGCCGTCCGAACCGTCCGATCGACCTCCCGCCGTGCAACGAGTTCCGTGCGCTCGTAGATCCCCGCGAGCGCGTCCGCGATCTCTCTGACATTCGCCGTCTGTGAGACCTCCACGAGGCAGGTGCCGACGTTGTCCTCGACCGTTACGTCCCGAATCGTTACTCCGTGGTTCGTGAGGGTTCTCACGCCCGACTTCCGGAGGCGTATTTCGATCGTACACCGTTCGTCCCCGTCGTGGATCAGGCGACACTCCTCGACGGAGTCGTGATCGGCCGCTGCTTCGATGACCGTCTCGCCATCGAGACCGTCGACGGTCACGAACTGGTAGCTCTGCCCGCTCGTCGTCGTGCCGGCCCACTCGAGCGAACAAGTGCAGTCGTACTGCTCCGAGAGGTGAAACGCGAACGTGTCGCCGCCGTCGATCCGGAACTCGAGTTCGACGACGGTGTCGGCAAACAGGAGTTGGCGGTTCTTGACGGCCATGATCGTAAAGCCGATGGTCTCGCCGAGCAGTGCGAAGCCGGCTTGCTCGCTGTCGCTGAAGGCGTCGGCACGACTCGCGAGGACGGTCAGCACGCCGAAGGTCGCATCCTCGTGGGTGATCGGAACCGCGATAGCGGCTCTGACGTCGTCGACCCTGGCTGCGTCCTGAAGTGGCGGTGCAAATGGTTCACGTTCGAGGACGTGTGTCACCGCCTGGATGTCGCCCGTTTCGGCAGCGCGTTCGAACGGGTGGTCAGGACAGATATTTTCCTCGCGAACGTAGCCGAGATACGTCGTTGCCTCGCCCGCACTGGTCCGGTAGGAGAGTTCGCCGGTCGCCGTTCGCTCGGCGATCAGCGACCCACAGTAGAGTTCCGAATCGACGAGTTGCTGACAGACATCTCGTTCGATCGCGTCTCGTCCGGGTGCCTCGACGAGCGTCTCGATTACCTGCCTGACGACGGCGTTTATCCGGTTTAACGTCTCGAGTTGGGCCTGTCGAGAGCGAAGTTGGTTCTCGCGTTGGGCCCGTTCGGTGATATCCCTCGCCAGCAAGACGACCGCCCGCTGGCCGTCGATCCACTCGTCGATCGGGACGACTCGCCCCTCGAGTCGTCGCCAACCGTCTGTGGTTTCGACGTCGTACTCGATCGACTGCTGTTCGCCCGTTTGAATCGTCCGATCGAGACATTCCTGAACTGTTGTCGCCGTCTCGCTCGAGAGAGTTTCTTCGAGCGTCATCCCCGGCAACTCGTCCGGCGGCATTCGATACAGTTCGTGGGACTCCGGCCGGGATTTCGCTTCGAGATAGGTCCCGTCCTCGGCGATGACGAACGCCTCGTCGGGGAGCTCGTTGGCGAGAATTCGGTGGTACGAACTCCGCGAGATGGTTCTCGTCTCAGACTGTGATCGAACCGTTTCGATAATCCGTTCGGCTGGGTCCGCACACGCTTCCGGAACGTACTCTGTCGCGTCGGATCGAAGCGCGACCGTCGCGAGCTCCTCGCTTCCGTTTTGCGGCGTGACGATCGTCGTGACTCCGATTGCAGCCGTCTCGACGTACTCGAGACAGTCGCGTGCCACCGCTGGATCGTCTACCGCAAACACGACTGCGTCCGGACACTGCGTCTCAAAGAGGTCGGCGAGTTCGTCCCTCGAAACGGACTGGACCGGCCGATCCAATCGCTCTCGAAGCGTGTGACAGAGCGACTGCTTTCGGTCTCGATCGTCAGTCACGTAGACGATCAGCCCGTCGCCAGCAAGCGAGTCCGAGTCGTCGGTTTGGGTCATGTTCGGCCGGTTCGCTGAACGAATGTGGAGGCGGTCATTGCGCCCTTTCTGTCCAGGCGTATCTGTTAGAATAAAAACCCACCGGTCCAGTTCTCTGTCGACGATCAGTGGTGTGGCGCGCTCGACTGTAAACCGTGAGTAGCAACGACTGAAACGTACGTTTAACGGTTTTATAGCTCACCCTGTTCTTTGAGGTCCGCGATAATGTCGTCGACCAGCGCTTCAGGCTCGTCGTATGGGAAGTCGCCACCGGACGTTTTCGTGTTCAGTTCCATCGCAGTCATCGAGAACTCTCCGGTCTCGAATTTCGTCCCTGGGCCGTCGGGGAGCGCCGGAACGAGGTCCATCGGACTCGAAACCGGGTAGTCGGCACCGTCGAACGCGTCGATCATCTGCTCGCGGAGCTCGTCTTCATTTGCCATAGCGTCGGCTATTTACGCACGGTAAATAATAAATTTGCAGGTAGTTTCATTCCCGCCAGTCCGACGATCGGAATGCCCGTGAGACGAACACTCGTCCGAAACAATAATTATCAAGTAGTGTCCTATCTCTGGCTATGGCTAAAGATACCGTCAGGTACCCCGACGAGGTCGTCGAGGAGATCGACGCGCTCGTCGACGACGGTATGTTCGAGAGTAAATCAGAGTTCTATCGGTTCTCCGCGGAGTACGTTCTTACCCTCGTCAACCCCGAGCACGACGTCGAGACGTTCAACTTCGACGAGATCAAGACCGAACTCGACATCACCGAACAGGACCACGCGAAGGCGCTTGGAACCGACGGCGGCACCTTCTTTCTTGACGCCGTGATCACGGTCCGAAAACAGGGGCTGCGCGGCAACTACGAGGCCGCAGAGCGCTTTATCGATACACACTACGATCCGACCGATCAGGAGTGTATCATCCTGGAGGAACTGCTGGGGACCTACCGCGACAGCGTCGAGTAACCGCTCGGCGACGATACCGTTTCGGCCCCGAGCACACCGTCGTTCTCATACGATTGCTGTAACGATTTACCGGCGGTGAGTCGAACTGTGTGAGACGAGCCTCGTTTCAGGAGCGAAGCGAGTCAACCGGCGCAACCGCCGCCCGGGTCGCGGTTGCGCCGGAAATGACTTACAGTAAACCGTATCACACGAACGGCTCGCCGAGCGCGTCGAGGTCGACGTTTTCGCACACGAGTGTCGCCGCTCGATCGAACGGCGTCACCCCCTCGCTCGCTCTCGCGTTCGACGCTTCCGTTCGCCCGCCGGTCCGGTCGATTCCCGCGGTCGTCGCGACGTGCTCGAGAAACGCCGTCCGAACGAACTCGTTGTCGAACAGGCCGTGGAGATACGTGCCGAGCACACGCCCGCACGCGACGCTTTCCTCGCCGAGCGGTCGAGAAACGGCCGATTCGTCGAGGACGCGTGTCCGTCCGGCATGGATCTCATAGCCCGTCGCGGTTCCGTCGGCGCCGTCGAGCAGCGCCGTCGCGTCCCCGTCCACCGAAACCGCCGTTCGTTCGAGGCGTTTGTCGGCCTCGAACCGTGTCTCGATCGGCAGGAGACCGAACCCATCGACGACGTCTTCGGTGCCGGTTCCCTCGCGCGAGGCGTTCGTGATCCGCTCGCCGAGCAACTGGTAGCCGCCACAGAGGCCGACGATCGGACCGGAAAACGACTCGAGAGCGGCTCCGAAGCCGGCCGCGCGAAGCGCGAGGAGGTCGTCGACCGTGTTCTTCGTTCCCGGGAGGACGACCGCGTCCGCATCGACTCGCTCGAACGGATCGCCAGCGTGACCGGCGCGAGCAGCGTTCGCGTCGGTTTCGACCGGAACGAAGACGACCGAGACGCCGGGTTCGTCCGCGAGCGCCTCGAGATCGGTCGCGTTCGAGATCCTTGGCAGACGGGGGACGGCGATTCGGACGCGGTGCTCGTCGGGGACGCCGTCGTCGTCGCCAAGGACGCCCCGTTCGCCCGTTCCGGGCAGCGAGACGCTATCTTCTTCGGGGAGCCCGGGGTCGTCGTACGGGAGCACGCCCAGTATCGGGATGCCGGTTCGGGACTCGATCTCGTCGATTCCGGGCTCGAGCAGCGACGGATCACCGCGAAATTTCGTGATGACCGCGCCGATCACCCGCTCGCGTATCGATTCGGGCAGCAGTTCGATCGTTCCGTAAAGGCTGGCGAAGGCTCCGCCGCGCTCGATATCGACGAGCAACAGGATATCTGCGTCCGAAAAGCGTGCGGTTTCGACGTTCGCGAGGTCGCGGTCGTGGAGATTGATTTCGGCGATGCTTCCGGCCCCCTCGGCGACGACCACGTCGTGGTCTGTGGCGAGCCGTCGGTACGACTCTTCGGCGGCCGCTCGCGCGCGTTCCCAGTACTCCTCGTAATAGGTCCCGGCGGGCACGTGCTCGTGTGCCACTCCTTGCAGAACGAGTTGGCTCTCGCCCTCGCCGCGGGGTTTCAACAGGACCGGATTGCAGTCGGTCGTCGGCGTCAGCCGCGCGGCGCGCGCTTGCACGAACTGCGAGACGCCGATCTCACCCCACCGATCGGCGCTCGTCCCGTCGCGAGCCGCTCGCTCGTTCCCGTCCGCCGTCGTCTCCGGTCTGACGACCACCCGAGCGTTGTTACTCATGTTCTGTGCCTTGAACGGAGCGACGGAAACGCCCCGGTCGACGAGCAACCGGCAGAGTCCGGCCGCGACGGTCGACTTACCGACGTGGCTCGCCGTCCCTGCGACGAGGAGAGTCCAGGTCATCCGCGTGGGCCGTACTCGCGCGTCCGGGGCTATCGTCCTGTCGTTTTCACTCGTGAGCGTCTTCGTCGTCCTCTCGCCTCGGCGGTTCGCCGTCCTCGAACTCGACTTGCTCTCCTGGATGTGGTTCGATGTGACTCAGGATTTCGTGTGGCACGTAGCCGATGTTGTACCCCTGTTCGTCGTGGAGGACGATCCCCCGATCGTACTCGCGGAAGTCGAAACAGTCGATCTCCTCGTAGGCGTTTCCGGGTTTGTAGACGACCTTCACGGGGCCGACATCGACGCGTCGACAGTTTTCGCTCCACCTTGCACGCGACGGGTATTTTCGTACCGCCAGACATTCTCGGAGAACGAGCCGGAGACACGCGATCTGGTGATCGAAGGCACGTGTGACGAACAGACGAGAAGCCGAGTCGGTGACCGATTTCAACGATCGGCGACCATTCCATGCTAGCGATACTAAACCGAGACTCGACTACTGACGACACAGTCGGACGGACCGTCGCCCATCAGGTTCGGACCAACCGCAACCGGTGTGCGCCGTTCTCCGGTAGACAGCCACTGCAATTCGTCTCAGTAGGCGGGTCGCTGCGCCTGGATTACGTCCGAGAGTTGCATGTGCTCGTCGGCGAGAAGCTCGTTGAGGTCATCGGACGTGATGATCCCGACGAGTTCGTTGTCGTCGTTGCAGACGGGGAGTCGCCGGATACCGTGCTCGCTCATTAGCTCGGTCGCCCGGTAGAATCCGTCGGTGTGGTTGGCAGTTGTTAGGTCGTCGGACATGACGTCAGCGGCCGTCGTGTCCGCCGGATCCATCCCGTCGCCGAGCACACGTGTCGCGAGGTCGCGGTCAGTGACGATCCCGGCTGGTTCGTCGCCGTCCGTGATCACGACGCACCCGACGTGAGAGTCGTCCATTCGCGTCGCGAGCTCCTGGACGGATTCGTCTTCCTGTGCCGTTACGACGTCGCTTCGGGCGAGGTTTTCGATAGGCATAAACCCGCGTCGCTGTCCCACGGATGCGAGTATAAATCTACGCGTACCTCTAGCGTGGATTTCCAGAGCGGCGTGACCGTCACGCACGCTGACGAACGACCATGCAATCGGTCGGCGTCTGAACACCGTCAGTCTCACCGCGAGAAAAGCTATCCGTGACGGTGCTGGATCCCCGCCAGTGCGGCTGAACGGGATTCGTATCCGATGCCGAGCGAATCACAGTCTACACACACCCAGCGGTACTCGCCTTTGATCCCCCGGATAGAGACGGTGCCACTGCAGTCGGGACAGCGCTTGCGACGACGCACTGCTCGTACTCGTTCGAGAATATCGACGACGGTCCGATTCTCGTCCATTCTACCTCGTGCTGTCAATCGCCCCGGTATAGGTTTTCCGTTCACGGGTGCTCCCGAGGGTAATTCGACGCTCCCTTGTCGTTGGTCATCCCTCTTTCCAGATCACTGACTGACTAATCTGCCAGCTTTGTCTGTGGAGGCCGTCTGCTCACACTATCTGACATCGACGACTGCGCCGCTCATGGAGGACATCGAACACGCACACGACGCTGCACCGATGTCTCTGTGGGGCGCGATAAGCTCGGCTGTCGTTTCCTTGTCGCTCCCGATCGTGGGACTCGTCGCGGCCTACAGAGGCTATCGGCTGACGGACGAGATGCACTGCGCGTGGTTCGGACTGCTCTTTGCCGCGATCGGTGCGGCGATGGTCGTGACGTGGATCACCGGACTCGTTCTCTGGCAGTTAGGGTACATTTCGGTGTAAGCCGGCGCACTCGTCCTACACACACTTCACGCGAGTGCGACGAGCGGCTCGAACCAGACCGCAGCGACGAGGACCGCCAGGAAAACGTACGAGCCACGGATCAACAGCATGGTCGCGATCTCGGGGTCGGCTCGGCGGGCGAACAGCGCGACGACGGCGAACGCGAGCGCGGCGAGAACGGTGCTCGGCGGAAAGATCCGAGCGGCGGCGAGACCGACGACGGCGAGCAGGGCAGTTACCATCAATCCGTACGCGACCGAATATGCTCGGTTCGGACCGACCAACACGGCGACGGTCCGCTTTTCGATCGAGCGGTCGTAGTCGTAATCCTGCGCGTCGTCGATCACCTTGATCCCCGACAGCAAGACGAGAAAGACGACGGCGAAGCCGAGCGGGACGGGGGCGATGGTTCCCGTCTGGACGACGAAGCCGCCGAGCAGCGAGAGCGCGATGCCGAGGGGGTAGCCCGTCGTCGCCGTGACGGGGTTCGTATCGAGCTGTGGCGCGTGATGGTAGGCGATCAGCCAGGTGGGGATCGTCAGCGCGACGGCGAGCCAGTTGGCGAGGACGAACAGGAGTCCACAGCAGAGCACGAACGCCGCCGTCGACGCTGCGAGACCGATTCGACAGCCGCGTTCGGTCAGCGGGTGGTCGTCGTCCTCGCCGCGGCGGTAGAAATCGACGTAGCCGTCCTTGAGGTGGGCCGTATACACCGCCGCGAACATCGCGCCGACGTGAACAGCCGCCGTCGCGGCATCGACGGTTCCCGCGAGAACCGCGCCGAACAACGACGCGGCTAACGGCGGAAGCATGAATACGGGGTGTACCTGCGACCAGAACGCGCGTGCCGCCCCTGTCGCCCCGGTCCGGTGTCTCGCCAGGGACATACCACACGTGATCACGAGCTGAAACATAATACCCCCTCACGATCGCGGGCTGGTTGTGTCGCGGCGAGACGCTATCCCTGACGACCGCGTCCGCACTCGACGTCACAAGATTGATGCCAACACCGATCACAACTGACTTGAAATGCGCCCGACGTATTCCGAGATAAGTCCCCCATCGCGCATGAACGAGAGCGTCCCATCCGACCGAACCGATCGCGACCGGCCGACAGAACCGTCCAGACGACAGTTCCTCGGTCGCGTCGGTGCCGTCGGGGCGACCGCCGCCACGATCGGGCTCGCCGGCTGTCTCGCATCGGTCGGTGGCGACGAGACCATGGAGTGTAACGGACAGACGGTCGGTCCCGGTGAAGATCTCGCGGGTGCCGATCTTTCCGGCTGTGACCTGACCGGTGCCGACCTCTCGGAAGCGACTCTCTCGGGCGCGGACCTGTCGGACGCGACGCTTAGAGACGCGAACTTCTTTCTGGCCGACCTCACCGACGCAGACCTCTCGAACGCCGATATCAGGGGTGCCGATATCCTGCTCGAGGGGCTCTCCGCAGCGACTCTCACTGGAGCGGACTTCTCGGGCGCGTCGCTTCCCGACCGAACGTTCTCCGGCTACGATCTCTCCGGACTCGTCCTTTCGGACGCCGATCTCTCCGGCTCGAATCTCTCCGACGCCGACTTTTCTGACACCGATCTCACCGGTGCCGATCTTACCGGGACGACCATCGACGCGGTCGATATCTCCGGTGCTGACCTCACCGACGCGGTCCTCGACGACGTCTCTCTGGGCGGACTCTCACTCACCGGCGTCACCGCCCATCGAATCGATCTGTCGAGGCTCGACCTCTCTGATCGAGATCACTCGGAGGCGGACCTCGCGGAGGCGGACCTCTCGAGGGCGGATCTGTCCGGAACGGACCTCTCGGGTGCGAACCTCGCGGATGCCGATCTTTCGGCCGCCGATCTTACCGGTGCCGACCTCAGGGACGCAACCCTCGACGGGGCAGATTTAACGGGGTCGGTCATCTCCGACGTCGATCTCACGGGTGCGACCTGGCGCGACGGCAGAACGTGCGAAACACCGACCTGCTTCTAACCGCGCTGTCGGTCAATCGATCGAAGTCACCGACCGTCTCTTGGGTTGTGAGTCCGTTCCGAATCCGACGTCTCGGGGACGATTTTGCCCGGGTTCAGCGTGTTCGTCGGATCGAGTGCTCGCTTGATCGATCGCATGGTCGCGACCGCGTCGGCTCCGTGCTCGGCCGTCACGTGCTCGCGTTTTCCCTCGCCGATGCCGTGCTCGCCGGTGATCGTCCCGCCGAGTTCGATCGCGCGCTCGATGACTGTCCGATAGACTTTCTCACCGCGTTCGACCTGTGCCGGATCGTCGAGATCGACGAGCACCGTATAGTGGAGGTTTCCGTCGCCCGCGTGGCCGTAACAGGGAGCGAGCAGGTCCGCCTCGGCGGCCCGCTGTTTCGTTTCGCGGACGATTTCCGGGTAGGCGCTGATCGGGACCGTCACGTCGCCCGGGTGAAGCGCCTCGCGTTCCGGCTCGTAGTTCGAGATGGCGTACGCCAGTTCCCGTCGGGCACGCCAGAGTTCGGCCATCTCTCCGCTGTCGTCGCCGATTTCGAACCTCTCGACGCCGTGCTCGTCGAAGATGGTCCGACAGAGGTCGATCTCCTCCTCGACGCCGTGGTTGGCGTGGAACTCGAGAAAGACCATCGGCGCGTCGGGGAGGGCCGTCTCGAGGTACTCGCTCGCCATCCGCGCGCTCAGCGCGTCGACGAGTTCGATCCGGGCGACGTCGATCTCGGTCTGGATCGCCTCGGCGATGGCGTCGGTCGCGTCCGACAGCGAGCCGAAGATCGCCCGCCCGCCACGGATCTGTGCGGGCCGGCCCGCGAGTTCGAGCGTCGCCTCGGTGACGACGGCAAGCGTGCCCTCGCTGCCGACGAGCAACTCGGTGAGGTTGTAGCCGCTCGAGGTCTTGCTGGCTCGCGTGCCGGTCTCGATGACGGTCCCGTCGGCGAGGACGGCCTCGAGCCGACACACCCAGTCGGCGACCTCGCCGTATTTGACCGTCTGCATCCCGCTCGCGTCGGTCGCGATCATCCCGCCGATCGTCGAGATATCGCCCGAGGAGGGCAGCGGCGGGAAGAACAGGCCGTCGGCGGCGACGCGCTCGTCGACGACGGAGCCGATGATCCCGGGCTCGACGTCGATCTGGAAGTCCGCCGGTCGGTAGTCGACGACGCCGTCCATCCGGGTGAGGTCCATGCTGATCCCACCGTGGCGTGGGACCGCGTTGCCCTCCAGCCCCGTCCCCGCAGCGTAGGGCGTCACCGGGACGCCGTGGTCGGTCGCCGCCGCCAGAACGGTCGAGACGTCCGCCGTGCTCTCGGGCCAGACGACCGCGTCGGGGCGGGAGCCTTCGCCCCGCCGTTCGGTCCCCCAGTCCGTAGCGTGGGCCTCCCGACTTCCGTCCGCGACAGAGTGCTGATCGTCCCCGAGGCCGAGGTCGGCGAGAAACGAGCAGTCGTGTTCCATACGGTACCGTCGGACACGGCGGCCATCAACGTTTCCACCGTCGACGGCGCAACCGGCGGAAACGTTCACGACGGTGGCCGCTGTCGATCCGAACGTGACCGACGAGGACCTCCAATCGCTCGACGAACGGACTCGCCGGCTGCACGATCACCTCGCGGCGACGGCCGAACTCGCGATCGATCCGCGGACGAACCGCTGGCTTGGCGAGGCCGAAGCCGTCGCTCGCGACGCCGCGAGCACCTACCTCGACGTCGAGACGACCCGGAAACGAGTCGAACAGGTCGAACGGCTGCTCGCCGAAGTCGACGAGATCGATACCGACGAGGCCAGCGAGCACGTCGATGCCGCCCGGTGTCTCTGTCGGAAAATCCTCGCCGAGTGAGCCGTGTTCCAAAATTCCGGTCCGTCGGTTCTCGGGACCAGACGTCCCATTTTATGTAACTCGCTACCGCGCTGACCGGTAATGACAGTCGAATTGACGAGCCCGCGAGGACGGAGGCGAGGCTGATGAACGCGGAACTCGATGTACTGGTTTCGCTCGGGGACTACGACCGACCCCAGGGCGTGGCCGAACGCGCGGTTCGGGCGGAGCAACTCGGCTTCGATCGCGTTTCGGTGGGCGAGACCACGGGCTGGAACGTCGTCCCGCCGCTGACGCTCGCCGCCGATCGCACCGAAACGCTCGGGATCTCGACCGACGTCGTCTCGCCGTTCGGCCGCTCGCCCGCCCTGCTCGCACAGACGGCGCTGACGGTACACGACGCCTCGGACGGTCGATTTCGGCTCGGGATCGGGCCCAGTTCGCCCGCGATCACTGAACGGTGGCACGGCCAGCCGTTCGACCGGCCGCTCCGTCGAACTCGGGAGACGATCGAGATCGTCCGCGCGGTCTGTGAGAACGGAACCTCGGCCTACGAGGGCGAGATTTTCGATATCGCGGGGCTGGACTACGAGCGCGAGGTTCCCGACGATCCGCCACCGATCGACGTCGCGACGCTCGGCCCGAAAGCCGCCGAACTGGCCGGCCGCTTCGGCGACGGCTGGACGCCCCAGCTGTTTACAAGCGACGGCCTCCGCGACCGTCTCGCGGACGTCGAGCGCGGGGCTGACCTCGCGGGGAAGTCACTCGAGGAGCTGCGCGTCGCGCCGATCGTCCGCGGCGTCGCCGCCGAGGACCGCGAGGCGGCTCGTCGGAAGGCGCGCCGAACGGTCGCGTTCATGCTCGGCGCGTACGGGCCCTACTACGGGAACTCGGTCGCCGAGCAGGGTTACCCCGAGGTCGTTTCCGAAATCCGGGCCGCCTGGGACGACCGCGACACGGACGCGATGGCTGCCGCGTTACCCGACGAGCTCCTCGACGCGCTTGCGCCCGCTGGAACGCCCGCGGAGGTCCGCGAGTGGGTTCGCGAGTACGCCGCAATCGAGGGCGTCGACGCCGTCCGATTCGGGTTCGTCGACGGCGTCAGCGAGACGGAGACGGAGACGACGCTGGATGCCCTTGCAGAGCTGACGTAAGGTAGATTCGCGACGCGTCGACGTGGACGGCGTACGCGCCGATGATCGGAAACAGTAACCACAGGATGCCAAAACATCACATAGTTGGATTGTTCTCGGTATAAAAATTTCCGGAGCGGTGTCGACGTTGTTCGGGAGGGTCCGGAATCAGTTCCTTTTTACGCAACGGCGGGGAATTCCGGGTATGAGCTTCGAGGAAGACGACACGGTCGTCCTACACGACGAGCACAGCGAGTTCGACGGCGAGACCGGCACCGTCACCCAGACGATGGAGTCGATGTTCGGCGACGTCACCTACACGGTCAGCTTCGAGGACGGACAGGAAGCCGGCGTTCCCGAGGACGCTCTCGAGGAAGCCGAAGACGACGACGATAGCGACGACAGCGACGACGAGTAACACGTCGATACGCCGCTCGGCGGCGGCCTGGCCGCTCGACCGAGCACCCTCACCGAACCCACAACTGCGTTCGAACTGCAGATGCCACAGATCCCCCTTCACTACGTCGACCTGCGAGCGTTCTGTTACGCCACCGAGGACGAAAAGCGCGTCGAGGAGGCGCTTCGAAGCTTCCTCCCCGAGGAGTTCGACCTCGAGCGTACCGAGAGCGAGGGCCACTACGGCGACCGCATCCTCGTCCTCTCGGCACGCGTCGAGAACGCTGACGACGTCCGTCACGTCCTCTCGCGACTCGCCGACCTCGAGGATTTCGACGGCCTCATCGACGAACTCGACGAGCGCGTCACCGAGAACACGGAATTCTTCTTGCGGCTGGACAAACAGGCCGCCTTCGAGGGCGAGGTTCGACTCGGCGACGGAATCACCTTCCGCGGCAAGGTCGAGGCCTATCCCGCGAAGAAGGCACAGGCCGTCGAGAACGCCGAGGACGTGCTGACGCGACTGCGAGACGAGGCGTAACTCGTCGACGGACGCCGTCTCGGTTTTCGCTGGAGCCTGCGCCGATCCATCGCGACGCCTCTCAGGTATCTCGCAACTGAAACTGGCCGTTACGGCCAAGAGTTATTCGTCTCGCTACCGTATACCACACGATGGAGCCACTCGCACTCGTTCCCCTGCAACTCGATCTCGGCGATCCGCTGTTGGTGGTCGGCGCGCTCGTGCTCGTCGTCGTCGTCGCCACCGTCTGGTCGATGGTCGAGATCGTCGACGCCTACAACAGGGGCGCACTCACCGTCTTCGGCGAGTACCGCAAACTCCTGGAACCGGGGCTGAACATCGTGCCGCCGTTCGTCTCGCGAGTGTACACGTTCGACATGCGCACCCAGACGATCGACGTGCCGAGCCAGGAGGCAATCACGCGCGACAACTCGCCCGTGACGGCCGACGCCGTCGTCTACATCAGGGTGATGAACGCAAAGCGGGCGTTCTTAGAGGTCGACGACTACCAGCGAGCGGTGTCGAACCTCGCACAGACGACGCTGCGGGCCGTGTTGGGCGACATGGAACTCGACGACACGCTCAGCCGGCGCGAGATGATCAACGAGCGGATCCGCCAGGAACTCGACGAGCCCACGGACGAGTGGGGGATCCGCGTCGAAAGCGTCGAAGTCCGCGAGGTCACGCCCTCGCGCGACGTCAAGGGTGCGATGGAAGAACAGACCTCCGCCGAGCGTCGCCGTCGCGCGATGATCCTCGAAGCACAGGGTGAACGCCGCAGCGCCGTCGAGAAGGCCGAAGGACAGAAGCAGTCGAACATCATCCGCGCCCAGGGTGAAAAGCAGAGTCAGATCCTGGAAGCGCAGGGTGACTCGATCTCGACCGTTTTGCGCGCTAAATCCGCCGAATCGATGGGCGAACGCGCCGTCATAGATAAGGGTATGCAGACGCTGACCGAGCTCGGTCACGGCGAGTCGACGACGTTCGTCCTGCCGCAGGAACTGTCCTCGATGGTCGGCCGGTACGGCAAACACCTCTCGGGCAGCGACGTCGAAACGGACGGAGCGGACCTCGAGAGCCTCGACTTCGATCAGGAGACTCGCGAGTTGATCGGTCTCGACGACATCAGCGAGATTCTCGGCGAGATCGAAGATGCCGAGATGGACGTCGAGGCGATGGAAGAGGAAGCCCAGGCGATCCAGGAGGGCGAGGACATGCCTGCCGAAACCGACCGGACGATCGATATCGCCGAGACGCGCCAGAACGCCGACTCCGAGTCGGACCAGTCCTAACCGGAACCACTCGTTCGATCGTTGATCCACTCCGTTCGGTCTCGGGCGACCCAACTCTCGTTTCGACGATTGCAGACGCGGACCGAGCGCTGCGTTTTTGCCCTCTCCACCTGATCTTCGGGTATGGACGTCTACATGATCGGGGACGACCCGGTCCGCGAGGAGATCACCGCCGCGCTCGACGATGTCAACGTTTCAGTCGTGGAGGGCTCGCTCGACGAGATCGCCGACGTCAAGTTCGCGGTCGTAAGCGACGTCGCTGGCTCGGATACGTTCGAGCGGGCGAACGAGGCCGCACAGGCCGGCGGAACGCTATGGATCGCCGTCGAGATCGGCGGCGTCGGCGGACATCCGCTTCCCGATGTCGACGCCGCTGTCTCCGGTTTTGGCCCCGGAACTGGCTGTTTCGATTGTCTCCGGACTCGCGTCGCCGCGAACGCCCCGGAGACAAGTCCCCGTCCGAAAGCCGACCGCGCGGCCGCGCGACTCGCCGGCGCGGTCGCTGGTCGGGAGTGCGTTCGCGCTTTCTCCGGCGAACGGCGGACGATCATCGGCCACGTGATCGAACAACCTCACCAACTCCGACGGGTGCTTCCCGTCCCGGGCTGTTCGTGCGCCGAGGACGATCGAGACCGAACGCTCGGACGCGACGACGATCCGCTCGCACTCGAGGAAGCGGTCGAACGCGTCGAAGGCGCGATCGACGACCGGGTTGGTATCGTCAACAGCATCGGCGAGGTCGAATCGTTCCCCGCGCCGTACTACCTCGCGACGAACGCAGCGACTGAGGGCTTCAGCGACGCGAGCGCGCCGAACCAGGCCGCGGGCGTCGCCGACGACTGGAACACCGCCCTGATGAAAGCCGTCGGCGAGGGGCTCGAGCGCTACTGCGCCGGCGTCTACCACGACGACGAGTTCGTCCACGCGAGCGAAGGTGACCTCGAAGCCGCCGTCTCACCGACCGACCTCGTCCGGCCGGACGACGCGGCCGTCTACGATCCGGACGCAACGTACCGGTGGGTACCCGGCGAAGCCATCGCGACCGGCGAGACGGCTCACCTCCCCGCCGCGGCGGTGCAGTTCCCCCAGCCCGGCGACCGGCTCGTTCCGGGGATCACGACCGGCCTCGGACTCGGCTCGTCGGCCGTCGACGCCCTCCAGTCGGGACTAACGGAAGTCATCGAGCGCGACGCGACGATGCTCGCGTGGTACTCGACGTTCGAGCCGCTCAGGCTCACCGTTGAGGACGAGGCGTTCGACAGACTCGAGCGCCGAGCGCGAAGCGAGGGACTCTCCGTGACGCCGCTGCTCGTCACGCAGGATATAGACGTTCCCGTGGTCTCGGTCGCCGTCCACCGAGATCCGGAATCGATCGGGCCGGATGGCACGACGGTCAACGACGACTGGCCGGCGTTCGCCGTCGGCTCGGCGGCCGACCTCGACGCGACGGCCGCCGCGACGGCGGCGCTCGAAGAGGCGATTCAGAACTGGATGGAACTGCGCTCGATCGGTCCGGACGAGGCCGACGAGGCCTCGGGTGCGATCGGCGAGTACGCCTCGTTCCCCGAACCAGCCCAGTCGTTCGTCGACGTCGAGGGAACGGTTCCCGCGGCGAGTGTCACCGCCGAGTCGGTTCCGACGGGTGTCGACGCGCTCGAGACGCTCGTCGATCTGACGGAAGACGTCGGACTGACGCCGTACGCGGCGCGGCTGACGACGAGCGATGTCGAATCGCTCGGCTTCGAGGCGGTTCGCGTCGTCGTCCCCGGTGCGCAGCCGCTGTTTACCGGCGACTCGTTCTTCGGCGAACGGGCGCAAACAGTGCCGGACGACCTCGGCTTCGAGTCCGACCTCGACCGTGAGTACCACCCGTACCCATAGCTGGCAGCAGTCATCTCACGGCCGCAAAACCGATCGCAGCCGGCCGATCCCACGTTCAGGCTGACTTTTCCCTGTCGATCCCGCTGAAGATGAACCAGACCCCGATCAGCACGGCGAAAAAGACTGCGCCGATCCCGACCCGTAATCCGATCTCTTCCCAGCCGGTCGCCTCGGCCTGGACGAGCGCCGCCGCCCACCCGCCGAAGACGATCGCAAAACCGGTCGCTGCGACGAACATGATGAGGAGGCGATCGGTCGGGATCGACATAGAGAGGGCTTGCACACGAGTTCGGTTAAACGCTCAGCCTGAGTTCGCCACGACGGTTGCGAACGCGTTATCGTGCATCCGAAAGGTCGGCAACGGCGGACTGGAGTTCTCGCACCTGTTTGGAAATCTCGTCGTTGGCCGTTGCGATCCGGTCGGCTTCCATCGCGACGTCGTTGGCCAACTCGCTCGCCTGTTCGGCCTGTGCGGAGATCTCTTCGGCGCTTCCAGCCTGGTCGTCCGTCGCGCTCGCGACCTCCGAGACGCTGTGTGAAATCTCGGATACCGCATCCGAAACCTCGGCGAGCGAATCCATCGCCTCGTCGACGAGCGCGCTCCCTTCCTCGATCTGGTCGACCATCTCCATCAGCCCGTCGACGGTCTCGTCGGTATCCTGCTGGACGTCGCCGACGAGCGTCTCGATCTCGGTCGCGTTTTCCTGGGTCTCCTCGGCGAGTGATTTGACCTCGTTCGCGACGACGGCAAAGCCGCTTCCGGACTCGCCGGCGCGTGCGGCCTCGATCGAGGCGTTGAGCGCCAGAATGTTCGTCTGATCCGCGATGTCGTCGATGACGTCGACGATCTCGTCGATCTCGTCGACTTTCTCCTGGAGTTCGACGACGTCGTTGGCGACGTGTTCGGCCGAGTCGGTCACGTCGTCGATCACCTCCTTCGCCTCGCCGGTCGACGTCTGTCCGTCCTCGGAGAGTTCGACCGCACGGGACGTGGTCGTGTCCACCGTGTCCGCCGTCGCGGCGACCTCCTCGATAGCGGCGTTTAGCTTCGTTACGCCGTCGAGGACGGTCTCCATCGTCGACGCCTGCTCGTCGGCTCGCTCCGTGACGGAACTCGACATCTCGGCGACTTCGTCGGTCGACTGGCTGACCTCGGTGACGGTCGAGTCGACCTCCTCGGTGACGTTTTGCAGATTTTCTTCCTGTTCGAGCCGTTCGAACGCCGCCTCGACGTTCGACGCGACGATTTTCGCAAGGTCGTCTTTGAACAGGACGCGCTCGAACGAGCCGACCTCGAGCAGCGCGTACTCGCCGATCGGCAGGAGAACGTGCGACACCAGTGGCGTATCGACGGGGAGTTCGGCGGGGTCGATGTCCTCGCGGACCTTCGTCTCGACCGACGCCTGTTGACTTCGATAGCGCTCCCACTGAACATCGCCGGGGCCGGCGGTTTCGGTCGAAAGCGTGCGTGCGTTCGCGTTTCGTTCGACGGCGTCTGCGTATCGAAAGAGCTCCAGTCGATTTCCGTCGTCGTCCGGGAGCCAGACGGTACAGTACTCCTGGTCGACGGCGTCGGTGATGGCTCGAATCGCAACGTCGGCGGCCGCTTCAGCCGACTGAACGTACATGAGATCGTTCGTCGCCTGATGGAGTTCGACCAGTTTGCTGCTCTCGAGGTGATCGGTGATCTCGACGGCGACACCGAGGACGGCGTCTTTCTCGGTGAGATCCGTCTCGTAGGGCCGTTTGACCGTCCGGAGCACGCGCTGTTTCCCGTCCGGCGTGGTCAGTCGCTCCTGCGGGATAACCTTCTTTTCGCCCGTGTCCATCACTTCGAGGTCGTCGGCGCGGAACTGCTCTTCCTCGGCCGGCGAGAGGTCCTCCATGTGCTCCAAATCGGTCGTCCCACGGAGTTCGTCGGCCGACAGGCCGTACCCCTCCTGTGCCATCTTCTCGTTGACGTGGATGAACACGCCGTCCCGGTCTTTCACCCAGATCCACTGCTCGGATGCATCAAGGAATTCCTGGACCTCCTCGAAGTCGAAGTCGTACGTCTCGAGGGTGTTCGCGTTCGACGGTCCTGGCTCGGATCCAGTTTCGTCGGTGGTCGGTTCGGTACGGTTCGGAGACGAGTTCGTCGTTTGATTGTTGCTCATTTTTGTGTATTTGTGTTCGACTGCCGCTGATCGCCGCTCCCGGCATCACACCCCCAGTAAGAGACGGACGGCTGATTGCGTTCGTCCCACCGCATTCACCCCCGTGAACGCACTACTCATCCGGTAATATCCGGAATACTACTGATACCTGATCAGTCGAGCTACTAATTTATTCTGGCCCAACAGTGTTCTATGAATGAGAACGGGTTCACAGACACCGGGCTCAGGCGCTCCTAGCGGGTAATTCGTTTTGATTGATTTTCCTATATAATGATAGTGTTCGGAAAATCATACTTCTAATTAGCTGATCGGATTGACTGGCTCTCGTGTCGAGTCCGGTGAACGTATTATTCGTACAACGGGTTCGCGTCGCACAGCGACTCAACGTCGGCTCGAACGTCCTCGATCACGGCTTCGTCGTCGGGTGCATCGACGACGCGAGCGATCAGATCGCCGACTTCGCGACAGTCGTCCTCGTCGAAGCCGCGAGTCGTCAGTCCGGGCGTGCCGGCGCGGATACCGCTGGGATCGAAGGCCGAGCGCGTCTCGCCGGGGACCGTGTTGCCGTTGAGAACGATGTCGGCCTCCTCGAGCGCCTCCTCGGCGTCGCCGCCGGACGTGTCGGGATGGCTCTCGCGCAGATCGACGAGCACGAGGTGGTTGTCCGTCCCGCCGGAGACGAGCGAAAAGCCGTTCTCGACGAGGGACTCGCCCAGCGCCTTCGCGTTCGCGACCGTTTGCTCGGCGTAGTCTTCGAACGCCGGTTCGAGCGCCTCTTTGAAGCCGACAGCCTTGCCGGCGACGTTGTGCATGAGCGGGCCGCCCTGTCCGCCGGGGAAGACGGCCGAGTCGATGTCGTCGGCGTACTCCTCGTCACACATGACGATGCCGCCGCGACCCGATCGGATCGTCTTGTGGGTCGACCCGGTGACGAAGTCGGCGATGCCGACCGGCGAGTCGTGGACGTCGGCGGCGACGAGGCCGGTGATGTGGGCGATGTCCGCGAGATGGAGCGCGTCGACGCTGTCTGCGGCGTCCTGAATGCGCTCCCACTCGATCTCGCGCGGGTACGCGGAGTAGCCCGAGACGATGATATCGGGTTCGAACTCTTCGGCGTGCTCGGCGAGTCCCTCGTAGTCGAGATAGCCCGTTTCGGGGTCGACCTCGTACTGCTCGACGTCGTACAACTGGCCGACGAAGTTCGCCGGGTGGCCGTGGCTCAGGTGGCCGCCGTGGGTGAGATCCAGCGAGAGGATCTTGTCGCCGGGTTCGAGCATTGCGAAGTAGACGGCTTGGTTTGCCTGCGTGCCCGAGTGAGGCTGGACGTTGATGTGCTCGGCACCGAACAGTTCCTGGGCGCGATCGATCGCGAGCTGTTCGACCTCGTCGGCGTACTCACAGCCGCCGTAGTAGCGCGAACCGGGATACCCCTCGGCGTACTTGTTCGTCAGGGCGCTGCCCTGGGCGTCGATGACGGCCTCGCTGACGTGGTTCTCGCTCGCGATCATCTGCAGCGACGACCGCTGGCGGTCGACTTCTCCTTCGAGTGCATCTGCGACTGCGGGATCGACGTCCCGTACGTGCTCGTGCTCCATGTCAAATTAGCCGTTCGTCGGCCGCATAAGTGTACCCTTCCTCGGCAAGTCAGGCCACTATTTCACGCCGATTGTATGCACGAATGTGACTATTTTGGCCCGTGGGACGACTCATCTGCGCACGAATCCGAGGGTTGATTAGGCTCGCGACCGCTCTCTCGCGTAATGACCGAGATCATCGACGGCAACGCCGTCGCGAGCGAGATCCGCGACGGACTGACGGACGCAATCGAGACGCTCGCCGATGCGGGCGCGCGGCCCGGATTGGCGACGGTGTTGATGGGCGACGACCCCGCCAGCCAGACCTACGTGAACATGAAACAGCGCGACTGCGAGGAGGTCGGCATCGAGAGCGTCCACGTCGACGTCGACGGCGATGCGCCGCCCGAAACGCTTTACGACGAGATCGCCGTGCTCAACGATGACCCCGACGTCCACGGCTACATCGTCCAGGCTCCCGTTCCGGACCACGTCGACTACCGCGAGGTCATCCGACGCGTCGATCCTGCAAAAGACGTCGACGGCTTCCACCCCGAGAACGTCGGTCGCCTCGTCGCCGGCGACGCCCGCTTTCGCCCCTGTACGCCCCACGGCGTCCAGAAGCTACTCGAGTCGGCGGACGTTGACCTCGAGGGCAAAGACGTCACCATCGTCGGTCGCTCGGATATCGTCGGCAAACCGCTGGCGAACCTGCTGATCCAGAAGGCCGAGGACGGCAACGCGACGGTGACTGTTTGTCACTCCCGCACCGACGACCTCGGAGCGAAGACCCGAAGCGCGGACGTCGTCGTCGCCGCGGTCGGCGTCCCCGAACTGATCGACGGCTCGATGATCGACGAGGGCACGGTCGTGATCGACGTAGGCGTCAACCGCGTCGACGCGGATACGGAGAAGGGGTACGAGCTCGTCGGCGACGTCGAGTTCGAGAGCGCGAAAGAGAACGCCAGCGCGATCACCCCGGTTCCCGGCGGCGTCGGCCCGATGACGCGCGCGATGTTGCTGTACAACACCGTCAAAGCCGCCAGTTTGCAAGAAGACGTTGCAGTCGAGCTGCCGTAGCTGATTCGGGCTACGAACCGTTCTTTACGCCGTTTCGTCCGTTACCTCGAGCTCATCGAGTCGATCCTGCGCGCGGCTGAACGCGAGTTCGTCGCCGCGAAGTCCGTTTGCGAGATCGCGGGTGGCCTCGATCAGTCGTTCGGCCGTTCGCGGATCGACGTCCCCGTCGAGCAGCCGGACTCGTTTGACGTGTTCGCCGAGCATCTCGAGCGCGCGCCGCTCGCTCGCCGCGAGTTCGCGGTCCTCGACCCAGGTGCGGACGTCGCGGCGATACTCGCGGACGGCATTTGCGTACGCGAGTCCGCGGCCCGAACGGAGCGTCGTCGGAACGTCCGAAACGGGCGGCCGCTCGCCGGCGTCGGCGTCGCGAAGCAGCGAGAGGAAGTACAGTTCCTCGCGCTCCTCGAGTTGCAGCTCGCGCGTGACGATATCGGCGACGTGATTCAACTCGCTGGCAGCGAGGTAGTCGTCGTCGAGGTCGCGCAGGTCCCCGCCGTTGACGAAGCCGCGACGGCGGACGTACTCGCGACACGCCTCGCGGGCGCGGTCGGCGAGGTCGGCGGTCGGCTCGTCGTCGATATCGTTTCGGATAGCCGTGAGATCCAGCGAAACGCGAGCGTCGGTGTGTTCGGTTCGCTCGTCGACGCCGACGCTGTGAAGGCTGCCACAGGCCGGACAGCCGACACTTCCCGTTTCGTAGTACGACCACCGCGTCTCGCACTCCTTGCACTCACGTTCCCCGCGAATTTTCATACTCGGACGTGGGCGGGCCGATTCAAAAGACCCTGTGGTCAGCGCGGGTGACTGTCACGAGAGCGTATCCACCGCAGAACTGGTCATTAACGTACGGCAATTGCAGGCCGCACTCAAACCAGCGGGAACGTTCTATCCAGGTATATGTCCCACCCAAGACTCAACCGACGCAAGTTCATCGCCGCGGCAGGTACAGCGAGCGCACTCGTTCTAGCCGGTTGCGCTGACGAAGGTCCCGGTGACGAAGAAGACGATACGGTTGATGACGGCGTCGATGACGACATGGATGACGACATGGACGACGACATGGATGATGACACGGACGAGGAAGACGACGACCTCGACGACGACACCGACGACGATCTCGATGACGACGAAGAGGACGATGCGATGGACGACGACATGGATGACGAAGACGACGACGAAGAGGACGATGCGATGGACGACGACATGGACGAGGAAGACGACGATCTCGACGACGACACCGACGACGAAAACGACGACCTCTAAGCAGCACGTTCGCACCGGTCGCTAACCGAACGACGCGTTTTCCGACGGCTTTTCCGAAGAGCTGTCGGTCCGACACCCACCACCGAGTGTATTTTTCGAGCCGCGAGTTTACCACCGAGAGGACGGTACTGAGTGTATGCGCGATGAAGCAGAAATCCGCGAGCAGTACGAGTTTCTCGAGGAACAACTGGAAAGCGACGAGATGCGCCACGACAGCGTCGAAGCGATGTTTACGCACTACAAGCGTGCCATCGGCTGGGTACTCGAAGAAGAGCATATCTAGCCCCGATTGTATTGACAGGTTTCGAGAGACTCCGCCAAACTGGGCTGTGTCGTTACCTTTAAGTACACCCAGCGGAATCTTTCACGTGACGCTTCGCTTGGAGGGCCGAAGCGTCAGCGGGGACCAATTCAGGGCGGCAAGCGATCGCGTGACGTTTTTCCCGTCACGCGATTTGCTTTCCTGTTTCGATACAAACTAACTAGTTGTCACATTTTACACAGTCTCGAGTATCAGCAATTACAGCCGCAATTATACAGCAGAGAAACGGCCGTACTGTAAACATGAACGGTGGGTTATGCGAACACCACCACGTGACCCATCATTCGGGTTATCATTCGTTTTCGCTCGAATGGCGGTCGGTTCGTAGGGAATGCTTCCGTTTCGGTCGCAACAACCCGATAGCCTTATTAAATTTCGACAGTAAGTACGAGTGGTACTTTCCCAATGTACGACCTGACAGGATTTCAGCGCGACCTGCTCTATGTTATCGCTGGCGAGGAAGAGCCCCACGGATTAGCGATCAAAGAAGAACTCGAACAGTACTACGAAAAGGAGATTCATCACGGCCGACTCTATCCGAACCTCGATACGCTCGTCGACAAAGGACTCGTCGAGAAAGGACAGCGCGACCGCCGAACGAACTTCTATACTGTCACCCGGCGCGGTCGTCGAGAACTCGAGGCTCGCAGGGAGTGGGAAGCGCAGTACGTCGATCTGTAAGGTGTTTCCGACGCGAACCGTCACTGCGCTGGCCGGGCTTGCAGTGTCTCTCCTCGTCAGCGTCGCCGCCTGGCTGTTTCTGGAGACGTTACTGTTCTTTCTGTTTCTCCCGTTCGTTCCGTTTCTCTTTGCGCGGACGGGCGATGAGAATCCGACTCGGCGCTGTCCACGCTGTTCGTTCGAGACGACGGATCCGGATCACGAGTTCTGTCCGCGGGACGGTTCGCGGCTTCAGGCTGAGTAACCCAGTCGTCTCTCGTGCGTACTGACGGTCGCTCGAGGCTGAGCAACGCCCGTTTTGCAGAATGTCGACTCCGGCACGCGACTTATGTACGATCACGGAAAAGTATCGCGAGTGAACGAGATCGCGCTCCAGATCGCCGACGCGCCACTCGACGAGAGCGTCGTCCGCATCGCGCTTGCCGGCGCGCTCGGCATGTTTCTCGGCCTCGAGCGGGAGTGGTCTCAAAAGTCCGCAGGTATTCGGACGTTCTCGCTGATCAGCCTGCTCGCCGCCGTCTTTACGATTTTGGTCCTCGAGACCGACGTCGGCGAGAGCCTGTTGATACTCGGCGGCCTGCTCGTGATCGTCCAGGGCGTCCTCCTGGCCGTCAAAGGGCTGCTCGGCGAGGAGGATGCCGGCCTCTCGCTGACGACCTCGGTCTCGATGCTCGTCGCCTACGGCGTCGGTGCGCTCGTCGCCGCGGGGTTCATCATCGAGGGCGTGACCGTAGCCGTCCTCTCCTCGCTTTTGCTCGTGTTGAAACGCGAACTCCACGAGTTCGCCTGGGGCCTGTCTCGCAAGGAGATGCGCTCGACGACGGAGTTTGCCATCCTCGCGTTCGTTATTTACCCGCTGTTGCCGCCCGAGTACAACCTCGATCTCGGCGTCATCACGATCCCGCTCGAACCGCAGATCATCTGGCTTATGGTCGTCGCGGTCGCCGGCATCGGCATCGTCAACTACGCGATCGTTTCGACCTACGGCGGCCGGGGGATCGCCGTCACCGGCTTTTTCGGCGGCCTCGCGTCCTCGACGGCCGTCGTCGGGACGATGCTCGATCACGTCCGGCAGCGGCCCGAAGCCGCCTCCTACGCCGTCGCCGCGATACTGCTCGCAAACGCCGCGATGGCCGCCCGCAACCTCGCGATCGCCGTCGGCTTTACCGCCGGTGGGGGCACCGATATACTCATCGAGGCGATCGTGCCACTGGGTGCCGTCATCGTGATCGCGTTCGTCGTCGCCGCCGCGACCGCCGACTGGCGCGAGTCCGGTCCGATGGAACTCGAGAGCCCCTTCTCGATGAAAAACGCGCTCGCGTTCGGGGCCGTCTTCCTCGTCGTCCTCGTGTTCGGGTCGCTCGCCGAGACCTGGTTCGGCACGCTCGGCTTCTACGCGACCGCCGTCGCGAGCGGCTTCGTCTCGAGCGCCGGCGCGACCACCTCCGCGGTCGTCCTCTACCGGGGCGGCCAGCTCGGGCCGGCGGAGGCGACCATCGCCATCCTGCTCGCGACGGTCTCGAGCATCGTCGTCAAGGCAATGTTGGCCGCGACGTCGTCGAATCACGGCTTTCGGAATCAGGTGGCCGCCTACAGCGCGGCGCTGTTGCTCGGCGGGGCGGCGGCCTCGGTGCTAATCATCATCTGATCACGTCCCGCTCACCCACTCCGTTGCGTATCGACGAGTTCGACGACAACCTCGAGATCGATACCGGTCGCGTGTTCCAGCCGTTCGCGAACTTGCTCGGCGAGCTGGGGTGATTCTGACTCGCCGGGTGGCCGTTCGACGAGGACGGTGACCGTCGGCTGTCCGTCCGCGTAGACGTCGATCAGTTCGTAGGAGACGTCGAGTTCCTGAAAGCGGAGCTCGTCGTACGCGGGATCGCCGCTCATCGCCTCGAGTTCGGTCTGGACGTCGTGCTCGACGGCGGCTGTCTGGTAGGTTCCGTAGGTAACTCCGCCGAGGACGAGCGAGAGGACGGCGATGGCGACGAGGAGGACGACAACTCGCGAACGCAGGCGGCCGTAGACGCGCTCGACCTGTGCGGTCCGATGCGGTCGATACCCTGAGATCCACAGGAGGATCAATGCGGTGAGATTGATCGAGAGCAGGTTGACCAGGACGAGCGTGCCGGCGGTGACGACGACGGTCGGATGGCCCCAGGCGATTCCGAGCCCGACGGTGGCGGCGGGCGGAACGAGCGCGACGGCGATCGCCACGCCGACGAGGACCGAGCCGACGTTTCGAACCAGGCTGATGACGCCGGCCACGCCGGAGCCGAGCGCGAGCAACAGTGCGAGCACGTTGGGCGTAATTCGCTCTCTGACCTGTGGCACCGTCGTGATGTCGAACCCGGGTGGGAGCAGGATCGTTCCCCTGAGAAGCCAACCGAGCACCGCCGCGGTGGCGATCGCAGCGATGAGCCCGCCGACCTGCAGGACGACGCCGCGGGTTGCGAGCTCGTCGTCGTCGACGACGACCCCGACGCTCGCCGAGAGTGCGGGTCCCATCAACGGGGCGACGACCATCGCGCCGATGATTGTCGCCGCCGAATCGAGCAACAGGCCTGCCGTGGCGATCACCGTACTCACCACGAGCAAGACGAAGTACGTCGACGCCGCGGGTGCGAGGTCGGCGGCTCGCGACTGCAACTCTTCCCTGGAAATCCGCGTGCCGGTAAACTGGCCGGTCAACTCCTCGGTTCGATCCGAGACGATGGTTTCGGCCGCCGTAACGACGGTGTACGAATCCGGATCGAGGCCGGCGTCGCGAAGCGCCGCGAGCAGCGGCTCGACGGCGGCCGGCGGGACCGGAATCGAGACGACCGCCTCGAACTCGCCGCGGCTCGTCTCCTCGGACACGGCGTAATCGACGCCCGTCTCGTCCGCCGTCTCGAGGACGCGGTCGAGATCCCCCTGCGGAACGAACACCTGTACGAGACGCATATGCCCTCTACACCGGAGGCAGGGATAGGCTGTCTGCACGCGCGGGAGACTGTCACGACCGTCGAATACGAACGTTCGTCAATACGGCACAAGAGCGTTGTATATCTGAGAGATAGCGGGAACAAGGTGATTTCGACGACCTGTGCGACGGCGAAGATGTGACGTCTGTCAATCCCATTCCCGCTGAGAAACGAGAGAAACTATAGTAGCCACTGCAAGTCAGTGCACATCTGACCGCCAGACGGGTCGGCGATCAGTGTGTGAATAGTTGAAGTTGTTACTATACCGCTCAGTAGTGGATAGGACGCCCTGCGATCCGCTTTCCCCGCTACCGAACCCGCTGTTCGTGGTCGGTTCTGGATACTAATCTGGCGTCTACGACTGCTCCTAGAACGTCTGGCGACCCTCGTCGGTGATCACGCTCTCGAGCAATGCAGTCGGCGTGGCGTCGTAGGCCGGGTTCTGCACGTCGAAGCCGTCCGCGGGTTCGGACATGACCTCGGCGCTCGAGCGGAACTCGTTTTCGAAGACGAATCCCTCGGTAATGAGCTTCGCCGCCGAGCCGAGGACGTCGACGGGAACGTCCAGTCGAGCGGCCGTCGAGGCGATTGGGAACGTGCCGACGCGGTTGTACAGCGTCTCGTCGACGATACAGTCCATGCCGACGACGACGCGGTCGCACTCGCGGAGGTAGACGCCGTGGGCGCTGTCGGTGATGAGTGTCGGTTCGACGCCGTCGAGTTCGGCGAGCGTTCGGATCGTCTTGCGCCCGATGTATCGCGGTCGTGCTTCGGTGACGTACACGTCGAACGTCTTGCCGGCCGCGGTCGCCTGTTCGAGCGCTTCGATCACCGTCGAGGAGTAATCGTGCGTCAGCAGCGTCGCGCCGTCTTCGAGGTGTTCGACGGCGTTTTCGGCGGCCAGTTGCTTGGCCGATTCGATCCGGGAGACGACCGCGTCGATCCGTTCCTGGGTGAGTTGCTTTGCCGTCTCGACGTCCTCGGGCTCGGCCTCGGTGACGCTCGAGACGACGTCGCGGACCGCGTTCTGTAAGGAGGCGTGAGAGGGGTTCGCCCGCCGGAGGGCAGAGCCGTTTCGCTCGAGCGATCTGATGTACTCCTCGGCGGTGGCGAACTCCCGATCGGTCAACGCCTCGAGGGCTCGCGTCGCGCGTACGGCGACTACCGAGGAGCTGTGTGTCTGCATTTCCTGGATCTCCTCGACCGTCTCGTCGATCATACCTAGGAGGATTCCCGTCAGCGCAAAAGGTGTTCCGGGTACGGCGACGGAACCGCGCCGTCGGTCACTCGATGATGTCGCCGATCCGTCGCGGCTCGCCCTGCAACTCGGGCTGTTCGGCGACGATCTTCAGGACCTCGTGGTCGGTCACGTCGTAGTAAGACTTCTCGGTTGCCTCCTCGATGAGTTCCTGTTCGAGGCGGAACTCGGTCCCTTCGTAGACGACATCGACACCCTCGTCGTCGAACGCAAGCGTTGTCATGCCCAGCAGTATGCGATGCGAGTGTAAAAACGAGGCGACTACCGTTTCGGCCCGTCTGTCCCGACTCATGTCAGCAGTCATCTATAGTAGCCACTGAAAGTCAGTGCACACCCAATCGCACGACAACTGTGCGATTGGTGTGTAAACAGTTTCAGTTGTCACTATACGTCTTCGACAGAGCGCGAGACGGGCGTCAGACGAACGACACCCAACGACGAAGTTTATTATCGGCCGGTTACATTGGACCGAAACGTGGCCGTACGCAGGGATCCACTCGACGAACTCGTCGTCCCCGACGGGACCGAGGCGAAAGAAGTCGCGCTAGAGACCGACGGAGACGTACTGGTCGGCAGCCGCTCGAGTATCGAGTTCGGCGTGCGCGGCCGGAACGTCCTCGCCGGCGAGAGCGTCGAGTTCGACGGCGAGATCGAAGCCGACGGCGACTGCCGGCTCGACATGTGGTGTGACGTCGCCGAGAACGTCCTCGTCGGCGGGGACGCCTACATCGGCGAGCGCGTCCACATCGGCGGCGAGTTGAAAGTGGCCGGCGATCTGGACATCGGCGACGACGTCGACATCGAGGAGGGGTTCGAGGCCAACGGCTGGATCGTGATCCGGAATCCGATGCCGACGATCGTTCTCCTCTTTATTTACCTCAAACACCTGCTGCTCATCGGCGAGGAAGATACCGCCCAGCGGTTGATCTCCGAACTCGTCGACGAGGGGGACACCGACGATCCGGAGACCGAACCGCTCGTGATTCCCCGGAACGCGACGGTAAACGACGACGCCTGGCGAGTCTCGACGCCCGCGACGATCGGCGACGACTGTCGGCTCCACGGTAACGTCCGGGCCGAGACGATCGATGTGGGCACCGATTGCAACGTTTTTGGCAGCCTCCGGGCACGCGGTGACGTCACCCTCGGCGAGAGGACGCGGATCCATGGCGATCTGACGACCCGTGACGGGAACGTCGAGATCGACCCCAACGCTCGCGTTCTGGGCGACGTCTCCTGTGTTGACCTCGATCTCGGTCCGGCGGCCGAAATCGACGGGACGATCCGGGCCGACGGCGAGATATCGATGGGGACGACAGAACGCGACGTAGAGTGATCGTTCGGCCATCTCGCGGCCGATTCCAGCGAGTTAAGAACGACTCGGGGGACCTAAATACGCTCGCTCCTAACCGTCGGTCGAACGCCCGTGTCGACCGATACTCGCGCCTCTCGTCTGGTAGTTCGACCGCTGATCAATCGGTTCGGCTTCCGGCATCTCCTCGTGACGACGCTCGTGCTCGTGTCGGCGACGATCTTGCTCGGCATCGCCGCGAAGGCGACCGGTTCCGGACTGGCCTGTGAAGCGAACTGGCCCCAGTGTGACGCCGGGCCGTACAACTTACTTCCGGCGAATCTCCCGAGTTTCTACGAGTGGTTCCACCGGTTCGTTGCAATGTTCGCCGGCTTCGCCATCATCGGCTCCGCACTCGCCGCGTGGCGAGCACCATCGATCGATAGACGCGTCGTCGCGCTCGTCGTTCTCGGCATGATCCTGACGCCGATTCAGGTCATCCTCGGCCGCGAGACCGTCCTCCAGTACGAGATGGCTATCCTCTCGTTGCACTTCTGGACGGCCGTCCTCATCTTCGCGCTGTTCGTCGTCGCGACGGTCTTGGTCTGGCAATCGCGGCTCACTCGAACGCACGTCACCGCCGCGCTCGCGCTCGGAATCATCTCGCTCCCGCTTCACGTCGTCCTCAGCCCTGCCGTCGGAAGTCACACCGCGACCTACTCGCCAACGGTACAGATGGTCCAGTACGGCGTGACGCTCGCGCTTCTCGGCTCCGCGATCGTCGCCGCGATGGTCGGGTGGAACGAGTTCGACGACCGGCGAACCGGGCTTGCGCTGGCCGCAATGCCGCCGCTCGTCGTCTTCGTGCTCCTGTTCGGTCGCCAGGCCGTCAGCCCCGCGGTCGAACTTCCCTACTTCGCCGCGGCCACCGCACTGCTCGCAGTGTTTCTCGTCGCCGGCTGGCTCGTCAGAACTGCCCCGAATACGACATCCTAACGTCCACAGCAGTTTCGCGAGACTCCTCGATTGCGACCGCCGAAGCTTTTTCGTCACCGAACGAAGAGGCGGCTATGCGGACGAGCCTCAACGTACCCGAAGCGATGTTAGCCGAGTTCGATCGGACCTGGCAGGCAGAAGGGTTGGATTCCCGCTCGCGTGCGCTCCGCGAAGCCATCCAGGAGTACGTCGAATCACACCACCAACTGGAACAGACTCGCGGAACGATCGCAGCGACGGTCGTCTTCGACTACGTTCACGACGAGATCATCGAGGACCTCCACGAGATCCAACACGAGTTCCAGACCGAGATTGACACGACCTGTCACGTTCACCACGGCGAGTGGTGTCTCGAGGCGATTTTCTGTTACGGCGAGGCGAGCGAGATCAGATCCCTCGTTTATCGGCTCAAGGATTTCGATGCTGTAAGCCGAGTTTCAGTAACGTTGTTGCGTTCGGACGAGCGGCAATCGACATATTAATCAAAATATTCGGGAATCGACTTAAATGGCTTCGATATCTAACCTCTCGATTCTTGTGAGTCTCGGCTAATGTATTAGCGGACGAGTTTGCTATGAACTACCGTATTCGGTGTTTCCTACGAATTGCGGTACGATACGAACTGACTGGGACGATCCCTGGATACTGCCATCGACCCGTCGCTTGGAGCAAGCGATGAGTGTCATCGCGACAGTTGCGGTTCCGGCGGCGGATTTCCCGCTTGGTTCGCTCCTTACACCGGACCAAGAGACGACAGTAACGGTCGAGACGACGGTCCCGACGAGCGAGGGCGTGATGCCGTACCTCTGGGTTCCGTCAGCCGACGCTGATTCTATCGTGGATGCGCTCGAGGAGAGCGCGAGCGTCGAATCGGCGTCGGTGATCGACGAGATGGATCAAACCGTTCTGGTGAAAATCGAGTGGAACGGTTCGGTAAACGGCGTACTCGAAGCGATACAGGGCAGCGATGCGATCGTTACGAACGCGACCGGTACCGACGAGTGGTGGACGTTTCGGCTTCGATTTCCCTCGTACGAGGGGCTGTCTACGTTCTACACTGATTGTACCGATCGCGACATCTCGCTCGAACTGGTCCAGCTCCACGAAGCGGTGGGTCCGGAGAGCGAACTTCGATTCGGTCTCACGGCCGCCCAACGAGACCTCATTATCGCGGCCCACGAGACGGGCTACTTCGACGTCCCGCGTCGGACGACGCTGGTCGACCTGGGCGACCGATTCGGCGTCTCTGATTCGGCCGTCTCACAGCGCCTTCGACGCGGCCTTACGGCCCTCATCGATTCGACGCTCGTCGTCGATGCCCACGCGCAGGAAACTACGTCTCTCGACGCGGAGTCCGTCCCCGCCAGCGAGGTCGATGACAACACCGACGAACCACCCAACCCGTAGCCGGAGTCTATCGGCAATCGCGACCGTTATGGGGAATCATCCCGTTCGCATATCCGTGAAAAACGTCACCGACCAGACGAGCAATCCGTTCGGCCTCCGACCGCCGTTCGACCGAACCGGCCCCGACGAGCGAACGGCCGTGTTCGGATACGGTGACGCCAACGCCGATTTTCACGTTATCGGCGACCACCCTGGCGTTCACGGCGGCAAACGAACGGGCGTACCCTTTACCGAACTCGAGGCCGGCCTCGCCCTTCAGGACGTCTTTCGCGAGGTCGACTTCGTTACCGGCCCGCGGGATCGGCCCGACCTCGAGAACCTCTATCTGAGCTACGTCCACATGTGCTGTCTGCCGAACGGCCACCAGCCGACGGCGGACGAGTACGCCGACCTAGAGCGGTTTTTCGACGCCGAACTCCGGGCGATCAACGCGCACATCCTCCTGCCGGTTGGCGAGCAGGCGACCGACCACGTCCTCCGGGAGTACACGACCCAGCGCGGTCGACTTGACCTCGATATGAAGTCCCTGCACGCCCGCGAAATTCGCGGCCGCGGGTTCATGGTCGTCCCCATCCGAGATCCCTCGGAGTGGAGCGGCGACGAGCGGGACACGCTCGTTTCGACGCTCGAAGCGATCCTCGCGAGCGATTACCGACAGACGAAAGGCGTCGCGACGCTCGTCGGCTGATACGGATTGCTGTACCGATTTACCGGCGGTGAGTCGAACTGTGTGAGACGAGCCTCGGTCGAGGAGCGAAGCGAGTCAACCGGCGCAACCGCGACCCGTGCGGCGGCTGCGCCGGAACTGACTTACAGTAAACCGTATGAGTTCTGCTGTTGTCCCGCTCTCACAGGTCGAAGTGTTTCCTGATCGTCGCACGCAGCGGCAAGCCGAGAGCTCCGACCACGGGCAAGAGGACGAACACGAGGACATCGACTGGGAGCGTGGCGTACCCAACGCTGTCGGCAGCGAGGCCGCCGATCGGCGCGAGCACGGGGACGACGTACAGGTACGACGGCGTCCAGCCGGAACCGCGTCGCGTGTGGTAGACGACGACGCCGAACAGGAACGGCATGAGGACCGCACCGGCAAGCAACGGCCCGCCGAGCAGCCCCGTCGAAATCGCGAGCGCGGACGCAACGAGGATCGTTTCGGCCATCGAAATCGGCCCGCGGCTGTCCTCGCGCCAGCCGAGTCGGATCGCGGCTGCGATGGCGAGGCTGACACAGACGAGCCCGACCAGGACGGCGTACCACTCCGTGGGTGCAAGCGGCGGTGAGACGGGCTCGACGCTCGAGACGAACGCAGTCGGCGTCTGAATCCCGTACCGGCCGCTCGAAATGACGGTCCAGAGTGCGGCTGGATCAGCGCCGACGAGCACCAGTTCGGTCCGAACGGTGGCAATCCCGCTCTCGTTTGCGAGGGCGAACTGTGCGAGGCCGATACCGTAGACGAGGACCGACAGCCAGATGAGCGGCAGCGCGACGTTTCGGCGACGCCACCACCGGACGAGCGCCGAGCGGGTCGTCCGTTGCTGACGGTGGCTTGCAGTCGATCCGGCGTGCGACGAGTTCGAGGTGCTCGTCGACCGATTTCGGGTGCGACGAGTCGAGCCGCCGTCCGCGCCGCTGTCCCCGCCGGTGTTCGTCCAGCCGGTCGATTCGGACGCCGTCCCGTTCGAGTCGGTCGTCGCTCCGCTCGCCGAACCCGCTGCACTATCGCTGGAACTGGACCAGCCCGTCGACCGCGTGTTCCCGCCAGTTGCGTTCGCCCCGGTAGAGGCCGACGCGGTCGATTTCGACCGCGTTCTCGAACTGTCCGTCCAGCCGGACGAGCCGGACGTCGCGTCCGCCCCACTCGAAGTTGCTGACGCGGCTTCGTTCGTCTCTCCTGACTCGCCGGTTTCGGTCGTCTCGCTCGCGCTTTTCGTTTCAGTCGACGAGTCGTCGTTGTCCGCCCAGACATCAGGCGAGGGGAGGCCGCTCGTTCGCTTTCTGACGTACTCCTCGTGTCCCAGCCGGTCGTAGGCTTGACGCTCGACCGGATCGGAGAGGATCTCTCGTGCCTTTTTGACCGCCGTAAACTGCGATCGGGCCCGTTCGTCGTCGTTGACGTCCGGGTGGTAGGTCTGGACCTTCTCGCGATACGCCGTCGTGATCTCGTCCTGGGAGGCGTCGGGCGGAACGTCGAGAAGGTCGTAGAAGTCTGCAGTCATGACGAATCGGGGACGTGTCTGTGCTCGTGTTCGTAACGGGGGGTTATAATTACAGTGTTCGGATCGGTCGAGACTGCCATCAAGCGCTGAGAACGAATCTTCGTTCGGCGGTGAGCAGTCGGCCGGACACGCGTCAGGAGAAATCGCTTAACGAGGACTGCCCACTCAAGCGCGCTGTGGACGTCTCGTCCGTCCCAGTACCGTCAGTTTCGTCTCGCCTGGCCTGATCCGCCGATGCAGTATCGGGTGCCGTTTCCCAGCCGTCGAGGCTCGCCTGATCGACCGAGGCGAACTCGAGGTTGGCCACCCGCACGCCGAGCTTTCTGATAGGATCGGACTCGAACTCCGCAAAGAGGTCGCGGGCGATCCGCTCGACGAGGTCGGGGTCGTCGACCGGGCCCGGAAGGGACCGCTCGCGCGTGTTGACGTCGAACGGTGGCTCGACGGCTTTGACGCCGATAGTCCGGTAGAGCGCGCCGTTTCGTCGCGCCCGTTCGGCGACGGCCGCCGCGAGCACCTCGATCTGGTCGTATTTCGGCTCGGGTTCTGTAACGGGGTCTGCAAAGGCAGACTCCCGCGAAAAGCTCTTCGGATCGCCCGTGGGCTCGACGCGGCGGTCGTCCTCGCCACGCGCGCGGTCGTACAGTTCGCGGCCGCGTTCGCCAAACCGCTCGACGAGCGGGTTCGGATCGGCCGCGGCCACGTCGCCGGCCGTTTCCAGCCCCATCTCACGGAGTTCCCGTGCGGTTACGGGACCGACGCCGTGGAGGAGGTCGACCGAAAGCGGGGCGAGGAACTCGCGGCTCTCATCGGGTCGAACGACGGTCAATCCATCTGGTTTGTCGAAATCGCTCGCGATTTTGGCCGTGCTCATCGTCGGCGCGACGCCGATGCTGACGGTCACGCCGACCTCGCGGCGGATCCGATCTTTAATGTGGCGAGCGAAGCCGTCCGCGACGGACCAGGCGGTTTGGTCGGTCACGTCGAGGTAGGCCTCGTCGATGCTCACCTCGCGGACGACGTCGGCGCAGTCGTGGAGTATCTCGCGCACGTCGGCCGCGACCGATTCGTAGAACTCCATATCCACGGGGCGATAGTGGCCCGTCTCGGCCCGCTTCCGATCGGTCTCGTCCTCGTCGCTGTTCGATTCGAACTCGGAGCGGCGCGGGAGGCGCTCGAGCGCCGTCGAGATCGCCTGTGCGCTTTCGACTCCGAACTCGCGCGCCTCGTAGCTCGCCGTCGCGACGGCACCGACGGTCTCGCCGGGTTCGTACCCCATCCCGACGACAACAGGCTCGCCGCGGAGGTCGGACTCGCGCAGCCGTTCACAGGAGGCATAAAAGCAGTCGGCGTCGACGTGACAGACGATCCGGTCGGTCCCGTCCTCGCTGTCGACGCCCGGTAGCTGTGGCCCCTCGGACATGAGTTGTCGCTCCTATCGGATCGCGCTTCACCGATTTCGTCTGCAGTCTACTTGCTGGTTCGTCCGGACCGTTGTGAACGTTGCGCTGGGCAGCGACGGATCGAATATTATACACGAGCCCGTTCGACGAACAAACTTTATTACTGATTCGTTACTTCGAGAACCTATGGGCGAGCCACTGGAGTCAAACCGGCTGGATCGACGGGCGTTTCTCCTCGGGTCGGGTCTCGCCGTTTCCGCGCTTGCAGGGTGTCTCGAAGACGATCCCGAAGCCGAAACGGAGAGTTCGGGCAACGGAAACGGTGACGGAGACGAGAACGGTGACGAAGACGACGAGAACGGCGAAAGCGGCGGCGGCGGGAGCGGGCGATCAGCGCCGACGGTTCCTGACCCGGATTTCACCGTCGGTCCGAGCGATGAAGCGGATTACGAGACCCTCCAGGCGGCTTACGACGCGCTCGAATCCGGGGACGTGATCGGTATCGAACCGGGCCGGTACACTGTCCAACCGTCCATCGTCCGTGCCGACGAGGAGGGAGAAGAGCTTACCAAGACGTACACCTACGTCGGCGAAGCCGCGACCGAGACGACGATCGAGATCCTGATGCCGGAGGACCCGTCGTTTTCCGTCGACGGGCTGTTACACTACCACCCCGACGACGGTGCGCCGGGTTTCTGGCAGGCGACCGTCGATATTCCGTCAAGCATCGAATTCGCTCGCCTCGAGGAGTACGAAGACGACTACGACAGCGGGCGGGTCGACGCCCATTACGCGACCGTCAACGGTTCGTTCGACGGGCCGACGGAAGCGTACGATACCGTCTTTGCTGACGACGTCTCTCACGCGCTCGTCCCGGCCGAGTGTGAGTTCCACGGCGACGTCGGCGGACCGGTGATCTCCGCACGCCACTGTCAGTTTTACAGTGATCTCAACAGCCGAGGCGGGTACACCACCGACAGTGTAATCGAAGGAACGGTCGGCCTGAACCAGATGCGAGTCGCCCGATGTGAGATCCACGGCGGCGTCACCGTCAACGGCGGTGGCTCGGTCGAAAACTGTATCGTCGACCCCAAACCGTCGTCCTCGGTCGCAGTCGATATTCGAAGTCGGTACGACGCGACCGTCGTCGAGTCGGAAATCCGCGGAACCGTCCGGTCGAACCGCGACGGCTCGTACATCGATCGGATCGAACAGAACACGTTCGACGCCCCGTCGGGAACCAGCTACATCATCGACGGCGCGCCGGCGACGGACATCTACCTGAACGCGTTTCTCGGCGGCGACGTCCGGATCACGACCGATACGGGTGATCTGGCCTCGTTCCCGGCCGACGAGCTCACCCTCTACGACGCCGAACGCGAGCTCGGGAACTACTACTCGGAATGGGAGCAGACCGACACCGAAGACGAAGGGGTACTTTCGACCCGCACGCTGCCAGGCGAGGACGGCGAGATGGATCGCCATCCGTTGGCGAACTCGGATATCGACGCCTACGCGGCGGCCGCCGAAGAAGACGAGGAGGACGACGACTAACCTCGACTCACAACTGATCCGTTTCCAGTGGCAGTTACCTCGCTCGCAAGCGGAGAGCTGTCAGATACTATGTCCGCAGCCAGTATCTCGGTATGTCGTCGATCGTCGTACACCTCGATCGGCGTGACCGGGGCGATCACAGTGCTGCCAAAGAGTGATTACCTCACCGCACATAGCCACCGGCGATGGCACACCAGAACACTGGGGGGAACTCGTTTTCGAGTATGATGGACGCGTGGACGTCGATGACCACGAGCATGCTCCGGAGTACGGCTGCGGCAAATCGCGCCGCCCAATCCGCGATGGGTTCCGCCAGTGTCGACCCTGAATCGGGCGACGAGACGACGAGCGCATCGATTCCGTCGGTCGATCACTCGATGCCCGACTGGGCGTTCGAGCGAACAGTCGACGACCGATCACACGTAAGCGTCGGCGACACCGTCACCTTCGAGAAGACCCTCTCAGAGGAGGACGTCCGAGCGTTCGCACAAATCAGCGGCGACACGAACCGCCTTCACCTGGACGAGGCGTTCGCGGCCGACACCCGATTCGGCGAGCGAATCGTCCACGGCACGCTCGTCTCCGGACTCATCAGCGCCGCCCTCGCGCGACTGCCGGGCCTGACGATCTACCTCTCGCAGGATCTCGAGTTCAACGGCCCGGTCGGCGTCGGCGACCGCGTTTCCGCTCGCGTCGAGATCGTCGAGGACCTCGGAAACGAGCAGTACCGACTCGAGACCGTCGTTCGCGACGAGGACGACGAGACGGTAGTAATCGACGGCGAGGCGGTCGTGTTGATCGACGAACTCCCCGAGTAGTCCGTATTTCGACTCTCGGGCAGTATAAGTAGCTCCTCGCGGAACGACGGTGTATGACGCTGTTCGGGACCGCAGGAATCCGCGGGCCGGTCGAGGAGATCACCCCGTCGCTCGCCCTCTCGGTCGGCCAGGCCGCAGGCGAGCCGGGTGAAACGTTCGTCGTCGGTCGCGACGGCCGGGAGACCGGGCCAGCGCTTGCGGCGGCGATAGAAGCGGGCCTCGAAAGTGCGGGAGCAGACGTTTATCGGCTCGGACAGGTGCCGACGCCGGCGCTCGCGTTCGCCTCTCGGGGGCGACGAGGCGTGATGCTCACCGCGAGTCACAACCCGCCCGCGGACAACGGTATCAAACTCTTCGATGACGGCGTCGAGTACGACAGCGACGCCGAACGGGCGATCGACGAGCGAGTCGAGACGGACGATTCGCTCCGTGCCTCGTGGGAGGAGTGGGGCGACTCCACCCGGCTTTCGATCCTCGATCGGTACCACGACGCCGTGACGAAGTACGTCAGTGACCAGTTTGGCGACGACAGTAGCGACCGCGGACGGCGCGACATCCTATCCGGCCTCTCGGTCGCCATCGACTGCGGCAACGGCGTCGGCGCGCTCGCGACGCCGCAGGTCCTCGAACGTCTCGGCGCGGACGTCGTCGCGCTAAACGCGACCGTCGACGGCCACTTCAGCGCCCGCGGTAGTAAACCGACGCCCGACACGCTGGCCGATTTCGCTGACTTTCTCGCCGCGGGTGCGTTCGACCTCGGGTTGGCCCACGACGGCGACGCCGACCGCCTCGTCGCGCTCGGTCCCGACGGCGAGGTAATTCACGAGGACACCGTCCTCGCGGTCGTTGCCGCCCACTACACGGCCGAGAGCGATGCGGCCGATCCCGTCGTGGTGACGACGCCGAACGCCTCGGCGCGCATCGACGAGCGCGTGCGTGCCGCCGGCGGTCGCGTCGAGCGAGTCCGTCTCGGGGCCTTGCACGAGGGGATCGCCCGCGAACGCGAGGCAGGTGACACGGACACCGAGGTCGTCTTCGCCGCCGAACCGTGGAAACACATCCACACCACCTTCGGCGGCTGGATCGACGGCGTCGTCAGCGCCGCCGTCGTCGCCGCGCTCGTCGCCAACGGCGGATCCACTGACGCCCTCCGAGAGCCGGTAACCGAACGACCGTACCGGAAGGTGAGCGTCGACTGCCCCGACGAGCGAAAGGAAGAGGCGATGGCGATCCTCGAGTCCGAACTTCCCGAAACGTTCCCCGAAGCGTCGGTCGGGACCGAGTACGGCGTCCGACTCGAGTTCCCCGACGCCGCCTGGCTCCTCGTCCGACCGAGCGGAACCGAACCCTACGTGCGCCTCTACGCCGAAAGCGACGCGGTCGACGAGTTCGTCGAACGCGCCCGGAGCGTCATCGAATCGGCCGTCGTCGACGCCGCGTAAGTTTTGATCCACCTCTGCGGCATCGCTTCACTGCTTCGGAGCGGTCGGTGGCTTCTTGCGCCCGCTCGCGGTAGTGTCCCCTATGAACGACGACAAGCGCGAGTTGCTCGAGACGGCCCGCGAGGTGCAGTCGAACGCCCACGTCCCCTACTCGGAGTACCCCGTCGGCGCGGCCCTCGAAACGGCTGAGGGCGAGGTGTTCGTCGGCTGCAACATCGAGAACGCGAACTACAGCAACAGCCTCCACGCCGAGGAGGTCGCGATCGCCGAAGCCGTCAAGCACGGACACACCGGGTTCGCACGCATCGCCGTCAGTTCCGGCCGCCGGGACGGCGTCACCCCCTGTGGAATGTGCCGACAGACGCTCGCCGAGTTCTGCGACGAGGGGCTGACGGTTCTCTGCGATGAGGGTGAGGACGAAGAACCGACCGCGTACACGCTGGGTGAACTCCTGCCGAACACGATCACCGAAGAGATGCTCGAGTAGGTGGCTATGGCGGAACGGCTCGACATCGATGGCGTGCTGCGGCGCGATGAGTCGACGGCGAATCGCGCCGCGATATCGCGAGGGATGAACGAGCGACCGTTGGGAGCGAGTGAATCGGTTGGGGAGGGTGTGGAAAATCCCCGTTGCCACGGTGCCGGGCATCTACAGTGAGTCCGCACACTCCAACCTGCGGCCCGCTATCGATACGCACCTGTCGACACACACCGCTGGCTGTGTACGGTTGATTGAATAAATTGAATAAACCGTGTCATAGAACCGTTCTTGCACCTCACTCTCATTAATTCGACACCAACGCATATGGTGTTGGGCGTAGCACCAACAAATAGGGATGGCCGGATACACGGTACTCTACGAACACCGCCATATCGAGGCGGGAGTAATTGAGAAGGTCAAAGTCGGCTATGCGACCGATATCGAGACGTACCCATCCGGAACCCGGTACTCAATGCATCTCGGCACGCTCGATGGGATGACGTTACTTCGATACGATAACGCCCACGGAGCGACGAAAGGACACGAAAAACACACTTCCACCGCCGAGACAACAATCGACTTCCCCGGTATCGGCCCGCTACTGGTGGAGTTCTACGCTGAAGCGGACACGTATTGGGACGAAATCGAGATTGCCGATGGGCCCGAGCGTCCGTTCTGAACCGAATCCGGCCACCCATTACCCGATACCCATGCCATCCACACTCCACATCACTGTCGGCGACCGCGAACAGGTTCGTGAAGATGCGCTTGAGGTTGCCCAAGCGACCGATGACGCTGACTCGCCAGAAGAAATCGAAGACTCGGTACCGGATCATCTCTCGGATCGGTCCGTGTTGCAGTTCGGGAGCTACGATGATCTCCACGAACATCTCTCGCCGCTTCGCTTAGAGCTCATTCAGGCGATCGTCGAGAACGAGCCGTCGAGTATCCGTGATGCAGCTCGGGCCGTCGATCGCGACGTCTCCGATGTCCATGCAGATCTGCAGCGACTCGAGATGCTCGACGTCGTCGAGTTCGAGGAGGGGGGCCGGGGCGGTGCAAAGATCCCTATCGTCCCCTACGAACGTATCGAGATGCATATCGACTACCCGCTCATCGATGACGATATTGATGGTGACGCTGTTGCGAGTGCAGACTGATGCCGCTCGCGTAGAGAGTTCGGTGAGTACTGTCTTTCTTGCGTCGTTAGAGGAAGCTATGATAGCCATGACTTCCAGTGGCTACTATATCTCTCGACCGTCTCGAATCGGTACACGCCGGTACTTACGCCACCCGCTCTTCGAGTCGTTCCCGAAGAATCGTCCGGTGACACCGTTTTTTCTCGGTGTTTTCATAACAGACCAGCGCCAGCGACTCGCCCGATTCGAGCCGATCGACTAACTCCTCGAGCGCCGTCTTGGCCGCTGGTGACTCGGCCAGGTGCTCGCGGTACGCCTCGCCGAATCCGACCTGCTCCCAGGCCGCGTTGTGCGCGCCCTCCTCGCAGAGTCCGCGCAGCTTCAGATCCTCCTCGGTAGTTCGGATCGACGCGAGCACCTCGGCGGGCGGCCCGAGTTCGGGCCGGTTCTCGTCGACGGCCGCGTGAAACCACCCCGTCGGCTCGCGGACGACGCCGACGAGCGTCGCCTCGTCGGGCACGTCGGCGAGGTCGTGCTGGAGGGCCGCGACGTACGTGTCCGAAAGCGCGCCGTCTGCCATACGCGGACTACGCGCGGCCTGCAGTTATATGCCGCGCCGCCTCGAATCTCCGTCCATCGATGCCGGGCGACAGCGAAGATCCGAACGCGGACGTGCAGTACCACCTCGAGGTCAGCTCCGACGACGTGGCCGAGACCGTCCTCCTGCCGGGCAACCCCGAACGGCTCGAGACGATCGTCGAGCACTGGGACGACCACGAGTTCCGGGCCCACCACCGCGAGTACCGAACGGCGACGGGAACCTACGAGGGAACGCCGCTGTCGGTCACCTCGACCGGGATCGGCAGCCCCTCGGCCGCGATCGCCGTCGAGGAACTCGCCCGCGCGGGCTGTGAGACGTTCATCCGGGTCGGCTCCTGCGGCGCGATCCAGCCCGAGATGACCGTCGGCGACCTCGTCATCACGACGGGAGCCGTGCGACAGGAGGGGACGAGCGACGAGTACGTCCGCGAGGACTACCCCGCCGTCGCGGACCACGAGGTCGTCTCCGCGCTGATCGCCGCCGCCGACCGCCTCGACTACGACTACCACACCGGCCTCACGATGAGTGCGGACTCCTTCTACGCCGGCCAGGGTCGGCCGGGCTACGACGGGTTCGAGGCAGCGGGGTCGGCCGACCTCGTCGAGCAACTCGTCGACGCGAACGTGAAAAACATCGAGATGGAAGCGAGCGTGATCTGCACGCTCGCGAACGTCTACGGACTGCGGGCCGGTGCCGTCTGTACGGTCTACGCCGACCGCAACGGTGGCGAGTTCCGAACCGAAGGCGAGTCCCGCGCCGCGGAAACGGCGACGCTCGCGACCCACCTGCTCGCGAAGATGGACGAACGAAAGCGCGAGGAAGGCGCGGACCGGTGGCACGCCGGCCTCTCGCTCGAGGAGTAACACTGTTCTCTATTCTCTCGAACCGGTCGATCTCAAATTGCTCGTGGTGCGCCTTTCAGCCGGTCACCTCGGCGCGCGCTGCTGACGGCGTCGAGCACTGCGAGACGCCAACAGCGACTCGTGCGAGGGATGGCGCTGAACGAAGTGAAGCGCCGAGGCTGGGGAGGACGAGGTTCTGTGGGCGGGACTGAAAGGGGCCGGCGCGGTCGAGGAGGCAGGTGGCCGTAGCACCGCAGGCGAACATCGTGAGCCGAGGAGCGCACGCCGCCAGCCGACTCGAGCGTGCCGGGGGCTTTCGAGGTGCTCGAATTCGATACCCTCGGCGAACGTGATTCCGACCTCGTTCAGACAGTAACAGTCGATAGTAGCTCAATCTTCATTCAGTCTCGCACCTGAAACTGAAACAGAGGATTCGGTAACTATGTGTGCTTATTGAACAGAGCGATCGCCACGAACAAGGAGATAAATTATAAGCATGAGAAGACCCGGCACAAGCCCTAATACGAACATCATAGGGATACCAGTTGCCCATTGCCACGCCCAATTGCTCTCACGCGATTTTGCATCACGGTAGATCCAACGCCCAAGAAGACCCAACAACAGCAGGCTAATTGAAAGGACTATAATCAGTTCAGGAGTGCCCGGAGCGCCGGGGATTACAGCGGGAGATGAAACTATAATCATGTTAATTTCCACTCATACGTGTACTATAGTATTTTCTTTAACAGTATGTGTTTCGCCTGTACTGACCGCGAGTTTCACAACCAACTCCGAATAAAGAGACCGTCTTCCCAACTACTGGTAACACTCCTCGATCGATGCCTGAGACGGATCGGTATCCGTCATTTCCGACGCGACCGCGACCCGTCCTGCGATTGCGCCGGCACCGACTCACACAGCCCGTCTGAACGAGCACTACTCCCGAAGCTTGACGAGTTCCTCGTCGAACACCTTCCGGTTCGGAACGATGTGCTCCTCGGAGTCGCTCTCGATTTTCGTCACGAAGAGGTCGACCTCCTGGACGATGCCGGACTGGTCGCCGATCCGGATCCGGTCGCCGATCCCGTAGGGCTGGTTGAGCAACAGGTAGATCCCCGCCGCGCTCGAGACGAGGAAGTCCTTGAACGTGATCGCACCGACGATGACGATTCCGGCCGCGTACACCGCGAGCAGGATCAAGAGCGGATAGATGTAGACGCCGATCTGTCCGAGCGCGATGAGAAAGGCCACGAAGAGCACGGAGTACTTGACGAGTTTCGGGAGCAACGACACCTCCGGGAGTTTGACGCTGCGCAGGTACTCGCCGACCATCAGTTCGGCCTTGTCGGCGACGATGAAGCCGAGGATCAGGACGAGAACGGCAATGAACGCCTGCGGGATGAACTCGACGACGCGAAACCAGAAGGCGTCGGTGTCGAGCAACTGGGCGATGTGGATCGCCGTCAGCACCGCGATGCCATAAATGAACCACGAGCTCAGCCGGGCGACGATCTCGACCGTCGAGGTGCCGATCGACTGGGCGGTCCGCTCGAACGGCGTCCCCTCGACGGTTTCGGGTACGCCCGCCGCGGTGAGCAGTTCCTTGTTCAGCCGCCCGACGAGATAGCCCACGACGAATCCGAGCGCGAGGACCGCGGCTGCTATCACCGCCGGCTCGTCGATGAGCGTCTGCCAGTCCATATCAGTACGCCTCCGGGTCGACCTCCAGGATGAGTTCTCCGGCCTTGAACGCCCGGACGAGGCCGTCGCTTTCGGAGAGGACGATCGCGATCGCGTTCGTGTCTCGCGTGATCGCGCCGCCGGCCATGTGTCGCGCGCCGAGTCCCTTCGGAATGTCCACCCCCTCCGCCGATGGTTCGAGATAGCGGTACGCCGAGACGATTTTGCCCGCATCGGAGATGACGAACGCGCCGTCGAGCCGCGAGAACTCCTTTAACATCACGTTCACGATCTGGTCGCCGACGTGGACGTGGGACTTCTCGAAGGGGTTGTACGACAGCGGGCGGGACTTGTTCATCACCTTCCCCGCGTCGCCGACGATAAACAGCGCGCCGACCGGCTTGCCTTTCTGTCCTTTCTTGCCGAGTTCGATCGCGAGTTCGAGGACGGATTTGACGACCTCCGGCTCCGCTCGGGATTTTGCGAACAGGTCGTAGATGCCGGTGTGGTCGTCGGCGCTCGCCCGCACCCGCGAGAACGTGTCGATCTCGTCTCCGAAGACGCTCGTCACGCAGGCGAGTTCATCGCCGTCCTCGATGACACCCTGTTCGAATCCGCCTTCGAGTCCGTACCGGATTCGTTCGGCGACGTTGTCAAACTCGAGTGGCAACTCGACGAACGTCTCCGCGCCGACGTCGTTTTCGGTTCCGACGACGATCACGTCGACCTCCTCGTTCCCGGTAAACCGCTCGTAGTACGAGCCACTCGGTGCAAAGAGCAAGATCGAATCGGCGCTCGAGAAGAGATCACCGAACGCGTCGTCTAACCCGGCCATTGCTCATACAAGCCGTGCCCGCGCGAATAAGCGTTTTGGGACGTCTGACGCTCGTCTGCCGCTTTACTCACCGAACGAGACGTTCAATTATGGTGATTGGTGTTCACCAACGGTCGATAGTGGCGACATTGACCCGTCTCGGACTGGGAGTAAGTGGTGAGACGACTCGGACTGGATACGGGTGGCCAGACTACTCGGTCCGATCGGGGTCGACCGTCTGCTCGCGGACGGTCATCCCCTTTCGCCCGAGATGCTGGAGCTGTCGACGAGCGAACTCCTCTTCGCGAGTCCCTCGCGTCGCGAGGACGTAGACGAGCGCGCCCCCTGCGGGCCGCATCGTTCGACCCGCTCGCTGGGTTCCCTGCCGACGCGAGCCGCCGAGCCCGGAGGCGACGATCGCGAGGTCGGCCGTTGGGAGGTCGATCCCCTCGTCGCCGACACGGGAGACGACGAGCAGATCGCGCTCGTCGCGTCGGAACTCCTCGAGCAGCCGGCGTCGCTCGTGGTGGGGCGTCTCGCCGCTGAGGAAGGGGACGTCGAGAGCGTCGGCGAGCTCCCGGCCCTGATCCAGATAGTCGACGAAGACGAGCGCCCGCGAGTCGTGATGGGCCGACAGCAGGTAGCGGACCTCGTCGATCTTTCCGCGGTTTTCGGCGGCGATTCGGTACTTCTCGCGGCCCTCGGCGGAGGCGTAGGCGTTTTGCTGTTCGTCGTCGCCCCAGGGGACGTACCGAATCTCGAGTTCGGGTTCGGCGACGAAACCCGCATCAAAGAGGGCCTGCCAGTCGGTGCCGATCGGCGGGCCGACCAGGGTGAAGATCTCGGTCTGGCGGTCGTCTTCTCTGATGGGACTGGCGCTCAAGCCCAGGCGGTGTCGGGACTGCAGGTGCGTGCTCCGCCGGTAGACGTCGCTCGGAACGTGCTGGCACTCGTCGAAGACGACAAGTCCCCACTCGCGGTCGTCGAACAGCGAACGGTGGCGGTCCATGCCCGCGATCTGGTAGGTCGCGATGGTCACCGGGCGGACGTTCTTCTGCCCCCCGTGGTACTGGCCGATCTGGTGGGGGTCGAGCGAGGTGTACTCCTCGATCGTCTCGGCCCACTGGCGCGCGAGGTCGCGACTCGGGACCAGCACCAGGGTCTCGCCTTCGACGTGGGCCATCGCACCCATCGCGGCGACGGTCTTGCCGCTGCCCGGCGGGCCGACGAAGACGCCCTCGCCGGCCTCGGCGAATCGATCGACCCACGTCCGCTGGTAGTCGCGCAGCGAGACCGCGAGATCGACCGAGAGCGCTTCGCCCGAGTCGAGATCGCGCAGATCCTGTACGGGATAGCCCGCCTCGTAGAGGATGCGCTTGATCGCGGCCTCCGATCCCTCGTGGACCCAGTCCTCGGTGTCGGAGATCGGCGCGTGGACGTGTTCCTCGTCGAGTTTCTGGCGGGCGACGTTGCCCATGATTTCGGCGCTTTCTGCCTCGAGGACCGTGTAGCCGTCCTCGTGGGTCACCAGCCGGAACTGGCGGGCGCGGTCCCACTGGCTCTCGACCCAGTCCTCGAGCGGCTCCGAGCGCTGGCCGAGCGCCTGACGCATCGTTCGTGCGAGGTCGTCGAAGCTATCGTGGGGTGCCTGCCAGACGTCCTCGGGCCTGACGACGTACCGATAGCCGTCCTCGCCGTTCGCGTCGGCGAGGTGGGCGAACTGCGAGAGCTGTGCGCGCGTGAACTGGTCGGGTCGATCGACGACGATCTCGCGGCGTTTCGGGAAGACGACGACTCGCTCTCGGTCGGTCAGATCCTCGAGTTCGCTCGGATACCAGACGACGGGGTCCGTCGAGACGGACAGTCGCTCGAGCTCGCCGCCCTCGGCCAGCGCGGCGAGTTGGTCGTCGACCGCGTCGTGTGGGAGATCGAGGACTTGCGCGACTGCGTCTGCAGTGAGAACCGGCCGCCCGTGTCGCTGGCAGGCCTCGTGAAACTGCGAGAGTGTGATAGCCTCCCCCTCCTCGTGGCCAGCGGCCTGTTCCGAGGATCGGTTGCCACTACCCTCACTGCCGCCTGTCTCGATAGCGTCCCGACTGTCAGAATCGCTGTCCAAATCGAGATCGCCGGCGTTCGAGTCGCGTTCGTCGGTCACTGCCGGTCGTAGCGCCGGATCGTGTAAACCGATTTCGCTTGTGGCGACGACGCGCCCCACCCGATAGAGTCATCGACCAACTACAGCGAACTGGTAATTCACACCGCGTTTAAGTACTCGTTCGGCAATCGATTCGGTATGTCGACTGCTTCTCCTCGATTCGACGGCTCCGCTGATCATCCGAGGTCGCTGCGCGATCGATACGAGTCCGTTCTCTGGAGGTCGATGGACCGACTTGGAATCGCCGAAAGCGTCGAGCGAAAGATCATGGCCGCGGTCGTGCTCCAGTTTTGCTCGACGCTCGCCGTGTTCGGCCTCCCGCTCGTCTTCCTCGGACCGGGCGAAGCGTTTGCGGTCTTTCCGACCGAGCAGATCCTCCTCACCGGCGTCGTCTTCGCGCTCGCCGTCCTCGCGTTCGTCAACACGCTTCTGATCGCCCGCAGGGACGTCATCGAGCCGCTACAGGGCGTGCGGACGACCGCCGACGCCATCGCCGGCGGCCGGCTCGACGAACGGCCGCCGGATCCGGCTCAATCCGACGAGATCGGGGATCTCCAGCACTCGTTCGGCTCGATGTACGCCTACCTGACGACGGTCGCCGATCAGGCGGATGCGCTCGCTCGGGAGGAGTTCGACGCGGCCGTCCTCGACGAGTCGATCCCCGGCGAGTTCGGCGACTCGCTCGCGGAGATGCGAACCGGTCTCGAAACGCGAATCGACGAGCTAGAGGCGAGCCAGGCGCGGATCGAGCGACAGCGCGAGCGCGTCGAGGAGCGAAACGCGGCGCTCGAGGCCGACGCCGAGCGGATCCGATCGGTGCTACAGCAGTGCGCTGCGGGCGATTTCACTCGCCGTGTCGACGTCGAGAGCGACCACGAGGCGATGGCCGAGATCGCGACGGGGTTGAACACGATGTTGGACGACGTCGAGACGACGCTGCAGGACGTCCAGTCGCTCGCCGAGGAGGTCGACCAGATCGGTCGCGAGGTCTCGACGAGCGTCGACGAGATCGAACAGGCCAGCGAGGAGGTCAGCCGGTCGGCCGACGAGATTTCGACCGCGACCGACGAGCAAAACGACCGCTTCGAGGAGGTGCTCGGTGAGATGAGCGATCTCTCGGCGACCATCGAGGAGATCGCCTCGACGGCCGACGGCGTCGCGAACGTCTCCCGCGAGGCGACCGAGCGCGCACAGTCCGGCCGGGAGACGGCCGGCGAAGCGCTCGCGGAACTCGACCGCATCGAGCGTCGCTCGGAGACGATCGTCGAGCGAATCGAAGCGTTAGACGAGGAGTTGGCCGCGGTGACGGAGGTCGTCGAGTTGATCGACGAGATCGCCGAGGAGACGAACCTGCTCGCGGTCAACGCGGCAATCGAAGCGGCCCGAGCCACCGACGACGGGAAACGCTTCGCCGTCGTGGCGAACGAGGTCAAGTCGCTTTCGGAGGAGACGAGCGACGCGACCGGCGACGTCGACCGGATGGTAAGCGACGTCCAGTCCTCGGCCCGGGACGCGGTCGAGGAGATCAAGGCGATGCAGCGTGACGTCGTCGACGGCACCGAGACGATCGAAGAGAGCCTTGCGAGTCTGGGTGAGATCGCGGACCGCGTCCAGGAAGCCAATGACGGCGTACAGTCGATCAACGAGGCGACCGACGAGCAGGCCCGTTCGAGCCAGCAGGTGGTGACGATGGTCGACGACGCGACGGCCCAAAGCGAGCGGACGTTGCGAGAGACGAACAGCGTCGCGGCCGCAGTCGAGGAACAGACTGCGACGATCACCGAGATTTCGCATTCGACGCAGTCGCTCTCCGAGACTGCGACGGAGCTTCACGGCCAACTCGAGTCGTTCACCGTCTCGTGAACGTCCGACACTATATGCTGGTTCGTGACGTACGAACCCGCATGTTCCGTGCGATCCTACCGGAAGGTCAGATCGTCTGTGAGCGCTACGACCGCATCGAGAACGGGATCGAGTTGTACGACGAGGACGACGCGTTCATCGCGTTCGTTCCGTACGCCAACTTGCACGCGTTAATCGACGAAGAAGTCTACGGCGGCAACGACCGGTCGATCGACGAACGGTCGATCATGTAGCCGGCGATCGGTCGATCGCGTCGAGCTGTTCGCGGTACCTGTTTCGAACCGTGACGACGGTCGTCTGGGCGGTGTCGGCGACGGCTCGCTGTGGAATCGTCTCGTCACAGAGCAGGCCGGCGGCGTAGATCGCCGCGGCGGCGAATCCGGTCGGTGACTTGCCCGAGTGCAGCCCCTGTTCTGTCGTCCGGTCGATGACCTCGAGCGCCGTCGTTTCGACGTCCTTTCCGACGTCGAGTTCGGAGCAAAATCGCGGCACGAACTGACGGGGGTTCGTCGGTTCTAAGTTGATGTCGAGTTCGTCTGCGACGTACCGGTAGGTGCGGCCGATCTCGCGTTGGTCGACCCTGGAAACGGCGGTTACTTCCTCCAGGCTTCGCGGAATGTCCTCCTTACGACAGGCGGTGTAGAGCGCGCTGGTGGCAACGCCTTCGATCGAGCGACCGCGAATGAGGTCCTGCTCGAGCGCACGACGGTAAATGACGCTTGCAGTCTCTTTGACTGGCTTCGGAACGCCGAGGGCGCTGACCATCCGGTCGATCTCCGAGAGGGCGTACTTGAGGTTCCGTTCGCCGGCGTTTTTCGTTCGAATCCGTTCCTGCCAGACTCGCAATCGGTGGATCTGGCCTTGCTTGTCGGCAGACATCGAGTGGCCGTTTGCGTCCTTGTTCCGCCAGTCGATCGTCGTCGTCAATCCGCGGTCGTGCATCGACTGTGTGAGCGGTGCGCCCACGCGGGAGAGTTCGTCGTGTTCTTGGGCGTTGAACGCTCTCCATTCCGGTCCGTAATCGATCGGATCCTCGGTGAGAACGAGTCCACACTCTTCACACACTCGCTCGCCGCGATCTGGATCGTGAACGATGGTATCGGTTTCGCAGTCAGGGCACAGTTCGACGTCTGCCTGCTGTGATTCTCGTCTGGTCTGTTCGGTGATGGACTGCGTCATCAGTACGGGACGAATCGATGCCGACACTGTAAGGACTTCACATGGTTTCGAAGGAAACTCCGACTTACCCCGCTACCCGTCAGATCACGAGAGAGAAAGAAGATAGATGACACGGAACGTCCCACCCGCCCGCTCGAGGCGGTCAGCGATCGTGTCCCATCGGTCGTGTCCGGGCGAAGCGATAGACCGCAATCGCTTCGACCCATTATGAGGGACGTGAACGTAGAACAAGAATCATGCGTATCGTTCCGTTCTTCTCAGAGATCCAATCGCGAGTTCATCGCGTAAACCCGGCTTTCGAGGCCGAACCGACCGCCCGAATTTATGTCGCTGGAGCCAAACGTTTTGTAGCAGTGCCGTGTTGCCGACCCATCCGCTGAACCCAGACGATCGATCTTTGACCCGTGCTTTCCAGAGCGTACGCAGTCGATATCACCACACAATCGGCCGATACTGGGCGGCACCGAGTAGCGACGTGACTCGGCGACAGGCACGCCAAGACGTTAGCGGGAGGCCGTCGTCCAGAAGACGGATCGTACGATCTTTGCAGCCGGTGCAAAACGTGACCGTGTTTAAGAGAGTCACTGTTGGTGTACAACTTGGTGTGTCAATCGTGATTTCGAACTGCCGTTCGAGAGTACAGCGGTCCCTGTCCAGCCGACAGTATGACGTGTCTTTCACTCATCAAATGTGGAACAATCGCAGACAAATCGGGCACTTCCAGTCCGGAGGAGCGGAATAATGTCGTCTGTCGATACATCACTGCCCGACGAAATCGCTTCATCGGTCGCCGACTCCGAAGAGGAGGACGGACTCTCGAAGGACGTCATTTTCGAACTGCTGAAAAATCGCCGTCGGCGAGAAGTGCTCGCATACTTACTCGAAGCCGAAGAGACCGTCACGCTCGGCGAACTCGCCGAACAGATCGCTGCCTGGGAAAACGACACCGAGGTCAACGCCTTAAGCTCTGATCAACGAAAGCGGGTCTACGTCGCCCTCTACCAGACGCACCTCCCGAAGATGGACGACGCGGGGATCGTCGAGTACGATCAGGATCGGGGACTGATCTCGCTCTCGGAGAACGCCGATCTGCTGATGATGTATCTGGATACGGACACACACCAGCAGGACCGCTGGGATCGGTGGTACGCCGCGTTGAGTGTCGTCGGTGTCGCTATCGTGACCGCGACATCGCTGGGCGCACCAGTTCTTGCTTCCCTCCCGACGGTCGGTGTCGCCGGTGTCGTCGTTTTTGCCTTCCTCGCACTGTCGCTCGTCCACACCATCACGAACCGACAACGCGAGCAAACCGTCAACGGAAAGCTCTCACGTATCGACTGATGCGGATTGCTGTACCGATTTACCGGCGGTGAGTCGAACTGTGTGAGACGAGCCTCGGTCGAGGAGCGAAGCGAGTCAACCGGCGCTCGGGTCGCGGTTGTGCCGGAAATGACGGACAGTAAACCGTATGAGACGACCGGCCGTGGCTGCAGCTGACGTTGCGTCTCGTGAAAATTCCCATGCGAACCCGTCGTACCGTTTATCCGTTTCGGACAAATACGTATCAATTGTCGGGATACGAGAAGGACTTTTATCCACCCCGCTCGTACAGTCGCGTGGCTCCCGGCGACCGTCAATCCAGTACCGGAACAGTTCGCGTGCCAGCTTGCTGTTCTCGGCGCGGGAGCCACCTTTCATCGAACGGCCATCATCGCCACCGAGAGCGATTCGCATCCACAGATCGTCCTCGTCGACCAACTTCTCCTACCGATTTCGGGCGTTGTACTCGACGTCGGCGGACGCCTCGCCGCGGATCGTCACGTCCGCGAGGTCGCCGTCGAACCAGTAGGCGTCGAGCCAGTTGCCGACGGTACCGCGGACGGCGCGTCCCTCGATGACGTCGTCCTCGTCGATAGAGGCGTCGCGGTACGCCGATTTGACGACCGGGCCGCTCGTCTCGAAGGAGTACGCACTCGGTCCGTCCGTGTCCGTTCCGTCGATGACGATCGCGTGCGGTAACAGCTCGTGATCGCCGTACTCGGTCGTGTCGATCTCCTCGCCGTCGACGAGGACCGCCGCCTCGCCGTCGGTGAACGTCACGTCGGTCAGCGCACCCGAAAAGCGAAAGCGCTGTGTCGAATCGGTGACCGACCCTTCCACGGTCGAGTCGGTGACCGTCGTCGCCTCGTCGGCGGGGTCATCCTCGGAGTCGAGTTCGATCGTCCCGTCGACCGTGATCTCGAAGCTAGCGGGCGCGCCCCGTCCCTCGACGGCGAGCTCGTGTGGGAGGTCGTCGCCGTACTCGTCCGGATCGATCTCCTCGTCGTCGACGAAGACCGACGCCGGTCCGCCGACCGTCACCTGTTCGAGCGATCCGGTGAATCGGAAGGACTCGGTCCAGTCGCCGATGACTCCGTGGACGGACCCGTCGTCGCCGTCATCGTCGTCGATCGCTTCGCCGTCGTCGTTCGACCGTTCGATCTCCCCGTCGACCTCGATCTCGTATCGGGTCGACTCCGAACTCTCCCCTTCGATACGAATTACACGACTGACGTCGTCGAACACGTCCGGGTCGACTTCGGTTCCGTTCACACGAACGGTCGCGGGGCCGTCGACGCTGAGCCGTTCGATCTCGGTGTCGAACCGCCAGGCGTCACGGTAGTCCGCGACGGTGCCGCGTGCACGCGTCCCGTCGGCCTCGGCCGCGTCGTCGATCGTCGCATCCTCGTCGGTGCTCGGCTCGACAGCTTCGCTGACGACGAACTCGTAGCTCGTCGACTCGGTCGTGCCCGCACCGTCGAAGACCACGACGTTCGCCAGCCGTGACTCCTCGTCGTCCGCGTCCTGCTCCGACTCGTCGCCCGATCCGCCCGAGGCGGCTTCCTCGGCCGATGTCGGGACGCCGTCGGGGACGGAGAGATCGGGCGAGTTCGAGACGCCCGATTGCTGGAGTCCGCCACCCTGCACGTTGCCGCGGATGCCGCCACCGCTCATACTGGCGGCGCCGCTTCCGCGGAGCACCATCGCGTGGGGGTACGGACCGTCGGCGAAATGGGAGTCCTCGATGGTGACGGTGTTGCCCGGCCAGACCCAGACGGGACGACCGGCGTCTTCGACGTAACCGCCCCAGCCGGGACCGTAGTCGGTGCCGTCGTTGTAGGCGACGCAGTCGACGATGGCGTCGTTACCGCCGGCGACGCGGTACGTGCTGACGCCGTTGTTCTTGCCGTAACAGTGTTCGAACCGCGCCGAGCCGCCGGAGGCCGTGTTCGAACAGTAAAAGCCGTTGTTGGGCCATCCCTGAACGTTACAGTACCGAAACGTGACGTCGCAGGCGGCGTTTCGATGATAGAAGACTGCACCCGGGCCGTGGACGAAACTCTCGCCCTCTTTGGTCGAGCCGTCGCCCAGATAGACGTTCTCGATCAGAACGTCGCCCGAGGAGGCGTTGATCGAGATCATGAACTCGTCGCCGCGGTGGAGCCCCTTGAACCCGATATTTCGGATCACGGAGTTTCCCCCCTCGACGAGCAACAGGACGCTGTTACCGTTCGTGAGATCGAACAGTTTGTTCTCGTAGGTCTCGCCGCGTCCGATCCTGATCACCTGTCCGCGAGCTGTGATCTCGTCGTAGTCCTCGTCAGCCTGTGCGCTCGCGGGGAGGGTCGCGGCCGCCGTCGTCACCCCAGCCAGTCGTAGATACGAACGTCGATCGAGTAATCCAGTATTACTGCCGGTTTCCGCCGCGTCCTCGCCTTTTTCGGCGGAACACGATTCGTCCAGTACCGAAGGTTCGCGTGCCATGCAACACGAGTAATTTTAGACTACCCGTATAAACTTTCCCCTCTAAAAAGTATAAAATTTACCCACTGTCTATATATTCTGAATATACGTTCAGGAATCCATTCACGAACGCCGTCGAAAGTTTCAACCGTCGTTCGCTCCCCGGCGGTCGGGTAATACGTTTTTACTCCCGCCGAGGCGACTATCGTGTTACCGATCCAATCGGTAATACATAATTATCGCGCAGCGACGACGGCTTGGTCGCCGACGAGCGGGAGAGGTTCGGGACGCGAGCAACTCTCTATCGTTGACTACCGATCGCTGGACGGAGGGGGGATCGATGCGAGGCTGCAACGTCCGGCGAAAATAGCTGCGACGCGGCGCGAAGGACCGCGCCGCGGGAGGAACGGAGCGTCAGCGAGGGGGAGAGTCGGTCAGCGGGAATGCGTCAGCAGGGTGCGTAAGCGGAGATCGTGGCTTTCGGCGAAACGAGCAGGTCGAACCCGTTCGTCGCCGTTAGTTACCGGACGCGGCTTCTTCGGCCGAGGTCGGGACGCCGTCGGGGACGAACGCCTCGGGGTCGGTGCCGACGCTGTCGTCGAGTTGGACGGTCGAGCCGGCGTGTTCCTGGACGCCTGCGGCCTCGTCGTAGTCGGTGTCGCAAACGTCGACGGTCGTTCCCTGACCGTTCGCGCCGGCGTCGATCGCGACGTTCTGTCCGTTCATCTCGAGCTGGCAGTTCTCGACCTCGATCGTTCCGGGCGACCAGGCCCAGATGCCGCGGCCCTGGTAGCCGTCCTCGTCGATATAGACGCTCGAGTTCGTCACCTTGCTCCCCTCGGTCGCGAGACGGAAGTGGGAGACGTAACAGTTCGCGGCGAAGCTGCTGTCGATGTGGACCGTACCGCCGCCGCCGTTACCGGGTGCGGAGGCGTAGATCGCGTTGTCCGCAAAGCCCTGGATGTTGACGTTCTCGAAGTCGATGTGGCCGGCGTGATCCGGGTCCACCCAGAAGGCGGTCTGTCCGTGGCCGGACGAGCTTCCGTTGCGGTCGTCGGAGCCGTCGCCGAGGTAGACGTTCTCGACGCGGCTCGAGCCGCCCGAGTCGGAGATACCGAACGTCGCGGAACCGGCTCCGGACGTGTTCTCGCCCTGGAATCCGATGTTCCGGATCGTCCAGTCGCTTCCGTGAGCGGTGATGACGATGTCCTGCCCGGTGGTCATATCGATCAGCTTGTTCTCCCAGGTCTCACCGGAGTCAACGGTGATGGTCTGGTTCTCGGCTTCGATAACCTCGTAGTCGTCCTGGGCCGCAACCGATCCGGCCGCGCCGAACGTCGTCGCCGCGGTCGCGGCGGCGGCGATCGATCGAACGCACGTGCGGCGGGTTAATCCGTTGTTACGGCCTGTAGTCGGAGATGAGTCCGTCTCGGACGAACGGGGATTCTGCGCCATACATCTGGGTAACACGATCTTACAGACATAAACTTTTCCTTGCTGTTGGATATTAAATTAACAGAATGTGTTCTAATCAGTGGAAAATTAATCAGTATGTGTGGGTAATCGTGTTCGAAAATACGAATGGATTTGGGCGAGAAACGGTCCCGACAAGAGAGTATTTCCCAGTAAATAGGGTATTACTCCTCGAAAACGGCTGTCTGAGCGCTTGTCGCTGAATCTCCGAGGACGGACGGATGCTCGTCGCTTCCGTTCAGAAAAACGCGACCGTCAGGAGTATATTGGTATTTCGGAGCCGTAACAGACTGATTCGATCGTCACCAGGTATCCTGCTCGGCGAACGCGATCGACCAGTTCGACGGATCGGTCACGGCTCGTCCGCCGATGGTCCACTCGTGACCGCCATCGTTCGCGATCGGATACGTCACGTGCGTCGTCGGCAGGGTCAGCCGAGAGAGTGGCAGCGACTGGTCGGACCGGAAGCCGAACTCGGCGAGGAGTGACGGCGGAATCACGCGCCCGCTCGCCGAGAGCAGCGCAGCGTCGCGTCGGTCCTCGACGATCCGGCTGATGATAGCACGAAGACCGTCTCGGCGGTGTGGCGTCGTCGCCAGCGGAACGACGTCGGTGAGACAGGTGGTCTGCGACCCGTCGTCGTCGGCCGTCCCAGTTACGATGCCGGCGACTGGTTCGCCTCGCCGGGTCGCAACGTAGGCATCGTACGACCAGTCGGGATTGTCGAAACGCCAGTCGTAGAACGTCTCGTCGCGGTTGGCGTGGATCGTCCCCGGGATGGCGCTCTCGTATAGTTCGACGAACTGCTCGACGGGAACCTCGTCGAATCGATGAACGTTGATTTCCGACGGAACGCTCGTCAGCCGATCTCGGACGCGGAGATACGCGCCGGCGGCCGGACGAGCGAGACGCGAGAACGGTGACAGTCGGCTCTCGTCGTCGACCATCGCGTCGGGCCGCTGGACGCGGTAGTAGGTCGGGACGGTCTCGACGATCTGCCAGCCGTGTTTGAGGCTTCCCGAGAGCGTCGCCTCGTTCGGGAAGTTGAAAAACAGCGCCGGCTCGCGGTCGCGGTAGTGATCTTTCAGATACTCGGTCGTCCGGGAGTAGAGGCCGCGGCGCCGGTGATCCGAATGGACCATCACGTCGGCCGGCTGGAGGCCGAGACGCGTCTCGGACCCGATCCGAACCTCCAGCGCGAAGCAGGGTTTCGTGCCGACGACCGTCCCCTCGTACGTCGCCACGATCATCGGCACGTGATCGACGTACGGGTTGTCCTCGTACTTCCAGCGGAACCACTCGTGATCGCGGTCGCCGAGAACCTGATCGTACAGCTCGAGGAAATCCTCCCGATCGCCCGGCTCGTACGGGCGGATCACGTACGGATCGTCGTCGTCCGTCGCCTCGTCGTTCGGCGCTTCATGATCCGTACCGGTATCAGGACGACGACTCTCGCTGCCAGTTCGTTCCGTCTCTGAACTCGTGTGCTCTGTTGCCATCTCTCTGGTCAGTCGTTTCGTGAATTGCCGTCCGTGACGCCGATTCGCGTCGAGTTGGGCCGTCCTTGTTCCGGTTCAACCGACTCGTCCCGATCGAGGAGATCGCCGCGGTGCTCGTCGAGCAACGGCGCTCGCTCCCCCGGCTCGGGCGGCGTCTTCGACATCTTGATCGGCGTCCCGGCCACGGTCACCGTCTCGTCGGTGTTCGGCAGCTCCGCCTCAACGAGCATCTCTCGCTGGTGGGCGTGCTCGCAGTCGTAGACGTCGGCGATGTCTTGCACTCGACTAGAGGGAACGTCGCCGTTGAGCGCGTTCAGTACCGACTCGACCGTTCCGGAGGCGACCCACTCGGAAATCTCTGCCTCGAGGTGGTCGCGGTGTTCAAGCCGGTCTGCGGAGTCGGCGTAATCGACGGCCCACTCCGGCCGCCCCATCTTCTCACAGAGGTTCCGCCAGTGACGGTCGGTAAGCGCCGCGATGACGATGTGACCGTCTTCCGCTTCGAAGGCGTTGTACGGAAACAGCGTCGGGTGGGAGTTCCCCTGCCGTTTCGGGACCTCGCCGGTGTAGGAGTACTGGTAGACCGCGCGCTCGCCCAGACTCAACATCGCGTCGTACATCGCCGTGTCGACGAACTGTCCGACGCCGGTCCGGTCGCGGTAGTGAAGCGCACCGAGGATGTTCACGGTGTGAAGCACTCCCGTGAAGATATCCCCGATCCCGAAGCCGACTTTCGTCGGCGGTCCGTCTTCCTGGCCGGTGTTGTGCATGATACCGCCGAGAGCCTGCGCGACGAGGTCGAACGCCGGCTCGTCCTGTTTGGGGCTTGGAACAGTCCGCGGATCACCGAATCCGCGCATCGCCGCGTAGACGAGTTGCGGATTCAGTTGGGCCAACCGCTCGTACTCGAGCCCGAACTTCTCCATCGTGCCGGCCCGATAGTTCTCGACGACGACGTCCGCCGACTCGACGAGCGAGCAGAAGTCCGCCCGATCTTGCTCGTCGGTAAAATCCAATTCGAGGCTCCGTTTGCCTCGGTTAATACTCTGGAAGTAGCCGCCGAAACTGTCGTCATCGTCGTGAAACGGCGGTGTTTCTCGAACGAAGTCGCCACCCGGTGGCTCGATCTTTACCACGTCGGCACCCATATCGGCCAGTAGCATCGTACAGTACGGACCACCGAGCACTCTCGTCAGATCCAGCACGCGAACGTCGTCGAGGGCAGACATTGTCGTATCAGCCACCAGGGTGTTTGCGGGCTTTGTTATGGGTGGAACAGGCGCAATACCCCAGCCTTTAGGCCGTGGATACGCGCCGTCAATTGATGTAACTCTCCATCGCCTGTTGCACGGACGGATATTCTACATCGAATCATTATTATTATGTTATTGAAGTTCATAACTGGTTATGAAGCCAATATACGATGCGAACTATCCGAACATTCGAGGCGTCGATCGCCAACCCACAACGGGTGAGTGACGACCTCGATCAGCTCGGACACGCCGCATCGAAACTCTGGAACGTCGGTCGCTACTACGCACAAGAACAGTGGGACGAAACGGGCGAAATCCCCGATGACGGGGAACTCAAATCCGAACTCAAAGGCCACGAACGCTATACGGACCTTCATTCTCAATCCAGCCAGCGCGTTCTCGAAGAACTCGCTGAAGCGTTCGCAAGAGCGAAGCTCTTACGCAGCCCATCAGAAATCTTCGATTTCTGAGGACGTTCAACGGCTGGTTCGGCAAGCGTCGGAACGGCGACGACCGTGCCCGACCGCCCGGTTACCGCAAACGGGGCGATTCCCACCCTCGTTCTACGGTGTCGTTCAAAACGGCTGGCTTCAAGCATGATCCACAGTACAACCGCGTTCGCCTCTCGAAAGGTCGTAACCTGAAGGAACACCGCTCGGACTTCGTGCTGTGCGAATACGAGCTACGCCCCGACGTAGACCTCTCCGAGTGGGACATTCAACAGGTTCGGGCCGTCCACAAGTACGGCGAGTGGCGGCTACAGTTCGTCTGCCGGAAGTCGATTGATCCCGAATCGCCGGGCGACGAGACCGCCGGGATCGATCTCGGTATCTCGAACGTCGCTGCGCTTTCGTTCGGCGGCGAGTCGATCCTCTTCCCCGGCAACGTGCTGAAAGAGGACGAATACCACTTCGGGCGGCAGAAAGCGAAGTGTGACGATAGCCGATCCAACGAGCGGCTTCGGCTGGATCGGAAGCGAACTGAACGCCGGACCCACTTCCTACATACACTCTCAAAACACATCGTTTCGGAGTGTGTCGAGAGGGGTGTCGGAACCATCGTGGTCGGCGACCTCGAAGGTATCCGCGACGACGAGAACGGCGAGTCCCGAAACTGGGGTAAGCACGGCAACCTCGACCTTCACGGGTGGGCGTTCGACCGCTTTACGTCGATACTCGACTACAAGGCGGAAGCCGAGGGGATCGACGTGACTGTTGAGTCCGAGCGCGATACCTCAAAGACGTGTTCGGCCTGTGGAACGAAGGACGCAAACCAGCGTGTCGAACGCGGGTTGTACGTCTGCGAGGTGTGCGATACGGTTGCGAACGCGGACGTGAATGGTGCGGAGAACATCCGACGAAAAGTAACTCCGAATCCGTCACCGGATAGGAGTAACGGCTGGTTGGCACAGCCTTCAGTCCATCTGTTCGATCGTAGCGAGGGCCGTTTCGCCCCGCGAGAACAGTTCGTGGACTGTAAACTCTAATATCCCAACGGTGGTCGGGATTCCACGTCGTCGTCGGGCTACGCCCGACTGCTTGAGGGAGCTTCGCTCCCTCTCTGTTTACGGCGTGGAGGATGTCAAGCAGACTGTTTCGCTGCCGATGGTCGCTTACTCCTCGCTAGCGATAGCATACATCTCGAACTCGCCGTTCGAGATCACCTTGCTCACGGCCGGCTCTGACTGCAGTCCATCGATCGAATCCTCGCTGTAGTGTAGTTCTTGATAGGTTTCGAACTCTCTCGTCATGTCGTAGTCGGTGACGATGAGGTAGTAGTCAACATCGTGATACGCACCGCTGTAGTTGCCCGCATTGAACGCGTCCGGATCAACCTCGCCGGTCGCGATCGTTGCGCCACTGAGCGTATCCTCTCCCTCGAGCCCATGCATCGCGTGGTCGTACCGATACGGATCGTATCCGATTGCGGCGTGTGGCCGATCTTCGGCGCCGTGCTCGAAGGCCGATTCGTACCCGCTGAACTGCTCGTCGGTGACGTGTTGGCTCGGATTGTAGATGAGCGGGGATGCATAGACCGTCATCAACCCCAGGACGAGAAACGCACCAAGTGCCACCGCTGCAACGGCGTTCGCACCGGGTCGCGTGATTACACCCGAGAGGCCGCCGACGAACCGTGCGATCGCGATTCCCGCGAGGATCGTCAACACGACGTAGATGAACCCCACCTGTCGGAACGCCATCGTCGGCGTCCCGACGAAATAGACCAGAAAGATTCCACCGAGCGGGACCAATGCCAGACCGAAGTAGGTGACGAACGACGATGTGTCCCGATCAAGGCTCGTCCAGCCGACCCACGTCGCGAGAACGAACAGCCCGACGAGAAGACCGATCACGGCGGCTTCGAGGAACATCGTCACGAACAGTTCTTCGAGGCTGCCGCCGATCTCGACGAGCGAGCCGCCTCGCTGGTCGACTTCCGCACCAGCACCGACGTCCGCCGCGAACATGCCCTCGACGAGACCGACGACGGCGGTTCGGAACCGCTCGTTCGCCGCAGCCCAGATCGTGAACATAACTCCGAGGATCGCCGTCGGCGTATACATCGTCGGCTGCTCGATGATCGGGTGGTCCTCGAACCGCCACCGGGCGAGCAACTGGATGCCGGCGATCGTTCCGACGAGGACGACGACGTTGATCATCTGCTGTGGGTGGACGAGCAAGAGCGTGAATCCGGTGAGATAGAGAAGCACGCTGAACGGCGAAAGGCCAAGCGGGAGTTGTTCGATCGTCGACTGCCGTTGGAGGTATGCGACGATCGCAAAGATGACGACGGGTGCGACGAACAGCGCGTTCGAGTTCGTGTGAACGCCCATGTGCGTCGCGATGTTGTTAACCGGCAACACCATCCAGGAGACGATCGCTGCGAATCCGACGGCCATCGGCGTGTTCGAGATCGACCGGACGGTCAGCGGAACGAAAATCAGGAAGGGGACGAACAGGATGACGACGACGAGCAGTGATGCACGCTCGATCGACATGCCACCGAGGTAGTGGAGCGATGCCGCAAGCGAGTGAAAGGCGGGATAGAATAATTCGTGCGGTGCGAGTACGCCGTCAACGATGTCTCGTGTCCACCCCAGGTGCGTAAGCGCGTCGCCCATCCCCGAAAACCGGTAGTTCCTGAGTGCCGGCAAGCCCACGATCGATGTGACCGTCATCGCCCCGAGACCGATTCCGAGCGCCTGTAGACGACCGCGACACGCGAGCGTCGCTCCGACCGCGACTGCCATCGCGAGCGCGAAGGCGGCCCACACTACCGATGGCGTTCCCGCGTATATCGACTGCTCGTACGCCGTCGCTGGGTTCGCGCGTGCGATCAACACACCCATTGCGACGGCGAGAAATCCAGCGGCAACTGTCGTGTTCAATACTGCCCGTCTCATGCTCCCTCAGCAGCAAAACCGGCAGTTCCCGTGGCGGTACACATGTCTGAACGGAGCGTTGTCGACGCCGGAGTTTGTTATAGGTGTCCTAGCCCGGGGGGCGTCAACGCGGTTGTGCTCGTCGAGTAGTGACGACATGGCCTCTTCGGACAGATAGCGCGCTTTCCCGTGTCACTACCGCGTAATTCGATCCAGATCTCCTCGCGTTCAGCGGGTTGAGCAGTACGATCGACGTACAGTACGACACCACAACGCTATCTCGTGTCCCCCGGCGTTTTGGGCCGTTCTCGCGACGGCTGCGATAGGCTCCGATTTCAGGGCGAGCGAGCAATCAACGATTCTGACCGTTTTTGTACCCGCTCGTGATGGATCCGCTGACGGCGACTGCCGTTTTCACCACCATGTCATCGATCGTCATCGACGCTCCCGCTGTACACGGATCGACGCTCGAGTGCGACGTTCGTCCGTCGCCGGAACTCGAGCGGTTCTTCACCGGCGAACCGTTTCGAACCAGCTACGACTGCGATATCGAGGACGTCCCCGACGGAATCCTCGCAATCCCTGTCCTCGCGAACGTCTGTCCCGTCGCGTGGGCCAACGGGGCGGACGTCTACGTCGACGAGGTCGACGCCCGTTTCGCTCGCGCATTAGAGGACGTCAAGGCCTCGCTGCTCTCGATGTACGAGTTCGTCGAGGGTGGGACGCTGTACGCCAAACGGACCACGACGACATCCCCGCCTACGACGGTCGAAACGGGATCCGACAGCGCCTTGCTGTTCACCGGCGGCGTCGACTCGACGTGCTCGTACGTGCGACACCGCGGGGAGGAGCCGACCCTCGTGAGCATTCGGGGCTGGACGGTTACTCCCGATCCTGCAGACGACGAGAAGTGGGCCGACTTACGCACGCGCGTGGCTGATTTCGCCGACGAACGGGACCTCGAGACGGCGTTCGTCGAGACGAACACGCTCTCCGCGCTCGACCATCCGATGTTACTGGCGCACTACAAACGGTTCGTCGACGGCGCCTGGTACAGCTCCGTCGGCCACGGGCTCGGACTGCTCGGTCTCTGCGCACCGATGGCCGCCGCTCGCGGAATCGACGACCTCTACGTCGCCGCGACTCACTGGGAGGGAATCGACTTAGAATGGGGCTCGTGTCCGGACATCGACGACTACGTCCGCTGGAACGGTACTCGGTGTCACCACGACGCCTACGAACTCACCAGACAGGAACGACTGGACGTGATCGCCGACTACGTCGAAACCGACTCGCCGACGCTCGAACTCCAGACCTGCAACGACCGGATGGACGGCAACTGCGGCAGATGTGAGAAATGTTATCGGACCGCAATCGGTCTTCGACTTTCGGGACTCGACCCGACGGCACACGGGTATCCGTTCTCCAACGAGGACTACGAGGCGGTTCGATCATCGCTCGAGGGCGGCGAGTGGGTCCTCGGCCAGGACGAGCGGTACATGTGGGCCGATATCCGCGAACGAGCGCGCATAACTGAGGCGTCCGATTCGAGCGAACGAGCGTTTTTCGAGTGGCTCCAGCACGCAGATCTCGACGAACTCGTTTCCGACTCGAGCTCGCCGCTTTCCCACCGACTCTTTCGAACAAGTGCCCGAAACGCTCCCAATGGTGTCTACAATACGACGTATCCGGCGTTGAAGGCGACGGCACGTGGACTCGATCGAATACGAAGTAGATAGTATATGTATGATGATTATTTTACGTATTGTTCCTTACATAGACACGGCTGAGATTCGGTCAGTTGCGGTCACACTATGATTACGAAAATGATCTGTGTGACATTTCATACAAGTCATATGCAGTAAAACGCATACTGAACTGTTCTGCGACACCATCTAGAGGTAATTGTTATCTTATGACATGGTTCTGCAGCGCCCTTTTCAGAGAATATTTCCTCCAGAAAAATATTGTATCATTTCCATAAATTGTATATTAAATAGGGTCCTGTCCGAGTAATAGAACATTATCTTTTTGAGGGGTGGCTTCTATGGAGTGAGTGTTAGTATGACGGACTCAGATAATCGTGGAAGTATGGAACTCGATAGACGTCGGTTTATGCAGGCGACAGGTGTGGGAGTCGCCGGTCTCACCGCTGGCAATATCGTTCAGGGCCAGTACGAGGCCAGTTGGGACAATCCGGATGAGGTTATCGACCTTCTCTATCTCGGTGGTGTCGAGGATGGGGCCCAACACTATTCGGAGGATCTGGTTCAGGTACTCGCACCCTATCTGCTCGAACGCGGCGTAAAGACGCATTATACCGAGCGTCAGGACGATCTCAATCACGAGACGCTCAGCAACTACGACGCCGTCATGCTGTACGGCAACCGTCTCGAGCCGACCGAAGAACAGATCGATGCGCTTGAGACGTTCGTTGAGGACGGCGGCGGCTTCGTGCCAGTTCACAGCGCCTCCGCCTCGTTCGGCGCGATGGACGGGAATCCGGACGGACTCGCCGAGCGGTTCACCAACTTAGTCGGTGGTGGATTCGACTGGCACGGCCACGAAACGATGACCACGGACCGGATCGAGCCGGACCACCCTGTTTTCGAGGGAGCCGAAGAGATCGAAGCGTTCGAGGAAACCTACCGTCATCACAACCTCGCAGACGACATCGAGGTTCTCGCACACGGCGCTGGTGGCGACTACGAGGACGGCGAGGACGAACCCTTCACGTGGGTCCGAACGCAAGGAGACGGGCGTGTCTTCTACACCGCCTGGGGGCACGACGATGGCGTCTGGGAAGAAGACGGCTTCAAACAGCTCCTGCACAACGCGGTTCGCTGGTCCTCCGGAAACGAGGACAGCATCGGGAATCACCCCGAACTTGACAACGTAGAGTACACCCACATCGACGAGTACGGCCACAGCGAAGTGCCGTACTACCAGGGCGACGCCCCCGACGAGGTCAGTACGGACGACGACGGCGTCTGGGACCTCGTCCAGGATCCGATGTCGGTCTCGGACTCGCTCACGCACACGATCACGCCGGCGGAATTCGACTTGGAGTACTTCGTCAGCGAGGAACAGTACGCTGACGAAGTAGAGGGGCAGATCCTCGACATGACGTTCGACGCCGCCGGACGGTGTTTGATCGCTGTCACGAAGGACTACCCCAACAATGGTGGCGACGGCAACGACGCCATCCTCATCTGTGAGGACACCGACGGTGACGGCATCGCCGACGAGTTCGAAGTCTTCAGAGACGGCCTCTCGATCCCGCTGAGCATTATCCCGTACAAGGACGGCGTGCTCGCATCCGAGATCGGAACCGAGGGGCAGGGAAGCGTTGTCTACTACGGTGACGAAGACGGCGACGACGTCGCCGAGGTTGAAGAAGAGATCTTCAGCGGCTTCGGTACCGGAGACACGCACTCCGGTCTGAACCAGCTCCACTACGGCGTGGACAACTGGGTCTACGGTGTCGTCGGTTTCGAAACGGTCAACACGGACTTCGGCGGCGAGAGCCATAGTTTCCAGCTCGAACTCTTCCGCTTCAAACCGGACGGCTCCGAGATGGAACTCGTCGGACCTGGCGCGTCGAACATGGCTGGCGTCAAGACCAACGAGGAAGGTCTCGTCTTCTGTTCGTCCGCGACTGCGGGCACCGATGTCTCGACGTACGCGGCTATTCCAGCAGCGTACTACGATTACATCGAGGGGTACACGGGCACCACTACAGTCGATATCCGCGGCCCCAACTACAGCCGAACAGACAACGAGAACCGCATTCTCCCGGTCAACGACCGATACCGTCAGGTCGACCAGCACGACGGGTTTACCGCAGTCACTGACCACGAGTTCTACACCGCTCGTGAGTTCCCCGAACAGTACTGGAACAAGACCGCCTTCGTCGGCGAAGGAACCGGGCAACTCCTCTCGACCTTCTACCTCGAACAGGAGGGTGCCGGCTACGAATCCGTCTACCACCACAACCTCGTCGCCAGTAACGACGAGTGGGTCTCGCCGACCTACGCGAATACGGGGCCAGACGGAATGGTCTGGATGATCGACTTCTACAACTTCGTCTTCCAGCACAATCCCACTCCCGATGGCTACACCAACGGCGATGGGAACGCCTACGAGACGAACAAGCGCGACGACGAACACAGTCGTCTGTACCGCGTGACGACCGGCGACGACGTCGACCTCCACCCGCAGGATCTGAACAATGCGAGCCCGTCCGAGCTCGTCGACGCGCTCACCGACGACAACAAGTTCTGGCGACGCACCGCTCAGCGCCTGCTGATCGAGCGCGGCGAAACCGACGTCGTCGACGAGCTCGTTGACCTCGTTCAGGATACCTCGACCGACGAGATCGGACTCAACCCCGGCGCAATCCACGCGCTCTGGACGCTCGAAGGGCTCGACGCCCTCGACGAGACCACCTCCGGCGGTGGTGACACGCTGACTCACCAGAACCCGGCCGACCTCGACGATGTCGACGACAGCGTCGATCACGTCATTCAGTGGCAAGGTGGCGACGAGAGTGGCTCCGGTGGCGAGGAAATCGACGTCTCAGATGCCGTTCTCGACGCACTGACCCACCCATCCGCTGGCGTCCGACTGAACGCACTGCGCGTTCTCCCCGGCGACGAGCAACTTCGCGAGGACATCCTCGACAACGATCTGTTGAACGACGAGGACGGGCGCGTCCAGATGTGGGCGCTGCTGAAACTCGCCGAAACGCCTGAGTCTCACGAAGCAGGTGAGGCTGTCTTCGAGATGATCGACGACGACGATCACCTCGAAGATGAGGTGCTTCCCGATGCGGCAACCATCGCGGGTGCAACACACGCAGCCGGCTTCATCGATGCCTATCACGCCGAGTACGGTGACCCGGCTGACGAGGACGACGATGAAAATGAGGAGATGCCGAACCTCCTCGCCAACCCCTCCTTCGAGGACATCGACGGTGACTCACCCGCCGGATGGTCCAGTACGGTGTGGGATGGTGAAGCCGAGTTCTCTGTTGACGACTCTGTCTCTCGAACTGGCGACTACAGTGTCCGCATTGACTCCGCCGAAGGGAGTGAGGCTGACGCATCCTGGTATCAGATGGTCGATGTCGATCAACACACCGACTACGAACTCGTCGGATACGTCCAAACGGAGAACTTCGATGTTACGGACGGCATCGGTGTCATGATGAACGAGCATCATACACAGGAAACGACCAATGTCGTAACCGATGAAGAAACCGATGACTGGCAAGAGGTCTCGATGGAATTCAATAGCGGATCGAACGACCAATTCCAGATCAATTGCCTGTTCGGTGGCTGGCAAATGTCGACCGGTACCGCCTGGTGGGACGATGTCGAGCTTCGAGCGCTCGAAGACGATGGCGAAGGTCTCGAGGCGATCTACAACCGTATCGACAATCACGCCACCGATGACGACGATGGCGACGATGACGATGAGGTTCCCGACGATGCGATCGAGCCGGGAACGACGATCGAACTGGACGGACAGACCGCCGGCTGGGTGGGCATCTCGCCCGAGAGCATCGAAGACGACGAGAACCCAACGCTCAGGCTCGTCGAGGGTGAAACGTACGAACTCGGCTGGTCCGGAGGCGACGGTGCCGGACACAACATTGCGATCTGGGACGATAATGAAGACGTGGTCGATGACCTCGCGACGTCCCAGACATCCAACCCAGATGACGATCAGTTCCTCGAGTTCGAAGCGAGCAGCGAGATGGTCGAATACGTCTGTGAACCGCACGAAATCGTGATGAGAGGAGACCTCGAAATCGTCGAAGCGGAGGAGTAATCGACACTGGTTGGCTTTCGGCCAACTCTCTTAGACCGTAGCAAGTTCTTTTTTATTTGCAGTGTAGAGTTACTGGGACGTCGATATTGTAGTACTTAATGAGGATTGATTCAGTGCTATGGGCAGTGGCCGTACCATCACCTATCTTATCAGACTTTATGTAATCACATTTCCCAGGTAGATCCGGATCTACAAATCTAACTGAAGACGACATCTGTGAACAGTGTCGAGAAATTCGGTTTTGAAATATTTACTTCGTGTCGTATCCGGAAGTACAGAATGAGACAATAGTTCACCTGGTCGTATTTTCATCAGTTCTGAAGTATATATCATAACTGAATATGGTTAAATTATATCTATAAAAAGAATGTTAAATTGGTCATAGAGGGAGTAATATAACATTATCTTTTTGAGGCAATACCGCTATACAGGTAGTGTTAGTATGTCGAATCCAGATGACAGTGGAAGCATGGAGCTCGATAGGCGGCGGTTTATGCAGGCGACAGGTGTGGGAGTCGCCGGTCTCACCGCTGGTAATATTGTTCAGGGTCGGTACGAAGCCAGTTGGGACGACCCCGACGAGGTTCTCGATGTATTGTACATCGGTGGCGTCGAGGACGGCGCGCTTCACTACAGTGAGGATCTTCTCAAAGTAATCACTCCGTATCTGCTCAAACGAGGGATTAAAACCCACTACACTGAGCGACAGGACGACCTCAACTACGAGACGCTCAGCAATTACGATGCCGTCATGCTGTACGGCAACCGTCTCGAACCGACCGAAGAACAGATCGACGCGCTCGAGTCGTTCGTCGAGGACGGCGGCGGGTTCGTCCCGGTCCACAGCGCCTCTGCCTCGTTCGGTGCGATGGACGAGGATCCGGACGGGCTCGCCGAACGGTTCACCAACTTAGTCGGTGGTGGATTCGACTGGCACGGCCACGAGGACATGACCACGGACCGGATCGAGCCGGATCATCCTGTTTTCGAGGGAGCCGAACCGATCGAAGCGTTCGAGGAAACCTATCGCCACCACAACCTGAACGACGATATCGAGGTTCTCGCACACGGCGCTGGTGGCGACTACGAGGACGGCGAGGACGAACCGTTCACGTGGGTCCGAACGCAAGGAGACGGGCGTGTCTTCTACACCGCCTGGGGCCACGACGATGGCGTCTGGGAGGAAACCGGCTTCCAGCAACTGATCGAAAACGGGATCCGCTGGTCGTCGGGCAACGAGGACTCCATCGGCAACCATCCGGAACTCGACGATCTCTCGTACTCGCACGTCGAGGACGAGTACGGCCACAGCGAAGTGCCGTACTACCAGGGCGACGCCCCTAACGAGGTCAGTTCGGGCGACGACGGCGTCTGGGATCTCGTGCAGGATCCGCTGCCGGTGTCGGACTCGATGGCGCACACGGTCACACCCGCCGAGTTCGAAATGGAGTACTTCGTCAGCGAAGACCAGTACTCCGACTACGCTGAGGGACAGATTATGGACATGGCGTTCGACGCCGCCGGACGCTGTTGGCTCTCTGTTAGCCAGGATTACCCGAACAATGCAGGCGAACAGAACGACGCTATCCTCATCTGTGAAGACACCGACGGCGACGGCATCGCCGACGACTTCACCGTCTTCAAAGACGATCTTTCGGTTCCCCTGAGCCTCATTCCGTACGAGGACGGCGTGCTCGTTTCCGAAGTCCAATCGTTCGATACCGACGGACGCGTCGTCTACTTCGGCGATGAGGACGGCGACGACGTCGCCGATGTCGAGGAAACGATCTTCACCGGCTTCGGCACTGGAGACACGCACGCCGGTCTGAACCAACTCCACTACGGCGTGGACAACTGGGTTTACGGCGTCGTCGGTTACGAAGGTCTCGATCCCGATATCGACGAGGATGTCTCTCTCTTTCAGGATCTTTTCCGTTTCAAACCGGATGGGTCCGAAATCGAACTCGTTGGTAGCGGCGCGTCGAACATGGCTGGCGTCAAAACCAACGAAGAAGGACTGGTCTTCTGTTCCTCTGCAACTGCGGGGAGCGACGTCACGACCTACGCCGCGATTCCGGACAGCTACTACGAGTACATCAACGGCTACAGCGGATTCACCACTGTCGACATTCGTGGTGAGAACCTGAGTCGAACGGAGGATGAGAACCGCATTCTCCCTGTCAACGACCGATACCGGCAGGTCGATCAGCAAGACGGGTTCACCGCAGTCACTGACCAGGAGTTCTACACCGCGCGTGAGTTCCCCGAACAGTACTGGAACAAGACCGCCTTCGTCGGCGAGGGTACCGGGCAACTGCTCGCAACCTTCCACGTCGAACAGGAGGGGGCAGGATACAGCGCTGTCAATCATCAGAACCTCGTCGCCAGTAACGACGAGTGGGTCTCACCGACCTACGTGAACACGGGTCCAGACGGGATGGTCTGGATGATCGACTTCTACAACTTCGTCTTCCAGCACAATCCCACGCCGAGCGGCTACGAAAACGGCGCGGGGAACGCCTACGAGACGAACAAGCGCGACGACGAGCACAGTCGTCTCTACCGCGTGACGACCGGCGACGACGTCGATCTTCATCCACAGGACCTGAGCGATGCGAGCCCGTCCGAGCTCGTCGACGCGCTCACCGACGACAACAAGTTCTGGCGACGCACCGCCCAACGGCTTCTGATCGAGCGCGGCGAGACTGACGTCGTCGACGACCTCGTCGAACTCGTTCAGGACCAGTCGACCGACGAGATCGGGCTCAGCCCCGGCGCGATCCACGCGCTCTGGACGCTCGAAGGGCTCGACGCGCTCGACGAAACGGCGTCCAGTGGCGACGGCACGCTGACTCATCAGGACCCGGCTGATCTCGATGATGTCGACGATAGCGTTGATCACGTCATCCAATGGACGGGAAGCGATGGCAGTGATTCCAGCGACGACGAAGTCGACGTTTCAGACGTGGTACGTGACGCCCTAACTCACAACTCTGCCGGTGTCCGACTGAACGCACTGCGCGTTCTCCCCGGCGACCAGCAACTCCAAGACGACATCCTCGACAACGATTTACTCGAGGATGAGGACGGCCGCGTCCAGATGTGGGCGCTGCTGAAACTCGCCGAAACGCCCGAATCCGACGCGGTCGGCGAGGCCGTCTTCGACATGATCGACCAAGAGGAGAACTACGAGGACGACCTGCTCGTCGAAGCGGCGAGCGTGGCGGGAGCGGCGCACGCCGCCGGATTCATTTCGGCGTACGAGTCCACGTACGACCCGGACGATCAAGACGACGAGGATCAAGAAAGCGAGAATCTGCTCCCGAACCCGTCCTTCGAAGAGACCGAAACATCTGCCGGTCCGGACGGCTGGGAGAGTGAGGAGTGGGCCGGAAGTGCTGACTTCGTGTACGACGACGAAGAGGCGTACGTCGGCGAAAACAGCATCCGTATCGAGTCGGAAAGCGGTGTCGACGGTGCGTGGGCGCAGACTGTCGAAGTCGAGGAGGATACCGAGTATACGCTGAGCGGCTGGATCAAGACTGAAGATGTCGACGCTGGAAGCGGTGACGGTGCCCAATTTAACGTCCACGAACTCGGTCAGGACTCTCTTACCGATTCGGTAACCGGAACAGAAGATTGGACGCAGGTCGAGATCACCGTCAACAGCGGCGATAACGACGAGCTGCAGATTAATGCGCTACTGGGTGCTTGGGGCGAATCGACCGGAACCGCCTGGTACGACGACATCTCGTTCGAAGGTCCAGACGGCGAGAATCTGCTCAGTAACGCTGACTTCGCGGAGGGAAGTACCTCCAGCAGCCCCGAAGAGTGGGGAACTGATGCGTGGGGCGGTACCGTCGAGCACACCCACACCGACGAGTACTCCCACAGCGGCGATTACAGCGTTCGACTCCATTCCGAAGACGGTGCCGACGCGGCGTGGAGTACGAGCCACGATGTCGAGCCGAACGCGGAGTACCGAATCAGCGGTTATGCCAAAACCGAAGATGTCGAGGCTGATACCGGCTACGGTGCACTGCTCGGCATCGGTGGGCTCGACATGAACGCGGAAGATGCCCGGACCGATGCGGTCACCGGGACCGAAGATTGGACCGAAGTGTCCTGGGAGTTCGAAACTGGAACAGTCCAGAACATAAACATCCACGCCATGATCGGATGGCACGGCGAGTCGTCCGGAACGATCTGGTGGGACGACATCTCGCTGGTCCAGACCAGCTCGCCGACGGACGGAATCCACCTGGTCTACAACCGCGTCACGGAGCACGTCGACCACGACGAAGACGGTGGCGACGAACCGGAACCACCTGCCGATGCGATCGAAGCCGGAACGACGATCGACTTAGACGGCATCACGGGGGGCTGGGAAGGTCTCGAACCGGAGAGTATCGAAGGCGAAACCAACCCGACGTTGACCCTCATCGAGGGCGAGACGTACGAACTCGGTTGGAGCCAAGGTGACGGGATGCCGCACAACGTCGCCATCTGGGACGCCGACGGCGATGTCGTTGACGATCTCCAGACGCCAGTCGTGCAGGAACCCGACGAGGATCAGTTCATCGAGTTCGAAGCGAGTAGCGAGATGGCCGAATACGTCTGCGAGGCACACCTCGATAGTATGGTTGGCGAGATCGACGTCGTCGAGGGATAGGGGCCGCTAACAACTGGTTTAACCAGTTCTATCGTTATTTTGAGCGAACCTTAGACAGAGTGTATACGATCTGATTCTGTTGTCAACCGCTTATCAAATGGATGGCAGTTCTGTTTACGTACTAGGTGTCTCAATTTATGTTCGATGTCCACATATAGACGTACAATATGCGTCGCTGAAACGATTTGCGCACCGTTCTCACTCGAGCGGTCGACACCGTTATGCTGGTCGCTGATCCGCAAGTGAGAATGGAATGACTTTCAACGACCACTATTGATAATATCTATCAACAACTCGGAATTCAGAAGGGGTATGCGAGATAGAAACGTCATCCTAAACTAGGAGTACTAACAATACGCTTTGAACCTGGAGGGCTGCCGTTCATTCACCGTTTCAAATATTAGAGCTGTTTCGGATCCACACCGAGTTCCCCCATGAACTCGAACTGATCGTAGTAAATATAGTTCTCTTTAACTTTTCCGTCCTCGAGAACTATCTTTTCCATCGTCGTCATCTCGGCCGTGTTACCGGTCGGCGGAATGCCGTTGAACTCGCCTTCCTGCGTCAGCGAATACTCCGTTTCGGCCATCACGGTATCTCCGTCGACGAGGATCTCGGTCGGTGTCACCTCGAAGTCCGGGAACGAGTCGATGATAACCTCGAGAAATTCCTCCATCCCGTCGTATCCGTGCTTTCCTTCGGGGATGGCCGGCTCGTGGAGTTCGAACGATTCGGTGACCAGCTCCGGAATCGCCTCGTAGTCTCGTTCGTTCCACATCGTTTTGTATTCGCGCACGAGCTTCTTGGTATCATCTACCGTATCTGGCATACGTAGGCGGTTGTCCTGAACGGTGAAATAGTTTCACATCCTGCGGAGGTAATGCGGACAGCCGATCCAATGGGAGAGACATCTGTCTAAACGAACGATCAAACAGTGGTTGTTCTCGATCGACTTGGTTCGGCAAGAGCGACTAGTACCCTCGAAAATATTTATATCTGAGAAAAGAGACTATTTATCATGGACTTTGGAGCGAACGCGTGGATCTGGGGCTCGCCGTTGACTACCGAGAAAATCGAGGCGTTAGCGCCAAAAGTTAGCGCGATGGGCTTCGACGAGTTCGAGATCCCAATCGAGGAGAGAGGGACCATCGACTACGAGCAGGCAGGAGCAATCTTAGATGAACACGACCTCTCGGCGGGCGTCATCACCGCGATGACCGACGAGCGGGATCTCCTGAGCCCGACCGACGGGGTTCCGGAACAGGGGCGCGAGTACGTTCGCCACTGTATCGACGCAGCCGACACGCTCGGTGCCCGGACGGTCATCGGACCGATCTACTCCGCCGTGGGCCGAACGTGGAAAATGACGCCCGACGAGCGGGCAGCAACCCTCGACCGACTGATTCCGCAACTTCGCGAGTTGAGCGCGTACGCTGCGGATCGAGACGTCGTGTTGTGCATTGAACCGCTGAACCGCTTCGAGACCAGCGTAATCAACACCGTCGAGCAGGGCGTCGAACTCGTCGATCGCGTCGATTCCGAGGCGTGTGGCCTCCTGCTCGATACGTTTCATATGAACATCGAAGAGGACGATCTCGGCGATGCGATCCGGACCGCTGGAAGCCGAGTCCAGCACGTCCACGCCTGCGGAAGTCACCGCGGTGCACCGGGATCGGGGACGATCCAGTGGGACCGCGTCGCCGAGGCCCTCGACGACGTCGACTACGACGACTCGCTGGTGATCGAGTCGTTCACGCCCGAGGTCGAGAGCATCGCCCGAGCGGCGGCGATCTGGCGGCCGCTCGCGGCGAGCCAGGACGACCTCGCCGAGGACGGGCTCGCCTTTCTCGAACAGACGTTCGACTAAGTGATAACTGAAACGGGTGAGGTAACCGTCCTCCAGCGACGAAGCCGCCAACGTGAGCGACGTACTCCCGACGTCATCAGCCTTTTCGGACTCGATGACGGCCGCTCGACGGAGACGAAAAGGCGCTTCGTCTTTTGTAACTGACTTCATCCTACCGACGGCTGCGGTGAGACGACGAATCACCAGTCTCCCGGGAGTTTAAATACGGACGGGCGGCCAGACGGATCGATGCTCGCTCGGAGCGGCCTCCTCGCCATCGTTCTCCTTATCGGGCTCGTAGCTGCGCCAACGGCTGCTCAGGCCACAGCGAACGAACCCGAACTGGACCGCACCACCGCCGAGAGCGTTTCAAGTGAGTTCGACTGTCCCCCCGCTAACGGCACCAGCGACACTGACGATTTGACGGCGACAGCGACCGCCGAGCCGCGGATTGTCGAACTGTATCCGAATCCGACGACTCACGAGAACGTCGGCGAGTTCGTCGTCCTCGACGTCCCGGCCGAAACCAGTCTCGAGAACTGGACGATTACTGACGGCCACATGACCGCGTCGTTTCCCGACGAGCGCGTTTCGGGACGCATCGCGGCGAGCACCGATCCGGCGGAGACGAAGCGTCTCACCGACGAGGTAGTTCTCGAACTCGAGGGAACGATCCGACTCGCGGTCGACGGCGACGAACTCGAACTCCGGAACGGGACAGCGACGGTCGACGCAGTTGCGTACGACCGTGCCCCCGTCGCGGAGCGATGGTATCGGACAACCGATGATATCGAGCCGTCGACCGAGATCGATTCCCAGTCAGCCGAGATCGGCAATAGCGAGAGAAAGCACGCCGACGGTCGATGGTTCCCTCGAGACGCGACCTGCGCGCCAGTATCCCGGACCGAACTCGAGGAGGCGACCGTATTCGTCCTCCCCGATACACCCGATGTCCCACGTGAAACGATCGAAAGCGCCGAGGATCGGCTGCTGCTCGCCGGCTATACCATCACGTCGCAACCGGTCGCGGATGCGCTAACTGCGGCGGCCGACCGCGGCGTCGACGTCGCAGTACTGTTCGAGTCCGGGCCCGTCGGCGGAACGCCAGCGGCGACCGAACCGGTGCTCGAGACGCTCGAAGAGAGCGATGTCGACGTCCGCGCCATCGGTGGTGAGGGGGCGCGGTATCGGTACCATCATCCGAAATACGCCGTCGTCGACGAGCAGGTGCTGGTGACGAGCGAGAACTGGAAGCCGTCAGGAACCGGCGGCGAGTCGAGTCGGGGCTGGGGCGTTCGCCTCGACGACGACGAGCTCGCGGCAGACCTCGCGGCGGTGTTTCGGGCCGATTTCGATGGCTGGGATACGCAATCTGGATCGGCGTTTCGTGCGAACGCGACGTTCGTCGACGAGGAAAGCGGCGTGTCGGCCGAGCCGGACACTGAACCGTTCCCAACGAACCACGAGCCCGAAACTCTCCCGGTTGAGACGGTCGAACTCCTGATCGCACCGGACAATGCACAGGACCGGATTGCAGAACTCATCGCCGAGGCCGACGACGAGATTCTGCTCAAACAGGCAGCGATCGACGAGGATCTCTCCTTGCTCGAGGACGTCCTCGATGCCGCCCGACGCGGTGTCGACGTTCGGATTCTGCTCGATTCGACGTGGTACCACGAGGACGAAAACGCGGCTGTCGCGGCCGAACTGGAGCAGATTGCGGCTACGGAAGAGCTCTCACTCTCGGTGACACTGGTCGACGACACCGACCGATTCGACAAGATTCACGCCAAGGGCGTGGTGATCGACCGGGACGTCGCCGTCGTCGGGAGTGCAAACTGGAACGAGAACGCGTTTCAGAACAACCGCGAGGTTCTCGTCGCACTCCATGGCGACGAGCCCGCAACGTATTACGCAGCCGTCTTCGAGGACGACTGGGACGGCGATAGTGACGTCTGGTCGCTGCCGATCGGACTCAGTGCGACCGTCGTCGTCGCACTCGTCGGTGCAGCGCTGATCGGGCGACGATACGTCCGCTTCGGGGATCGATAGCGATCGGCGACGAATAAGCGCTCGCCCGGCTCGATTCAGTCGGCCCGTCCGCCGACTTCGAGTCGTTCACAGCAGTCACGCTCGGGATCAAAGCAGTCGGGACAGTCCGCTGGACGGTCGATGATTGTATCGAGTCGATCCGCAACGGTATCGTCGATGACGCTCTCGAGTGCGCGTGCCTCCTCGCGAAACTCCTCTACTTCGAGAACGTTCGCGAGAAACCGTTCGATGATACAGTACGTCTGCAGGGAGTTGTGTGCACGCTCAAGTCCGTCGTCGGTGAGGCTGGCTCCCTTGTATTTCTCGTGTTCGACAAGGCCACGCTCCTCGAGTTTGCCGATCATTTCGTTGACGCTCGCCGGGCTCACTTCGAGGAGATCCGCAAGCGTACCCGTCGACGCGGGACCCTCTTCGAGACGTTGTGCGAGATAGATCGCCTTGAGATACTGATCTGCAGTGTTCATTGGTTGTCCCCGATTCTGTCGCGTGACCCTGTTATTCCGTCCAGTCTTGTCCACATCGGTTGGGGCTGGAACAGAAACCTTCGTGTTCCCATCATGCTCGATGCTCCATGATTTCGGTTACTTCCTCAGCACCCTCCTTTTCTTCTTCGCGGATCTCGTACAGCGTCTCGAGCAGCCGATCCCGGTCGAGAGTAAACTCCGAGTCGGAGGCTTCGATCGCCTCGATCAGATCGTCGTAGAACTTGTATGCCGTCTCCTCGTTGCACAGCTGATCGTAGAGAACGCCGTCGGTATCTTCTGGCGGACCGTACTGGGCGTCGACTAATGCGTTGATCTCCTCGTAGGCGACCGTCTCAGCGTCCAGATCGTCGATCAACGCTTCGAGTCGTTCGCGGTGGTCGGCCGACTCGTCGGCGGCCTCGACGAGCAGCTCCCGGACGTCCTCGTCGAGTTCCTTCCGTTGTTCCGCCGGAAGGGACTCGAGATGGTGGGCGGCACGCGACTCGACGACCTCCTCGAGAACGACCCCGATCTGGAGGAGTCGAGCGAGTTGGTGGTCGGTCGAGACGCGCTGTCCAAGACTCATAGCTGTGTTTGGGGGTGCCTGTTACTTAACTTCCTGCATACTGGGCGGCGAGCCGTGTGATTTCGAACACTGCTCTCAGCCGTCACCCGTCAGCCGTCAGTCGTCGGCGTACATCGTCTGTCCGCCGAGTTCGGGGCGTGTCACTTCGCGGTCGGTCGTTTCGCCGTCGATGTCGTAGGGGTACTCGCCAGTTACACAGCCCAGACAGAGGTCGATACGGTCGTTTCCGAGGACATCGGCGACGGCATCGGTCGAGAGGTAGGCGAGGCTGTCGGCATCGATCGTGTCTCGGATCTCGTCCGTCGTCTTATCCGAAGCGATGAGTTCCTCGCGAGTGGCCATATCGATCCCCATGTAACACGGGGCGACGATCGCGGGGGCACCGATGCGGACGTGGACCTCTTCGGCCCCGCAGTCTTTGAGCAACTGGACGAGCTGGGTCGAGGTGGTGCCGCGGACGATCGAGTCGTCGATGACGGTGACGGTTTTGCCTTCGATCGTCGATTTGATCGGGTTGAGTTTGAGGCGGACGGCGCGCTCGCGCTCGTCCTGCGTCGGCATGATGAAGGTGCGGCCGACGTAGCGGTTTTTCATCAGTCCCTCGGCGAACTCGACGCCGTCGTCCTCCTCCTCGCGCATCTCGCCGTCTGCCGTCGTCTCGCCCGCTGCGTCGGCATAGCCCGAAGCGAACGCTCGGCCGGAGTCGGGGACCGGCATCACGACGTCGGTCTCGACACCGCTTTCCTCCCAGAGCTTGCGGCCCAGGTTGCGCCGTGCCTCGTAGACGAGTGTCTCGTCAATGACGCTGTCGGGGCGGGCGAAGTAGACGTGTTCGAAAAAGCAGTGGGCCGTGTTCTCGTTCTCGACGAGTTGGTAGGAGTCAAAGCCCTCTCCGTCCTCCTGGAGGACGATCAGTTCGCCCGGCTTGACGTCGCGGACGAGTTCGCCGTCCAGCGTGTCGATCGCGGCTGACTCGGAGGCGAGAATGTAGCCGTCCTCGAGTTTTCCGATACAGAGCGGGCGATTTCCTTGCGGGTCGCGCACGCCGAGGACGGTGTCGTCGTGGCTGATCGTCAGCGAGTACGAGCCGTGGATGCGATTCATCGTCCGTTTGACCGCGCGGACGAGGTCCTCCTCTAACAGGTTGCGCGCGAGGTCGTGGGCGATGACCTCCGTATCGCCGTCGCTGGTGAAGGCGTGGCCGACGGCGGCCAGTTCCTCGCGGATCTCGGCGGCGTTGACGAGGTTGCCGTTGTGGCTCAGGCCGAGCGAGCCGCTTTTGAACGACACCGAAAACGGCTGTGCACAGCAGGAGTCGACGGAGCCGGCCGTCGGATACCGGACGTGGCCGATACCGGCCGCGCCGTTTAACATGTCGAGGTCGTCCTCGTCGAAGACGTCGCCGACGAGCCCCATGTCGACGTGGCTGTGCTGTTGGAAGCCGTCGTGGGTAACGATGCCTGCAGACTCCTGACCGCGGTGCTGGAGTGCATAGAGCGCGTAGTACAACGGTCGTGCCGCGTCCCGACCGTCCAGTGAGACGCCGACGACGCCGCACTTTTCGGTCATTCCTGTTCGCCGGGGAGTTTCGCCCCGCCCATCAGTCATGGATACCAGTAGGGCACCCAGTCGATAAAAATCCCCGTGTTTGTGCGCTCATACGACGCTTCGAAACTGAGTTATATACATGGATGTGTATATATCCCCGACTTCCTCTCGCTGCAACTCACGTCATGGGCTCGCCGTCAGTTGAGTGGGGAGTCGAACAGGTTCGGGCAAACCGTTTGTTCAGTCGGCAACGTAAACCGGCTATGACCGACCGCAGCGCTCGCGAGGTTCCGGACGACATCGAGGCCGAAGAATGGCACCTCCAGATAACAGGGGCCGTCGATTCACCGATCACACTCACGAGGAACAATCTCAGATCGCTTCCGATGGAAACAGTCGTCCTCGACTTCTCCTGCGTCGAGGGGTGGGACGTTGCCGACTGCGAGTGGCGCGGTGTCCGCGTCGCAGACGTGTTAGATCGTGCGGCCCCGTTGACCGAGAGCGAGTACGGGCTCGTCCACGCGGGCGACGGCGACTATGCGCGTTCGTTTCCGCTCGACCGGCTCGCCGACGCACTGCTCGCACTCGAACTCGACGGTGAACCGCTTTCGGCCGAGCGTGGGGGCCCTGTCCGGCTCGTTCCGGTCGACGACGACCGCGAGTGCTTTGAGCACGTCAAGTGGGTCTCCCGGATCGAGGTCGGCGAGGAGTCGATGACGACCGACGAGACGGCGCGGGAAATCGCGCTGTCGCGGATCGAGTAGTAACGCTGGAACGCGGCCGCGGGCGGGGCGAATGCCACAGTGTTCAAGAGCGTCGGCCCAAACCCCTTGGGTATGCGACTCGAGGAGTACTGGGGTGTCGGACCGAAGACACGGGAGACGTTGATCGCGGCGCTCGGACAGGATCGCGCGGTTCGGGCGATCGAGGCGGGCGACGTTCGGGCGCTTACGGACGCCGGCCTGACGCGGGGGCGGGCGACTCGCATCCTTCGCCGGGCGATCGGCGGCGACGGCATGGATACGCTGGCGACGAGCGACGCCCGCTCGGCGTACAAGGAACTGCTCGATCTGATCGTCGACCACGCGGTCACGGAGCGGGCCGCCGATCGGATCCGCGTCCTCACGCCGCTGACCAGCCGCGAGGCGATCGACGAGCGCCTGGATCGCGTGCTTTCGACCCGGGACGTCTGGGTCGACCTCGCTCCGGACGACCGCGAGGCCGTACTCGACGCTTACGATCGGTACGACGAGCGAGACGGGACCGAACGGGCTGCGGTCGAGGCCGCGCTCGCGGTGCTCGACGCCGACGTCGATGCCGGGCCGTTCGAGTCGATCGCCGAACTCGACCGCGAGGCGCTCGCCGACGCGTCCCGCGCGCTGGCGGCGCTCGAGGGACGCCGCGTCGCGAGCGGCGCGGACGACGAACTCGACCGCCTTCGGGAGACGCTCGAAACGATCGACGAGATGGACGCGAACGCGCTCGACTTAATCGACGAGCTTCGCTCGGACGGCGTCCGTGACGCCGACCAGTTTCAGGCGGCGTTCGAGGAGTATCTGTTGGCAGAGACGAGCGTGACCGCCGAGCAGGTCCGTGACGCGATGCCGACCGATGCGGCCGACGCGACCGATTTCGTCGGGAGCACCGTTCGAACACTTCGCTCCGATCTCGTCGCGGCGATCGACGAGCGCGAGCAAGCCGTCGCGAGCGAGTTCGAGGCGACGATCGAGGAATCGCGTACTGCCATCGACCAGGCCGTTACGGCGGTCGACGACATCGCCTTTCAGCTCTCGCTCGCCCGGTTCGCCCTCGAGTACGACTGCACGCGGCCGACGTTCGTCGACGGCGACGGCGCCGCCGTCTCGGTCGTCAACGCGCGCAACCTCACAGTCGCGTCCAACGAGTCGACGACCGTTCAGCCGGTCACCTACGCGCTGGGCGAACACGGCGTCACTGACGTTCCGGCGGGCGTGAACTCGGTTCCCGGACGGGAGCGTGTCGGAGTCCTGACCGGCGCGAACAGCGGCGGGAAGACGACCCTGCTCGAGACGCTCTGTCAGGTCGTCCTGCTCGCGACGATGGGGCTGCCGGTGCCGGCTGATCGGGCGACGGTCACGCCGGTCGACTCGCTCGTCTTCCACCGCCGACACGCCAGTTTCAACGCTGGCGTCCTGGAGTCGACGCTACGCTCGGTCGTCCCGCCGCTGTCTGCGGACGGGCGAACTCTGATGCTCGTCGACGAGTTCGAGGCGATCACGGAGCCGGGGAGCGCGGCCGATCTGTTGCACGGACTGGTGACGCTCACCGTCGACAGGGACGCACTCGGCGTCTTCGTGACCCACCTCGCGGACGATCTGGAGCCGCTGCCACCGGAAGCGCGCGTCGACGGGATCTTCGCCGAGGGGCTGAACCCGGAGCTCGAGTTGCGCGTCGACTACCAGCCGCGGTTCGGGACCGTCGGCCGCTCGACGCCGGAGTTCATCGTCTCGCGGCTGGTCGCCAACGCCGCCGATCGGGGCGAGCGAGCGGGGTTCGAAACGCTCGCGGAAGCCGTCGGAAACGAGGTGGTCCAGCGGACGCTCGCGGACGCTCGCTGGAGCGAGTAACGGCGCTCCGACGCTCTACAGCGGCTCGTCGTCTTCGGGCCAAGCGTCCGGCGTCGGCGTGTATTCGTCGTCGTTCTCAGACCCGGTGTACGTGTAGGGAATCCCGTCCTCGGCGCTACAGACGCGCGATTCGAGGTACGCCTGTGCTGCCCGTCTCGAGAGCGCGCCCATCTCGATGCTGTCGCCGAGCGTCGTCTTGGTCGCCCGAAACCACGTTCGGACCTCGTGGGCGGTGTCGGGCGCGGCCTCGATAATCGCCCCTCGTCCGTTTTCACGCCCGTCGCCCCACTCGAGCCAACAGACGAGGTAGCCGTCGACCGCGTAGCCGTCCGCGGGCGCGACGAGGTACAGCGCCTCGTGAACGCAGGGATCGAGGTGGTCCGTCAGGATCCGATCGCGGGCGATCGAATCGGCGAGCAATCGCGCGTCGACGGCACCGTCTCCGAGCGGCGTCTCCGATGTGATGTCGTCGCCGAGTGAGAGGTCCTCGCCGCCCCAGTGGCTGTACCGGAGGTCGTAGAGGTGATCCGGACGTCGGTAGGCGACGAGCGCTCTATGCCCCATCGTCCTCGCGCGTTCGCGGCGGCGTGCGCGCCACGATTTGGGAAGTCACGCGAGCGCCTGTCTCGTAGTGCATCGGTCACTCTGGCCGCCCATCCGTATTTGAACCTCCGGACGAATCGACCGTCTCGGCGAGCACAACGCAAAAGCGGTTTCGGCCCGTACGACCACGAACGCGATGGCGAGCTACGATGCGGTCGTCTTCGACAACGACGGCGTGTTGACGACGCCGACGGATCGGACGGTCCTACTAGAAGCGATTACGGCCGCGTTCGAACGGGTCGGCGTGACGGATCCCGCGGACGAGCACGTCGAGACGCTGTTGGGTCCGACGGTCTCGTCGCTCCGACGGATCGCAACCGAACACGCGGTCGAGCCGGCGGCGCTCTGGAACGCACGCGAGCGGGCCGCGATCGAGGCCCAACTGGGAGAGCTTCGCGCCGAGCGAAAACGACCCTACGAGGACGTGACAGTGCTCGACGCGCTCGACGTGCCGACGGGGATCGTCAGCAACAACCAGCACGAGACGATCGGGAACATCCTCGACCACTGCGAACTGGGCGAGTTCGAGACGTGGTACGGGCGCGAGCCGACGATCGGCGGCATCGAACGGAAGAAGCCGAAACCTCACTACCTCGAGTTGGCGATCGACGACCTCGGCGCGGCGAATCCGCTCTACGTCGGCGACAGCCGGGTCGACGTCGTCGCGGCCGACGCGGCCGGAATCGATTCGGCGTTCCTTCGACGCGAGAGCCGTCTCGGGACGCCAGCCCCGACGGATCCGGAGCCAGCGTACGAGATCGACTCGCTCCGAGAGCTTTCGACGATCGTATCGTGATCTCCGAGATCAGGTCGATTTCTCGCCGATTGCGTTCACCGGCCCGGAATGCGCCGGCCGGAGCTACTTGCCGTCCGTTACTGTCGACCGACTATGACCGACATCGCGATAACCGGCGCGTCGGGATCGGTCGGGCGAGAAGCCATCGAAGCCCTTTCCGGCAGGGACGAGTTCGACCTCGCGCTCTTTTCCCACAGCGAGACGGCGGACCTGGAGACGACGCCGATAGAGATTTCGGCGTACGACGAGTTCTCCCACGCGCTTGCGGGCCAAGATGTCTTGATCCACCTCGCGGCGAACCCTGACCCGCGAGCCGAGTGGGGCGCGGTTCGGGGACCGAACGTCGACGGGCTCTACAACGCCTTCGCAGCCGCCGTCGAGAACGACCTCGAGCGGGTCGTCTTCGCGAGTTCAAATCACGCGGTCAACATGGACAACGCCGTCTCGCCGATTCGGCCCGAGTCGACGGTCGGCGAACCGAGCGTGGTCCGACCTGACGATCCGCCCGATCCCGACACCTACTACGGCGTTACGAAGGTCCTCGGCGAGGCGATGGGATCGTATTACGCAAAACGGCACGGACTCGACGTGGTCAACCTGCGTATCGGGTGGTTGCTCACCCGCGAGGAACTTCGACAGGAGGTCGACGCGCGCGACGGCGCGGGCGAGCGATACGCGCGAGCGATGTGGCTCAGCCCCGAGGACTGTCGGCGTGCGATCGAGGCGGCCGTGACCCAGCACCTGGGCACGACTCCGCGTACGGCCCACGCCATCTCGAATAACGCCCAGCGGTTTCTCTCGCTCTCGGAGACGATGCTCGCGCTCGGGTATCGGCCGCGGGACGACGCCGAGGCGGTGCTCGCGGACGATGAGAACGGACGGGATGGCCTCGAGACAGGGTAGATGGCCGCCGTCTCGCTACACTCACTCTCAGTTAGCAGCCCATTAGCGAGTCGGCGTCGCGTATAGTGATCGAAAGACCGAATATCGGGTCGTACGTACCGTCACGTATGTCTACCAAGGTGTCCGAGTCGACCGGGTACGTTTCGAACCGCCAGATGTCGGCGTTCGGGTACGTGATAGCGGCGATTCTCGTGATTGTCTTGCTACCGGCCCTTCCGATTGTCGCGCTCGCGTGGGTTCTCTGGCGGGTGTTCGTCACACAGGACGACGTCGAATCAAGCTACGAGACGTGGCGCAACGACGCGGATCGATTCCGGCCGCAAGCGCCTGTAACCGACGAGGCCGACGACGAGGCAGAAGCGGACGCCTGAGAGCCCGTTATTCTTTTCGTGTCGTCTTCCCCGTCGGTTCGTTCGGACGGTCTGCTGTAAGCTATCGCCGGTACACTCCGGCCGTGTCGCAGTTGCACCGATTCATCGGGACTGCAGTCCGCTCAGTCGTCCGCGCTCGCGACAAGATCCGCGGGCGGGCCGCCCGAAAGCTCGGTTCGGTCGTGCGGTGCGTCGAAATCTAGCTCGGGACCGCGGGCGACGATCCGGTGTGGATTCACGTCCGGATGCGTCGTGTAGTAGTGTTCGTTGATGTGGGCCATGTTCACCGTCTCCGCAACCCCCGCCGTCTGGTAGAGGTCGCGCAGATACGGCCAGAGGGAGTCGTACTCGCGGATCAGTTGGGCGTTGCACATGAAGTGCGTGTGGTAGACGTTGTCGAATCGGACGAGCGTCGTGAACATCGCGATATCGGCCTCCGTGAGCCGATCGCCCGCGAGGTAGCGCTGGTCTTCGAGCACGTCGTCCCAGTGATCGAGCGCGGAGAACAGGTTGTCGACTGCCTCGTCGTAGGGTCCCTGTTCCGTCGCGAATCCGGCCCGGTAGACGCCGTTGTTGATCGGCTCGTAGATCTCGTCGATGACTCGATCGATCTCCTCGCGGTAGCCCTCGGGGTAGAGGTCGACGTCTCGCGAGGCAACCGAGTCGAACTCGGTGTCGAGCATCCGCATGATCTCTTTCGACTCGTTGTTGACGATCGTCTCCTCCTTCCGATCCCAGAGGACGGGTACCGTCACGCGACAGGTCACGTCGGGATCGGCCTCGACGTACAGTTCCCGCAGATAGTCCGCGTCGAGAACGGGATCGGGCGTACAGCCGTCCTTTTCCGGCGTGAACTGCCAGCCGTCCTCGCCACGGTAGGGATCGACGACTGAGACGGAAATCGCGTCCTCGAGTCCCTTCAGCGCGCGAATCACGAGCGTCCGGTGGGCCCACGGACACGCGTAGGAGACGTAGAGGTGGTATCGGCCCGCTTCGGGCTGGAATCGCGCGTCGGGTTCATCGCGGATCCGATCGCGGAACGTCGTCTCCTGGCGCTCGAAGGAGCCGTCCTCGCCGGTCGTCTCGTACGCGTCGGTCCGCCACTCGCCGTCGACGAGCATGTTCATATCCGTTCTACGGGTGGCAGACACAAAGGTGGCCGCTAACCTTCGTGTCACCACGCCAAGACTGCAGTTTCGAGGGCGACCGAGGGGCGTGGATTTAAGCGACCGGCCCGCCCACTCGCGGACGAATGGCAGACGACGAGGACCGGCACCGACAGAGTCGACTGTTCACCGACGACGACGGCGGGTTCGACGCCGATCGGGCGCGCGACGAATCGCTGCCGATCGAGGACGGCGAGGTGATCGACACCGACGAGCTGGCGGATCACCAGCGCTACGTCGAGGGTCGGGGGATCTACGACGAGCGAAACCGGCTCAACGATCTCACGGGCAAGGAGTGGAAGTACGCGACGAAATCGGTGATCGACCAGGGGTATCCGCCGGCCGTTCAACACGACCTTCGAAGCAAGCACGGCGGGCAGAAGCCGCCGCGTCTCTGTGCGGAACTCATCGGTCGGTTCAGCAAGGCCGGTGACACCGTCCTCGATCCCTTCGCCGGCGTCGGCGGCACCTTGCTCGGGGCGAGTTTCTGCGAGCACGAGGGGACCGGCCTGCGCGAGGCGATCGGTTTCGAGCGAAACCGCCGGTGGGTCGAAATTTACGAGACGGTGCTCGAACACGAGAACGCGGACCGGGCCGACCGCGACGAACCGCCGCTCGCTCCACAGGAGATGCGCCACGGTGACTGTGCGGACCTGATCGAGGATATTCCGGACGGTTCGGTTGACCTCCTGCTGACCGACGTTCCCTACTGGCACATGGACGAACTCGAACAGACGCGAAACGAGCGAGCGACGCGAGAGAGCAAGCTCGGTTCGTTCGACGACGGGAGCGATTCGGAGAACGAATCCGGACACGACGACACCGAAACACGCAGTGACGATGATCTCTCCGCCGAGGAGGAACCGAGCACGCAGACCAAAGCCGAGTGGCTCGCGGAGATGGCCGAGAAGTTCGACCGGTTTACCGATGCAGTCGCGCCCGATGGCCACCTGGTCGTCTTCATCGGCGACATGTACCGCGACCAGTCCTACGAGTTCCTCTCGGCCGACCTCGCGCGAGCGATCGAGTCGACGGCACCGGTGACGCTCGCGGCGAACCTGATCTGGTACGATCCGACGAAGGATCTCCACGTCTACGGCTACCCGTTCTCGTTCGTCCCCTCGATGGTTCACCAGAACGTCCTCGTCTTCCGTCCGGCTGACGAGTCCTGACCCCGTCTGACCCCCGTCATCCGATTGTCTGACGTGGTTTTATTGACACCCGGTGTGACGATACAGATGGCGCGCACTGTGTAGTTCACCCCCATCCCCTATCCCGCGCGCCTTCCGCCGCTCCCGTTTCGGCTCTTGTCGATGATCGAGAACGGCGCCGCGGCGCGGTCGGCCGTTCGGCGTCTTTACTCACCCCTCGAGCCGATTGCTGCCCGATTTACATCCCCGCTGGCAACAGCACAGACCGAACTTCGTCGGCGCGGTCGGTTTCCGTAATAACGGCGACCTCGTCGCCGGCCTCGAGTTCGGTTCCAGGAATCGGAATCGTCAACGACTCGCGCTCGCGGCCGTGTGCGTAAATGCGCGTCGAGCCTGGAAGCTCGAGTTCGCTCACCCGCTTGCCGATCGCCGGCGATTCCTCTCGGATCTCGAGCACGGTCAACTGCAGGTTCGACGCGAGATCAGTGACGACGTTGAAGTCGCCACCGAGCATCGCGGTCTTCGCACCAGCAGCACCCAGCCGTTCGGGGTAGATGATCTCGTCGACGTCCTCGGCGTACTTCTCGTAGATATCTTCGCGGTAGTCCTCGTCGATTCGGAGGACGGTCCGACAGCCGTGGTGTTTGCCGACCATACAGGCTGCGAAGTTGACGTTGAGGTCGGGCGTAAACGCACCGATCGCGTCGGCGGTATCGATACCGGCCTCGAGGAGCGCACTCTCATCGGCTCCGTCGCCGCGAACGGCATCGAACCCTGCCGCTTCGGATCGCTCGATTCGTTCAGGGTCGTTGTCGACGATGATCGTTTCATGACCCTCTTCGTCGAGAATGCGCGCCGTTCGCGATCCGACCCGTCCGTATCCCACGATAACAAATCGCATGCAAGAGGGTACGGGTTCGGAGGTGAAATACGTTGGTCCCGGCCGTTGTCCCACCGAGTCCGTTCCTCGATAGAGTCACTAACACAACACGATATCCCCACGAACATGCGGTGACAGTCGTATACTGATACGGGAATATTTAAATCACGTGTGTATCTATGGTTGAACGTCCAATATGGGGGCGTCAGATAGAATCGCGAACTACTTCGGCTTCGCAACGAACGAGACTGACTATCGAACGGAAACGCTTGCGGGGATCACGACGTTCCTCGCGATGGCGTACATCATCGTCGTCAACCCGGCGATTCTGAGCGACGCCATCGTGATCGATGGCTACGATCAGGGAGAAGTCTTCCAGATGATCGCGATTGCGACGATCCTCGCGTCGATCGTTGCGACCGCCGTCATGGCGTTTTACGCCAATAGGCCGTTCGGGCTCGCACCGGGTATGGGTCTGAACGCCTTTTTCACCTACACGGTCGTGATCGTCCTCGGCGTCCCGTGGGAACTCGCCCTCGCCGCCGTCTTCGTTGAAGGCATAATTTTCATCGCGCTGACTGCTGTCGGTGCCCGAAAGTACATCATCGAACTGTTCCCCGAACCGGTGAAATTTTCCGTCGGTGCCGGTATCGGTATCTTCCTGCTCTTTCTCGGACTCCAAGAGATGGACCTCGTCGTCCCGTACGTCGACGCTGACGGGCAGCCGGACGGAACGCTGATCGAACTCGGAAACGCGTTACAGAGCCCGGTTGCGGCGCTGTCGATAATCGGACTCGCCGTTACGTTCTTCCTCTATGCGCGTGGGATCAGGGGGTCGATCGTCATCGGGATCATCGGGACGGCTATCGCGGGATGGGCCGTGACGTTACTCGGGTTCGTCCAGCCAGACGTTCTCACCCCCGAGGACTCCTACGACGACGTAACCAACGACGGTTTCGTCTCGCTTCTCACCTCCGTCCAGTACGACATCACGCCGCTGTTCTGGGGCTTCATCGACGGACTCGGAATGATCACCGAAGAGCCGCTCGTCTTCGTGCTGGTCGTGTTTACGTTCTTTTTCGTCGACTTCTTCGACACCGCCGGGACGCTCATCGGCGTCTCACAGTTCGGCGGTTTCCTCGATGAAGATGGTGACCTCCCCAACATCGATCAGCCGTTGATGGCCGACGCCGTCGGAACGACGTTCGGTGCGATGGTCGGAACGTCCACGGTGACGACGTACATCGAGTCCTCGACGGGTATCGAAGAGGGCGGACGAACCGGCTTTACCGCCCTCGTCGTCGGTGGGCTGTTCTTCCTCGCACTGTTTACCGTCCCGATCATGTCGGCTATTCCGCAGTATGCGACCTATCTCGCGCTCGTCGTCGTCGGGATCATCATGCTCCAGGGCGTCGCTGACATCGACTGGAACGACCCCGTCTGGCTCATCTCGAGCGGTCTCACGATCACGATCATGCCGCTGACCGCTTCGATCGCGAACGGAATCGCCGCCGGGATCATCAGTTACCCGATTATCAAATCCGCCATCGGCGAGGCCCGTGACGTCTCGCTCGGCCAGTGGACGCTCGCCGCGACGTTCGTGATCTACTTCGTGATCTACTTCGCTGTCGAGTCCGGCATCATCGTGTTCTAACGGGCTCGACCCATTCGCGATCGAGTTCCGGCAAATCCGCGGCCGACCGGTGCGCTCTTACACGATAATCGGATACTACAGCACATGGCAGACATCACGATGTACAACCTCCCCGGCTGTCCGTACTGTGCGAAAGTCCGCTCGAAACTCGACGAGCTCGAGCTCGAATACGACGTGATCGAGGTGCCCCGCTCGCACGGCGATCGAACGCAGGTCGAAGAAGTAAGCGGTCAGACCGGCGTTCCGGTCATCACCGACGAGCCAAACGGCGTCGAAGGGATGCACGAAAGCGACGATATCGTCGAGTACCTCGAAGAAACGTACGCCTGATCGATAAACAACTAACCGAAAAACCCAACGGGCGCTCAGGCCGCTTCTTCTTGCTCTGCGCGCTCTCGAATCACGTCACGGAGGTCGTCGGCGTTCCGGAGCTCCTCGAGTTCGTCGCGTTCGAGCAGCGCCGTCCCGTCGACGGAGTCGCGCTTTGCGCGGTCGACGACGTACACCGACTGCGTCCGGGTGACGCGGCTGATCGAACTCATGATCCGTGCACGCTTTTCGGCTGCCTTGGTGAATTTGGAGTGTCCAGTGAGGACAACCTCCTCGTCAGCATCTTCCTCGTCGCGACTGACAGCCTTGAACGGCGACCGAACCGTTGGGTGAACCCGGTAGCCGGCCCGCGTAAGGACGGTGACGACCTGCTCGTCGTCCGGGTCGGCCTCCGGATCGTCCGGCGTTGCCTCGGTCTCGTGGACGTCGTCAGCGCCCTCGAGAACGTCGACCGGGCTGGTCAACGGTGCGTCGAACAGTTCCTGTAGGGCCATCGCGACTTCGACGGATGCGTTCATCCCGTCTTCGTACTTCGAAACCGTCCGTCGGGAGACGCCAAGCTCGCTCGCCAGTTGCCCGAGACTCCAGTCGCGGTCCTCTCGTTCGTCCGCGAGGAGGTCGCCGTCGATGTTGACGTACAGGCCGCCGGGAGCGGCATAAATGAGCGGCGGAACTCCCTCGATGAACAGGTTGTACGCCGTATCCGGGCTGAAGACGGGAACGCCGTGACGGAAGTACACTACGTCGGGTTTCAGGTCTTCGTCGCGGCTCCGAAGGCCGATAACCAGTGGCGTCGCCTCGAGATAGGTTCCCAGCCGACGCATCTCGTGGCCGGTCGCCTCGTTGAAGGCGTCGATGTTCCCCAGGATTTTGACCAGAATGAGGTCCTCGCCACGACGTGCGGCGATATCGAAGCTTTTCGGTCGAATCGCACACCGATCACTGACAACGAATCCCGCATCCTCTAACATCGCGGTTACGTTTCCGACCAACGCGGAGCGGGACATAGAGGCATGTAAGCGATTCCCTCTATAAGTGCTTTTCCCCGTAAGCCGAGCCAAACTCAGTCAGCAATCGGAAGCCGTACGGTGAATATCGTCCCAGTCGGCTCGTCGTTCTCGACGCGTACCGTTCCACCGTACCGATCGACGAGCGTCTCGACGAGATACAGCCCGATCCCGTCCCCCTGGCTGGCGGTACCTGTATACCCTTCCTCGAAGATTTTTTCCGTTCGATCGTCGGCTATCCCGGGTCCGTTGTCCGCAATTCGTACCACGGCATCGCCGTCCGCTTCGGCCGCAGAGACGGTGACGACTGGCTCTTCCGCCCCGTTGTGTGTGATCGCGTTCGTGAGAAGATTTCGATACACCGACGAGAGCAGATCGTTTGCGACGACAGTCACCGCCGGAATCGATCCGTCGACCGTAACGACCGCGTTCTCGTAGGTCGATCGCATCTCCTCGAGTTCCGCCTCGAGCGTGGGACGGAGTTCGACGGGCACCAGATCGGTGTTGGCTTCCATCATGACCTCGGCGACGTCCCGCGCGTCCTCGGTGACCTCCATCGTCCGCCGTACACTGGCAAGTACCTGCTCGACGTCTTCGCGGTCGTCCTCGTCGACGTGCTCCGCAACGTCTTCGGCGTGAGAGAGTGCGAGCTGGAGCTCGTTGCGAATGTCGTGGCGGACGATCTGGTTGAGTATCGTCAGGTTATCGCGCTGTGTTTCGAGCTGTCGTTCGTACGCTTTGAGCTCGGTCACGTCGCGTGCGTATCCGAGGACCGCCTTGTCACCCCCTTTTACGGGTTCGTACGGTATCTTGGTCGTCTGCAGGATCCGCGTTTCGCCGTCTGCGGTAGTCAGTTCCTCTTCCGGAACGAACTTCTGTTCGCCCGAGTCGATGACGTCCTGATCGTCGTCGAGAAACTGTTGTGCTTGCGATCCGGTGGGAGGTAAGTCGAGTACCGTCTTCCCTTCGACCTCGTCGGGCGTCCGCCCGTAGTACTCGGCGGTCGCTTCGTTCGCGAGAATGTACTCTCCGTCACCGTTTTTCGCGAAGATCAGATCGGGCACGAGATCGATCACTTGCCGAAGCTGATCGCGAGTCTGTTCGAGCGCGCTCTCGTACTCCCTCGCTCGTTTGGCGGCTCGCATCTCCTCGACGGCGGTGACGATCCGCGTCGCGAGGAGTTCGTAGTCGTCGGCCTGGCCGGATTTCTGGACGTAATCCGTCACGCCGGCCGAGATCGCTTCGCTCGCGATCGCTTCCGTCCCTCGTCCCGTGTAGAGAATAAACGGGAGCTTTGGATACTTCTCGCGCACTTGTCGAAGAAGGTCGATCCCGTTCGTGCTCGTAAGTCGGTAATCGGAGACGATGCAGTCGATCGATTCGCGCTCCAGTATGGGACACACCTCGGACGGATCCGTCTCAGACCGGACGTCGATCCGGTCGGCTGCTCCCTCGAGCCGCGTGGCCGTCAACCCGAGCCAGTTCGTGTCGTCGTCCACGTGGAGCACTCGGATCGGTTCGTTCATTAGATCTATAATATTGACGGAATAATTGAATCTATCGGTGTCGTAGTAGATATTCCTGTACGGGGAGTGACTCTCCCCCGGCCGCTTGCGATATCGAACGTACGGGGTATCTCGACGTCTTCTTCGGACTACTTCATCAATCGACTGATCCGATCACAATTTTTTCCGACAGATATATCTAATTTCATAATCTATACTCCCACGTACATGTACGACCTCACCGGTTTCCAGCGTGACTTGTTATACGTTATCGCTGGACAGGACGAACCGCACGGGCTGGCGATCAAAGAGGAACTCGAGCACTACTACGAAAGCGAGATCCACCACGGCCGGTTGTATCCGAACCTCGATACGCTCGTCGACAAGGGACTCGTCGAGAAGGGGACCCGCGACCGCCGAACGAATTTTTATACGGTTACCCGTCGCGGACAGCGCGAACTCGAAGATCGACGAGGGTGGGAAGATCAGTACGTTGACGAACTGTTATCCGACGAGTAGCGGGCGTTGTATTTCGTCCTTTGGCCATCTCTGGGTGTTGGTGACAGATGTCATATTAATCCCCCTTTCATATTTAAACACAAACTCTGCTCACCATTTTATACTGGAACGGAATCGGTACTGACAATGAAGTCACAAGAGCACGTGCTCGCCGAACGGGTTGAACCAGTTCCGAACGAACTCGAATCCGCACAGGCGAAACTCGTCTATCTCACTCTCGAGGTTGCGGATGGAGCGACGGTCGACGAACTGGAGCAGGTGTTAGCGATGAAGAAGATCGATCTCCTGACCGTGTTGCGGTCGTTGCTCGAAGAAGAGATAATCGTCTCGAAACGGAACGAATACGTCGTTCAGCGCGACGGATAGATCGCACAGCGCTGAATACGGGAGAGCAATCGTCCCCACCCGTTCTCGGGAGTTCGAGGATCAGGTGATCCGTGGAACTCGCGTTAGAACGTTTCGAGGTAGCGGTCGAGTTCCCAGTCGGAGACGTCGACGAGGTAGTCTTCGAACTCCTGGCTCTTCGCTTCGACGAACTTCGGTGCGATGTGTTCGCCGAGTGCGTCGTAGATGACTTCGTCTTCTTCTAAGGCGTCGACGGCCTCGCCGAGGTTCGACGGCAGCGTCTCGATGCCGTACTCTTCACGTTTTTCCTCGTCGAACTCGTAGATGTTCTCGCGAACTGGGTCGGGACAGTCGAGGTCTTTCTCGACGCCGTCCAGGCCAGCCTGGATGAGCGCAGCCAGCGCGAGGTACGGGTTACACGATGGGTCGGGGAAGCGAGCTTCGATGCGCGAGGCGGCCGGGACGCGAGCGGCCGGCTTGCGGATCAGCGCAGAGCGGTTGCGGTCGGACCAGGCGACGTAGACGGGTGCCTCGTAGCCGGGGACGAGTCGCTTGTAGCTGTTGACTGTTGGGTCCGCGACGGCGGTGATTGCGGGCGCGTGTTCGAGGATACCAGCGAGGAACGAGTGGGCGGTGTCGGAGAGGTCGAACTCGTCGTCTCCGTCGTGGAATGCGTTCTCGCCGTCCTCGGTGAACAGCGAGAGGTGGGTGTGCATGCCCGAGCCGTTGATCTTCGGGATCGGTTTGGGCATGAAGGTTGCGTGCAGGTCGTGCTGTGCGGCGATGGCACGGACGACGGTGCGGAAGGTGGCGACGTTGTCGGCCGTCGAGAGGGCGTCGTCGTACTCGAAGTTGATCTCGTGCTGGCCGCGAGCGACCTCGTGGTGGCTGGCTTCGATTTCGAAGCCCATGTCCTCGAGACCGTAGATGATGTCGCGGCGGACGTCCGAGGCGAGGTCTTTCGGTGCGACGTCGAAGTAGCCGCCGTGGTCGCCGGTTTTCGTGGTGGCGCGGCCGTCCTCGTCTTCTTCGAAGAGGAAGAACTCGGGTTCCGGTGCGGCGTTGACCTTGTACCCCATCTCGTTCGCGCGGTCGATCGCGTTTTTGAGCACGCGGCGTGGGTCGCCCTCGAAGGGCTCGCCCGTCGAGGTGTTGTAGACGTCACAGATCATCCGGCCTGCGGCGCTTTCTTCTTTCTGTCTCCATGGAAGGATGGCGAAGGTGTCCGGGTCGGGAACCAGACGCATGTCCGATTCCTGAATGCGGACGAACCCTTCGATCGAGGAGCCGTCGAAGTAGATACCGTCAGTGAAGGCCTTCTCGGCCTGACGAGCCGGAACGGAGACGTTCTTGACCGTTCCGAGGATATCCGTAAACTGCAGTCGGAGGAAGTCGACGTCTTCCGACTCGATTTTGTCCAGTACGTCCTGTTCTGCCGAGGTCAGGTTTCCGTTCGTCATCTTCTGCTCGAGTCAGACAATGGCTTGGACTATTAAAGTTCTACTGTTGTGGGCGAATATCCTCCAACAACCGGATGATGTGAACGAATGTTGTTTATTAAGGGACAGTAAAGGAAGATGGGTGTATGAACGGCCGGTGATGGGGCCTACTTTTCGAACATATCCACATGGTGTCGATGAACAATTCCAGCTATTCGAGTTTGTTGTGAACTTCCGTGGCAGATGTCCGCCGAGAGGTTCCGAATACAACACTCTTGATCAGCGCCCTGACTCGCGATCGGTTTCGGTGGATCGAACAATAAAAGAACCCTCACGAATGAGGCAGTATACTCAACACAGAACGCCTCGAACGCTAGGTTGGTCTCACGGCGACCCGTGCCTCTGACATACCACCTTCGTGAGGCCGTTTTGGCTTCGTACACCCCGTCTCCCGTTTCGGCCCTTTCAGTGGCACCCGTCGCTTACGTTTGTGATTCGATTCCCAACTCCGCCAAGAGCGTTTCAGCCGCCGCGCTCGAAGACTCGGGGCCACGAGCGGTGACGAGGTCACCGTCGACGGTAACGCTCGTCTCCGCGTCGAGTTCGGCATCCCAGTTACCGCCGGCCGTCTCGACCTCGTCTTCGACCCAGTAGGGGAGTTTTCGACCGCTTGGCATGCAGTCGTTCTCGTCGACGATGTCCGCCTCCCACTCGTTCGGGAAGCCGGTAACGTCGCGGCCGTTGACGATGAACGCACCGTGGCTATCCCGGGCGAACGCGAGGATGCCGACGGCATGACAGACGACCAGCGCCTTGCCGTCGTCACCCTGGACGACCTCGCGAAGGAGTCGCCGGGCGTCGTGATCCTGGTTTACGTCCCATTCGGTGCCGTGGCCGCCGGGATAGACGACGGTGTCGTACTCGCCGGCGTCGGCCTGGGCCGTCGGAATTGGATCGTTCAGTCGCTCGTCGCTCTCGTGGACCTCCATGACGTGCTCGGCGGTCTCCTCGCCGACCTCGTCGGGATCGATCGACGTCTCGTCGATCTTCGGTGGGGCACCTGACGGCGTCGCGACCGTAACGTCGACCCCCGCGTCCGAAAGCGTCTCGAGCGGTTCGACGCACTCTTCTCCCCAATACCCTTCCTCGCTGACGACGAACAGTGCTTTCGTCATGGGTGGTCGTACGTCGACCAGGACTATAACGACCAGACCACCCCTCGGATCTGCCGCAATCTGGATGTTCGACCTGTTCGAGTCGCTGACCGTCAGGGCGTCGTGAGGTGGACTTTTTCGCCGTCGACACGTATTATGTGGTAGGTGATTCCATGGCAGACCGATCAGGTCCGTTCGACGGCATCGGCGAACTGCTCGACAGATTGACCCGGCAGATCGAAACCGCGGCTCGTACCTGGGAAAGCGAACTCGACAATCGAAGCCGACTCGATCTTTCGATGGGACAGTCGGCGACGAACATCGACGTCGCCGACGAGGACGACGAGTTCGTCGTCACCGTCGACGTCCCCGGCTACGAGACCGACGACCTCGAAATCCGACTTGCGGGTGAGCGACTGTCCATTACGGGTGAACGGGCGCAGATGGCGGACCACGAGACGAGCGAGGACAACTACATTCGACGAGAGCGCGCCGTCCAGTCGTTTAGTCGACAGGTCCCACTTCCGGCTCCTGTTGCGGTCGACGAGGTGGAAGCGACTGTCAACAACGGTATTTTGACGATCCGGCTCCCGAAACGGGAAGACGAAACGGAGTCACACTCGATCGACATCGAGTGAGTGCTCCTTCGGCAGACTCGCGTACGGGTTATCGCTCGTTTTCGAGGTTCAGTGCACTGAAAAAGCGACGAGTGAGTCGTCCGCCGACGAACTCGAGGAGTTGGTCCCTGTCGCCGGCGTCGTCGGCGAAGAGCCCGAGTTCGATTCGGCCGCCGGCCATGTCGTGGTGGCCGCCGACGGCACCGAACTCGTCGAACCCGTCGACCAGCGTTTCGCCGATGTGTATCCGCGGGTCGATCGAGCGCGCGCTCATCCGAATCGCGTCGCCGACGATGCCGTAGACGAGGACGGTGTCGACGCCTTCGAGGTTGAGCAAGTAATCCGCCGCTTGGGGTAGTGCGTCGGTTTCAGCGGTATCACCGGCGCTTGCGACCAGTGACGAGCCACGGCGCGTTCGCGAGGCGATTGCGCGGCCAATCGCGTCGATCGTCCCGGGCGAGAACGCACTGCCGTAGAGCTGTTCTAAGACCTCCAGATCCGCGTCCGAGTACACGGAAAGCGCCGCTTCGTACTCTCGTCTCGTTGGCTCGCGGACGAAATCCAGTCGCTCGCGATGCAGCGCAAAGAGCAACGCCGAGGCGAGCCGCGAGGTCAGTTCGATCTCGAGATCTCGGAGGTACTCGACGAAAATCGTCGCCGTCGCCCCGTACTCGGTCCGCACGTCCGCAAACGTTGCGTTTCTCGCGTTGCCAGGATGGTGATCGACGACGATATCCGGCGTGACCGTCGCCGAAAGCACCGAGTTCGCGCCGGGAACGGTGTGATCGACGAACGCGAGACAGTCGTACTCGTCGGTAGTGACGGCAGTGATCGACTCGAGCCCGATATCGAGCATGTTGACGAACGCCCGGTTTTGCTGGTGGGAGATCTCGCCGCCGTACGCGATCGTCACGTTATCGACGCCGGCGTCGGCGGCGATCGTCTTCAGCGCGAGTGCGCTGGCGAGACAGTCCGGATCGGGGTTGTCATGACAGACGATGGCGAGCGACTCGGTCCCCTCGAGGACGGACGCGAGCGCTTCCGCACGGGACATGATCCGACGGTACGTGAGAGAGACGTTTGAATCACCGGACGATACTGACCTCAGATCCGCGGAAAGACGCCGTTGACCCGCGGTAGTCGACCGATATACTCGAGACGCTCGATCGGCGTCCGCCTGCGTGTAGGCGACGACAGCGATCGTTAGTCGTCGTCCACTTCGCCGGTCAACGCCGCGCTCGAGGGTGAAAACTCGAGTTCGGTGCCGCGTCCTGCCTCGCGGGCGTTCTCGTACAGCATGTACCCCGCCGCGACGGTTTCGATGCCGGTCCCGCCGCTGTCGAAGACGGTGATCTCCTCGTCGCTCGTTCGCCCGGGTGCCACGCCGGCGACGACTTCGCCGAGTTCGGCGTGTACGTCGTCGTCGGTGACTGCACCCTCCTCGCGTGCGAGGACGAACTCGCCGGCCGTGTCGACTCGCGCTTCGAGGTCGGGTACGTACGTCGCCCGTTCGATCGTCGTCGTATCGAGTTCGCGCGTCTCGGGCGAGTTCTGTCCCATCGCGGTTATGTGCGTGCCGGGGTTGAGGTGTGTCCCGTCGAACACCGGCTCGTTCGATCGCGTCGCCGTGATGACGACGTCCGCGTCGGAGACGGCCGCCTCACTCGAGTCGACCGCACGGACCGTCGCGGCGAGTTCCTCGTCGAAGTCGGCGGCGAAGGACTCGCGGTGGGCTGGCGTCGGTGAGTAGACGCGCACGTCCGTGAACTCGCGGACGGTCGCCGTCGTCCGCAACTGGCCGCGAGCCTGGGGTCCGGTTCCGATGATAGCGAGCGTGTCGGCGTCGTCCCGCGCGAGCGCGTCGACGCCGACGGCACCGGCCGCGCCGGTTTTGAAGGGGTTCATACTCGCACCGTCGAGCAGGGCGAGGGGTTCGCCGCTGTCCGCGTCGAACAGCGACAGCATGAACCACGCGTCCTCGGCGCCGAAGCCAACGCTGTAGGTCAGACTTCCCATCGCGCCGGTTTCGGGCAACACAGCGGCGTACCCCATGAGCGTGCCGTCGGGATCGGAGCGGGAAAACCGGGACCGCGGCTGTGCGGCCGCACCCATCCCTCGCTCTCTGTATCCTTCGCGAACGGCCGCGACGAACGCCGCCGGCGTCGCGAGGTCTGCGACCTCGTCGCTCGTGAGAAACAACGCGTCGGTCATAGGTGAGAACGGAATCCGCGTCAGATAAAGAACTCGAAGGGAGAGAGAAACGGCTGCTCAGTCCGCGTTAATCGGTGGTCGGGCGGACCGAGCCTCGTCGGAGGCGTCTGCGGGCGTGTTGACGAACATCGCGTGTCCGATGATTATCATCGAGGCGAACGCGCCGATCGGGATCGCTGTCATCAACGAGAGTCCGACGAACGAAAGGGCGGCGGTAATACCAAGCAGTGCGACTGGGATGAGGCCGAGAACAATGTCGTAGTATCCAGTCATAATCTATTCTATACTATGAGGAATAGGCATATAAGTGTTTCCCGTAATTAGCAGATACTGAATCCATTTGCAATCAGAATCTACTCCATAACATCGCTATAACTTATGAAATGGTTATTCGACAATCCACCGGTCTTGAATGTAGGTCGAGATCGCCGAATAACTACACGCGTTCCGATAACAAACACAAAATTAATTTTATTAATCACCATACTACGGAGGGGTAGTAGTGTTCTCGTTCGTTGATGCTTATAGAATTATAATGGAAAATGGTTTAATTTGCGCGATTGGTCGACTCGCAACGAGCATAATTCCGACTCTCTTTTTGTACAACTCACATTCCGTATATTTTCACCGACCATCCGTTCACCGTCGTCGACGACACCCTGCAGGCGGATGTCGGCTTCAGGTACAAACCCATTACAGCAACCCGCGGCGTGTGGTGTTCGTCCGACCACGAAAGGACTTTCCACCGAGACGGCTTGGGGTTCGACATGAGCCTTGACGACCTCAACGAGGAGATTCAGGAATCGTACACCGAGTTCGACGACGAGCTCGCCGTTTCGCTCGATCGGGAAACGCGCAACGAACTCGCCGTCCTCGAAACCGCGCTGGAACCGGACGAAACGGACGAACTGGTCCGCCGAGCGATCCACATGCTCTTTCAGACGACGGTCGAGACGGGCAAACTCGACTTTCATCTCCGCTCCGGATTCGACGTTACTTACGACGAGTACCTTTCAGGGATGACCTTCGACGAGATGACCGGCGCGGATCAGTATCCGTCGATGGACGACGAGCGCCGCTATCAGTTTTAGGTGATTCGGGGGTGGGTGCCTCGATAGGTGTCCGCGGCGACGGATGGCCGCCGAATCAACGCTGTAGGTGGCCACCGAATCAGCGTGTGGATGACAGTCGTGTGGACCACAGTCGGTTCGTCACCGTAGGTGACGAACGCGGTCGCAGAAAACGAGTCCGCTCGAGTCGATCAGTCGTCGATCGGTGCGGCGCTCGAGAGCGCTTCGTCGATATCGGCCTCGGCCATCTTCTCGACCAGGGCGTCGATTACGTCCTCGCGTTTGCCCTTGACGAACTTGATTGAGCCGACGACGAGGTGGCCGCCGCCGGAGACGCCGCCGCCGGGTACCTCCTCCTCGAGTTCGGAGACCATGTTCGGGATGTCGAGTCGGACGCCATCACTGCGAAGGACGGCGAAGTCAGGTCCGTAGCCCACCGTGATAACCGGGTCGCCGGTCTCCTCGATCTTGCGGTCGTGGATCTCGCCGGTCGTCTTGCCGGGCGCGGGGTAGGTAAAGCGGTGTGCGTAGTTCTCGACGTCGATCCGGTAGAGGTGGGCACCGTTTTCTAAGTCCTCGTGTTCGACGTGGGGCATGGCTGCCTCGAGTTGCTCGTCGACCTCCTCGCGGCCGCGGTCGGCGAAGAAGGAGACGAGTTCGCGGTGACGGTCCGTCTCGTCCGAATCGATCTGGAGCAGGTCCTGGATGAGCTGATCGCCGGAGTTGTACCGGAGCCAGAACGCGGCGTAGTCGAGCGCTTCGCTGAGGTCCTGTAGTCGCTCCTCGTCGTACCCTTCCTCGGCGGCGAGTTCGAGGTAGTCGTCCATCGCGTCGGCCTTCGAGCGATCCGAGAGGCCGGCGACGGCGGGAACGTGACGAAGCTCGTCGGTGATGTCGGGGTAGATCATCCGCGCGAGTTCGACACAGCACATCCCCGTCGTGATCCGGTAGTCCTCGTCGTGGAGGTACGGATTGACGTGGGCGTCGAGCAAGTCCTCGACGGCCTCGGGATCGGGATGGTGGTGGTCGACGACCGCGATCGGGATGTCGTAGTGGGCGAGCGTCTCGTAGGCCGGGACGTCTTCGGCCGTCGAGCCGTTGTCGAGCATCAGGAGGAACGGCAGCTGCTGGCCGTGTTTCTCGCGATCCTCGAGCGCGAAGTTCAGGTCCCGCGTGGCGTCTTCCATCTCGTAGAACGGCGCTTTCGCGGGCAGCCGCTTGATGAGGTGGCGCGGTGCGTCTTCGTCCTCGTGGACCTCGGCGATGAATCGCTCCAGCGCGATCTGGACGGGAACGGCGGCGCACATGCCGTCGCCGTCGGCGTGGTGTCGAACGCGGATGGGCCGTCCGTCGAGGACCGTCCGGCGGAGCAACGTCGCGACCTCCTTCAGGTTGGGACGAAGCTTCTCGAAGGCCGGCCAGTCGATCAGCGGCTCGACGTCGTGTGGCTCGGCGCGTTCTTCGAGTGCGCTTTCGATACGCTCGCGCGCCTCGTCGGCTGTCTCGCCTTCGAGTTTCGAGAGGCCGTCTACTTCGATCTGCACCGAGCCCTCGCGGTGTTCGGGCGTGCCGGTGACGCGGACGACGTCATCGATTTCGATCTGAGGGTAGGCACGAACGCCGGCCTCTTCGAAGGCGGCACAGGGGACGACGCCGTGCTCGTCCGTGATATGGAAGATCGTCGGGCCGCCGGTCTGTTTGACCTGCACGACCTCGCCTTCGAGGTGGATCTGCTCGCCGACGTTCGCCTCGAGACGGTCCGTCCCGGTCAGCGCGTAGTCGTGCGAGACTGATTCGAGCGTGTAATCCTCGATATCGGCGGGTTCGAACGCCATATCGCCGTTGTCGCGAACGGATTCGAGTTTAACGACGAGCTCGTCGCCGACGGCGTAGGTGCCCTCGAGAACGGACTCGTGGACGAGACCCGAAACGGATTCGGAGAGATCGACGAAGACGCCGTAATCCACGATACCGTTGATTTCGGCCAGATAGGCGCGATCGTGCTCGATATCGTCTGCGGTGCAATCGGAGTCGAGATCATACACGACGGAATCCCCGTCGTCGACGCCGGGTTCGCCGGCGGACTCGCGTGTCATCTTGCTTTGCCGTTTCGAGTCGACCGCGTATAACGCTTGCCAAGACGAGAAGGGGCGATGAACACGTCTCGTCCTCCGTTCGAGCCTGGCGTTCCTTCCGGAACGTTTAGCAACCGCAAGCCCGGATGGGGTGATATGGGCCTGCTCGACGCGCTGTTTCGCTCGAACGAGATCCTCGGCATCGCCGAGGAGACCCTCGAGTTCGCCATCGAATCCTCGGAGGCGACCCATCCGTCGGAGTACATGGGATTCCTCCGCGGAACCGAGGCACGACGGCTGGGTCTGGACCGGGACGGACTCATCATTACCGATATTCTTGTCGTGCCCGGGACCGAGTCCAACAGCGTCAGCGCGACGGTCAAGACGAACCAGATTCCAAACGACGTGAAGGCACTCGGCAGCGTTCACTCCCACCCGAACGGAGTGCTCAAACCGAGCGATGCGGATCTGGAGACGTTCGGCCGCGGAACCGTCCACATCATCATCGGCGCGCCCTACCGGCGCACCGACTGGAAGGCGTTCGATTCCCAGGGCCATCCGACGACTCTGAACGTAATCGACGTCGACCTGCCCGACAGCGAGGACTTCTTCGATTTCACGCAGGCGGATATCGACGAGGAGCTGCGACAATGACGCTGGATTCGACTACTGCAACCGCGAGGGACGCATGACGCGGACGGTAATCGCCCAGGGAACCTTCGACATCCTCCATCCGGGTCACGTTCACTATCTCGAGGACGCCGCCGCGATGGGCGACGAACTGTACGTCATCGTCGCTCGGACGACGAACGTCGACCACAAGGAGACGCCGATCTGTCCCGCGACGCAGCGACGCGACGTCGTCAACGCGCTCGAGGCGGTCGACGAGGCGATTCTCGGCCACGAGGAGGACATCTTCGTCCCGATCGAGGAGATCGATCCCGACGTGATCGCGCTGGGACACGACCAACACCACGACGAGGCGGCCATCGAGGCCGAACTCGAACGCCGCGGTATCCACTGTGATGTCGTGCGTGCAAGCGGGCGCGATCCGCGAACCGACGAGGAACTCTTGTCGACTCGCCTGATCATCGATCGCGTTCTCGAGCGTCGAGGATAACGTCCCGGCGTCTTGTCGACTGGTTGCACTGTTTGTCCCGGTTTATCGACGTAGGAAGCGGAAATATTGTCCCCCTTTATTCGTATAATACCCCATTATATACGGGGCTCGTCGCTGAATCGACCGTTCTCTCGAAGCCGGTCTCTCACCCGCCACAAATATTGCCCCAATCTACCGCAAACGCCAAATTTGGCACGGAGACGGACTGAAACCCGCAAACTTTTGAATCCGTAGTCCGGACTACGTGGATATGCAGCTAGATCCAACTCGACGGAAATTCTTGGCGGGTAGTGCCGCTGCCGGCGTAATCGCGGTTGCCGGCTGTGCCGAAGAAGAAACCGACGGAGAACCGGAAGACGGGGACGACAACGGTGACGACCCCGATCCGGAAGAAGAAAACGGCGAAGAGGGCGAAGACGGAGAACCGGAGCCGTCCCAGTACGAGATCTGGGCACTCGATCAGGGACTGGACAACATCCACTTCTACGAGCCTGGCGACGGCGACGCCGAGTTCGACCACACCGATACCCTCGACCTCAACGAACTCGAGGGCGTGCCGGACGAGGGCGTCGTCCCGCACATGATCGACTACACCTCGGACTACGAGTACGCCGTCGTGGCCTGTACGGCCGGCGCACGCACGCTCGTCTTCCGAACCGAGGACCACGAACTCGTCGCCAACCTCGAGACTGGTGCGAGTTCACACTTCGCCGGCGTCTCGCCCGACGATGAGTACATCCACGTTGACGTTATCGGCGAGGAGAAAATCGTTCGCGTCGACGCGGACTTCGACGCCGAAGAGTTCGAGATCGTCGACGACATCGATCTGCGCGAGAACGACACCGTCGTCGACGCGGGTATCGACTCCGGTGCCCCGATCTGTCACCAGTACGCCAAAGACGGCCGCTCGCTGCACACGATCGGTCCGAGCTACCACGACGGCGCACTCGTGATCGTCGACCACGACGACTTCTCGGTCGATCAGGCCTACTCCGGCGACGTCCTGCCGACAAACTGCGGTACGATGCCCCACCCAGACGAAGAGAAGTTCTACCTCACGGCTGGGCTTCCGTCCGACCCCGACGAGGGCGTCGAGGGCGTCGGCGACTACTACGTCTACGACACCGCCGAGGACGAAATCATCAAAGACGGCGCGAGCACCGAAGGAATCGACGCACACGGCTTCTGGTTCACGCCTGACGGCGAGGAACTGTGGGTCCTGAACCGCGAGACAAACGACGGTGTCGTCGTCGACCCCGAGACCGACGAGGTTATCGAAGAGATCGACGCCTACGGTCCCGACCAGTCCGACGACCCCGACGAGCGCGATGCACCCGACATCATGTGGTCCTCGCCCGACGGCGAGTACATGTTTGCCACGCTCCGTGGCCCAGCCCCACAGTCCGGTGACCCACACGCCGCGACCGGCGTGACGCCCGGCTTCTCCGTGCTCGACACCGAAAGTCGCGACATCGTCGAGACTGTCGAACCCGATCCGATCGAGAACTACGACGAGGACGACATCGACGCCGAGGCAGTTCCGGACTTCCACGGTATCGGCGTTCGACCGATCGACGACTTCGAGACTGGTATCCCGACCTCGCCACCGTTCTGAGGTCTCTCACCGTGTAACCACGGTCAGTTAATTTTCGAGGACGATCGGCGGCGGCAGCCGCAGCGAGTCGACTGCATGGCCCGTCTCGACGAAGTGTTCGATCGCTTTTTCCGAAACCTCTTGTTCGGTGTATCCCTCGGCCGTGCTGATCTGCCAGGAGCACTCGAGGCAGTACTTGTCCATGTAGGTCATCTACGGGGACAGGTAAGGGAAAATGTCGTGCAGGAAACCGAAGGTATCGGCCAGCGCCGGCAAAACTGTTTAGGTTGCGCTGGGTCCGTCTCGTGAACGGTCGTTCCGCCGATTACTCCTCGCGGGTGATACCCGGGTTCGTCACCGCGCCGTTGGCCGCGGAGTCGAAGTCTCGACAGAATTTCGCCAGCACGCCGGTTTCGTAGTTCGGTTCGGGTTGCTCCCAGGCGTCGCGCCGTTCGGCCAGTTCCTCGTCGGTCAGATCGACTTCGAGCGTTCGCTCCTCGATGTCGATGGTGATCACGTCGCCGTCCTCGATGAGGCCGATGGGACCGCCGACGAACGCTTCGGGGGCGACGTGACCGATCGAGAACCCGCGCGTCGCGCCGGAGAAGCGGCCGTCAGTGAGAAGCGCGACGTCCTCGGCGTGGCCCTGTCCAGCGACCGCGCTCGTGACGCCGAGCATCTCGCGCATGCCGGGACCACCCTGTGGCCCCTCGTTACGGATGGCGATCACGTCGCCGGTTTCGACGCGGCCCTCCTGGACGTACTCCATGGCGTTTTCTTCCTCCTCGAAGACGCGAACGGGGCCTTCGTGGCGGAGGTCGTCGTCGCCGGTGACCTTGAGGACCGCGCCGTCGGGCGCGAGGTTGCCGGTCAGGATGCGGATCGCGCCCTGCTCGTCTTTCGGCTCGTCGACGGTGTAGAGGTAGTCGGCGTCGAGCTCCTCGATCGCCGGCAGGTCGAGCGCCTCGAGTTCCTCGCCGATCGTGTTGCCGGTGACCGTCAACGCGTCGCCGTGGAGCAGATCGGCCTCGTAAAGCGCGTTGAGGACGACGGGGACGCCGCCGACCTCGTGGAGGTCGTTCATCACGCGCGTGCCGCCGGGCTGGAGGTCGGCGATCTTCGGCGTGCGCTGGCTGATCTCGTCGAACTCCTCGATCGAGAGGGAAACGCCGGCCTCGGCGGCCATCGCGAGCAGGTGGAGCACGGCGTTGGTCGAGCCGCCGACGGCGACCTGCAGGGCGATGGCGTTCTCGAACGATTCCTTGCTCAGGAAGTCGGATGGTTTGCGCTGGGCCTCGACGGCCTCGACGACGAGCTCGCCGGCCTCGCGGGCGACCTCGTAGCGTGTCTCGTCCTCGGCGGGCGGGCTGGCGCTACCAAGCGGTGCAAAGCCGAGTGCCTCGGAGATCGACGCCATCGTGTTGGCAGTGAACATGCCGCCACAGGAACCCGCGCCGGGACAGGCGTGGCGCTCCATCTCGTCGAGTTCCTCGTCGTCCATCTCGCCGTCCGCGACGGCCCCGACGCCCTCGAAGACGTTCTGGATGGTGACTTCGCGGCCCCCGTGCTCGCCGGGCATGATGGAACCACCGTAGAGGAAGACGCTCGGCAGGTCCGTCCGGATCGCGGCCATCATCATGCCGGGCATGTTCTTGTCGCAGCCGCCGATCGTCACGAGGCCATCCATGCGCTCGCCGAACGAGACGAGTTCCACGGAGTCGGCGATCAACTCTCGGGAAATGAGGGAGGCCTTCATCCCCTCGGTTCCCATCGAGATGGCGTCGGAGATGGTGATCGTTCCGAACTCGATCGGCATCCCGCCGGACTCGTCGACGCCTTCGAGTGCGGCCTCGGCGACCTCGTCCAGGTGAACGTTACACGGCGTGATGTCGGCCGCCGGGTTGGGAACGCCGATCATCGGCGAGCCGAAGTCCTCGTCGTCGAATCCCATCGCCCGGAACATCGCGCGGTGGGGAGCCTTCTCCGCACCTTCGGTCACCTCGCGACTTCGCAACTGCTCGTCTTTTCCGTAGTCGAACTCGTCGCTGCTCATGGTCGAATCTTGCGGCCGGAGACCATAAGTCACCCCTTCTCGGTCAATCGATCCGTGGTCCGCCGGATAGCCGAACTAATTCGGGCAGATGTCGGGGATAGCCACCCCGGTTTGGATCCCGAAGGTCCCGCTCCAATCGTCCCCGATTCGTACATCGTGGTACAAAATGTCACTGACATCACTGAACACGATATTTTATACGTAGAGCCGGCTATTTCTCGAGATATTACCGTTTCGCGAGCAAGAAAGCTTATACCGGAACATCGAACTCATCGAACTATGGCACGCGACACTCCGGTACGAAGCCAAACAGCATCGCCCGATGACCAACCGCTGCCGAACCTCGTGACCATCGTCGGTCGCGGCGTTCCCTCGAAGTTCGAAATCGCCGTCGACGGCGAGATCGAGATGGTTGCCGACGATCCACTCGAGGAAGCGACGATCGTCTCGACGCAGGTCGCCGAGGGAACGATCGACGTCGGCGTCCAGCGGTTTCGGTTCTCCGGGCAGATGGCGAACGTAAACGTCGTCGACTGGAACGGCGTCCCCGCTCCGGACTCTCCGAGCACCCCGACCGTCCACGTCGATTACGACGTTCCGAAACGATAACGGCCGACGTTCGCTCGGCCGATCGGCAACGAGAGACACCGTCGAGTGCCGACCGTCTTTCGTTGCCAGCGTCGAAACCCCCTTCCGGTAGCCGGCCGTACCGTCCGGCTATCTACCATGCCGAAGACGACCGTTAGCGCGGGCGCACGCCTCCACGTCGGCTTTCAGAACCTCTCGCTCGCGCGGAAACGACTCTACGGCGGGATCGGGATCGGCATCGACGAGCCGCGCGTATCCATCACGGCCACTCCAGCCGACAGGATCGACGCCGCGGGCCCGCTCGTTCGTGAGTACGCAACACGAGCCGTTGAGGCCCTCGATGTCGACGGCGTCTCGATCGAGTGCAACGAGCGACTGCCGCGACACGTCGGACTCGGCAGCGGCACGCAACTCGCGCTATCGGTCCTCGCCGCGACCGCACGCGCACACGGCGACGAACACCGAATCCGCGAGCGCGCACCGGCGATGGGTCGGGGCGGTCGCAGCGGGGTCGGCGTCGCAACGTTCGAACGCGGCGGCTTCGTCGTCGACGCCGGCCATCCGACCGCGCGGTTTACGACCGATCCCCCCGCCGAGGGCGACTGGACGGTCCCGCCGGTCGTCGCCCGCCACGACCTCCCCCGCGAGTGGCGATTTCTCGTCGTCGTTCCGGACGCCGATCCCGGCCGAAGTGGCGACAACGAGGACGCGAGTATGCGGTCGGTCGTCGAGCGCGCCGACCCCGCCGTCGCCGACGAGATCGCGGGCGTCGTCACCCGGAAACTGCTGCCCGCGGCGGCCGAGGGGCGACTCGAGGCGTTCGGCGAGGCGATCGCCGAAATCGGCCGCAAGAACGGCAGCTGGTACGCCGACGCCCAGGGCGGCGTCTTCCGGCCGCCGGCGGGCGAACTCGTCGAGGCGCTCGCCGACTGTCCTGTCCTCTCGGGCGTCGGTCAGTCATCGTGGGGCCCCGTCGTCTACGGCGTAACCGACCGCGATCACGCAGACGAGGCGAAAGCAGCGGCAGAGGACGCACTCGCAAGCCGCGGACTCGGCGGGGAGGTAATCCTTGCACGCGCCGCGGTCGCGGGGGCGACCGTCGAAACGAGCGACCGCGAGTGATACGGTTTACTGTAAGTCATTTCCGGCGCAACCGCGACCCGTGCGACGGTTGCGCGGGTAAATCGTTACAGCAATCCGTATGAGGCGAGCGGCTGCCACAACAGGTAAACGGATCGACTCGGACACTCAGGTATGGACCGGATGCCGCTCGGTATCTCGCGGCTCGATCGAATCATCGGCGGCGGTGCGCCGGTCGGGAGCGTCGTCTTACTTGCGGGCCAGTCGGGGGCCGGCGCGCGCGAGTTCTGTTATACCGCCGCAGCGATGAACGGACTGGCGAGAACGGATTCGGAACTGTTCGATCTCCACTACGGCGAGCTCGGGGCGAACGCGGCGGTGCCGGAGGAGATTCACTACCTCTCGTTCACCGACGAGCGCGATGCGGTCGTCGACGAGATGTCGATCGTTATCGGTGACGAGATCACCGACGCCGGCATGGATCGCATCGAGTTCGTCGAACTCGCGCGGGAGTACTTCCAGCTGACGCCGGTCCCGACGGCGTGGTACATCGATCGGCCGGCCGACATCACCGAACTGGGGTCACATACCGACCGCAGCAGCGTCCTCGAGTCGTTCGGCGACTACCTGACGGCCAATGCCCCTGGAAACCTCGTCGTCGTCGACTCGATCACGGACCTCGTCGCGCTGTCGGACGAAGAACTGAGCTGGAGCGATCTGACGGTGTTACTGAAGGGCCTCTCCCGCGCGTCTCACCGGTGGGGTGGCGTCATCCTGTTGCTCGTCAACGACGACCTGCTCTCGGCGACCGAACTCGGCCGACTGAAAGAAGCGACCGACGGCACGCTTCGTTTCGAGTGGGAAAGCGGCGGCTCCGAGCGCGCACGGACGCTCGTCGTCGAGCAGTTCCGCGGCGTCCTCTCGCGGCTGGAGGACGAAAACATCGTCCAGTTCGAGACCGAGATCAACGACGGCGGGTTCGACATCAGCAACGTTCGGAAGATCCGGTAGTCTCTCTCCCGGAGCCGTCACCTGTCGGTCTGGGCAACAATCCTTATCAGTCGATCACTCCTACCGAACGTGTATGCCGGGCGAGGACCACGACGCCGGCGGCGTCTCGTTTGCCCTCCCGCCCGAGGTCGACGACTGGATCGCTGCCGAAGCCGACCGACGAGACGAACCTCGCGAGGACGTCTGTCGCCGGTTAGTGGCGGCCGCACACGCCGTTTCGACCGACGACGACGCTTCGGTGGCTGTCGATCCGGTCGACCGAGACGACCTCGAGTCGCTCGAGTCCCAACTCGACGCCCAGCACGAGGAGTTTACCGAGTTGCTCGAAGACGTCCGCTCGCGGGTCGTGCAGGTCAAACGCGAGACGGACGAGAAAGCGCCGGCCGACCACGACCACGACGAGTACGCGGCCGACGCCGACCTCGATGGCCTCGCCGACGACCTCGCCGAGTTCGAGCGCCGTCTCGACGCCGGCTTCGAGAACTTCGAGGAGATCCTCGAACGCCTTCTCGGCCGGACGACCGACCTCGAAGATCGCTCGACGGTTCTTGCGAACGCAGTGCTCGAACTCCGCGACCGGCGACGCGTCCTCGCCGAACGCGAGGAGGAACGGGCGGCGGTCGAGCGATTACAACTGGCCGCGAACCGCCTCGGAATCAGCACAGCGTCTTGCGAGGAGTGTAGCGCGGACGTCGACCTCGCGCTGTTGACCGAGCCGGAGTGCCCTCACTGCGCGGCGGCGTTCGCGGACGTCGCCGAGAAGACGTCGTTTTTCGGCTCGCACACGCTCGTCACCGGGGATCCGCCCGCACTCGAGGGAGCGGTCGAAACCGCGAGCGACCAGTCGACGGCCGCGGTCTTCGACGCCGTCGAGGACGACACGACCAGCGATCGACAGGCCGACCCAGCCGAATCGACACGCGAGCAGGAGGAGTCGAAATGACGGACGACGACGTCGATGATACCGAGTCCGAGTTCGAAACCACCGATAGCCCGGACGAATCGCGACCGGACCCGCTCGCGGATCTCGCCTCGCGAGCGAGAGCCCAGTCCGATGAGCCGTCGGATGAAGACCGTCTCGACGACCTCTTCGACAGCGAGTCGGTCCCCGACATCGACAGCGATCGGCTCTGGTCCCAACTCGAAGACGACGATGGTGTCGATACGTCGTTTTTGGATGCCGACCGAGAGACCCGCGAGATCGATAAACACCAGTACTGCCACCGGTGTGAACACTTCGACGAGCCGCCGTCGGTCGGCTGTCGGAACGACGGAACCGAGATTCTGGAGTTTCCGAGCCTCGAGACGGTCCGCGTCGTCAACTGCCCGGTCGTGCTCGAAGAGGAGCGCCTCGAGGGTCGCGAAGGATAAGCCCGGGACGTGAGGACTTTTGCGTTCGAGTACGTACTGCCCGGATATGCAGTTCTGTGACGATTGCGGTTCGATGATGAAAGCGAGGGGCGATCGTATGGTCTGTACGAACGACGACTGCGGCGCCTCGAGCGACCGCGACCGGGAGTTAGAAGACGAGTTCGTCACGACGGAGGCACAAACCGACGACGACGTGATCGAATCGACCGACGAGGCAAACTTCGAAGGGAAGCCGAAGGCGACGGACGTCGTCTGCGACGAGTGTGGCACCGAGGAAGCCTGGTATACGATCAAGCAGACGGGCTCGGCTGACGAGCCGCCGACGCGATTTTTCAAGTGTACCGAGTGCGGGTATCGGTGGCGAGAGTACAACTAAGCGCTTGTTGGCTTGCTTTTGAGAAAATTGTACCGAGCTACCTGATTGAGTCACTGACGTATTCGGTGCCCTTCCAAAAGTTCTAGGTTGTTTGAATGTACTATTTTAAGAAACTTCTATCTGAACATACTATCATTACAGCGTATGGCGTACTTCGAGATCCGCAAACAAGTCTTCGAACTACTTGATGCAGACTAGGGTGGGCGAGCAGGGCAAGCAATCGACCTATTCATAATGGGCCTCATTCTGCTCTCTGTCGTTTCGATTATACTGGAAACGGTGGATCCGGTTGAACAGCAATATGGGACACTTTTCCGAAACTTCGAATACATCTCCGTGACGATTTTTACGATTGAGTATTCGCTTCGGATCTGGTCGATTACGAGTCACGAAGGATACAGCGCGATCAAAGGAAGACTGGAGTACGCTACGAATCCCTACATGGTCATCGACCTTCTCGCTATTCTCCCGTTCTTCCTCGGTGGAATCGTTGATCTCCGATTCCTCCGTGTGATTCGATTGTTCCGTGTCTTTCGCGTTTTCAAACTCGCTCGGTATTCGACATCGATCCAGACGATGGGTGCTGTTCTAAAAAAGAAGAAACCTGATCTTATCATCAGCGTTGTAGTGACGGCTATCCTCCTTGTGCTAGCTTCGAGTGGAATCTACTATGTAGAGCACCAAGCACAGCCTGAGATATTCAGCAGTATTCCTGCCGCGTTCTGGTGGGCTGTCGTGACGATGACAACAGTCGGTTACGGTGATGTAACACCAGTAACCCAAGCAGGGCAAGTTCTGGGCGGTGTCGTCGCCTTCCTCGGGATTGGTCTCTTTGCGCTACCTGCGTCGATTCTGGCGTCGGGTTTCATTGAAGAAGCTACTGGCGAGGATGATACCGAGGAGTTCGAGTTCGACGAGGACGATATAACGCAGTACAAGCACTGTCCTCACTGTGGTGAGGAATTACCCCATCAACAGAACGTAGTCACAGACGATTCGTTGTGACAATCTAAACCAGTTCAGATCGATTTCAAATCGAGTGCGATTTCGACGAGGAAAATAACCAACTCGGTGGGGACGAACGAGTCAGACCGATGCGCTCACGGCTCGTACTCGAAGTTCGGGGCCGGAGCGAAGAACTCGGATGGGTTTTCGAGAACAACTTTTCGAACCTCCTCACGGTCCCAGCCTCGATCGAGCATCGTATCGCGCGCTTTCGCCACAGCGAGCGGGTCGGAGGGGTCCCAATCGGCGGAGCTGTTGAGCAACATTCTGTCGGTGCCGTACTCCTCTAAGATGTCGATCGCCGTCTCGTCGTCGACTTTGCCGGGATACAGCGTAAACCCGGCCCAGCAGTCCGTCTGTGCGGTGATCTCGATCGTGTTCTCCGTGTTGTGGTCGATGACGATCCGCTCCTGTGTCACGCCCATCTCCTCGATAATCTCGATAATTCGTTCGATCCCTGCGACTTTGTCTACGTGTGGGGTGTGGACGATCACCGGAAGTTCGCGATCCTCGGCAATCTGTAACTGCTGGCGGAACGCCCACTCCTCGTCGTCGGTCACCTGATCGAAACCGATCTCGCCGACGCCGACGACGGGCGCTCGGTCGAGATACTCCGGGACCCGTTCGACGACTTCCTCGGCGAGCTCCCGATAGTTCGCCTCCTTCGGTCCGAGACCGATCGTGACGTAGTGGTCCATCTCTGCGACGCGCTCTGCGCGTTTGGTCTCGAAATCGATGATCTGCTCGAAGTAATCGAAGAACGAACCCGGGTACTGTTTGTCCTGCCCGCTCCAGAACGCCGGTTCGACGCAACACTCGATCCCGGTCAGCCGAGCGCGTTGATAGTCGTCCGTCGTCCGTGACACCATGTGCGTGTGCGGATCGATCGTCGGTATTGCCATGATATTGGCCCTAGTTCACAAATATTATTAAACTTCTGGTGTAGTATGCTATTCTGTCAACGGCCGGCAGCGACGGGCAGGCGAAATCAAAGAATGCGCTTCCCGAACACGCTCGCGGCGAGTTCGGCCGCGAGCTCCGCCGTCTCGTTTCGCTCGTCGAGGATCGGATTGACTTCGACGACGTCCATCGACCGCAGGATGTCGTCTCGCTGGTGTCGTCTCGAAACGGTTTCGAGCGCGGCGTGTGCTTCGCGGTAGGTGACGCCCCCGCGAACGGGCGTGCCAACCCCGGGTGCCGTCGTCGGATCGAGCCAATCGAGGTCGAGGCTGACGTGGACGCCGTCGGTTCCCTGCGTCGCGACGGCGAGGGCGTCCTCGACGACGTCGGTCATCCCGCGCTCGTCGATATCGGCCATCGTGAAGGCCGTCATCTCGCTCTTATGGACGAGTTCGCGCTCTCGCTCGTCGATGCTTCGGAGACCGACGTAGGCGACGGACGACTCGCGGACGCCGGGTGCGTGTGCCCACTCCATCTCGCCGAACACGCCCCGACCGAGCGTCGCGCCGAGTGGCATCCCGTGGACGTTCCCGCTAGGCGAGGTTCCGGGCGTATTGAGGTCTGCGTGGGCGTCGAACCAGATCGCACCGAGGTCGACGTCACGCGCCGAGCCGTTCATGGATCCGATCGCGACGGAGTGATCGCCGCCGAGGACGAGCGGGAACTCGCCGCTCGCGAGCGTGTCTGCGACCCGGTCGGAGAGGCGCGTACAGAGGTCTTCGATCTCTCGGAGATACTTCGCGTTCCCGCGGCTGATCCGGGCTGAGTCCGGAGGTCGCTCTTCGGCTCGCGGAACGTGTAAGTCGCCGATATCGATCGGTTCGACGCCAGTGTCGGCAAGTTCCTCGCTCAACCCCGCATACCGGATCGCGGACGGCCCCATGTCGACGCCGCGACGATCGGCCCCGTGGTCCATCGGTGCCCCGATGATTCGGACGGTCGGTCCCATACCGTTCATCCGACGGCCAGCCGTTTGGCCGTGATGGAACCGGACAGTAGTACGGCGACAGATTTAGGGTTAGACGGGTCTAAATCGGGATAATATGATGCTGAGTGACGTGATGGAAGACTATCTCAAGGTGATCTATCAGCTCCAGCGAACGACCGACGACCGGATCAAGACCTCCCAGATCGCCGAGGAGCTAGATGTCACATCGCCAACCGTCACCAGCATGCTCGAAAAGCTCGAGGACCGGGGGCTTATCGACCGCGAGAAATATCGCGGCGTGACCCTGTCCGACGAGGGCGAGACCGTCGCCCTCGAAATCGTCCGACACCACCGCCTGCTCGAGGCGTATCTCACCGAACACCTCGATTACGACTGGTCCGAGGTCCACGCCGAAGCCGACCGCCTCGAACACCACATCAGCGAGGACTTCGAGGCACGCGTCGCCGCCGCGCTCGACCAACCCGACGTCGATCCGCACGGCTCGCCGATCCCGAGCGCTGACCTCGAACCGCCCGAACGAACCGACGGGAAGTCCGTTTCCGAGTTCTCGGAGGGCGATACAGTGGTCGTCGAGGAGGTTGCCGATCACGACTCCGATATCCTCTCGTATCTCTCGGACCACGGCGTCGAACCCGGTGTCGAACTCGACATCCTCGAAGTTGCACCCTTCGGCATGGTGACGGCTCGTTCGAGCGACGGTGGTGAGCCCGTTTCCCTCCCGGAAAACATCGCTCACCACGTCCGCGTCGCACAACAAGCCGAGCTCGAATCGTGACAACGTGTTCAGCGAAACCCATTCTTCGTTCGACACGCGTTGGTTTAGACTGAGTCAAACTCGAAGTTCGGTAGAAAAGGTATAAGTTTAGAGCCGTCTAAACAGCGGGTAATGACTACCCAACTTTCGAGTGATGGAGGTGACGATAGTCGATGACTGGTCGGCGACTCGACGAACTTCCGCGGGCTATCCTCGCACTCGGGCCGATACTCGTTCTTAGTGTGGTCTTCGGACTGCTCTATCTCACCTCGCCGTTTGGCGATCTGAGCGGCATCGAACAGGCAAGTACCGTCGAGATTCTGTGGATGTTGACGGTTATCGGTGCGATTGCGGGTATCATTCCGGTCGCCATCGGAATGCTCTGGTTCCCGTTTATTCGGGAACTCGATCCGCGATATCTTCACGGATTCCTCGCACTCGCGGCAGGCGTTCTCGCGTTCATCGCTGTCGAGATGACTGAGGACATCTTCGAGAACGGAGCCGAGGCAGAGAGTGCGACCCTCGCTGCCGTTTTGGCGGTTGTCGGGGTCGGTGGCACCTTCCTCGTCATGTATGCCGCCAGCAAGTGGCGACAACGCAAGGTCGCTTCGAGCCAAAAAAGCGGTCTCGAGATCGCCTACCTCGTTGCCCTCGCACTCGGACTCCACAGCATCGGGGAAGGCCTCGGTATCGGCGTCTCCTTCATCCAAGGCGACTCGACGCAGGTAATGTTGCTGGTCCTTGCGTTTGTGCTTCACAACGTCATGGAGGGGCCGACGGTCGTCGCTGCGGTCGCACGCGACCGGGAAGCCCCACCGCTTCGTCACTTCGCCGCGATGGGCGTCATCGCCGGCGGACCAGTTATACTGGGCGGCTGGATCGGGAGCTTCGCCGACTCGGCATTGCTTGCCGTCCTGTTCTTCGCCATTGCCGTCGGCGCAATCTTACAGGTCCTTATCGAGGTCGCCGAACTCATCCGGTTCGACGCCGAATCGGTTCTTACCCGGGTCAACGCTGCGACGTTCGTCGCTGGGTTCATCCTTATGTTCTTCCTCGAAGACGTTTTCGTGGATCTGCTACTCGAGGGATGGCTCATTCCGGCTTGATGTTCCGTGACATATGAAGGGGTATTTGCTATGCCGAAGAGAAACGCCTTACTGCCTCCGGTTCGAACGGGGCGGTACTGAAAACCGACCGACCTCACCCGTCGGGTTTAAGGAATTCAATTACGAACAATTCGCCATGTCATCCATCGAACTGACTCCGAGCCAGAAGAAAATCCTCCGCGCGTTGACGAACCTCCACAAGGAGTCCGAAGACGCGATCAAAGGTGAGGATATCGCCGAACAGGTCGATCGTAACCCCGGAACGATCCGAAATCAGATGCAGAGTCTCAAGGCGCTCCAGCTCGTCGAGGGCGTCCCCGGACCGAAAGGCGGCTACAAGCCAACTGCTGCCGCCTACGAAGCCCTCGAAATCCAGCAGATGGACGACCCGGCTTCCGTCCCGCTCAGCCATCAGGGCGAGCCGGTCGAGGACATCATTGTCGAAGAAATCGATCTCTCGAGCGTCCACCACCCCGAACTCTGTCGCGCGGAGATCCACATTCAGGGCTCGTTCAGCGATCTCTCCGAAGACGACGCCGTTACCGTCGGCCCGACGCCGCTCTCGAAGCTCGTTATCGAGGGGCGAGTCGACGGCAAGGACGACACCAACAACATCCTTATCCTGCGAATCGAGGATATGGTCGCTCCATCCGAGGAGCCAAACCACTGACTCAACCGGTCTTTCGTCTCTCCTGATTTTAAACCGATCCCAGAGTCGAAAGCGCCGGTGTCTTTCGATCGGATTGTTGTAGCGGTTTTCCGGCACAAACGACAGTTCGAAGTTGCGCTAGAATCGATGGCCAGCAGATGGTCTCATCGGCTCGGCTGCACGCAGTAGAAAACGAGTTTTGCCGGTTCTATTCGTCCGTCGCCGCGTCCTCGACAGCAGTTGAGCCGGCCGGAATCACGTCCACGCTCGCGACCGCATCGTCAGCGTCGACGTCCATCACGATCACGCCCATCGTGTTCCGTCCGACGGTCGATATCTCGTCGACACGGGTGCGAACGATCTGGCCGCGTTCGCTCATCAAAACAACCTCATCATCCGCTGAAACGGCCTTGGCAGCCGTCACACGACCGTTTCGGTCGTCGGTCTTGATGTCGATCAGCCCTTTTCCGTACCGCGACTGTTTGCTGTACTCCGAGAGCAGCGTCCGCTTTCCGTAACCGTTTCGCGTCACTGTCAACAGCGCCCGCTCGTCGGACTCGGTGGTCGCGACCAGGCCCGCAACGGCGTCGCCGTCCTGCAGTTTGATCCCGTTGACGCCGCGAGCGTTTCGTCCCATCGCCCGCACGTCGTCCTCGTCGAACCTGATGGTCATACCGCCCTCGGTTGCGATCACGAGGTCCTGCAAGCCGTTCGTGACCTCGACGTCGACGAGTTCGTCGCCGTCCTCGAGGTCGGCCGCGATGATCCCGGTCGAGCGGATGTTGTCGAACTCCCCGCCGGCGGTCCGCTTGACGTAGCCGTTTCGGGTGGCCATCGTCACGTATTCGTCGTCACCGAAGGCATCGGTGTCGACGATGGCGGTGATGTCCTCGCCGGCCTCGAGATCGAGGATATTGACCGCCGACTTGCCGCGGGCGGTCCGGCCCATCTCGGGGATCTCGTAGGTCTTTAGCTGGTACACCTTGCCCTGGTTGGTAAAGCAAAGCAGGTAGTCGTGGGTGTTCGCCTGGAAGACCGTCGTGACGCGGTCGTCTTCTTTGACGTCCGCGCCGATGATTCCCTTGCCGCCGCGACCCTGCGAATCGAAGGTCTCGATCGGCATGCGCTTGACGTAGTCGTCTTCGGTCATGACGACGACGACCTCCTCTTCGGGAATGAGGTCCTCGTGGGTGACCGTTCCCTGGTCTTCGACGATCGAGGTCCGGCGGTCGTCGTCGTACTCGGCTTTGATCTCGCGGAGTTCGTCTTTGATAACCGTGAGCAACTCCTGCTCGCTCTCTAAGATCTCGGTCAGACGCTCGATTTCGGCCTGGACCTCCTCGTACTCGTCTTCGATCTCGGCGGCCTCAATCGAGGTGAGGCTCCCGAGTTGCATCCGGACGATGTGGTTAGCCTGATCCTGCGAGAAGCCGTAGGCGTCCTGGAGAGCCTCCTTCGCCGCCGATCGGTCCTCGCTGTCGCGGATGAGTTCGACGACGTCCTCGGCGTTCTCGACGGCCTTCAGCCGGCCTTCGAGGATGTGCGCGCGGTCTTCGGCCTCGGCGAGATCGTACTCGCTTCGTCGCCGGACGACCTCCCGGCGGTGGGCGACGTACTCCTCTAAGGTCTCTCTGAGCGAGAGAACCTGTGGTTGGCCGTCGACCAGCGCGAGGTTGATGACGCCGAACGTTTTCTCGAGGTGGTTCTCGAGCAGTTTGTTCTTGACGACCTCGACGTTCGCGCCGCGATTGCACTCGATGACGATGCGGACGCCGTTTCGGTCGGACTCGTCGCGCAGGTCCGAAATACCCTCGATCTTGCCCTCGTGAACGTCGTCGGCGATCCGCTCGACGAGTCGGGCCTTGTTGGCCTGGTAGGGAAGTTCGGTGACGACGATGCGCTCGCGGCCGTTTTGCCACTCCTCGACCTCGAACTCGGCTCGAACGCGGATTCGTCCGCGGCCGGTCTTGTAGGCGGAGTAAATGGCGTCGCGACCGACGATGTTCGCCCCGGTCGGGAAGTCGGGACCCTTCACGTGGTCCATCAGGTCCTCTACTGTCGAATCGGGGTTGTCGATCAGTTCGATGGTGGCGTCGATGACCTCGCCTAAGTTGTGCGGCGGGATGTTCGTCGACATCCCGACGGCGATCCCCGAGGAGCCGTTCACGAGGAGATTCGGGAACGCCGACGGCAACACGTCGGGTTCCTGCAGGCGGTCGTCGTAGTTCGCGGAGAAATCGACCGTGTCCTTCTCGATATCTTCGAGCAACTCCTCGGAGACGGCGGCCATCCGCGCCTCAGTGTACCGGGGTGCAGCGGCCGGATCGCCGTCCATCGAGCCGAAGTTGCCCTGGCCGTCGACCAGCGGGTAGCGCATCGAGAAGTCCTGGGCCATCCGCACGAGGGTGTCGTAGATCGCGCTATCGCCGTGTGGGTGGTAGTCACCCATCGTCTCCCCGACGATCGAGGAGGATTTGCGGTGGGACGAGCCACTCGTGACGCCCATCTCGTGCATCGCGTACAGGATGCGCCGGTGGACCGGTTTCAGGCCGTCCCGGACGTCCGGGAGGGCACGACCCGCGATGACGGACATCGCGTAGTCGATGTAGGACTGTTCCATCTCGTCTTCGATACGGACGTTTTCGACTGACCGTGCCTCTACGTCCGTCGGATCGGGTATGTCTGAACTCATGTATTCATTGGGTTTGGTGGGGTTGGTAGCGAGCATTCCCTCCGTGAGCGAGTTCGCGTCGCGAACTCGCGAGCGGGCCGACGACCGACCCGGAGAGCGCGGTGCGAAGCACCGCGGAAAGGCGAACGGCCCTTGGCCGTGAGCCCGAGCGCGGCTTGCCGCGCGGAGGGGAGGGAGGAGTGCTTTTCATCGAAGCTAAGCGGGAGCGAAGCTCCCGCGAGGTCCGAGAGAGCTTCGCTCTCTCGAGATTTTGCCGAGGGTGCGCCGAAGGCGCACCCGCAGAGCAAAAGGTCGGTTCTTAGATGTCGATCCATTCGGCTTCCGGCGCGTTCTCCTTGATGAACTGTTTGCGCGGTTCGACGGCGTCGCCCATCAGCACCGAGAACATCTTGTCCGCTGCGGCGGCGTCCTCGACCGTGATCTGTTTGAGGATGCGGTTTTCGGGGTTCATCGTCGTATCCCAGAGCTGTTCCGGGTTCATCTCGCCCAGTCCCTTGAACCGCTGGACTTGCGTCGGATTACCGTCGCACTTTTCGGCGACGATCTCGTCTCGCTCGGCGTCGGTCATCGCGTCGTAGGTCTCGCCACGGTACCGAATGCGGTACAGCGGCGGCTGGGTCGCGTAGACGTAGCCGCCTTCGAGCAGCGGCCGCATGTGCCGGTAGAAGAACGTCAGCATGAGCGTCCGGATGTGGGCACCGTCGACGTCCGCGTCCGTCGCCATGATAATCTTCTTGTATCGAACCTCGTCGACGTCGAACTCGTCGCCGATCCCCGCGCCGATCGCGGTGATCATGTTCCGGATCTCATCGTTTTCGAGAATGCGATCGAGTCGGTGTTTCTCGACGTTCAGAATCTTCCCTTTGATCGGGAGGACGGCCTGAAACTCCGGATTCCGGGCCTGTTTTGCGCTGCCGCCCGCGGAGTCACCCTCCGCGATGAACAGTTCGGCCTCGTCGGGGTCTTTCGTCTGACAGTCTGCGAGTTTCCCCGGCAGCGAGGTCGACTCGAGCGCGGACTTCCGTCGTGTCAGCTCTTCTGCTTTCTGCGCTGCCTTCCTGGCTTTGGCGGCCTCGACGGCCTTCGCGACGATCGCTTCTGCGGTGTCGGGGTGTTCCTCGAAGTAGGTACCAAGACCCTCGTGTATCGCGCTCTCGACGATTCCGCGTACTTCCGAGTTGCCGAGTTTCGTCTTGGTCTGGCCCTCGAACTGCGGGTCGGGGTGTTTGATCGAAATGACTGCGGTGAGCCCCTCGCGGATGTCTTCGCCTTTGAGGTTCTCGTCGATGTCGCCCAGCAGGTCGTTGTCGTTGGCGTAGTCGTTGACCGTCCGCGTCAGCGCGGTCTTGAACCCGGTGAGGTGCGTGCCACCCTCACGCGTGTTGATGTTGTTCGCGAAGGCGTGGATCGATCCCTGCAGCTCTTCGGTGGCCTGCATCGCCACTTCAACCTGGATGTCCTGGTCTTCGTCCTCGAAGTAGATGACGTCCTCGTGCATCGCCGAGCGCGTCTCGTTCAGGTACTCGACGAACTCGCGGATGCCGCCTTCGTACTCGTAGGTCTCCTCGGCAGGATCTGTGCCCTCGCCGGCGTCCTCGCGCTCGTCGCGCAGTGTGATCCGGACGCCGGAGTTCAGGAAGGCGAGTTCGCGAAGTCGGTTCGAGAGCGTCGAGAAGGCGAACTCGTCGGCCTCGAAGATGTCGCCGTCGGGCCAGAATCGGATCTCCGTCCCCGTTTCCTCGTCGGGCTCCATGTCGCGAACGCGCTCCATGTCGCCGACCGGCTCGCCGGCCTCGAAGGCGTGTTCGAAGACGCCGCCGTCGCGTTTGACCTCGGTTTCGAGCCGCCCGGAGAGGGCGTTGACGACCGAGACGCCGACGCCGTGGAGGCCGCCGGAAACCTGGTAGGACTTGTTGTCGAACTTGCCGCCCGCGTGGAGGACCGTGAGAATGACCTCGAGGGCGGGGCGGTCGTACTCCTCGTGGGTATCGACGGGGATCCCACGGCCGTCGTCGGCAACGCTCACCGAGCCGTCCTCGTGGATGGTGACGGTGATGTCGTCGCAGTGGCCGGCCAGTGCCTCGTCGATCGAGTTGTCGACCACCTCGTAGACGAGATGGTGAAGTCCTCGAGAATCGGTAGAGCCGATATACATCGCCGGCCGCTTTCGGACAGCCTCCAGCCCCTCTAGGACCTGGATCTGTCCAGCGCCGTACTCACTTTCCTGGGACATACAAAACCTGTTTTCGGGTAGTGGCTACCTCCTAATAAACTTCACGTGTACGCGCGAGCGCGCGACTGCTGACGACCCATCGACGGCCGTCGATCCGACCAACCCAACATAGTTTGGCAGTACAGATATTATCGTTCCACCGTTAGAAAGGAGCACAGCAGGGCACCACATCATCACCTGCGCCATACACGCACTTCCCCTGCTGGCGTACCCCCTTCCTTCCGACGCGATCTACTCGGAGCAACAGCACTCTCGCTGTCCGCCGAGACAACGAGTGGCAGTCACTCGGCTTCGAGCAACAGCGATTCACAGAGCGCGTCGGCCCCCTCGTCATCGCGTATTCGTCGCTGCCGGCTCGCGCCGCTTTCGCGCTCGTAAACGCGCTTGATCCCGCCGATGTTCAGCCGCTCACACTCGCGGTCGACGAGCTCGCCCAACTCGACCGTCCCGTCGAGGTCGCGACTGATAAACGAGGCCTCTTGACCGTGGCGGATCGCCCGCCACTTGTTCTCGTCCAGTAGCTCGCGCCGGTGGTTCTGCGCCTGGCCCGTCGCGCCGTCCTCGTACGCCTCGGCCAGCGACTCGACGAGCGCGTGGGCGTACTCGACGAACGCCATCACGATATCGGGGTTGGCCTGCCCGTCCGGCGTTCGGAGTTCGACCGTTCCGTGGGCGGTGTGGGGACGCACGTCGTACCAGAGTTCGCCTCGGTCACCGATCGAATCGGTTTCGAGCATCCGCCGTTCGAACCGGTCGAACGCCTCGTAGTCCTCGAAGTAGGTCGGCATCCCGGTATTCGGCAGCGCCTCGAATATCTTCGCGCGAGCCGACTGGAGGCCGGTGTCGAAGCCGTTCCAGTACGGCGAGTTCGCCGAGAGCGCGAGCATGATCGGGACGTACCAGCGCAACTCGTTGGCGATCCAGACGGCTTTGTCGGCGTCGTCAACGCCGACGTGGACGTGGACGCCGGCGGTGGTGTTTCGATGCTGTGGATACTGGATTCGATCGAGTTGGGTGCGGTAGCGAGGTTTTTCGGCGTGATCGAGCTCGCGCCACTTCGCGAGCGGGTGGAGTCCGGCTGCAGCGATCCGATAGCCGTGTGTTTCGGCGTGGTCGATCAGAGCGCTTCGGATCTCGAGCAGCGAGTCGCGAGCGTCGCCGGGATCCTCGATCAGCGGTGTCTGCGTCTCGATAACGAACTTGAACAGCTCGTGATCGAGGCGTCCGTCGAGGATCTCGGGCGGATCGTGTTCGTAGACGAGCTCGTCGGTGCCGCTTGCGGGACGTCCCGCCTCGTCGACGACGAAACACTCCTCTTCGATCCCCAGCGTGCCCATGCGCGTAAACGATTCCGGCGACCCGCGGTCCATCGTCTCGCCGTTTCGACTGCGAGAGTAAATACCGTTTGGACTCGGCAGCGCACGAGAAGCGAGTAACTGTGATCTGTTCCGATCCGCTCGGCCTACGATTCCTCGATCGCGTAGACGTTGCCGTCCTGACTGCCGACGTAGACGACGCCGTCGGCGACGGCCGGCGAGCTCGGGACGGCACCGTCCGTCGAGAACTGCCACCGCGTCTCGCCGGTGTCGGCCGCGATCGCGTAGACGTTGCTGTCGCCGTTGCCGACGTAGACCGTGTCGCCAACGGCCGCAGGGCTGCTCCGGATCTGTTGAAAGCCGCTGTTCTCCCAGAAGAACGTCGCCGGATTTCCGGGCCCGTCTTCGGTCTCTTCGACCTCGGGAGAGAGCGCGTACACCCGGTTGTCGAAGCTGCCGACGTAGACGACGTTCTCGAGGACTGCCGGACTGCTCGTCACCGAGCCGTCGGTCTGGAACGTCCAGCGGACGTCGCCCGATTCGGCGTCGATGGAGTAGACCGTGTTGTCGTTGCTGCCGACGTAGACGACGCCGTTCCCGACCGCCGGCCGACTCTGAATCCAGTCGTCGGTTTCGACGTGCCAGCGTTCGTCACCCGACTCGAGGTCGAGCGCGTAGAGCGAGCCGTCCGTGGCGCCGACGAACGCGGTCTCGTCGGCGATCGCCGGCGCGCGTTGCATCGCTCCATCCGTCTCGAACCGCCACGATTCCTCGCCGTCGTCCGCCGACAGCGCGTAGAGCGAGCCGTCGTTGCTCCCGACGTAGACGACGTCGTCCTCGACCGCCGGGCTACCGGCGACCATCTCCCCGGCCCCGAAACGCCAGCGTTCGTCGCCGTCGTCGGCCGCGATCGCGTAGACGTTGCCGTCCTGGCTGCCGACGTAAACCGTGCCGTCGACGACCGCAGGACTGCTCGAGACCGAATCGACCGTCGGAAAGACCCACTCCTCGCTGCCGTCGTCGGCCGAGATGGCGTAGACGTTGCCGTCGTTACTGCCAACGTAGACCGTGTCGTCGACGACTGCGGGGCTGCTGTAGACGGTCCCGTCGGTTTCGAACGACCAGCGCTCTCGGACCTCGTCTCTCGGACCGACGCCGGGCGCACGACCCGTGTTCGCCGCGTCGAACTGGAACGAAGCCCAGTCCTCGCCGGCGTCGGGATCGCCCGGCTCAACGTCCGGCTCTGCGTCGTCCGAGCCGTCCTCCTCGGAGCCGCTCAGACACCCAGCCAGACCGACGATGCCGGCCGCCGCGGCTCCACGAAGGAACCCGCGTCGATCAGGTACACGTCTCATTTCGGATACAGTAGTATCCGACACAGAGGCATATAGGCTTCCCGTAACTGATCGGCCGTGACCGTATCACCGCGGTCGTGCGACGACGCCCAGGTGGTCCGCGTGGTAGGGCTCGAGGCGCGCCGTCTCGTCGATCTCGTACCCCTCCTCGAGCGTTGTGGAAACGTCGTCGAACACGTCCGCAGGATCTCGCGTCACGTCCTCGCTTCGCGCCTTGACCGCGAGCAACAAGCGGCCGTCGTCCGCGAGGAACCGTCGGTTCTCGAGGGCGACGCGGGCCTGTCCTCGCGTCGCGACGTCCTGCACGATGACGTCGACGTTCGACTCGACGACGTGAGCGTACGTCTCCGGCTTACGGGCGTCTTTGAGCAACGGAAAGAGACGCGAGCGAGCGGCCGCCGCCTCCAGCAGATCCCTGGCCGGCCGCGGGGCGAACTCGACCGCGTACGTCGGTCCGGCGAAATCGGCGACGTGGCTCACTGTCGTTCCGCTTGCGGCACCGAGATAGAGTACCGTCTCACCGCCCGCGAGCCCGGTGTCCATCCCCAGTTCGAGCATCGCACCGAGTTTGGATCGGTTCGGATTCCACGCACGCCACGCGCCGTCGGTCGGCTCGCCGTACACCGGTTCGCCGCGAGTCGCGAGTCGGTCCGCCCCGTCGAATTCGCGCCGCTCGACACCCTCGGGAAGCGTTGGCTCACTCATCGTCGTCGCCTCCGTCGTCGCGATCCGTCCCATCGTCGTCCGTCCGCGCCTGAATCGTCTCGATCCGCTCGGCGAGTTCGGCCTCGAGTTCCGGCCGTCGATCGCCGGCGTAGTGGTCGACCCGCGCCGCGATGGCGAGTTTCCCTGCGACCGCGCGTGCCGCCGACCCGCGCTCGTCAGGGTGGGTTCCCCGAACCGCGTCGTGGACGTAGATGATCCCGTGTTTGGGCGAGGGCGCGTGTCCCCGAAGGTGTGCGAACAGGGCGTCTTCCGCGCCGAGCACCTGAATCGTCCCGCTCGGTTTCTTCGCGAGGCTCTCGAGCCCGCCGGCGAGCGAGATCAGCCGTGCCGCGAGGACGGGACCGGCCAACGCCGCGAGGTTGGGCGCAACCGTTGGCGTCCGCCGCTCGACGAACTCGCGGAGCTCGTCGGCTTCGTCCGCGAGTCCCGCCACGCGCTCGGCGAGCGAAACGAGCGCGCCGGTATCGCCGGCCGGTGCTCGCTCCGATGTCGCCAGCTCGCGAGCGTACTCGATTCCGGTGCCGGCGTCGGGGTCGACGGTGCCAGCCCACTCGGCCAGGCGCTCTGCCAACTCGTTCGCCGTTCGCTCACAGTCGTCCATCGCCCGGACGGCGTGGACGAGTTGGCGGTCGTCGGCCCCCTCGCGTTCGGTGACTGCAGCCCGCGTAGCTGCCGTCGTCGCTTCTTTCAGCATCGCATCGTACTCCTCTCGATCCGCCGCAACGTCGGACTCGACGGCGAGTTCGGGCCACGCCCGTGGCTGTTCGCACGTTCCCTCGCGGATCGCCGCCGCTGCGGCGTCGGTGTCACCCGGATCGACGTCAGTAAACCATCCCGCGTCCGTCGGGGGACTGTCGCTCATGTCTCCTCGTAGCGACCGGGCTCGTATATGCGTTCCCGAAACACCCGGCTCTGGCTCGAATCAGCGCCCGAACAGTCGGTCCCGGAGCGACCGGGAGGTCGGCCGCTCGGCCAGCAGGACCGAACAGTCGACCTCGGAGACCACGTCGTAGGCGAGCGACCCGCTCACCAGCCGCGAGAGCAGCCCGCGCTCGGTCGCCCCGATGACGACCAGCGTGTGATCACGAGCCGCGGTTGCGATCGCGTCCTCGACGTCTCCGGAGGCGTCGACCCGGCGGTCGGCATCGTCCAGGCCGTGATCAGCCGCCCACTCGGCGAGGAACGCCTCACCCTCGGCGCGGTCCGCCTCGTCGTCGACGACGTGCAAGAGCGTGATTTCGGCCCCGGCTTGCTCGCGCAGGTAGCGGGCGACCTCGGCGCTCAACTCGGAGTCCGGACCGCCGGCCGTCGGCACGAGGACGCGATCCATCTCGAGCCCGCGGTCGTTCAACACGAGGAAGTCACACGGCAGGTCGTGCGTGAGTTCGTCGCGCGGCCGTTCCGCTCGCCCGGCGGACCACGGTCGGCCGGGCCCCCAGCCCATGACGACCGTATCGGCCTGCTCGCGTTGGGCCACGTTGAACACCTCCTCGAACGAGCGATGGGAGACAACCGTCCGAACGTCGACGGGAACGTCGAGCGTCTCCGTGCTCTCTCGGACCTGTTCCATCAACTCCTGGGACTCCGCGTCGATCCGTCGGAGGTGTTCCGACCCCTCTTCGAGCGGCGTCTGGTCGGGTACCTCGACGATGTGGACGGCCTCGACACGGCCGTCGTTAGCCTTCGCGACGACGCTCGCGAGCGAGAGCAGCTCCGACTCGGTTCGCGGGTTCGAGACCGGAACGACGACGGTGTGCTCGTCGGTCGCAGCCGGCTTCGCGACGTTTGCGGCGGAGACGGCCGCGTCGGGCATCTCGTCGGATCGTGAGAGGATGTAGTTGCTCAACACGCCCTCGCGGTCGGTTTTGTGGCGCGCGTAGACGCCGTACCAGATGAGTGCGCCAAGGACGAACAGCAGGCTTAGGGCGATCTCGATCTCGTCCATGAACGCGATTAGCCCGAGCGAGAGGACGATTCCGAGAATCGGTGTGAGCGGGTAGAACGGAACGGTGAAGTCCGGATCGTACTCGGGGACATCGGCCTCGCGGAAAACGATCAACGCCGCGTTGATGAGCGCATACACGACGAGGTGAAGCACGCTTGCGGCCTTCGAGAGCACCTCGAGGTCCTCGCCGAGCAGGATGATGAATACGAGAATCATCGCGCCGGTAACCGCGATCGAACGGTACGGCGTTGCGAACCGAGGGTGGATCTCATTCAACCAGTCGGTGACGATCTTGTCCCGGCCCATCGCGAAGTTGATCCGCGCGGAGGCGAGGATCGAGGCGTTCGCGCTCGATGCCGTCGCGAGCAGGGCAGCGAGCGTAATTCCGGTTACGCCGACGATACCGAGGTTGCCATCGAAGACGATCGTCGCGGCGTCGGACATCGGCGTCTCCTCGCTCAAGACGTCGTAGGGGATGATGCCGATGAGCAGACCGACGAGGATCGTGTAGATGACCATGACGATGGCGACGCTGCCGATGATCGCGATCGGGAGGTTTCGGCCGGGGTTTTCGAGTTCCTCACCGATGGTTGCGATCTTCGCGTAGCCGAGATAGGAGACGAACACGAGCGCAGTGCCGGGAAGGATCTCGCCGTAGCCAAGCGGTGTGAGGCTGTCGTCGGTCATCACGGTTCCCCAGTCGAACGAGAAGAAGCCGATGACTGCGAAGATAGTCAGAATAGCGAGCAACAGCGTGACGATCGCCGTCTGAATGCCACCGGTCTCTTTCGCGCCGGCGTAGTTGACGCCGACGAAGACGATTCCGGCGAGCAACGCGCCGATCTGGATCTCGGTGAGGACGACCGGTCCGAGTACGATCGTCGGGAGCAGTGCGAGTTCACCGAATCCCGGGATCGGAACGACGACGCCGTCTAAGAGGGTGGCAAGGTAGCCACCGAAGCCGATACAGTAAAACGCGCTCGCAAAGGCGAGTCCAATCCAGTCGCCGACGCCCGAGACCGAGCCGAACAGCGGGCCGAGCGCACGATTAATGTAGTAGTATGCGCCGCCGGCTTTGGGCATCGCCGTCCCGAGTTCGCTCACGGAGAAGGCGTTCACCATCGCGATCATCCCACCGATGATGAACGAGAGCACGACGATCGGTCCCGTCTCCTGGGCGGCGACGCCCGGGAGAACGAAAATACCGGCACCGACCATCGTCCCGATTCCGATCGCCATCGCGGAAACGAGCCCCAGATCCTTCGCGAGTTCCTCGTCAGCGCCGGTCATGCTCTGTCCCCCCTCGAGCGGTTGTCAGAACGCGACGATGTGATAGCAAACATAGTGTGGTTATCGGTCGGTGGTTCAGTCACGGCGGCCGCTTTCGACCAGTACAACGGTCCATTGCCGTAAAGAACATATCGGCTGTCCGGATCGCCGTGAACATAGTAACTGAAAATCAGACACTCCCCTTAATTGGTTCGTTTACCGGTCGATACTCCGCCGGGTCTGACAGCTACTCGTCGACGAACAGTCCGTCGACGACAACGTCGATCATCAGCTCTCGGGCCGCCTCGTCCCTCTCTTTCTCGCCGTCTCTCTGGATCACGTTTCTGCTTCGGCTCGTGAAGATGAGATTTCGGAGTAACGTGTTTACCGTGCGCGGATCGTCGTGTCTGAACTGCGGATGCTCGGTCCACGCTTCGATCTGTTCGAGGGGATTTCCGTAGATCTGATCGACGAGCGCTTCCTTCTCCTCTTCAGACATGTTCGCCTGTAGTGATCGAAGCTCACCTTCGACAATGAGCCGATAGATCAGCGGACTCGAATCGACTTCTACGAACATGGTCTGTAGCGTTGCTCGGATCTGTTCGCGGACTGAGTCGGCGTTTTCGACCGCGTCGTCGATCTCCGCTCTGAACTGCTGGTGTTCCCGTAAGAGCACCTCGCCGTAAAGTTCCTCTTTCGAGTCGAAAAATTGATAGAAGGTACTCGTCCCGATACCGACGGCGTCGGTAATATCCTTGATCCGGGTTCGTTCGAGGCCGAACTGTGAGAAGAGGGACTGCCCTTCCGCGACCAGTTCGTCCCGAATCCGCTCCCGGTCGTCGTCGCTAAATCCCTTCATTGCGATATCCGTGTCATCAGTATCCGCTGGTGTTTGTGTTTCGATTATCCATGGTTCGTCACTGTCTCGCTTTCGTGCGGGTGTTTCGTTCTCCCTCGCCGGATTGTCGTGGTCGCACAGAGCCGCCGGCTTCCCTCGTTTTTCCCTGCTGCATACTCGAATTCACGAACGCATGAATCAAAGCATTTTTGATTCGTGTATTCTTCTACCCGGTATGGACACTCGTGTCGCTGTCGACGGAACTGTTGCCGACGAGTTCGGAAACGGCGCCGCTCTCGGCCGATTTCGGGCTCGATCCCGGATCGTCGCGGACGCTGTGGAGTCGGAGGGGATCGAATGAACTGGCGGCTGGCGCTCGTGTTGACGACTGTTCTGCTGGCGCTCGCCGGGGGCGCCGTCGTCGCCGCGGACGAGACCAGTGACGACGAGGCTGTCGACCGCGAGGAACAAGCGGAACTCGAAGCATCGCAGGCGCAAGCACAGGCCCCACAGGCAGCCCAACAAACGCAGGGACTCGTTCGTGGCTCGCCCGACATCGAGCTCCACGCGCCGAACCCGACGGTCCAACCCGGCGAGACGAACGAGCTCGACCTCCAACTCTCGAACGGCGGCGACGTCAGCCTCGGTACTGCAGAATCCCGAGAGATCGTTACAACCGCCCGCGACGTTCACGTCAAGGCCGATGCGGACGGCACGCCGCTCACCGTCGAGACCGACAAGATGTCGGTCGGGACGGTCACCGAAACCCAGCCCGTCGAGGCACCGATTGCGGTGAGCGTCCCCGACGACGTCGAGGCGGGAACGTACTCCATCGAGGTCGATATCAGCTACTCGTATACGTCACAGCAGTCCTCGACCGGCGTTACCTACGACCAGACGAGCACTGAGACGACCACGGTCGACGTCGAGGTCGACGACGACGCACGCTTCGAGATCGTCGACGTCGATACCGACGCACAGATCGGCGACAGCGGCACGCTGACGGCGGAGGTCAAAAACATTGGAAACGAAGTCGCGACCGACACCTCCGTGATGCTCGAGTCGACGAGTCCGGGGCTCGTGTTCGGTGAGGGATCACAGGATGCGGCACGGATCGGCGAACTAGAGCCCGGCGAGACCGAAACCGTCGTCTACGACGTCACGGTCGCACCCGATACGTCGATCCGCCAGTACTCGCTCGACGGCACCGTCCAGTTCAAGACCGCCGACGGCCACCAGCGCGTCGACGAGGGCGTCTCGGCCGGCGTCATCCCGATGGCCGAACAGCGATTTACCATCAGCGACGTCGAATCCGACCTCTACGTCGGCGAGGACGGCGATCTCCGCGGCGTCATCACGAACGAGGGGCCGCGCGAGGCGACGAACGTCGTCGTCCAGTTCGCCGAGGAGTCACAGAACGTCATTCCGATCGAGCGGGAAGTCGCCGTCGGCACGCTCCAGGCGGGCGAATCGGAATCGTTCCGTCTCCCCCTCGAAGTCAGCGGCGAAGCCGAACCGATCGACAGAGCGCTCGATCTCGCCGTCCAGTACCGCACCGCCGATCTCGAACAGCGATACTTCGAGGACGCAGAAGCCGTTACCTCGGTCGAGGAACAGCGCGATCAGTTTCTCGTCGACGTCGTCGACCAGCAGATCGGGGCCGGCGAGACGAAACACGTCGACGTCGAGGTGACGAACAACCTCGATCAGACCGTCACCGACGTCGAGGCGAGTCTGTTCGCCGACGATCCGCTCGACAGCGACGACGACGAGGCGTTCGTCGAGGAACTCGAGCCCGGCGAGTCCGTCTCGATGACCTTCGAACTCGAAGCAGACGGGGAGGCGACCGCGAAAACGTATCCGATCTCGTTCGACTTCCGGTACGACGACGATCGGGGGAACAGCCAGCTCTCAGACACGACTCGCGTCGCGATCGACGTGGCCGAAAGTGAGGGCGGGCTGCCGGTACTCACGATCGGACTCATCGTGTTGACTGGTGCGGGACTCGGCGCGTACGTCTATCAGAGGAGATAGATGTCAGGGCCAGGTGACCGGATCGAGGCGGCGACGGAACGGCTCAACGAGACGATCGTCTCCCGGCCGCGAACGGTCCTCGTGGTCTTCCTGCTCGTCACCGTCGTCTTCGCAGGCGGGATGACGGCGGTCGAAACCGAGGAAGAAGCGACGGGTGCCTTTACCGACGACCTGCCAGAGCAGGAGGCACTCGACGCGATCAACGAGGAGTTCGAGGGTCCCTTCACGGTCGACGAGGAGACGACGCAGCTGGTCCACATCGGAAACGACGTGCTGACACGTCAGGAGTTGCTCAACAGCCTCGCCGTTCTCGAACAGGTCGAGGACCATCCCGAACTCCGAATGGAGTCGGCGAACGGGCCGGCGACGATCGTCGCGCAGGCGCTCGACGAGGACGCACAGACTGTGACCCAACAGCGTCAGGCGGTCGCCGGTGCAACGGACAGTGAGATTCGACAGGCGGTGCGGGCAGCTGCCGACGATCCTGCCTTCACCGGGATCGTTGCCGACGATTTCAACGAGAACGAAGCGTCGGCGTCTGCTTCGATGACCGTCATCTCCCACGACGTTCCGGCCGAGTTCGACGACGACGATCTGACTGACGTCCAATCGTCGATCCAGACGATCGCCGACGACGAGTCGTCCGATATCCGTGCGTTCGGCGGCGGCGTCGTCCAGGAGGAGTTCGGCAACATCATCGGCGACTCGCTGGCGATCGTGATGCCCGTCGTCGTCGTCCTGTTGCTCGTCTTCCTCGTCGTCGCCTACCGCGACCCGATCGACCTCGCGCTCGGACTGTTCGCACTCCTGATGACGATCATCTGGACGTTCGGCTTCCTCGGCTTCGCCGGCATCCCGTTCGACCAGCAACTGATCGCCGTCCCCGTCCTGTTACTCGCAGTCGGCGTCGACTTCGGGATTCACATCATCAACCGCTACCGCGAGGAGACGGTCCAGGGATTCGAGCCGCTCGAAGCGATGCGAACGGCGAACAACCAGCTCATGATCGCCTTCATCATCGTGACAGTGACGACGGTCTTTGGCTTCGGCGCGAACGTCGTCTCCGATCTCGGACCGATCCGAAATATGGGGATCGCCTCAAGCGTCGGCATCGTCTTTACGTTCCTTATTTTCGGGCTGTTCTTACCCGCGGCAAAACTCGAGGTCGACCGCCTCCGCGAGCGCTACGGCGTCCCGGAGTTCAACTCCTCGCCGATCGCCTCGGAGGACTCCTCGCTCGGACGCGTGCTTTCGATTCCCGCGACGGCCAGCCAGCGCGCGCCGGTCGTCTTCGTCGTCGTTCTCCTGCTTCTCGGCGGCGGAATGGGCGCCTACGGAATGGGTGTCGACACCTCCTTCGACGATGAGGACTTCCTCCCACCCGAGGAGGAAGCGTGGTACGTCGAACACATCCCAGAGCCGTTCGCACCCGGCGATTACACCGTCACCGAGACGATCAACGTGCTCGAGGACCGTTTCGAGGCGAACCAGGACGAATCCATCACGATATACGTCGAAGGGCCGATGGAGGAAGACCACGCGCTCGAGGCCATAGAGAGTCCGAACGAGGACCCCACGGATAGCCTCGCCGTCGGACAGGGTGGCCAGGCCGACGCCCAAAGCATCGTCACAGTCATCCAGTCTTACGCCGAACAGGACCCCGAGTTCGCTGCACTCGTCGACCGAAACGATCGTAGCGGCAACGGGGTTCCGGACCGGAATCTCGGGCTGATCTACGACGAACTGTTCGCCTCGCCCGCGGGATCACAGGCCGAACAGTACCTCACCGAGGACCGACGTGGCGCACAGATCGAGTACTCGATCGACGCCGAAGCCTCCCAGGAAGACGTCGCTGAAGACGGCGCGGCCTTTGCCGATGAGTTCCGGTACAGCGCGACCGCCACCGGCGAGCTCGTCATCTTCGATGCGATCACCGGGATCATCTTCGAGTCGGCGATCGACGGGCTGATCGTCGCACTCGTGCTTACCGCCGTCTTCCTCGTCGTCGCCTACGGCGTCCTCGAACGCAAACCGTGGCTCGGCGTGGTCAACGTGTTCCCGATCGCCATCGCCGTGGCGTGTCTCATCGGAACGATGCGACTGCTCGGCATGCCGTTGAACGCGCTGACAGCGACGATCCTTTCGATTTCCATCGGGCTCGGGATCGCCTACTCCGTCCACACCACGGCGCGGTTCATCGACGAGTACAACGAGCACGGCGAGACGCTCACCGCGCTTACAACAACGCTCTCGGGCACCGGCGGCGCGCTCGCCGGCAGCATGCTCACGACCTCGCTCGGAACGGGCGCGCTCGCGCTCGCGATCACGCCCGTCCTCGGCGACTTCGGGCTGTTGATGGCCCTCAGCGTGTTCTACTCGTTCGTCGCATCGGTGGTCGCGTTGCCGCCCGCGTTGTTCCTCTGGTCGCAGTACGCAGACAGTGGGTCGAGCATCGAACGGATCAAAGCGGCGTTCGCACGCGGACAGTGACCGGAAACCTTGGACCGCGTCTCTTCCAAGTCGTGTGAATCCGGATGGGTAAACGTCCGAAACCTACAGAGACACACGTGCCTTTTTCCGCCTCCGGATTCCTCGGTTCGCGAGGAACCGCTCTCTGCTCGCGGGTGCAGTGCGTGCTCAATCGCAGCGGTAACCGTACGGCATACTGACCGCTGAAAATCTAGCTCAACTGGGCCGGTTTGCACGAGCCAAACGGTTATGTGCGACCACCACGTCAGTAGGACTATGAGCCAGGGACGCGATGACGCGGGCCGATTTGAGGAATCTGTTACTGAACAAGAAATCCTCAAAGTATTTGACTATGAGGATGATCCAGTCCTCACAGCGCCGGAAGTTGCTGACGGTCTTCGGCGGTTTGGGTCACAAATCACCCCTGAAGGAGTTCGAAACCGGCTCGAAGAGATGGACGAGAAGGACCTCGTAAGCCGTAAAAAGCTCGGCGCGAGAGCTGTGGGATGGTGGGCAGAGGTCGCTCCTGAACTGGATTCTAGTACTGCCGAAACTGTTGACTCGAGAAAGGAGTCTGACGAGTGGGAGGAATTGTAGCGATATATGGCGACAGTGTTGTTGCATCCTGATGTGGAGAAGGAGCTACAATCTCTTCCAAATGATATCGAGAATCGAATCCGATCGAAGTTGACTGAGGCCGGGGAGAATCCAGACCGTCATCTCAAACCGCTTAAGGGACGAAATGAGTATTCGCTCCGCACTGGGAAACGACGAGCAATTATCGATTGGGTCAAAGAACAGAACGAACTTCGAGTACTAGAACTCGATACTCGAGATACAGTCTATCTTTAATCAGCGTGAGAATCCACCGTTCACGGTGGGCATGAATCGCGTCACTCCACTATACAATCCACCGCTAGATGGAAGACCGGATATTCCACGCCAATCCACATCATTAAGTTGATTTATCTACATGGGCTATGTATGGCGATTGAGGTCACTCGCACCTACGTTGGTTCCATCCAGAACCAGCGGCAGGTCTGCGATGACCTGGATTTGCTCGGAGACTCCGCCTCGAAGATCTGGAATGTCGTACGCTGGACAGCCGATCGAATCTGGGACGAAATCGGCGAGATTCCCGATGAAGGGACGCTGAAAGCGTACATGAAAAACCAATCGTGCTGGAAAGACCTAAACGCCCAATCCAGTCAGAAAGTCATCGAAGAACTGTCTGACGCTTTCCAGTCGTGGTTTGATCTGCGACAGAACGACGAGACGGCGAATCCGCCCGGCTACCGCAAACACGGTGACGAACGGCCGCGCAGTACGATCACATTTAAAGCAGACGGGTTCAAACACGACCCCGAGAACAATCGCGTCCGACTCTCAAAAGGCTCAAACCTCAAAAAGAATTGGTCGGACTTCATCCTCTGTGAGTACCAGACGCGCCCAGACGTTGTCCTCTCGGAGGTCAACCGAGTGCAAAACGTCCGCACCGTCTGGAACGGCGACGAGTGGGAACTGCACTTCGTTTGCAAAGTCGAACTCGAAACCAACGACTCCGCAGGTGATGAAGTGGCAGGAATCGACCTTGGCATTACGAACATTGCCACGGTCGCATTCCCCGACGAGCACGTCCTGTACCCCGGCAATTCGCTCAAACAGGACAAGCACTACTTCACGCGAGCAGAGTACGACACGGAGGGAGAGAATGGGCCGTCTGCGAAGTCGATGTGGGCACGGAGAAAGCTCGCTGACCGTGAAACACATTTCTACCACGTTCTCACGGACACCATCATCACTGAATGTGTCGAACGCGGTGTTGGCACGCTCGTGGTGAGTTGGCCTGAAGATGTGCGTGAGTCTGATTGGGGCAAGACCGGGAACAAGAAGTTGCACTCGTGGGCATTCGACCGCATCTACCAGTACCTCGAATACAAAGGCGAGACACGCGGTGTTGAGGTGTTGAAGGAGAACGAGTGGGACACGTCGAAGACCTGCTCGCACTGTGGCGACGACACGAAGTCAAACAGGGTCGAACGTGGCCTGTACGTCTGCTCATCGTGCGAGATGGTGGCCAACGCGGATTGTAACGGGGCGGAGAACATGCGACAGAAGATAACTCCGAGCCCTCACGGCGAGGATAGGAGTAACGGCTGTGTGGCACAGCCCTCGGTACACCTGTTCGACCGCGAGAGCGGGACGTTTCAGACGAGAGAACAGGTCGTGTCGTAGACCAGCAAATATCCCAACCTCGGTACGGGAAGCCGCGCCCTTCAGGGCGCGGAGGATGTCACCAGTAGTACAGTCCATTAAAACCTTGATGTAGTCACTACACCTGCATAGTGACCGTTCGCGGTTTTCTCCAGTATACGCCGAGCGAAGCAAGGCGTTTCACCGACGGTGAGGCCGAAGGCCGAGCCGTCGGCCTTTTGGCATCAACGGGTTTTGCCGGGGTTCGACCGAGTGAGCGAAGCGAACGAGGGAGGACCCCGGTAAAAGAGGTTGCTACACGTACCGCTGCAGAGAAATAACAGCATTCGCGAGCGGAGTGACCGATTCACCGCCAGATCGAGGTGTACCCCGCGACGGTGTCCGTTTTCATCGGAGTCTTTTGCCGGACTCGATAAGTGGTCGAAACGAACGAGGACTGGCCTCGAGAAGAGAGTTCGCGTTACACACCGAACGTCGCCCGCAGCATGTCTCGCGTCCCGGGGCCGAGACCGACGGCGACGACGGTGATCATCAACAGGATGGCGTACCGCGGACTCTCCTCGAAGATCGTCTCGTCGAAGATCCAGACGACGACGACCGCGGCCGCGAGCTTTACGAGCAAGAACGGCCAGGCCGCGCCGGTGATCTCGGCGATTTCGGGCGGGAGAACCGAGCCGGTCACGTTCACGATCGCCTCGTTGACCGGGTGTTTCGGTGCGAGGTTCTGTGCGTGTCCGAACGCGACCGCCCAGTCGAGACCGATGACGTTCGCGACGCCGTCGACCGCGTGCGCCCAGATGACGACCAGCCCCATGTATCGCGTGCCGCGATTGATATTAGGTGCGAACCGCTCGATACCGTACCAGGTGATCGCCGTCGCGAGCGTCGCACCCACGAGCGTCGTCAACAGCAGCCACGGATAGAACGTCGCGTACGGTTCCGTCGCCGCGACGTAGCCGAGGTAGCCGACCGTCACCGCGAGCAACCCGGTTCCGATCGCGGCGAGCGGGTACTCATAGCCCGAAAGGTAGTCGTTGCGGTCGAGCCAGATCGAGACGACGACCGCGATCAGCGTGATGAGAAAGACCGTGAAGTAGATTAGCGGGCTAATCAAGAACCCGGACCACGGCAATTCGATCGCGAGCTCGCCGGTGTCTCGGAAGGCGGCGACGTTCGCGTCCTCGACGACTCGTAGCGCGCCGCCAAAGAGCATGAACGGGAACAGCGCGTAGAAGCCAGCCCGGTAGCGTTCGATCTCGAGGCGCTGGATGAGCAGGACGATCCCGACCACGAAGAGGATCAGCGTCGGCACGTAGCCGGCGTAGGAGACGAACGTGTACCCTGGCGAGGCGGTCGGGCCGTCGTCCGGACCGGCCGTGTTAGCGTTGATCTGTTCGCCGCCAGCCCAGGCGACTTGGTTCCAGCCGTGTGCGTCCGCGACGACCGGACCCCAGTAGTACTGCCAGATGATGTCGACGTACACCCGCTGTGGGAACGCGACCGCAGCAGCTGTCACCGCTGCGGCGAGAACGACGACGGTAACGGCCCAGATCCGGGCCGGACCGTACCGTTCGATCAACTCGTTCATAACCGATACCCGTCACGGTGGGCGCTTACCGTTTCCGGTTTCCGCCGTCCGGCGTCGATCCATCGTCGCGTTCGTCACTCGTCGTCGATTTCTCGTGCGGCCGCGAGCAACTCGTCGTGGATCTCGCCGTTCGAGGCGACCAACCCCACGCTGTCGTGTCGCCAGCGCTCGCCGTCGAGGTCGGTAACGACACCGCCGGCCTCGCGGATCAGGCTGACGCCGGCGACGCTGTCCCACGGATTGATCCGGACGTTGGTCACGACGCCCTCGAGTGCGCCCATGGCGACCATCGCGAGCTCGAGCTGTGCACAGCCGTATCGGCGCATGTCCCCGAACCGTTCGACCAGCGCGCGAGTCATCGAGGCGTACTGATCTCGCTGATCGAAGTCCCACCAGAACGTCGGACAGACCATCGATTCCTCGGGATCCGACCGGTCGCTGACCGACAGGGGCTCGTCGTTCAAGAACGCGCCATCGGGACCGGCACGATACGTATCGGAGAGTGCGGGGGCGACGAGCGCGGTCCCGACGGGTTCGCCGTCTTCGACCGCTGCAACCGCAGTACAGAAGGTCCGATTGCCGTCGACGAAGTTGTTCGTTCCGTCGATCGGATCGACGATCCACGCCGGCCCCTCGTCGGGCACTTGCTTCAGCGCGTCGTCCTCCTCGCCGACGATCGGATCGTCCGGAAACGACTCGCGGATCGTCTCGATCACCGCGACCTGCGCATCCGAATCAGTTTGTGTCACGACGTCCGTCTTTCCGTCTTTCAGTTCGACCTCGAGAGCCGTCCGAAACGACTCGGCTGCGACCGCCGCGCCGGCATCTGCAGCCTCCCGGGCGACGGTGGCTCGTCGCCGAGCCGACTCGCGTTCGCTCATTGGCTATCGTCCGGCCTCAGCCGTGAAAAGCGGTCGCAATTTTACTGATGGCACTGGTCGGATTGGGTGCAGAGAATTTGCGAGGGAAGATCGCATCGTGTCGATCTTCTGCATCTCGTTCGGCGCGTCTTTGCGCCTCACTGCGATGCGAGGGGAGGGAATCGAACCACGGTCGCAGGAAACCTGCTCCCTGATTCGATCCCTCCTGCATCTCACTCGGCGCGGCATGCGCCTTGTTGCGATGCGAGGGGAGGGAATCGAACCCACGAACGTCTACACGAGCGGATCTTGAGTCCGCCGCCGTTGGCCGCTTGGCTACCCTCGCACGCATCGGCACGTTACCCCCTCATCGGGTTAAATCGTCCGATTCGGTCCGGAGCCCCGTCGTACAAACGATGAAGATCAGTAGGAAACTATTTATATATTACAAGTCATATTTCGTATAACTATCACGTAATCCGCGTCAACTCACGGCGAAACGGTCGATACTTGTAGCCGCCGATTGCGTCGAAAGTGAACAATAACGTATGGAACAACGACAGACGCGACGACGGCTGTTGACGACCGCCGGTGTAGTGGTAATGGGCACAACGGCAGGGTGTACAGACACTGATACGTCCGGGTCTGAACCAGCGGACGGAACCGAGGACACGACCGATACCGACGAAGAAACGACGGCCACCGACGATGACGCCGACCGTGACGGGTTCGACGGTCGTGATATCGCGGTCGGATCGAAACGATTCACCGAGAACGTCCTCCTCGGAGAGATGTCGGCGGCGCTCCTCTCCGACGTCGACGGCGTCGACTCGATTCTCGACGACACGATCGGAGAGCGAACAACCGTCCAGAGCTTCGTCGACACGGAGTACGGTGGTCTGGACCACTACTGGGAGTATACTGGAACCCTCTTTCGGTCCCACTACGCTCACGAGTCGCCAGAAACGCTCGAGGAGGTGCGTGAACTCGCCGCAGATGACGATATCGCCGTCCTCGAACCGGGCGGCTTCAACAACACGTACGAACTCGTCACGACCGACTCGTTCGCGACCCAGCACGGTCTCGAGACGCTCTCCGACCTTGCCGACAAACTCGAGGACAACGACATCCGACTCGGCCTCGGCGACGAGTTCGTCCACCGTATCGACGGCTGGCGCGGTTTCACCGACGCCTACGACGTCGAGTCCAACCGCGCGAACGAGATCACGTCGGAAGCCGAAGTCGTTCCCGCGGGGAGCACATACGACCTCCTCGAGGAGGAGGTCGATATTGTCATGGGATTTTCAACCGATCCCGAACTCGGCGGTGCCGATCTGATCGCCCTCGAGGACGACCGTTCGTTTTTCCCTACCTACAATCCAGTTGCGCTCGTTCACCGGCCGACGCTCGAGGCCGTCCCGGAGATCGAAGCCCCACTGAACGATCTCGCGAGCCACCTCGACTCGACGGAAACCATGCGCGGACTGATCGCACGGGTTGACGAGGAGGGCGAGGATCCATCCACGGTCGCGACGGCGTTCCTCGAGGGGGTACTGTGAGCGACCCGAAGAGCACCCGCGACGCTGATGCGTCGATCGATCAACCGGTCTGCGAACCCAGCGGACGAACATCACCCACGACGAATACCCCACGATAACCTCGACGAATATCCGATCATGAACGACTCACCGACGCACGACGACCGATCCGAACCGAAAACGACGCCACCACGAACGACGACCGACCGTTCGTCCACAAACACGATGGGCAGGCGAACCGCGCTCAAAGCCGGAATCGCCACCGTCGGTGCGCTTTCACTGTTTGGAACCAGCGTGGGTGCCCTCGAGACCGGCACCCTCGAGTACAACGAGGATACCGAACTCACGGATTCCACACACTCCTATCAGTTCTCGGTAACGAACACCCACGACAGAACGGCGATCATACAGTACCTTCGGCTGGCGGAACTCGACCACCACACGCTCGCGCTCGACAATATAGACGGTGACGATACGATCGAGATCACACCGTCGAATGGAGGCCACGCGAGCAGCGTGTCAGAAACCATCGGAAACGGTGCGTACGTCATGCTCGTCGCCAAGGAACGCGAAGCGAGTCTCAAACCCGGCGAAACCGCGACCGTGAAAATCGGCCCGTACTACGAGGCCGACGCCCATCACGTTGGTAATACGGTTATATACAGCGGTCACCGGAAACTGGACATCTCCGGATTTTCGTTCAGAAGCGACTTTCTGATCGGCTACGCGCTCGCCCAGACGGAACCCGGTGTGAGAGACAGCAGCGACATTCAATTCACCCCGGACGGACCGCTCTGACCCGCGCGTAAGACGGATACCACCACCGAAGTCAGTACCATGGTTCCGACCCGCACAACTCTGTTCTCGTCGGTGTAACGACCGGATTCGTACACCAACGCATCGATTCGAACATGCGTGTCGATATTCTGACTGATCGTGAAATGCCTTCTCACACAACGTTTATTCACAATCCCGTCCTTCTAGTGGAGTATGTACGCTGTGAGTTCCAGCGAACCCCGAATCGGTGGTCCGACGAGTCTCGACTCCACCTCTTCGTTTGCGTTCGGGACAGTTACACTCACAGCCCGAGGCCGTAAGTGGACGAACTGGTGTCCTCGCCGCCAGTCCGTACGGGATCGTCCACCCTATTACCCACCGGCCTCGGGTCAGGGCCATCGCACCTAAGCGATGAGTGCCTCACAACACCCGGTTGCCCTCCGTCTCGAGGGGATTGTCGGCGGCGACACTAGACTGCTGGCGCTCGTAATGATGCTCCCGCTGATCGACGGCGTCTTCCCGGCGTTGATCCTCGCGGGCGCGCTCGACGATCCACTCGGTGCAGTCCAGATCGGTCTGCTGATCTTCGGCGGCAGCGCCACCGTCGCGGTGATCCTTGCCGACATGACCGGGACGCCGCGCGAGCAGGCGAAGATCGTCCTGCTGGTGGGAATCCCGTTGATACTCCTCGCAGCGGTGCAAGCCGCACTGGCACCAGCGATCGGGAGCGTCCTCAACGACGCGATCATCGAGCGATTCGCCGCGCTCGTCATCCTCGCGATCGCGGCCAAAACCGCCAGCGCGACTATCGGAAACTACCTGCCGAGCCCCAGCGTCATCATCGCACTCGGCTTGATCGCGAGCATCGAACCCGACGGCGCGGCGTTCGTCCTGATGGACGACCTCGCGCTCGTCGCCAACGCGACGCTCGCCGCGGTCATCGGCGTGGGCTTCGCCCTGGCGGTCGCACTCAGCGGCCCGTACCTGCGCGAGTACATGGACCTCGACCGATTCCGCTTCGGGAGCGCGGTTGCACTCGGCATCCTGCCGCTGTCCCTGCTCGGATTCGCCTTCGGACAGGCCCCGCTCGCTGCGCTCGTCATCGCGGCGCTGTTCGCGCTCGAGTTGCCCTTCGACCGGGGCTCGGAAAGCGAGGACGACGAGTCTCCACCCGACGACGATTCCGGCGGCTTCCTCCCTGCCGTCGGCACGGGGCCCCTGCCCGACGGCGGCCTCACCGGATCGAAGCCGGACGAGGCCGACTCGGAGGCCGACGAGGACACCTACCCTGGCGACGATTCCACCGACACCGAGGGGCGCGCCCCGTGGCTGTAACCCGAATCGAAACCACTTTAGGGCGGATCACCCAAGTGGGTAGCGAGGGGTTGTGGCCAAGCCAGGCATGGCGACTGACTCCAGAGGCAACGCGCCCGGGACGACACTCCAGACTGATATACTGATCGGACACCTGATCAGTGTCCGTGTGATGACCCTCTGGAGTTCCGAGGCGCACCGGAGATATCAGTCGATCGGGGGTTCAAATCCCTCCGACCCCATTTCCTCACCGCGAACAACATCGTGAGTAGTGCGTAATAGACGAGATTTCTGCTGCGAACGACACCGTGAGCAGCAGAAGTTGCACGAAGAGGGTCTGGGCCCAGAGGACGAGCGCAGCGACGTCCTCGCGGTTCAATTTTTCCGACCCACGACTTTATACGGAGGTGACGACCTAGTCGTCGATACTACCGATGGTTGCCGTCGAATCGGCTTCATCGAGCCCGTGATCCTCAACTTCCTCGGTGTTACCAATGTACGCAACAACGGTATAAGAGTCGTCACTTTCAACGACAAGAGATGATCCCGAACTGTTCAGATATGCTTCGCCGCCGACGCCACCGTCTTCAGTCCCAATAACTTCGCCTCCACTATCGACTACAGCGACACCATCAGAGTTGCCCATCGACGTTACAGAGACGGTGTGATTGTCGGTATCAGTATCTTCGATGTTCATACCAGCATTGGGCTCTTCTCCAACAGTGTCGCCGAGGTCGAGCACGAACATGGCGATCACGGCAGCTAAAATCACTGTTATTGCGACCATGAGGATAACACCGATAACTGGTGAAACTGCTCGCTTTTCGTCGTTGCCAACTAGCTTGTTCCGGATCGATTTGCCATCCATGATTTCACCACTGCACCGCTGAACGGGTGGAACGGCCAGACTGTGTCCCTGTACACCCAATAGGAATTGAGGGACACACCACCAACGCAGTCTGCCATCCCACTCGTTCGATCTGGTACTGGTAGTTACCAGTGGATAACGAATATATAATCATATGTTAGTAAACAAAAACGGAAACGAGGTCGTTACCGAGCGGTTTCAGATATGATAATTTCTCTGAAGTACTGTCTCTACAGAGAGGACTTGAACGGATCCCAGCTTGCGATTTTCTGATTTTAGAGTGAGGGAGCGAGTAGTGGGCTCGAATCACTTCAAGCGCGCCTTTGATAGACGCAGACCGTTAATTTCTCTGCTTCAATGTCGAGAACAACGACGGCCCCACAACAGTGGATACGCTAACGTCGGTGCAGTGTTGCTCAGACTGAGTTGACAGGGCTGGTAACTCGAGACCTGAAATCAATTTCCGTCATTCTGTTCATGTTAGCGCTCGGGATGCGTCTCACCATCGAACCCACCTCGGACGAGCGGCTTTGCGATATGCCGCCGAGCACACGGGGGGACCTCGTACCAACCCGCCTCGAGGTCTCGATCGACGTCGACGCTCGCTTTCTCGGGTGTGTCCGTGCCACAATCGCGGCACCGATATCCCTGATTCCGACCGGCGCTTTTCATCGTTCGCCCACAGTCGGGACAGGTCGGCGTCACGCGTTCGGTCGTCACCAGCGCTCGAACGGCGAACTTTTCGAGTTTGAGCGTCCCCTGCGAAACCTCCCCGCAGGCAGTGATCCGATCGCCGATTCGAAGTGCTCGAACCCGATCGCGAAACCGTTTGGTGGGTTCGAACGCCGCACAGTCGAGACGCGCGTCGGGGCCCGGATCCCCGGTATCATCACCGACCGCTCGCTCGCTCTCGGTCTCCTCGACGAGGTCGAAGAACACGTGCCCACCACGCCGTGTCTCGGGGTCGCTCGCGACACGTCCGTCGAGTCGATACGCGCGGCCGTCCCGCACGTCGGCGAGCGAGCCGTCTCGCAGGTGGACGTCCGTCCCCTGATTAGTTACGAACAGTTGGCTCGCGGCGATGGGTTCGCTCTCGATGCGGTCTGCAACGGCGCGGACGGTCTCGGGATCGTCGCCGCGGATGCCGTGCAGGATCGGTCCCGGCGTGTGCGGAACACAGACGAGTTCGTCCTCGTCACGGTCGACCGTATCCCACGCCTCGGGGTAGCCCCACTCCGCGGCGGCGAAGACGCTTTCGGCGTCGACCTCACGCGCCGTTCCCCACCGCGATCGCTCGCGATAGGAGATTCGTTCGTACGTCCACTCCGAGAGCGAGCGCCAGCTACCGATCGCGGCGAGCGCGCCGATCCGGCCACGGCCGTCGCCAGCGTGCCAGCTGCGGTAGCCGTGTCGGTCGAGGAGGGTTTCGGCCTCGTCGATTTCGAGGTGGTCGCGGATAGCCTGCGTCGCGAACCGACCGACGTCCGCCGGAATCGCGTCGGCGTCGGCAACGTGGTCGGCGACCACGAGCCCGGGGTTCGTCCGCTCGTCGGCGGTTTCTGCGAGTTCTTCGAGCCGTTCGTGAGCGATCTCGAACGCCGGGTCCGGCTCGCAATCGACGTGGATCGCAAGGGCGGCGTTGCCGCGGGTCTTGTACTCGACGGCGGGATTGAGCCGCACGAGGAGCACGCGCTCGATGGGGTCTACAGCGGACATATCACTCTGGCTCGCGACGTGTCGGCACAGCCGCTCGGCGATCTGTGCGGCGACGTACGTCGTACACATCCCACGCGTACGGGAATCAGTGTCATCGATCCCGACGACGGTCATTAGGCCTGTTTGCGGACAGAGCGAGTAACCCCTTTCGGATATCGCTCCATTCGTTTTCCCCGCTAATACCATCCATCCTTCCCCATTTGGAACCGCTCGATGCACACTAGCCCACTGAATGGTATTAGATGGTATCTAGTGGAAACACTTATGCGAACGGCCCTCGTTGATACTGGTGATGACGAACGACTCCGACCAGTCGCTCTGGTTTCCGCCTGCGATGTTCACCGAACAGATGCAGGAAGCGGGCGAGCACGTTGCCGAATCCCAGCAGGAGATGATACAGCAGTTGCTGCAGGCGAGTTCGGCGAACCCGTTCGAGGACGTCTCCGCCTTCGGCCCCATGAACATGGGAACGGCGACGTTCAAGGCTCGCGTCCAGAGCGGCGGTCGGATCAGCATCCCCGAGCCCGAACGGGATGCCCTCGATATCGAGGAGGGAGACATCGTTCAGACGATCGTCGTCCCCGTCAAACGCGACCGAGAGGAGTAATCATGACACAGAACCCATTCACCGCAGTCTTCGACGCACAACGTACCGCACTCGAACAGTCCCAGCAGTTCACTCACGACGCGCTCGAGGCCCAGCAGGCTTCGATCGGTGTCGTCGCCGACGCCGTCGAGAGCTCGGACGAGTTCGCAGAGACCAATGCAGCACTCACCAAAGGTGCCGTTCACGCCTACTTCGACGCGCTCGAGGCAGCCCTTCCCGAGGAGGCTGCCGCGTTCGACGAGGTTCGCGAGTTCGTCGACGAGAGCGTCGACTCGACGGTCGAGGCCCAGTCGGAGTCGGCCGACGCCCTCCTCGAAGCACTCGAAGAGTCCGACGCAGCGTTCGACGAGTTCGCCGCGAACTACGCGGACGTCGTCGACTCGTCGTTCGATGCCGCCCTCGAGGCCCACGAGCAGGTCGAGCAGAACGTCACTGCCGCGGCTGAGACCGTCGAGGACGCCACCGACGAGTTCGACGTTTCGGCGTAGATCCTCGTCTGAGGCGCAGCCTTTTCACACTCACACCCCAATTTTAGACAATGGCAAACTCAGAGCAATCCCAGACAGCAGATTGGAACGCGTTCGTCGAACAGTGGAACGAGCAATTCCTCGAGAGCTTCGAGGACAGCGTCGAGGCACAGGCCCAGTTCGTCGAGAGCTGGTCCGAGACGGTCGGCGAGGTCAGCGAGGAAAACGAGGTTTCGGACGGCGTCGAGGGCTACGCCCGCGCCTACGAGACCTGGATGAACGCCTCCCAGCAGATGGTCGAGCGGATGAACGACACGCTGGAGGGCGAGGACGTCGACGTCGAGGAGTTCCGCGATATCTGGCTCAACACGGCCAACGACGCGTTCAAGGACGTCATGTCCACGACCGCGTTCGCCAAGATGACCGGCGAGACCGTCGGCGACGTGCTCGAACTCCAGCAACAGGCCGACGAGGCCTCTCAGGAGACGCTTCGCTTGCTCGGTTTCGCGACCGAGGAAGACGTGCTGGAAGTCGGGGATCGGCTCGTCGAACTCGAGCGCCGCCAGCACGACGTCGAACAGAAACTCGACCGCATCCTCGACCACCTCGACGAGGACGACCAGTAACCGATGAAAAACCCCTACGCAACCGTCCTGGACTTCCAGCGCCAGGCCTGGGAAGCGACCGCTGACCTGGCCGACAAGAGCCGCGTCGCTCCCGAGCGAAGCGAGACGATCGACGAAATCGAGGTCGGACACACGCCGAGCGAGGTCGTCTACGAGGAGAACAAGCTCGAATTGCTTCATTACGAGCCGAAAACCGAGGACCAGCGCGATATCCCGATCCTCATCGTCTACGCGCTGATCAACAAGCCGTACATCCTCGATCTGCAACCCGATCGGTCGGTCGTCCAGACCTTGCTCGAGGCCGGCTTCGACGTCTACCTGATCGACTGGGGCGAGCCCTCGAAGCTCGACCGCTCGCTGGGGCTCGAGGACTACGTCACGCGCTACATCGACAACTGCGTCGACGTCGTCCGCGAACGCTCCGGGCAGGACGAGATTACCCTGCTCGGCTACTGCATGGGCGGGACCATGTCGGCAATGTACGCCTCGCTGTTCCCCGAGAAAGTCAAGAACCTCGCGATGATGGCCGCTGGCCTCTGTTTCGCCGGCGATGGCGGCGTCCTCGAACTCTGGGGTGCAGAGGAGTACTACGATCCCGAAGCCGTCACCGAGACGTTCGACAACGTCCCCGCCGACTTCCTGGACGTCGGCTTCGCGCTGATGGATCCCGTCGCGAACAACGTGACGAAGTACGTCCGGTTCTACGACAACGTCGAGGACGAGGAGTTCGTCGAGAACTTCGCCCGCATGGAGCGCTGGCTCGACGAGGGCATCGACGTCGCTGGGCGTGCCTACGAGGAGTTCATCCGGGACATCTACCAGGAGAACGCGCTCTACGAGAACGAACTTCACCTCGGCGGCGAGCACGTGGATCTCGCGAACATCGAGATGCCCGTCCTCCAGATCGTCGCAGAGTACGACCACCTCATCCCACCGGCGGCCTCGAAGCCGTTCAACGAGGCGATTCCGTCCGACGATACCGAAATCCTCGAACATCCGACGGGACACATCGGCATGTCGGTCTCCTCGCGAAGCCACGCCGAACTCTGGCCGCAGGTCTGTGACTGGCTCGCGGCACGATCGGAATCCGACGCCGGCGACGAATCCCTTAGAGATGACGAATCGTCCACTGACGGCGAACCGGCCGAAACCGACGATCTAACCGAACTCGACGGCGTCGGAGCGGCCTATGCCGAAGCCCTCGCCGACGCGGGCATCGAGACGTTCGACCAGCTCGCGGCGGCGAGAAGCGAAGAGCTCGCCGTCGAGACGGGGCTGTCACCGAACCGGCTCGAAGACTGGATCGAGCAAGCGGCGAACCGGTAGGCGCGATGCCGACTGCGAGCGGGCGACGGCGGGGAGACTGTTCAATTATCCTGTCATTCTGCGGGTCGTTATTTATTACTGGAGGTGGAAGACCGAACCATGTCGATGGATGGACGGACGTGCATCATCACTGGTTCGGCCCGCGGTATCGGCCGCGGTATCGCCGAGTATCTCGGTGAGGAGGGAGCGAACGTCGTTATCAACTACCGGTCCTCGGAGGGGGCGGCACAGGAAGCGGTCGAGGCGATCGATGCGGCGGGCGGAAGCGCCGTCGCCGCACGCGCCGACGTCACCGATCGCGACGAGGTCGAAGCCATGCGGGAGGTCTGTCACGAGGCGTTCGGACCGGCCGACGTGCTGGTGAACAACGCGGGGATCACGGCGGACGTGCAGTTTACCGAGATGAGTCGCGAGGACTGGGACCAAGTGATGGACGTCAATCTTGGGGGGATGTTCAACTGCACGCAGACGTTCTACGACGACATCTGGAACGCCGATGAGGGTCGACTGATCAACATCTCGAGTATCGTCGGCAAACAGGGCAACTTCGGGCAGGCCAACTACGCCGCCGCCAAAAGCGGGATGTTCGGCTTTACCCGAACGATCGCGCTCGAACTGGCACAGGGTGGCTCGACCGCAAACTGCGTCGCGCCCGGCTTTACGCGGACGGACATGCTCGAGTCGGTTCCGGAATCGGTCCTCGAGCGAATCATTTCGGGCATCCCACTCGAACGACTCGCCGAGGTCGAGGACATCGCCTCGGTCGTCTGTTTTCTCGCGAGCGAGGAGTCGTCCTACGTGACGGGTGAAGTGATCGACGTCAACGGAGGGATGGACCTGTGATCGCGAGTCGACCGCGTTCACACGCCGGGGCAGTTCCGCCGACCGGCAACGAATCGGTACGCTGTAGCTTCGAATTACAGAACGTTTTTCATTTCCCTCGCCCTTTCTCCCTCCGATGAACGTCGACGGGAGCGACCAATCATGACGATGGAAGATCGCATCGACGAGCTCGAGAAACGCAGGAAAGAGGCTCGTCAGGGTGGCGGCGAGGAGCGGATCGAGCGCCAGCACGAGAAGGGCAAGATGACCGCCCGCGAGCGGATCGACTACTTCCTCGACGAGGGAACGTTCACTGAGTTCGATCAGCTTCGGACCCACCAGACGAGCCAGTTCGGGATGGAAGAGAAGAAAGTCCCCGGCGACGGCGTCGTGACGGGCTACGGCGAGGTCAACGGGCGAAACGTCTTCGTCTTCGCACACGACTTTACCGTCTTCGGCGGCTCGCTGGGCGAGGTCTTCGCCGAGAAGATCTGTAAGGTCATGGATATGGCGATGGAGGTCGGTGCGCCCGTCATCGGGCTCAACGACTCCGCAGGCGCGCGCATTCAGGAGGGGGTCAAGAGCCTCGCCGGATTCACCGAGATTTTCCGGCGTAATCAGGAAGCGAGCGGCGTCGTCCCACAGATTTCCGCGATCATGGGGCCGTGTGCCGGCGGCGCGGTCTACTCGCCGTCGATCACCGACTTCATCTTCATGGTCAAGGACACGAGCCACATGTACATCACCGGGCCCGGCGTGACCAAAACCGTCACCGGCGAGGACGTCACCCACGAGGAACTCGGCGGAGCGATGACCCATGCCGGCAAGACCGGCGTCGCCCAGTTCGCCTGCGAGTCCGAAGAGCAGGCCCTGGACGATATCAAACGACTGCTTTCCTATCTCCCGCAGAACAACGTCGAAGATCCGCCGCGCGTCGACCCTTGGGACGACCCCGATCGGCGCGACGAGCAGCTCAAAGACATCGTACCGGCGAGCCCACAGAAGCCCTACGACATGGTCGACGTTATCGACAGCGTCGTCGACGAGGGCTCTTTCTTCGAAGTAGCGGACAACTTCGCGAAGGAACTCGTCGTCGGCTTCGGTCGCCTCGACGGCCGCTCCGTCGGGCTCGTCGCCAACCAGCCTCGCGTCAACGCGGGCACGCTCACCGTCGACTCCTCGATGAAGGGCTCGCGGTTCGTCCGCTTCTGTGACTCCTTTAACATCCCGATCGTGACCTTCGTCGACGTCCCCGGCTACATGCCCGGAACGGATCAGGAACACCGGGGCATCATCCGCCACGGAGCGAAGCTCCTCTACGCGTACGCCGAGGCGAGCGTGCCGCTTCTGACCGTCATCACTCGCAAGGCCTACGGCGGGGCCTACTGCGTCATGGCCTCGAAAAACCTCGGCGCGGACGTCAACTACGCCTGGCCGACGGCCGAGATCGCTGTCATGGGGCCACAGGGTGCCGTCAACATCCTCTACCGCGAGGAACTCGCCGAGGCGGAAAACCCCGACGAGCTCCGGGACGAACTCATCGAGGAGTACCGCGAGGAGTTCGCCAACCCCTACACCGCCACGGACAAGGGCTTCCTCGACGACGTGATCGTCCCCACGGAAACACGGCCGCGCCTGATCGACGACCTGGAGATGCTCGAGACGAAACGCGAGGACAACCCGGACAAGAAACACGGAAACATCCCCCTGTGAGTACCCAATGACGACGGAACACACGGGAAGCGATAGTCGGCTCGAGGAGACCGAGTTCGAACTGCAGTCCGCGTCGGCGACCGGCGACGCAGCCGACACAGCGACGAATCCTCTCTCGACGGCGAACCTCGAGATCGCCGACGACGCGACCGACGAGGAGGCGGCGGCGATCGCCGCCGTAGTCGGCGCACACCTGCACGATCACGCGCTCGCGGCAGCGGCCGCGGCCGCGGAAAGCGAGGAGGAGACGTGGGACGAGAGACGGTGGGCGTTCGCGGGACGGGTCGCGGATCAACAGCAGCGAACCGTGCGCGTTCCGCTGGACGCGCCGACCGATCCGTGGACGGCCGCCGGCCGAACCGACCGGTTCTGACAGTCGTTAGCTGTCGATTTTTCGTTTCCCGGAGATAATCGCCCTTTGCAACGAGTTGTTTTCTATCCAGATATTCGAGCCATAATTTATGTATTATTAGACGCACGGGGCTATTGGTATGGGCGATCCATCATCGGCGACGGCGGGTCCGCGGTTTTTGGACGGCAGCGCGTCGGGTTTCGACCTGACCCGACGGCGACTGCTCGGGATGCAGGCGCTGTTGCTCGCGGGTGCGGGAAGCGGCGGCGCTGGAATCGCCGGCGCGACGACGCCGGCCGAGGACTCGTTTTCCGCGACGGTCGAACTGGATCTCGGCGATCGAAACGAGACGGACGTGCCGGAGACGATTTTCGGTCGGTTCGCCGAGCACTACGGTGATCACGAGGCCTATCCCGGACTCTACGCCGAGCACGTGACGAATACCTCCTTCGTCGAGTGGTGTCAGTTTCAGGGAAGCGTCTCGCACGTGTACGGCTTCGACGAGGTCGGCGAGTACGGCGGCGTTCCGTTCCCCTGGGAACCCATCACGGGCAATTCCGACGGGAGCGTCGATCACCAGCAACCGAGCGTCGGCGGCGTCCGCGGCTACGAGGAGTGGACGCTCGACGAGAACGGCTATCCGGTCGAGGATCTCGAATCGGGTAACGCCTACCAGCGAGTTACCCTCGACGACGCCGAAGGCGGCGTCCGACAGCGGATCGTGCTTCCCGACTGGCGAACCCTCGGCTACGAGTTCGCCGTCTCCGTTCGCAGCGAGGGAGTCGATGAACTCGAGGTTCGCCTGAGCGCGCCCGACGGGACCGTCCTCGCGAGCGAGACGCTCGTCGACCTACCCGACGAGTGGGAGCGATACGAGGACGTCGAACTCGAGTTGAGCGAGGAAAGCGGGAGCACGCTCCAGGGCGGGTCGAACGACGACTTCGCCTCGCCGTACGGTGAGTACGTCCTCGAACTCGTCGCCGAGGGTGAGGGAGCCGTCGATCTGGACTGGGTCTCGCTCGTACCGGACGACGCCATCGAGGGCGAGCGCACCGGCGCGCCGTTCAACCGGACCTCGATCGAGTTGATGCGCGATCGCAACTCGTCGCTCCTGAAGTGGCCCGGCGGCAACTACACCAGCACGTACCGGTGGGAAGACGGGATCGGCCCCGACGAAGATCGTCCGGTCTGGCCGAACATCGTCTGGGACGGCGTCGACGAGAACCTGATGGGGACCGCCGAGTACGTCGACTTCTGCGAGTTGGCCGGCGCGGAGCCGACGATCACCGTCGGCGTCACCGTCCCGCCCGAGTGGGAGGGCGGCGAGGGTCGAGAGTTTCAGCCGCCGGAGCCGATCACGCCCGAGGGCGCTGCCAACTGGGTCGAGTACTGCAACGGCGACCCCGAAGAGACCGAGTACGGCGCGCTTCGTGCCGAACACGGCTACGAGGAGCCGTTCGACGTCGAGGTCTGGGAGGTCGGCAACGAGGTCTGGGGGCCGTGGCAGGCCGGCGGCACCGACGACCCCGAGGCGTTCGCCGAACACGCCGCCGCGTTCGTCGACGCGATGACGGCCGTCGACGACTCCATCACCGTGATTCCCGACGGGATGGATCCCAAGTACGACGATCCCGACCTTGCGCCGGATCCGGACGACTGGAACGAGGCGCTGTTCGACCTCGTCGGCGACGACGCGGACGGGATCGGCATGCACCGGTATAACTGGGGCATCGAGGACCTCGAGATGCTGGCCGACTGGAAGGCGGACAACGATGCGGACGCACTCGACTATAACGAGGTCCTCCTCACGTTTCCGACGCAGTTCGAGGAGTTGCTCGCCGAAACCGCCGGGACAGCGGCCGATTTCGGCATGACGGATTTCCAGATCATGATCGGCGAGTGGGGGCTGTTCCCGACCGTCGAGCCCGGCGACCCGTGGCCGGGGATGCCGACGATGGCGGGTGCCTCGTACGTCGCGGGCATGTACAACACGTTCATTCGGCGCAGCGACATCGTTCGACGCGCGTGTCACACGCACATTCCGGTCCGAATGTTCCCACCTGAAAGCGTGCCCATCCGGCGAATCCGAACCCGTTGCTTCCGCTCGGCTACACCCTCGATCTGTACGCGACAGTCTTCAATGGCTCGCGTGAGTGGACCGCAGTTGAGGCAGCCGTCGACGGCCCGACCCGGGACGTTCCCGAGACGGGCTATCGAATCCGTCCGATGGACGATGTTTCGTACGTCGACACCGCGGCGATGGCCGCGGAAAACGAGGACGCACTCTGTGCGTTCCTGACCAACCGGAACCTGCGCGAACGGGCTGAGGTCACGCTCGTGGTTTCCGACGCGTACGAGGACGCGGCCGTCGACGTGACCGTCCAGCAGCCGACCGGCGATCCGCACGACGAGCAAGACGGTGTCGGCGACGCGCCCGAGGCGTGGTACGACTGGACCGATCTCGAGGTGTACGAGATCGACGAGTTCGAGACCGCGGTCTCCGACGGATCGGTGACGGTCGAGTTAGAACCGTCCGCGGTCGCACGGGTCGAACTCGACGCCGAATCCAGTGATTCAGGCGACGGAACGCTCACGCATCAGGACCCGTCCGACCTCGATCACGTCGATGACGACGTCGATCACGTCATCCAGTGGGAGGGGAGTACAGACGATACCGACGAGTAACGGCAACCTACTGGCCACATCACGTTCGATAGCCGGCGCTGAACATGTCTGTGGCGATCGACTGTAACTCAAATAAAAAGCGATGTGTCGGCTCGCTACTAGCGATTATCCGTTAGTGTCGTTCCAGTCGAAGGAATCTATGATGTCTCCACCACTGGCATCAGCACCGCTCACAGCGAAGGAGAAGGCGGACTGATCATTGACGTTAGTCTGAGAAGTGCTCGAATACTGGACAGCGTCACCACCGGATGTTGGTGACTGGAGACCAGTCTGACTGTAGCTATTGGACTGGTCGTTAGTCTGAGTTACCGTAGAGGTAGCATCGCTGGCTGCGAAACCACCGGAGGTGTCACCAACAGTGGTGTCACCAACGGTAGCGTTGTCTCCGAAGTCAATATCCTGTGCTGCTGCGGATCCTGACAGCCCCACAAAGGAGAGGCCGATGATCACTGCGACCGCGATCGTGATTGTGAGTGCGCGCTTCATGTTTGTGTATTACCTATGTGGCACGCATCACACGGCGGGTACATACGGGACGCAGACCCCTGTGACGGAGCTGTTGCTGAGTAGGGGAGCGTTGGTGACTCCCTGCTTCGTCCCCGCTGTGACGCGTTGCCCAGTTTCCTCTCATCACGGTCTCCCACTTGAACCCGGAGAACGGTTTCACGGTGAATTCTCCCATTCGGAGTGTTGAACGCACCGTTCCACGAAACAGCGCCGAATTCATCGAGGCAGCACACGCACACGCTTACAATACACGGTCAGAATCACCGTCCGAAATTCGGCTTCCGTCCCGGAAATACGAGATATGATCGGCTGGAACGGCGTCAGAACTCGAGTAATACCTGCATTTGCTCCCCGAAACAATTGCCAGTCCGACACGACCGGTTTCGCTTTTTGATGGAACTCAGCGGTCGATTTCGTGCGTATCGGCGATTTCCCGCGACGGATACCGACGTCGAAGCCACCGGTTTCTCTCTGTAAGCGAGCGTCTTCGGTTCAGTAGGATGTTTCATCGACGATTCAACTGACAGATAACAAAGTCTGTCATCGGGATATGACGGTTCACGCCGTGGAGTTTCGGAAACAAAGACTCTCACGGTTCACGTCAAACGAATCATGACAAACAAGACGACGATACGTTCACAGTGTACGACGGTTCTTATCGCGTGTATAGTCGCCTTATCGATGGTCGCTGTCGGAGCACCGGCTGCTGCAGCCGGCGAGGACGTCGACGACGGCGCAGTACACGCACTCGACAACGGTGAAGAGCTCTACCTGGTCTTCGGTGCTGAGCTCGACGATATGACGCTCGATGAATACATCGAAGCGCACGCGTCAGGGGACATTGACGCGGAAGTCTCGCAGTACTCGGACGTCAACCAGGTCAACATCAACCAGCAGCATAACGCGGTTTCGATCGCGATCGACGGCGGTGAGGCGACCGCGATCCAGGAATCGAACCAGCACAACGACAACGAACAGCTCGCCGACTCCTCAGCGCAGAACATCCAGGTCGATGAGACCGTCTTCGAGGACGTCGGAACTGTCAACGTCGTCATCGGCAACGGCGACGGGAAACACTTCGACGGCTGGGGTGTCGCCGACAAGAAAGGCGACAAAGCCGAAGTTAGCCCCGATCAGGACGCCGAAGCCGTCGTGACGCAGGCACAAGAAGTCGCCCAGCTGAACTACAACGAGCAGAACGTCGCGTTCGCGCTCGCGGACAGCGAGAGCGAGGCACTCGCGTTCCAGCAGTCCGATCAGTCGAACCAGAACATCCAGCAGGGCGTCGCTAACGCCACGAACGTCTACGTCGGTGACGGCCAGTTCGCCGATAAGAAGGGCGACCACTACAAGTCCGACGACAGTCCTGGCGCTGACCAGGCTGCAAGCGCCGAGGTATCCCAAGGTCAAGCGGTTGACCAGACGAACTACAACGAGCAAGACGGTGCCGTCGCCATCGCCGTCGGCGAGAACAGCACCGCAACTGCCATCCAGCTCTCGGACCAGACGAACTACAACGAGCAGGTCGGTGAAGCGAGTGCGACGAACATCATGTCCTCGATGGCTGGCATGCACGTCGCGACCGCGGGTGTCGATGATAGCACGATCGTCGACGCCGAGGAAACGATGGACTCGCTCCACGACGACAAGCACCACGACAAGAAAGACGATCACAAGAAGGACGACAAACACCACAAGAAAGGTGACGACGCCGGACAGGTCGCCACGTCCGAAGTGACCCAAGAGCAAGGCGTCGAGCAGATGAACGTGAACCTGCAGAGCACTGCGCTCGCCATCGCGACTAACGGCAGCGATGCGACTGCCGTACAGTTGTCCTCGCAGTCGAACTACAACGCGCAGGTCGGCTTCGCCGATGCGCTGAACGTCTACGCCAACCCCGGATACGGCCACGACAAGGTTGTCCAGACGTCGACCACGAGCGTGACGGTTGGCGGCGATGAAGTTGAGGGCATCGAAGGGTTCGCGTACGACTTCGACACCCAACAGAAGAACGACGCAGAGCAGGACGCGACCGCACAGCTCGAGCAGGTCCAGTTCCTCACCCAGGAGAACGTCAACCAGCAGCAGGCTGCTGTCGCCTACGCTGACGACGGCGGAAGTGCCGGCGCAGCGCAGGTGAGCCTGCAGGAGAACGAGAACGTCCAGTTCAACTCCGTCGCTGCGACGAACGTCTGGGCTGCGGCGTAACGACCGATTGCGACACGACCGAATTCGTCTCGCGGTCGATTTTCGACCGCGTGACCGATCGCACCCAGTTTCCTTTTCTTTCAACCGTCCTCAGACCGACGGTCAGCCGTCGGTGTCGTCGTCGGACTGACGGGTGTCGTCGCTGGATTGGTTGTCGCCACGATGCTCGTCGAGCGCTTCCTCGATCGTCAGCTCACCCGCCGCAACGCGTCGGGCGAGGGACTCTCCGATCGCTCGGTTCGTTCCGCTTCGTTCCCGCGAGCGGTCCTTGATGACCTGGAGTTCGCCAGCCGTCGGTTCGATCTCTCGCTCGTCGACGACGTCTCCCTCGAGGCGTGCGATATTCACGGCCGCGAGGACGTCTTCCATCCCTCGTGCGCCGGTCCCGAGGTAGGGTGTCGTCCCCGTCTCGTCGACGAGTTCGACCCGGATGTCCTCCAGATCAGTGACGAGTTTGGCGCTCTGGAGCCGGGAGCCGTCGCCGATTCGGACGACCGGGTCGGCGGCCTCGCTCGCCTCGCGCTGGATGACCTCGACGGCGTCCGAGAGCGGGACCTGAAACGCCGCGACGACCGTCTCGCCGGCGAGGACGGCGATGCCCGGCTTTCGGCCGGGATCGACGCCGATGATGGTCCGCCCGCCCCCGCCGCGGACGGTCGTCAGCGCCTGATCGACCGCTCGACGAGGCTCTTCTGACTCGGCGACGACCGTCGGAACGGCGTCGAACGTCTCGGCGTTGTCGGCCCCAGTGATCACGACGGCCGTTCGCTCCGGCAGGTCCTCGTTCGGCTCGACGGTGGTAAACTCCGTCCCGCGGTCCCGGAGTTCGGTGACGACTTCGTGGTAGACCTCGAAGTCGGCTGTTGCGACGACGATCACGGGCTGAACTTCGTCGCCGGATCGAATAAACGTGTTCGACTGCGAGGCCAGACGGCGAGGTGACGATTTCGCCCCAGTTCCGGGGGGTTTTTGCGCCGACCGGACGAACGCAAACTGTGAACGACGAGCCGATCCCGACCGGCTGTGGGCCGGTCGACGAGTTACTCGGCGGGGGGTTCGAGCGCGGGACCGTTACACAGCTGTACGGGCCGCCGGCTGCGGGGAAGACGAATCTGGCACTGTCCGCCGCGGTCGAAACGGCCGGCGCCGGCGGGACCGTCGTCTACATCGACACGGAGGGCGTCTCGGTCGACCGTTTCGAGCAGTTGTTGGCGGCCCAAACCGGGGGGAAACCAGCGCGACCCGAAACCGACGAGTTCGGGCGTCAATCCGAGCGTGACGCCAGCAACGATATCGAAACGGTCGCCTCGCGGATCGTCATCGAGGACGCACTCGACTTCGAAGAGCAAGCCGAGGCCGTCCGCGACGTCGAGGAGTTCGCCGAACGCGCGGATCTGGTGGTTCTCGACAGCGCAACGGGATTTTACCGGCTGGAACGAACCGGGGAGGGAAACGACGGTGAAGCCCTGCGACGCGTCGCACGACAGGTGACACACCTGCTCTCGCTCGCTCGAAAGCACGACCTCGCGGTCGTCCTCACGAATCAGGTGTTCGCCGATCCGGATTCGGATCGCACGCGCGCGCTCGGTGGCAACACGTTAGAACACTGGACCGGCGTCGTGCTTAGACTCGAGCGATTTCGAGCCGGGAAGCGACGAGCGACCCTCGAGAAACACCGATCGAAGCCGGTCGGAGAGTCAGCCCAGTTCCAGATTACGGATTCGGGCGTCGAAGGCGGCGACGAGACGATGCGCCACTGAGACGGATCGCTGTACCGATTTGCCGGTGCAACCGTCGCCCGGGTCGCGGTTGCGCCGGAACTGACGGACAGTAAACCGTCTGAGACGGACTGTTAGTCGGTCCCTGTGGAACCAGGCTCATTTTGGTGGAACGCCGGCAAACGGTGTCGTACTACGTCTAACTCGGTTCGAACGACAGCTATAGATCGGACCGGTTGAACCGGAAGTAACCGAACACGAGCGGGATGACGATCCACGCGAAGAGGATGACGAGCGCGGCCGTCGGCTGTTCGTACACCGCTGGTTCGGACGGTACCATGGCGAATCCCACGCTATCGATCCCGGGAACGGCGCTTATCAGGTTACTAAACGCCGTAATCGGGTTCAGTGCCGCGATGAACTCGACCCACGTCGGCGTCGTCTCGGGATACTCGAATCCGGAGACGACGTACAGCGCAAGCATCGGTAGATACGACCAGAGCTGGAAGACGAAGACGACGTAGGCCCCGAAGGCGGCGAAGGAGGCCCGCGTCGACGTTCGCGTCACCGACGAGATCGCGACGGCGATCGACGTAAACGCCGCGATGAGGACGACGAACGCGAGCGTGGTGGCCACGAGTCGCTGGGGATCGATCACCACACCCATCGCGAACGCGATCGGAACCGCGACGAGCAACGCCGCGAGCGTACTCGCGGTGATGACGATACTTCGGCCGAGAAAGGTTCCGAGGATGACCGTCTGCCGGGAAAACGGCAAGCCGAGGATGACCGTGAGCGCGCCGGTCGACCGTTTTTCGACGAGCGCGGGCGCGACGAGTCCGAGCGCGACCAACGGGATCAAAAGCGAAAGCGCCGTGAGCAACTGCGGAACGAGTTCGATCTCGACGGACGTGCCGGCCGCTCGCTGGGCCGATCGACCGGCCGAGTACGTCAGCCCCGCAGCGAGCAGGACGAACAGCGCGCCCACCACGTGTGCCTGACGCTCGCGAACGGCGTCGCGAACGTCCTCGCGAGCGAACAGCGCGAGACGGCCAACTGGCGAATCGGTCATGCGCGTCCCTCCGTGACGGTTGCGAACAGTTCGTCGAGGGAGGTTTCGGTCGTCGTAACGTCTGACACGGTTGCGGGCGAGTCGTGACAGGTCGCGATAACCGGCGCTTTCGCGCGGTTCTCGCAGTCGACCTCGATCGTCGTCCCGTTCGTCTCGATCCCCGCAACGCCGTCGATCGCGCGGAGTCGCTCGACCGCTTCCTCAGGGACTGACGAGAGTTCGAGCGTCACGCGGGCGGTGCCGCCGACGGTCTCGCGCAGGCGGTCGATGCTGTCGACCGTCACGAGTTGCCCCCGATCGAGAATCCCAACGCGGTCGCAGACGGCTTCGACCTGTTCTAAGATGTGACTCGAGAAGAAGACGGTCGCCCCGCGGTCGTTCTCCTCGCGGACGATCTGACGCATCGTCCGCGCCCCGTTCGGATCGAGCCCGGTCGAGGGCTCGTCGAGGATGAGCAGGTCGGGCTCGCCGACCAGCGCCATCGCGAGCATGAGTCGCTGAGCCATCCCCTTCGAGTACTGATCGGCCGGGTGGTCGGCGGCCGCGAGCATGTCGACGCGGTCGAGCAGTTCGTCGGGGTCGTCGTCGGCGTGTTTTGCGTCGATCGCGAACTCGACGTGCTCGCGACCCGTTCGCTCGCCGATCGGGCCGTAGCCGTCCGGGAGCACGCCGGTTCGTTCCCGAACGGCGACGCTGTCGTCCTGGGCGTCGTGACCGAGGACGCGGACCGATCCGCTGGTCGGTGCGACGTAGTCGAGCATGATGTCGATCGCCGTCGACTTGCCGGCGCCGTTCGGACCGAGAAAGCCGAACACGTCGCCGTCTTCGACGGCGAACTCGACGTTTTGGAGGGCGGTAACGGCGTTCTTCCGGACGAAACCGTGTCGCTCGTAGCGTTTCGTCACGCCGTTGAGTTCGATGGCGGCCATACGTCCGTTCGCACAGTCCGCCCTCATAGACTTTTCGCTCGGTTGTCACGTGAGTCGACCCGACCGACCCGAAAATACGTGTCGCGGCCGCGACTGTCCGGCTACAGTTCGTTCAGCTTCCGCAGGAGTTGGCCGCGGTACTCCTCGTCGCTCGTGATGCCTTTGACCTCCAGAACGTTTCGCTCGAGTTTGTCGAGTGCAACGCGGAAGGCGTTTTCAGCGCCGTACCCCTCGCCGGTGCCGGCGACCTGCCCCTTGTTCGTTCGCAGGCGGATCTGGGCCTGCACGAGCGGTGTGCCCCGCAGTTTCTCCTTGTGTTCTTTGAATCGAACGTGTGCGTGCATCACCTGCATCTCAGCGTACTTATCCGAGACGCTCTGAATGCTTTCGGTGATCGACTCCCGTGAGATGGTATCGAGCAACGAGATGTTCGTGATCTGGACGTCCATCCGCTCTTCCTCGGTGAACGTGAGCGCACGCAGAACGTCCGTCTTCGTGGTGACCCCGATGACGATGCGGTCGTCGTCCTCGGGCGTGACCATCAGTCCGCCGTAGTCCAGTTCGAGCATCGTCTCGACGGCCTCCTTGGCGGTGGCGTCGAGCGTCGTCGTCTCGACGGGGCTGTTCATGATGTCGTAGACCGGGACGTCGAGCATTCGCTCGTTGTCACCGACTCGGTCGCCGGTCGTCATTCGCTCGTTCTCACGAATAACGAAGTCGGCGATGTCGTGAGTCGTCACGACGCCGGTGAGGTAGCCGTTCTCGTTCAGGACCGGAATCCGAGAGATGCCGTGTTCGCGAAGCTGGTTGATCGCCTTTCCGATCCCGTCGCTTTCCTGAATGGTTTCCGGATCATCGGTGTAGACGTCCTCGACCGTAAGCGTATCGAGGTTCTCGAGAACCGCCTTGAGCACGGCGTCGCTGCTGATCACGCCCCAGAGTTCGTCGTTTTCGAAGACGGGCGCCATCTTCGCGTTGCTCTCGATCAGTACTCGGGCGGTTTCTCGGACGTCTTCGTCGCGGCTGACCCGCGGCGCCGGAGCACTCCGACTCGGCTTGATCAGCGCCGCCACCTTCGCGTCGTCCTCGACGTGAGACTGGAGGACCTCCCGCTCGCTGATGACGCCCTCGTACTCCCCGTCGTTGGTGACGATAATTCCTTTGGGGTTGCCGTTCTCGAAGGTCGAACGGACCTTCCCCATGCGCGTGCCGACGTCGACTTCGATGTAGTCCTGTGTGGCGATATCAGCGATATTCATCGTTCCAGATCGGAGTACTCGCGCAAGGGATTTGAAGATACTGCCTGTTCCCACCCCGCCGCAGGTACCTTCTTGTCGATCAATCAAGAACAACTGCCCATGCGACTCGATATCAGCATCCTCGGTCGATACACCTACCTCGCGACCGAGATATTCTGGGGAATTGTCGCCATCGTGTTGCTCCGACGAGCGGGCGCGCTCCGAAAAGCCGCGGTAACGATCGTCGCTCTCTACCCGATCGCGTACGTCTGGGATCGGTATACGCTCGCCGTCGGCGTCTTCGATATCGAGCTTCGAACCGGGATCGACGTCGCCGGCATCCCGCTCGAGGAACACATCTTCATGGCTGTCGTCCCCGGACTCGTCATCGCCTTCCACGAAACGATCTTCGGCGATTCCGACGCGGGGTAATGAACCGACTCCGTTCGCCGTAAAACACAGGTCGAGTCGGCGTTGAGACGACCCGCCCGCCAGTATCAGCTTTTGAAACCGAACGCGAGTGACTTATTTCGAGCCGGAGTCACGACAGACGTGACCCAACGGCGTCCGTCCGACGCTTCGCCCGCCGAGACGGCTCGCGACCGAGCAGCCGTTCGAACAGTGGCTCGCCTGCTCGTCGCCGCTGTGCTCGTCGGCGCACTGGTGTTCGGTGTCGTCACGTTCGCCCCGTCGGTCCTCGAGACCATCGACGACCTCGACGACGTCGTGATCACGGACCGACCCGACCCGAGTTCGGAGCCGCCGCCAGCGGGCGAGCGAAATCCGAACGTAACCGATCCCGACGATCCCGGTGTTTCGAGCTACGAAACCGACGTCGAGGTGGTCGAATCCGATGACGTCGAAGACTTCATCCACGCGGAGGTAAACGACCGTCGTGCAGAGCACGACCTCGATTCGCTCGAGTGGGACGGAACGGTCGCCTCCGTCGCTCGCGCTCACAGCGTCGATATGGCCGACCGGGATTACTTCGCGCACGCGAACCCGGACGAGGAGGGGCCGTACGATCGGTTCACCGACGTCGACAGCTACTGTCGCGGCTACGGCGAAAACATCGCGTTAACGTGGGTCGACAGACCCGTCGAACACGCGGACACGGGCGACGTCTCGGAGCACCACACCGCGGAAGGGCTCGCGACCGGGCTCGTCGACCAGTGGATGAACTCGACCGATCATCGGGACGCGATCCTCGAAGAGCACGGCCCGCAGGGGTGGGACCGCGGCGGCGTCGGCGTCTACATCGACGACGACGGAGCGGTCTATGCATCGCATAACTTCTGTCAGGATTGACGTTCAGTGACAGTCCCGTGGAGGCACACCCACAAAAGCTGCAACTGAGTCCTACACTCTTGACCGTCGATCACCAACGTTCGCCATGACTGTCCTTGAGACACTCGCATCCGTTTTTCAGACTGCACGCGATCGCGACGTGACGTTTCTCGCAGCCGGCTTCGCCTACTACGCGTTCGTCTCGCTGATCCCGATGGTCCTGCTCGCACTGGTCGTCGGTTCCCTGCTCGGCGGCGAGGCCGTCGCCCAGCGGCTGATCCTCGTCGCCGGCGATTTCCTCCCCGACGCCGGCGAGGATCTCGTCGTCGAGGTGTTGACGACCGAAGCCGGTCGAGCGGAGGCCACCGTCGTCGCCCTCGCCGTCGCCGCCTGGGGCGCGCTCAAGGTCTTTCGCGGACTCAGCCTCGCGTTCGACATGGTCTACGACGAGGTCGCCGAAGACTCGTTGCTCGATGAGCTACGGGACGGCCTCGTCGTGATCGTCGCGGGTGCCGGCGCGCTCGCGCTGATGATCGGCATCGGCGCAGTCCTCGGCCTCGTCGCCGGCACGATCCCCTACGCGGGACTCCTGAGTTGGCTCGCACTGCTTTTCGGCCTCGTCCTCGTTTTCGTGCCGATCTACTACGTGCTCCCGCCGATTTCGGTCGCACTGACGGAAATCCTCCCGGGTGCGGTGTTCGCCGCCGTCGGCTGGACGGTCCTGCAGGTCGGCTTCCAGATCTACGCCGCCAACGCCGGCCAGTACGAGGCCTACGGCGCGATCGGTGCGATCCTGCTGTTCGTCACCTGGCTGTACTTCGCCGGGATCATCATCCTGATGGGCGCCGTCGTCAACGTCGTCGGCTCGCAGCCGGCGCTCGCGGAGTGACTGAGAAACATCGCATTTCGTTTGCGGACACTGGCTGGGGAAAGGTTATGCTCCCGGAACCGACAGACTCCGACGATGAGCGACGACCGACCACGGAACGCCGACGCAGCCGACGCGGCCGACGAGGACGGCCCGCCCGACCCCGATTCGGAGTACGAACCCGGCGGCGGCCCCCGACGCGTCGTATCGGACCAGAGCGTCGACGATATCCTCGCATCGCTCGACGAGACGGCTCCGGCCGACGAAACCGGTACTGAGAGCGCGGCGACGACCACGGCAGAACGAACGCCGACCGACGCAGACGGGGACGATACTGGAGACGCGTCGACCGCGGACGAATCAGAGTCACCCACCGCCGCGAGCGACGACCGCCCCGAAGCGGACGATCAGCCCACGGCCTCGTTCGACGAGGACGACCTCCTCGAACGCACCGGCGAGGAGACGAGCGGCGACGATCCGGATTCGGGGCCGGCCGCGGCCACCGAACCGAACACCGAATCAGCGACACCTGTCGACAGCGCTGCGGACGAACTCGAGGCTCGCATCGAGCGCGGCGACGTCACCGGCGCGGACGTTCGGGCCGCCGAAGCCGGCGAGGGACGCGAGTCGACGCCCGCCGTCGACGAAATCGAACTCTCGATGGACGACATCGAGAACACGGCGGCGGGCGGCCCCGGGGAGGCCGTTTCCGGCGGAACCGACGGGGCCGAGGACTCGTCAGAGACACCCGCTGTCCATGATGGGGCCGGCTCGTTGGCGACGGATACAACTGCGGACGAATCTGAGGCCGAAGACGCGTCCGGAGCGGAAAACGAGTCCGGACTACTTGGACGGATCAAGCGGCTTTTCTCCGGCTGAGTCTCCTCGGTCGCGCTCAGCCGACCAGCGTGATGAGCACGAACAGCGTCGCGATCGACGCGAGCGTCGTCGTGAACACGTTGAGCGAGGCGAACTCCGAGTCGCCGCCGAGTTCGGTCGCGAACACGAACGTCGAGACGGCCGTCGGCGTTCCGAACATGACGACGACCGCGGTGAACGTCGCCGCGTCCACGCTGAGCATCGAGAAGACGAGCCACGCGAGGATCGGCATGCAGCCGATCTTGAGCGCGACGACGGAGCCGGTCCCGCTGAGATCGAGCGACGGCAGGTCGACCTGCAGCGACGCGCCGACACAGAGCAGCGCGATCGGGAGCGCAAACGCGCCGAGGATATCGAGGCCGGTCGCGGCGCTCGTCGGAACCGTCACCCCGATCGAGCCGACGGAGAGGCCGGCGATCAACGATACGAGAACGGGGTTCGTCGCGAGCCCGCGCAGCTCGCCCGCGAGGTCGGCGTCAGCGCCGTTGAGCGTCGACAGCAGAACGATCGATAGCGGCATCTGCGTCAGTGTGACGACGCCGAGCATGACGCTCGCGACCGCCGTCACCTCGGGGCCGAACGTCGCGGCGACGAGCGGCAACCCGAGATAGCCGAGATTCGAGTGATACGACTGGACGATTGCGACGCTCCGACGACCCGTTGTGGCGCGATTCCGGTGGACGATCCAGGAAATCCCGACCGTCGCGAACAGGACGAACAGCAGGCCGCCGACCAACTCGAGCGAGAGCAACTCGCCGATCGCCTGCGTGTACGTGGAGACGAAGATGAGTGCCGGCAGCGCGATGTAGTACGCGAGCGCGTTCAGTCGAGCCGTTCTCCGACCGGTCAGGATTCCGGATGCACGGAGTCCTGTACCGACGAGAAGGATGACCAACAGCGCCAGCAGCCGGCCGAGAACCTCCATACACCGGCTCAGTTGTCTCGGGTTTTTCTACCGTTCGGTTGCGGATGGGGATGTGAGAGTGCCACAGGATGTGTCTGTGGACGTGGAGAGGGGTTCGTGTAACTTCCTCGTCGCTCATCGATTCTTCGTCTTCGGATTCGATACCGACGACCGCTCGCTAGTTTAATTAGTTACAGCTGTCCGCTGTCACTCTGTGCCGTCGAGTCGAAACGTTTCACGAACAGATTCTGGGAGGGGCGGTCGTGGGGCCGTTTCGTGGCGCTCGATTTTCTTGGGCGTTCGCGTTTTCTGATGAACGGCTCGTGCCATCGGGACGCCCTTGAGATAGTTGAAGTCACCGAGGATATCGGTCCCATACTCGGTAAAACCGTAGAATTTCCACGGTAAGCCGCGCACTTCCTTGTTTGGGGGGTACTCATAGATATCGAGGATCTCCGCTTCAACGAGCACGTCCAGTTGCTCTTCTACGCTCTTTTTCGATTTGCTTGGGACGAAATGGTTGATCTCAGCTGCTGATGCGAGAGTTTTCGGATGTCCCAAGAGTGCCTGAACGATGCTGTGTCGTGTTTCCTGAGACAACAACTCCATCAACTCTCGTTGTCGCTCCAGAGGGTTTTCCTCGTGGTCGGGTTTGGAATGCGCGGAGATGTCGGCCATGGTACTAGAACGTACGACTCCATCTCACATAAGCACTCGGGGTTGACCTCTCTACGTTAGACCAGTATGGTTAATATTGTATATTTCCACATTGGTTAGCATGGAGAAGATACCGGAGAACACTGACGAACTCACGGACTTCATCTTGGACGACGTCCTCTACGGCTTGGAACTCGATCCCGTAGACAGCGAACGACTCCTCTCGTATATGCGGGACCGACACGAGCACCTCTTTGGCCCGCATTCAACGTACTTCGTTCTGGGCAGTTACGAACCGCCGTTCAAGTACCGTCTCGATACGGCACTTGACGTGCTGAACCATCGGCACAATGCCTACGCGTACCTACTCGCCACACAACCCGAGCTCGATGTCTCGGATGATATCCCAGACCTCAAAGTAAAATTCTTTCTCCACGCCCTCTACGCGGATTCGATCCCACTGATTCTTGAACACGACACCGGCGGGGCAGTCGCCGAGTTTGGACGCATCGAACGCCCAGCGTTGCTCGATCGGACGTATCTCTTCGCTCGGGCACACGAGGAACACTACGACGACGACTCTCTGCTCACGACAGACGGTGCGATACGCGCCCGGGCTGTCGAACTGGCATATCACGCAGATGACCTCGGCGAAGAACTCGATGCGCTCGCTGAACGAGCTCGTGACCACGGACTGGACGTCTCAACTCGAGCGCTCGAATCATATCTGGAGGCCGAACTCGGCGGTCGAACGCCATCGTATAGCGGCGTGATAACTGATTCCCTCGTCCACCTCGACTCGTTAGACAAGTGCGTTTCGTGGACGACGACGGAGGAACTCAAAGAGCGACTGACGAACGTTCCGTAAAAACCACGAAGATGTCTCGTTTAACACAGACCAACTTGATCAGTTCATAAGGATTCAATGGAGTAAGTTTGATGGGATATTTTACGGGAATAAAATTAAACTGATGGATATAAGACCGTATATTTGATTATGTTCTTTCAATATCGTTGTAGACAAAGATATAATAGTTGCCAAATATGATAACGAATCATGGTTTCGGATAATCTAAAAGCTCACGAGGTCTTCGGTACACAACGGAGTGTTCCTGTCAACTATGTTGAGCGGGAGGAGGTTGATGAGGAACTTCTCCATAATCTGGAACGTGACCGGTTTGTCGTTATACATGGTGGGAGCAAACAAGGAAAAACATGTTTGCGAAACCACTGTATCCAAGATAAAGAGCATGCCGTAATCAGCTGCCAATATAATAGGGGATTTGAGGAACTTCAAAAGTCGATCTTGAAGGGTATCGGGTTTGAAACAGAGGTACTGAGGGAGCAAACTACCTCTGAATATTCAAAAATCCGGGCTAAAGCAACTGCTAAGATACCTGGTTTTGGAGAAGCAGGGGGATCAGGGGAAGCTAAGACAGGTACTACGGATAAGCAGGTCTACGAAACCCTTGAGATTGACCCAACTGACGTGAATGATATAATTAGAGCATTAGAAGATGTTAAATTAGAGGGGTATATCACTATTGAGGATTTCCATTACTTGCCAATAGAGGTGCAAAGAAAGTTTGCAAGTACTTTAAAAGCACTATATGATAGAACAGAAGTTACATTTGTAATTGTTGGTGTCTGGTTAGAAGAAAACCGCCTAATAGTACATAGTGGCGACTTGGCTGGTAGGGTAGTCTCTGTTGATGCGGACGATTGGAGTTCAGATGAGTTGAGGGGAGTTATTAACAAGGGTGAAGACCACCTGAATATAAACCTAGACAATGAATTTAAAAAATACCTCATCAAGAATTGTTATGATAGTGTTTTTATAGTCCAGGAAGCATGTTTGAAAGCCTGCCAGAGAAGCGGGGTGGAAGAAAAACAAGTGAGTGAAATAACAATCGCAGAAGATGTTAATGCTGAAGAAGTGATTGATGAAGTTGTTGATGAACAGGGTGCAAAATATAGAGCATTCTTACGGAAATTTGCAGATGGATTTAGGAAAACGAACTATGAATTATATAAATGGATACTATATTCAGTTGTAACAACAGATGCGAATATTCTTGAAACAGGTTTAGGGATACATCAGATTATGTCAGATATTGAGGAAAAACATCCCAAAACTGATGACCTAAATCAAGGAAATCTCACACAATCCTTAGAGAGGGTAGTGGATTTACAGATTGAAGGTAATATAGAACCGATTATCCTTGATTACAATTCAAACGATAGACGTTTAGACGTAGTTGACAACCGATTCTTGATCTGGTTGGAGAACACACCGATGAGTAGTTTACTTGATTTAATTGGCATCCAAAAATAGGACATATGTCTACTGAATAAGGTTTACCATCTAGTTCGTTTTAACAGATCCTATATTGGCAACTGTCTGTTGTATTATCCCTGCAACTGGATCTCATTTCGTAAAGAAACAACTCAAAACAAAATTTGCCACCTGATTCTTACGCCCTTCTTGATGGTAATAAACCACACCGATAAAACTATCATTCCAGGCTTCGTTAGTATAATCGCACAACGGCGACGTCTCCAGACAAAGGACTTGATTGAATCCAGTTCACCACTACTGATTCAGTTATAAATATCCCTACGCTGTCTGCGGGTTCTCGCGAACGAAGTGAGCGAGTGGGTTGGGGCAGATTTGAACTGCCGACTTCCTCCGTGTGAAGGAGGTATCATAACCGGACTAGATCACCAACCCGCAGGCTGACGTATCCGTGCGTGGGACTTAAGACTTCCTTTCATCGACCACGGTGTTGCCGTCCGAGCCCAACTCACCCCTCGAAATTTCAGTACTCAGGCTGTTCTTCCCGCTCGCCCTCGCGCCCGTTCACCACGCGAGCGAACGTGAACAATCCATCCGAGAGCCGGTTCAGGTACTGGACCGTTTGCTCGTTGATCTGCTCTTCGCGTGCGAGGTCGACCGCTCTCCGCTCGGCGCGGCGACAGACGGTTCGGGCGTGGTGAAGCCGCGCGCCGTAATCGCTGCCCGAAGGCAGAATAAACGAGGTCAGCGGCTCGAGTTCTTCGTCGAACTCGTCGATCCAATCCTCGACGAGTTCGACGTGGTCGGCGCGGATCATGGGGTCGTCCTCGTCGGGGTCCGGATTCGCGAGGTCGGCCTGGACGACGTGGAGGTGGTTTTGAACCGTGCGCAGCCGCTCGTCGACGTCGTCGTGACCGGTGGGTCGCACCGTTCCGAGCAGGGCGTTTAGCTCGTCGACAGTGCCGTAGGCCTCGATTCGGGGACTCGCTTTCGAGACCCGAGTCAGATCTCGGAGGTCCGTTTCGCCGTCGTCTCCGCGGCCGGTGTAAATCGACATGTGTGATTCGACGAGCGACCGACCCTTAATTGCTGGTAGGATCGTCCACGCCCGTCGTCCGAATGGCAAAAACCAGTACGTTCAAATCGTTCCGGGCGCAACGGCCGTGTATGGCCATGGAACTCGAGCACGAGTGTCCGGACTGCGATGGTGAGCGCACGTTCTACCGCGCGGCGAGTACAGCGCTTCACCTCGGCGAGAAGGTCAAGTGGCACTGTCCGGACTGTGACTACGGTTTCGTCCGAATCAGCGATAACGGAACGGCCGTCGATTCGAGCGTCGACGCCTGAACGGGCTCTCGTTTTCCACCCGGACCGAGCCGTGATCGTCGTGGTCTCTCTGTGTTGATTTCGTTCACCTATTTTCGGCAAACGGTGGGTAAATCCGTTTTCAGGCGCGGTATGTGATCCCGGAGTATCGGACGCACCGCAGATCACACCGAGGCCGATCGAGACGAGTATCGTCACGGACGTCTCCGTATAGTGAACGAGTAGACACTCGTCCGGCGCTGAACTGCTCCGCCAGATAGGGAAGGGGATCGCCGAGCGCGAGAATCGTCGCGGTAACGGCCGTGTTGTAGACGAGTGTCCGATCGCTCATCGTGTTTCCACCGAAACAGCAACTAGCTGTCCTTTATTCCCAGCCGACGAGCACATTGCCGGACCGCGACGAACGCGAACAGCGCGGATGTATCAACTGAGGTCACACTCTGGATCGGTGTAGCTTTTACCGCCGGTGTTCAACCACCGACGTCGATGGGGGAGAGCTACTACGACGTGCTCGGCGTCGGTCCGGATGCCAGCCGCGCGGAGATCAGGGACGCCTATCGCGACCGCGTCCTCGAAACGCATCCGGACCATAACGACGACCCCGACGCGACCGAGCAGTTTCAGCGCGTCTCGACGGCGGAATCGGTGCTCACCGACGGGACCGAACGCGCCCGATACGATCGGCTGGGACACGACGCATACGTTCGACTCGCGGATCAGACGACCGGAACGACGGGCGAAACGGACTCCAGTTCGATGAGGTCGACCTCGACTGAGACCCACACGGAGACGAACGGTTCGACGAATAGGGCGAACGAGTCGTCGGCCGGCCGGCGAGCGAACGAGCGCTCTAAAGGGCGTCACTCGAGCACTCGATCGGAGCGAGCCTACGCCCGGCAACAGTACTGGCAGCAGTCAGCGAGCGAACGAACGACCACGGAAAACTGGTCATCGGAAACGGAGCGGACCGGCGGAGAAACTGCCAGAACGGGCGCGGACGACGAGTCCGAATCGGGGTTCCGATACGCCGTACAGGACTGGGACGACGAGATCGAACTCGAGGAGGATCACCGCTCGCTCGACCACTCGACGACGGTGACGCTTGGCTGCATCTGGCTGCTCTATCCGCTGTTTCTCTACGCGACATTGACGCCGTGGTTCTCGCCGGTCGTCAACGTAATCCTCGGCGTCTGTACGCTCGGACTCGTCGGATACTTGCTGATGATACCACGCGTCGCGACGATGATCCTCGGCTTCTGGAGTCTGTTTCTGCCGGCCGGGATCGCCCAGTTCTCGATCGTCGATCCGTTCTCGTTGCGCGGCCTGCTCGCGATCGCGTTCGTCTGGATCCCGTTCGGGTACGCCGTCGTCCTCTGGTGGGCGCTGCGGCCGTGAGCCGCGCTATTACTCGTTGATCGAACGCCGAACGCGGTCCCGAAGCTCCTCGCGTCGCCGATGGCTTCCCGCTGCATCGAAGGAAACCGAGAGGATCTGCGTTCCCGAACTCGCGAGCGAGCGGCGGTAGGCGTCGGTAAACGAGGCGGGATCGACGGACTCGAACTCGAGATCGTACAACTCGGCGAGATCATCGAACGCGAGCCCGTGGGGTGTCTTGAACTGGTCGGTAAACGGCGGATCGAACGCTTCGATGGGGAGCTTGTGGAAGATACCGCCGCCGTCGTTGTCGAGGAGGACGATCGTCGCGTCGACGTCGCACCGATCGATCGCGAGCAACCCGTTCGAGTCGTGATAGAGCGCGAGGTCGCCGGTCACGAGGACGAGCGGCTCGCCGGTCGCGCTTCCGGCACCGAGTGCCGTGCTCGTGATTCCGTCGATGCCGCTCGCGCCGCGATTCGCGAGGACGGTCAGCTCTGCCGCTCGCGGTCGACCGAACCGATCGGCGTCGCGGATCGGCATGCTGTTCGAGACGAACACGGTCGCCGGGTCCGGCGCGTGCTCGAAGACCGACGCGAGGACCGCTCCCTCGAACGGCTCGGACTCGACCGCGTCGGTCGCGAGCGCCTCGTCGCGGACCGACCAGTGGTGTCGCTCTGCGGTTTCGAACTGCTCGAGCCAGTCGTCATCGGTCGTTGTGTGGGAGCGATCGTCTCGGTTCCCATCGTCGTCGAGGTGATCGAGTACGGCGTCAATCACCGACGCGGGCGAGGCTGCGAGCAGATCGGTGGCGGTAAAGGTTGCCTCGCGCCACGCGCCCGCGGGATCGATCAGGAACTGTCGCGTGTCGGCGTCCCGCAGCGCGTGGCGAAGCGGTTTCGACGTCGGCGACGCGCCGAACCGGAGGACGACGTCCGGATCGGGAAGCTCGTCGATGTAGGCGTCGTACCCGCCGCATATCGGCCCCCCACCATCGCGCTCCGCGACGTGAGGGCCGAACCGGAGATTCGAAAGTGGGTCCGCGAGCACGGGCGCGCAGAGCCGGTCTGCGAGTTCGACCACCGACGCCGGATCGAGCCGAGAAAGATCGGCCGGATCGGCCGGACCGGCGACGAGCAGCGGGCGACTCGCGTCCACGAGTGCGTCGACGAGCCGTCGGAGACCGGCCTCGGCGAGCGTTCGTGTGCCGCCTGCGGTCTCGACGAACGCGCCGTCGCGGCCGCGGCCAGCCAGCGTCTCTGAAAACGACTGGGGAACGGCGTCTGGCACCTCGATCGGCTCGAGGGGCTTTCGAAACGGACAGTTGAGGTGAACCGTTCCCGGCGAAACGCCGGCCGTCTCGGCGAGCGCCCGCGCAGCAGTGGTTCGGACGCTTCTCACCGTTCGCTCGTCGGCTTCTGGGACGGGAAGCTCGGCGTGCCAGCGGACGGCGTCGCCGTATAGTTTTACCTGATCGACGGTTTGGTTCGCGCCGCTGTCGCGGAGTTCGGGCGGTCGATCCGCGGTCAACACGAGCAGGGGAACGCGCGCCTGATCGGCTTCGATCACTGCCGGATGAAAGTTCGCCGCGGCGGTGCCCGATGTACAGACGAGCGCCGTCGGCTCGCCGGTTCGACGAGCGCGACCGAGGGCGAAAAACGCCGCCGACCGTTCGTCGAGGTGCGAGTAAACCTCTACCTCCGGGTGTTCGGCGAACGCGACGGTCAGTGGCGTCGACCGACTGCCAGGTGCGAGACAGACGGCCTCGAGCCCCCCCTTCGCGAGTTCGTCGACGATGAGTCGTCCCCACAGTGTCGCGCGATTCGGAGCGGTCATCGGTCACGGAGTTCGTCGAGGATCGGTCGGAACTTCAGCTGTACCTCCTCCCACTCCTCATCGGGGTCGCTGTCGGCGACGATCCCGTTGCCGGCAAAGAGCGTGACGGTCTCGTCGGCTGCGATTCCCGAGCGGAGCCCGACTGCAAACTCGCCGTCACCGTCGCCGTCGAACCAGCCGATCGGCGCGGCATACCAGCCCCGGTCGAACGTCTCCGCTTCGCGGATCGTCTCCCAGGCCGCCGCCGGCGGAACGCCACCGACTGCAGGCGTCGGGTGCAACGCCTCGACGAGTTCGAGGACGTGACGGTCGTCCGCGAGCGTGGCCGTGATCGGCGTCAGCAGGTGTTGTATCGTCGCCAGCTTCCGGATCGTCCGGTCGGTAACGGTTAGATTGCGCGCGAACGGACCGAGCTGTTCCCGGATCGCCTCGACGACGAGTTCGTGCTCGCGTTTGAGTTTGTCGTCCGCCAGCATGCGCTCGACGTGCTCGTCGTCGGTTTCGGGCGTCTCGCCGCGCGGTGCCGATCCTGCGAGCGCTTCCGTCTCGACGCGCTCGCCGCGTTTCGAGACGAGTTGTTCGGGCGGCGCACCGAAGAAGGTTCCACCGACGCCGTGGCCGACCAGAAACCGGTAACAGTTCGGATACTGTCGGCGAAGCCGCTCGAGGATCGCGGAGACGTCGATCGAATCCTCGAGGTCGACCGACAGCGTCTGGGCGAGGACGACCTTCGCGAGGTGTCCGTCTTCGATCCGCGTCAAGGCGGCGTCGATCTGGTCGGCCCAGTTCGCCCGCGAGGTCGTCCGGCGGGTCGAGACCACACCGGGACCCGATCCGCTCGATTGCATCGCCGGGCCGTCGGCCACTCGGTCGGTCCACTGCTCGAGTCGATCGTCGGCGTCAGCGGCCCCGTTCCCGACGGCCGTTATCCACGTCCCGTCCGTCTCGTCGCTTCGCGTCACGAGGACCCGAGGCACCACGAACGACGCGGCGTCGAATCCCGTCCACGGCGGCGACGGCTCGTGACCGTCGTGAAACGACACGCCGCCGAACGCTCGCGGTCGCGCGAGATCGGGTCCGTCGTGATCGAGCGCATCGAACGCTCGATCGGCTTGCGTTCGAACGCGGGCGAACCGATCGGGGCCGCTGGCTGTGAACCGAGCGGCGACACCTCGACCGGCGATCTCGAGCCCGTCCGGCGTCGCCCACAGCGTTCGTGACTCGTCGGCCGCGCCGACGATCGAACCGAAGGAGACGTCTCCGACCTCGCGACTTCGGCTGACCAGGTCGGTCGACTCGGTGTCTGCAGCCGACCGCGACTCGGTCGCCAGTCGCCTCTCGCCCGACGTACGGTCCATCGAACGCAGTTCGGGACCGACGCGTCTTCAGCCTAACTATCCACGGTCACAACGATCGCGACTCGGTTTGGGCGGTTCGTGACTCTCCTCGTTCGACGCTCGCCGGTAGCGACGAGCCGTTTACAAACGCGCCCGATCCGTCGCCAACCGACGGTCAACGAGCGACCGTCGCCGGCCGAGGACGACTGTGGTCTTCGTTCGCCGGGAAGAACGCGAACTGATAGGTTCGGGTCGGTAAACCCGAATTGCGACTACGGCGGCGCGATCGAAACAATTCGAACGTATCGGTTTCCACTCACAAGTTGGGGATTCCCCGCGAAACCCTCGCCACCCCTTAGTAGCATCTCGGCGATTCAGTTCGTGTATGGCAAGCAAACAGCAGCTAACAGAACGAGAAATGCCCGGACAGGCAACGGAGGATATCGGCCAACAAGCGATGGGGCCCGCGTTCCTCGCGGCAGCCGCATCCGTCGGCCTCTCGTGGTACTACTTCTTCCTTCGGGGCGACCGCGAGCGGGGACTGTTCGTCGGTCTCTGGCCGCCGACGATCCTCGCGTTCGCGAGTTACTTCAACCAGCGAAAGATGCGCCAGCAGCTCGAGGCGATCACGAAACCCGGGACCTCGCTGAAAAACGCGATCGACTCGATGATGGGCAACTAAGGCGACCTGTATCGGTTTCCGACGATCGCTAACGTGTCGTCGCATCGAACCTGACGAACAGTCGCCGACCGCGACAGCACCGCCGTGTGCTCCGAACACAGCACCCACCCGGCGATCCGGATTTCGGACACCCCTTTTCGACTGGTGGATAATCCCCGTCAAACCTAAATACCCCCTCGCCGAAAGCCGAATCAGATGCCGAAAGTAGAGATCACTATCCCGGAACACCTCGAGATGCAGATCGCGCAGATGGTCGAACGCGGGGAGTTCGTCAATCGCGAGGAGGCGATCGAAGACCTCCTCTCGACGGGTATCAAGGCCTACAAGACGAGCGGACCGATGGACGAAGACGAAGGAACAGGCGGAAACACTGGCCTCGAAGACGACGGAATGATGGGCCACGACGACGAGTACGTCTTTTAATCTAGAGTCCGAGCATCAGTAGCGGAATTCCGAACGCGACCGCCGCCCCGACGAGGAAGACCGCGAATCCGACCGCGACTTCGGTCGACGTATACTCACTCATCGGTGCAGTCGTTCGTTCAGCCGCCAGATCGTGTCCGACGTCGGCGGCCGAATCGTGGTCCACCGCTGGCTCGGTGTCGTCTGCCATACCCACGCATTTCGGACCGACTCACTTAAAGACAGCTACAGCGCTCGACCGAACGCTACTCGAGCGGTTCGGCCGCCTCGCGGTCGACGAGCGGCGTCGCGTTCTGTTCGGGGAGCGTGACGATGTCGTCGGTCGACAGCGTGTACTCGCGGTCGTCGACGCCCAGAATCGGGCCGATATCGCGCGTGATCTTGACGGTCACGCGCTCGACGTCGGCGTCGGGATCAGTGTCCGAATCCGAATCAACGTCGTTCTCGTCGCTTTCATCGGACGAGCCGCTTTCAGTGGCGTCTGTCGCCCCAGACTCGGGCTCAGACGCGCGGGAGTCGGTTCCGATTCCAGCAGGACCGTCAGGACGGTTCTGCTCGCCAGCGCGGTCTTCGTCCCGGTCAGAACCCGACGGCGACCCTGCCTCAGGCGCGTGGCGATCTGAGTCCGTCTCCGTCCCTGATCCTGACTCTGGTACTGAGTCTCCGCCACCCATCACGTCCGCCGGTGTGACACCGCTCGCGTCCGACGGCTCGCCGTCGGATGGTTCCAGTTCGGAGCGTGGTTCGGATCCGGGGTCGGACTCCCCTTCGGCCGGCGGCTCCTGTGGTGGGGCGGGTGGTGTGTCCGATCTGGTCGCCGCATCAGTTTCGGGCGTGGTCGTCGCATCAGTAGCAGACGCGGTCGACGGCGTCGTCTCGTCGCCGCCAACAGCGTCGTCTTCGACGCCTTCGAGGACGTCGAGGACGCGTGCCTTGTTCGATCCGATTCGGTCGACGAGGTCGTCGAAGAGGTCGGCCTCCTCGGCGGTCAGCCCCTCATCGTCAGCCGACATGCCGGCCGCGGCCAGACTCGCCTGTTTGACGAGTTTGCCCATTCGGCGCTCGTAGATCGCCTCGACGACGTCTTTTGCCGTCTCGATCTCGTCGGTGAGCCGACTCACTTCGGGCGAGGAAAACGGATCGTCGGCTCGCTCGGCGACGCGGTCGCGCTCGCGTTCGAGATCGGCGATGTAGTCGCCGACCTCCTGGTAGAACGAGGGGCGAAGGTTCTGGAGGCTGTCTTTCTTTCGCTCCTTGCTCTGGACCGAGCGCAACTCGTCTAAATTCATTCTTTTTCCTTCTCAGCCCGACCGCGTGCCATGAGGAACACGCCGACGTACTCCTGGACTGACTGGTCGCCCTCCGAGATTGTAAAACTATCTCCTCCGAGGTCGACCTGTCCCCCGTCGGTAACGTCGACGGCGATCTCCTGCCCGCAGAAGGTGTCGGGAACCGCATCGACCAGCGGCTCGAACGCCTCGATCTCGTCGCGCTCGAGACGGACCGTTTCGAGCCCGCTGCCGCCGTGGAGGCTCCCCGGCAGGCGGATAAGGCGGTTCGTGTCGGTCGTCACCGGCTCGTCGATCGGCGCGTTATCCCGCTCGACGGCCCGCTCGGCGAAGCGCTCGGCGAGCTGTGCGACCGCCGTGTGGACGGTGACGTTGCCCGCCTCGAGTTCCTCGCGGTTGTTTCGCGCGGCGTTCAGCGTGGCTTTTGCCTTCCCCTCGCCGATGCCGTCGAACGACTGCAGGCGCGCGATCGCGTCGGCCTCCTCGAGTTCGAGTAGCTCGTCGACGAACGAGAGGAAGTGATCGTGAGTCCGCTTTCCCCAGCCGCCTTCGATCTGGAGCGTTCGCCGCTCGGTCGGCGTCTTTCTGCCCAATCCGGCGACCGTTTCGGTCTCGATCAACTCGTCGAACTCGAGCCCGATTCCGCGGACGTAGTCGACGATCTCGCGCCGGTGCTCGCGGTCGAGTTCGCGGACGCCCTCGTCGCGGACGTGGACGTGATACCCGCGTCCGCCGGAGAAGACGATCTCCATCTCCTCGAAGGCGAAGTCGGTCTCGAGGAAATCGAGCAGTCGGAAGAGAGCGTCCTTACACTTCGCCAGCATCTCGGCGTAGGTGTCCTCGCCGAGGGTGACGTTCGGGAGATGGTCGGCATCGAGGTCGAAGACGAGGTCCGCTGACTGCCAGTCTTTCGCGCTCATCGAGCTCGCGCCCGGATCGCGAAAGCGCCCCGCGGAGAAGTAGACGTGACGGGGTCGCTTTCGGACGAGAAACTCCGAGAGGTCGCCCAACTCGAGCAGCGAACGGTGGCGAACCATCGTCGTCCCGGGACTCTCGGTCCACGGGATAAAGCCCCACTCGCGTTCGTTCGCCGCGGGCGGTGGCGTGATCTCCGTCCGACGGTAGTGATCGCGAAACCGTCCGCGGAGATAGGCCCTCGTTCGCTCCTCCATATGTGCTTGCGGTAGTCATCGGTGGGGGAGTATAATCCTGCCGAATGCGACGGATTCCGAACGCGTTCTCGAGAGACGTGTCGGTGCTACCGTCGCCGTCGAACGTGTCTCGTCCCCTCGATCAGGTGAACTATCGTACACCAACGCGATAGATCGTCCATCCCCAAAACTACCTTCTGAATATACTGTTATAATATATGGTAGGTAAAGCTCTGTCGAGTTGGGTGTCTCTACTGTGCTCTAACCACAAGACGGCCACATATCCGACTAGAGAGTATTATTTAGGATTTGAGCATAGTATCCGCGTTGAAGAGGACTCGTACTCGACAGCATAGTTGGATGGAGTGTACAAGACAGTTATATCGCCCTAGAGATCGTATACTCCTATATAACGGACCTATCATAGCTTTGCTACCGAGCGCTCAAAACAGAAGCAAAAACATATGAAGAAGAATATATCTGAGAAAATATCTGCCACAAAACTATTCTACCACATCGCTACACACCGGTTTGAGCCGAGGACGTTCGATCGCACAGCCATCTCGATCACCGGATCGAAAACGTCGTCGATAGCTCCCCACACCCGAGTTCGAACTCCCCAGATTCGACCGTTTTCCGTCCTTGCGAGTCCGTGACGGCCAGCGCCTCGTTGGGAATCTCAACTTCGACCGTCGCCGACGCGTCCGGTTCGAGGTGGACGCGCGTGAAGGCAGCGTGTTCGCGGACGGGTCGGACGCGGGAACTCACCGCGTCTCGGAGGAAGAAATCGAGCGCCCGGGTGCCGGCCCGCTCGCCGACGTTCGAGACGGTCACCCTCGCCGTGACGGATTCGGCGACGCCGATCTCCGAGTCGATCACGGCGAGATCGGCGCACTCGAACTCGGTGTAGCTCTCGCCGTGGCCGAACGCGTACAGCGGATCGTACGTCTCGGGGTGTTCGTCGGCCCCGATCGGCGTCGGGTGCGCGTAGTGGTTGAACCGCAGCGGAAGCTGTTCCGTCGACCGCGGAACGCTGATCGGAAGCCGGCCCGCTGGATTATGATCGCCGAACAGGACGTCGGCGACCGCGCGGCCGCCCTCGCTGCCGGGGTAGTACGACTGGACGATCGCAGGGACGTGCTCGTCGGCCCACTCGATGGCCAGCGGCCGACCCGTGATCGTGACCAGAACGGTCGGCGTTCCCGTCCCGTGAACCGCCTCGAGCAGGTCGCTCTGGGCGTCCGACAGCCCCAGATTCGAGCGCGTCGGGTACGCCCCGGTTTCGCCGGCGACCTCCTGGGGCCCGAACTCGTGGTAGTACCAGTTCTCTCCGAGGACCGCGACGGCCACCTCGGCGTCGGCGGCGGCCGCTGTGACCGACTCGAGGTCGCGAGGTTCGGTCATCGTCGCACCCGGTTCATACCGGACCGTCGTTTCGTCGCCGACGCGCGAGGTGATCCCCTCGAGGACGGTCGTTCCGGCGTCGGGATCGGGTTCCTGGACGCTCCAGCCGCCGTACTGGTTTCGCAGAGAGTCGGCGTTCGGTCCGGTGACGAGGATCGACTCGAGCGAGTCCGAGAGCGGAAGCAGTTCGTCCTCGTTTTTCAGGAGCGTCTGTGCGTCCCGGGCGGCCTCGTAGGCGGCTTCCCGGTGGTCCGTCGCGCCGACGACCGTCGTCGTCCGCTCGATGTCGACGTACGGGTCGTTGAACAGTCCGAGTTCCGCCTTCAACTCGACGATTCGCGTCACCGCCTCGTCGATGCGGGCTTCCGAGAGGTCCCCGTCCTCGACGAGCGCCCGCAGTTTCTCGGCGTACGCTTCGCCACCGATCGAGATCTGATCGAGGCCGGCCTCGAGCGCCCGCTTCGCTGAGTCTCGTTGCGTGGCCGTCACGGCGTGGTCCTCGTGGAGCATGTCGATGCCGCCCCAGTCGGAGACGACGAGGCCGTCGAAGCCGAGCCGTTCGCGCAGCAAGTCGGTGAGATACCGACGAGACCCGTGTGCCGGCTGGCCGTCGATGGAGTTGTAACAGGGCATGACAGCCGACGCGCCCGCCTCGAGCGTCTTGATGAACGGCGGCAGGAACTGCCCGTGCACCGTCGTCGGCGAGCGGTCGACGACGGCGGCGTCCTCGCCGGCTTCCGGATCACCGTAGGCCGGGAAGTGTTTCGCCGTCGCCGCAACCCGCGGCCCGTCGTCGATCGATTCGAGGCCCCGAACGGCCGCTGCAGCGAAACTGCCACACAGCAGCGGACTCTCGCCGTAGGTCTCGAAGGTTCGGCCCCACCGCTGGTCGCGAGCGACGTCGCAGGTCGGACCGTAGTTCAGCGCCGCACCGGTCGCGCGCATCTCGGTCGCCGTAATCTCACCCGCACGTCGGGCGTGATCGGGGCGGCGCGTCGCCGCGATTCCGAGCCCGTGGGGAAACACGGTCGCCCCGTCGACGTAGGCGTGGCCGTGGACGGCATCGACCGGCAATAAAAGCGGAATGCCGTGGCTCGTCTCCTCGAGTGCGGTTCGCTGGAGTTCGTTCGCGACGGCTGCGACCCGTTCGGGATCGTGGTAGCGCGAGACGCCGATGCCGAAGGCGGCGACCGAGCCGACGTGCTCTTCGACGATCATCGATTTGGCGTCGTCAACGCTGATATCGCGGTCCATCGATCCGACGTACGTCCCGACGAGCTGACCGACCTTCTCGGCGAGTGTGAGCTCCGCTACGAGTTCGGGGACACTGTCCGCTACGGACCCGGGAGCGGTTCGAATCGTCATACTGTTTCGGATCGGTCGGATACTACTTAAAATTGCATCATTTACTCGGATAGTAGTCAAGAATTTTCCGAGTACTCGACAGTACAGCGACCGAAAGAGAGCGTCAATTGCGGTCGAACGCGGGGTTACTCCAGCGGTGTGGATGCCGACGAGTCCTCGGGCGAGTGTGACTCGCTTGGCTCGGAGAGGCTGTCAGAGCTCCAGTACTCGTGATCGTCGTCCGCGCGAAAGCACGCGACCTCGTGATCCGAGTCGACCTCGGTAGCCGCGGGCGCGTCGCGACGGCAGGCCTCGCGCGCGTCCGGACAGCGCGTGTGGAACCGACAGCCCGACGGCGGATTCTTCGGATCGGGGATGTCGATCTTCCTGACCGGTGGCTCGCTCGAATCGGCGCCGGCGTGCAGGTCGGGCGTCGCCCACCGGAGGACCTTCGTGTAGGGGTGCTGGGGATCGTTGATCACCCGCTCGGCGGGTCCGATCTCGACCAGTTCGCCGAGATACATCACACCGATCCGTCCGCCGGCGTGGGAAGCCAGATATCGCGCGTTCGAGAGGTCGTGGGAGACGAACACGAAGGAGGTGTCGAACTGCTCTTGCAGATCGAGCAGCAGATCCATCATCTCGACCCGCAGGGAGACGTCGAGCGCCGAAATTGCCTCGTCGGCCAGGATCAGGTCGGGATCCATCAACAGCGCGCGAACGAGCGCGACGCGTTGCTGTTCGCCGCCCGATAGCTGGTGGGGGTAGCGACCGGCGTAGTCGGCCGGCGGCGACATCCCCACTCGCTCGAGCATCGAGAGCACCTCTTTGCGGCGGTCGCCAGTGCTCATTCCGGACTGCCAGCGTTTCAGCGGTGCCTCGAGCGTTTTCATCACCCGACGGTTCGGGTTGAGCGCACTGCCGGGATCCTGGTGGATGATCTGGAGCGACCGACGGATTTCGTCGAAGGGGATCTCGACGTCGCCGCGGCCGTCCTTTGCGTCCCAGATATCCTGGCCACGATACCGGACGCTGCCGCCGGTCGGCCGCTGGAGACCGATCGTCGTCTTGCCGAGCGTCGTCTTCCCGCAGCCGGACTCGCCGACGAGAGCGACGACGTCGTTCGTCCCGATATCCAGGGAGACGCCGTCGACGGCCTTGACTACCTCCGGCTCGTCGAACTCGAACAGTCCCTGGCTCTCCTCGAAATGGACTTCGACGTCGGAAAGCGAGACGAGCGGGTCGCTCATCGGTTTTCCTCCGTGATCGACGCCGGTTCCTCGACCGCGTCGGCGGTAAAGGGTACCTCGTCGGCTGCGTCTTCCCAGTGGAAACAGGCGCTCTCGTGGCCCGAACTCACCTGCTGGAAGGGAGGGTCGTCGGCGACGCAAGTCTCGTCGGCGAGCGGACACCGCGGGTGGTACGAACAGCCGTCGGGGACGGCAACCGGGTCCGGCGCGGAGCCCTCGATCGGCCGCATCTCCTCGAGGGGCGCATCGAGGTTCGGCGTGGCGTTCAACAGCGCGCGAGTGTAGGGGTGGGCCGCGTCACGAAGGATCTCCTCGGTCGGCCCGATCTCGATCAGTTCGAAGGCGTACATCACCGCGATCCGATCCGCGAGTTCGGCGACCAGCGGCAGGTCGTGAGTGATAAACACCATCGTCAGCTCGTACTTCGCTTTGAGGTCCTCGAGCAACGAGAGGATCGACCGCTGCATCAGCAGGTCGAGTGCGGCCGTCGGCTCGTCCATCACGAGGACGTCCGGCTCCAACACCAGCGACAGGGCGATCAACGCCCGCTGTTGCATCCCGCCGCTGAGCTCGTGGGCGTAGGCGTCGAGGACGCGCTCGGGCTCGAGGTAGAGATCCGAGAGAAGTTCGCGGGCCCGGTCCATGCCGGCCTCGACGTCGTAATCGTGGGCTTCGAGGGTCTCCACGAAATGGTCGCGAACCGCCATCGTCGGGTTGAACGAGCTCATCGCACCCTGAAACACCATCGAAATGTCCTCCCAGCGGAGTTGTTTTAGCTCGCTGCCGGCGAGTTCGAGGACGTCGACGGGCTCGCCGTCCTCGGGATAGTAGGTAATCTCACCGGAGAGGACCCCCGGATCGGGGACCGCATCGAGCATCGAGGAGGCGAGCATCGACTTCCCGCTGCCGCTTTCCCCGACCACGCCGAGCACCTCGCCGCGTTCGACGTCGAGGTCGACGTTGTCGAGGACGCGGGAGACGCCGCGATCCATCTCGAAGTAGACCTCGGCGTCCCGGATCTCGACGATCCGATCGCCCGTACTGTTCGACTCCGACCGTTCGAGCGCATCCTGCGTTTCGTTCTCGAGAGAGGTATCGTATTCACTCATTTGTTACACCGGTGGGTTGACCTCGCTGTCCGTCTCGTCGTTCGTGACCGTTTTTCCCTCTTGTCGCGTCCGTACGCGTGGGTTAAACAGCCTATCCGTCCCCTGCGAGAGCAAGATCAGCGCCATCGATAGGACGATGATCGGGAGCATCGGGAAGAGGATCATGTACTCTTTGCCCGGAACGGTCAGCGCGCTGTTTTCGTTGTACGCCCAGTCGAGCATGACGCCCCAGTTTGCGGCCGTCGCGCCGCCGAGCAGTCCCAGGTAGTACAGCGCGATGCTGTCGTAGACGACCCGGCGAGCCGCGTAGACGAAGTTGACCATGATGTAGGGCATCAGATTCGGCAGGATGTCCTTCTGAATGATCGACGGGGTCGAGATCCCCATCGTCCGGGAGGCTTCGACGTAGGACTTCTCGCGCAGGGACAGCACTTGCGAGTGGATCGTCCGCGCGAGCCCGGCCCAGACGTTGATCGTGATGAGCACGCCGATCACGTACGGCGAGGACGGCCGGATGATCGCCATGAGGACGACGACCAGCGGTAGCCCGGGGATGGACATCGCGACGTCCATCACGGTGTTCAGCGCCGACTCGACGCGACCGCCCTTGTAGCCCGAGACGGTGCCGACGATCGCGGCCATCACCGTCGAGAAGACGCCGCCGGCGATGATCATCTGGAGCATCCCCGGCGTCGCCCACAGCAGCGCCGACAGGATGTCGACGCCGTTGTCGAACGTGCCGAGCGGATACTGCCAGTCCTCGAACGGGCGGACGCCGACTCGTTCCTGTTCGAGCGCCGTCGGACTCCGGGGCGCCTCGAGCGTCCAGGGCGAGCCGACGATTCGCAGCGTGTCGTTCAAGATGGTGATCCCGGCCTGGTGAAGCCAGACGACGATCGCCACCACGACGAAAGTCGTGAGCAAGACGAGCGCGGTCTTGGTTCGCCAGTCCGACCACGCGACCTTGAACGGGGCGATAATCGACTCGGAGAGCACCTCTCTGGCCTGCTGCCCGCGAGTCACTTCCGTTATCTCGGACTGGCCGAACATCCCGCCGTCGGTCCGGATCGAATTCCCGCTGTCGCCGTCAGCGTCCCGTTCGTGGCCGTTGCCATCGGCCCGCGGTTCGGTACCGCGTTCGGACCGCTGATTGTCGTCAGTACGCTTCACCTTCATCACCCGATTTAATCCGTGGATCCAGCATGCTGTAGGTTATATCTGCGATAAACGTCGCGATCACCACACAGACTGTGATGACGATGAACGTCCCCATCATGAGCGGCACGTCGTTGTTATCGATCGCCTCGAACATCCAGTAGCCGACGCCGTGGTACTGGAAGATCTGCTCCAGCACGACCGACGAGCCGAGCATGAACCCGATCGAGAGCAGCAGGCTCGTATACAGCGGCAGGACGGCGTTTCGACCGACGTACCGGAGTGCGATCCGCCGCGAGGGGAGGCCACGAAGTTCGGCGACCCGAACGTAGTCTTCGCCCAACGTCTGGATGCTGTTGCCTCGCATCGAGAGCGCCATCAGTCCGTACCCTGTAATAACGTACGACAGCGCCGGCAACGTTGCGTGTCTGAGCGCGCCCGTCACGAACTCCAGTGTGAGTCCGGGTTCGACGCGGGGTGGACTCCGGCCACGCGGCGGGAACAGATCCAGGATCGGCGCGTTACTGTGGCCGACCCAGAGGATCAACAGGAACGCCGCGACGAAGTACGGAACCGAGGTCGTGATGATGCCGACGATCGTGTTCGCGATGTCGAACCGCGTTCCTTCCCGGTACGCCATGATCGCACCGAGCGCAAGGGAGATGGAAAACATCCCGAGCGTCGCGATCGACATGACGAGCAGCGTCCACGGAACGGAATCAGCGAGGACGGCACTGACCTCGTTTCGCGCCGCAAAGGAGTAGCCGAGGTTCCCGCTCAGTAGCTCCGACAAGTAGGTTATGTACGCCTGCCCCACCGAGGCGTCCGGGTCGAACATGAGTTGACTCTCGATCGACTCACGGACGATCTCCGGATCGACGTTGCTGTGCTGGGCGATTCGATCGACCATGTGATCGACCAGCGAGCCCGGAACGTTCCACGCCAGAACGAACGCGATCGTCACGACTGCCCACAGCGTGAACAGCGCTTGCCCCGTCCGCTTGAGATACCAGTTCATAGGTCACTAAAAACAAAATATCGCGACGTCAGTCGTCGGCCGCCTTCAGGAGCCCCGGCGTGTCGTAGCCGTCGAGCGAGTCGTCGACCTTCGGAAGCCACCACATCGGCCAGTACGAGGAGAAGTGCGGTGACTCCTCCTCGGGTATTTCAAAGCGCGTCTCGTTGATGAACGACTGCTCGTACTTCTCCATGATGTAGATACAGGGCACGTCCTCGTTGACGACGCGAGCCAGTCGCTCGACGATTTCTTCCTGATCGGACTGATCCTCCGTTTGGGTCAGCAGTTGGAGTTCGTCCTCGACGTCGATCGTCTCGCCGTCGATCTCGACCTCCGTCGGGTAGTTCGCGAAGTGGCTGTCCGTATCGCGAAGCCGGTTGCGAAGGATGTAATCCAGCGAGAAGTACGGATGATTCATCCGCGGCGCACCGCCTTCCGTATGCTGATCGACGAAGATATCCGGTCCAGCACCCGCGTACCCGCCGGGTCCTTCCGAGCGAGGATCGCCCGAGGCGTCCCAGCCGGCCTCGTTGAGGTGGTCGACGACGGTCTGGGCCGCCGTTGCCCAGTCGGACCAGGTCTGTGGATACGTGAGTTCGATCTCGATTTCGTCCATCTCGTAGCCGGCCTCCGCGAGCAGTTCCTCGGCTCTGTCGGGATCGTAGTCGTAGGTCGTGAACCCGTCCGGCTCGCTCGAGCCGAGCCAGTCGTCGACGGTAGCCCACGTGAGTCCGGTCGGCGCCGGGTGATGGCTAATCTTCGTGCTCTCGCCGACGCTCGTAATTACCGACTCGCGATCGATGGAGTGATACAGCGCCTGACGAACCTCGCGCTGATCCCAAGGCTCCGTCTCGTGATCGAACCAGATGGCCATCCCGAATCCGCCCGGCACCTGGAACTCGCGTACGTCGTCGGGGAACTCCTCGAGCACGTCCGGTGGTGCGAACAGGCTGTGTTGGCCGTCGATCTCGTCCGCGATGAACGAATCGTGGGCGGCGTTGTTGCCGTCGCGGAACTCGATCCGATACCCCGCCCAGTTGTAGCGCTCGGCCAGGTGGTGGTCGGCGTACTCCTCGAGCCCGTCTCGCGGTTCGGTCTGGGAGTACGTATCGTTGTGTTCGGTCAGTGCGACCGGCCCCGACGGATCCGGATCGTCGATCTCGATGCCGGCGGGGTCATCTTCCCAGTCTTCGTCTTCGAAGTTCTCGGGTGAGTACGCGGCCTGATACCCGAGCAAGGAGTAGTCGATCAGATCCGTGTTCGTCCCCTCGGGGTAGGTGATGGTGAGTTCGTACTCGTCGGTCGCCTCCGCGTCGTCGATGAACTCCCAGACTGGCTGATTCGCCGCCTCGAAGACCTCGAGCTGGAAGGCGAGGTCCTCGGCGGTCAGCTCATCGCCACTCCCCCACGTGAACTCCTCGGAGAGGGTCAGCGTCATCTCGCCGTCCTCGTGGGTCCACTCCTCGATGAGGTGTGGATGGAACTCGTCGTCGTCGATCAGATACTGGGTCCACTGTGCGAACAGGCCGAACTCGTCGTGTGGGATCTCCCACCCGGCGAGCAAGTTCCAGTGGTAGTTGCTGGCGGGAAAGTCGGTCTGTGTCCCGACGAACCAGGCTCCATCGTCGCCACCGCCCCCACCGGTACAGCCTGCAATCGCTGTTGCGCCCGTTGCACCGGCGAGCGAGACGAATTTCCGCCGTGATAGCGCTGCTCCGTAACCACAGTGTGTGTTATCCGCAACCATATGATCTGTGTTTTCAGGCCCCACATACATAAGTTTAATGCTATCTGTAGTGAATATCCCAAACCGTCGTACAGCGTGTGTCTCCCGGGGATCTCCTGCGTTTTACCGGGCGAAACACCAGTCAAGGTCCGACGAGCGGTCGGTCGAAACGCCCGTCGGGAACGTGATGGGTCTGTCAACCGATGGCTACTCGTCGCAGTTCGAATCGGCGATCCAGTCGGCGGTTTCTGCAGCCAGTTCTCGAAGATCCGTCTCGACGTCGGCCGTCGCGACGGTCCGGAGCGGTTCGACCGCCTCCGTCGCCTCTGCAAACCCGAGTGCGCGAACGGCGTGCGCTCTGACGAACTCGGCGTCGTCCTCGAGCCGATCGACGAGCGCATCGACTGTCGGTGTGACAGCCGCTGGCTCCGCGCTGGCGACGTTCGCGATCGCATCGATGATCGCTGCACGAGCGATCGCCGGCTCGATCGAGAGTGCGGCCGCCAACTCGTCGATCCGGTCGACGAGCGCGTCTGGCTCTCGCTCCGATACCTCGACGATTGCGTGTGCCACAAACTCTCGAATGCCTTTGGTGCGTGCTTTGTCGCGACCGATCTCGTCTCGTCGGGACGAAAGACGGTTCGTGATCTCCTGTCGTTTGCCGTCGGACATCTCCCGGAGTTCCGCTGTGTCCGGTGCCCACACGTCCGGTGGGTCGACCAGCACGTCGAGGAGAGCGTCCGCGTCCGAAACGAACGCCGCCGGGTCGTCCTCGAGCAGCGGGACGAGCGCCCGCGCTGCCCGGTATCCGGTCAGCGGTGGATTCTCGTCGAGTTTCGAGACCAGTTTCGACCGCGCGGGGTGGACCGCGTCCGGCCGCTCGCGTGCGATGCGCGCGAGAACACCCGCCGCAGTGCTTCCCGCAACGGGGAACTCGTCGTCCAGCCGCTCGATAACGCGATCGTTGACCGCCGCGACGCGATCCGGGTCGTCCTGTGCGACGAACAGCAAACACCGAAGCGCGACGTTTCGAACCTGACCCTGCCGTGCATCGAACAGGGCAACGACGGTCTCGACGTCGACCCGAGCAGGATCGTTCCGCGCGGTCTCGAGGATGCGCTCGTCTGGAGCCAACTCCGCCATATCTAGGTACAACACACTGCAACTAAAAATAACCAACGGATAATATTCCGGGTTAGTGAATCGACTGGCGGACAGACCAGAACGCGGCTGATCGGGCGCGTTGAGGGCTCTCATCACCAATTTCAGTCGGTGAGCCGACTCGTCTCACTACCGGCGGCTACACTGCCACAGAACGGCGGCGAGTCCGAGTCCGGTGATCCCGAGAATAGCGAAAACCAGCAGCGAAACGGCGAACGTTCCAGCGGACTGGGTGCCGAGGATCATCACGAACAGGTTCAGGACGGCCATCGCGGTGACGACGACGAGCATGACGTAGAAGTACGGGGCGTGCGAACAGATAATCTCCCAGAACTCCGCTCGCGCGCTCATCGACTCCCCTCCGGCACCGGCGTGGCGTGTGGACGCATAACTAACCGTGTTCACCGATGCCTATTAAAACGCCCTGAGTTCAGACGGGTTACAGGTCCCGCCAACTGTGTTCGGGTTCCCACCCGAGCAGATCTCGAGCCGCGTCGATCGAGATCAGCGTCTCGTAGTCCTCGAACGAGGATCGGTGCGTCGCGTCGGGAAAGTACTCCGCGGCGAGCGTTTCGGAGTCGACGTCGACGGACGTGTCGGCCGCGACCGCCCAGAGCGGTTCGTGGCCCTCGAACTCGGCCTCGACGGCCAGTCGCGCGATCGAGGCGGCGTCCGCGAGATGGAGGTACGAGAAGACGACGTCCCGGGTCGTGTGGTGCCAGGCGGTCTCGAGGGCGTCGAGCGAGCGATCGGTCTCGGCGAACTCCGCGCGGAGTTCGTCTTCGGTGGCGACCCACGGATATCGAAGGGAGGTGATCGTCGGCGCGTCCGCGAGCCGACCGAATCCGTCCGCGGTGACCTCCATCGCGTGTTTGCTCGTCGCGTACGGATCCCGCGGCGTGAGCGGGTGGTCCTCGTCGACGGGGAGATAGCGGACGTCAGTCGGCGCGTCCTGATACGATGCGCCCATCACGTTGATGCTCGAGGGAAGGACGACCGACTCTAGATCGAGTTCGGTGCTCGCTTCCAGGACGTGATAGGCCGACACGACGTTGCTCTCGTAGGTTCTGAACCCGGGATGGTCAGTCGGCCCTGGAATCGTTCCCATGTGGACGACCGCATCGGCACCGCTGCGCGCGAGCGAGCCGTACACCTCGCCTGCGTCCAGCAACTCCGTCGATCGGAACTCGTCCGACACCTCCTCGTGACGTGATCCGCGCGAGAGGTTGACCGTTTCGTAGCCGTATGCGGCGAGCTCTCCGAGAATTTCCTCACCGATCTTCCCGTTGCCGCCGGTAACGGCGACCGTCTCGATCGTCATACGTTCTCATTCCGGAGCCAGAGTGTATAGCTGTCGATAGTGATTATCCCTGACATGAACTGCCGAACGCGAGCGACTCGGCGACCGAAGTAACAAATAAGGCGAGTCGACCTGATTGTCGGGACAGCAGGATGGATATCACACTCGTTCTCCCGCCGGAACCCGACGATCGCTGGCAACTCGCCAAACAGGTCGGCGTCGACCACGCCGTCTATCACTCACTCGAACTCGGCGACGATAGTCGCCCGTCGAGCTACGACGACCTCTTATTGCTGACCAACCGATATCGGGACCACGGACTCGAGCCGGCGGTCTTCGAGGGCAGCGTCCCACTGACGGACAAAACGCGGCTCGCGCTCGACGGTCGCGATGAGGAGATCGACGAGTTCTGTACGCTCGTACGAAACCTCGGCGAACTCGGCGTCGAGGTCGTCTGTTACGACTGGATGGCTGGTCTCCGCTGGGCGCGTACGTCAGTGACGACGCCCGCCCGCGGCGGTTCGCTGACCACGTCGTACGACGACGAGCAGATGCGACGCGGTCCGGTTCCAGCCGCGGCGAAGGCGACCACCAGAGAAGCGCTCTGGACCACCCTCGAGTACTTCCTCGAACGGGTCGTCCCCGTCGCCGAGGAGGCGGGCGTGAAGCTTGGACTGCACCCCGACGACCCTCCTCGCGAGGAGGTTCGCGGCATGCCTCGGATTATCACTAGTGTCGATGCCGTCGACCGAGCGCTCGAACTCGTCGACTCGCCGGCGAACGGAGTGACGTTCTGTCAGGGGAACTTCGCGGCGATGGGCGTCGACGTTCCAGCGACGATTCGTCATTTCGGCGACCGGATCCACTTCGTCCACTTCCGGGATGTCGAGGGTGACACGAACGAGTTCGTCGAAACCTGGCACGATACAGGACCGACCGACATGGGGGCCGCAATCGAGGCGTACCGTGCGGTCGGTTTCGACGGGCCCATCCGTCCCGATCACGCGCCGACGGTGGTCGGCGAGGACAACTCGACGCCCGGCTACCACCTGACAGGAAAGCTCTTCGCCGCTGGGTACATTCGGGGGCTGCTCGAGAACGCTGGCGCTGCAACTGACCACTGACGGCCAGCAGTGATTGCCGGCGAGTCGGTGCGACGGATCGACGCTGTTGTCGTTGGTGCGATCGGTGGCGTTTGATACTATGAAACGTTCGCGTATCGGAACGAGGGTGGAGCGACGCCGTTTTTGTTCGACTGATCACGATGTACCGGAATGGCTGCAGACAGCCGGATCGAGTTCGAAAATTGGGACGATAATCAGAAACGAGACTGAACGGCGTTTGATATGGTAAAACTTCTTGATCGGGATCGACACGCTCACCGGGGAGTGGTGTCCCCCCACTCCGAGTACGTCGTATTGATCTCGACGACGCCGACGAGGTTCTGCAGTTGATCCGGAATCGTCGTTCGAAACCGCTCGTCGGAGAGTCGCTCTTTCGGTCCCGAGACGCTGATTGCGCCCAAGAGTTCACCCGAACGGTTCGTGATCGACACGGCGACACACCGAACGCCCTCGTATCGTTCCTCGTCGTCGAACGCGACGTTTCGAGACCGAATCCGTTCGAGTTCGGCTTCCAGCGCCGCCTGATCCGTGATGGTGTGGTCGGTGTACGCCGTCAAATTGATCTCGTCGAGCAGCTCGGCGGCTCGTGACTCCGGGAGCGATGCGAGGAAGGCTTTTCCGGCGGCCGTACAGTGGAGTTCCTCGATCCGGCCGACGTGGGATCGCGGCGTGTCGACGTTCTCGCCCGTCGACTGGTAGAGCGTGATCCCGTGCCCGCGCTGTTCGACCACGAGTCGGACTTCTTCACCGGTTTCGACGGCGAGTTTATCGACGTCGGCCTTGGCAAGTTGGTAGATTCGCGTGCCCGCGCGAGCCTGTCCCCCGTAGGTTAGAAACCGGAGTCCGAGTCGGTATCGGCCGTTCGACTTTTCTAAACAGTTGTACAACTCGAGGGTCTTGAGGTAGTGATGGACCGTACTCTTCGACAGGTCGACGTCCTCGGCGACCTCGGTCACGCCGGCTTCCGTCCGACGCCGGACGCTCTCGAGGATTCGCATCGTCGTCTCGACGGATTTGATCGTTTTCCCCTGGTCCGTGGGTCGGTCGTTCATATCCGAGCGGACTCGCCACAGCACGAAATAAGTGTGGTATGTCCTGCCAGTCAGCATGACGACACCGATCGAGAACGGACGACCACCATCGGTGGATGAGATCGAATCGGTGTTGCAAATCACTGCACACCCGACTGCAGGACAGTGTTGCAATCGGTTCAAGAACGACTATAGCCGCGACGATGTGCTGTCACCAGCTCGTTTCCTGATAGATCTGTTCGACGGCACGCTGGACCGCCAGCCCCTGGTGGACGTTCGTTCTCTCCGGGCGCGTATCGGTTACGACGGCTTCGAGGAAGGCTGCGAGTTCGTCCCGGAACGGATCGGTCCGCTCGCAGACGACCTCCGAGTCGACGTAGTGATCGACCTCGCCGCCGCGGACCTCGTACAGCGTGAGATCGTTTCGCTGGTCGACACCCGGGCCGATTTCGTCCAGCGTGATATCCAGCGACGCACCCGCGTCGGTTCCACGCACCTCGTAGGAGTGGACCGACTCCGTGTTCGTCGCCCACGCGACCTCGATGTGTGCCGTACAGCCGTTTTCGAACTCGAGAAAGGCGTTAGCCGAGTCTTCGACGTCATACATCCGCGCGTCGCCGTCCTCGCCCCACATGTCGATGTAGGCGTAATCCTCGCGCGGACCGAACTCCGAATTGGCCTGTGCCAGCACGTCCTCGATCTCGGGCCACCCACAGAAGTGAAACACCATATCGAGCGCATGGCTGCCGAGGTCCATGAGCGCGCCACCGCCGGCAATCTCCGTCGACGTGTACCACGTTCCTCGACCGGGAACCCCTCGACGGCGGATGTACTTCGCCTGAATATGGGAAATATCGCCGAGGTATCCCTCGTCGATGTACTCTTTGAGCACGGTACAGGGGTTCCGAAACCGGTGGTGGTAGCCGACCATACAGATCCGGTCGGCCGCTGTTGCAGCCTCGGCGATCCGTTCGGCGCTCTCGACGGTGTGAGCCAGTGGTTTTTCGAGTAGGATATCGAGGTCGGCATCGAACGCTTCCATCGCAACGGGTTCATGAAACTTCGTCGGGGTCGCAACGATGACCGCGTCGATCTCTGTTGCGAACAGCTCCGACGGATGCTCGAACGTCTCCGTCTCGAATTGGTGGGCGAACTCCGCGCGAATGGTTGGATCCGCGTCGGCGCCAACCACGTCGTGGCCCAGTTTCCTGAGCGCCCGCGCGTGTCTGGTCCCGTGTGTCCCCAACCCGACGATCCCGATTGTCAGTTGCTGACGGTTGCCATCCATATGGTACCACACTGACGCATACAAAATAAATCTATGTCATTTCGTCGATGTCTTTTCCATCGATTTCTCACGCATTCCACCGAATTTACGAAGGTATGGTTGTAATATTCGCACCAGTTCAGTCTCATTTCTTCTGGTCGCAATTCGTTGACAGTCGAGGGAAATGTGACTGCCTCCAGGGGGAGCGTGTTTGATATAATAAAACACCACGGCAGCTGGAAGCGGGGCGTTCCCGCTGTGTGGAACGTTACCTATATGTGAGCGACGGTCGTCGATACTGTATGGCACAGACAGCTGTGCAACTCTATTCACTCAGAGAGATGGCACAACCACTCCCGACTGTCCTCGAGACCGTTGCGGAGACATCGTTCGACGGCGTCGAGTTCGCTCATCGCGTCCGCGACAGCGATATCGAAGCAGTTGCCGCCGCCATCGAACGAACCGGGCTCGACGTCGCCGGTGCACACGTCGGCCTCGACGCTCTCGAGGACGACTGCGAGGCAGTCCTGACGACCTACGAACGACTCGGCTGCCGGCGGCTCGTCGTCCCCTTCCTCGACGAAACGCACTTCGAGTCATCGGCCGCCGTCGACGAGACGGCACGGCGACTGTCCGAACTGGCCGATACCCTCGCGGATCACGGGTTTTCGCTTCACTACCATAATCACGCACACGAGTTCGTCGACCTCGGCGATCGAACGGCGATGACGGCGCTGTTAGAACGAACCGACGAGACGCTGGGGTTCGAACTCGACCTCGGCTGGGCGAGCGCCGCCGGCGTCGACCCGGTCGCCCTAATAGAACGCTACGGCGACCGAATCTCGCTCGTCCACGTCGCCGACGTGGACGAAGCGACCCAATCCAGCGTCGAACTCGGCGACGGCGACCTGGACCTCGAGTCCTGTCTCGCGGCTGCTCGGGCCGCAGATATCGACTGGTACGTCTACGAGCACGACGAGCCCACTGATCCGTTCGCGTCGCTCGAACACGGCGCACGGACCCTCGAAACCCGTCGCGAGCGGTGGTCGACGTGAGCACGTACGACGTCGCGGTCGTCGGTACCGGCCCGGATCCGGCCACGCCGACGGTCGACGGGTTCGCGATGGGGTATCGACACGCCGAAGCGTACCGAAACGACAGCCGCTGCCGGCTCGTCGCCTGTGCAGACGTCGTTCCGGAGCACGGAGCGGCGTTCGCCGAGGAGTTCGACGTGTCGGACGACCTGATATTCGAGGACTACCGCGAACTGCTCGCTGCGGTCGAGCCCGACATCGTCAGCGTCACGGTACCGCCGGCGATCCACGAGGAGATCGTCGTCGGCTGTGCTCGCAGCGGCGTCGTCGATGCCGTCCACTGTGAGAAACCGATCGCACACACCTGGGCGAGCGCCAAGCGGCTGGTCCAGACGTGCTGGCGCGAGGGCGTCCAGTTGACGGTCAACCGCCAGCGACGGTTCGGACGGCCGTTCGTCGAAGCGAACCGACTCTTAGAGTCCGGCGAGATCGGCGACCTCCGTCGAATCGAGATCGGATGGGGCGATTTCTACGATACGGGTGCCCACACGATCGATCTCGCGGGGATGTTTACCGGCGACCGTCCCGCCGAGTGGGTCATCGGGCAGTTGGACTATCGAGAGACTGACCGCCGGTTCGGCACCCACCAGGAGAATCAGATGTGGGCCCAGTGGCGGTACGAAAACGGCGTCTACGCGTTCATGTCGACTGGCCCGGGAAGCGATATGCTCGGGGCCGCGATCGTCCTGAACGGCACCGACGGCCGTCTCCGGATCGGTGTCGAGGATGGCCCGTCGCTCGAACTCGCCCAGGATGGGACGCGCGAACGGATCGACGTCGACGGCGAGGGACTTCACCGGACGGGTGCCGAGGAGGAGCGGTTCGGCTCCGCCTACCACGATCGGGCGATCAGCCACGTGACCGATTCTCTTCAGTCCGGGACAGAATCCTCGCTCAGTGGCCGTCTCGGACTCAACACCGCGGAAATAATCTTCGGTGGCTACGAGTCCGTGCGCGCCCGAGGTCGAGTCGATCTGCCGTTGACCATCGACGACAACCCCCTCGAAGCGATGGTCGACTCGGGAGCGCTGTCCCCGGAACCACCGTCGGAGTGACAGTGATCGCTCGCAGAGTGTTCCGGAACCGGAATGTTGGATCGGCCACGGTTGCGCCGGACGGACAGCGGTCCGTCTGAGTCCATCCGAGCCAACTCCGAACCGGTCGTCTGCCTCGAAATTCCCCGTTTGCTGGTATTCAAATTTAGACAGACTATTCATAGCGGTGATAGCTGCTGGATGACAGAGAGTGGCGCACTCTGAGTGAAGATCGTATCTATTCTTAGTGTATAGTCGATTAATGGTATGTATCGCACATTTGGAGCGGCCTCTACGGAGCGAGGATGGATGGTTACCGTTTCTGTGATAAAAGAGGGTAAACGTGCTCGGAGTACGCAGGAGGCGAGAATGACGATGGAGGTCCGAGCGCAGAACCGGACGAGAACGATCACGGGTGTGAAATCACCGTATATTAGACCGCACGAGGGACGCGCGGTTTGGAACGAGGAACGGTTCGGAATGAACGAAGTGGTTGAGAACCGCGAACGAGCGAATAGTGCGAGAGCTGAGAGGGAGGACAGTCAGTACAGGAGGTGCTTCAGTTGGTACGACAGTGTGGTTCTGCCCCGGATCGGTCGAAAGGAACTCCGCGCGAATGCTATATTTGAAATCTGTCACTTGTTCCATACCATATCTGTATCGTCATATGTTCTCGGGACGACGAACCAATCACCATTAGTAATATATAGTACACGTATGGGGTTTAGTCTACCGTCTGATGTTTCTACCGTGTTCGCATAGCCACGTCAAACCAGGGTTGGAGTGGCTCGGTCCGGATACTCACGAAACCGAGGAGGAGACGGTTGACCGTCGGTCGATCACCGTCGGATCAGTTCCGAAAGTCGACCGGTAATTCCGACGTCGGCTCCGAGTTTCAGATAATAGGCGTCGCCGCCGTCCTCGTAGTAGTCGTCGATACGGCGTTTGATCTCGAAGCCGAGGTGCTCGTAGAACGCGAGAGCGTTTTCGTTGCTCGTTCGGGCGTGACAGGTGATCGTCTCGTGGTCGTCGGCGACGCGAGCGACGAGTCGTTTTCCGATTCCCTGCCCGCGACACTCCGGTTCGACCGCCAGAAAGAGAATGTAGCCGTCTCGTCGAACAGCCGCGAAACCGATCAGCGTCTCCTCCTGGAGATAGCAATGGACAGTCGAGCGGCGATACGCGTCAGTGAAGAAGTCGTAGCGCTGTTTGAGGACGCCTTCCTGACGATTGATCTCCTCTTTGAGTTGCCAGGCTTCGTCCACGAAGTCGTCACTCCCCGGCGTGACGACGCGACTGTCGATGTTGACGCTCACTGGTAGCCCCTTCTATCGTCGCGAATATAATTCCACCGGCAGCCCTCGATCGAAAGCGTCAGACAGCTTTCCGAACGATAGTTTCGGCTCTCTGAGCGTGCGAGACATCGGTACGGAAAGCGACGAGCATACGAGACTGGTGCTCGTAGCGACCGACAATGGAGTATGCACTTCGTGACCACACGGCCGACGTCGCCGTTGAGGCGACCGGCGACTCGCTCGCGGACGTCTTCGCCGCGGTAGCGAACGGACTCGCAGCCGCCTCCTGTGACGATGTTCCCACCGAGGAGGGCGAGCGGTTTTCGGTTTCGGTGACCGCTGAGAGTCGCGAGGCACTGCTGTTCGATTACCTCGACGAGCTGATCTACCTCCGGGACGTTCGCGCCGAGTTGCCTGTCGACAACCGCGTCGAGCGAATCGACGAACCGCGTTCCGCCGAGCCCGAGGAGACGGACTGGAAACTCGAGGCGAGCGCGCGCGGCGTTCCCCTCGGATCGATCACCGCTCGCGAGATAAAGGCCGTCACGTACTCCGAGATGCGACTCGAGCGCGACGACGGGCGCTGGCTTGCCTACGTCGTGTTCGATGTGTAAGTCGGGAACCGCGGATCCAGTACAGCGCGTGAGCCGCGGCCGAGCGTATTTTACGCCGGCGGGCGTACCCGCTGTCGTGACACGACGTTTCGTTCGGACCGTGTCGACCTGTCTCGGATTCTGTGCCGTACTCGCGAGTGCAGTCGGCACGGCGAGTGCCCACGAGGAGTACGTCGTCGACGAGGAACGGGACGTTGCCCTCGGCGACTTCCTCGCCGAGGCGCTGACCGATCCGTTCGTCGTCGGACCGCTGATCGGCGGTGCAGTCGTCGTCCTCGCCGTCATCGCCGGCTACCTCGCCTTTCGGCCGGTCCAACGAGACGTTGCGGCGTTTCGATTCGCGATGCGGGAGTACATCGATTACGTTCCGTGGCTCCTGCGAATCTCGCTCGGAATCCCGCTAATCGGTGCCGGCTTCGGTGGCTACTTCATTAGCCCCGCACTCGAGGTCGACCTGCGACTGTTACAGGTCGCGCTCGGCTTTTTGCTGCTGTTCGGGATCGCCACGCGCGTCGTGGCGCTGATCGCGCTCGTGGTCTACCTCGTCGGCGTCGTCATCTGGCCGACGCTGTTGTTACAACTCGAGTTCGTCGGCGGACTGGCCGCCATCGCGCTGATCGGCGGTGGCCGCCCGAGCGCGGACCACGTCCTCCAGCGCGTCGCTGGCACGCCGGGAACGGTGTACCGACGATTCGACCCAGTTCACGCCCACGCCCAGTCGTTTCAGGAGCGAATCGACACGTCCGAGCAATTGCTCCCAACGGTCGTTCGACTCGGTCTCGGGACGACGTTCATCTTCCTCGGACTAACCCAGAAGATTCTCCAGCCAGGTCTCGCGCTCGCGGTCGTCGAGCGATACGACCTGACGGCAGTCGTCCCGGCCAGTCCGGAGCTGTGGGTTCTGGGTGCCGGGCTAGCCGAAATCGGGCTCGGCCTCGCGCTCATCGCCGGCTTTTTTACGCGCGCAAGCGCCGCGACGGCGATCGCGATGTTCACGCTAACGCTCTTTGCGCTGCCGGACGACCCCGTTCTGGCCCACGTCGCACTCTTTGGAATGGCCTCGGTCTTGCTCATCACCGGGAGCGGACCGTACGCCCTCGACGGACGGCTGGAACGGTTCGAGCCGGATACCGACCGCGTCGAGGCGGTCCCGACAGATGCGTAGCGGCGACCGTCGACGTCCCCCATCGAACACGCCCGCTGACCTTCGCTACGTAAGTCGTTAAATCGGTGCCCCCGACCCCGAATCGGCGTCGGTTCGGAGCCACTCGAGCGCCTCGTGTACGTCGTGGGTCGGCGGCGAGCACGTTCGATTCCGGCAGACGTACAGCGTCGGTTCGTCGTCGCGAGCCGCTCGATCAGCCCAGATCGGCGGCGCGTCCGCGAGCGACAGTTGGTCGAGCCAGTCCCCGAGCTCGTCGTCGCTCGGCGGTCGGCGTGCGAGCAGTCGGTCCGGGAAGTACCGCGAGCCGAAGCCGGCGCGCCACTCCGCGGGCACGTCGTCGGCGGCGACCGTCACCTCGAGCGGCCCCGATTCGAGCCGGTCGGCGGCGAGACAGAGCGTCGCGTGCTCGAGCGAGGTCGTCTGAATCCGGTTCGCGTGCGTTTCGAGAACTCGCGAGGCGAGCGACTCGAAGTCGTCGTCGGCGAACTCATCGAGGTCGAGCAGAACCTCGAGCGCGACGCCCGCGGCGGACGGCGTCGACTGATCGCCCAGTTCCTGTGGCCGCGTCACCAGCGACTCGCCGCTCTCGGGCGTGAAATACAGCGTCCCGCGCTCGGCGTCCCAGAACTCGGCCTCGATAGTGCGGGCCAGTTCGAGCGCGAACGCGAGGTGATCGACCTCGCCCGTGGCCTCGTAACAGCCGAGCGCGCCGCGAGCGAGGAAGGCGTAGTCCTCGAGATAGCCGTCGATCGCGACGTCATCGTCTTTGTACCGCCTGGAGAGGCGCTTCTCGTCGGCGTCCCAGAGCTGTTCTCGGACGAATTCGAGGGCGTCGACGGCCATGTCGGCGTACTCGTCCTCGCCGAGAACGAGTGCGGCCTCGGCACAGGTCGCGATCAGCAGGCCGTTCCAGCCCGCGAGGACCTTCTCGTCCCGGTTCGGTCGCGGGCGTTTCTCTCGTGCGTCGAATAGCTGTTCGCGAGCCGCCTCGAGTCGTCGTTCGATCTCGGCTTCTTCGAGGTCGTACTCCTCGGCCAGCGAGTCGATCGATCGCACGCGGTTGGGCTGGTTCGTCCCCTCGAAGTTGCCCGACTCCGTGATGTCGTAGCGCGCACAGAACAGGTCGGCGTCGGTTTCGTTCTCGATCACGGCCGCGACCTCGTCGGGCGTCCAGACGAAAAAGGCACCCTCCTCGCGCTCGCCGGTCTCGGGGTCCTCGCTCTGGGCGTCGAGCGTGCTGAAGAAGCCGCCCGCCTCGTGAGTTAGCTCGCGATCCACAAATTCGAGGGTCTCGGCGACGACCTCGGCGTAGCGCTCGTCGCCGGTCAGTTGGTAGCCGGCGAGGAAGGCGCGCGGAATCTCGGCGTTGTCGTAGAGCATCTTCTCGAAGTGTGGCACCGTCCAGTCCCGATCGACGCAGTAGCGGTGAAAGCCGCCGCCGACGTGGTCGTAGAGCCCGCCCGAAGCCATCGCGTCGAGTGACTCCTCGAGTACGTCGCGGTACGCGTCCCGATCCGATCGGTCGGCCATCCGAGCGAGAACCCGAAGCCGCGAGGGCTGTGGGAACTTCGGGCCACCGGAGCCGAAGCCGCCGTACTCCCGGTCGGCGCTCCGGACCGCCGCGTCGGCCGCCGCTTCGAGGACGCTGCTCGTGGGCGGCTGTTGTGCCCCGACCGAGTCCGGCGTCTCCTCGAGTCGGTCCTTCGCCGCCGTCGTCCACTGGTCGCCCCGATTCTCGATCTCGTCGCGATCCGACTCCCAGGAGTGGGTAATGTTGTCGAGAATGTCGAGGAATCCGGGCTGGTTGCGTTTTGCTTCCTTCGGGAAGTAGGTACCGACGTAGAAGGGCTTACCTTCGGGTGTGAGCCACGCCGAGAGCGGCCAGCCGCCGCCACCGGTGACGAGCTGGCAGACCGTCATGTAGATGCTGTCGACGTCCGGGCGCTCCTCGCGGTCGACCTTGATCGGAACGAAGTTCTCGTTGAGTTCCGTGGCGACCTCCTCGTCCGCGAAGCTCTCTTCTTCCATAACGTGACACCAGTGACACGCCGAGTACCCGATCGAGAGGAAGATCGGGACGTCGTGCTCGCGGGCCGTCTCCAGGGCCTGCTCGTCCCACGGCTGCCAGTTCACGGGGTTGTCGGCGTGCTGGCGCAGATACGGACTCTTCTCCTCGTCGAGCCGATTTCGCGACGTCGGTGTCGTCATGTTTCCGCCTACGGCTGGCGGTCATAAAAGACCGATGTACAGTCGTTCGATTCGGACGGGACGATTTCACCGGCTGTCGTTCCCCTTATCGCGGTCGTACCGGTCTGCAGCCGACTCGAAGCCGAACTCCTGTTGCTCGCGTCCGCGCCGTTGCTCGAGCGCAGCGATCGCGTCCGGCTCCGGCGCGGCGTCGTCGGTGATCCGCGCCCACGAGTCGTGCACCTTCGAGTGGCACCACCGACAGAGATAGATCGTGATCTCGTGAGAGAGCGAGTCGTCCTCGTCGTCGTTGTCTGCATCCGTCACGCCCTCGCCGTTCGGCGAGCGCTGTCCGTCGCTGTAGGAGAGGTGGTGTTCCTCGAGTAGCGGGCGCTCGTCGTCGTGTGCCATGCGCTTTTCCTCGAGTCCACAGCGGACGCACTCGCGGTCGCGGTTTCGAGCGCGAAAGTGCGGACAGTCGGCCCACCCGTCGTCGGTTTCGGGGTCCCCCACCGGACACTCGCACCCCTCCTCGGCGCGTTCACGGGCGAACTCGGGATCGTGTTGGGGGTGCTCGATCGCGTACCGGCACTGCCCCTCGCCGGTGAGGTGGTCGCAGACGTCGACGAACTCGTAGGGGTCGTCGACCCCGACGGACGTTCCCTTCGGGGTTTTCTTCATTTGTGCCGTATCTGGACCGGAGCCGGCTTGAATCCCTCGGACTCGACGGGAAACCCCGGCGATGAATCCACGGCGGTCGTGACCTTTTTGCATACCCACGCCCGATTCGACGGAGTGACTCTCGTTCACGAGTCGGACGGTGACGACTCGGCCGTGATCGCCTCGCGCGTCGACCTCGCGGAGTCGCTGCTGAGCCAGACCCGGGGGCTCATGTTCCGTCGATCGATCCCCGACGAGTACGCGCTCGTCTTCCGGTTCGGATCGACGAAATCCCGGGACGTTCACATGCTGTTCGTCCCGTTTCCGATCGACGTCGTCTGGCTCGTCGACGGCGTCGTCCAGCGTGTCGAACGGCTCCGCCCGTGGCTCGGGTTCGCTCGCGAGAAGGCAGATACCATCGTTGAGCTGCCGGCTGGGGCCGCGACAGCGGTCGAGCCCGGCGACCGGCTCGTTTTCGAAGACGGTTGATTCGGACGGAAATTCAGATGTGTCGACCGCGTTGAATCAATCGAGGACGACGATGTCGCCGTCCTCGACGCGGACGTCGAGCAGGCTCGTCACGTCTCGGGAAACATTCTCGTGGTCGGCGTCAACCCGCCGGAGGATGGTTACGACGTCGACGATTTCGGCACCGATCTCCTCGAGTGCGTCACAGACAGCGTCGATCGTTCCGCCCGAGGAAAGCACGTCGTCGACGAGCACCACGCGGTCGCCCGCGTCGATACCGTTCACGAAGAGTTCGCTCTCGCCGTAGCTCGTCTCCTGGTGAACCGCGACCTCGTCCGGAAAGCCGTAGGCGCGCTTGCGGACGACGACGAGCGGGATATCGGTCGCCAGCGAGAGCGCCGTTCCGTGGTGAATGCCCATCGCCTCGGGGGCGACCAGTTTGTCGGTCGACTCGAGGTCCACTCGCTCGCCGATGGCGGCGGCAACCGCGCGCAACACCGCGGGCTCGACGGACGGGATTCCGTCGGTGACCCCGTGGACGAAGTAGTCGTAGCCGTCGCGCTCGACGACCGGCGCCTCGCGAAGCGATCGCGCGAGCGGTTCCAGATTCGGATCCATACGACCGATACGGCGGCGAGACGGAAGGTCGTTTCCAGTGACTTGGGTCCAGTCCGACGATGTCGCTCCTGAAACAGCAGCTGTGAATTCCGCTCCTGAGACAATGACCGAGGTTCAAAGCCCGGCCTAGGCTATAACCGTCCCGCAAAAGATTTTGCGTTCGTCCACACCGACGTGACCTGCCGAATCAATCTATTCGGTCAGATGACGCTCGGAACCGGCGGGTTTAAGTCGCGGTCCTCCAATAGAGGAAGTACAATGGCACGAGATTCGTTCTCAACGCCGGACGAGGATAGAGGAAGTCGGGGCGACCCGGCTGGATGCGAAATTCCGCGACGACTCTAGTCGCAGTTCATCACTCTTGCCTGCTACGTACTCAGCCGAACAGACGATTCCATCGGATCGCACAGTCCGCCTTCTCGATACGACGCTTCGCGACGGCGAACAAGCCCCGGGTGTCTCGCTGTCGCCCGACGAGAAGGTCGAGATCGCCCGCGCGCTCGAACGCGCCGGCGTCGACGTCATCGAGGCCGGTAGCGCCTGCACCGGCGCGGGCGAGCGACAGGCCATCTCGCGCGTCACCGATCTCGAACTCGATGCGCGCGTGACGAGTTTCTGTCGCGGGATGCAATCCGACGTCGACCTCGCGCTCGAGTGCGACGTCGACGGCGTCCACCTCGTGGTTCCCTCGAGCGACCGCCACGTCGAGGACAAGGTCGGGACCTCTCGCGAGGACAATCTCGAGACGACGGCCGAACTCGTCGAGTACGCCGCCGATCACGACCTCTGGGTCGAGGTCATCGGCGAGGACGGCTCCCGCGCCGACCTCGACTACCTCGAGACGCTCATGGCGACCGCGCTCGACGCCGGCGCAGACCGCGTCTGTTTCGCCGATACGGTCGGCCACACGGGTCCCGAACGTACCGCCGAAGCGGTGGCCCGACTCGCCGAACTCGGCCCGGTCAGCGCCCACACTCACGACGACCTCGGACTCGGGGTAACCAACGCGCTCGCCGCCGTCTCTGCGGGAGCCGACCTGGTTCACTGTACGGTCAACGGACTAGGCGAGCGCGCCGGCAACGTCGCCCTGGAGGAGGTCGCGATCGCGCTCCACCACGTCTACGGCGTCGACACCGCCGAGCTCGCGGAGCTGTACGACCTCGCACAGACCGTCTCGCGAGCGACCGGCGTCCAGCTCCCGCCGAACAAGGCCGTGACGGGCGAGAACGCCTTCACGCACGAAAGCGGCATCCACACGGACGGGACCCTGAAGGACGACAAGATGTACGAACCCTACGCGCCCGAAACCGTCGGTCGCGAACGCCGCATCGCACTCGGCAAACACACCGGCCGGGCAGGCGTCAAGGCAACGCTCGAGGAACACGGCGTCGAGGCGAGCGACGACGAAATCGCCGAGATCGCCACCCGAGTGACGGAACTCGGCGACCGCGGCCGGCGCGTAACCGACGCCGACCTGCTGGCGATCGCCGAAGACGTCACCGGCGACGACCGCGAGCGGGTCGTCGAACTGCTCGATCTGACCGCTATGAGCGGCGGTGCCGTTCCGACGGCGAGCATCTGTCTCGCGGTCGACGGCGAGGAGCGCGTCGCAAGCGGCACCGGCTCGGGGCCCGTCGACGCCGCCGTCTCCGCGGTCAGAGAAGCGCTCGGCTCGCTCGCCGATGCCGAACTCGAGTCCTACCACGTCGACGCGGTCACTGGCGGCACGGACGCCGTCGTCACCGTCGAGGTCACGATGGCTCGGGACGACCGCTCTGTCACTGTCGCCCGGAGCGAGGCAGACATCACTCGTGCGAGCGTCGAAGCGATGGTCGACGCGCTCGATCGGTTGCTCGCGGTCGAGGAACAGCCACTCGCACCGGCCGACGACTGAGACGGTTTGCCGTAACGACAGATCGGTGCGAACGTGCCACTTTCTGAGGGGATACCGAAATGACCGACTGCAGCGTCTGAGACGGCCACTGTCCCGTTCCGTACGACCGCTGTCCGGTCACGACCCTCTCAAAAACGAGTGACAATTTATTGTGCATACTGGTTGGCGGTGACTACCGAATAGTCCGCAACCAAATTGACGTCCGCAACCGGTTTTGTGTCCCCACCAGCGGACAGAATCACGTACCGGCCGGTGGATCCACCACGACTCGCGTCTCGCCCGTAACGGCGTCGATCTGCACACCGGTCGGTTCGCCGTCGACCGCAAACAGGAACGTCCAGGTGGCACTGGTTCGATAGCTGTCTTCGAGCGGTACCGCGTCAGGGTCAGTGACCTCGTCGGCGAGCGCGTCCCTGGCGAGCCGTTCGGCGTCGCCGGCGTCGCCGATCTCTAGCTCGTCGGTCTGTCGAATCGTGACGATCGGGATTTCCGCCATTCGGACGACACGCTCGGTTACGCTACCGACCAGCACCCGGTCGAGCCCGGTCCGTCCCTGGGTGCCCATGACGATCATGTCGATTTCGTGCTCGTCCGCGTAGGCGAGGATCTCCTCGTGTGGAACGCCGTGGCCGACGTTCGTGACGGCGTCGAGCCCCGTTCGCTCCGCTCTGGTCGCGACGTGTTCGACCGCGCGGTGGGCGGTCGGCGTCGCCTCCTCGCTTTCGAGCGTGCCGAGCGGTCCCTCCGGAACGACCGAGAGGGCGTGGACCCTCGCATCGAACCGATCCGCGATGGTCAACCCGTGTGCGATCGATTGGCGGGTCCCGTCGCTCCCGTCCGTCGGAATGAGGACATCCTGATACATCGACGATCACACATTCGGAACCCAGGCATATATATGCTATCAGCTGTCACTCCCGTCGATCACGAGAGACGATCGGACGCCTGTGCAGCGCGTTCGCGGACGGTCGGGTCGGGATCCTCGGCTGCGAGTTCGTCCAGGCGATCCCGAGCGTCGATCACCCCGGCGTTACCGAGCGCGAGGCACGCGTTCGCTCGAACGTCCGCTTTCTCGTCCTCGAGTAGCGTTCGGAGTCGCTCTCTCGTCGGGTCGGCGGGTGCATCAGTCACCGCCCCGATGCGGCCGATTGTGGCGGCGACAGTGGCTCGCGCATCGGGGTCCGCCACCAGCGCATCGACGAGGACTGGAACCGCCGGAACGAGTTCGGCTGGCGTCTCCCTCGAGAGGACGTCGAGTATCCGTCTCTCCCACGTCCCGTACTCTGCCCGCTCGTCGATAGCGTCCGTGAGCACGTCGACGTGATCGTGGAGGGCCCCCGGTTGCTCGCCGGCGACGAGCGCGAGACACCGAAACAGGTGCGACGTCGCTGCCGCCGCCGGGTTCTCGCCGACGAACGAGACGATTTCGTCAGTCGATGGTGCGACGTCTGCGGGCGATTCCGCGGCGAGTTCGGCGAGACAGTACGCGATCTCGTCGTGACAGTCGATTGCGGACGCTCCGAGCAGCGCTCGTAGCTTCGGCACGGTCGGCAGACACAATCCGGGATGATCGTCTACGTGCTGCCGAACCGTTCGAACTCCCTCGTGCTGTACGTCGGTCGCTTGATCGTCGAGTTTCGCGAGAAGCGTCGGTATTTCGAACACATCGGCTTCGCGGCGCTGTTCGACCGCCTCGCCCCCATCCCAATCCATGGTACGTTCTGCATATCTGATAACGGGGAAAAGCCTTCCGACAGTTTAATTCGAGCGTTGTTCGACGGGAGAATACTCACGCGAGCCAGTCGGTCGGCTTCGTGTCGTAATCGACGTCGTCAGCCGCGAGATGTTCGACCTCCGACCAGGGAATATCCTCGGTCGTGACGGCCTCGCCGTCGTACCGGATCAGTTTGCCGCGCTCTTCCGCGACCGGCTCGCGATTGCGGCGTTTCGCGACCTCGATGTCGTGCTCGTCGACCTCCTTGACAATCGTCAGCAGGTTCACCGGCCGTCCCCACAGCTCGAAGATACGTTTCAAGGTCTCCTTGGCCTGCCCGAGATCGAGCATGACGCCGTTGTACTGGTGACCGAGCAGGAGTTCGTTGGCGTTGTTGTAGTTGCCGTCGTAGACTGCGATCGTCGGCTTCCCGAAGTTGGTAAACTGCAAGAGCAGCTTCTTTTTGACGTCTTCGGCGGCATCGCTCGCGACGTGGAACTGGCCGGTCGCCTGGGAGTGTTCGTACGTGAAGTAGTTGTTCTCCGTGATGAACTCCTCTGTGAGGAACTCGTCGAGGAAGGTCACGTCGTTGTGGCTCTCGCGCACGTCGAACATCCGATCCCAGCCGGCCGTGAACTCGACGTCCGCCAGCGCCTCCTCGATCGAGGAGTAGCGGGCGTCGTCGAAGAGGTAGCGACCGATCCGCTCGAGTTCGCTCTGACTGATTCGCGAGAGGAAGCCACGGTGTTGGCGCTTGACCAGCGAGTAGTGCCGGCGAGCGAGGCCCTCGTCGGTGAGAACCTTCCACGGGTAGTCGCCGACGTCGATCTCGCCCTCGCGTGCGGCCTGTAGCGCCTCGTCGTCGATCCACTCGTCGGGAACGTCGTCGAGTGAATCGAGCGTGTCGGGAGTGGTCGCTGCGATCGGTTCTGGTGGCTCGAGCTGTGCCAGTACGTCGTCGATATCGACGACGTCGCTGAAGTTGCGCCAGGAGATTCCCTCGACGCGGAGCAACCGTTCGATAACTTCGCGACGATTAGTCGTGTTTTCGACGTACTCCCACAGCTCGAACCCGAGGCTGTAGGGGTTGAGACCGGACGAACCGAGCACCTTCGCCATGTGGTCGGCGTAGTCGATGACCTCGTCTGCCTCGGCGAAGTTCTCGTCGGTCATCATCTTCGACTCCCAGTAGGCCGCCCACCCCTCGTTCATCACCTTCGTCATCTTCTGGGCGGCGAAGTAGTACGCCTCCGCACGCATCATGTCGAGGATGTCCCGCTGCCATTCTTCCATCTCGACGGCCCGCTCGGCCTCGTCGTCGTACTGCTTGCCATGTTCGCGAACGAACGCGAGCAGGTCCTTCTGGGGCTGGTCGGGGAAGGTAATGGTCTCGCCCTCGTCCTCGAGCGTTTCGAGCCACTCCTCGTCGAACACTTCGCCTTTGATCTCGTCGGAGAGTTCGAGTTCGTCTAACTTTTCCGCGAGGTCCTCGTCGATCTCGTCTCGCGGTCCATCGACGTCGAGTCGGCGCTCGAACACCCGGTGCTGGTCGATGTTGTCCTCCAGCGAGAGGCAGTGGTCGATCCACTTCTCGACTTCGGCGCGATCGATCTCGGGATCGGACATATACTCGTCGATGGCGCGGGCGTGCCGTTCGAGCATGGCGGCGGCGTTGACCTGTCCCTGATCGGTGCGTCCGCCCGTAAAGAGGCCGAACCACTCGTTGTTTGCGAAGAAATCCGAATGGGCCTCGACGTGCGTGATGACGGCCTTCTGATCTGCGAGCGTGTTCGACTCCTGCAGGAAGGCGTGGGCCGGGTTGTCGTTGTTGACGATCTCGAAGGCTTTCCCGCCGCCGTACTGGCCCTGCTTTTGCTGGCGGTCGTACTGCATGCCCCACCGCCAGTGGGGGTAGCGGCTCTGAAAGCCGCCGTAGGCGATGAGTTCGTTCATCTCGTCGTAGTCGATGATCCAGTACTTGACCGGGTACGGCTCGAGGCCGAACTTCTCGGCCAACAGCCGCGCTTCCGTCACCGGTTCTTCGAGTTCGCCGGCGATCGCCTGCTTTCGGAACCTGTCTGCGTTGGTGTTTGGCTTAGTCATCGTCTTCACCCTCCGTGCTGAGAATGTCGTAGATCGCGTCGGTCACGTCGCCCTCGCCGTTGACGTACGCCACCGCGACGTCGTCGGCGTCGGTCCCGAAATGTCGCTCTAACTCTTCGGCGTGGGTGGCGTTGATCGCGTTCCCCGACGGCTGGGTCTCGACGTAGGCATGGAGGTTCGCCGGGATCTGTTCCATCATCGGGATCACACGCTCTTCGGTATCGTTGCTCGAGTTCTCGGAGTCGCCGGCCGCGAAGACGTACCGGTTCCAGTCACTCCAGGGGTACTCCTCGAGCAGTTCGGCGGCGAGGTCGTACGCGCTCGAAATCTTCGTCCCGCCGCCGCTACGGATGCCGAAGAACTCGTCGCGAGAGACTTCCCACGCGTCCGCGTCGTGGGCGATGTAGACGAACTCGGCGTTATCGTACTTACCTGTGAGATACCAGTCAAGGGGTGTGAACGTCCGCTCGACGAGTTCGCGTTTCTTCTCGCGCATCGAGCCCGAGACGTCCCGGATGTTGACCACGACGACGTTCTTTTCCTTCTCTTCGATGATCTCGGGGTAACGGTAGCGCTCGTCCTCGCGACGGAATGGGACGTGTTTGATCCCTTCGCGACGGATCTGTTCCTGAACGGATTCGCGTTCGACGTTCTGCTCGACTTCCTCGATCGAGGACCACTTCCCGCGTTCTTCGGCGGGCACATCGTCGTACGCTTCCTCGACCCAGGCCATCGAGACCGGCAGGTTCTCGCCGCGGGCCCACTCGAACACCTCGCGAGGCTCGATCCCTTCGACTTTGCACAGTTCCCGCAGGAACTCCTCGTCGAAATCCATCGCGAGCTTTCGCTTGAGTCCCTCCTTGAACATCCGCTCGAAGTCGAGCGTGCTGTCGGGGCCCGTTCGCGTCATGTCGGTGAAAGGGCCCTCTTTCTCCTCGATCACCTTCTTCCCTTTCGGATCGAGGTCGAGCCCGAGTTCCTCGTCGAGTTCCTGGGCGAACTCTTCGGGGTCCATCTCGTAGTACTCGTGCTCGCCGCCCTCCTCTCCGGGTTCGCCGTCCTCGTCGCCGTCGCCGGGCTGGGGCTGTGGCTGGCCGACGGGCTGGCCCGGCTGGGGCGTGCCGTCCTCGCCCTGACCGACGCCACCCTTGTCGCGCTGATCGTACTCGAACTCCGGCAGCGAGACGATCTTGACGGGGATATTGATCTCGCCGGGGCGGCTCTGTCCGAGGTCGCCGTACTGGATGAAATCGGCCAGATCCTCGCGTCGCTGTTCGCCAACCTCACGGAATCGTTCGAGGTCGTCTCTCAGTCCCATCTGTAACTCACCTGTCCCATAACGTGTCTGCTGGTCAGTTCGGCCGACGCCTCGGAGTAGTCGAACTCGGAAACCATGGTCTCGATCGTGTTCTCCTTGACGGTCTCGGTCTCCGTCCCGCTCGGCGGGTCGTCCCACTGGCGTGGATCGAAGTCCTCGAAGGTCCGTCTGACGTCGTCCCAGTCGTGACTCTCTAAGACGCTCTTGATGACCGGAATCGCGGTCAGATCGACGTTCTCGACGGCGAAATCTTCGTCTCGGTGCTCCCAGGCGTGGCGGTTGAGGGAGGTAATCACCTTCTCGCGCCGGAAGTTCCGCACGCTCTCTCTGGGGAGGTTGCCCTGATACTCCTCCTCGGAGAACCGGCCGAGGTGCTCGATCTCGAAGAGCTTCATCTTCAGCGGATCCGGTTCGACGCGCTCGCCGCGGTCGTTGTACAACGGCTCGTCAGTTTCCCAGGCGTAGACGTGTTCGACGTACTCGCCGACCGTCTCCTCGTCGACGCGTTTGTCGAACATGATCGCCTCGACGACGTCCGACTCCTGTCGGTCGAAGACGTAGTTTTTCACCGGCACGACGCGGTTTTCGAACTCCGAGCGCTCGCCCGTCGAGAAGACCGGCGCATCCACGAGCCCCTCTGCCATCGCGTTCAGTACGTCGCGGGGCATGACGACGTCCTCGACCGAGAGTTCTGGATGATGGCGATCTCGGTCCGTCTGAAGCAACTCGGCGAGCGTATCTCGCGTGTACGTGACCGGGATGCCGTGATCGCCGTCCGACCCGTCGTCGTCGAAGTCGAACTCGTCTTTTTCACGGCGACTGTCGCCCTCCTGGAGGTAGCCCTGATCGTAGATCAGCGCCTTGTCGACGAGGTCGAGCCCGTTCGGCAGGTTCTCTTCGTCCAGCCGGGTGGCGACTGCGTACAGTGCGGCCGCTTCGATCGCGTGCGGTGCGAACTCTTCGGTGCGCGTCTCGCCGCTCTGTTCTTTGACCGTCACCGACACCGGCTCGCGGATCCGTGCTTCGAGTTCGTCGTAGCTGTCCGCTTCCCAGACCGCCGTCTCGTTGGTCAACTCGCGCCGGATGAGCTCCGACTCGAGGCTGAGGTTCGTCAGGTAGCCAAAGCGGTGTTTGTCGAGCCGTCGCTTTAACGCCTTCAGCGGGTCCATCCCGTTTCGATCGGCGTGCTGGTTGAGTTGGGCCTCGAGGTCGGGGTTCGAGATGATCAGGAGTTGAGTGTCGACGTCCATCCCGATTCCCTTATCGAGCTTGACGGACTGCTCGTCGGGCACGTTCAACAGCTTCTGGAGCAGATCCGCGTGCTGGGCGGCATCTTCGACGACCGTGAGGACGCTGTTGCCCTGCGAGAGAACGCCGTCGTAGGAAAAGGCCTGCGGGTTCTTTCTCCCGCGCGAGTCCAGTTCCTGGAGCATCCCGTGCATCCACGAGCCGACGAGGCGCTCTTTCGGACGACCCTCGTCCTCACTGTGGAGGACGCCGACACCCTGTCCGACGTCGACGACGTAGTTTTTCACGCGGAGGTGGTCGTCGTCCGTGATCGCCGAGAACAGAGCGTCCTCGCCGGTTCGACGGTAGCGCTCCTCAAGGAACTCGTAGGCTTCCCGGGAGAACGGATCGAGCCGGGTGTCGACCCGGACCGGGACGTGATCGCTGATCTCGTCGTTGAGGTCGGCGAGGACCCGTTCGCGGACGTCCTCGGGGAACACCGACAGCGGATGGGCCTGGACGGGGCTTTCGTACCAGTGTTGCTCGTCGGAGGCGGACGTATCGCTGCCATAGCTCAGTCCGCGATCGCCGGACTCGGCGGTCGTGACGTTCCACTCGACGGTGTACCGGCGGCCCTCGGGCGTCTTCGAGTACTCCCGGAGGCCGTTGATCAGACAGCGTTTGAGTTCGGACTTCCCGGTCGCGGTCGGCCCCTCGAACCAGATGATCTTCTCGTCTTTCGCCCGACCCGCGGCGATCGATCGGAGGTCGTCGACGAACCCGTTCAACACCTCCGTGTTGCCGAGGATCGCGTGCTCGCCGTCGTTGTGCGGGTCGTCGAAGAAGCGGTACCGTTCTTTCTCCTCGCCTTCCTCGACGACCGTCCGCGTGCCGGCCGACTCGATGGCCTCTAACAGGTACTTCGAGGCGTGGGAGGCGACGGTCGGATTTTCGAAGAGCCGATCGACGTACGCCGCGAGGCTCATCGGCTCCTCGTAGGTCTCTTCTAACGCGCGGTCGGCCTCGGTGACGTAGTCGGTGCCGGTCATGTTAGTCTTCGATCTCCGCCTTTGCGACCTCCGCGCCGGCGAACTCGAGCACCTCCTTTGCGCCGCCTTCGGAGTAACCCTGTTCCATCAGCGCGTCGATCCACGAGGAGCGCTCGTCGTCGTCGAACTCGTTGGCGCTGACCAGCGCGGAGAAGTTGATGTTGTGTTTCTTGTCCTCCCAGAGTTTACGCTCGAGCGCGCGACGCAGGCGCTCGTTGTCCTGCGGGTTGAACGCCTCGCCCTCGCGTGCACGGCGGGAAACCCAGTTGCTCACTTCCTGGCGGAAGTCTTCCTTGCGGTCCTCAGGAATGTCGAGTTTCTCCTCGACGCTTCGAAGGAACGTCTCGTCGGGTTCTTGCTCGCGGCCCGTGAGTTCGTCCTCGATGGTGTCGTCGTCGATGTAGGCCATCACGTGGTCCATGTACTTCTCGCCCTGGCGCTGGATCTCGTCCAGGTCGTAGGCCAGCGCGTGGCGGACGTCCTCGATGGCGCGTTCTCTGTACTCCTCGCGGACCGTCTCGAGGTAGCGGTAGTACTGCTCGAAGTTGTCCTCCGGAATGGAGCCGTGGTGTTCTAAGTTCTCCTCGAAGAAGTTGAACACCGTCAGCGGCGAGAGGAAACCGCGGGAACGGTGTTTCGAGTCCATGATCGCCTCGGCGATCTCGTCGCCGATAAAGCGCGGCGAGATTCCGACCATGCCCTCGCCGATTTCGGCCTTCGAGGCGGCCTCCTCCTGAAGCTTTTTGACGTCGATATCGTCGCCCTCGTCGATCTCGCCGTTGTACGCTTTGGCCTTCGAAAGCAGATCGACCGTCTCGGTGTCGGGCTCTTCGATCCGGGTGAGAACGCCGAACAGTCCCGCCATCTCGAGCGTGTGGGGCTCGACGTTGATGTCGGGCACGTCGGCGTTCGAAAGCATCTTGTCGTAGATCTGAGACTCGTCCTCGTAGGAGAGCACGTACGGGAAGTCGATCCGCTTGGTGCGGTCGTTGAACGCCTCCATCTTCTCGTCGCCCTTCTTGTCCTTGTACTCGGGCATGTTCGTCCGGCCGACGATCACCTGGTCGATGTCGATGCGGGGGTTGTTCTTCGGCTTGATCGTCTGCTCCTGGGTGGCGTGCAGGAAGTCGTAGAGGAACTCCCGCTGGAGTTTCAGCAGTTCCTCGCCGGAGAAGATGCCGCGGTTCGCGTTACAGAACGCCCCCGAGTAGTCGAACGCGCGCGGGTCGCTCTCGCCGTAGATGGCGATCTTCGAGTAGTTGACGTCGCCCGTCAACTCGGTCTCGTCCTGGTTCTTCTTGTCCTTGGGTTCGAACGTTTCTAGACCCTGGCGCTTGTTCTCGTCGGCGACGAAGCGGACGATCTCGACGTGGTTCTCTAAGACCTGCTGTAGGTCGTCGTCGTAGTACGCCAGCAGCTTGTCCATGTAGAACTCGCTTTCAGGATCGAGCGCCTGTTCGTTCTGGATCGTATAGGGCGCGTCGAGGCGCTCGTTGATGTCGTCGATCACGCGTTGTCGCTGCTCGACGGGCAACAGGACCAGCGGATCCTGATTCATCGGCGAGCGGACGACGTCGTCCGCCGGGTCCTGATCTTTGATGACGTCACAGAGGTTGGTCCACCTGAACGTGTACAACCGCCCCTCGTCGCGGAGCGTGTAGTCTTCGAAGTATCGACGGACCTGTTTATCGAAGTGTGACTTCCCAGAGCCGACCGGCCCGAGCAGGAGTTTGATACGACGCTCGGGACCCAGGCTTCGAGCGCCCGATTTGACCTTGTTGACGAACTCGTGGATCGACTGGTGGATGATCTTCCCGTAGAAGGTGTTTTCACCGTCGCCGAGCGGGTCTTCGCTCGCCAGTTCGTACTCGACCACCCCTTCGGTCTCGTCGTAGGTGGTCCCGTAGTAATCGAACATATCCGCAACCCGCTGGTGGGCGTTGCGGGTGATCTTCGGGTCCTCGTAGCACTCTTCTAGGTACCAGCCGAAGGACTTAGTTTCCCGCAGGTCTGCGGGCATCGATTCCTTGTACTCCGTACTGAGCGTCTCGAGCGTCTCGATGTCACCGTTCATAGTGGGTTTGAGGGTTACGTTCCGCCGTCGGTTCGTCCACGATCGCGTCCACGACGTCGGTCGGTTCCGGACGGGCGGCTCTTGGAGAGCGCGACCCACCGCGGACGGTGTCGATCTGTCGTGTCATACACGAACGCGCCGGGGACGGGCGCGAAGCGGATCGGTCCGGCGAGCGGATACCGATAGTATTTAATGAGTGAGTAATCCAGCTACTTAACCTTGGCCCCAAAAAATATTTACCAGGAGTTAATTGCAGGCAATATCTACCAGGAACGCATACTGTCAACTGGTATCACGGCACCATTTGACCCGTTACCGGCCTAAAGTCTCGGCCTGCATTCCCGTGGTTGGCTCGCGCGCGCTCGTTCACAGACAGTGATACGTCACACAGCGGGTAGTGACGGATTGGGCCGAAACCGTGTAGACGGACCGGTGCAGTTACCGTTCGATTCGACGGCGACGGGAATTTACCGTAGCCAGTCCAATCCACGGCTATGACCGAGTTCGACGCCCTCCCTGACACCTGGAACGTCTGGTCCGAAGGCGAGGACGGCCGTCTCGTGCTCGCCTACCGACCGGACGTCTTCAACGCCGACGAGTTTCCGGCCCCGTGTCTCCCGACGCTGTATCTGACACACGGCCGGCGGACGCGCCGACCCGGCCGGAACCCGACGACGACGACGACGGGTGCAGACGACTGGTTCGTCACCCTGTATCTCGAGCCGGAGATTTCGCTCGATGAAACCAACCGGTTCTCGACGCGAGCCGATGCGCTCTCGTGCGTGATCGAACTGGCACAGCAGTTCGACAGCGGCGATATCGACTACCGCGAGCTGTATCAGGTCCCGCGGGAGCGGTACTTCGATCGGTTGGACGAACTCACCGGCCGCGACAACACGTAACCGGCCGTCCCCGTGAGACGGCCAGCTACGTGGTGGGGCAGTCGTCCGAGACGAGACGTCGACCGGCGATCGTTCGAAACGCTGACCGACCGTTGCTCGTGGCATTGGCCGACGGCTGTCGCGGCGTTAGCCGATATTACCTCATACGCGTGAGGCTTAACCGATAGCGGCGAGTACTCGCTCGTATGTCGACCGTTACGCTCGTCGGCACCCGGCTCGCCGAACCGGGTACCGAGTTCGTCTATCAGGGTGAAGCCGACGGCTGTGCCGGCTGTCCGTATCGCAGTCAGTGTCTCAATCTCTCCCTCGACACCAGATACCGCATCACCTCGGTCCGAGAAAACGCGCAGACGCTCGAGTGTGCGATGCACGACGGCGGCGTCCGTGCCGTCGAGGTCGAACCCGTCTCCGTCCAGGCGAACATCACCTCGAAAGGAGCCTTCGCCGGGAGCAAAGCGAGCCTGGAAGGACCGTGTCCCTACGTCGAGTGTCCCAGCCACGAGTACTGTGAGCCCGACGGCGTCGAGTTCGACGAGGAGTACCGCATTCAGGAGATGATCGGTGACCCCCCACACGAGGTCTGTCACCTGGATCGGTCGCTACAGCTGGTCGAACTCGATCTCGAGGACTGACTCTGACTGTTCGCTTTAGCTCTCGACTGACTCCTCGTTTAGCCAGCTTCCCGCCCAGCACTCGATTTCATCGAACACCGGTTCGAGCGAGCGCCCTTTCTCCGTGAGGCTGTAGAACGTCGCGATCGGAGCGTCCTCTTCGATACGTCGTTCGACGAACCCCATCTCGCCGAGGTCGTCCAACACGCGAGAGAGGGTCCGCGCGTTCGCGCCCGTCGAACGCTTGAGCTCGTTGAATCGCTGTTCGCCCTCGAGCAGTTCGTGAAGGACCGCCAGTCGCCACTGTGAGCCGATCTGTTCGAGTGACTCGATCACCGGGCACGCGTTCGGGGTTTGCTCACGTGATTGTGTTTGTGGAGACGACATCTGTTGTCGATATGGTACAGTCCGGACCACTATAGGGGTTCGGAAACGAACGTGGTTTCACGATGTTAGCTGGTTACGGGCTGACATCGACTCGATTCGCTCTAATGCCTCGAGACAGATCGGTGCGGAGCCGGTCGCGTACAGTGGCAGTTCGAAGACGGCGCGACAGCGATCCGAACCGAGGTCGTCGACGCGGTGGCCGGCCGACGGCATTCCAACGACGTTCCACGTCCACCGCCGGTCCGTTCGGGACGTGACCGTAAACGGCAGCCACGCGCCAGGGAGTCGAATCCGACCGGTAGTTCCCTCTCGAATCCGGCGGTCGCTCGACTCGACGCCGATCACGACCGGCGACCACTCCGGCCAGCGGGTCGTCTCGACGAGCACGTCCCAGATCGCGTCCGGCGGTGCGGCGAAGACGTGCGAGACCTCGAGTCGACGTCCATCGGGCGTCCGCGCGGTCTGGAGTCGAGTCATCGTCTTCGTCTACGACCGCGGAGGATATGGGCGTTCCCACCGAATCGTCACCAATTGTGACCCGTCGGAGCCGCTAGACTTTACTGGGGTGGCTCCCTGCCTCGAATCAATACATGGCGATACTCGAGGTGGAGAATCTCCGCAAGGAGTACGGCGAGTTCGTCGCCGTCGAGGGGAGTTCGTTCTCGGTTGCTCGCGGCGAGGTCTTCGGCGTCGTCGGACCGAACGGCGCGGGAAAGACGACGACGCTGAAGATGCTCGCGGGGCTCGTCGAGCCGACCGCGGGAACCGCCGTCGTGGCCGGGGAAACGCCGGGTGAGCCGGCGATGCAGCGACGGCTGGGGTTTCTCCCCGAGGAGTCGCCGCTGTACGAGGAGATGACGGCAATCGAGTACCTGACGTTCTTTGCGGACCTCTACGCCGTTCCGGGAGACGTCGCCCGCGAGCGGATCGAACGGACGCTCGACCGACTCGACCTGACCCACCGCGACCGGCGGATCGGCAACATGTCGAAGGGGATGAAACGGAAGGTCGCGATTTCGCGGGCGCTGGTGAACGACCCTGACGTGCTCATCTTCGACGAGCCAGCGTCGGGGCTCGATCCGCTGACGACGAACTACATCATCGAGTTCACGCGCGAGCTGAGCGAGGACGGAAAGACGATCGTCTTCAGCGCGCACAACCTCTTTCACGTCGAGAGCATCTGCGACCGGATCGCCGTGATGAACGACGGTCGGATCATCGCCCGGGGCACCGTCGAGGAGATCCGCGAGGCCCACGGCGGCACCGAGTATCACGTGTACGCGACGGCCGACGGGAGTCACGGACTTCACGGAGAGCCCACAGGTGAGAACGAAGCGGTGGCGCTTCAGCGGGATGTCACTGTCACGCAGGAGGACGGCCACGTCAAACACGTCGTCGACGAGATGCGCGACGTCGATGCCATCCGGGAGGCGGTCGAGGCCGACGGCGGTCGCGTGACGGACATCCAGACGGAGACGCCGAGTCTCGAGGAGATCTTCCTCGAAATCGCGAGCGAGGCGGACGATGAGGGGGCGGCCGAGACGTGAGCGACGACGGCGCTCGCCCCCGATCAGAGTCGACCGGGCGTTCCGCAGACCGAAGCGTCGCGGGTCGGCTCGCTCGGACCGCCCGAATCGCCCGCTGGGAGGTCAGCCGGAGCACCGGGACGATCGACCGGAAGACGATACTCGTCGTGCTCGCGATCGTGGCCGTCGTCGGCGTCGTCGGCTTTGCCACGGCCGCCGACGGACTCGGTCTCGAGGACGAACTGTACGTCGTCGGCGTCGACGAGGACAACCCCTACCACGACGTCGCGACCGAGAGTGACCAGTTCAGGGTCGTCCCGCTCGCGGATGTCGATATCGACGAAGATGGCGACGATGCGAACGTCGACGTCGTCGTCACTGCCGACGGGATGGGCTACGTCGGCGACAACGGCGAGCAGGCGATCGACGCCTTCCGCGAGGCCATCGAGTCGTACAACGAGGACAAAATGGCCGAAGAGGACGACGAGGCGGCCGCATACCCGGTCCTCGTCGAACTCGAGTACCAAGAGCGCAGTCCTGCTGACGCCGAGGGCGCGACACCCGACGCCGGGGACGCGGAGGGCACTCCCAGCGGGTCGGTGAACGGGGCGGACGGCGACGATGAGCGCGCGGACGGAACCGAAACCGGCGATCCAGCGAGCGGCGACGGCGAGGATGGGGAAGGGGACGAAACGATGACGAGTGACGAGAATGAGACGGAAGCGTTGCAGGTACCCGATCTGGGCGGCGGCGGCAGCGCCGACGAGACCGCACCGAGTGCGCCGGGCGCTCTCTCGCCGCCGTTCCCGTTCCAGTCGCTCGTGCTCGCGTTCTTCTTTATCGTTCCGATGAACTTCGTCATCCAGGCCTACGGGAGCACGATCATCGACGAGCGGATCAAGCGACGCGGCGAACTGCTGTTGGTCTCGCCGGCGTCGCGGTACGAGATCGTCGCCGGCAAGACGCTGCCGTACCTGCTCGGGCTGGTCGCGGTCGTCGTTGCGACCGCGGCGGCGATCGGCGGCGGGGTCCTCTCCGTCGCAGCGGCGATTCCGATCGCGCTGCTCTTCCTCGCGGCGACGTTCGCCGGCGCGATGCTCGCGCGGTCGTTCAAGGAACTCACGTTCGTCACCGTCACCATCAGCGTCGTCCTGACGACCTACGCGTTCATCCCGGCGATCTTTACGGACGTGACGCCGATCGCGTTGATCTCGCCGCTGACGCTCGTCGTGATGGACCTGCAGGGCGATCCGGTCGCCCTCGGCGAGTACCTGTTCTCGACCGGCCCGTTCTACCTGAGCGCGGCCGTCCTCTTCCTGCTCGGGATCGGCATCTACCGCGAGGAGGATATGTTCGCCCAGAAGCCCGTCCCGGCGAAGCTCATCGACGCGATTGCGAGCCAGATCGACGCGGTCTCGCGCCGAGCGAACGCCTACTGGAGCCCGTTCGCCCTGTCGATCCTCTTTATCCCCTTCGTCTTCGCGGGGCAGTTGCTCGCCGTGGCGCTCCTGTTCGCCGTCCCCGAGGCGTTCGCGCTGCCGGTCATGTTCGTCCTCGCGGCTGCGATCGAGGAGTTCGCAAAGAGCATCCACGTCTACGCCGGTTTCGCTCGTTCACGCTTCGACTCGTCGATACGGGTCGCCGTGCTGCTCGGCGCGCTCTCCGGGCTCGGCTTCTTCGTCGGCGAGAAGCTCACTCACGCCGTCCAACTCGTCGGGCTGCCGGAACTCGGCGTCAGCGTCGCGGCCTTCGGCCCCGCGTTCTCGAGCGATCCGCTCGTCGTCGTGGCGATCTTCCTCGCCCCGCTCGTCCTTCACGTCGTGACCGCGGTGATCGGTGCGCTCGGTGCGAGTCGCAGTCGGTCCGCCTACGCGCTCGCGTTCGTGCTGGCGACGCTCGTCCACGCCGTCTACAACCTCGGGGTGATCGCCCTTGTCGCGTGATCGCGACTCGTGGGGGCGATCCGACGAGGCCAAACCGTCGGTCCAGCGAGGCCCGAACCCGCCGAGTTCATCCGAGCGCGGAGCGCAGCAGGCCGGCGGCTGGGGCGCTCGCTGGGCGGTCGTCCGCCGGGAGTTTCGGTCGCTGCGCTCCGAGAAGACGATCCTGCTCGCGGTCGCGATTCAGCTGTTCATCGCCGCGTTCTCCTCGTTTCTCGTCGTCGGCCTCGTCTCGATGTACGATCCGGGATCGGTCGACGGCTACCAGACCGACGTCGCGGTCACTGGTGAGGGAGCGGACGACCTCGTCGCGATCGCGGATCAACAAGAGGGCCTCAGTGCGACGCAGTACGAATCCCGAGCCGACGCCTACGACGCCTTCGAGAACGAGCGAACGGCCGCCGTCCTCGACGCGACCAGAAACGGGGACGACCGGCTGATCGTCAGGGTGACCGCACCGGACGAGGGACTCGAGACGACGCTGCTCGTCGTCCAACTCCGCGAGGCCTTGGAGGCCGTCGAGCACGCCGAGCGGGTCGACAACGCCGACAGCCTCGAGAACCCGCCGCTTTCGGTCCCGTCCGATGTCGACGCCAGCCCGTACGTCGAGTTCACCTACACCGTCTTGCTCCCGCTGTTGCTGTTCCTGCCGGCGTTCATCAGCGGCTCGATCGTCGTCGACTCGCTGATCGAGGAGCGCCAGCGGGGGACGCTCGAACTCCTCCGGGTGTCGCCGCTCTCGCTCGGCGAGATCGTCGACGCGAAACTCGTCGCGACGGCGGCGTTAGCGCCGCTGCAGGCGGCCGCGTGGATTGGGCTGCTGGCCGCCAACGGGACAGCGATCGCGAACCCACTCGCGCTGCTCGTCCTGGTGACGGCGCTCGCGTTGCTCGTCGTCGGCATCGGCGGAACGGTCGCGCTCACCGCACCCGATCGGCGGCAGGCGCAGTTGCTCTACTCGATCGGCATCGTCGGCGCGCTGGTCGTCGCGACTGCCCTCCCCGAACATCCGGCGAACACCGTCGCGAAGTTCGCGATCGGCAGCGAGACAGCGACGACCTGGCTGTTGCTCGCGCTGTACTGCCTGCTCGGCGCGCTCGCGTTCGCCGCCGTCAAACACACCGTCGATCGGGTAACCGGCAACTCGCTGTGAGACGGACTCGCGAGTGGGCGTTCGGCTGCCGTAAAAAACGACACTGTGAAAACGCCGATTCGACGGCTTATCGACGGCTGAACACGTTCTTGATTCGCGAGACGATGCCACTATCGTCGTTCCGATTCGCGTTTCGGTCGGTGTGTTCGTCCGCCATATCCATGCGGATATTGGGATTTATTCCACTTCAAAATAACGGAGTTTAAATATGTTTTCTGCCGATCCACGTACTATTTTCTCGAGCGGAGCCGTACGCACGGTATGGAGTACACGACACTGGGCGATACCGGAATGGAAGTCAGCCGGCTCTGTCTCGGCTGTATGAGCTTCGGATCGAGCGACTGGCGCGAGTGGGTCTTAGGACCCGACGAGAGCGAGGAGATCATCGAGCGGGCGATCGATCTCGGGATCAACTTCTTCGATACGGCGAACATCTACTCGAAGGGCGAATCCGAGCGGATTCTCGGCGAGGCTCTGGAGGGACACCGCGAGGAGTCCGTCGTCGCGACGAAGGGCTACTTCCAGATGCGCGAGGACGATCCGAACTCGGGCGGTCTGTCCCGAAAGGCGATCGAGCAGGAACTCGCCGCCAGCCGCGAGCGACTCGGGATGGAGACGATCGATCTCTACCAGACCCACCGCTGGGACGACGACACGCCGATCGAGACGACGATGCGGGCGTTAGACGACGCCGTTCGTCGCGGCCACGTTCGACACGTCGGCGCGTCCTCGATGTGGGCCCACCAGTTCGCCGAGTCGCTGCAGACGAGCGACCGACTCGGGCTCGAGCGGTTCGTCACGATGCAAAACCACTACAACCTCGTCTATCGCGAGGAAGAGCGCGAGATGCTGCCGCTCTGTGCGAAGGAAAACGTCGCGGTCCTTCCGTGGTCGCCGTTAGCGAGGGGGTATCTGACGCGGCCACACGAGGAGATCGACGCGACGGAACGCGGCGAGACGGAAGAGCACATGTACGACCATCCCTACCGCGAGGGTGGCGGCCGAGAGATCAACGAACGCGTCGCGGAAATCGCTGCCGACAAGGGGGTGACGATGGCACAGATCGCGCTCGCGTGGCTGTTGCACAAAGAATGGGTCGACGCGCCGATCATCGGGACGACGAGCGTCGAACACCTGGAACAGGCCGTCGAGGCGCTCGACATCTCGCTGTCGTCCTCGGATCTTGCGTATCTAGCCGAACCCTACGAACCAGTTCCCGTCTCAGGCCACTCCTGAACGCCGTTACGGCCTGATTGGTAATTTGTTGTTACTGTCGCTCACCCCTCTACCGGTTATTAACAATATCGGCAGATATATTACCAACAACTCACAACTGATCGTCGTGACTACGCATGACTGAGAGACCACGTTCGGCATCTCGCCGCAAGCTCCTTGCAACGACGGGATCGCTCGCCGCGCTCGGCATCGCTGGCTGTCTCAGCGACGACGAAGATGGCAACGGTGACGACGACAACGGCGACGACCACGATGACGGGCATGACGATGATCATGGTGATGATGACCACGATCACGACGACGACCATGACCACGATCTCCCCGTCGAAGAGTTCGAGGTCCTAGACCGAGATCACGACGAGGACGTTCTCGTCTACATCCATGGTGACCACTGGCACGACGATCCGCTCGAAGTGCCCAACGACGACAACCTCTCGCTCGGCGCGTACGTCGAGGACGAAGACGGCGACGAAGTTGCGCTTGGAGACGGTATCGAACTCGACGTCGCCGTCGTCGACGGCGCGAACGACATCGTCGACGTCGAGATCCACGGTGACCACGTGCACGTCCACGGCACGGAGGAAGGGTTCACCGACCTCGTGTTCAAGCTGGTCGAAGACGGTGACGTCGTCTACGAGACGCCCGAACTCGAGGCCGATGTCGTCGATGACCACGGTCACGACGACCACGATCACGGCCACGGTGAGGTCGACGACCTCAAAATCCTCGACCGATCCGAAGACCCACACGAGGAGGTCGCGGAGACCCACGAGGACCACTGGCACGGCGAACTCCCGCACGTCCACGTCGGCGACAACATCTCGCTCGGTGCCGAGTTCGTCGACGACCACGGCGACGAGATCCCGATCGGCGGCAACGAGGAGTACGAACTCGCCGTGTACCTCGCGGACGACGCCGAAGACGGTGTCGTCGAGATCGACGAGGACGAACACTGGCACGGCGATCACGTCCACATCTACGGCGACGCTGAGGGAGAGACGGAAGTCGTCTTTGCCCTGTGGCACGACGACCACGCCGACTGGGAGTCGGAGCCGATCGCCGTCGACGTCGAAGACCACTAGCCCGCCACACTCGTCCTCGCTGGCGACTTCGCACGACCCGTGTCGCCTCTCGATCGGCGGACGTGTTACTAGTTACGGCCGCTTTTAGCACTACGAATTATTAACAGGGCAAAACCGCATAACAACTCTTTTAGCCTCGAGTTCGTAGTAATGGACATGGAATATACACGCCGTTCGATACTGCAGGCGAGCGGGGGCGCGCTCGCGGGAAGCGTCCTTGCCGGCTGCTTGAGCGAGCCGGGTGGGTCGGATGATGGTGAATCGAGCGGATACGCCGCGTTTTTCACCCTCTGGGACTGGACGAACCAGATCGGCGGCGACGAGCTATCGTTCGAGAACCCGGTCGACGTCGGCGAGATGGGACACGGCTGGGAACCGCCGGCGGATACGCGCCGGGATATCGTCGCGTCAGACATTTTCGTCTACCTCGACACAGATGAATTTTCCTGGGCGCAAAACGTCGCAGCCGACCTCGAGACCGACTACGACGATGTGACGGTCATCGACGGGATGGCAGGTCTCGAAAACCAGTTGCTGCCGATCGACCGCGAAGCCGACGACGACCGGGAGCCGGCGACCGATCACGAGTTCGATCCCGAGACCGTTTCGATCGGCGCGTTCGACCTTTATGATCGCCAATCGGGCGAGGAAACCGCCTACTGGCACGACGACGCCGACCACTGGCACGGCGGTATTCCGGAGGTACCGACTGACGGGTACATCACGGTCGAAGGCGTGTTCGAGGACGACGAGGGCCGCGTCCTTCCGCTCGACGGCGAGCCGTTCGTGCTCGACGCGAGTCTCGCCGACGGCGCGAACGAGGGTGTCGTCGATATCGTTTCACAGGGCGATCACGTCGAGTTCCACGGGCTCGAGGAGGGACGCACGCGGATTCTGTTCGAACTCGTCGCCGATGGCGAAGTCGTCTGGGACACGAGCAGCGACCTCATGACCGTCGATATCGTCGCCGACATTGCGGACGACGCTGCACCCGAGTTTTACGATCCTCACGTCTGGGCCGATCCAATTCTGGCACAGAACATCGTCGAGACGATCGCCGACGGACTCGCCGATGCGGACCCGGATAACAGCGACTACTACCACGACAATGCGGCGGCGTACATCGAACGACTCGACGAGGTCGACCAGCAGTTTGCCGATCTCGCGTCGAACGCCACCCGAGACACCGCCGTCTTCGCCGGACACGACTCGTTCCAGTACCTCGAGCAGCGGTACGGGTTCGAACTCCACACACCGGTTGGGGTCGCTCCCGACGCGGCCGAGGTCGAATCGGACATCTCCGAATCGATCGACATCGTCGAAGAACATGACATCGACACTATCCTCTACGATCCGTTCGAAACGACGGGCTCCGAGGACGTCCCGGAGATGGTCGAACTCCTCCTCGAAAACACCGACGCGACCAACTACGAACCGTTGAGTGCGGGCGAGGGGACAACGGCGGAGTGGAACGACCGGGGCTGGGGATGGGTCGAACAGATGGAAGAACTGAACATTCCCTCGCTACGGACCGCCCTCGGTGCGGAGTAACGCGTGAGAGTCGAGATGAACGTACACAGGAATCCAATCACACGTCGTCGGAACGAACTACAAGAACTAAGCACACCCAGGGTCGAGAACGGAGTGAATTCACAGTGACTGCGGTCGTCGACATCCGGAACGCGACGTTCGCCTACGGCGAGAAGACCGCGGTCAAAGACGTTTCACTGACGGTCGACTCGGGCGATTTTCTGGGACTGATCGGCCCCAACGGGTCGGGGAAAACGACCCTGTTGCATATCATGCTCGGACTGCTCAGCCCCGACAGCGGCTCGGTCGAACTCTTCGGCGAGCCAGTCGAGTCGTTCGAGCAGGGCGAACGTATCGGCTACGTCTCCCAGAAGGCGACCAGCCGCGACGGAACGATGCCGGTGACTGTCCGCGAGTGCGTTCGAATGGGCCGATTCGCACACATCGGCCACTCGCGAATGACCGACGAGGGCCGACAGATTGCAGACGACGCGCTCGAAACGGTCGGCATCAGCGACCTCGCGGATCGGCGGGTCAACGAACTCTCGGGCGGACAGCGCCAGCGCGCCTACATCGCGCGAGCGATCGCCTCCGAGGCCGATCTGCTCGCGCTCGACGAGCCGACCGTCGGCGTCGACGCCGAATCTCGAGACGCCTTTTATCGTCTGCTCGACTCGCTGAACGAGTCCGGCATCACGATCGTCCTGATCGAACACGACATCGGCGTCGTCACCGATCGCGCGGATCGAATCGCCTGCATCAACACGGAACTGTACCACCACGGAGATACGGAATCGTTCGTCGAGAGCGACGCCTTGAGCGAAGCCTACGGCGCGACGGGAACGGTCGTCCACCACCACCACTGATGAGCGGGGATACGCCTGCGACGGACACGGGTGCCGTCCCCGACGAGACTCGCACGAACCGCCGCGAGTCGGTCGACCTCTGGCGGCGGATCGAACTCGCCGGCATCTCGCTCGTCGGGCTACTCGGCATCGTGATGGTCGCGTTTATCGCCCTCGACTGGCTCCGCCACTACCCGGCTGCGGAGTCGTACCCGGTGTTCGAGACGCTGTATGCGACGACAGGGATTGATCCCCTCGCTGAACTGGCGTTCGAACAGTTCCTCATCGCGGGCATGTGGGCCGACTACTTCCTCGGGACGAACGTCTTCCAGCACGCGTTCATGTGGCGATCGATCGCGACCGGCGTCCTCGTCGGCATCGTCGCGCCGCTGGTCGGCACCTACCTCGTTCACCGACAGATGGCGCTCATCGGCGAAACTCTCGCACACACGGCCTTCGCCGGCATTGCGATCGGCCTGTTGGTGAGCGCTGCGACCGGGTTCGACGGCTCGCTCTTGCTCGTCGCGCTCGTGGTGAGCGTCCTCGGCGCACTCGGCGTCCAGTGGCTCACCGAGCACACCAACACCTTCGGCGACGTACCGATCGCGATCATGCTGACCGGTAGCTTTGCAGTCGGGACGTTGCTGATCAGCTGGGGACGCGGGTACATGTCGGTCGCGATCGACATCGAGGGCTACCTCTTCGGGAGCCTCGCGGTCGTCACGGCGGACGGCGCACAGATGATGGCGGTCCTGAGCGTCGCCGTCGTTGCCATCATCGCGCTCACGTACAAGCAGTTGCTGTTCATCACGTTCGACGAACAGGCGGCCCGCGTCGCCCGGATCAACGTCTCCGGCTACAACACCCTGCTGGTAGTCATGACCGCCGTCGTGGTCGTCGGCGCGATGCAGATCCTCGGTGTCATCCTCGTCGCGGGCATGCTCGTGATCCCCGTCGCGGCCGCCTCGCAGATCGCCCGCAGCTTCCGTGAAACGCTGTATCTCTCCATTCTGCTCGGCCAGCTCTCGGTGCTCGGTGGGTTCGCCTTCGCGGTCGGCCTGAGTCTGCCTTCGGGCGGATCGATAATCATCGTCGCCATCACGTTCTACCTGCTCGCCGTCGCCTTCTCGCTGCTCACCGGCCGCTCGACCGCGCTGTCGATGCACTAGGCGTCGGAAACATCCCCGCCCGATGGGAGTAGGGGACGGTTTTAATCCGTCCCGGCGTGACCGTTCGAACGATGGGACGGGTATCCGAGCTATTCAGCCCCGAGACCGTCGGTGTGGTCGGCGCAACCGACCGTGAAGGTGCGGTCGGCCGCGCGATCGTCGAGAACCTGCAAGCGGCGTTCGACGGCGAGACCGTGGCGATCAATCCGAACCGCGAGACGGTCCTCGGGCTCGAGTGTTATTCCGACGTCGCACAGGCACCGCCGCTCGATCTGGCGGTGGTCGTCGTTCCGCCGCCTGCCGTCCTCGAGACGGTTCGGGAAATCGGCGAGGCGGGGACCGAAAACGTCGTCGTCATCACGGCCGGGTTCTCCGAGACCGGCAGCGACGGGGCGACGCGCGAACGGGAGTTGCGCGAGGTCGCCGACGCGTACGATCTGAACGTCGTCGGCCCGAACAGCCTCGGTATCATGTCGACCGACATCGGCATGAACGCCACGTTCGGCCCCGAGAACGCTCGCGAGGGGTCGATTTCGTTTATGAGCCAGTCGGGCGCGTTCATCACCGCCGTCTTAGACTGGGCCAACGAACAGGGAATCGGCTTCCAGGACGTCGTCTCGCTCGGCAACAAGACCGTCCTTGACGAGACCGATTTCGTCCGGACGTGGGGCGACGACCCGAACACGGACGTGATCATCGGCTACCTGGAGGGGATCGACGACGGCGACGAGTTCGTCCGGACCGCTCGCGAGGTGACCGAGGAGACCCCGATCGTCCTCGTCAAATCCGGACGGACGGACGCGGGTGCGCAGGCCGCCTCCTCGCACACCGGCGCGATCGCCGGCAGCGAACGAGCCTACGAGGCGGGCCTCGACCAAGCGGGCGTGATCCGTGCGGACTCGGTTCAAGAACTGTTCGACTCCGCGCGCGCGCTCTCGGGGCTTCCCGTTCCCGAGACCGATGGCGTCGCCGTCGTGACGAACGCCGGCGGCCCGGGCGTGCTGACGACGGACGCGGTCGGCGACTCGACGCTCCGGATGGCCGATTTCACCGACGAGACCGTCGAGAAACTGACCGAATCGATGCCCGACGAGGCCAACGTCTACAACCCGATCGATGCCATCGGGGACGCGGACGTCGAGCGGTTCGGCGACGCGCTCGAACTCGCCTTGCAGGACCCGAACGTCGGCAGCGCGGTCGTCGTTAGCGCGCCAACGGCCGTCCTTCGGTACGACAAGCTCGCAGAGACCATCATCGAAGTTCGCGAGGAGTACGGCAAACCCGTCGTCACCAGTTTGATGGGTGGTGATCGGGCCCGTGGTGCGGAGGAGGTCCTGCGAGAGTTCGGCATTCCGAACTACTTCGATCCCGCGCGGGCGGTGGGCGGACTCGACGCGCTCTCGCGGTATCGAGACGTTCGCGAGCGAACGGTCGACGAGCCCGAACGGTTCGACGTCGACCGCGAGCGCGCCCGTGAGATTATCGCTCGGGTCGCCGAACGCGACGACAACCGACTCGGGATCGAGTCGATGGATCTGCTCGAGGCCTACGGAATCGAGACGCCAGCCGGCGAAATCGTCGATGATCCTGACAACGCCCGCGAGGTCGCCGAATCGATTTCGGGCGACGTCGTCCTGAAGATCGTCAGCCCCGACATCTCCCACAAGTCCGACATCGGCGGCGTCAGGGTCGGCGTCAGCGACGAGGACGTCTACGATGCCTACGAGGACGTTGTGGCTCGGGCGCGAAACTACCAGCCCGACGCGACGATCCTCGGCGTGCAGGTTCAGGAGATGCTCGACCTCGACGACGCGACGGAGACGATCGTCGGCATGAACCGCGACCCGCAGTTCGGCCCCCTCCTGCTGTTCGGGCTCGGCGGCATCTTCGTCGAGATTCTCGAAGATACGTCCGTCCGAGTCGCCCCGATCGGCGAGGACGTCGCGCGCGAGATGGTCGACGAGATACGGGCCGCACCGCTGTTGCGAGGCGCTCGCGGCCGCGAGCCGGCGGACGTCGACAGCGTCGTCGAGACCATCCAGCGCCTCTCACAGCTCGTAACCGACTTCCCGGCGATCCTCGAACTCGACGTCAACCCGCTCGTCGCTGGGCCCGAAGGCGTACAGGCGATCGATCTCAGACTCACCGTCGACACGGAGGAACTATGACCGACACCGACCACGAATCCACGGACACAGACGCGGACGCCGAGACGACCGACACCGAACCCATCCTCGTGAGCTCGCTCGAGGAAAGTTCCGGAAAGACGGCCATCACGCTGGCGCTCGCCCGCCTCGCGCAGGCCGACGGCGACAGCGTCGGCTACATGAAACCGAAAGGGACCCGCCTGCAGAGCAACGTCGGAAAGACCTTAGACGAGGACCCGCTGCTCGCCCGCGAACTACTCGATCTCGACGCCGAGATGCACGACCTCGAACCGGTCGTCTACTCGCCGACGTTTATCGAGCAGGCGATCCGCGGCCGCGAGAACTCCGATGAGCTTCGAGAGCGCGTTCGCGAAGCGTTCGCGACGCTCGCCGACGGACGCGACCGGCTGTTCGTCGAGGGCGGCGGCCGGTACGACGTCGGCGGCATCGTCGGCCTGACCGACGTGGACGTCGCGGGGCTGTTGGACGCACGCGTCGTCCTCGTCGCACCCTACGAGCGCCCGGCCGACGTCGACGAGGTCCTCGCCGCAGCCGACGCCTTCGGCGACCGACTCGCCGGCGTCGTCTTCAACGACGTTCCCGACGCCGTCTACGACCAGCTCGAGACCGACGTCGCACCTTTCCTCGAAGGTCGAGGGATCGAGGTCTTCGGCGTCCTCCCGAGCGAGCGCGAACTCGCAGGCGTGACGGTCGCAGAACTCGCCGACGAACTCGGTGCCTCGCTGCTCGTCGAGGACGGAACCGACGCCTACGTCGAGCGGTTCTCCGTCGGTGCGATGGGGGCCGACAGCGCGCTCCGACACTTCCGCCGGACGAAAGACGCCGCGGTCATCACGGGCGGCGACCGCGCCGAGATCCACACCGCCGCGCTCGAAGCGCCCGGCATCCGCTGTCTTATCCTCACCGGCGGACACCGGCCGTCGAGTGCGGTCGTCGGGCGAGCAGCCGACGAGGAGGTCCCCATCCTGCTCGTTCAGACCAACACCGCGACGACAGTCGAGCGCGCCGAAGACGTCGTTAGAAGCGGCCGAACACGCGACGAGGAGACCGTCGACCGGATGACAGAGCTCCTGTCCGCCCACGCGGCCGTCGACTCGATTCTCGGCTCACCGTCGCTCCGAGAGTGAGGTCACTTTCGACGACCGTCACGTCTGACCAACAATTAAGAGCCAGCCACGCATGCACCGAGACATGGACGACACTCCACAGGAGATCACCTCCCTCGTCGGCCGCGAGGTCTATTCGAACAATGGCGTCTTCATCGGCGAAGTCGAAGACCTGCAGCTGAATCTGAACACCGAAGCCGTCACCGGGCTCGCACTCGGCAACCTGAGCACCGAACTCTTCGCGGAAGAAGCGCGCACCGAACAGGGCGTCATCGTTCCCTACCGATGGGTCCGTGCCGTCGGCGACGTCGTGCTCATCAACGATGTCGTCGAGCGCGTTCGTAATCCCGACGAAGAACAGGACGAAGTTCTTGCCTAGCTGCCGTTCGATCCTTCCGTCCCGTCGACACCCATCGCGTCGAACAGCGTTCGCTTGACCGCCTCCTCGGTCAACTCGAGAAACGTATCCCGCGTATCCTCCGAAATTTCGATTCCCGTAAAGATCCCTAGCGGAATTTCCGCGCTCGCTTGCGTCGAGTGGCCGGCCGTCTCGCCCATTTCACCGTAGGCGTCGTCCAGTACCTTTCCAATGTTGATCCGGATGTCTTTCGAGCGACCCGCGAGGAAGATCGTCTCCTCGGCGATTCCGAAGACCGCGGTCGTCGTGACGCCCTCGAGATTGAGCAGGTGACTGGCGGCCTGGGTCAACGCCTCGCGGTCGCGGACGAGACCGGCGTTCGAGACGAGATGACTCCCCTGTACGTCGCGGTTGGCGATCGCTTCTGCGAGTACGTCGAGCGTCTCGGGCGACATCGACGGCGACTCGACCTGTTCTAAGGTGTCGTGGTTCGCGAAGGGGTAGAGATAGGCCGCGGCGGTGAGATCGGCGGGGGTAGTGTCGCGTTTGAAATCTAACGTCTCCGCGCGGATGCCGTACAGCAAGGCGGTAGCGACTTCCTCGGAGACGTTCATGTCGAACTCCTGAATATACTTCGTCATGATCGTCGACGTCGAAGACATGTTCGGCCGGATGTCGACGAACTCGGGCTCGTAGTCAGCGTCGGGCTCGTGATCGTGGTGGTCGATCACTACGTCAACCGAGAGATCCATCTCGCTCGACGTCGCGTGGTCGACTAGTGCGACGGTGTCGTACACCGATCGGTCCTCGAGTTCGTCCCACTGGAGCAGATCGATCCCCAGCAAGTTGACGAACGCGCGATTTTCCTGGTGGCCGACGTCGCCGAGATAGACGATATCGGACTCGACACCGAGGTGGTCGGCGATCGCCTGTAAGGCGGCCGCACTGGCGATCGAGTCCGGATCGGGACTGTCCTGCGTGATGATCGCGAGTCGCGTCGACGTCTCCTCGACTACACCCGCGAGTTTACCGGCGTTGTACTCGAGTTCACCCGATTCGAGCGCCCGTAGCGCCGACTCGGCGATGACCGACGACGGGTTGATGACGATGTCGGCGCCGAGTTCCTCGAGTTCGTCTCCCGAAACGGGATCGCTCGCGCGGACGACGACGAACTGGTTGTCGTTCTTCTCGCGGATGTGCTCGACGGCTCGCTTGTTCGCCTCGACGGTCGAGGCGAGGACGAGCACGACGTCGCGCTCGGCGACCAGATCGGCGGTCTCCGGTTCCCGAATGTCGGCGGTTCGGGCATCCAGATCCTGATCGCGAAGCGATTCGACGCGGCTCTCGTCTCGGTCGATGATGAGGACGTCTTTCCCCTGCTCGACGAGTTCCTCCGCGACGGCGTAGCCGACGCTCCCGCACCCGAGGATAGCGTAGTCAGAGATCGACGAGATCGTAACCCCCGTACTCATTGCACGTGTGGTCGGACCGACCACACTTAACGCTCCCGAAGATTGTTACGTCGTGAAATCTTGAAAGGAGATTCAGTCAGATAACTAGACACGCGTGGCCTTCACTGTCACGCTGCCGTCCAAGGGAAACGTATTTCACTGCCCATCGAAAAGTCGGACATGAGGGCCGGTAGCTCAGTTAGGCAGAGCGTCTGACTCTTAATCAGACGGTCGCGTGTTCAAATCGCGCCCGGCCCGCTTTTGCGACGAACAATTTCGTGAGGAGCAAAGCGGCCAGCGTGATTTGAACTAGACGAGTCGCAGCCCGTGAGCGAGCGCAGCGAGCGAACTGGAACGTCTCGGCGTAGTTCATAATCGCGCCCGGCCCTAATCTGGGAATCGAGTTTGGCGAATTACCGACGAGCGTACTGCCCCGGCACAAAAGCACTGAAACGATATGCTTAAAGGGCAGACTCTCGTCCGTTAAAACGCGGGACCGTGGGGTAGTGGTATCCTCTGCGGATGGGGTCCGTAGGACCCGAGTTCAATTCTCGGCGGTCCCACTCGAAATTATCCAAGTGTTCAACTCTTAGCGGCTCGTACCCTCGAGACGAGCGAAAATCCAATTCTCGCTTTCAGGATATTACCACGTAGCCGACAGCACGTCGAAGGGTGGTCGGCATGACGGTCGCTCCGTGGCCGTCGGTCGACAACTCGACCTGTCGACACTGCGGTGCCCATGTGACGACCCGGTTCTGTCGCGTCTTCGGTGACGACAGCGACCGAGCCCATCGCTGTGGTGAGTGCGATACGTACGCTCGACTGAGCCGCGGCTCCGCTGCTGGCGTCACTGTCGAGATACCGGACCCGGAGACATCCGCCGGTCGTCACGGAGGTGAGGCCGATGTCTGAGCGGGTCGATCCGCGGGACCTGCCGAGTGGGTTCTCGCCGGCGTTCATCGAAGCGCGTGATAGCCTGGTGTACGTCGCTAACGCGACGGTTCGGGAATCCGGTTGGCTCGAGTTCACGGAATGGAACGGCACCACCGGGATGCTGCCGCCGCGAGCGTGCGGTCCGGTGAAGTTCGTCGCGACCGAGCACGTCGACGACGATCTCCGGCGACGTGTCGCTGACGACGCTCGTCGTGAACAGGCGCTGGCACCAACCGAGGTGAGCCGATGAGCGAGCAAGCGACGCTGGTGGACTTTGAGAGGGATCTTTCCCAGCTCACCGAGGCCGAGCGCGAGGCCTACGTCGCCTGCCGAGAGCACGAGATCGGCGTTCGTGAGTTCGCCCGTCGGACCGAGCGACGTCCGGGGACGATCGGGAACCTGCTCGGGCGAGCAGAGTCCAAACTCGAGAACGGGGGCGGGTCGGCATGATGAGTGCGTTCCCATATATCGGTGGAAAGACGCGACTCGCTCGGTGGGTGATCGATCACCTGCCACCACATACGGCCTACGTGGAGCCGTTCGGTGGTTCCGCGGCCGTATTACTGAACAAACCTCGGAGTGACGTCGAAATCTTCAACGACAGGGATAGCGACGTTGTGACCTTTTTCCGAGTCGCTCGTGAGCGGCCCGACGAACTTGCAGAGTGGTGCCGGTATGTCCCGTTTTCCGAGCAGTTGCACGAAGAATGGGCTGACGAGTTCTTCGCAGGAAGGCGGCCAAGCGATGACGTTGAGAAAGCCGGACAGTGGCTGTTCCTCCGTTACAGCCAGTATGCGGGAAAGGTCAACCGAAAGAGCGGGTTCAAACGCGAGAGTCCACGCGATGAGAAAGGAAGCCGAAATGCCCGCAACTGGATGAACGCCCCCGAGCGAATCGAACAGGTTGCAGAGCGGCTTCGTGGTGTCTCGGTTGTCAACGAAGACTATCGGACAGTTATCGAGCGCTACGACTCGCCCGAGACGGTGTTTTACCTCGATCCACCCTACTTCGAGAAAGAAGACCTGTATCCAGAAACTGCCGATCATGCTACCCTCGAGCGCACGCTTCGCGAGATCGACGGATACGCGATTGTGTCCTATACTGAGGTTCCGCCGGGTCTGTACGAGGGTGACGAGTGGCACGTTGTTGAGCAAACCGTCCATCACTCGGCAGCCGGTAGCGGGAAAACTGCCGACGAGCGGTTACTACTGAACTTCGAACCGTCGACAAAGCGAGAGTTCAATCAGCGGCGGCTCACGGATCTGACACAGCAGTATCGAGTGCACACCGACGGGGGTGAGCCAGACCGATGACTCGACTCGTCGAGTCTTCCGAGTGCAAGCGCTGTGGCGATCGCGTCGTCGCGCTTCGTCGGCTGTGTCCCGACTGTACACGCGCTGTTCGCGATGCGCGGGAGGGGCCGCTATGACCGTCTGTCCGGTCTGTGGCGCTGAAAGCGAGCAGTGCTACCGCTGTTCGGAGTGCGGTGCCGACCTCGCTGACCGAGACGACGACGGAGGTCGGGGGCGGTAGCCGTGGCGGACTTGACTGCCTTCGGCCTCGAGCCGCAGGACTCGCCAGAAGACGAGAGCGACGAGCCCGCTGAACCGGACCCACAGTGGCCCGAGTGTGCCGACTGCGAGTACGTTGGGCCGGAAGTGAAGACGCGAATCGGCCAGCCAGTACCGCTGTGTACGGCGTGTTTCGCCGAACGGGAGGGATTACTGTGAGCGCGCGGAAGTTCCTTCGGTTCCAGTGCCACGAGTTCGACGGGCACTTTCACATCGTGCGTGATGGGCTGACGCCGTACTACGCGCTGACGGACGTTCGGAAGAACCACGACTGGGGAATCGATGGGAAGCCGACTGGCACCTTCGAAGCAGACGGCGAGACGTGGCGGGTCTGTCTCGATTACGACGAGCAGCCGATTCTCCCGTGGTCGGACCCGTCGTACAAACTCGAGACGGCCTACCTGTACCGGATTTATTTCGTCTGTGAGGACTCGCTCGACGACGGCGAGCGCGCCGATCGGAGCGACCGAATCAAGGGCGGAACGATCACGTTCCGGCCCCGCTGGCCGGACATGAAACGCCGAGAGAAGGCCGACAGCGACGGCGACGGCGAATGGTCCGGTCCGATCAAGGACGTGAACGGCTACATGGATCTCGGCGTTCCGTATCTGGATGCACAGGTACAGGGTTCGAACATCGACTTCGACCGCTATCCGTTCCTGCTCGGCGAGGCCGCGGCGGCGTTCGGGATTCCGCGCCGGTACTTAGACGAATTCCACCACACTTCGAACATCGTCGACGCGGCAGTCTACGTGCGCCTGTTGCGGTCGGAGTCCGGGCCGATCTACGCGGCCGACGGACCGATCGCCCGGATGCACACGCTACTCGAATCCGACCGCTCGGGCTACCGGAAACACGTCGAAGACAACCGCGAGCGGCCCGGTGACTACGTGACGAGCGTGATCGACGACAGTCGAGCCGGAATGCTGATTCGAGGCCACGAGATCGGGAAGGAAGCCAAGCACTACTACATGAAAGATCCCGAGAGCTACGATCCCGACGAGTTCGGATACCATCCGAAGCTCGAAGTCGGCTACCAGACGAGCGTCACCGAGAAGACGGTTTACTGGGAACGCGACGACGGCGAACTCGACCGGCACGACCTCCGGCGCGAACTCGAGGAACTACTCGTGAATCTGCTCGACTGGGGTGGACTCGACGAAACCGGCGGCGAGCAGTACCAGGAGGATGCGTATTTCGATCCTGACGACCGAGATCGTCGCTCGCTCAAACTCGTCGACTGTCCGCTCCCGGAGATCGAAAGCGAGCAGGAAGCCGCTGTCATGCGCCTGTGGGGTGACATGAACCCGTCCGACCGTGCGACCGTCGAGACGCTGCTTGCCGACGGCGGAGAGGTGTCACCGAACGACGTGTCCGACGAGACGGGCTACTGCTACGAGACGATCCTCCGAGCCGTTGATCGGCTTGAGGGGTTCGTCGAGCACACCTACGGCCAGTTGGAGATCAAAAGCGACTACGCGGCTCAGGAAATGCTCAGACGCGTTCACTCGGCCGAGGAACAGTTCCGCCGATCGATCGGCTCGACGGTGATGGAAGTCGCGGACACCGCCCAAGGCGTCGAGACGGACGCGCTCGACCGCTTCGTTCGGAGCTACGACGTTGGGATCGACGAGAGCCGGAACGACTGTCGGATGTTGCTGAAGCCCCGCTACGTCGCTGCTGACCGAGAAGATGCGAAGTACCTCGCCCGAGAGGCGTACACGGCGATCTGCGACCGCTACGGAAACGCTCGCGGCGTTCACCTTCGGGTCGAACTCGCCGACGGATCGATGAAACGGTTCCACGACCTGAATCAGGGATGGGCCGGAGCCGACTGGGATCACGAGGAAGCCCGGCGGAAGCGTGAGCGCCAGCTCGACGAACAGGCCGACCACGACGATCGGGCGATCGATCCCGACGAGATCGACCTCGAAGCGGCGTGGCAGGAGTTTGCCGACCTCGACGAGTGGGTTGGCTACTCCGACCTGCGAATGATCCTCTCGTCGGTAACGGCCGACGTCGACGAGGCGATCGAGCGCTTCCAGGAGCGCGGCGAGATCGTGACCGAGCAGAACTGCGGCTTTGGGCTCGCCCGGTAGCGCCGTCCCGCTGAGTGGCAACACTCGCGTTCGTACTTCTTTTCACGTGTTTCGTCGCGTATTACCCCGGTAGCCGGGCCTGTGGCGCGTGCGGCCGGGACCGATCCTCGCTTACGCTCCGGTCGGCCCCGGCCGCACCCATCCCGGAATCCGACCACAAGGGTCGAATTCCGGATTAGAGGGTGTGGCTAAGGCCAAAGTCCCAAATCAACCGCCCCACTTCCGCACTGTCGCCAAGGCGACACCACAAAAAATTACAGCACCCCTATCGTTAGTTAGGATCATAGGGTTCTGATTTAATCCCTGATCTCGATACTGGGACGTTCAGTTCATATGTTGACAATATATCTTTTATCGTATCTATATGCCAGTCCGGTGCTTTTGGCGCAACATGAATCCCATCTATCAAATTTTCCAAATCGATCTCTAAATCAATTCCTATTGGCTGTTCTTCCCACTTTGTCTTGAGGCGTGGTGCTCCCTTTTCTTCATCAAATCCGTCCGGTTCTGATGGCGGTGGTGAATAAATAATTGTCCTCAATTCCTTTTCATGTTCAAATTCTTTTCTTTTATATACGAAAGGAAGAAGGGCATTATATTCAGGCATTATTTCCTTCTCGTAATCTATGTAGTCTACTGCACTGATGAATGTCTTATATTCCTCATTGGTATCGACTGCTTCTTGGAGACTTTGGAAACTAGATTTAATCGCAATTCCATTATCCGACTCAAGATATAATTTCCACATTGCTATTGATTCGCTGCTATTCATATGCCAGCAGTTTACAAATACATTCTTTTTGAAAAAGTCAAATCCAATAAGAGGAATATCTTCGTATACCTCCGCTTTTTCTGCCTCTAAACCAAGCTCTTCAATCACTTTCTCCCTATCTTCGAAATTCATCTTTGGGACCTCTCCCTCGAAAGGATCGTTAAGCTGATCTACTCGAGTGAAATGTAAAGAATGGTTCTCAAGTAACGAAATTAATTGGATTAAATCCATGTACCTCCATATCGTTTGTTCTATGTTCTGGGGGGCCCTACAAGCCCGATGATCTTGATACATACTCTTCATTTATTTCTCCTTCTAATGATTATCTTTACTATTGATGATACGATATGTGGGTTTTGATATCTCTCACAATATCCATACTTGCCCCTATGGACACATACTCACACCCCAAATCCACTCGGGGTCGCACGTCGCGAGAAACGATTTCCTCGATATGAACACGAGCACGAATCGGCCGTGTTCATATTTCGCCGATCGGCGTCACGATGGACTCGCCGATCGGCCGGATCACGCCCCACTCCGACACCCCCTTTATAACTGAGCGGGCAGTGAGTGACCGGAAAAATCTAGGAAATGGAGATCGTGTTCACGAGCATGGCCCGAAACGAGACGCCCGGCTCCGTTCGGATTCGAACCGATGACGGCAACGAGTGGCGCTACGACGCTATCGAGAAGGCATCGCGGTTCTACGACTGTAACCGATCGAACGCTGTCGCGTTCGCCTGCGAAGACGTCGACCAACTCGTTCGTGCAGCTCGGCAGGTCCTCGAGCGTGACGACCTCACCAGCGAGCAGCGCCAGGAGATCGCCGAAACGCTGTCGACCCGTGCCGTCACTTTCGACGTCGAGACGACGATCGGCGTTGAGAAGAAAGGCGACCAGTAACGAGATCGCTCAGAAGACGTCGGAGATCGCGACCTTCGCCTGTCGCGTCCCGCGGTGGCTCCCGCCGCCGTGCCAGGACAGCCGCGGCAGTCGCGACGAGTGCTTTCGCTTCATTTTGAGGATCTTGAACGGAGAGGGCTTGTAGACGACGAACACGTAATAGCCGTCGTGTCGCCGAAGCTTCCGGTGATATTCCTCGTAGACCTTGAAATTCCCCGGCTGACCGTCGCTATGCTCAAGTCGCGTGCTCTTGATTTCGACTGGTTTTTCGTTCTGCATTCTCGCGTCGTGCCACGACGATCGCGACAGTTCGAGCTGGTACTCGTCCGCTGCTCGATACTCGCATTTCGTCCCGAACTTGTTGGATTTATGACTGGGCATTCGCTGAACCTCTCGCGCGTATTATATATAACTCGACGCCGGCACTATCCGTGCTAACACTGCCCATAACAGCCCATCTATCGCCCATCGTGCGGGTTCCCCTTACTCTACGAGACGGGGTTAGTTGTTGTTGGAACGGGTATGAGAGCGTCGAAGTCATGCGATTTCCCGCTGTATATCGGCAACTACGTTGCCGTGTTCGCCGTCCTGATACTCGTTCCACCGCTGTCGGACCCATTCGGGCGAGTACGAGCCGTACAGGTGCTGATTCGCTACGTCGGCGTTTGACGGCGGATCACCGTCAGAACAAGTCTTCGCCTGAATAACCGTCCAAATCGCCAACTCCCGAAATGCGTCTTCTCGGGCGATGTGGTTCTCGTCTGCGGGCGAATCGTCACCCTGCCCGTCGGACCACGACCACGGGGCCGGATCTTTGTCGTTTGGCGTCCATTTCGAGTCCGGCCAGCCTTCGATTTCGGGCGTGATCGGTTGCTTGGGGTTCCGGTTCGTGATCGTCTCGTAGAACCGCGCCTGCTTTTTCGACGCTTTGTGCAGGACGATGCACAGCTCCCGGACAGCCGGGTGCAGGTCCTTGCCGTCGTGGCCGATAATGATGATCGCGCCGCCGAACTTGCGGATCTTGTAGACGAGCGTGGCGAGCTTTTGGCCGGTTTCCCAGCCGTCCTTTCCGCCGCCGCTGGCCTGTGACGAGGCCTCGTCAAACAGGAATAGGACCGGCGACACGTTCTCCTGGAGCACGTCGTCCATGTCGGCGTAGACGCGCTCTTTCAGGTCCGCCCAGTTGTCGACCCAAATGATCGATTCATCTTCGCCAGCCAGCGTTCGGATGTTCGTGATGATGTACGCATCGTCGTGGCCCTGCTCGCGTTGCTGTTCGAGCCAGTGACGAGCCGCGAGACAGCCAGCCGATGTCTTCCCGGACCCTGGCTCGCCGTACTCGTACAGCCGAAGGTGCCGGTCGCTCACGATGTCACGGATTCGTTCGATATCGTGCCAGCCGGAAACGTCGATCTCGTCGGATTGACTGCCGACGTGATGGCGAACCTTCGCGAGTTCACCACGGTCCAGACGATCGCTGAACGTCTCGGTTTCGTGGTAGCGCATCCGATCCTGGTACAGATCGGTTTCCTCGAGTTCGTCGGGCCACTCCGAATCAATCCACTCGCGTGAATATGCTCGCTCGTAGACGCGCCGGAGAACCGTCAGATGCCGGCGTGTTTGACTGTCCTTGACGATACCGCCGTGGTCTGCGACGTGGCGATTCTCCCGTTTGTGGCGGCCGTCCTTCCAGTCCTTGGACTCGGAGGCTGCCCATTCTCCCCCGTCGCCGTTACTGCTCATTTTTCCCTCCGTCCGTCGCAGCTGCTACCTCGCCGTCGTGATCCATCGGCCGGAGATCGTCGAGCGCGTCGTCAACCGAGTCGGCCAGCCCCATGTCCATGTGACGTTCACGGGGCGTTCGCTCGTCGGGCTCGGGCGCGTCGGGCAAGTCCTTCACATCTGCCTCCATTTCCTCGATCTGCTCGGTGATCTCGACACCGGGAACGAGGTCGGCCTTCTCGCTCTCGGCGATCTCTTGCATGATCGTGGCGTCGTGGGTGTCGGTGATCTTGTCCGCGACGTTTCGTTTCAGTTGCGCGTACCGGCGTTTCAGGCTCTGGTGGTGCTCGTACACCGTGTCGACTCGGGTTGCGTTGACCCACGCTTCGTGCGGCGGTAGCGTCTCCTGGTCGGCACCGCGCACCTCGAGTTCGCCGATTTCCTCGTAGTGGTTGAACTTCGTCACGATGTGGTCGAACCGGCCACTCGACGGCTGGAGCGGCGACATTTCGTGTTCGGTCCGGTCGTCCCATACCTCCGGTTTGACCTTTTTGCCGTCGTACTCGCAGATCTGTTCGGTGTCAGACCCGGCCGTTCCGGGGTCTGCGACACCGACGTAAACCCAGTCGGGGCCGGGATAGAGCCAACGAGCGATTTTTAGCCCGGCCATGTACGCCGGAATCGCCAAGAGGAACGCCGAAATCGCGACGTGAACCACCCACGCGGGCGGCGTCGGAATCGAGGGCGTCCACACGGTGAGGATAATCACCAGCGCAAGCGCCATGACCGAGAGCGGGATCTTGTACTCGGCGAGCAGGAAGACGAATCGGTCCCGGTTGCTCGCGAACGTCGGTAGTGGCCGTTCGGGATCGGGAAGGAATCGACTCATTCGACCACCTCAACGTCGTCGTGGTCTTCGGTTTTGACCTTCCAAGCGGCTGCGATGACCATCCCCAGCGTCGTGAGTGCGCCGCCGAACCAGCCCGCTGCTGACGGCGTCCGACTGAACGGGCTCGGGTCTTGCTGCGGGTCCATCCCGGTCGAGAGCCGGATCGTGCCTCCCTGTGTCGAGACAGATACCGACGAGTCACCGTTGATCGTCTCGACCGACATCCGAAGTTCGTTCGAACCCGGCGTCAGATCATATTCCTGCTCGGGAACGCGCGTCGCCCCTTCCTGGTCGATGCCCGCAAGCCCATCGGAAACCAGCGCTGGCTGGTTCGCCTCGGACTCGATCGTGATCGACACCTGGCCGTCGTCGAACTCGAAGTCCGTGATCGTTGTCTCGGCGTCGATGTCGACCTCGTCGTCGCCCAGCTCGTCCGCGCTCTCGTTGGTAGCATCCTCGGCAGCGACCTGGCCCATGAGGCCCATGCCCATCGCGACGACCGCGACGACGATCACTGTCGCTACTACCGCACGAGAAAGTGAAAATCTCATACTTAGATCACCCGAGGAACGAATCGATCGCGTCGGTAACGACGCCCGCCACGATCACCAAGACAAGAACGATGAATCCGAGGCCGACCCATAGGTTTTGATTGTCGGCATCAGGCCAGCCGCCTATCCCACCGAAGAGGCTTGTCTCCTCAAGCTCGTCGACAGTTACGTACTGCTCCTCGGCTCTCTGTGCCTCCTCAAGCGAGCGCGCTGGATCTCGCTCTTGATTCTCCCAGCCCTCGAGTTCGAGCGCGTCGAGTTCTTCGCCGTCTGCATCTTCGACAGCGACGAGTTCGAACGGCTCGCCGGGATCGAGGGTCACTTGGTTCGCATCGCCGTCTCCGCTCTCGTGGACGAATATCGCACTATCCCAGTGGTCGGTATCGACTGTCTCGCCGACCGGGATATGCGCGTATAGTTCTCCTTGCGACTCCCGCTCGACTGTTTCGAGATCGCCGTCGCCGTCAATCTCGACCGATCCGTTTTCGAGATCGTCTGCGCTGATCGTTTCCTCGCTGTCCTCGAAGACAGCGACTAACTCTGGCTCGTCGTCGATCGACTCGTCAGCGATTTCGAGTGTGCCGCTGTCGTACTCGTACTCCCACGGCGCGAGTTCGTCCCAGTGCCATGACGGGAACAGCCGACCAGTCTGCTCGCCGGTGTCTGGATGGTCGATCGTGATTTGCTCTTCCATGTCGACTGGGGCATCCATCCCTGCGGCCAGTAGCTCGGCCGTATAACGGTTCATCCCGTCAGAGTCGCCGTGTTCCCTCATTAGATCATACGACGAATAGATGTCCATCTCATCGACGTCTCCCGAGTTGTAGGCGTCCATGATCTCCTCGATATGATCCGATGCCTCGCTCTGAATTTCAGATCGTATTTCGTCGAGAGCGTCCAACAACTCATAGATCGGGATAGAGGTGTATGAGGTGCCGCCTTCGACTGGAGATGTCGAATCCGAAGACCACATCCAGAACGCGACACCATCCCCATCAGCACTATAGATCACGGGAGCCCCCGCATTATCGTCTGGATTAGTTGGAGTCATATTGTCCTCGTAATCATCGTCTCGTTTCAGCCCGAGGACGTAGATCGGCTCAGTGTCTCCATTGACGAGCGTATACTCGTCCACCTGAACACGCATCCCGGTAATGTCCCAATCGTTCACATCACTGAGACTGCTATCTCGGTAGGACTGTATTACGTCCGTGTAATCAAGACCGTCATCCCGGACCTCGTAATCAACCCATCCGAATTCCGACAGCGTCTCTCCGCTGTCGTGGTCAGTGTTTTCAACATCGCTGTCTGACCATGCCGTTTCTTCGTCGTCGACGAACGCAAACATCCACTGAGCAAAATCAGCAACCGCGCTATTCCACTGTCTGACGAGATTTGTTTCGGGAGTTGCGAGTTCGTTGAGCGCTTCGTTCTCCCCCTCGATCCGAGCCTCTGTGACCGATTTACCCTCGTCGACCGCTTGGAGTGCTGTTGTCCTCAAAACCGAGTAAATCATCTCTGCCTGCATAGAGGCAGTCGGCTCGTCGGTTGAGATGTAGTTTTGGAGATTCGTAACTGCCCCGTCGATCTCGGAGAGGGTTGACTGGGCTCCCTGATAGATCCGTGTGTGAGCGTTCTCTGCCGACATCTCGTCAACGCTCTCCTGCGTGTATCCATCATCGCTGAACGCTCCAACATAGTCGTAGAGTGCCCGTGCGCCGTCTCTGAGATTACACGTTATATCCACGGTGCCAGCGCTATCACACAGGTCGGTCTCGTCGTCAGCCGCCGCGGTCCCTGCAATCGCCGAGCCAGCGACCGTAGCCGTTCCCGCCGCACCGACGCCCCGGAGGATCGTTCGCCGAGTCGCGTCGGCCTCAAGCAGGTCCTGAATCTCGGCTGGGTGCTGATCGTGGGCCGTGGGCTGTGGGCTATCGTCCGATGCCGACATTTAGACCATCCCCCACATGACCGCGAGGAACAGCAGTAGGTAGCCGACGAGCACGGTCGCCGTCGCCGCGCCGAGCGCAGCGAGCACGTCGGTGGTCGTCTCCGAGATCGAGACGGTTCTCATTCAGATCACCCCCAGCCCCATCAGGAGGGCCAGCCCGATCGTGATCGTCGATGCCGCGACGACGTATCCGGTGATGACGTTATCGTACCATGCAGCTCGCTTCGAATCGGAAACGTAGGTTTGTGTGTCCGTCATCGTGATCACTCCGTGTAGCTGATCCAGACCGCTCCGAACGTACAGATCCCTGCCGCCAGCACCAGCACGTACTCGTTGTACGCGATCAGGTTCCCGGCAGCCGGGATGAACTCGTAGACGACCGGCAGCGCGAGCACGGCGATGATCGTCCAGCGCTCCATGTTCGAGTAATTCGACCCGTCGAACTCGTTTGTCCACAGAATCCAGAGGAACGCCAACGTCGTCACTGACAGCGGAATACCGATCTCCGTACCGCCGTAACTCGCGAACGGTTCGGAGAAGTCGTACCCGCCGAACACGTCGAGCGCGAACGTCCAGATCCCGAACACCATCGTCGCCATGAGGGAATAGACCCACAGCGCGACCATGTCGATCTTATCGACTGTATTGGATGCCATACAACGCCGATGCGTTGCTCCACCGCACCGAAAAAGCGAGCAAAGCCTTGGCGATACCTTGGTGAAACCGATAGTCACCAACCTTTATACCAAGGCGGGTTGCCGCCCGTGTATGGCACTGAACAAGATCCGTCGCTTAGACACGAACTCGTTCGGTATCACGCTCCCGAAAGACGACCTCCGTGTTGAGGGATTGCTCGACGAAAACGGCGAACTCGAAGATGATTACCACCTACACATCCGCCATGTTGATGACGGCGAATGGACGCTCGAGCGCGTCGAGGCGATCGAGGTCTGATTGAATAACGGTCCAGATTCTCTAAATTTCCCAGGAATAAAAAACTCTCTAGCAAGGGAACTATAGTGAACACTCAGGCGTCACTGAAACTACCAATCCACGAAAAAACTATAAAATCTAGAACGGGCGTTAAGTACTAGTCGTTTACGCTAGCGATAGTTGCCGTGGAATCGGCTTCATCCAAGCCATCATCTTCAACTTCATCAACAGTACCGATGTAGGCGATAACGTTGTTAGCCTCTTCACTATCCACCACAACGCTTGCTCCCGAACTATTCATGTATGCATCGCCGTCAACACCGGAGCTGTCGTCAGTGTCAATAACATCTCCACCGGATCCAACAACAGCAACCCCATCAGCGTTGCCCATCGATGTCACTGAAACAGAGTGAGTGGAATTATTGATGTTGTCGACGTCTACACCTGCATTCGGTTCTTCACCAACGCTGTCACCGAGATCAAGCACGAACGCTGCAATCACGGCAGCCAGGATCACGGTAATGGCCACCATAAGGATTACACCGATAACAGGGGAGACTGCTCGCTGTTCTTCGCTTCCTACCAATTTGTTCCGGATTGATTTTCCATCCATAGTTTCACCACTGCACCTGAACGGTCGGAAAGATTATGCACAGCGACGTGTATGCGTTTACACGCGCTTGGGGGATTGGGGGACACACACCACCAACCCGGCGCATCCTTCCTTCCATTCGATCTGGTGCTGATTGTTACCACTGGATAGCAGGTATATATAATTATACGTTCGTAATCCAATATGGAAATATATCGTCACGAAACGCTTTCAAGTCTGATAATCGGGAGCGTATAGAACCCTTACAGACGGCTCTTGAACCACATCCTGCTTGCGATTTCCTGATTTTTCAGAGCAGTCAGTAACTACTTAGCCCTAACCGGTTCAAGGGCCGCTATGAGTGACGGTGAACAGTTGATATCTGCCAAGTCGCTTGCAGCAACCTACGACGGCGGAACCTACGAGGACGCGTGGTCGGCCGTTGACCAGTATCGGCGCGCGACAGAATACGCGAGCACTCACGATGCTGGCTCGGCGGCAACAGCAACTGCGCTCGACCTACCTCGTGGACAGCTCCGAGCGTGGATCGACGGCGACGGCAAACCCGATGTCGTACGAGGGATAGAGGCAGCACGTGACTATGGGTGGCTCGACTGCACGTACGGCAACGCCGAGTTCACAGCACTGAACGCGCTCGTCGCAAATGTTTTCTCCAGCGGTTCAATCGCGCAAGAGTACTACCGTCCGTCATTCACGATCAACCATCTGGGCGAGTCATCACACGTCTTCGATGCGCTCGAACTGGCTGGGGTCGAGTACAAGATCATCGACGATCGCGACGGCAGAGCTGACGAAGTTCGACCAACCAAAGACGAAACCGTGTTGGGTCGTGTTTTGGCATCGCTCGGTGCACCAGTCGGTCCGAAGGCGGAACAGCACCTTTCGCTTCCGTCGTATCTCGAAGGTGCTCCGAAAGACACTCGCGAAATGTTTGTTTATGCGTATTTGGAAAATAGAGCCGTTGAACACGGACAGAAGGCCACGCTCACAATTCAAGAACAGCGGAATCGTGAATACCTCGCTGATCTTGCTGCACTCATCAAGGATGTCGCAGGAGGTGGCGTCAACCTCCGGGAGAACAATATCGTGATTTCTGCAGACGCGACCCGACGTCTCGGCCAAGTACGGTAGGCTGATCTATTCGTTACCTTCCAACTGATCGCCCTCGATTTCCCCGCGAAGGTACGACTCTCCCAGATCACTGATCTGATAAAGTCCCTCGTCGATTCGTTCAACCAGATCGGCATCAGTGAGTTTTCCAAGCCGAGTGCTGATGTAATGTCGCGAGTAGTCCGTGTTGGCAGAGAGTACCCGCGGTGAGAGGATCAGTCCACTTTCGTCGAGAGTCTCGAGGAGACGATCGTCAGCCTGCGTCATCCACGATACCCTCGGTCGTCGCATACTGATACGTCCCATACCTCCATTTTATCAATACTGGTTGGAGCGGTTCGGGAGAACATACGATACTTCATAGATTAACGTACGGTCGGTTAAGTATAAGTAGATGGGATGTTTCGGTGGCAGATAACGGAAGCCAGACGGACCCGCCGCTGCCCGGTCGGGTCCATGTGAGAACGCGGACCCGGTGCTGGGACACCGGCCCGCTGGCTTCCGTAATCCAGGTACGGAAGCATGCAAACACGCACACCGCGGGGGAATAAAGCCCCCGTTCGACTGCATCGATCGGACTGCGGCCCACGGCCCACGGTCCGGACTACTTTCACTCACGATAACAGTCTCGTGAAAGTGAAAGTCGCTACTGAACAACAGTCTCACCCGGCTGAAACGCTATCGGGGTTAAAGTTTCACTTTCACCGTGCGTACAAGGATTCGGCCTTTTATGTCCCATCCCATCAGCTTGTCTTGATGTCGCCGAAGACGACGATTCAAGTTGATGACGAGATCGATCGATGGAAGTGGGTGTGCCCGCGCGGGCACCGAGACTGGGAGCCGACGAATCACCATTTCTGGTGTGCCGCCTGCGCACGCGCTGCTGACGACGATGTAATGCCGGAGTTCGATTCGCTACACAACAAACAGAGCGGTGAGACAGTCCACCGTGACGAGTTGCAGCTGCTCGACGAGATCGGGCCGCTGGGGGACTCGATATGAGCGACGACCTCGAACCGATTGGGCCACGTGAAGCGTCAGAAATGTGGATCGATCGGCTACAGTCTACGCGAGCGGACGAAACTCTTCAGAGCTACCGTTACCGTCTAAAGCCGTTTACCGAGTGGTGTAGTAAGGAGGGGATCAACAATCTAAACGACCTTACCAGTCGCGATATTTTCCAATTCGATTCGGAGAGACGAGCGGAGGGGCTGAAGGTATCGACGTTGAATAACCAGTTGGGGACGCTCAAGCAGTTCATTCAGTTCTGTGCTCGAATAGATGCAGTTTCAGAAGGACTCCCGGCGAAAATCGAAGTCCCGTCAGTCGAATTGGCGGACCGGGTTAATGATGAGCTGCTATCTGCCGAGCGGGCAGATACAATTCGTGAAAACCTTCGACGGTACAGTTACGCGTCACGGCAACATGCGATGTTCGAACTCCTGTGGCACACTGGATGCCGTCTCGGTGGCCTTCGGGCGCTTGACATCAGCGATTGCTTTTTCGACGAGACAGATCTCGAGCGGCTTCGTCACCAGGACGACATCGATCGGGATGCGCTCGAGTCTGTCGAGTTGCCGTTCGTCTACTTTCGACACCGTTCCGAAACGCCACTGAAGAACAAGCGAGCGGGAGAGCGGCCAGTTGCGCTCGATAAGACGGTTGCCGATTGTGTTCAGGAGTACATCGAGGTGAACCGAGTCAATCGATCTGATTCGAACAATCGTCGGCCGTTGTTTACGACCGAGAAGGGTGAGAATCCCCGAGCGTCGAAGTCGAGCATTCGGCGCGAGATTTACATCATGACCCAGCCGTGCCGCTGGGGATCGTGCCCGCATGGCCGTGATACGACGACCTGCGAGGCTTTGGAGCACACGCTCGAGGCGCGGTGTCCTTCGAGTCGGTCGCCCCACCCGATTCGAACAGGTGCGATCACGCACATGCGTGATGAGGGTTGGCCACCTGAGGTCGTCGCTGAGCGAGTGAACGCTACCCCTGAGGTGATCAGGGAGCATTACGACCATCCCGACCCGATTCGACGGATGCAGTCTCGACGAGAGTTTCTAACGGAGGATTCAGAATGACTACGAAATCCGACCAGAACCACGTACGCAACGGGCGAGTTGTTGACCTCGGCGGTCCCACTCGAAATTATCCAAGTGTTCAACTCTTAGCCACTCATACCGCTGAGAGTACCGAAAAACCAATTCTCGCGTTGGGAATAACGTTTGGTGACTAATAGGTTCTATCTAAGTGGTCTGTGTGAGGGGCTCCCTGGCTGTCGGTTGACAACTCGATTTGTCGGCAGTGCGGTTCCCACGTGTTCGGTTTTGCCGCGTTTTCGGCGACGATCACGACCGCGCCCATCGCAGTGGTGACTGCGAGACGTACACTCGACTGAGCGGCGGCTCCGCTGCTGTGGTCGGCGCATCGATTCCAGACTCGAGAACGTCGTCGGCCAGCGCGGCGATGAGGCCGATACGGACTGGCGTTCGTGTCCGCGGGTCGGCCCTCCGGGTCGAGAATCGGACGATAGCCGTTTATCACGCACTACGAGGACGTTCGCCGAGCAGTTGAGAACCAAGTGGTTCGAAATATAGTCGATACGAAACAGGGATCCTATTTATCGGTATCAAAGATCTCATTCTCGTCAATAGTCCGGAATATTCGTTCGTCACAGGAACACGAATTCCCTGGAGAAATCGGACGAATGTCCCCGTTATGTGACAACCAGACAGTGAATATTTCACCACAATTGTCACACGTTCCGGGCACTTTTTGTTTATCTTCACCGTCGTCTGGAGGAGTCACTTAATCAAGTCCATTGGTACCATATACCAATTAGCATCAACCCACCAAGTACCTTCCCATCAGTAGCACCCGTCGGTTACAGCGAACCACATCAGGGCTCGAGAATCAGTTTCCCGAGAACGCTGTCCGCCATGACGGCTCGCTGTGCCTCGCCGGCGTCGTCCAGTCCGTAGCGTCGAGCGAGTTCGATCGAGAGCGCCCCGGTCTCCATGAGGTGGGCGATCCCGCGAAGCGGAACGCGGAGGTCCGGCGTGTTGAACATACTTATGAAGGTGTACGTGACGTCTTTCGAGCGAGCAACGCCGTCGTTCGTGAAGCCGGGATTGGGACTGTTCTCGCCGAAGCCGACGACGCGAGCACCGGTCGCGGCGACGTCGGCGTCGAACTGGAGGTAGTCGTCGAGGCGATGGTCGAGGACGACGTCGACACCGCCGTTGGACGCCTCGAGAACCGCATCCGCGAGGTCGTCCCGGGAGTAATCTAGCACCGTCTCGGCACCCAGTTCCCGGAGGTCGTCGTGATACTCCGGAGCGGCGGTGGTGATGACTCGGGCGCTGACTGCGGCGGCGAGCTGGACGGCCGCGTGGCCGACGCCGCCGGAGCCGCCGTGGACGAGGCAGTACTCGGCTGGTTCGATGTCGGCGTGGTCGATCAGCGAGCGCCAGGCGGTGACGCCGACGACGCCCGCCGTGCCCGCCTCGACGATGTCCGCCCCGTCGGGGAGGTGGACGACGCGATCGGTCGGAACCGTCGCGAACTCGGCGTAGCTTCCCTGGAACGAGCCGTTTCCAATACCCGTTCCATAGACGCGATCGCCCTCGTTGAACGCCTCGACGTTCGCGCCCGTGTCGACGACGACTCCGGAGAGGTCGACTCCAGGCGTGAAGGGGACGTTGACCGGCTCGTACGATCCATCTCGGAAGTAGGTGTCGACGGGGTTGACGCCTGCGGCGGCGACCTCGACGAGGAGTTCGTCGTCGCCGGGGCTAGGTCGATCGATCTCGTCAACCTGCAGTACGTCCGTGTCGCCGTGGTCGTGGAGACGGACAGAGCGCATATCGTTCGAACAGTCGGCGCGAAACGGGATAAGAATGCCCGCCGATCCGGAATCGTTTTGATCGCGTCGTCTGCTCGGTTGGATCTCGCGAGCGAAGCGCAAACCTCGTTTCGAAACTGCAGTTACCCTCGCGCCGCTACCGAACTGCCGCCGTCGCCCCGTCGATGATCTCGAGCGCTTCCTTCAGTTCTTCCATTCCGGTGGCGTAGGACAACCGAGCGTAGCCCTCGCCGTTCGCGCCGAACGCGTCGCCGGGAACGACGACCACGCCGCGGTCGAGCACCTCCTCGCACCATCCGTCTGGAACTTTCGGCATCGCGTAGAACGCACCTTCGGGGGTCGGCACGTCGAGTCCGGCGTCCTCGAGGCCGTCGAGGACGACGTCACGACGCTCCTCGAAGGCGGCGACCATCTCCTCGACGGGATCTTGTGGACCCGTCAGCGCGGCCTCAGCGGCGTACTGGGCGGGCGCGGAGGCGCAGGCCTGGGCGTACTGATGGACTCGGAGCATACGCTCGATGCGGCGGTTCGAACCGGTCACCCAGCCGAGTCGCCAGCCGGTCATCGAGTAGGTCTTCGAACAGGCGCTGACGACGACCACGTTGTCCGTCTCGGCGAACTCGAGCGGCGAGCGGTGCTCGCCGTCGAAGACGATGTGCTCGTAGACTTCGTCGGAGAGACAGAGCACGTCGTGCTCGTCGGCGATGCGGGCGAACTCGCGCATATCGGCCTCGCTCTGGACCGCGCCCGTCGGATTCGCCGGGCTGTTGACGACGAAGACGGCCGTCTCGTCGGTGATCGCCTCCTCGACGGTCGCTGGATCGAGCGTGAGGCCCTCGCGGAGTCCGACCGGCTTCGGCGTGCCGCCGGCGATTCGGGTCAGCGCGTCGTAGGAGACGAAGCCGGGGTCGGGAAAGATGACCTCCTCGCCCGGATCGACGTGGGCCTCGAGCGCCAGGTGCAGTGCCTCGCTGCCGCCCGACGTGGCGATGACGTTTTCAGGGTCGATCTCGAGCCCGTAGGAGCGGTCGTACGCACCGGAGATCGCCTCTCGGAGCTGTCGTGTTCCCTTGTTCGAGGTGTAGGCGTCGGCCAGATCGTTCTCGATCGCCTCGATGGCCCCGCGACGGGCGTGAGCTGGCGTCGGAAAGTCCGGCTGGCCGAGTCCGAGATTGATCGCGTCCTCGCCTGCCGCCTCGAACACCTCGCGAATGCCGCTGATCGACACCTGTTCGACCCGGTCTGAAAACTCCGTCATACCCGTATTCGGGGGGCCGATCCCGATAACTCTTGATGGTTCGGTCGTCACGCATCGGACGGGTTGCGGGAAACGGCCACATTTTGTTCGGCCACTGAAACGTGGCCACAACGAATATATGACTTGTTTGGCTCGTCTGCGATAATGCCATCTTCTCGGCGAGCGATGCTCGCAGCTGGGGCCACGGGAACACTCGCGCTAACTGCCGGCTGTCTCGATTTCGTCCTCGGCGACGGGCTCGAGTTCGAGGCCGACAGAGCCGCGCCAGCGGACGCTGCACTCGAAGAAACCGGCTACGACGAGGACGAGATCTCCGAGGAGTCCTTCGAGGAGACGGTCGAGTTCGGCGTCGAACGCGATGTCACCGCTTCGTTTTGGGTGTCGAGTTACACGAACGAGCTGTCCGCCGCGGACGTTTCTGCCGACGACGTAGACGTCTCCGACGACGAGACCGAGTACGACGAAGACGATCTCGAGCAGTACGAGGACGAAGACCTGGAACAGTACGAAGACGAGATCGGCGGTGACGATGATGACGCCCTCGACAGCGGTCCAACTGACGTCGACGGAAGCACCTTCGTCGCCGTTTCGTCCCCGGCCGTCGAGGTCCTCGGCCGAACGTTCAATCCCCTCGCGGAGATGGACAACGAGGAACTCTTAGAGGAATTCATGGGCGAGGTCGATGCCGACGCCGACGCCGTCGAGCACGAGGAAACGAACTCGCTCGATGTGCTCGGCGACGAGCGCGACGTCGATCTGTTCCGCGGCGAAACACAGCAGGGCGGCGAGTCGGTGACGGTCGACATTCTCCTCTCGTCGTTCGTTCACGAGGACGACCACATCGTGCTCGTCGGCAGTTATCCCGACATCGTAGAAGGGGAGTCAGAAGCGGTCGAGACGCTGATGGAGTCCGTTGAACACCCGGCCTAACCCAGTTGTAACAGAACGACTTTTTTTCGCGCGTATCACTGCTTGGCGCCGTCTCAGAACACGGACGAACCCCGTCGAATCGTTCGAACGTCCGTGCTGTTCTGGAGTCCAGCTTTGGCAGCCGCCGAAGCGCGATCCACACCATGTTATTCGTCCCACCCAAGTTAGCAGGTTTTAATAACTAAGGAGAACTGGTTGATAACACTGTGAACACCGTCTCGACAACAACTGACTCGGTGGCGGACGAGCTCGTCGACAGGGGACAGTTTGCGGCGAAAACGACGATTATCGGGGGCTGTCTCGGGAGCGGGGTCGCGCTATCGCTCGGTGGATCGCTCGCTCAGCAAGCGACGGTGGCCCTCCTGCTCACGGCGGTCGTCAGCGCGGGTCTGTACCGAATACTGCTCGAACTCGCGGCTCGCGTAACCGACGGAAGCGACCAGTCCCGGACCCAGACGCAGAACGGAGGGGCCAAATCGGGTTCTGAATCACACGTCCAGATCGACGATCCGGTCACCGCCAGCAATCGATGACCGAACCCGAACACGTCGACGTCGCGATCGTCGGAGCGGGTGCGGCCGGTATCGGAACCGGTGTCGCACTGTCTCACCTCGATCTCGACGTCCGAATCCTCGAGCGCGACGAGATCGGGGCGTCGTTTCGCCGGTGGCCGGACGAGATGCGGTTCATCACACCGTCGTTCCCGAGCAACAGCTTCGGGTTGACCGACCTGAACGCGATCACGCCGGATACGTCGCCGGCGGTGTCGCTAGATCGACAGCAGCCAAGCGGCGACGAGTACGCCGACTACCTCGAAGCCGTCGCCGAGTTCTACGACCTTTCGATCGAGACGGGTATCGAGGTAACCGACATTACGCCCGACGAACCGACCGCATCACCATCGGACGGCGAGCCGACGAGTGACGTTCCCGCCGTCGACGGGGGATCGGTTCTCGGCGAGAATCCAGACGGCGGATTCGTGCTCGAAACGAGCGAAGGGCCCGTTCGAAGCGAATTCGTCGTCTGGGCGGGCGGACAGTTCGGAAAACCACGGACGGACGTCTTCTCGGGGTCCGACTCGTGTGTCCACACCAGTGAGGTTCGCTCGTGGGAGGAGCACGCCGCGGCGAGTTCGACGGACGAGTTCCTGATCATCGGCGGCTACGAGAGCGGGATCGACGCCGCCGTCGCGCTCGTCGAGGCCGGTTGCCGCGTTCGCGTCCTCGACCGCGGGGAGCCCTGGGCCGCTCGCGGCCCCGATCCGAGCGAAGTCCTCGCTCCCTACACCACCGAACGCCTCGAAGCAGTCGCGGATAGCGACAGACTGCTCGTCGAAGGTGGCGCCGTCGTCGAGGAGGTTCGGCGCGACGCGGACGGCAACTTCGAGGTTCGTGCGCGCGCCGCCGAGGGGTACGAACTCGATTCGGGTGAAGAAAACACGTACACTGTCCCGACGCGCCCGATTCTCGCAACGGGATTCGAGCCGAACCTCGGGCCGGTTAGCGACTACTTCCCGCGGACGGAGGGAACGGTCCAGCTAACCGATCGGGACGAATCGCCGTCGACGTCCGGCCTGTTCCTCGCCGGCCCCGACGTGACCCACAACGGCGTCAAGTTCTGCTTCATCTACAAGTTCCGGGCGCGGTTCCCGGTCATCGCGGAAACGATCGGCGAGCGACTCGGCGTCGACACCGACCCGCTCGACCGCTACCGAGAGCAGAACATGTTTCTCGAGGATCTGTCGTGCTGTGAACCGGACATGTGTGACTGCTAGAGATGGATTCAGACACTGCGAAACCCGACCGTCGTACAGACCGAGAAACAGTGGTCGTCGTCGGCAAAGAGAGCGTCGGCAAGTCCGAACTCGTCTCGTCGCTGACGGGCGACCGACCGACGAGCGGAAACTTCCGCGGGACGACCGTCCGCAGCGAGCGGTACACGACCGCGGAATACGAGTTCGTCGACACGCCGGGGCTCGTGTTGGACGCCGATACCGCGGCCACACGCGACGCGCTGTCGCAGATGGACGAAACCGAGCGAGTGATGCTCGTCGTTCCGGCGACGGACGTCGACAGCGACCTCGACGATCTCCTGCCGCTGGTCGAGGACCACCTCGGGATGATCGTCGTCACGTTCTGGGACAAGGTCGATGAGACCGACGAGACCGGTCGCTCGCTCGAGATGTTGAGCGCCGATCTCGGCGTGCCGATCGTTCCAGTCGACGCACGTGACATCGATCGACCGATGACCGACGGCGGGGTCGAGACGGGCGACGTCACTCCTCGTGCGAACGACGAATACACGCGAATTATGACCGCCCTCGAGCAACCGGGTCCGTTCCCCGACCGGGCCAGGCGTGAGATCGGGGATCGAATCGAGCCGCCGCGGACGGTCTTCGAGTGGCCGTACGTCGGTCCGATCGTCAGCGCCGCACTGTTGCTCGTCCCGGCGGCGCTCGCAGTGTGGTTCGCAAACACACTCGCCGGCGAGATCGATCCGGTCGTCGGAGCCGCGTTCGATCCTGCGGTCGCGTGGGCCGCGACGCTTCCGGAGCCGTTCGCGACGATGCTCGCGAGCGAGTACGGCTTCCTCTCGATGGGACCGTTTCTGTTCGTCTGGGCAGGACCGACGATGCTCGTCTTCGCGGTCGCCCTCGGCGTCTACAAGAACACCGGGCTGATTACGCGGATGACCGTCTCGTTACACCCGACGATGCGGAGGGTCGGCCTCTCCGGCAGGGATCTCGTTCGGGTCGTGATGGGGTTTGGCTGTAACGTCCCCGCCGTGGTGAACACCAGATCGTGTTCGGACTGTACGCGGTGTACGACCATCTCCGCCATTTCGTTCGGCTCGGCGTGTTCCTACCAGTTCCCCGCGACGCTCGCCGTCTTCGCCGCCGTCGGCATGAGTTGGCTCGTCGGTCCGTACCTGTTGGTACTCGCCGTGACCACGCTCGTCTACGTCGCCGTGATCGCCCCGCCGGAGGCCCGCCAGTCCTCGACGGTGATCGACCGGCGGACGTTCCTCCAGCGGCCGGACCCGAGAGCTGTCGCACGCGAGGCCTGGAGCGCGATGCGCGAGTTCCTCGTGAAGGCTCTCCCGATCTTCGTGCTCATCACGTTCGTCGCGGCGCTGCTCGATCGGGTCGGCGTGATCGACGCGTTAGGATCGGTGGTAGGGCCGGCGATGAGCCTGTTCAACCTCCCCGCTGACGCCGCGCTGACGGTGGTGCTCGCCTCGATCCGGAAGGACGGGATCGCGTTGCTGACGGCGGACGGCGGCGCGTCCGTCGCCCTGTCGCCGGTTCAGGTGCTCGTCACGGTGTATCTGGCCGGCGTCCTGTTGCCGTGTCTCGTGACGGCGTTTACCGTCGCTCGCGAGGTCTCGGCGCGCTGGGCGCTGAAAATGATGGCTCGACAGGCCGCCGCCGCGATCGGATTCGCAATCGTGCTCGCGTGGGGCGGGTCGATTCTGTTCGGGTAATACGCTCAACCGACTACTATGGACAACAACCCACGAGAACGATGGAACGAACGGTACGACAACCTGAACCCGCCGACAGAACCGATCGCTCTCCTCGAGGAGTACGGCGATGAGTTATCGGGCGAGACGGCGCTCGACGTCGCCACTGGCGGGGGCCGGAACGCGATCGAACTCGCCGAGAAGGGCTTTGCCGTCGAGGCAATCGATATCTCGGACGAAGCGCTTGCGATCGCGAGAGAGCGAGCAGACCGACGGAACGTCAACGTTGCGTTCGTTCGAACTGACGTCGAGACGCATCAGTTCCCGGATAGCCACTACGACGTAATTTGTGTCTCTCATTACTACAGTCTCAATACGGTGGCCAAACTCGTCCGGGCACTCGCACCCGGCGGCGTTCTCCTCTATGAACACACGATTCAGTTGGTCGATGCCGAGCGAGACAGATTTACGTTCTATCCGAACGATCTCCTCCGCGCCTGTCTGGACCTCCGAATCGTCCACTACGAGGAGCCAATGGCGCTAGATGGGACGGCGAGTACCGTTTCCCTCGTCGCGAAAAGATCGCCCTCTCGCCAGTAGTATTAAAGTAACGGACCGGTATCGCACATCTGATCGCGCGACAGAAGCGCGGTTCCGAGTGGGCTATGAAAGCGAGAACCGTGGAAATTGAAGCACGGTTTGGGGCAGGCGCGATTCGACGTGAACGAGAATTACGGAGAGTGCAGCGTGTGACTCGTTCCAGCTGTTGCTGTCGGACGGACATCGGCTTTGAGCTACTCGACACTGCTTCCCAGTTCGATCTGTGTTATAATAATACACTAACACTAGTTAGCAATTTTTATTAAATAGTTGCTCTATTTTCACATATGGACAGAGACAATCTCTCGAGACGACAGACGCTATCAGTGGTTGGAGCGAGCGGAGCGGCGCTCGTCGCAGGGTGTGCCAGCGGCTCTCTCAACGATGGAGATCCGAACGGCGAGTCGACCGTCGACGAGCCGTACGAAGTGTGCATGGATCCGATGGGGTGTACGGAGTTCGAGTCGCCGCCGGATACCTGGATCGCTAACGACGGGATCTACGCCGATATCGGCGTTGCACTGGACGTCGCAGACGGCCTCGTCGGACTCGGTGAACCCCACCGATACTACACCGGCTACTACGACGAGCTGTCCGGTGTTTCGCTGGATAAATCGGAGTTATCCGAGCTCTCGACGGATCGAAACGCCGACAAGGAGCTGTTCTACGCGGCCGATGCGGACCTCCACGTGATCGATCCGGTACGGATGCAAGAGACGTTCGGATGGGACGAGTCCGACGTCGAGGAAATCGCTGAAAACGTCGGGCCGTTCTTCGCTAGTTACACCCGCCATCGAAACGACGACTGGCAACAGGAGTACGAGTACTACACCCTGTACGAGGTCTTCGAGACGATGGCGACGGTGTTCCAGCGACAGGAACGGTTCGAGCAGTTTCAGTCGTTTTACGACGAGTTCCTCTCGGACGTACAGTCCCGGATTCCCGATACCGGCCCCGAAGTCCTGATCGTTCGAGCGCTCAGCGACGAGCCGGATGAGTTCTTCCCGCGGTACATCGACGACGAGGCGAACTTCGTCAAGCGATGGCGGGATTTGAACGTTCAAGATAATCTCGAAGGGTCCGGCATCCCGGAGTGGGGAACCCGACTGGACTACGAGACGCTCGCCGAGTTGAATCCGGACGTCATCGTCGCGGAAGGTCAACATGAGGACGATATTACGATGGACGAACAGCGGTTCAACGACGTCCTCGTCTCTTACATGCAGGACCATCCGCTCGCGGACAGTATCGACGCGGTTCGTGAGGGGCGCGTCTATCGCGGCGGGATCAATTACGAAGGACCGATCACGTTGCTATTCCAAACCGAACTCGCCGCAACGCAACTCTATCCCGAGGAGTTCACCGCCGACGAGCTGTTCGATCGCGACGAACTCGCGGACATTATTACTGGAGAGACCTAGATGAGCGGCGACGCGAACTGGCGATCGACTAGCTTCGGCGAAATCCTTACCAGTCGGTTGCGATGGATCGACCCTAGCCTGGCCAAAGTCGCAGGAGTGAGTCTGGTACTGACGATCGCAGCCGGCCTCGTTCAGGTGTCACTCGGCTCGTACGGGATGACGATCGGACAGACCTGGGCGGCGCTGTACGAGCCGGTGCTGTCACAGGCACGTCGAGTGCTGGCAGGTGAAATCTCGCTCTGGTACGGAATCAGCGGCTTCACCGACGCGCTCGACTCGACGGAGAGCATCATCGTCTGGCAGGTTAGACTCCCACGGGTCCTCGTCGCCGCGTTCGTCGGGATGAACCTCGCGGTGTCGGGGGCTATCTTTCAGGCGATTACCCGAAACGAACTGGCGAGCCCGTTCATCCTCGGGGTCTCGTCCGGCGCCGGTCTGGCGATCCTGCTCACGCTCGTCGTGTTTACGAGCTTTGCTATCTACCTCCCGCTGTTTGCCGCGTTGGGCGGAATGGCGGCCTTTCTGATCGTCTACGCGATCGCCTGGAAGGGCGGAACCTCGCCGGTCCGGCTGGTCCTGGCGGGGGTGATCGTCGGGACTGTCTTCAATTCGATCCAGACGGGACTGTTGATCTTCGCACCGGACGTTACGGTCGTCCAGAACGCGATCGCGTGGACCACGGGCTCGCTCGTCGGATCGGACTGGGGTCAGGTCACGTTGGTGCTTCCCTGGACCATCGTCTCGATCGGTATCGCGCTGATCGCATCGCGACAGCTGAACGTCCTTCTGTTGGGCGAGCAAACCGCGACCTCGCTCGGGATGAACGTCGAGCGCGTACGGTTCGCGCTGGCGAGCGTCGCAGTATTGGCCGCTGCAGCGAGCGTCGCCGTTGCTGGGATCGTCAGCTTCGTCGGCCTGATCGTTCCACACATGGTCCGGAGCACCGTCGGCAGCGACTACAGACAGCTTATCATCGGCTGTCTGTTCGTCGGTCCGGCGTTGATGGTCGTCGCAGACGTCGGCGCGCGACTCCTCCTCAGTCCGACCCAACTACCAGTCGGTATCATCACCGGCCTCATCGGCGGACCGTACTTCCTCTATCTGATGCGGAAAAAGCAACACCTTGGTGACCTATGACACGAGACACGACAACAGACGGCGAGTCGAACACAGACGGTGAATCGAACAGATACGATGTCGCGATCGTCGGTGGCGGCGCAGCCGGCCTCTCAGCCGGCGTGTTCACCGCCCGTGCGGACCTCGAAACGATCGTTTTCGCGCGCGGACGATCCGCGATTCAGCAGTGTGCACACCTCCAGAACTATCTGGGCTTTCCCGGCGGCATCAGTCCGGAGACGTTCCTCGAATTGAGTCGAACGCACGCTCGTGACGAGGGCTGTCAGATCAAGACGGAACTCGTCGAGCGCGTTACCGACCGCGACGACGGATTTCGCGTCGAAACGGAAGAGGGACGAACGGTCTCCGCGACACGAGTGATCGCTGCGTCGGTCTACGACGACGAGTATCTGCCCGACCGAGAGACGCTGATCGGCGACGACGGATTCGTCGAAACCACCGATCAGGGCGGACGAACAACCATCGACGGACTGTACGCCGCCGGCCGGCTCACAGACGTTGCCCATCAGGCGATTATCAGCGCTGGCCACGGAGCCCGCGTCGGCGTCGCCGTCGTCCGCGACGTCCATCGCGATCGAGGGTACTGGGACGAGATCGCCGACTACCGCGACTGGATCGTTCCCGACGGGAGCTACGGCGGCGAGGAGTGGGAAGCGCACGTCGACGAGTGGGTCGACGGGACCATACCCGATGACGCCTCGCTCGACCCGGATCGGGTCCAACGCGTACGCGCGGACGTCAAACGACGACGGCTCGATCGCCAGATCACCGAAGACGAACGGAAGCGCCGCGTCGAACGCGGCCGTGAACTCATCAGGAATCACGTCGAAGATCGATGAGCGAACTGGACGAACTCGAGCGACGTCCCGATGGCCGGTCCGACGAACAGGCACACACGACCACGAAGGACGTCGAGACAGCCGGCTGCGAGTTTCGTGGAACCGATCTCGTAATCGGCTACGAGGAGGAACCGATCATCGACGGTGAGTCGATCGAGATTCCACCCGGGTCGATCACGGCGCTCGTCGGCCCCAACGGAAGCGGCAAGAGTACGCTCCTGAAGGGGCTCGCGAGACAACACGAACCGGAATCAGGAACAGTGCTTCTCGACGGGCGCGATGCCTACGACCTCGAGACGAAGGAGTTCGCTCGGAAACTCGGGATGCTAGCACAAGAAAGCGCCTGGCCGGAGGGCGTCACCGTCGAGGAACTCGCGTACCACGGTCGGTATCCACATCGCGGTTTCTTCGAACCCGTTTCCGACGCGGATCAGGCCGCCGTCGATCGAGCGATCGACCTCGCCGGCGTCGACGAACTCCGTGATCGCGAGATGGGGTCGCTCAGCGGCGGACAGAAGCAACTCGCGTGGATCGCGATGGCGCTCGCACAGGAGACGGACGTCCTCTTGCTCGACGAGCCGACGACCTTCCTCGACCTGCGCCATCAACTGCAGGTGATGGAGACGATCGAGCGGCTGAACGTGGAATCGGAGACGACGGTTGCGCTGGTGCTTCACGACATCGAACAGGCGGCTCGCTACGCGGATCACATGGTCGCCCTCCGAGACGGAACGGTTTACGAAACCGGATCGCCCACAACGGTCGTCACCGAGCAGTTGCTTGCCGCAGTCTTCGGCGTCGAAGCGACCATCAACCGTCACGGCGAGGAGCCACGAGTCGAACCCCATCGTCCGATCTAAGCGCGATAGATTGTATCGACTGTCGGTCTAGTTGAAAAACCGGGTGAACGGAAGCGAGGCGAGAACCCGCCGTCTCAGTAGAACTCGCGGACGAGGTCCATCGCGTCGTCGGGTGCACCGTCTGGAATCTCGGACATGTCCTCGGTGACGCCGTGTTGCTCGTGGTACGGCACCGAGTTCTCGTCTTTGTACATCACGCCCTGGTACTCCTTCTCGCCGTCGAGGATGACGCTTTTTGCGGCCTCGTAGTCGTCGGGATCGTGGTCTTCTTCTTTCAGGTCGACGAGGCTGTCGCGGAAGTAGTCGTAGGTGTCGACGTCGTTGAACGTGACACACGGGCTGAAGACGTTGACGAAGCCGAAGCCGTCGTGTTCGATCGCCTCCTGAATGATTTCCTGGTGGCGTAGCGCGTCGGAGCTAAAGGATTGGGCGATAAAGGAGGCACCCGAGGCGAGCGCGATCGCGAGCGGGTTAACTGGTGCCTGTTTCGGCCCTTCGGGGGTCGTCGACGTCTCGAAGTCCGATCGTGAGGTCGGCGAGGCCTGGCCCTTCGTCAGCCCGTAAATTCGGTTGTCCATGACGACGTAGGTCATGTCGACGTTTCGGCGGACGGCGTGGACGAAGTGGCCGGCACCGATCGAGTAGCCGTCGCCGTCGCCGCCGGCGACCATGACCTCGATGTCGGGACGGGCCATCTTGACGCCAGTCCCAACCGGGAGCGCACGGCCGTGAACGCCGTGAAGCGCGTAGCTGTGCATGTAGGTCCCGATCTTGCCGGAACAGCCGATTCCGGCGACGACGAACGTGTTGTCCGGGTCGTTGCCGGTCTCGGCGAGGGCTTTCATCATGCCGTTCATCGTCCCGAAGTCGCCGCAGCCGGGACACCAGGTGGGTTGCTTGTCGGATTTGAAGTCGGTGAATCTGACGTCTGAGCTCATTGTGCGGGCACCTCCTCGGTAAGTTGGTTGGTGATCTCTTCGGCGAGTTCGTCAGCCTTGAAGCGGACGCCGGTGTACTTGTTGATGCGCTTTACGCGTGTAAGGGTGTCGTGCTCGAGTAGATCCGCGAACTGGCCGGTCGCGTTACACTCGACGACGATCGTCTCCGAAGCGGCCTCGATCTCGTCGGTCAGATCCGGTCGCGGGAAGATGTACGGCACCGAGATCACGCGGACGTCGATCCCGTCGGCCTCGAGATACTCGAGCGCCTCGACCAGCGCACCCTCGTTGGATCCCCACGAGACGACGAGGGTGTCGGCATCGGGATCGCCGAACTCGCGGTACTCCCAGTCTTCAGTTTCCTTCGCGGTCTCGACCTTTCGATTTCGCTTGTCGACCTGCCGGACGCGCTCGTCCTCGTCTTCGGTTCGGCGGCCGAGCTCGTCGTGTTCGAGCCCGGTGCTCATGTGTGCGCCGTCGATCGTACCCGGTTTCGCCCGCGGGCTGACGCCGTCGTCGGTGACGGCGTGAGCGCGGAACCGACCTTGGGAATCGAGCCACTCGTCGACGCTGTCGTCGTCGACGAGCTTGCCGCGATCGATCTCGACAGCGTCCATATCGAACGCCTCCGGCGGGAACGTCTGTTCGGTTACCGACATCGCGAGATCGGAAATGAGGAAGACGGGTGTCTGGTACTTTTCGGCAAGGTTGAACGCCTCGACGGTCTTCCAGAAACACTCCGTGATCGTCGTCGGCGTGATGACGAACCGCGGCACCTCGCCGTGGCCGCCGTACAACGCCATGTTGAGGTCGCCCTGTTCCTGCTTGGTGGGCATCCCGGTCGAGGGACCGGAGCGCTGGACGTCACAGATGACCAACGGCGTCTCGCTGGTCGCGACGAGACCGAATGTCTCGGTCATCAGGTCGATCCCGGCTCCCGAGGTGGCCGTCATCGCTCGGGCGCCGGCGCGTGCGCCGCCGAGTGCCATGTTGATCGCCGACAGTTCGTCTTCGGCCTGGACGACGTGGCCGCCGTAGTCCTCGATCCGTCCCGTGAGATACTCCATGATCGAGGTCGCGGGCGTGATCGGATACCCCGCATAGAACCGACAGCCGGCGGCGATCGCACCCATGCCGATCGCCTCGTTTCCGTTCAACAGGACGTAGTCGTTGTCGGTCGTCTCAAGGTCGTAGTCGAGGCCCAGATCGTAGTTCTCCTGAACGTACTCCTGGCCGAGGCGAGCCGCCTCCTTGTTGTTCTCGACGATTTTCGTCCCCTTGCCGCCAAAGCGCTTCTCGAGGGATTCGTCGAGGTACTCGACGTCGAAGCCGGTGATCTCACAGGCGGCCCCGAGCGCGACGATGTTTCGCATGATGGCACCGCCGGCGTCTTCGGCCAGCGATTTGAGTGGAACGTCGACCGCGGTGGCGTCCTCCGGGATCTCCGCTTCCCAGGACCGCTCGCCGTCGTAGATGATCGCACTCCCCTCGTGGAGTTCGTCGACGTTCTCGTCGATCGTCCGCTGAGTCAGTGCAACGAGGATGTCGAGCCGGTCGACGACGCTTGTGACCTCGTCGGTCGCGGTTCGAATCTTGTAGGCGGTGTATCCACCGCGGATTCGTGACGCGAAGTCTTTCGACGTGAAAACGTGCCGTCCGGCTCGGGAAAGTGCCTGAGCGAAAATCTTGCCAGTGGAGTCGATACCGTCTCCGGCTTCGCCTCCGACCGCCCAGTTGAGATCCTCAGCCATGTTATCCCGAATCTTGATTCCAACTAATGAAAAGCCTTCTGAAACCCCTACGTTAGGCCATATTAATTGCAGATATGTTTAGTTCGGAAAATTGTATTGATCGATTATTATGATAGGGGGAGAATGCGATGTGTATCGGATTGAGAGCGTCTGAAAGCGAAATACAGGACGAGTATAAGATTGATAATAGAGTTACAAATCAGTATCCAAATACTATTCACTTCCGAGTTATTTCTCCGAGTGTTCGGAAGAAACAAACAGCGAAGACAGCGGGAACGAAACCGCTTTTCGGGCGGCCGTTCAACCGATTCGATATGGAAGGGACGCCAGTTTCCGTCGAGTCGGTACGCGACGTCGGGTCGAACACCATCGCCCTCGAACTCGAAACGCCAGCGGGGTTCGATGCACAGCCCGGACAATTCGTCTTACTCCGCGCTGCTCCCGAGGGTGAGGAGATCAGCCGCCATTATACGCTTTCCTCGCCGTCCGTGGACGAAACCTTCGAAATCACGGTCGGAATCGACCCCGACGGCGATCTCTCGCCGTGGCTCGCCGACCTCGACGGCGGCGAGACCGTGCATGTCGATGGGCCGTTCGGAACGATCACCTACGAGCGCGAGGCGGACGTCGTCGCCGTCGCGGGCGGCCCCGGCGTCGGTCCCGCCATCTCGATCGCCGAAGCGGCCCACGAGTCAGGCCACGACGCAGTCGTCATCTATCAGGACGACGAACCAGCCCACCGCGACCGCCTCGAGACCCTCGAATCCGAGGGATCGACGGTGATCGTCCTCGACGACGACGCGGACGACGAGTTGGCCGACGCGATCCAGACGCACGTCGACGACGGCCGGCTCTACGCGTTCGGCTTCGACGGGTTCGTGACGGCCGTCGCGGACGCGATCGAGGACGCTGGTGGCGATGCCGACGAGGCGCTAATCGAGAACTTCGGTTAGTCGTCTGCCGATTCTTCGGCTACCGGGAGTGTCATCCAGAACGTCGACCCCTCGCCGGGTTCGGAGTCGACCCACAGCTCGCCGCCGTGGCGCTCGGCGATCCGCTGACAGAGCGCGAGCCCGATTCCCGTTCCCGAGTATTCCTCTCGGCTGTGCAGCCGTTCGAACACGTCGAAGATGCGATCCTGGTCCTCGGGGTCGATTCCGATCCCCTCGTCGCGGACCGAAATCGCCCACATCGAACCCCGCGGTTCGGCGGAGACGTGGACGCGAGGCGGATCATCGCCGCTGTACTCGAGGGCGTTGCTGAGCAGGTTCTGAAAGAGCTGTCGGAGCTGATTGTCGTCGCCACGGACGACGGGGAGCGGGTCCGTCGTGAGTTCTGCATCCGTCTCCTGTATCCGAACCTGCAGGTCTTCTAATGTGTCTGCGATCACGGTGTCGAGGTCGGTCGGCTCGAGCGGATCTCCCTGCGTTTCGATCCGTGAATACTCCAACAGTCCGTCGATCATTTCGCGCATTCGATCGGCCCCGTTGACCGCGAACTCGAGGAACTCACGGCCGTCCTCGTCGAGTTGATCGCCGTACCGACTCTCGATCAGTTGGAGGTAGCTCGAAACCATCCGAAGCGGCTCCTGGAGGTCGTGTGAGGCCGCGTAGGCGAAGTGTTCGAGTCGCTCGTTGGAGGCTTCGAGCCTGCGCTGATACTCTCGCCGCTCGGTGATCTCGGTGATCGTCACGACGGCCCGGCTGACCTCGCCGTGCTCGTCTAAGACGGGCATTCCGTGCTCCATAATGATCCGCGTCTCGTCGTCGAACGTCTCGATCTCGTACACGTTCGGATCCGTCACCGCGTCGCCCGCCAGTACCTGGGCCATCGTCCACTCGTCGGGCGCGACCGGCTCACCGGAATCCGCCCACACCGCCGAGTACTGCTTGTACTCCTCGACGGAGTCGGCGTCGAACACGTCGCCGCCCCAGATCTCTTTGGCGGTGTTGTTCGCTCTGACGAGTTCGCCGTCCGCGTTCGCGACCACGACCCCGACGGGGAGCACCTCGAACAGGGTTTCGAGCTGTCGTCGGCTCTTCTGGAGGGCGATTTCCGCGCGCTTTCGCTCCGTGATATCCGTGAGCGCGCCGGGGAACGTGACGGGACGTCCGTCCTCGTCGCACTCGACGTGCCCGCGAGCGACAACCCACCGAAGCTCGTCGTCGGCGTTCCAGACGCGATACTCCGATTCGTACTCGCCGGCGCTATCGATCGCCGCTTGAATCTCCGTCTGGACTCGCTCCCGGTCGTCGTCGTGAATCGACGAGAGCAACTGATCGAGCGGGACTCCCTCGCGAGCGTTGGCCGGATCGATACCGAACGTTTTGGCAAACGAGGCGTCCGTAACGAAATCGTCCTCTGGAATGTGCCACTCCCAGGTTCCAACGGCGCCGGCCTCGGTCGCGGCCTCGAGTTGGGATTTGGCGTCTTCGAGATACCGCTCTCGTTCCTTTCGTTCGGTGATGTCCTGGGCCATCGTCATCCCGGCGAAGACGCTGCCGTGTTCGTCCGTGATCGGAACCGAACGAACGTTCCACGTTCGACCGGCGTACTCGAGTTCGACCGATCGCTCGTCGCCCTCGAGTGCCGCCTGGGAGACGGGCTCGAGTTCGTCGGCAGTCTCTTCGGGCCACACATCCCGGAGGAACTCACCCTCGAGATCCGACGGATCGATGGGGACCCTGTCGAATCCCTGGCCCGCAGCCAGCGAATATCGGAAATCGTGATCGAACAGCATGACGATCCCGTTCGGGAACGATTCGACGAGCGCGCGGTACCGACGTTCGGACTCCGAGAGTCGCTGTTCTCGCTTCTTTCTGGCAGAGATATCCTGGAAGTAGACGGAGAGTCCGGTTTCCGAGGGGTAGGCGTGGATCTCGAGCCACGTGTCGAGAGGTTCCGGGTAGTACAGTTCGAACGACGTCGCTTTCTGCGTCTCCATCGCCCGTTCGTACTCGTCTCTGAGCGTCGAGTCCGCGGCCCACTCGAACGTCTCCCAGAAATTCCGCCCGAGAAGTCCCCGATCGTCGAAGTCGATCAGTTCCCTGGCCTGCTCGTTGACGTAGGTAAAGGTCCAGTCGTCGTCGAGCGCGTAGAACGCGCTCGTGATCCGATCGAGGATCGTTTCGAGTTCGCTCTCGAGTTCGCGTTCTCGCTCTTTGATCTCCGTAATATCCTCGACGGTGACGACGGTTCGGTCGAGTTCGCTCTCGGTCGCATGGACTTCGGCCGCGTTCATCACGATCCACTGACGCTCACCGTCGGGCCGTTCGATCCGGAGTGGCTGATCCATGACCGCTTCGTCGGCCTCTCGTACCCGTTCGAACGGAAACCCGTCCGGTGAGAGTCGGCGCTCGCGCTCGTCGTACACCGTCCCATCGAACTGGACTACCGAATTTGCGTTCGAGTTTGCGACGTCGAGTATTTCGGCGCACCGCTCGTTGATCCTGCTGATTTCGCCGTCCCCATCGAAGACCATGATCCCGGCGGGACTGAGTTCGAGTATGTGGTCGGTTACGTCCCGCTCTCGTTGTAGCTGGCGCTCGCGCTCGCGCCGGTCGGTCATATCTCGTGTGACCTTCACGTAGCCGCGGTGCGTGCCGTCGTCGTCACGTATCGCTGTGATCGTGACGTCGGCCCAGAATCGCGAGCCGTCCTTTCGAATGCGCCATCCCTCTTCCTCGTACGAGCCGGTTTGGTTCGCCGCTTCGAGGTTCGAACCGGGAGCGTCGACGGCTCGGTCACTCTCGGTGTAAAACGTCGAAACGTGTTCGCCGAGTATCTCCTCGCGGTCGTATCCTTTGATCTCTCGTGCGCCTTCGTTCCAGCTCACGATCCGTCCGTTCGGATCCAGCCGAAAGATTGCGTACTCCTCGACGGCGTCGACCATCGATTGAAATCGTGCCTCGCTCTCGCGAAGTGCACTCTCCGAGCGCTTGCGGTCGGTGATATCGTAGTAGAGTTCGACCCTGCCGCCGGCGTACTGACCCGAGTCGATCGGCCGGCTCCGGTGTTCCAGCCAGCGCCCCTTGCGGCTGCCGTCTTCGTCAGCAGTGATTCGACACTCGAATCGCTCGACGTAGCTGTTGTCGTCGTAGGTCGCACGGACGGTCTCCTCGAACGCGTCCGGATCGGCGACGAAGTCTGCGATGCGCTCGTCGATCAACCGTCGCTTGTCCCGCCCGATCAGCTCCGCCCGGTCCAGCCCGAAGTAGTCCTCGATCGTCTCGTCAACCCAGGCGATCTCGAACTCCTCGTTGAGGACGAACACGCCGACGTCTGCCTGATCGAGCACGTTCGTGATCGTTTCGTACGACTGCTGTTCGAACTGTTGTGGCGACGCCTGTGGCGTTCTCTCAGCGCGTTCGCGAACGACGCCGACACTGCCGGTGAGTGCTCCCTCTGACTCGATGATCGATAGACGTATTTCACAGGGACGTTGTGTCCCGTCGCTCGCTTCGAGGTCGACCTCGACGGACGCTCCTCCGTTCTCGCCGTCGAGTTGACGGCGGAGCGCTCGGTTGACCCGGTCGAAATCGTCCGCTCCAAACAGCATCGAGGCGTGCTCGCCGAGCAGATCCGACCGGTCGTGGCCCGTCATCTCGATGAGCGGTTCGTTGATCGCGGTAAATCGCCCCTTAGAATCGAGTTGGTAGATGCCGTCGTCGATCGCGTGAAGGAGTGTACGATATCGTTCGCATGCCACCTCACTGGTAGTGTCTCCAGAAAACACTGCACCCCTGTCTCCCGCACGTTCACCCATAGGTCCATGCTGGATCTTCGATCGGATAAAGTTCTTGCTGGCCAACGGTTGCTCTCGGTTCGACGATACCTGATCGCTGTCGCTGCAGCCGAGCGCGTTGATATCGCGGTGAGCACAAGTTATATCGTCGTACGCACGGGTGGCAGAACTATGGCTCGAAAATCGTATCAGGAGAAACTCGCGGAACTCCGCGAGGATATCCTCTATATGAGCGAAGTCGTCATGGAGCGACTTCGGATGGGGCTCGATGCCCTCGAACAGAAAGACGCCGAGCTCGCCGACGAGGTCATCACCGGCGACAACGAGGTCAACCAGCTCTATCTCGACCTCGAACAGGACTGTGTCGAACTGCTCGCGCTCCAACAGCCCGTCGCCAGCGACCTCCGGTTCATCGCCGCCTCGTTCAAGATCATCACCGATCTCGAGCGGATCGGCGACCTCGCGGTCAACCTCGGCGAGTACACCCACGAGGCCGAACACAACCTCTTTCCCGACGTCGACGTCCAGGAGATGGGCGAGTTAACTCTCGATATGATCGAGGATGCGATGATCGCGTACGATACGGAAGATACGGACAGCTGCCGCGAACTCGCGACCCGTGACGACGACCTCGATCACTTCGCCGAGCGGGCCAGCGAGATCGTCGTCCGGGACCTCATCGAGCGCGAACTCGACTCGCCCGACGAGGTCGAACGACTGCTCCAGGACGTCTCCCGGCTCCTGTTGACGATTCGTGATCTAGAACGGGTCGGCGACCACGCCGTCAACATCGCTGCTCGAACGCTGTATATGGCCGAAAACGACGACGAACTGATCTACTAATCTACAGAGTTATAAGACGAGTGCCACGGGGCGTGACTCCAATGCGGTTCACCGGGTACCGTCCGTTGACGTTGCGAGTTCGACTCGCCCCGTCGTATCGACGGTGGTGTGGTAGCCAGCATACGTAAACGAGATAGATCCCTCGGAGCGAGCCGTGTTGTTTGTCGAGTCGAACAGCGCATCCAATGCACTCGGGTCGATCGCGTCGTACAGCGGACCGAACTGCTCTGCGACGGCAATCGGATCGTCTAAACCGGACCGCTTCGCGACTGCGACAGTAACGGCCTCGCTAAGGGGCTTTTCCGGTCCGACCTGATAGACGAACCGTTCGTCGTCGACGGTCTCGTCGGATTCGATTGACTGGTTGTGAAAAGCAGTGTGCGAGTTCGAGTGTTTTGCAGTCACAGTTTAACCGAGGCTACTGATCTGGGAAAGCGATTGCATTGACGCTCCAACCTTTTAAGTCGGGGTGTCGTCTACCAGCGTCTGTTTGAGTAATGCTGCCTGGCCTCGACGAAGGCAGGCCGAAAGCGCCTGATCGGAAATATCGAATTCATCTGCGATCGACGAGAGCGTCGCCTCCCGCGGCACATCGAAGTAGCCGGCGTCGAGTGCGGTCCGAAGGACCTCCCGCTGTCGGTCGGTGACGCCGTATCGCTCGCCGTTCGACTGTTCTTCGTGATACAATCGTTTGATTCGAAAGCCAACGCCCTTCTCGAGACAGCCGTCACGGTAGGCGGTAAGCGCCTCGCGGGAGGGTACCTTCGCACGCACGACCGTCTCGTTTGTGACGACGATTTCGAGGACGACGACGTCGTGCTCGGCAGCGACGGGATAGGTGAGTCGTTCTGCTGCTTCTTCAGTGAGGACGACGCTGTACAGATGTCGGTTGGTCAATTCCTCGAGGAGAGCGTACTCACCGACGCTCGGATCGTCCGTGAGCGCAGACTCGAACGCCTCGAAGTCGTCGCCGTGTGCACAGAAGAGGAGCTTCCACCCCCCGGTCTCGGTTCCGTACACTTCCTCGTGACGGATCTGCTCGACCGCTCTCGACGCTGTTCGGAGAATCGGCGTGTCCAATTCGAACTCGACGATCAGCGACATACCTCACGTTTCGAACCCGAGCACGATGGGCGTTCGGACCGATCAATTCGGGCGACAGTTTGGCGTGCGGTACGCTTTGAGATTGGTGACACGATCCATCGGGTCTGAACCGATCCTCGCAGTCAACCGATCCCCACAGTTATTTTCGCTGCCGTCCTTCACTCGCGTATGGCCAGCGAGACCCGTGGACGGAGCTACGATCTCACGGAGCTGTTCGTCCTCAAGTTCGTGCTGGCCGACGTGTTGATCATCGCTGCGCTCGTGCTGGCTGGCCCGCTTACGGCAGTTGCGATTACGGCACTGTTCATCGCGAGCTTCGTCTTCCTCTGGTACGTCACGCGCGACGACGAGGAATCGGAGGGCAGGGACGAGAGAGCAACCGACTCCGAAGTCGAACGACGACAACGCGCCCGAGACCCAGTGACGAAACTCCAGGATCGGTATGCGGCCGGCGAACTGTCCGAAACGGAGTTCGAGGAGAAACTCGAGCGACTGATCGACGCCAACGAACGGGCCGAACGAGCCGGAATCGACACCGACGACCTCGAACTCGAGCGGTCGCGGTGAGACTGCACAATATCGTGGTGGTGGACGTACCCAAACACTCAATCACCGGCCGCCCTAACCGACGTAGTAGATGACCGAGTACGAGGCGGTGATCCTCGACGTCGACGGGACGATCATCAGGGGTGAGACGTTGCTTCCAGGTGCGACCGACGGCCTGCGAGCGGTGGACAACGCGGGCTGCTCGCGACTCCTCTTTTCGAACAACCCGACCCGCGGGAGCGATCACTACGGCGACAAACTCGAACCGCACGGCATCGAGGTTAGGCCCGACAGGGTCCTCACCTCGGCGACGGTTTCGGCGGCGTACCTCGTGGACGCGCACGCCGGAGAGCGGGTGTATCTCGTCGGTGGCGAGCGGCTCAAAGGGATCCTCGAAGGTGCAGCTGTCGAGTTGACCAACGACCCCGAGGCGGCCGAGGTCGTCCTCGGCTCGTTCGATCGGACGTTCGACTACGAGGTGCTCCGGGAGGTGTTTCGGGCGCTCGCGGACGACGTCCCGTTCTACGGCACCGATCCCGATGTGACGGTTCCGGTCGACGACGGCGCCATTCCGGGAACGGGTGCGATCCTTGCAGCCATGGCGGCCGTCGCCGGCCGCGAACCGGACGCGATCCTCGGCAAACCCTCCTCGGTCGCCGCGTCGGCCGCGATGGACCGTCTCGGAGCCGAACCCGAGCGGACCCTGGTCGTCGGTGACCGACTCGACACCGACATCGAACTCGGCGTGCGTGCCGGAATGGATACTGCAGTCGTTCTCACGGGTGTCACGGATCGCTCGACCCTCGAGGCGGCCGCCATCGAGCCGACGCACGTCCTCGACTCGCTCGGCGACCTCGAGGCATTGCTCGGCTGAACTCGCAGAATTGATTCGCACCGCGACACGGTGCTCATCGGTTTGTTGCTGGAAAAACGCCGAGAGGGAGATTTGAACAACGCGAAGACGGTCGCTCCCGTCGGTCGCGCTGCGTCTTCTCTCGTTCAAATCTCCAATATCGTTTGCAGCAACAGTGTGACTCGCACCGCGACACGGTGCTCATCGGTTTGTTGCTGGAAAAACGCCGAGAGGGAGATTTGAACTCCCGAGTCCGTGAGGACAGTAGATTTCGAATCTACCGCCTTGGCCGGGCTAGGCTATCTCGGCTCATCTCTACATACCCGGGAGACGTTTTTACCGGTTTCGATTTTTCTCGCAGACTGTGACACGATCCCGTCCGCACCAGCCGGCCTCGTCGCGTCCCGTCTCGCCGACGCACGCCGGCAACTGACGGTTCGGAGAAACATATGTCCGGCTCGGGACCCTCGTTCGCGTATGGCTCGACAGACGACCGTCCTCGTCATCGGCGGCGGAGCAACCGGTGCGGGAATCGCACGCGACCTCGCACGTCGCGGTGTCGACGTTACCCTCGCCGAGCGCGAGGGACTCGCGTCGGGAACGTCGGGACGATCACACGGGCTGTTACACAGCGGCGCGCGCTACGCCGAAAGCGACCCGCGCGGTGCGGCGGAGTGCATCGAAGAAAGTCGCATCCTGCGAGAGACCGCCGGAGCGTGCATCAAGGAGACGCGCGGGCTCTTCGTCCAGCTTCCGGCGGACGATCCGTCGTACTTCGAGGCAAAGCGAGCAGCCTGCGAGGAGATCGGTATCCCGACCGAGGTCGTCGACGCCGACGAGGTCCGCGCAGCTGTCCCGGGGCTCAGCGACGAGGTCGAACGGGCAATGTGGGTCCCGGACGGCGTCGTCCTCCCGTCGCGGCTCGTCGCAGCGAACGCCGCGGACGCCCGCGAGCACGGTGCCCGAATTCTGCCACACGCACCCGTGACGTCGATGACGGTCGACGACGGGCGAATTACGGCGGTCGAACTCGGCGGCGACGCCGACGAGACGATCGAGCCGACCTACGTCGTGAACGCGACGGGTCCCCACGCCGGCAAAATCGCTGCGATGGCAGGCGTATCCGTCGAGATGCGCCCGACCAGAGGCGTCATGCTCGCGGTCGAGGACGATGGCCTCGAGCCGGTGCTCAACAGGTGTCGCGATCCCGACGACGGCGACATCATCGTCCCCCACGACGAGCAGGTCGTCCTCGGCACGACGAGCGTTCCGGTCGACGATCCGGACAGCTACGAGACGGCCGACTGGGAGATCGAGCAGACGGTGACCGAGTGCGCGACGATGCTGCCGCGGGTCGCCGACGCGGCTCGCGTTCGGACGTGGTGGGGCGTCCGACCGCTGTACGAACCCGACGAGGCGGCTCGCGGCGGGCGGGGCATCTCCCGCGGCTTTTTCGTCCTCGATCACGCCGACGAGGGCGTCGAGAACGCCGCGACGATCGTCGGCGGAAAGCTGACGACCTATCGGCTGATGGCGGAATCGATGGGTGACTTCGTCGCCGACCAAATCGGCGTCGACGTCGGCTCCGATACGGCAGAATCGACGCTGCCGGGTGCGTCCGATCCAGCGGTGCTCGACGAGTTCGTCCGCGAGTTCGACGGACAGGGGCCGACAGATGCAGACCTCGTCGGCGATCGATGACGGCTGGCTTCGGCTCAGAATCGGAACGAGTGGCCAGGTGACTGTTCGATATCGAGGTCGAGTTCGCGATCGTTCGTGAGCGCGATTGCGATGCGGTCGAAGTCGGTGACGTACCGCGACTTTTGATGGCGACCCCGCCGACCACCGGCGGTTTCGCTGACCAGCGTCGCCTCCGTCAGTCGATCGAGTTTCCGATAGGCGGACGAAAGCGGGAGATCGGCCTTGTCGGCGATCTCGTGAACGGTCATCGGCTCCTCGAGTATCGAGATGATTTGCCGGCAGTCCTCATCATTCAACGCACTGATCACCGCGTCGAGATCGGGTGACTCGTCGGACGATGAGAACTCGAGTGGCATAGTAGTGCGAACACGTACGGGATCGATCCTCAAGAGCAGTGTGGTCCAGCGAAGGCGACGTTCGAGGTGACGAGTTCGACGACTCCTCGACAGCGATCAGTATACGGTCCCGGCGGATCAATGGGTTCCCATGAGCGAGGAGCCGCCGTCCGACGAGGCGATCGAGAACACCCCTGGAAAGGGGAAAACACCCGAATCGAAACCGATCGAGCCGGACGCGCCCGACGAGTTCGGACTCGTCCAGGTCTGGTGGGGCGACGGCAAAGGAAAGACGACCGCGACGCTCGGGATGGGACTGCGCGCAGCGGGCCACGGCTACCGCGTTCACGTCCTCCAGTTCATGAAAGGTGGAGCCTCGAGCGTCGAGGCGGCTCGCGGCGAGTACAACGCGATCGACGCGCTGCCGGGGATCAGCTACGAGAACCTCGGCCATTACGGCTGGCACGGGATGGCGGACGGCAGCGACGAGACGGATCACGAATCTCAGGCCCAGGCCGGACTCGAACGCGCGCACGAACTGCTCGCAGCGGCGGCCGACGCCGACCTCGAAACGCCGTTCGACCTCGATGGATCCCCTGAGGAGGGCGTTCATATGCTCGTCCTCGACGAGATCCTCTACGCCGCGGACCGCGGGCTGATCGGCGAGGACGACGTGCTCGAACTGATCGATTCGAAGCCGGATGACCTCGAATTGGTGCTCTCGGGAAGCCACGAGGAGCCAACCTATCTCGCGGAGCGAGCGGATCTGATCACGAACGTTCGCAAGGTGAAACATCCGATCGAGGACGGCCAGCGGGCGCGGTGTGGGACCGAATACTGAGACAGAGACGACATCTGCGTTATCAGTGAACTATCTTCGGGGATTTGTCATGATCACGGTATCGGCCATCGTCCAAGTTAAAAACCGGTGTGCGGCGGCGCGCGCTGCCGGCCGACTGAACGACAGCGAGAGCGGTCGACGAACTCGTGCGAGGTCCTCGCGAACGGAGTGAGCGAATCGGGTGGGGAAGGCGTGGTAAATCCCTGTTGTCACGATAACAGGGAACGCGTTTTCGGTTACGCCTCTCACGCACACTACTCAGGAAACAGCTGTAGTTGCCGGGGGCCGTTAGGAACGACTCTGACGGACATCAGTCTAGATGTTGCTCGTACTGGCTGACCCAGACTTCGTGTACGCACTCATACTCGTCTGCGTCGGTTTCACGCCGACGAGCGACGCTCACTTCCCGCGGGACGGTTTCGACGGCTTCGTCGAAATCGAATTCGGAAGGGGGACACAAGTGATACGAGCCGTCTCCCGATATTTCACTGCTTTTTTCGGCTACAACTCTAATTTCGCTACTCACCTCCCCGTCGGAAATCACTGCCGTCGGAAAAATCCAGTCGGGCCGAGGATCAGTGAGTTCGAGGTTGAACCGTTCGTTCATCCGGTCAAGCGCGGCTTCAGAGGCCGCCCTCGCGCACCTGTTTTGAATATCGTCCGTTTGCTCGATATCGACGGTAGTCTCGATCGGATCCGCCTGACCCTGTCGTTCACGGGGTCGAATTGAGCAATCCTCGGGATTATCGTCCGAACCGCTGTTCGCTCCTGTGTCTTCGTCCGTTCCGTTCCGCCCGTCATCGTTTTGCTCGGACCAAGCGGCGTCGCTCGATCCGGCTTCGAGACACCCCGCGCTCACGACTGCACCGAAACTCCCGATGAGCGCGCGTCGAGATGGACCGTCTCCCATACGCGTCGGCTCGCTCGCGAGCGGGGAATCTTTTGTGGTGCGTGAAACGGCTTCGAATCCGACGAGAACTCGCCGCTCGACAATCGGTCGATCGGAGTGGTTCTTGCAGAGAATATCACCAATATTCTTAATAGACGTTGTCACGTTAGTGAAGACTTGCCATGATGGAGAACACCAAACATACGAAACGGAGGGACAGATGCGATCGATCGCTCTGACGAAAGGCGTCCCGGACTTCTCGGAAGGAGCAGTCTCGTTCGACGAGGACGGGCACCTCGAACGAGGGAAAACGCCGACGGTGATGAATCCGAACGACGCGTTCGCACTCGAGGCGGCCCTGCAGACTCGCGTCCGCCACGGCGGCCACGTGAGCGCGATAAGCATGGGGCCGCCGGGCTATGCGGGCGTGCTCGAGGAGGCGATGGAGTCGGTGTACGCCGACGACACCTATCTGCTTTCCGACCGTGAACTCGCCGCCTCGGACACGTGGGCGACGGCGATCACGCTGAGTGCCGGCCTCGAGAAATATCAGGAGGAAGTCGGCGACGTCGATCTCGTCTTTGCAGGATTCAAGACGGCCGACGGGGAGACGGGACAGACCGGCCCCCAGACGGCGTGGGCGCTGGACTGGCCGATCGTCACGCACGTAGTCGCGCTCGACATCGACCCCGACGAGCGCATCCTGCGGGCGAAGCGCCTCGTCGAGGGCGATATCGATGAGATCGAAACCGTCGAAGCACCGTTGCCATGTTTTGTTATCACCGATCCCGAGTTCGAGCCGACCTATCGGAAGGCCGCACACAGATTGACTCACAAGCGACTCCGCCGGGAAACCCAAGAGCGAGCGGCCGACCACGAGGACCAGCTCACGACGTGGGACCACGCCGATCTGAACCTCGATCCCGACTACATCGGGCTCGACGGCTCGCCGACGATCGTCTCGTCGGTCGATCCGATCCCGAAAGCGCCCTCGGAGCGGGAGGCGACGATGGTCGATCCCGACGACGGAGCGGCGATGACCGAGGTGCTCGAGGAGATGCACTCCTACGCCGCGGGGGCGGGTGATTGAGATGACGGACGAGATCGATCCGGACGAGCACACCGTCGACGAACTGACCGAGCAACTCGAGACGATCGATAACGAGGACGTCCTCCAGTCAGTTCTGGAGTCCGAGCAAGCCGGCCGGGACCGCAAGACGGCTCGCGAGGCGGTCCACCGGCGACTCGAGGCGATCGATGCGGTCGACCGCGACGAGCTCGCCGCGGACGGCGAACCCGACAGCGACGGCGTCGAGGAGGGAACCGAGACGGAAGGCGAGTACGAGGAGACGAAAGAGACGGTTGGGGAGGAAGCCGAAGGCGAAGCGGTCGAAGCCGACGAGGAGACCGAACCGGACGAAACAGACGCCGAAGACGAGGACGACGGCCTCTCTCACCCCACGCGGGATAAAAAGCACGTCCGCGCGCTCGCTGACGGCGAGTACGCCGATATGTGGGTTTTCTGTGAAACGCAGCAAGGGGCGTTGCTCGAGGTCTCCAAGGAGATGCTGGGGAAGGCTCGACGCCTGATGGACCAGTTCGAGGAGGACTACGGAGCGGCGGAACGCGTCGTCGCGTTCCTGATGGGCGACGACTGCGAGGGGCTCGCCGAGGAGTGCATCGCATACGGCGCGGATGTCTCGGTCTACCACGACGACGACCGGCTCGAGCGATTCTTGCACAAACCCTACACCGAAATTTCGGCTCACATGGCCCGCGGCGAGGGCTCGATCGAGAGCACGGACTGGCGCGAGTACGACAAACCGCGCTACATCCTGTTCCCGGCGACGAACAACGGCCGAGACCTCTCGGCGAAGGTGCAGGCCGAACTCGACTCCGGGCTCGCCTCGGACTGTTCGGACCTCTTCATCGAGGAGAACGAGGTCTCGAACCCCGTCAAGACGGGCGAACCCGGCGTCAAGAAGACCTTCGAGAAGGTCCTCCACATGAAACGGCCCGACTTCTCGGGCTTCGAATACTCGACGATCCTCTGTCTCGATAATCCCGGCCGGGAGTTCCATCCGCAGGGTGCGTCGATCATTCCTGGCAGTTTCGACCCCATCGAGCCCGATTACGGCCGGGAGGGGCTCGTCATCGAGCACGACATGAAACTCGACGAGGACTGGTTCCGCGTCGAGATCACCGAGTACGACCAGCTCGAGGCCGGCGTCGATCTCACCGGCCACGAGGTGATCGTCTGTCTCGGTCGCGGCATCGCGGACGACCCCACCGAGGGCATGGAGCTCGGTCTCGACCTCGTCGACGCCTTCGCGGACGCCGAACTCGGCATCACGCGTGGCATCGTCACCTCGTCCTACCAGTTCGAGGGCCACGTCGAGCAGTACTCGAAAGAGGAGCGCCAGATCGGCGAGACGGGACAGGTCGTCGCACCCGACGTGTACATCGCGGCCGGCGTATCGGGAGCCGTCCAGCACAAGGTCGGCATGGACGAGTCAGAGACGATCGTCGCGATCAACACCGACACGGACGCTCGGATTCGGGACTTCAGCGACTACTTCATCGAGGGCGATCTGTTCGACGTAGTACCCCAGCTAACCGAGGCGATCGAATCGGGCGACCTCGAACTCGAGGCCGTCGCCGACGGGAGCGGAGGTGAGAGCGATGACTGAACGCGAACACTACGAGGCCGTCGTCGTCGGCTGCGGTCCCGGCGGGGCCGCGGCCGCGGCGCGACTCGCCGACCACGGCGCCGAGACGCTCGTCTTAGAACGCGGGACCGAAGCGGGCTCGAAGAACCTCTCCGGCGGGCTGATCTACGCCGAAGAGTCCGCGCCGTACACGATCGACGATCTGTTCGACGGCTTCCGAGAGGCGGCCGCCGAACGGCCCGTCACGGACTACCGAATCCACAACGTCGCGGGTAACAGCGTCAAAACGTACGACCTCACGGATCTCCACGAGCACGACACCGACTGGTGTGACGCCGTGCTCCGCCGGAAGATGGACTCCTGGCTCGAGCAACGCGTCCACGAGAAGACGAGCGAGACGGGCGGCGGCGTGCTGACGAACGTCCGTGTGAACGGTCTCCTCAGAGAAGACGGCGAAATCGTCGGCGTCACCTGCGACGAACTCGATCCGATCGAGGCGGACCTAGTCGTCGCGGCCGACGGCGTCAACTCCGAACTCGCCCGCGATGCGGGGCTGATGAACTGGGACGAACCCGACGAGTGGTTCCAGGGCGTCAAGGCCGTCGTCGATATGGACCCCGACGTGATCGACGATCGGTTCGGACTCGAGCCGGACGAGGGCGTCGCCCACCTGTTTTCGGGCGACCTCTTCGCCGACGTCCGCGGCGGCGGCTTCCTCTACACTAACGAGGACTCGCTGTCGATCGGGACCGTCTTCCACTTAGACAGTCTCGTCGAAGAACAGGCCGAGCCCCACGAGCTACTCGACGCCCTGCTCACCCATCCGATGATGGCGACCTGGCTCGGCGACGAGTACCACGAGCGCGAGTACGCCGCGAAACTCGTCCCTGACTCCAAGAAGGTCGCCCACCGCGAACCCTACCAGGATCGGCTCGTCCTCGTCGGCGACGCCGCCGGCCAGATGCAGGCCCAGGGGCCGATCATCAAGGGGATGAACCACGCCGTCACCGCGGGTGCGCTCGCGGCCGACGCCTTCGCGGTCACGAAAGGCAACGCCGACCCCGAAGCCGCCGGCCGTCGCTACGCCGCGATGCTCGAGGACTCGGGAACGATGGACAAGCTCCGGCCGCGGCGGTACGACCTCTCGCGCGCCGTCGGCGAGCGCGACGTCGTCACGAACGCCGTCGAGCGCGTCCTCGACTCGCCGATCGGCTCGGTCGCGATCGGAAACCCGATCTCGAATCGATTGCTCGAACGGGCGTACAACTCGCCGTTTCTGGTGTCGATGCTGCCCGATACGCGGACGGGGTACGTCACCGTTCCGTCGATTGTCGGCGAGCAACACGGTCGAACGATCCACTGGGAAAACGAGGTTGAGCCGCCGACGCTCGAGGAGCGGATCGGCGACCTCACCTACGACACCGACGTCGGCAACCCCCACATCGAACTCGAGGACGAATCCTACGAGGCGAGCGGCGCGGCGGTCGCCGCCTGCCCGGTCAGCGCCGAGGACTTCGGCGGCGGCTGTTACCGCTCGGAGACGGTCCAGACCAACGGCAGCGAGGAGACGCTCGTCAGTCTGGACACCCAGCCCTGCGTCGAGTGTGGCACCTGTGCGATCGTCGCCGAGACGTCGTGGGAACACCCCCGCGGCGGCAAGGGGGTGGAGTTCCGCGAGGGATGAGCCGGTACGGCTCCCGTATCGCCGCCCTCCAGCGCCGCGCCGAACGGGACCGCGAGCGGCTCGAGTTGGATGGTCAACTCGCGGATCCGGACGACGGCAGCGCGTACCTCCACGAGGGAGCGGGACAGGCGATCTGGCTCTACGTCGAGGCGCGAACGGGCGGCCGCATGGTCCCGTTTTCCGCGGCCGAACTCGCCGCCCTGGAGGACGCGATGAACCGCTGGCTCGAGTGTTACACCCGGTGTCACGGCGTCGAGTTCGACTCGCAGTTCACCGTTCGCGAGGCCGCCGAGTTGCTCGTTCAGACGCGAAACGTAGACGACGTTGGCCAACTGTTGACCGGCGTGCCGTCCCGAGCGTAGTCGTCGTGTAGTGGCGAGGACAGTGAAAATGATTCCGAGCGAGGTAAACGTGTACCGGACGAGGTGGGAATTCTTATCCGCCGACCGGTCCAACGGTCGGGTATGGGACTCGAGGTCGACCCCCCTGAGCCGCCGGAGTTGGAGTTCGTCGATCCGAACGAGTACGAGGACGCCACAATCAGCGCCGACGGGGCCGAGATCGACTATCGACGCGAGGAGCTACAGGAGTTCCTCGAAAACGGCGCGTGGGACGAGGCCTTCGACGAGTGGCTCAAGGACACCGACCTCGGGAGTCGGGAGTACGAGATCGCTCGCGACCTCGACCTCTTCGCGGAGTTCGATTTCTTCTGGGACGACTTCGCCGACCGGGTCGGCTATCACGCACCCGGCATTCCGGAGGACTGGCAGGCGCGGGAGTACCATCCCGGCCTCGATACGTGGGGGACCGTCTCTTCGATCAACGCCGAGCTAACCGAGTTCGGACAGATCGTCTCGGTCGTCCTCAAAGAGGAGTACATCGACTGGGAAGCCGAGTACGAGCCGCCGGAGGATCTCCCCGACTTCGACTGATTCGGCCGGCGTCTCGCCGTCGGTTCCGGTTACTCCCGCGAGACGGCGATATTTCTCGTCCTGCCGTCGCAGTCGGGACACGAGCCAAGCGTCTCGGCTCGCTCGCGGTAGCCACACTCATGACACTCGTAGTACGATCGGTCGGGCGTGTACGAATCCGAATAGACCATAGCGACTCCGCCCTCGCGGAACAAAAAGATGTTTTGCTGAAATGATATTCAGCCACAGGAACAACTACGACCGACTTAATTCGATTAATTAGTGAACGTGTGTTCACTTCCCGTCGTGCAGCCGTCTGCCGTCGATACCCGGGAACGGGCACAAGGATCGGCCGACAGCGGTGACCCGGCGTTCGACCGCCGCAGGCTTTTCCCGGCCGTCGTTGACACGAGTCCCATGTACTCGCTGGTCGACTTAGACGACGTCGAACCCAGAGAGCTCGACGGAACGGCACCCACCCTTCTCCCCATCGGACTGGAGCTCCAGCCCGAATCGATGCGTCCCTCAGTCTGGCACTACGAGCAGGGCGAGGAAAGCGGCTATCACCGACAGGGCGAGCAAGAAGAGCTCTACGTGGTCCTCGAAGGGACCGTCGACGTGACCGTCGAGCGCGAGCACAAGCGCGACGTCGTAACGCTCTCGAGCGGCGAGTTCCTGCTCGTGCCGCCGGAATCGTGGCGACAGCTCGAAGCCGTCGAGGAGAGCCGCGTACTCGTCGTCGGTGCGCCGAACGTCGCGGATGACGCAATCCTCGAATCCTGATCTTCGTCTTCCCACGCCCTGGGAAGAGCCGACGGCTGAAATACCGTCGTCCGTCGTACGTTCGGGTATTACCACAGGGACAGCGCAGACGGACGACGAGATCAGGCGGGCGGTCGTCGACCGCGTTCGCGAGGTCCAGGTACCCGGCGGCGATCCGATCAGCGAGGAACTCCTCGAACACGTCGGCGTCGAGGACGGTGTCGTCACGTTCACGGTCGTCTTCGATCGGCTCGATCAACCGATGGCCGAGCGCGTGACCGAGCAACTGCGCGGTGCAGGACTGGCAACTGATGGTGTCAAACACGCCCGAATCGAGGCGACGAACGCCGACGCACCGGAGACGGGACTGCCGCTGACGGGCACCGACTCGCTGCTCGCGGTCGCGAGTTCGAAAGGCGGCGTCGGGAAGTCGACGGTCACCGTCTCGCTCGCCCTCGCGCTCGACGCGGCGGGGCTCGACGTCGGCGTCTTCGACGCGAACGTTCACGCCCCCGATGCGCCGAATCTGCTGGGCGCTGAGGGACCGGTTCACCAGACTCCCTCGGGCCGACCGGAGCCGATCGACGTCGACGGCAACCAGATCGTCAGCATCGAACTCATCACCGACGACGGCCCCGTCGCCTGGCGCGGCGCGATGGTCCACGACGTCGTCACCGACCTCCTCGGCAACGCCGCCTGGGACGACCGCGACGTGGTACTCGTCGACCTCCCGCCCGGAATCGGCGAGGCGGTCTACACGATCGTCCAGCAGGCTCCCCTCGACGGCGCGTTGCTCGTGAGCACGCCGACGGACGCGGCCGTCCGGGCGGCAGAACGCACAGGTGCACTGTTTACCGCCAACGAGGATCCGACGGTCGGTGTCGTTCCGAACATGGTCGGCGCGGACGGTCCCTACGGCGACGACGGCACCGACCTCGAGGGGCGAGTCAACGAGGACGCCCTGGAGTCGATCGAGCCGATCCCGTTCGATCCGGCGCTTTGCGAGCCAAGCGCGTGCTCGTTCGCGGAGCCCGAGACGCCGGGCGAGTCGGCTGTCGACTCCCTCCGACGGACGGTCGAATCGGTTATCGAGGACCACGCTGGCTCCGACGCGCCCGAGGACGCCGTCGATCTCCGCGGCCTGCCGCCGACGACCAGCCACCACCAGGCGCTCACCGAGTTCGGTCCCGACGGCGTCTCCCCGGCCTCGGTTCTCGTTCGAGGCGATCCGGACGACCTCGTCGAAACGATTTCGGCCCTCGATCCGCTCGTAGTCGACGGATAGCGTGAGTTCTCCAGTTAGCTCCTTGCACGCCGAACAGATCATTTGAGTAATTGGTTATTTTTCACGTAACTTCTACAGAACGAATCGTTCATCGGTAGAGACGTTCGTTATGAACGCCTCTAATCCCTTTGGAGGTGAGATTATTGCGGTTCCTGTTGTACCCGTTGTTGAGATATATGACCTCAATCGCAGACATCGAGATTCCGGCCGAAGGTACCGGACTGGGCGAGCTCTTCGAGGCCGTTCCATCACTTACGTGCGAGATGGAGCGCGTGATCGCCTCGAGCGGACACGGTCTGTGGCTGGCAGGACCGCCACAGTCGGAACTCGAGGAGGCGCTGACCGATGCGTCTGCGATCGGCGAGTTCTCGTGTATCACGAACGAAGAGGATCGCTGCCTGTACGACATCGAGTTCGATCCCGAGACGATCGACCCGTTCGAGGTCGTCCTTGCGGAAGGCGGGACAGTACTGAGCGCCTCGGCGTCGAACGGGAAGTGGGTCCTCAGCGTCCGCGTCGTCGACCGAGAGAACGTCAGCTCGCTGTATGACCGGCTCGTCGAGCAGGACGTGACGCCGACGATCGTTCGGCTGTTCGACCTCGCCGAAGAGACCCACACCCAGTGTGGACTCACCACCCGCCAGTACGAGACGCTGGTCGCAGCGATCGACCACGGCTACTTCGAGATCCCGCGGGAGGTCTCGATGCAGGAACTCTCGAACGAGCTCGACATCTCTCACCAGGCGCTCTCCGAGCGGCTTCGCCGGGCCTATCGGGCGCTCGTCATGTCCGAACTCAACGTGGCCGAAGAGGAAACAACCGCACCGCCAGTCCCGTCCGACTGACCCGAATTACGCGATATCCCGGCTCGTATCGATCGCAACTTCTTCGGTCAACTCGAGTTTGATCGTCTTGGTTGGCTGATTTCCGTGACGGAACTTCGGAACCGTAAGGTGGTTCTCGAGTTCGGTTCCGGCGACCTGGGTTCGAAGATCGAAGACGGCATCGACAGCGTGGTACGTTCGCGATCGGTTGTCGGGGACGGTCTCGCCATTCAGACAGTGAAGGACCGCGATGCTGCCAGTCTCGAGCATCGTGTCCTTTAGCTCGTTGAGAAACGATACGTAGCTGTCCGTATCCGCCCCTTCGATGACGTCCATCGTGTCGATGATGAGGTTCGCACCGTCGGGGAGCGCGTCGATAAACCGCGTCGCGTCTTCGATCGGCGAGTCGGCCGAGACGCACCTGACCGTCGGACTGCCGACCGAGGCTGGCGAGCTCTCGATCGCGTGCTGGACGGCGTCGTCGGACCGCTCGGTCGAGAGATACAGTGTCCCGCGGGCGGCCGTGAGCTCGTACAGCAACAGCTCCGACTGGCTGGCCGGGTCGGCGGTGTACGCGACGACGCAACCCGGCGGTAAGCCGCCACCTAGCTTCCGATCCAGTACGTCGATCCCAGTATCTAGCCGCTCTCCCATTCGATTGTGACCAATTACAATAGCGACCGCATAATTCTTTTCCTTTGATTGATGGGCAAAACGAAATCGAACGGGCGGGACCTCGAGTTCGAATGGGGGGATTCAAGGGGGACGGAAGTGCCTACACGAACGAATGCGTCACGATCACCTCATCACGAGCAAACAACTCTCGCGAGCGGACATCGAAACCGTCCTGGACCGCGCCGCGGAGATCGACGCCGATCCGGCGGCCGTCGCGGACCGGCACGCGGGCCAGTTGCTCGGGCTCCTCTTTTTCGAGCCGAGCACGCGGACGAAGATGAGTTTCGAGACTGCGATGAAACGCCTCGGCGGCGACGTCGTTGACATGGGTTCGGTCGAATCCTCGAGCGTCAAGAAGGGGGAGACGCTCGCGGACACCGTCCGCGTCATCGAGGGCTACGCCGACGCGCTCGTCTTGCGCCACCCGAAACAGGGTGCGGCGACGATGGCCAGCGAGTTCGTCGACGTCCCGCTGTTGAACGCGGGCGACGGTGCGGGCCACCACCCGACCCAGACGCTGCTAGATCTCTACACGATCCGAGAGAACGCCGGGCTCGACGACCTGACGATCGGCATCATGGGCGATCTGAAGTACGGTCGGACCGTCCACTCGCTGGCCTACGCGCTGGCGAACTTCGACACTCGCCAGCACTTCATCAGCCCTGAGAGCCTCCAGCTTCCCCGAGAGGTCGTCTATGACCTCCATCAGGGAGAGGGGCGTGGAATCAAAGAACACGAGTCGCTCGAGGCGGTCCTGCCGTCGCTCGACGTCCTCTACGTGACCCGGATTCAGCGCGAGCGGTTCCCCGACGAGCAGGAGTATCAGAAGGTCGCCGGCGAGTACCAGATCGATATGGACACCCTCGATGCCGCGAGCGACGATCTGACCGTCATGCACCCGCTGCCGCGCGTCGACGAGATCGCGCCCGAGATCGACGGCACCGAGTACGCCGCGTACTTCGATCAAGCGCACAACGGCGTGCCGGTCCGGATGGCGCTGCTCGATCTCTTCTTGAGCGACGGAGGTGAGACAGATGAGTGACGATCACGACCACCACGACGGAAACGACGACCACGAGCTTCGGGTTAGCAAGATCCGAAGCGGGACCGTCATCGACCACGTTCGCGGCGGACAGGCGTTAAACGTCCTCGCGATACTCGGGATCGACGGCAGCGACGGCGAGGAGCTCTCGGTTGGCATGAACGTCCCCTCGGACCGACTGGCCCGCAAGGACATCGTCAAGGTCGAAGGTCGCGAGCTCAGCCAGGACGAGGTCGACGTCCTCTCGTTGATCGCGCCGGATGCGACCATCAACATCGTCCGGGAGTACGAGGTGATCGAGAAACACCGCGTCGAGCGTCCCGACGTCGTCGAGGGCGTCCTCTCCTGTCCCAACAGAGGCTGTATCACCACCGGCGACGAGCCGGTAATCTCGCAGTTCGAGGTGCTCGACGACGGCGTTCGGTGTGCCTACTGTGAGACGATCGTTCGGGACGGTATCGCAGACCTGATTGATACGTAGGTGTGTCAATCTTCATTTCCAGAAAGAGGTCCAGAATATCTAAGTGGTGGCCGTGCTATCGTGTACGTGTACATGTCTCGTACAGTCAAAGTACTGATCGCTCTGGTCGTTATCGCCGTCCTCCTGAAGGTCGTCCTCGGCGGCTCCTCGGACGTCGAAGAAGTCGAATACGAACCAGTTCAGTAGCACCGTACCTCCAACCGAACCGCTTACGGGCACGGCGTCGTACCCTGAGTTATGTACGGCGTCGTCACCCGCAACGCAGACGAAGTCGAGTGGCCGGAGTTCGACCGCGGGTTCTACGAAGTCAAGGACGTGACCGGCAGGTCCGCCGAACCGATCGAAGGCGGCGTGAACATGGTCTCGTGTTTCGGCGATAACGCCGCCGCGGACGCCGACCCATCGCTCGTCCCCGTCGACGATATGGGGCGACCGGCGACGCGAGACCGATCGTACTTCGACTGGGACTACATTTGCCCGAGTCGCCGGGATTACCGCGACGGACTCCTCGACGTCATCGACGACTGCGTCGCCGCCAACGAGGACGTTCGACTCGACGACGTCGGCTTTCCACGGGCCGGCTACTGTCGCTGTGGCATCTGCGAGAAACAGTTCGACGAAAGCGGGTTCGACGACCGAGATGAGTGGCGAGCGAACGTCATCACCGAGTTCGTCGAGGACGCCGTCGATCGGATTCCGGGCCGCGTTTATCTGACTCTCTATCCCGACCCCTACCCCGGTCACCTCTTCGAGCGCGCCGGCCTCGACCTCGCGGCGCTCTCCGACCTCGTCGACGAGTTCGTCGTTCCGCTGTACGATACGGCCTACGGAACGACCTACTGGCTCGAGACGATCGCCAAAGGATTCGAGAGCGCGCTCGAGACGCCGTTCAGCATCGAACTGTACGCGGTTAACGTCGATATAGACAATCTAATTCACGCGGTCGAGGTCGCATCGGCGTACGGCACCGACGTCTTCTTCGGATACGACGCGACGAACGCGCGGGCGGCACTGCGGCGAATGCGCGCCGACGAGCAGTCGGGCGTGTCTCACGGCGAGCCGAGTTCCGAGTCGTGACGACCGATCGTCGTTAGATTATCTCGTCGTCATCGTCATCGTCGTCCATCAGATCACTATCGCGATCGCTGTCGTCGTCACCGATGAGGTCGTCATCGTCGTCGTCCATCATACCGCTGTCATCGTCACCGATGAGGTCGTCATCGTCGTCATCCATCATACCGCTGTCATCGTCACCGATCATGTCATCATCGTCGTCCATGAGGCCGCTATCGCTGTCGTCGTCACCGATGAGGTCGTCATCATCATCGTCCATGAGTCCCTCGTCGTCGTCACCGATGAGATCGTCGTCGTCATCGCCCATCATACCGCTGTCATCGTCACCGATCATGTCATCATCGTCGTCCATGAGGCCGCTATCGCTGTCGTCGTCCATGAGCCCCTCGTCGTCTCTCGTTCCTGTCCCCCGTCCGGTGTCCGTTCCGGTTCCGCCTGTCTCGGTATCCATCCCTCTCGACTCGTCTTCCGCGTGCATGTCGCTGCTCGTCCCTGCGCCACCAGCGACGCCGCGGTCCATGTCGGAATCAGTATCGGTATCGGTGTCCATTCCGTTGCCTGAACCGGTACCAGTGTCCATCCCACCGCTCGAGCCCGATAGGTTACTTTCGAGGCGGATCTCGTCGGACGTCACTTCGGTGACTGCTTCCTCCTGAAGCGGATACGCGTCATCGTCGGTGCCGCCCCAGCCGAGTTTGGCTTTGATCGTGTCGGCGATTCCGGGATCCGGCTCGACGTGTGCAGTACCGTGTTCGATGTCCGCAACGATGCCGACTTCCTCGCCGTTTGCGTTGACGACTGTCTTCCCGATGTCGTCGTCTGTGAACTGTGGAGACATTACGCTCGGACTAGCCACGAAGACGACCAAGATGGTGGTGCTTGCGCAGGCTTGCGACCGGATTTGACCTCCTCCTCCGCGTTCACGCGGAGGAATCCCACCACGGGATTTCAGGCCGAGCGAAGCGGCCTGTTGGTTTCAAGACGCATACGTTCCACCCGTCTTCTGCTGGGTTTCAGCATCGGTGTGGCTGTCTTGTGGCCCGGTCAAAGAGGCCCCATCCGTAGCCGAGTCATCGTCACCGGCCTTCTGCCGGGAACCCCGGTCGCTTTGGCGGTGACTCTCTCCACTACGGTAGCGGTCTGCAATGTTTATCGCCCCGTTCACGTCGGCTTGATACTCACCGACCCAACAGTCGTCGTTCGAGCATCTGAACGTCGCCTGTCGTGGCCGGGAGCCGTGTTCACCGCAGGCGTGGCACGCCTTCGACGTGTTCCTGGGATTCACCGTCTCGACGGGAATCCCTTTCTCGGCGGCTTTGTAGCGAATCTGTGCGTGGAGCTTGGCAAAGCCCCATCCGTGCAACCGCCGGTTCATGTACTCGCCGTAGTCCATGTTCTCGCGGATGTACGTCAGGTCTTCCAGCACCAGCACTGGGTTCTCGACGGATTCGGCGTACTCCACGACCTCACGGGTCACACGGTGGAACATATCGTCAATCTGGCCCCACAGTGCGTCACCGAACGAGTCTGCGATTCGCTCACTGTCACGCTTTTGAAGGCGTCTTGTGGCGGTGAAGTAGTTTTTTCGGAGCCGGCGAACGGCCTTGCCGTCGTCGGCCCACAGTCGGGGGCGAACAGGAGAACCGCTCTCGTCGCGGTGACACACCGTAACGAGACTCGTTTCTCCGATATCCGCGCCGATCGGCGTCCTGTCGAGCCTGGCGAGACAGGGCTCGCCAGACTCGTCTGGCGGCGTCCGTTCGTCGGCGGACGTCTCAGATTGGTCCTCCACGTCGCGGGTAGCGGTGATGTGGAGATACCACGTTCCGTCCCGCTCGAACAGCCGACTTTCACCCATTTCGGCGTCGTCTGCGTACACCGCTTCGAGCCACTCCCGCTGTTCAGGATTGGCCCGTGCCGGTATCCAGAGGTGGTAATCCTCGTGGTGCGGGATTTTGACGTACCACTCGAGGGCGTTCTGTGGCTGATGGTCAAGTTGCAGTCCTTCGTTAGTAAACCGAACCGGGTGGTCGTCGTGAAGCTCGTCGGCGTCGTAGCTGTTGTGGAGTTGTGGGACGTACTTTTTGAGGGCGTTTTTCGCGTAGCCGCTCAGGTCGTACTCGACAACCACGCCGTTGGCCGCTGACTGTGTGTCACAGCCAGCGTCGAAGGCGGCCTGAAGCGCCCGCTGGTAAGCGTCCCGTGTCTCACGAAGTTTCTGTCGCTTGTGAGCGTTGGGGTCTACAAGCTTCAGTTCGAGCGTTTTCGTGAGTTCACCCATCGTTGCCGTACGAGCCTTTCGGTTGTGCTCGATATATAGCTCAGCCATCCGGAGTGGAAGTGAAACCGTGGGAAATCCGGCACTGCATTAGAACGGTGAGTTGCCACACTATGGTGTCCGCTCGACCCCTGCCTGTCCGCTCCTCGATTCCGACAGAGCGTCGGAACACTCGTCACTCACGGGAAGGCGGGGGTATGCGCTCGTATCTCTATCACCGTCTCACGGCAACGGTCAGTCCGTCGAGCGACGACAATCGGTGAGCGACGTATGAAACGAAACGACCGTATCCGGGCCGTGTATCCGCTCGATTTCGGGTTTGCGTCCGCCAAAATCGCACCGGGGCTTATGTATCACCCGAGACTACAGTCTGCTGCGATGAAACGCCGACCGTACCTGATCGCCGCTGGCAGTGTCGCATCGGCCCTCCTCGCAGGCTGCGTGAGCGAACTGGACGACGGCAGCGAAACTGACGGCGGAAGTACTGACGATGAAAACACCGACGGCGAGCAAACTACCGACGACGAGAACAACGGAGACGACCACGGCGCGGTCGCAGCAGTCGACGCGTACGTCGAGGCCGCATCCGACGAGGACCTCGAGGCGATGGCCGAAGCGATGCACTCGCGACACCCGTTCAATCCCGACAATCTCGACGTCGACGAGACGAACGGCGACGACGGATGGTCGTACAACGTCGAGGCGTACGACAACTACGAGCGCGAACTCGTCGACGAGGAGTTCGATACGGACGAGATTCGGGACCTGCCCTACGCAGAGTTCTGGTTCGAGGACGTCGACCTCGACGACCTCGTCGAGGACGAGGAGGCCGCGCTGGTTGCGGTGACGTTCGAGACGACCGAAGACGGCGAGACGGTCGAGGACGAAGAGCAACTCATCACGCTCACCGAGGACGGCGAGTGGACCGTCTTCTTCGAGTACGAAGAACCGCCCGAGATACCCGACGACGAACCCGTCGACGACAACGAGTACCGGATCGTGGACGACCTCGAGTTCGACGAGGAATCGGAGATGGTGACGATTACGCTCGACGATTCAATCGGTGTCGACATCGAGCGAGTGACCGCGTACTCCTCGAGCCTCGGAACCGACAGCTGGGTGAGTACCTCGGGTGGCGGCAGCATCAACTACTTCGCGTCCGGCTTCGACCCTGATGGCGACGAGATCGTCGTGACGGTGACCGTCGACGACGAGGAGCGGGTCGTCCACCGAGAAACATACGAGCCCTGACCGATCGTCCGCCCGTTCCCGTCTTCGGAGCCACTTCGAGGATCGCTGTGATTTTCCGATGGTATCGTTCGATAAACGGTTTACGGACGCAAAATCGCGTTTGGCGTCCGCAAAATCGGGGCAGGGGTTTACTTTGGCACCGGTCAAAGTGTCGGCAACGATGACCGCCCTGCCGGCGTGGATCGACGACCGACTCGATCCCGAACCAAACAAAAAACTCACGCAGCGCCACGTCCTCGAGACGATGGTCGCCTCCGAGCGGCCGTTTTTCTCAACCGAACAGCTACGCGCTCGCGTCGACCCGGACGTGAGCAAGGAGACGGTTCGAAACCGGCTCAACGAACTCCGGGAGATCGACATCATCTCGACCGAAACCTATCCCGAGTCGATCACGCTCTACTACGTCAACCATCCCGAGTCGAACTGGCCGCTCTCGCCCGAAGGCAAGCAGGCGCTGTCCCACGAGACGCCGCTCGAAACGTTATCGCTCGGCGATTTCATCCGGCTTCGAAATCCGGCCGGGATCAGAACGCTGGTACTGGCGGGCTTTCAGCTGAGTCTGGTTCTGTTCTGTCTCGGGACGATCAGCGCCCTCTTTCTGATCGATCCGGCGGTCGGGAGCGAGAACGGGTACTGGGCCGGTGCTGCGAACCTCTTTCTCGTTTGTCTCTTCCTTCTGTTCGCCGAACGGTTCGCTCGGAAGCTTCGCAAGTCCGGGCCGGATGGCCTCGTGCCATCGCCGAAACAGTTCGTCTCCAAGTAAGCACGTGTCACCACACTCCGCTCATTCAATTTACCTATGTCTAACGAACGAAAACCGACTCAGACCGGATCAATGTCCGACGAACGAGACCCAACCCCCGCGACGCCGCCTTCGGATGAGCCAGGGCCGTCCCTGCTCACCGAGCGAACGCTGCTCGGAATTTTCATCCACCCCGTCGCACTCTTGACAGGATTCTTCGGCCCGGCATTCGTCTATTTTCTCACAGAACACGAGTTCACACAGGCCAACGCCCGAAACGCGCTCAACTGGCATCTGTTTTACACCGGCGCGTGGCTCATCATGCTCGGTGCCATGTTCGGCTGGATGGGAGTGGTCGAGTTGACGCCGATTCCGGACGTAATCGCCCTGGTGATGTTCGTCGGCCTATTCATCACGTTACTGGTCGTTATGCTGCTCATGCTGTTGGGACTCGTCTTTACGCTTTTAGCGACCGCAAAGGCGATCTTCGGGACCGCCTGGGAGTATCCGATCGCACCGGATCTCACCGCCTGGATCGGCTCGTACTGGGATCGATAACTGGCCTCTCCTCGCGCAAGACGCATTCATTGACCAGTGTCGGTGACGGTCTCTCCGGGATCGAGGTGTGGATCGGGCATGAGATCCTCGAACGGTTGGTCGTCGAGCCACTCGAGCAGGGCGACTAGCTGCGCCGTCGCGGCCTCGAACAGTCGCTCGCCGATCTCGGGCGTCGCGTCGGTCTGGTCGCCGAAGACGCCGTTCGGACTGTTCTCGATCGAGTCGTAGAACGTCGTCGCCCCGTGGACGCGCTCGGCGTCGTACTCGAACGTCGCACCGCCGTCGCGGGCCGCTTCGAGGCGGTCCTCGCGGACGAGCGAGTTCGCGAGGTGCATGATCATCGCGGTCTCTTTCGGTCCGCCGTGGGGGCCGGGCGTCTCGAAGACCTCTTCGATCAGGTCGGGAATGGACTCGTCCCACATCCACTCGACCGCGAACGCGGTCTCGTCGTCGCGAAGCCGGCGGCCGACCTCCCGAAGGTGAGCGATGTTCCCTCCGTGGGCGTTGACGTAGACGATTCGGTCGACCCCGTGGTAGGTAAGGTTTCGCGAGAAACTCTCGACGAAATCTCGGAACACCGGCGGCTCGACCCACATCGTGCCGTGGAACTGGCGGTGATGTGAGCTAACGCCGATCGGGAGCGGCGGGGTACAGAGGTGTCCCGTCCGGTCGGTCACCTCACGGGCGAGCGCCTCGGCGATCATGTAATCGGTCCCCTCGGGGAGGTGCGGACCGTGCTGTTCGGTCGATCCAAGCGGAACGACGGCGAGCGACTCGGTGGCGACGTAGTCGGCGAGGTCGGGCCAGGTTCGATGCGGGAGGAACACAGTCGTCTCTCGATCCGTCATCACAAAACTGTATGCGACCGATTCGCCGCGGCAGGCAGGGTTTGTCACCGATTCGATAGAAACGAACTCGCTTCAAAACCGCATATTATGATAAGGCTTAATAGATTCTGCCTCGTGAGTTATTATATGGCAGTCGTAAGCGTCTCGATGCCGGACGAACTCCTCGATCGACTTGATCAGTTTGCGGAGGAACACGGCTACACCGGCCGAAGCGAAGTCGTCAGGGAGGCATCGCGAAACCTGCTCGGAGAGTTCGAGGACACCCGTCTCGAGGATCGCGAACTCATGGGTATCGTCACGATTCTGTTCGACTACGAGACCACGAGCGTCGAAGAGCGGATGATGCATCTGCGCCACGAGCACGAGGATCTGGTCGCGTCGAACTTCCACAGTCACGTGGGCGATCACTACTGCATGGAGCTGTTCGTTCTCGAGGGTGAACTCGAGGAAATTTCGACGTTCGTCGGGAAAATTCGGGCGACCAAGGACGCGCTGACCGTCGACTACTCCGTGATTCCGGTCGACAGCTTCGATCCGATCGCACAGGACAGTTCGTAAACGGCCGGCGAGAGGACACCGATAGCATAGTTTTACTGTCGACGCGACGAACGGTGACGTATGTCCTACCGGAAGGTGAACTACGAAGACGTCGATCAGGTTTCGAGCGCGATGCACTTTCTCAGCGATCCGCTCGAGACCGAACGGGTCGGCGTAACGGTGGCTCGCTGTGATCCCGGCTGGAAGAGCCAGCCACACGATCACACCGACAACGAACACGAGGAGGTCTACGTCCTCATCGAGGGCGAGGCGACGGTCGTCGTCGACGACGACCCGGTCGAGATGGAGGCGGGCGACGCACTCTGGCTCCCGCCGGAATCAACGCGGCAGATCAGAAACGGCGACGACGAGAGCGCGTTCGTCCTCGTCAGCGCGCCGAGTATCGGCGACGACGACGGCGAGAACGGCGAGTGGTTGCTCACCGGATTCGCCGGATAGCGGGTCGACTGTTCGCCCGGCTCAACGACAGCGGAATCGGACGACTACTCGGCCGTCGTCTGTTCCGCAGCAGCCCCGTCGTCGGGCGAGTCCTCGGTCTCGTCGTCCGTGTCTTCGGCCGCCTCGCCCTCGAGTTCGGCCTCGTCGATCGCCGCCTCGGCGAGGATCTCCTCGCCGTCGATCCCCTGTTCTTCGGCGATCGCGAGCAACAGCGCGCGCTGTTCCGTGATCTGATGGTCGATCCGTTTGACCGTGTCGTGGGTGTCGTCCATCTCGTCTTCCAGTCGGATGATCCGCTCCTGGAGTTGCTGTACCTGTTTGTACATCGCTTCGGCTCGGTCCGAAAGACCCTGAATCTTCTTGGCAGTGCTTCCAAGTCCCATACCCCGTAAATGTGTCGGGCGGCTAATGGGCTTTTCCTCTTTCGCTCGCATCGAGCGATCGCCAAGTCAAAATGAACGTGTTGGATTACACCGTATCCAGCATCTTTATGCAATGTTGGATCGTATCCTATATGTAATACGATGTCGGGACAGAAAGCCAATAATTCGTCGAATGAAGAAATTGAGGCGGCGTACGACGAGTACGTGATGCCGGTCTGGAAATCCCTGAACGTGCCCGTCAAACGAGCCGACGGATGTACGCTCGAGGACTTCGACGGCAACGAGTATCTCGACCTCTTCTCGGGGATCTCGGTGACGAACGTCGGTCACGGGAACGACGCCGTCGTCGACGCGGCGACCGACCAACTCGGGGAGTTCGTCCACGGCTGTTCGTACGTCCACCCCAGTGAACCGGTCGCGGAACTCGGCGAACGGATCGCCGAGATCACGCCGGGCGACCTCCAGAAGACTTTCTTTTGCAACTCGGGGACCGAATCGGTCGAGGGAGCGATCAAGCTCGCGCGAAAGCACACGGGCTCGAAGGAGGTCGTCGCACTCAAGATGGGGTTTCACGGCCGGACGCTCGGCAGCCTCGCGCTGACGGGAAACAGCTCGTACAAAGACGGGATGGCGCCGACGATAAACGACGTCGCACACGCCGCGGCTCCCTACAGCTACCGGTGTCCGCGCTGTGACGGCGAGCGGTGTGGCGCGGCGTGTGCGAACGAGGTCGAACACGTCATCGGGACGCAAACGAGCGGCGACCTCGCGGCCGTCGTCGTCGAGCCGGTTATGGGCGAGGCCGGGCTCATCGTCCCGTCCACGGAGTGGCTCGAACGCGTTCGGGAGATCGCCCACGAGCACGACGCGTTGCTCATCGCCGACGAGGTCCAGACGGGGTACGGTCGAACTGGAGAGCTGTTCGCGAGCGAGCGCCTCGACGTGACGCCGGACATCCTCACGCAGGCGAAGGGGATCGCGAACGGGCTCCCGCTCGGTGCGTTTACCGCATCCGCAGAGATCGCAGACAGCTTCGAGTCGGGCGATCACCTGTCGACGTTCGGCGGCAACCCCGTCGCCTGCGCCGCGGCCCTCGCCACGATCGACGAGTTAGAAGACGGTGTCCTCGAGCACGTTTCAGCGCAGGAGTCGTGGCTGGAGTCGGAACTCGCCGACATCGAAGCCGACTACGACGCCGTCGGGCAGGCCCGCGGGCTCGGGCTGATGTGGGGGCTCGAACTCGTCGAGCCGGGGACGATTGGGCCGCTCGGGGAAGCACCCGCTCCGGACGCCGACCTCGCAAACCGAGTCAGCGAGCACCTGCGCGAGGAGTCGGGCGTCGTCATGGGCGTCGGCGGCTACTACAAGAACGTGATGCGGTTCCAGCCGCCGCTGACGATCAGTCGTGACCAGCTCGAACGAGCCGTCTCGGCGGTTCGAAACGCACTCGACGAGCTGTCGGCGTAACCGTCGCGCGAAGAAGTTACGTACCACCTCTCTGGTCTGCAACAGTACAGTTTCTCCTCTCAGAGACGTCCGATCGCGCGTTCGTGGCCGTGTCTCACCACCGACGCCCTCACAACGGCCGTGAAAACTATTGAAGGCGACTCTGAACTGTCGGTGACGAACGACGGGTCGCCACGTTGGGCGGCGAAAACGCGCGTTCGGCGGAGTCCATTGTTCGAATGAGGGGAGTCACAGTAACGCTACAGAAGGGGGGAGTCGGAAAGACGACGGTCGCGATCAACGTGGCGGAGCGCCTCGCCGCACGAGGGAACGACGTCGTTCTCGTCGACGTCGATCCGCAGGGGAGTGCGACCGAGGGCGTCGGCCACGGCGACGCGTACACCGACGAGACGCATCTGAAACACGCGATCGGGCCGGATGCGACGGTGTCGCCCGCGTCGCTCACCAGACCGGTGGCCGGAGAGACGTCGTTTGATCTCGTTCCGTCGAACGCGAACCTCCATCGAGTCGGAGCCGAGCTCGAACTCGCCGAAAACGGCGAGGCGCGTCTGTATCGAGACCTCGTCCAGCCGCTTTCGACCCGGTACGACTGGATGGTCTTCGACGCGCCGCCGACGATCGGCGCGCTGTCGAACGCGGCGCTGGTTGCGACCAGACAGGTGCTCATCCCGGTGCAGTTGTCGAAACCGAGCACCGACGCGCTCGTTCGGACGGTAACGAACCAGTTGTTTCCGTTACGCGATCGCCTCTCCGAGTCGATCGACGTTCTCGGCGTCGTTCCCAACCGCGTCAAGGGAGACAACGAGGAAAAGCGGGTCCTCGAGGCGATCGAAGACAGCCAGTTCGGCCAGTACCTGCCGCCGTTCGCCCGCTCGGAGTGCATCGAGGACGCTGACTCTCCCGGCCCGGGGATCCGCGAGCGAGTCGCCTTCCGACGCGCGTACCGAAACGGCGTGCCGCTCGCGACGTACGAGCCGAACGCGGACATGCTCGATCGTTTCGACGCGCTCGCTGCGACGCTCGAAGGGCAGTCGAACGAGGTAGCGAACGCAACGTGAGTCGGGTGCTCCAGCACTACGCCTCGCCGTATACCGGGACCGCTGCACCGCTCGTGACCGCCGTGGCGTCGCTACAGAGCACCGCCATGACGTCGGCGATTTCGCTCGGGTCGACCCACGAGTCGTGATCGGCGTCGGGCATCATCTCGCGGTTCATCGGCGTATCGATCACGCTCGGCATCACGCAGTTGGCCCGGACCGTGCCGCGATTTTCTTCGGCGATCGTTTCTGTGAGCAGCCGAATGCCGGCCTTGGTAATCCGGTAGGGGCCATCGCCTTCGCCGCCTTCGAGCGACGAGCGCGCGCTGACGCTGACGATCGAGCCGTCCGTCTCCTGAAGGTGGGAAAGGGCGTGTTTCGAGGCGAGAAACGCGGTCTTCAGGTTGACGTCGGTCAGGAGTTCGAACTCGTCGAGATCGGTGTCCTCGATCGGATCGCCCCCGCGCCAGGTGCCGGCGATGTTGAGTAGGTGATCGACGCGGCCGTGTTCGTCGACGACCTCGGCGACGAGTTCCGAGACGTCGTCCTCGTCAGTTAAGTCGGCCTCGTAGAACGTCGAGGGCTCGTCGGGGTCCAGCAGACTATCCGCCTCGTCGGGTTCGACGACGTCGACGGCGCAAACGGTCGCGCCGGCCGATCGAAAGCGCTCGACCGCGGCGCTTCCGAGCGCCCCACTCGCGCCGGTGATCAGCGCAACGGTTCCGTCGAAGTCGACCTCGAACGTGGTTCGTGACGACATACCGTTCTCTGGGACGCCGAACGGGATCAATGGTCGGGAGAATCCTCGCTCCGAGCGATAGTTCGGGAGATCAATCGGGAGTGAGGTACGCAGGAGCTACGTCGAGACCGGTGGTAGCGCGGCCTGTTCGAACCAGAATTCCGAGACCGCTTCGACCATCGTTTCGAACTCGGCAGGAGAGGACGGTTTGGTGAGGTACGCGTTTGCAGCGAGGTCGTAGCTTTCGATGATGTCCTCTGTCGTGCTCGAACTCGTCAGGATGAGTACGGGCAGCCGTGCGAGTTCCGGATCCTCACGGATCGTCTCCAGAAACTCGAATCCGTTCGTTCGCGGGAGATTGAGATCGAGGAGGATGAGATCCGGAAGCGAGACCGAGGCGTCGTTGTGTCGCTCCTGGAGGACGTCAAGAGCCTCACTGCCGTCGGTCGTCACGGTCAGCGAGACGTCGGATGACAGTCCGTTAAAGGCCTCCTGCGTGAGTCGAACGTCACCCGGATTGTCCTCGACGAGGAGGATCTCGATCGGTTCCGCGAGTCGGTTCCCCATCCGATATCACCACAGACACAGTCGTCGCGAATCACGAAGTCCGTACATCAAATTGTGTAATCGGTCATTGCTACTCACGGTGCCCGGTTAAGGATACTTGCTAAAGGGTTTGGAAGATCCGTAAAAATTGCCACACGGGAACGTGGGACGACGACAGTGATCAATATAAAGTCGTTCGCCCCCATTTCGAAACCAGCATGCGACTGATCGCCCACCGCGGGTTCGCCGCGACGGCACCCGAGAACACGATCGCCGCCGTCCAGTCCGCAGCCGACCACGCAGACGCCGTCGAGTTCGACGTCCGGCGGTGCGGATCGGGCGAACTCGTCGTCGTTCACGACGAGACGATCGACCGCGTGACCGGCGGCGTCGGGACGGTCGCCGACACCGACCTCGACGACCTCCAGACTCATTTCGTCCTCGAATCCGGCGAGCGGATTCCGACGCTCGAGGAGATGCTCGCGGCGCTTCCGCCGGACATCGAGGTCAACCTCGAACTGAAAGAGGAGGGGATCGCCACGGACGTGCTCGCGGCCCTCGACGGCGTCGACAACCGCGTCGTCACGACGTCGTTTCACCACGCCGAGTTGCGGGCGATCCGCGAACTCGATCCGACACAGCCGACCGGGCTGCTCGCCAGCCGTCGGCTCGAGACGCCGGTGACGACGGCGGTCGAACTCGACTGCGACGTCATCGGGGCGAACTACTGGCGGTGTCTGTCGACGCGACTCGTCCCCAGAGCGAAGTCAGTCGGGCTCGAGGTCCACGCCTGGACCGTCGAGCGCCGCCTCGTTGCGGCGCTACTCGGGCTTCGCGGTGTCGACTGCGTCTCGGCCGACAAACCCATTCGAATCGGCTGAGGCCGGTCTGTGGCGTTACTCGACGATGTCGTCTGCGGGGCCGAGCGGAACGACAGTCGAAATACGGGCGTTTTCCTTGAGTCGGAGTCCGCCGCCCGCGACCGAGAGGGGAATTAGCGGCAGGTGTGAGGCCACCAGCAGCGACGGATGTGATCCCCCGCGTGCGAGCAGTTCGTTCCGGGGCTGGAGCTGCACCGACTCCTCGGGGTCGGTCAGAAACTCGTTGTACTGGACGACGTACTGGCCCTGCGATAAATTCCACCAGCCAAACTCGTCGTCCGGGTTCCGCGCCTCCGTCGGCACCGGCTCGAGGTCGGCGTCCTCGAGTTCGTCACCGCCGAAGTCGATGCGGCCCGGGGAGTCGATCTCATAGATCGCGCTCACCGTCAGATCGATCCCGTGTTCGTGTACCTGTGTCGGCTCGTACACCAGATTGTCGACGACCTCGATGAGAGGGGTCTCGGCGGACATTTCGGGCGAAAAGACGGTTCCAAGCGACAAAAAATATACTGGTCGCTGACCGCGTTTGGCGGATATACTGATCGCTGACCGCATGTGACGGATATACTGGTCGCTGACCGCGTGTGACGGATATACTGATCGCTGACGGTGTGGCGGGTTTCGATCGAGTACTTCTATGAGAACGAACGCGTAGGGGCCAGCATGGACATCCTCTCCGACGACATCGTTCGATTCGTTCGCGCGGTCGGTCCGGAACAAGACGAGATCCTCACCGAGATGGACGAGTACGCCGAGGCCGAAGGATTTCCCCACGTCGGCCCGGAAGTCGGGTCGTTCCTCCAATTTGTCGCTCGGATGGCCCGAGCGGAGCGAATCTTCGAGTTCGGCTCGGGATACGGCTACTCCGCCTACTGGTTCGCCGAAGCGTTGCCTGACGACGGCGAGATCGTCCTCACGGAGGTCGACGAGGACGAACTCGAGATGGCTCGCGAGTACATGGCCGCAGGTGGGTACGACGACCTCGCACGATACGAACTCGGCGACGCGATGGAGACGATCGAGCGCTACGACGGGCCGTTCGACGTCGTCCTGCTCGACCACCAGAAACACCGGTACGCGGACGCGTTCGAGGCCGTCCGGTCGAAGGTGCCGGTCGGCGGCGTCGTCGTGACCGACAACGCGATCAGCGCGCGCGTCGTCGAGTTCGACGACCTGCTCGAACTCGTCGAGGGCGGCTCGCCGGAGACAAACGAACACACGCGGGGCGTGGCCGATTTCCTCGAACGTGTCACTGCCGATCCGGCGTTCGAAACGATCGTGTTACCGCTCGGAGAAGGAATCGCGGTGAGTTACCGCGTCGAATAATCCGACGTGTCGCCGTCGAGCACCTGCTCGTCGGGCACGTCGGCACCCGCCGGGGAGCCGTACTCGCGGAAACCGAGGAACGCGGTCGCCGAGCAGGCGACGAGCAACGTCGCCCACGTTATCGCGGTCAGCGAGAGGACGAGGGTTCCGGTCTCGCCGGGAATCGCGCCGGCGACCGTCTCGAGTCCGATCGCGTGAAGTCCCGAAATTCCGAGGAAGCCGAGCCAGAACGCGAGCGCCAGGTTCGCGAGCGTCCGTCGAGAGACGCGGTTTGCGTACTGGGCGACGCAGTAGACGCCGCCGATGGCGAGCGCCGTGGCGCCGAGGGTCAGACTAAGCCCGGCGGCGGTGACGTTCACAGCGCCGGCAACGCTGAAGCAGGCGAACGATACGGCGAGCAGCAGTCGATCGGAACGGAGTGTAGGCGGAATCACGTCGTGCACCGCTTTGCTGGCACGTGTAGGCGGCTGGATATATACCTGTTGGCTAGCGCTCGCTCGTGACTGCTTCGGCCGCGGAAAAAGCAACGCTTACGGGGGCGTGCGTTTCGCTTTCGACCATGCGAGAAACCGTACTCCTGATCGGTGGTGGCGGGCGCGAACACGCGATCGCCCGCGCGCTGGCCGACAGCGAGGCCGAACTGTACGCCTGCGCAGGCAACCGAAATCCGGGAATCGCCCGGATCGCCAGCGGGTTTGAGACGCTCGAGACGACCAACCCGAAGGCGGTCGTCGAGTACGCCGAGGATGTCGACGCCACGATCGCCGTCGTCGGACCGGAAGCGCCGCTCGCGGCCGGCGTCGCGGACGAACTCGAAGCGGCCGGCATCTACTCCTTCGGCCCGAAGGAAGCCGACGCCCGTATCGAGACGGACAAGGCGTTCCAGCGGCGGTTCATGGCGGAACACGACATCCCCGGCTGCCCCGACTTCGAGACGTTCGACGACATGGACGCCGCCTGCGAGTTCGTCGACGAGTACGACGGCGACCTCGCGATCAAGCCCGCCGGCCTCACGGGCGGCAAAGGCGTGAAGGTCATCGGCGACCAGGTGACCGCCGAGGAGGGCAAGGAGTACATCCGCGACTCGGAGTACGAACGGATCGTCTTAGAGGAGCGCTTGATCGGCGAGGAGTTTACGATCCAGGCGTTCGTCGCCAACGGCGAGTTCCGGACTGCGCCCGCGGTCCAGGACCACAAGCGCGCCTACGAGGGCGACGAGGGGCCGAACACGGGCGGGATGGGCAGTTACTCCGACGCGACGACCCACCTCCCGTTCATGACTGACGACGACTACAAGGAGGCCGTCTCGATCATTGAGGCGACCGTCGACGCCTTAGAGGACTATCGGGGCATCCTCTACGGCCAGTTCATGCTCACCAGCGAGGGGCCGAAAGTCATCGAGTTCAACGCCCGCTTCGGCGATCCGGAGGCGATGAACACGCTTCCAGTACTCGAGACCGATTTCCTCGACGTGCTCACCGCGGCACGAGACGGCGACGCCCCGCCCGAACTCGCGTTCGCCGATCAGGCCACGGTCTGTAAGTACGCCGTCCCGGAGGGGTACCCGACGGATCCCGAGGCCGGAGCGAAGGTACAAGTCGATGAAGAGAGCGCAGGTGAGGCCCTGCTGTACTACGCTAGCGTGGATGAACGCGACGACGGCATCTACACCACGACCTCGCGCGCGTTCGCAGTCGTCGGGCTCGCCGACTCGATCACCGAGGCCGAGGAAATCGCCGAGGACGCGCTCGCAGTCGCCGGCGAGGAGGGGCTGCACATGCGCCACGACATCGGTAAACCCGACCTCGTCCAACAGCGCATCGACCACGTCGCGGAGCTTCGCGACGAGTAACCAGCGGTCCGTTTTCGACGAACTCTCACTCCCGTTCGCCGAACGAGCGCGGCGATCCCGCCGTCGGGGACGCCCACTCGACGGCGTTGCGAAGCACTCGCTGAACGTCGTCGTTCTCGAAGACCGGGTACGTCTCGTGGCCGGGACGGAAGTAGAAGATTCGGCCGCTTCCTCGCCGGTAGCAACAGCCGCTGCGGAACACCTCCCCGCCTTCGAACCAGCTGACGAACACGAGCCGATCCGGCTCGGGTACGTCGAACGGCTCGCCGTACATCTCCGTCTGTTCGAGTTCGATCGACTCGTCTAACCCGTCTGCAATCGGATGGCCCGGATCGACGACCCACAGCCGTTCTCGCCGGCCGTCCTCGCGGTACTGGAGGTTGCAGGTCGTCCCCATCAGCCGCTTGAATATCTTGGCGTAGTGGCCCGAGTGGAGAACGAGCAGCCCCATCCCCTCGAGGACGCGTTCGTGCACCCGATCGACGACCTCGTCCGACACCTCCTCGTGGGCCTCGTGGCCCCACCAGAGCAAGACGTCGGTCGCGTCGAGGACGTCCTCGGTGAGTCCGTGCTCCGGCTCGTCGAGCGTCGCAGTTCTCACCTCGTGTTCGTCGTCGAACACGTCCGCGAGCGCCTCGTGGATCCCGTCCGGATACACCGCTTTCACGTCGTCGTCCTCGCGTTCGTGTCGAAACTCGTTCCAGATCGTGACGGTTCCCATTGGCGACGTTCCATCACCGACGCCCTTAGCTCGGCTGGTTACTCGACCCGACAGTCACTCGTAAATAGTGTTTTTGCCTTACATAATATGTTTTGAAACCCATACTTTCAGCCATATTTGAAATTCTAAAATATTGAACTGCCCGTTCAGTCACAACTCTTATTTCAATCGCTGACTGGGTATCTGTATGGACTGCTGGCCTCACGGACAACTAACACTGCAATGGCGTATTTCTCACCGGTCATACCCGTCCACTCCGGGGAAATGGGGGATTACTCCATGATCGGAGCGGGAATCGGTATCGGCATCGTCGGCCTCGGTGGGATGGGAACGCTCCATGCCCAGTATCTCGACGAGCTCGGCGCCGACATCGTTGCGGGCGCGGATCTGGTCGAACGACAACGCGACCGGTTCGAAGCGGAGTTCGGGGCGCGGACGTACGAAACCCACGAGGGACTCGTCGTCGACGAGGACGTCGATGCGATCGTCGTCGCGACGCCGAACCGGTTTCACGAACCGATCGCCGTCGCCGCACTCGAGGCGGGCTGTGACGTGCTCGTCGAGAAGCCGCTCGCACATACCCTCGAGAGCGCAGAGCGGATCGCCGACGTAGAGGCCACCGCCGACGGGAACTGCATGGTCGGCTTTCACAACCGATACGCCGCTTCGATGGTCCTCTTCAACGACCACCATATGCGCGGTCGCTTCGGCGATCTCACGCACGTCGAGGCCAACTACATCCGTCGCCGTGGCGTTCCCGGCCCCGGCTCGTGGTTCACCGACTCTGACCTGGCCGGCGGCGGTGCGTTGCTTGATATCGGCGTCCACGCGCTCGATCTCGCGCTCTACACGCTCGATTTTCCGGAGATCACCGAAGTCTCGGGGGTCACGCGAACCTCGTTCGGTACCCGCGAGGAGTACGCCGATCCGGACGGGTTCGGCGACAACTGGAACGCCGAGGAAGAAACCTACGAGGTCGACGACTCGGTCAGCGCTTTCATCCGAACGGCAGATGGCCAGACGATTTCGCTCGAGGCGGCGTGGGCGACCAACCGCGAGGAGAGCATGGACTTTCGGGTCCGCGGGACGGAAGCCGGCGCGCAGTTCGATATCGGCGAGACGGATCTAGACATACTCGAGGCGGGGACCGGCGGCTGCGATCACTACGCCGACGTCCAGCTTACCGGCGATCCATCGCTGACGGGATACAAGACGCAGGACGAGCGCTTCCTCGAAGCCGTCGCGACCGACACCGCGCCGACGACGAACACGATCGAGGAGGCACTGGTCGTCCAGCGCGTGATCGATGCGATCTACCGTTCGAGCGAGACGGGCCGAGCGGAGACGATCACGATGCCCGAACTCGAAGCGACGGTACACGGCGACTGAGACGGGTGGTACGACGTCCCGTGCAACCCAGCCGTATCGCGGTTGGACCGACAACGGCGTACAGCAAGTCGTCTACCGACCTCGGGTCGATACGTCTTCGAGACGCCTCGCTTTCTGTCTGCAAAATTGGCTGTGGGAGACAATAGCGACACAAAAGGGTCGATGGGTGACGGCTGCATGCTGTGCGGTCGGCCCGCAGCGCTGTCGTGTTCGTTCTGGAAGGAAATCGACCGAATCGATCTGGAGCAGTCGGTGGTATCCGATCAGATGACTTCGTCGAAGTCGTGGTGACCGTGGATGTCGACGCCCTCGTCGGTGATCTCACAGAGGAAGACACCGTTACCGGAGCCGGTGTCGCGCTCGGCGGCCGATTTGATGCTGCGGGCGGCGATGGTCGTCGCCTCGTCGTTCGACAGGTCGTCCTCGTAGGCCTGTTCTAAGTGGCCGTAGGCCAGTTGCATGCCCGAACCGGTGACGGTGTAGTCGTCCTTCATGACGCCGCCGGCGGGATCGATGCTGTAGACGTGACTGCCTTCCTTGTCGACGCCGCCCAGAATCGGGTGGATGGCGAAGAATGGGCCGCCGCGGGCGAAGTTACCTGCGAGCGTCGCGAGTGCGTCGATGCTCATCTTGTCTCCTCGGCGGGACTCGTAGAGGTTGACTTCCGCGCGCAGCGTCGAGATGAACGACTGTGCGCCGCCAACGCTGCCGACGAGCGTGAGCGCGCCGCTTGGGTGAATCTGTTCGACCTTCTGGACGTTCTTGTTCGAGACGAAGCGGCCGCCGAGGCTCGCGCGCATGTCCGTCGCGATGACGACGCCGTCCTCGGTCGTGATGCCGATCGTCGTGGTGCCGGTCTTGTTCACGTTATCGAGATCGGCGCGCGAAACGTCGTTCTGTGGCAGTGAGCCGACTTCGGGCTCGTAGGGGTTCGGATTGCTGGCCAACTGATCGACCGTGCGGGAGAACTCCGAATCGTGTGTGGGCGTTCGCATTGACGGAACCTTACGGTTGGCACGGTATAAAACATCGGCGTTCACCACGGTCGTTTCCGCTTCAATCGGATTCGCGCGGTTGCGGCGCTCAGCGACGTAGCTCGTCGTGTGATGAGCCGTCCGGTTGAGCTACCCACGACTTCAGTCGTGGGATTCAGCGTGGACTCCCGTTCTGGCCGATTTCTCGGCAGGAGAATAGCCTCCATTCACGTTCATTGTCCCGCTGTCCGCTCACGGGCGCACAGCGCCCGTTCGCGTGGTTCGCGGGACCCTCGGTCCCGCGCTATTCAAGCGCACGCCCAAGGGTGCGCCTCCATCGCCGCCAGTTTGGTTGCGACGGAGATACCGTAAGCCGATGTTCTTCGCGGCGTTGTAATCTGCGTGATTCTCGTACCCACACTTCAGGCACTCGAACTCCTTGCCGTTGCGGTTATCAGGGTGTGTGAACCCACAGTGTGAGCAACGCCGACTCGTGTTCTCAGGGTCAACCTGTTTGACCACAAGGTCGTATTCTTCGGCCTTGTACTCAACGTAGTCGTAGAGGCGGTCGAACGCCCACTTGTGCCCCCACGACGCACCAGTCCGTTCACGAATATTGGTCAAATCCTCGAACGCAATCACCGAACACTCGTTCTCACGAGCTTCATCGACGAGTTCATTGCTGATGCAATGGAGCATCTGTTTGAACCGCCCTTCTTCCTTCTGTCCGACTGACTGGATGTTCTGGTGTGCCCAGCGCGTCCCGCACTGCTGGAGTGAACCACATCGCCTTTCGTACTCGCGCCGCCAGTGGTCGAACTCATCGCCCGTCCAGAACGTGCCCATCGAGGTGACGGCGAGGTTGTTCACGCCGAGGTCAACCCCGAGAACCGTTCCGTTCTCAGGTGTTGCCTGTTCCGACGTGTCAGCCTTCACTTCCTTCTTGCAGTGGATGTGAACAACCCAGTCGCCGTTGCGATAGTGTAGTTCCGCACCCGTCGTTTCGTACTCGTCTGAAAACAGGTACTCCGAATGCGGCGTGTCACTATCTTCGTCAGGCAGTACGTAATCAGCTTCGATGCGACCGTCCGTGGTGGCGAGGCTCACGTAGTCGTCGTGGAATGTGGCGGTGCGGTGGTCGTAGACGACGTGTGGCTGGTGAACGTGGGTTTCGACGCTTTCTTTCCGTTTTTCCAGCGTGCGACGACGCTTTTGCAGGCTTCGGCTGCTTTGTTCCGAGCGGCTTGCACCAGTCCACCGTTGAACTCGTTGGTTTTCTCGCGTACGTCGTCGTAGGTTTCGTCGTCGAGCGTGGTTTTGCTGGTGGTAACGTACTCGCCTTGGAAAGCGTGGTCAACAACATACTGCGCCGACCAGAGGAAGGTGTCTACGGTGTCTTCGAGGAGTGCGGCGTCGTCGCTGTCCACGTCGAGTGCAACGGGGACGGTGCGCCGTACGTCCATATCATATATGTAGTACTGGTATTTCTTAAACGCTGGGGAGTCGGACTGCTACGGGAGCGTGGTTTGGTTCAGCAGTGACGGATTCACCCGCACGGCTAAAGCCGTGGGTTTTCTCCTGCATTTCGTATAATACGTGTCTGATTTTGTTACGGTTGGGACGCCTCGTAGGCCGCTTCGACGTTCGTGAGGAGGCGGTGGATTGGCAGGCTGATTCCGGCCTGACGGGCGGCGATTGCGAGCGGCATCGAGACGATACCGATCACGATGCACAGTTGGTACAGCGCGAACAGGGTCGCGTGGTATACGCGGGATATCATCAGCGTTCATCGTGGCTCAGACGCAGGGAGTATATAAGCTTTCTTGAAGCACAGTATCTATAATGGTTTTAAATTGCGTATCTAGTCGCCGCCGTACTGCGATTCAACTCAACTTTCTGAAAGGGCAACTCGATCTGTTCTGTGAGCGACATCCGGCTATGCTGGCGGGAATTGACGGACACAATTCTCGTAACTTATGAGAATCTTCGAACTCTCGGGCGCACCTGTCGACCGGTGGCTCGAACGGTTCTGGCGGAACGAACTCTCGAAATCTGTCGTTTGTACCGTGCGAGCACGTAGTCAGCCGGCGAAAAGGCTTATGTGAAAGACCCCCTGAGTCTGATCGAACACGGATCGTCGCCTCGGCCCCGACACAATGAAACTGCTCACCTGTAACGCCGGCTACCTGCTCGGATACCAGAACGTCCTCGGCGGCTACGTTCCACCGCCGGTTGGTTCGCTGCTCGGCGACGCCGAGGTGGAACGGCGAAAACTCGAGCAACTGATCTCGATCATCGAACGCGAGCGTCCGGACGCGATTTCGCTTCTCGAGGTTGACCGCGGCTCTCACCGGACGATCACCGACGGACAGTTCCGAACGCTCGTCGAGTCGCTCCGAGAGCGGGGGTTGTCGTACGGCGGCGACGTCGCCAACAAGTACGCCGACGGCGGGCTCGTCGAGTCGCTACCGTTCTGGGGCTCGCTCGGGAACGCCGTGCTCTCGCGTTCCGGGCAGTCGGCGACCACACACTACCTCTCGGCCGGCCGGAAACGCCTCGTTATGGAACTCGAGCTCGCGTCCGACGCGGTCCTCTTTGCTGTTCACCTCTCGCTCGGGGCCCGAAGCAGGGCGCGACAGCTCCGCGAACTCGCCGAGCTGGTCGCCGAGCGGGCCCGGGGGCGAGACGTCGTCGTGACCGGTGATTTCAACACGTTCGACGAGACCGGTGAGCTGGATACCTTCGTCGATCAGGCCGGACTCGAGTTGCGGATCCCCGGCGAGACCGTCCCGCCGCGGCCGTTCGACGAGCTGTTCGTCGACTCGCGCACGCTCGATTTGTTCTGCTGCTCGCCGACCATCGAGGTCGAGCGGTGTGAGGTGCTCGACGTTCAGTTGTCCGACCATCGCCCCATCGTTCTGGAAACGAACGGGAGATAATCAGTCCCCAAACCTGTTCGAAACGTAATACTAGGGATTCAATATTCTCGGTGCGATAGCCGAGTCAATGAACGAAGGAACCACCGGATCGACCATCGGGCTCTTGGGCACGAACGAGGCCGATCGTCGGGTCCAGGAGGCGCTTTCCGACCTATTCGACGGCGATGGGACAGCGTACATCGTCAGCGGTTACTTCACGTATCAGGGCTATCTCACGATCAGAGAGCACATCGTTTCGTTTCTCGACCGGTCCCGCGAAAACGAGTTGATCGCCATTGTCGGCCCCGCGTCCGATCAGTTTTCGGCGCGGATCGCCCGCGATCTCTGGGCGCTCGACGAGCACGATCAGGTGTCGCTGTACAAGCAATCGCGTGGGCTTCACGCGAAACTCTACATCCGCGACGGCCCGAACCCGATGTGTATCGTCGGCTCCGCGAACATCACGCAGGTCGCCTTCGAGTACAATGTCGAACTGGGCCTCGAAATGACGCGGGACCGTCGCGACCATCCGGATCTGCGGCCATTTTTCGAATGGGTCGACGAGACACGGGCCGCCTCGACGCCGCTGCGACGACGCGACATTTTTGGCCCCGTTCAGGCCGTGTGCTCGTTCATCAACTGGTCGAACAAAGCGCGACTGCTGCCGATCCGTAACGTGGCTCTCAGGGTGATTCCCGTTCTCCTACTGGTCGTCTTGCTCGCGAGTCTGTTTCGCGTCGTTTGACTGAGGTTGTTGCCGATGTCCGCTGAGTCGAGTTACGATACGAACTCGACGTCAACGAATTCGAAGCGTGCGCCCCCGTCAGCGCCCGCTGTCACGCGGACCTGCCACCCGTGGGCATCGGCGATCTGCTCGACGATCTGTAAGCCGAACCCGGTCCCGTTCTGCGAGGTCGTGTACCCTCCCTCGAACACTGCCTCCCGTTCGTCTTCGGGAATCCCCGGTCCATCGTCTTCGAAGTAAAACCCGTTCGCAAGCGCACCAATCGTGACCGTTACGTCGTCACCGCCGTGTTCAATCGCGTTGCGCACGAGATTTTCGAGCAGTTGTTGCACGCGGGGACGATCGGCCCGAATCGTTCGGTCGGTGTCCGTCACTAATCTCGCCTCGGCGGTTGCGACGTTCCGCCAGCAGCTTTGGCTCACGTCCGCTAACTCGACCGGTTTGAGCGTCCGATCCTGCTCGCCGTTCCGCGCAAGCACCAGCAAGTCGTCAATGAGCGTGTCCATCCGGTCGAGTGCACCTGCGATGTCGTCGAAGTGTTCGCTGTGGTGTTCCTCGCGGGCCAGTTCCAGCCGTCCCTTGGCGACGGTCAGCGGATTTCGCAAGTCGTGACTGACGACGGACGCAAACTGCTCGAGGCGCTCTTCGCGCTCTTTCCGGCCCGAGATGTCCCGTGCGATACTCAATATCACCGTCTCACCGTGGTACGGCACTAAACTGGAACTGATCTCGACGGGAATGTGACGGCCGTCTTTCGTCTCGTGGACGGTCTCGAAGACCTGTATCTCGTCCTCTGGCATCTCCCTAACGAGATTTCCGATCTGCTCGTCCTCGAGGCCAGCGTCGATATCGTATACGGTCATAGACGTCAGTTCCGCCCTGGAGTAGCCCAACATTTCCACGGCGGCGTCGTTTACGGCGTGGAACTCCCCGTCGAAGTCGAGGACCCAGGCTGTATCGTTCATGCCGTCGATCAGCACCTGGTACTCGTCACGCGACGGGTGGTGTTCGGTTCGACCGTCGTCCGGCTCACGGTTCTCTAACGTCTCGGAGAGCCGCCGAAGCGCCCGAGACTTGGAGGCTGCCGACGACTCCAGCCCTGTCTCTAGATCCCGAGCCGTGACTGAGTCACCCCCTTTGATCAACTCGACAACACTGGTAACGTCGTCTCGGGTCGGACTCGTCATCCAGTCCATCTAGCAGCTACTGAAGTATAAGCGTTGGAGCCGTAGCCGATAAAGTATATGAAAGATTATCTTTCCTCTCTCCGTGAAAAACAGCCTTAAATGAGGGATTCTATCCTCCCTCTCAACCTGGATGTCAAATAGCACACCTATAAGAGAATATGTGTTTTACTCCGTCCTCGGCTCAGGTGACCGCTGCGCTTCGATCTGGCCGTCTCCCTCGGCAGTGAACATCGTCAGCCGTCGATTGTCGAGGTCGATCGTGACCGACTCACCGACCGGCGGCGGATCTCGAGCCCGTTCGACGACGAGTTCGTCGCCGGTTTCCATCCGAACGATGACGTCGTAGCGACGGCCAAGATCCGTGACTCGCGAGACATCGCCAGCGAGCGTAGCGGGGCGGGTAGTCGCGTTCTCAGCGAGGGAGACTGCCTCGGGACGGATATAGCACGTGAGGGTGGTCCCAACCGGAGCCGACGTTGCCGCATCGGAGAGTTCGACGGTTTCTTCGCCGACCGCAAGCGTCAGCGGCTGGCGGGCGGCGACGGTCGCCGAGAGCGTGTTCGAGCGGCCGAGAAACGACGCAACGAACGGTGTCGGCGGCGACTCGTACAGCGCGCGAGGTCGTCCGATCCCAGAGACGGTTCCATCGTTCATCACGACCAGGCGGTCGGCGAGCGCCATCGCCTCCTCCTGATCGTGGGTGACGAACAGCGTCGTCACGCCGGTTTCGCGCTGAATGCGCCCGATTTCGTCGCGCAATCGCTCGCGAAGCGTTCGATCGAGCGCCGACAGCGGCTCGTCGAGCAACAGGACGTCCGGCCGCGGCGCCAGCGCTCGCGCCAGTTCGACCCGCCGCCGTTGTCCGCCACTTAGCTCCGAGGGGTACGCGTCGCGCCGGTCGTCGAGCGAGACCAGATCGAGATACTCGCTCACGCGCTCGGCTCTCTCGCTTCGCTCGATGCCGCGCGCCTCGAGCCCGTACGCGACGTTTTCCCGGACCGTCATATGTGGGTACAGCGTCGATTGCTGGAAGACGAGACCGACGCGACGGGTCTCGGGTGGCTCGTCGGTCACCGCCTCGCCGCGCAGGGTCACCTCGCCCGCGGTCGGCCGAACGTGGCCGGCGATGGCCTGGACGATCGTCGTCTTTCCACAGCCACTCGGGCCGAGGAGCGCGACCAGTTCACCCGACTCGACGCCGAACGAGACGTCGTCGACCGCCAACTCGTCGCCGTACCGGTGGGTGAGTCCGTCGAGTTCGAGCGTCATCGGTCGATCACCGTCGGCACTCGTCCGAACTGCTGGACCGCCGCGAGGACGACGAGCGTGATTCCGAGGAGCGCGAGCGCGAGCGGAACAATCGCGTCGATCCCGCCGGCGATGAAGTCGACCCAGATCCGCGTCGGCATCGTCCGCGGGTTGTACGCGACCATCATCGTCGCGCCGAACTCGCCGATCGCCCGCGCGAACGTCAGGACGATTCCGGCGACGATCGAGCCGCGAGCCAGCGGGAGCGAGACGTTCCAGAACGTCCGGAGCGGCCCGTGACCGAGCGATCTAGACGACTGCTCCAGGCGCTCGTCGACGGCGCCGAACCCGGCGCGAGCGGTGATGATGACGAACGGCGCGGCGACGAACGTCTGGGCCAGTATCACGCCGACCAGACTGTCGGTGAGCGAGATTCCCGCGGCCGCTGCGGCGGCACCGATCGGCGTAAACCGGCCGACGACCGAGAGCAACATCGCGCCGCCGACGACGGGCGGGACGATGAGCGGCAGAATCACCACCGCTTCGACGAGACGCTTGCCGACGAACGATCGGCGGGCGAGGACGTACGCGAGGGGCACGCCGAAGACGGTCGCGATTGCCGTCGAGACGGGGGCAGTGAGCAACGAGTTTCGGATCGCCGTCTGTGCCGCCGGCGTCGTCAATCCAGCGAGGACGTCAGCCGTCCCGATCCGTGCGAGAAACGCGACAAACGGAAGCGCGAAGAAGACGAGAATAAGGGCCCCGAGGAGTGCGGGGACGAGCAGTTCGGGCGTGCGAGTCGACTGACGAGGTGAAACCGATTCGGCGCGGCTCATAGAGCGATCGCCTCCGGAACGGCGCCCGACGAGCGCGGCAGTCGGTCACCGACAGTCAGTCCGGCGTCGGTGAGCAATCCGGGATTGTCGACCAAGAACTGGACGAGTTCCCGGGCCGCATCCGGTTCGTCCGCCTCGTCGTGGACCGTCGCATTGTACAGGATTGGTCGGCCTTCGGCCGTGTACTCCTCCTCGTCAGTGGTGTAGTCGACGGTCGCGTAGTGGTCGGCCAGTTTGGGGTCGGCGAAGTTGTAGACATCGGGAAACTCGACGAACGGCATCTCGTGGTCGACGGCCATGTTCCGATAAACGATCGCCGCGGCGCGCGATCCGCTCTCGACGCCGGCCATCAACTGTGGCTCCTCGGGTTCCTCGTAAACGAGGTCGAGCATCGTTTCACGAAAGTTCTCGAGGTCGTATTCGGCTTCGGCGAGGTCGAACGCCTGGACGGCCCGATAGCCGAGCGGATCGAGATTTGGATCGCCGATCGCGAGGTCGCCCTCGTCGGTCTCGAGCGCCAGTTCGTACCACGCCGCACCGTCCTCAAGTGCTCGTCCGAACTCCGTGTCCTCGTTGTAGCCGATGCCGACGCTATTGGTGGCGAATTCGACGTCCCAGTCGGTAACGTCGCCGTACAGCCGGTCGCGAAGCAACGTTGCGTCGGCGCTGACGATCACATCGGGGTGTCTGGTTCGGTCCTCGACCATCCGCATCACCGCGTTCGCTCCGTAGTACTCGCCGTGAACGCTGGTTCCCGTCTCGTCCTCGAACGCGGGGCCGATGAAGTCCTCGAACGTGCGCGCGAGGCTGCCGGCCGAGAGGACGGTCACCGAACTCGCACCACCGCTGAGACAGCCAGCCGCGAGGCCACCCGTGACGGTACCGACCGCCGCGAGTAGCTCTCGACGAGTCCCACGTCCCTCGCTGTGATCACCACTACCGGTCATACGATACTGCTTGTTTCTCAGAGACTATATAACCACTTCTAATTCCTATATTGGACTAATATAACCAATTCTGGTTTCTACCTCACAATCATCAAAAGCCAAGTATTCACCCCACATCCCCCGCCGATCAGCCTCAGATCGACGATACTCGACGTTTGGATCGACGGTACCTGTGACCGATCGCGGTTTCGTTACCACTTCGTCTTACAGCTGAACCGCTCGTCGCACGACGAACAGCTCGCCGACTTTGCGAATCCCTCTGACAAGGATCCGACTGTTTTACTCGTCCCCGTTACTGTCATCTCGATGTCCACATCAGTGTGCTCGGAGCAGTGTGGACAGACGACACGCTGTGGCATATCTCCCCATCGTCTGGCCCTCTCATTGACTCTTGTGGCCCGAAAGATCAAATTTTATGAATATATGCTTCGCAGATGTGACGAGAGAGTTGCGGTCCGAGCGTTGACCGAACCGTCTTTCGAGTCAGTCGGCAGCCGTCGTCGGTGTGGTGCTTTCGGCGCGTGCCGATCGCCAGAACCCCTGAACGTAAGCGCCAACGAACATCCCGGCGATTCCGTAGAGGATCGGGACGTTTCCGATCCCGAGGCTGGCGTATGCCGCGCCTGGACAGATGCCCGACAGCCCCCAGCCGACGCCGAAGATGCCGCCGCCGATGACGACGTTCTTGTCGAGCGTCTTCAGCCGCCGTCCGTACACCGCGCCCGTCAGCGGCGCACGGCTTCGGAACTGTTTGATCCCGAAGAAGGTGATCCCGGTGACGACCGCCGCGCCGAACATCACGAAGAGGAGCCCGAAGTCCGCAAACTGGAGGAAGTTGAGCACGACCTCCGGCTGGGCCATGTGGCTGAATCCGAGTCCGAAGCCGAAGATCAGCCCGCCGGCGAAGACGAGCGGCAGGAACAACGGATGTTGCTCGTGGTCGGCGCTCATCGCTCACACCTCCATCGCTGTCGGCGTTTGCTTCGAGGGACGTGCGGCTCCCCGCTCGTGGCTCGCTTCGCGCTTCGTTCGCTACACCGAGATTCGAACTGTGCGAGACTCTCGGTCATGGATACACCCCCATCGCCTGGACGACCTGCGCCGTCCCGATCGCGATCAACAGGAAGGTCGCGACGCCGACGAAGGAAGCACTCGAAGCGGAGCCGACGCCACAGACGCCGTGTCCGGAGGTACACCCCTTTCCGAGGCGAGTACCGATGCCGATGAGGATGCCGCCGAGGAACAGCCGCCAGGGCTGGACGTCCGTCATCCAGATGGTCAGTCCGGCGACCTCGCGGAACTCGCCCGTCGTCGCGGGCTGGTGGAGCCCGCTCGCGAGGAGGCCGCTCTGAAACGTCACCGCGTAGACGGCCGCGCCGGCGACGATGCCGAGCGTGAAGACGACGCGCCAGTCGCGCGAGGGACGATACTGCTGGAAGCGCGAGAGGCTCGAGCCGTACGAGAGCGTCGACTCGAGGAACGTGCTCGCGCCGGCGGGGATGGCGGTCCCGAGGTAGATCACCGCGACCCCGAGACCGACGAACAGCCCGCCGATCGCGTAGTGGCCGATCCCGTTTGGGAACAGCTCCGCGAACATAGCAACGAAAAGCGATAGTGTTGCGGTCATCACCGGAGCAAACGAATTTGTCGCGTATCAATCCTCCGACGCAGGGGTACTCGGGGCTCAACGGATCCGAACACGTCTCGCGACGAGGCCGACCGCCGGGATCAGACCACGACCACGAACAGGACGATCGCGAGCACGATCATGACCGCGGCGTGTTTCGCACCGGCCCGAAGATCGCCCGTGCTCAACTGTCCGGCGATCAATCCCGAAAGCAGCCCCTGAACGAGCGTCGCGTGGTAGAACAGGGTCCCGTAGCTGTCGGAATCGTCGTCCGAAAGGCCGCCGAGTCCGTCGACGTCGGTCGCACCGGTTGCCGCGTCCGCCCCCTCCGTCGGAAGGTTGGGCAGGAGGTAGCCGGCGAGAATCGTGATGATGAACAGGAAGACGAGAAAGGAGACGTAGACGACGATCATGTACTCGACCATCGTCTGGGCGCGCTCGCGCTTGAGTTTCCGATCGGCTGCAGCCTGTCGGCCGGCGATTCGAAGGACAGTCGCGAGGTTGCCGCTCGCGTTCATCGCCTCGGTTAGCAAGGTGACCATCCGGGAGATCGATCGCGTGTGAACGCGCGTCTCGAACCGGCGGAGGGCGGTCTCGAGATCGGTTCCCCACTGGACGTCCATCCAGACGCGGTCGAGTTCGTCGCCGAGCGGCCCCAGGTCGGAGTTGCGGACCCGGTCGACCGCCGTAATCATGGACATGCCCGCCTCGTTGACGCTGGCGAGTCGATCGAGCAGGTCGGGGATCGCGGCCTCGATGGCGTCGATCCGTCGACGCTTGAGTTCGTAACAGGCGCTAAAGGGGACGAGCACGACGAGCAACCCGAGCGCGACGATATCGTCGACGGCGGTCACGTCGAACCCGCCGCCGTCGAGCGCCGACGGGAGTCGCCAGAACAGCGCGGCGAGCACCAGCGGGACGGTGACTGCGAGCGTCCGTCGCGGCCGCTCGATCAGCGCGTCGAGCGGGTTACCGACCCGCTCGCGAAGTCCCTGCAGTCGTCTGTAGTATCGAACGCGCTCGATGTTCGCCAGCGCGAGGTCGTCTCGACCGTCGTCCGAGCCCGACCGGTCCGGCGTCTGCACGCCGCCGTCCGTCTCCGCTCGTCCCGCCGGACGTCCTCGGCCTGCCGACTCGCGCGTTTCATCCGCGTTCCCGGGAATCATCGAGTCGGTGACGACGCTCAGGTAGACAATAAAGGCGATATTGCCAAGCGGTAAGATCAGATAGATGAGCGCCTGCAGCGGATCGATCGTCTCGCCGACGGTGATTCCGATGACGACGAGGATCGTGATGAGAAAGAGCGGACCGGCAACGAGCACCGTGACGTAGGCTTCGGCGAGCGTGCTGAGTAACTCGAGCGTCTGTTTTTGCTGCGCTTCCGACTCCTCCCGGAAATCGTGGTACTCACGTTCGAGGAACGCAGAGAGGCTGTGGCCGCTCTGGAGGACGCTGACGAGGTTCTCGGTGAACTCGCCGAACTGCGAACTCGGCGAGCGACGTCCCATTGTCTGGAGGGCGGTGACGACGTCGGTCCCGAAGGTGTCCATGTGTCGGACGGCGAGTTCGAACTCCGCTGCGGCTTCGCCGTAGGTGTCTTCGTGACTGGCGACGATTCGAGTGATCTCCGGGACGGACATGCCGCTTTTCGAGAGCGCATAGATGAACGACACCGTCGTGGGCAGCGCCGCCTCGATCCGCCGTGCCCGCGCGTCAGCGACGTAGGACGGGTACCACCACCGAAGCCAGTAGGTGGCGCTGCCGGCGACCGTCCCGAGCGTCACGCAGGCGAGCAAGAACAGGCCGAACAGTTCGGCCGGCGACAGCGACGGGACGCCGCCGAGGTTCGCGAGGAACTCGAGCGGGCCGGGAAGGGCCTCGCGCATCGTCTCCGGATCGATCGCGAGGACGAGGAGGACGAGCCAGATGGCGTAGATGCCGACGATCGAGCCAACGACGGCGAGAACGGCGGCGTACAGCATCGTCTTCGATCCGTACTCACGGTACGTGGTCGGAAACCGAGCCGCGCGCAGGGCCGACTGTCGCTGTGGATGTTCGCCCTTGAACTCGTCGACGTAGCCGCCGAAGAGTTGGATCGCGATCCGAGTGAGGAGCCGATCGACGCCGGCGTGGTATCTGGTGAGGACGATCGGCAGCGCGAGCGCGAGTGCGATCACCAGCGGGACGGCGTTCGTGATCGTCATGTCAGTCGCCGTCGCGTTCGATGAGTTGGTCGGAGTCGATCCCTGTCTCCTCGTCGCTTCTGACCCGCTCTGTGGCGGCCGTTTCCCCGCCGTCTTCGCCCTCGTCGCGCTCGATCATGTCGAGAACGCCCGGCTTGTCGGCGTAGTACTCGTTGACCAGCGCGGTAAACCGCCGGTAATCGTCGATCTCGTTCGCCACGAGATACTCGAGGAACCGTTCGCGGTCGGTGCGTTCGGAAAGTAGTTCCGTCCGACTCCACCCTCGTTCGTCGCAGATCTCGTCGAGTAACTGGCTCCCTCGGGACTGAAAACGATCCGTGTCGCTGTCCCACGTGTACGCCGTCGAGTAGTCCAGTTCGCCGGTTCGCTGGTCGATCCCTTCGATCTCGGCCAGGACCTGATTCCGACGAACGCGACCGGATTCGAGGCGAGTGAGCGTCTGCACCGAGAGGATGTCGAGGCTCTGGACCATCGGCCGCGGTACGTTGATCGGCTCGTTTTCGAGGCGGTTGACCACCGTCTGGACGGAGTCGGCGTGCATCGTCGAGTAGGTCGTGTGGCCGGTGTTCATCGCCTGAAAGAGGGTGATCGCTTCCTCGCCGCGGACCTCGCCGACGACGATGTACTCGGGGCGGTGCCGGAGTGCGGATCGCAACAGATCGTACATCGTGACGTCCGTTCCCTCGTGAACGCGCTCGCGCGTGACCGACGAGAGCCAGTTGTCGTGATACAGCTGGAGTTCGCGGGTGTCCTCGATGGTCAGCACCTTCGACCGCGGCGGGATGAACATCGAGATGGCGTTCATGCTCGTCGTCTTCCCCGAGGCGGTGCCGCCGGCGAAGATCAGGCTCTTGTTGTGCTCGATGGCCAGCCAGAGGTAGGCCATCTGTTCGACGCTGAACGTGCCGTACTCGATCAGGTCGATCGGCGTGAACGGCTCGTCGGCGTACTTGCGGACGGTAAACGCCGAGCCACGAGGCGTGACCTCCTCGCCGAGTGCGAGTTCCGCGCGCGAGCCATCCGACAACGTCGTCTCGACCATCGGATCGCCGATGGAGATATGCCGGCCGGAGTGTTGTGCGAGCCGGACGACGAACCGGTCGAGTTCGTCCGCGCCGAAAGAAACGGTCGTCTCGATGTCGGTGTACTCGTCGTGGTAGACGAAGATCGGGAGCTCGTAGCCGTCACAGGAGATGTCCTCGACGTGGGGGTCGTGCATGATCGGATCGAGGCGACCGTACCCCCGAAAGTCCCGAAACACGTGGTACAGCAGCCGGTAAAACGTCTTCGCGTCGACGGACGCGCCGTACCGTTCTAAGTACTCGTGTACCGTTTCCGTGAGCAGTTCGTCGACGTCGTCGTGGTCGTCACTCCGATACAACAGCGGATCGCGGATATCTTCGAATAGAGCGTCGAGCAACACTCGCTCCTCGTCGCGCAGCGTCGGCTCGACGACGTGGTACCGGTGGGTGTTTTCCGCCGAATAGTAGCCGATGACGATGAACGAAAACGGTGCGTTGACCCAGTATCGTTCGATCTCTTCGAGTCCGTCAGCGCCGTCGAACTCGACGAGCGATCCGTGTGCTGCCGGATCGTAGTCGGCGACGTGTATCTCCGAACCCCGAACTGCCTCGACGATTCGGTGGGTCGTTCGGCGCATCCGCTCGACGGTCGATCCGAGCCATCCGGTCTCGGTGGACGAATCGTCCACTTCGTCGCCGAGGCGTTCACCCCCTGAGTTGGTGCTGTGTTCGTCGTCGTTCGGTTCGTTGTGTCCTGCCATCGATCTACTCGCGACGGACGAAACGGTCTATCCCATCTCGGGACGGATTCCCCTTAAATGGGTTGGCCACCACCGCCGAACGAGTTCGGTGTCGGGGAGACGGCACAATGTCCTAACTATCGATTTTGTAATGGCACCTGTTCAGGGATGGCGTCGCCCCGATGGATCAACCAACTAACGCATCGTGCGTTACGTTCATACGGTCCGAGCGCTAACCGATGGGTACGGAATGAGGCGCGAGCACTTCACGTTAGACGTAACCAATGTCGACTGGGTCGAAACCGATGGCGAACCGAACAAACCCTCGGTATCGATCGACTTTACAGGCCCATCGTCGATGCTTCGCGAGCGCCTTGCCGGCCCCGATGGCGACGTACTGGACGCGAGCGAGACCGACGTGGCGCTCCGTCTGCAAGAGCCACTCGACGACGACGCGGCGGGCGTCGTCAGCGTCACGAACCGGATCACCGGCGAGTTCATTCTCGAACTCAACGAGGACGCCGACGACGTGTTGGCGTTCATCAAAGCCGCTCGCGGCTACGGCGAGGTAGCGACCGAAGACGAGGGTCGGTACGAGGTCGAAATCACGCTCGACGGCGAGCGCTTCGTCGACTACGACAAGCGGACCTTTCTCGTCTACGACGACGAAGGAAGCCTGCTTCGACAGCACAGTCTGATCCCCAGCGGCGTCGAACTCTAGTTCCTACCGCCCGGGATCGAACCGGCAATTATAAGTGTTTTAGGCACGCCTAAACTAAATGTATGCCAGCGGATGCCGGGGGGCAGATGGTTGCCGACGAACGTCTGCGTACGACGACAGCCGAGGAACCGACTCGAGCGTCCGACCAACCAACGGGAGCGGTCGTTCTCGAACTGAGTGACGTCGCGAAGTGTTACGGCACCGAAGACGTCATCTCGAGTCTCTCGCTGTCCGTCCACGACGGCGAAATCCTGACGCTTTTGGGGCCATCGGGGTGTGGAAAGACGACGACACTCCGCCTGATCGCCGGCCTCGAAAAACCGAACGGCGGGCAGATCCGACTCGACGACGAGTCGGTCGCCGGCAACGGTCGATTCGTGCCGCCAGAGGAGCGCGGCGTCGGCGTCGTTTTTCAGGAGTTCGCCCTGTTCCCACACATGTCGGCCCGCGAAAACATCGCGTTCGGCCTCCAAGACTGGTCGAGCGACCGACGCGACGCCCGCGTCACGGAACTGCTCGAACTCGTCGGCCTCGCCGACCACGGCGAGGACTACCCCGAAGAACTCTCCGGCGGCCAACAACAACGCATCGCCCTCGCGCGCTCGCTCGCACCCGAACCGGAGATGCTGTTGCTTGACGAGCCCTTCTCGAATCTGGACGTCGACCTGCGCGTCGAGATGCGCGAAGAAGTCCGTCGAATCATCAAGGAGGCGGGCGTCACCGCGGTTTCCGTGACACACGACCAGGAAGAGGCCCTCTCGATTTCCGACCGCGTCGCCGTGATGAACGCCGGCGACATCGAACAGGTCGACCGCCCCGAACGGGTCTTCCAACAGCCCGAATCCCGATTCGTCGCGGGCTTTCTCGGCCACGCCAGCTTTCTCTCCGGCGAGGTCCACGGCGACCACGTCGCGACCTCTCTCGGGCGCGTCCTCCGCGACGACGTCAACGGCCTCGCCCACCAGTACGACGGCACCAACATCGATCTGCTCGTTCGACCGGACGACGTCACCGCCTATCCGGCCACCGAGGACGAGGCGAACGGCAGCGTCGTCTATCGGCGTTATCTCGGCCCGACCGTCCTCTACCGGGTCGAACTCGACTCCGGCGAGACGATCGAGTGCATGCACAACCACTCCGATCGGATCGACCTGGACGAACGCGTCGCCGTCCGCGTCACGGCCGACCACGAACTCGCCTGGTTCCCCGCTGACCAGCGACACCGGGACGCGTCGATCGCCGCCGACTGATCCACCCGCCGCTCGGCCCGTTTTGTCCCCCTTCGTTTCTTCCAGCGTTCCGCTTTGATTCGCTATTCGTTCGATCGGTTCGACGCCGTGTCGCTCGGCTGTGTTGTGTCCGAGTCGACAGCGATCGCTCTCGCCGCCGTCGCTTTGAACGACGCTGTAATCGATCGTCCGGTCCGAAGATCCAACCGGGACGAGCTTTCGTCCGTGACTAGTGCCTGAACAGTCACGTCGTTCTCGAGTCGTACCGTTACCCGTTCGATCGCCGAGCCGGATTCGATATCGACGACGGTCCCGCGAAACCGGTTTCGAAGGCTGGTGGTTCCGTCTCGTGGCGTCTGCTCGGAATCAGTCAGGACGACCGCGTCGGACCGGACCGTAATCTGGACCTCGGTCGCGCGCTCCGGAACGACCGCCACGACCGGACCGATCTCGGTCTCGACGGTCGCGAGCTCGCCCGTCCGCTCTCGCACCCGTCCGACAACGACGGACTCGGTCACCCGCGCGACGCCGTCGAGTTCGGCCTCGTGACGATCGAACCGCTGCCGAAGTTCGCGTGCGGTCTGGGTGAGGTCGGTTCCGCCGCCGTCGCTGCCGCCGCGTCGACGCTCCGTGATCGGCCCGACGGCAGCTTCGATCTCGACGATCCGGTTCTGGAGTCGCGCGTACGACCGCCCCAGCTCGTCGGCCGCCCGGTGCATCGACCCGTGCTCGTCGATCGCGTCGAGCATCTCCATATCGCGCCGATCCAGCGTGACGCCGTCGACGGCGAGTTTCGTACTGTATTCCTTTTCGATCGTCATGGGTGTGAGGTGTGGGTAAGCAATCACGGCGAGCGCGTCGATCGGTCGCCGACGGTCGCTGTTCGCGATATCAATATATCAGTTCACCGTCGATAAACTTCCGGGTCCGCTCGTCGCTCGGACGCTCGAACACTGCCCGCGCATCGTCGACCTCGATGATCCCGTCGCCGAGGAGAACGGCGACGCGGTCGGCGATCCGTTCGGCCTGGTGCATGTCGTGGGTCGCGAGGCCGACGCCGATCCCGCGATTTCGCGCCTGACGGATCGCGTCCTCGAGGACCGCCGTGTTGCGCGGGTCGAGGTCGGAGGTGGGCTCGTCGAGCAAGAGCACGTCGGGGTCGTACGCCAGCGCGCGGGCGAACGCGACTCGCTGTGCCTCGCCGCCCGAGAGCGTGGTGACGTCCTTCCCGGCTTTCTCGGCGAGTCCGACCGTATCGAGCGCCTCGATCGCATCGCCGGTCCCGTTCACCCCGCCAACGAGGCTCGCGAGCTCGTGGCGGAGTCGGTCGGGCCAGGACTGGCGGACGCGAAGACCGTAGGAGGCGTTGCGACGAACGCTCGCGTCGAACAGGCTCGGCTCCTGAAAGACCATGCCGATCGTGCGACGGTACGCAAGCCGCCGACGCTCGGCGGCGTTCCAGACGTCGACGCCGTCGTACTCGAGCGTGCCGCAATCTGGCTCGTCGAACAGCGCGAGCAGGCGCAACAGGGTCGACTTTCCGACGCCGGAAGGGCCGATGATCGCGACGATCTCGCCGGAACGGACCGAGAGCGAGACGTCCTCAAGCACCGGATCGCCGTCGTAGCCGTGCGAGACGGCCCTCGCCGTGAGACTCATCGGTACCCTCCGTCGTCGCTCCCTAATCTGATCACGACCGCGTTGACGACCAACACGAGCACGACGAGGATTCCCCCGAGCAACAGCGCCGTCTCGAACTGCCCCTGGCGCGCCTCGCGCTGGATCGCGGTCGTCAGCGTACGGGTCTTCGAGGTCCCGTCCGGACCGACGATGTTGCCGCCGACGATGAGCACGGACCCGACCTCGCTGATCGCCCGCCCGAACCCCGCGAGGACCGCGGTCGCGATGCCGTATCGCGCTTCCTTGATCGTGACGAGGGCGACGTCGGTCCGCGTACCGCCCATCGCGTAGGCCGCGTCGCGGACGGACTGCTCGACGCCGCTGACCGCCGCGAGGCTGACGCCGACGATCACCGGCGTCGCGAGGACGAACTGCGACATGATCATCGCCTCGGTGGTGAAGACGAGATCGAGCGGCCCGAGCGGCCCCTGATTCGAGACGGCGAACAGAACGAGCAGGCCGACGACGACGCTCGGAAACCCCATCCCGGTGTTGATGATCGATGTGAGCAACTGCTTTCCGCGGAACTGTTTGAACCCGACGAGCAACGCGACGGGCAGGCTAAACGCGGTGCTCAGGACGATCGCGACGGTGCTGACGTACAGCGAGACGACGATGATGCTCCAGACGTAGTTCCACTCGAAGGGAAACGCGGCGAACGAACCGAGGACGAACGGGTCGAGCATCGTCACGAACCCGTCTCGTCCGTCCCTCCGTCGTTCGATCCACTCCATCCCTCCGGAACGTACTGCTCGAAGTTCGGCTCTTCCGACACCGCCTCGGGGTAAAAGAGCTGTTCGCCCTCGACGGTGAACTCCTCGATGATCGCCTGTCCCGCCGGACTCGTGAGATAGCCGATGTACGCGAGCGCGAGGTCGTAGGCGACGTGGTCGTGAATCGCCGGGTTGACGGCGACGATACCGTACGGGTTCGCGAGGTGGGCCGGCCCGTCCTCGATGGGACCCTCGACATGGATCTCGAGGTCGATGTTTTCCTGCATCGAGAGGAAGGTTCCGCGGTCGGTGAGCGTGTACGCGTCCTGCTGATCCGCCTGGATCAGGACCTCGCCCATTCCCTGTCCGGCCTCCGTGTACCCCTCGCCGCGCGCGCTCGACTCGATCCCCGCCTCGTCCCAGAGTTCGCGTTCTTTCGCGTGTGTCCCCGAGTTGTCGCCCCGAGACACGAACGTTGCGTCCGCATCGGCGATGGCGGCGAACGCGCCGGTCGCGCCGGTTTCGCCGGCGATTCCTGCGGGGTCGTTGTCCCCACCGACGACGATGAAATCGTTAAACATCAGGTCCCGACGATTGACGCCGTACCCCTCCGCCATGAACTCGTCCTCGAGCGATCTGGCGTGGACCAGAACGACGTCCGAATCGCCGTTCCGGGCGGTTTCGAGCGCCGCACCTGTTCCCTGTGCGACGGTGTCGACGGTCACGCCGTACCGATCCCGGAAGCCGAGATTGAGCTCGGCGAGTAGTCCCGTATCGTCGGTGCTCGTCGTCGTCGTCAGTGTCAGCGTTTCCTCGCTGATTTCTCCCTCGGACTCAGGTTCCTCGCCGAACGCCGAGCAGCCGGCGAGCCCCGCCGTCGCCGCCGCACCGACCGCAGCGACGAACTGACGGCGTTGTATCGTCATAGATACTACGACCGGTTCCGAGGTGAAATAGCTTTGGTTGGAACGGCACGAACACGGATCAAACGGGTCGAGAGGAGTCGTTGTGCATGCTGATGAACCGTGGTCGTCGGGTACACCGATACAACAGTCGGCACCCCAGTGACAACGTGCGAGTTCCTACCGATGAGAGTCGACCGGGCTCGATTCAGCGCTCACGGATGGTGCGTTCGATCCGTCGAGGGAGTCGTCGGCGTCAGCACCGATATCGAGCCGGCTGAACACGTTTAGCCCGGCTTTGAACATCGCAAGCAACACGGGTCCGAGGAACAGTCCCATGATGCCGAGCAGGTAGATACCGCCGATAACGCCGACGATCACGACCGCCGGGTGCAAGCCGGACTCCCGGTCGACGAAGATCGCTCGCAGGTAGTTGTCGACGAACGAGAGGACGGCCACGCCGTAGAGCAAGAGAACGAGGGCGCCCAGCGGCTCGCCGGTCACCGCGAGATAGCCCACCGCCGGACCCCAGACGAGCCAGACGCCGATCGCCGGCAAGAACGCGACGATGGTCATGATCACAGTCCAAAAGGCGACGTTCGAGATTCCGAGCAGATAGAATCCGAGGCCACCGAGTACCCCTTCGACGACCGCGACGAGGACGTGACTCTTGATGACGGCCCAGGTGACGACGTTGATCTCCGCGAACAGTTCGTCTCGAACCGCGTCTTCAAGCGGAACGGTCTCCCGGAGCCAGCCGACGAACGTCTCGCCGTCGATGAGCAGGTAGTACAGCAAGAACACGAAGACGATCAGCCCGAGCCCCATCTCGATGCTCGTGTTGATCAGGCCGAGTAACTCAAGCAAGGCGAGTTCAACGGCGTCGGAGAACGAGGACTCGATTTCTGCGAGCACGGTCGTTTCGGCCGACTCGACGTACTCTTCTTCGAGTCCGAGATCGTCTCTGGCGAGTTCACGAACCCGTTCGATGATCGTTCCCCCATCGAGGTCGCTGAGAAACGAGATGACGGTCTGTAGCACGATCACCGAGACGATCAGTAACGGGACGACGGCACCGACGATTGCGAATCCGGTGAGGAGAACAGCGGAGATTCGAGGGCCAACGGTAGGCGTCAAGCGTTCGTGGGCGGGATAGAGCACGAACGCAAGCAGGGCAGCGGCCATGACGAACTGCAACAACGGCAGGAGCATGAGAGTTGCAATCGCACCGAGAACGACGAGAAGGAGGACAAAAAACGACGTTCTGACGTCCATACTGTGACGTCAGCCCAGAGTTACGTAAACGTTGACATTTGCTGCTCGGATATCACTCTGTGCCCTCGACTTCGACGGCGTCGAACTGGGAAAAGGCTTCTTCGGTGAGCTCGCCCGTCGTCTCGATAATTTCGGCCCACGCCTCGTTATCCGGTGCCGTCCCCAGCAATCGGGCGATTTTCATGATCGAGACGTGATAGACGCGCTGTCGGCCAGGTTCCTCCTGCCAGACGATCATATTACACGGGAAGAGCCCACCGATCCGCATCGTCTCGTCGAGTGCTCGATTCGCGATTTCGGGGTTGCAGGCTCCGAGCACGTAGTAGGGGTCGCGGTCGGCGTCGACCTTCTCGTTCAACAGTTCCGACGGTGAAAACTCGACGGGGATACCGAATCCGACCGCCTCACAGACTTCGCGGACGTGCTCGATCGCTTCCTCGTGGTCCATCTCGAGGACCGCCTGTTTCTCGCCGAACTCATCGGGGTCGATCGTCTCGGGGTCGATTGGAAGGGTCATACGTCCACTTGGTGGCCCGTCGCCTTAGTTGTCCTCGTCGAGTCACTGCGATGGGTTTGGTCGAACCACGCTGTGGCAACGCCTCACAGCGGAACCGGGAGCCACTCGAAGTATCGCAAAAACGGGGTCGGATCGAACAGCGGATCGTGAAGGACGAGCCAATCCAGTAAGACGAGCCCTGCACCGTGTGCGATGACCGAGGGGAGAATCGAGTTCGACTTGTAGTCGACCGCCCCGAAGAGGACGTCCGTCGGACCGGAGAGAAGGAACTCGATCGGCGGCTTCGAGTAGTGGTGAATCATGTAGACGATCGGGCTGATGAGTACGGCCTTGAATCCGATCTCTTTGACGCCGACACAGAGCAGTCCCCGGTAGTACGTCTCTGCTGCAAGCGCGAGCACGAACAGCTGAATCGCGTGTGGAACGAACTCGCCGGTCGCGGCCGAGGTCTCCCAGATCGGGTAAAACTGGCGTATCGTCGGCAGCGTCGACCCGATGAGATAGAACGGCAAGACGAACATCGATAGCAAGACGGCGTTTCGGATGGCGACGCGGTTGATCGACCAACCGATTCGTCGTCCGTGGGTGAGCCCCAGTGCGAGCGGACCGCCGATCAGTAGGACGGTGTCGACGACGACCCGCCGCTCAAGTTCAGGCGGGACAGTGTACATCCACAGTAGCGTTAGAATCCCGCCGGTTAGCAGTGACTTCTGGAACCAGGATAGACGATCGAACTGACCACGAACCCAGCTAACGGCACCCTCCTCACCCTCGGTCGCCACGGCTGGTTACTCGTCTACTGTCGGTACCGGTCCGGTGCCGATGGACTCGCGAACGCACGCCTCGAACTCCTGGCGGCGCTGGAAGTACGTCTCCTCGACGGCCTCGAGAACGGCAGACAGCTCCTTTGGCCCCCCGGGCGTTCGGATAGTGCTCTCGCCTTCGAGACGGTCAACCTCGCTTTTCTCCTTCGGCCAGGTCAACCGCGAACTCACACGGGCAAGCGGAGCTCCCTCGACGGGCGTGTGCTCTCCGAGCGAGACGGCCGGCTCGTCGTCCTCTTCGTCGCTCATACGCGCTGGTTCGAGAGCACGTCGATTCAAGGTTTCGCTTCCGGAATCGAGAGGAAAGAAACAGAAACAGCCCGACTCGGGTTCGTTACTGGATCGAGTAGCCGGCCGCAATGGTCAGTAGGAAGACCATAAAGACCGCGATTCCCATCATATAGGAGATTGCACGCGGCTCCTCCAGGAGGTGCTGGTAGTAGCCTGCGATCAACAATACCTTCGCGACGGCAAGCAGTATTGTTGCCGCCAGCGCGATTTCGTACGAGGTAAACTCGAAGAAGACGAACTTACCCGTACCTAACACCAACAGTACCACGTAGATCAGTGAATACGTTCGGATGTCAGCCATTGGTGTTGACTCCGTACGACGGCCACTTATACCTTCCTCATACGGTTTTCGACGCGGAATCCATCGGTTCGGGTTCGAAGTAGTTCGCCCTCTCCAATCGTGACGGAAGACCGACAACTCACACCGAGGACGATCGTCCGCGAGCACAAAACGAATGGTAGGTGACGGTGCGATGGTGTCGGTCCGCAACGACTCGTACGATCTGGTGTGCACTGACTTTCAGTGGCCACTATAGCAGTCGTCTCGGTATCCATCAAAATCGAGCAGCAAAACAGAAAACCCGTGTAGCGAACCCGCGCTACATCAGGTAGAACAGCGGGAAGAGGATGACCCAGACGATATCGACGAAGTGCCAGTAGAGTCCGAAGAACTCGACCGGCCGGTGGTCCTCGAGATAGGCGTCCACGCTCACGATCCGGTAGATCATGAACACGGCGAGGATCACGCCGAGTATCACGTGCAGCGCGTGCAACCCGGTCGTGACGAAGTAGATCGAGTGCTCGATACTGGTCCACCAGTACTCGCCGATCTGGAACTTGTAGTTGTACTCGTAGGCCTTGACGACCATGAACGTGAGTGCGAGCGCGAGCGTCGCGAGCATCGCCCCGAGCAGCCCTTTCTTGTTCTGACGCTCTGCGAAGACGAGTGCCAGGATGACGGTGAAACTCGAGGTCAACAGCACGTACGTGTTGAGCAGCCCGGGCCAGGAGGCAAACGGAACGGTCTCCCAGTTACCCCAGCCCATGTGCAGGCGCATGAAGACGAACGCACCGATCGCCGCACCGAAGACGACGACGTCGGATGCGAGGAACACCCAAACACCCATCTTCGTGTTGTCGACGCCACCGAACGGCCACCGCTCGGCGATTGCGACTTCGGGCACTTCGAACTGCTCGACGCCGAACTTGAACAGCGTGTACCCCATAAGGACGACACCGAGGACGATCAACGCTGGATACATGATATTCGGCTCAGCGGCAGTGCCGACGACGGAGTGGCCGCGTTCCTCGGCGAACTCGACGAGATACGGCGTGATCCCCGTCAGTCCGAGGAAGAAGACGAAGGTTGCGATACCGATGCCGAGCGGCCAGATGCTGGCGTGGTCGGCGTGTTCTTCTTCGTGTGCCTCGGTGGTTCCCTCACCGTGGGCGACACCGCCGTCGGTTGCCGCCTTCGAGTCCTCGACGAACTCGAGTTGGCCGCTAGCGTAGCTCGGACGCCCGGTCCAGTTCTCGAGCGGCGGCGGCGATGGAACCGCCCACTCCGCCGTTCTGGAGAACTCCCACGGGTTGTCCGGCGCTTTCGGCCCGTAGAGGAAGCTGTGGATGAACGTCGCGAACATGATCAGGAACGACGCTCCGAAGACGAACGCGCCGACGGTCGAAAGCTGGTGGTAGATCTGTGCACCCTCGGCGTAGTGGAAGACACGTCGTGGCGTCTCCCAGGCGAGGAACTGCGGGAAGTAAAGCAGGTTGAAGCCGATGAAGTAGACGGCGAAGTTAAGCTTCCCGAGGGTCTCGGAGTACATCTTCCCGGTGATCTTCGGCCACCAGTAGTAGAGGCCGGCGATCAGCGCGGTGACCCCCGAGACCATCACGTAGTGGAAGTGAGCGACGACCCAGTAGGTGCCACGGAACTCGTAGTCCAGCACGACGGCACCGAGGAAGACCCCGGTAATGCCGCCGAGGATGAACAGTACGAGTGCGCCGAGGCTGAAGAGGAACGGCGTCGTAAAGCGGACGCGTCCCTTGACCATCGTATAGATCAACGCGAAGACCATCAGGTCGAACGGTAACGAGATCCCGATGGTCGTCGCCATCATCAGCGTCTTGATCTCGAGGTTGATCGTCGTCAGGAACATGTGGTGCATCCAGACGAGGAACGACTGGACGGCCACGAGGACCATCGCGATGATGACCCACTTCCGACCGACGAGACGCCGACCACAGAAGGTCTGGAACGTCTCGAACATGATCCCCAGTGCGGGGAAGAAGACGATGTACACCTCCGGATGCCCGAAGAACCAGAACAGGTGTGCCCACAGTAAGCCCGACCCCTGTTCGGTCGCGAAGTACTGCGTGAGGAAGAGTCGGTCAGTCGCCAACAACAGCAGTGCGGCGAGCAGCGCTGCGAAGGCAAACAGCATCATCCAGACCGTAAGCAGCCACGACCAGGTGAACATCGGCATGTTCCAGAGGCCGAGGCCTTCCGCACGCGACCGGTGGATCGTCACGAGGAAGTTCACGGTACCGATGGTGATCGAGATTACGAACAACATCAGTCCGAGAATCGTCGCGTTCCCACCGGTCATCGCCTCCATCGCGGGCGTATACGTCGGCACGTTCAACGGCGCGTACATCGTCCAGCCACCGGCGTACGCTCCACCCTGGAAGAACGAGAGTCCGATTAGGACCCCGGAGAAGAGGTAGAACCAGTAGCTTAACGCGTTCATTCGCGGGAACGCGAGGTCTTTCGCACCGATCTGTAGCGGCACGAGGTAGTTCGCGAATCCGGATGCGATCGGTGACAGGAACCAGAAGACCATCAACAGCCCGTGAGCCGTCACGGCCTGATTGAACTCGTTTCCACTGAGCAGACCAGTTCCGCCCGGCGTCCACATCTGAGCGCGGAACGCGAGCGCCATGACCCCCCCAAGTAGGAGGAAAAACAGCGCTGTCCCGATATAAAGTATTCCGACGTCCTTGTGGTTCGTCGTTACGAGCCAGCGCTTGACCGACGTCATTGGCGGGAGATCACTCATTCGTCGTCACCCCCTTCGTCGGCTTCGTCATCGGCCGATTCCTCATCGTCGTCCGATTCGTCGTCAGTCTCATCCTCATCGTCTTCGTCGTCTGCGTCCGGATCAACGAGTTCGTACGTCTCACTCGTCGGTCCGGTGAGGTCGATGGTGTCCTCAATTTCTTCGAACTCGTCGTCGGTCGGCGTGATCGTTACGTCGTACGTCCCGCCTTGCTCGAAGTCACCGAGTTCGACCGTTCCGTTCTCGAAGTCCTCCGGACCGAGCGTCGCCGAGAGGTCCGCGTCGAACTCTGCGTTCTCCTGGTGTTCCACGGCGACTTCGAAGCCGTCGGTGACGGGCTCTTCGTCCGCGTCTTCGAGCGTAATCGTCATCGTCAGCTGCTCGTCGACCCACTGTTCGTACTCGTCCGGTTCGAGGACAGTAACCTCGCTGGTCATTCCGGAGTGGCCGAACCCACACAGCTCGAAGCACTCTGCGGTGTACTCACCGGTTTCTTCGGCCATGAACCAGGTCTCGTCGACCTCGCCGGGAATGGCGTCAGCTTTCACCCGCAAATCAGAGATACCATAGCTGTGCCAGACGTCGCCGCCAGTCACACTGAGCCAGACAGGTTCGTCGGTCGGAACGACCAACTCACCGCTGGTCTCGATGCCGTTATCGTATTCGTAGAACCACGTGAAGGAGTTCCCCTCCACGTCGACCTCGAGTGCGTCCTCAGGGTTCTCGTCCGGTCCATCTTCGACGTAGAGTAACATCCCGTACGTCCAGATGACCAGCGAGATAACGATGATGGCGCTGAGGCCAAACGAGAGGAACAGTTTCTTTCCGCCCTTTCCACCTGTCGGTAACTCCCCGAGAGTCGGTGCGTTCTCGTCGTCGCTTGTGCGACCGCTATCGCGGTACTTGTACGCGTTATACAAGGTATACGCAACGACAACGACGCCAACGAGCGTCCCTAGAGCGAGGAAGACGAGGAAGATCTCCTCGAACACGTCGACGCGCGTTTGCACCTGCATCGGGTTCATGAGTGCGCTGAAGATTGTATTCACCTCTATTGAAGACCGCTTATATGTCGGACGATGGTTGCTGGGGGCACTTATCTATTTGGAAACAGAGCCAATAATCTCGGCTGTCTGACTGTCTTCCGGGAGTTCTTCCTGTCGAATCCCCACTCTGATCCATCACCGCTTCGTAGGATTCCTCCTTCTTCTTTCTGTCGCTTGTTCGGTCGTTTCACGGGTGATCGGCGGTCCGGTAGTGATCGATAGTCGACTCGGGCCGAACCAGTTCGGCTCTAAAACGAATATTACTGCCAATCGAGGGCCGGTTCATCTGGTTGCGAGCAAAATTCAGATTCCGTTCAACCGGACGAAACGGCGTGTCCGCCATCACGTTGTCGAGGGTGGGGCACAAGCTTCTATACGTCACGGCCCTTACCGTTCGTATGGCCGAAGAAGTCCTCTTCAAATTCGAACAGCGAATGGACCGCTCTGAAATCGCAGCACACCTTCGAACAGTCGCTGACACGCTGGAAGGCGGCGAGCTAACGCTCGAGGCCGGCGACGAATCGATCACGATGGAACCGCCGTCGCAACCGACTTTCGAAATCAAAGCCGAGCGTGAAACGTCGAGTTCTGACAGTCCCGACGAACTCAGCGTCGAGTTCGAACTCGAATGGAACGACGGCGAGTCCACCGCGGACACCGGCCTCAACATCGAGTAACCGAGTAAACTGCCGTTTCAGGCCCGGAACGAGTCAGTTTCCGTGTCTTCGTAGACGGGCTACGGTCGCGTCAGTAACCGATCGATACAACGAACGATCACGCGTTCACGGTGTATACTCCGCTTCGGTGAGTCGAACGACGAGCGTCTCCTCGACGTCCCGCAGATCGTACTCGGGGAGTTCCCCACCGGTTCGCCGGACGTAAAGCGGCTCGACGAGTCGGTGGGTCGGCGGTTCGTCCTCGTCGCCCTCGGCTCGTTCGAGGCCGTACAGTTTGCAGAACTCGGCGGTTTCGCGAGCCTCAGTCTCGCCGTTCCGGAGCGCTTCCGCGAGCGAGCGTGAAAGCCACTCGTCCTCGCTAACGCTCGGTTCGAGGACGAGCGCTTCCTCGACGAAGCGGGTCAGATACCAGTCGAGGTCGTTCAACAGCGAGACGGCTGCGCCGATACTGACGGTTCGAACGGCGAGTGAGTTCTCGAACGGACGGGTGAGGTCGTAGGTCGCGAGCGCGTCACGGGAGGTTTCTCGGGAAAGGAGTTCGTACTGGAGGGTACAGTCGGGGTCCCCGATGAGGCAGACGCGGGTCACTATTCAAACCTGTGAGCGGTCTCGTAATGTGGGTTTCGTCTCGGCCGCAGTCGAGCGGTGATTCGGACGGTGATGTCAGGGATCGACTAGTTCCGCGTCCGCTGCCGCCGTCTCGGCCCGCTCGAACAGATCGTCGGGCTCTGCCGCTAGCAGCGGCTCAAGTCGGGCGTTCGTCTCGACCTGTCCGGGGGCGACGCGGTTGCAGCCGGCGTTGATGGTCGAATCGGAGTAGGTGCCAATCTCGCGAGCCTGGGCGACGATTTCCTGTTTGTCGCGGGTCAACAGCGGCCGGTGGATCGGAAGTGTTGTGGCTCGACTCGTCACGCCGAGGTTTCGCACCGTTTGACTCGACTTCTGTCCGACGGCCTCGCCCGTGACGATCCCGTTCGCGTCGACGCGCTCGGCGAGCACCTCGGCGGCCCGATAGAAAAAGCGACGAAGAGAGAGCATTCGACCCTGTTCCATCTCGCTGACGAGCAGGTCGACGGTGTCGCCGCCGGGGACCTTGTACACTTGCATGTCGAAGTTGGGCGCGTACCGCGAAAGCGTTCGAACCGTCTCCATCGCCCGCGCCTCGTGGTCGATTCCCCCGTACTCTCCGAGGTCGACGTACACGGGGACGATCGAGCAGCCGCGTTTCATGATCTCGTAGGCCGCGACCGGCGAGTCGATCCCGCCGCTGACCATCGTAATCACCGGCTCCTGTGCGCCAAGGGGAAGCCCGCCCGGGCCGGCCGTCCGGCCGAGGTAGACGAACGCGACGTCCTCGCGCACTTCGACGCCGAACGTGAGATCGGGATCGTCGAGGTCGACTTCGGGGTCGAACTCGTCCTCGACGGCCTCCCAGATGGTCGTTCCACCCTCTCGAGCGAGGTCCTCGCTGTCGTACGGCAGGCTCTTGTCGGCTCGTCGCGCGTCGACGGCGAACGTGCCGCCGTCGTAGCACTCGCGAGCGGTCTCGGCGAGGACGTCCAGAATCACCGCTTTCTCGGTACTCGTCGTCACTGCGGCGCTCGCCGAGACGACGCCGAACGCGTCCGTCGCAGCAGCCGTCGCGTCCGCGACGTGCGCTTCGTCCGTGTGGATCAGCGGTCGATTCCACCGGCGCTCGACCGTTCCAGGAATCGACCGGTCCGCCAGAAGCGCCTCGAGGTTCTCGACGAGAAGCCCCTCCATGTGGCGCTTGACTCTGTTGCTCTTTGTGTTCAAGTCCCCGTGGCGGACGAGGACGGTGTCGGCTCCCGGCGGATGCATGAACGGGGATAGACAACCGCAGCTATAAGGGGGTTACGAGGGAGCCGTCGATTCAAACGGTACTGTGTTACAGCAGATCAGTCACCCATCGACTCACCGATCGTCGGACTCACGCGTCCCGTGTGGGCGTAAATACCGGCCACTAGAACGACGCCGGCGATCATCGGCACGATCGCGCTGATCGCGTAGACAGCGCCGAAGCCGACGAGTTCGACCAGCGGGAGCGACACGAGCGGGCCGAGTCCGCCGCCCACGTCGCCGAAGACGTTGTTCGTTCCCATCGCACGGCCAACCCGTTCTTCGGGTGTGAGGTCGGCGAGCAGCGCCGTCAGCGGACCGCCGACGCCGCCCTGTCCCGCGCCGATCAACAGGCAGGCAACCACCATCGTCTCGATCGTCGCGCCGACCGCGAGCACGACGAACCCCGCACAGGCGGCCACTAGAAAGACGAGCATGACAGGAATTCGAGCGCCCACCCGGTCGCTCAGTGCGCCGCCGCCGAGCGTGAACACCGACCCCGAAAGCACGGTCACCGCCATCAGCATTCCCGACGAGCCCTGTGCGTCGAGTCCGAAGACGAAGACCTTGCGGGCGTCGAGCAAGAGCACGAGCGTCGAAAAGAGGACGCCGATGTAGGCGAAGTAGAGCCCGAAGTTGACGAGTCCGATCGTCAACGCCGGCATGGTTCGTTCGATATCCCACGGCTTGACCGCCGTCTGCTCCTCGTCGACGTGGGTCTCGGGAACGATCAGGTATGCGATCACGCTGGCCAATCCCGCAAAGGCGGCCGCGAGGGCGAACGCCTCGACGTTCCCCCAGAGGTCGCTGACGACGCCGCCGAGCACGAGTCCCGCGGGAAACCCGAACGTGATGCCCGCGCGAACGATCCCCATGCTCGTTCCCCGGGAGCCGGCCTCGCTCACGTCGGCGGTGATCGTGTAGGCGGTCGCGAAGACGAGCGCGCTGCCGACGCCCCAAAGGACTCGTGCGACGATGAACCACCCCTCCGGCGTCGGCGGCAGAAACCACAGCGAGGGGTGCGTCGAGAGGATTGCGACGACGTACATGAACGTCGCCACGCCCTCGATCGCCAGTCCCGCGATGAACGGCGTTCGCGTCCCGACGCGGTCGACGAGCGCGCCCGCCGGCGCGTTCGCGACGAGTCGCGTAAAGCGGTTCGCGCTGAGGATGATCCCGACCATGAACGCCGAGATGCCGAGCACCTCGCCCAGGTTCGGCAGGATCGGGAAAATAACGCCGCCACCGAATCCGACGAAGAACGTGCTCGCGACGACGGCGAGGACGATACGGTTGCCACCGGAGATCGGAAGCGACACTGCCGACCGTACGCGCTCGTCTCGTTTCAGTACGTCGAACTGTGATCGGTTCGAATCCGCAAAACGAGAATCGCCGCGACGAGAATGATCGCTAGAACGTCGAGAGTTCGCCGTCGATGACGCGACGGGTGATCTCGGTGACGTCCGCGAGTTCGCGGTCGACGATGGCTTCGATCTCCGCTTCGACGTCGGCGAGTTCGACGCCCTCGGTGGTGACGACGTGGACGTCGGCGACGTGGGGTTGGTCGATCGGGCGACCGATCTGCGAGAGGAGTCGGACACGCAGGTCGCGAATGCCGTCGACCTCGTCCACGACGTTCTCGGCGATTTCGGTCGAGAGCAGGTTGTAGATCTTCCCGATGTGATTGACGGGGTTCTTGCCGCTGGTCGCTTCCATCGACATCGAGCGATTCGGCGTGATGAGGCCGTTTGCACGGTTCCCGCGGCCGACCGAGCCGTCGTCGCCCTGTTCGGCAGAGGTGCCGGTGACGGTGAGGTAGATCGAGCCCTCCTCGTAGTCGTCGGCCGTGTTGACGTGGACGTCGACCGCGCGATCGGTGTGCTCGCTTGCAACCTCGGCGACGAACTCGCGGACCGATTCGACGGCGTCGGCGTACTCGTCGAGATCAGCGATGTACTGGTCGATCATCGCCGCGGCGACGGTGACGTCGATCGAGTCGCCCTCGCGTTTGCCCATGAGCTTCACGTCCTGGCCGAGGTACGGGTTCTCCGCCGCGAATTCGCTGTTCAGCCGCCGCTCGGCTTCGAAAACGATCTGTTCGGTTTCGGTCAGTGGCGCGTGACCCACGCCAAAACTCGTGTCGTTGGCCATCGGAACGGTCACTTCGTCCTCGCCGAAGACGTCCTGCAGGTCGCCGCTGCCCTCGCCGAGTTTCACGTCGACGACGATGTCCTCGCCGACGGTCAGGTGCGGAATCGTCTCCGCTAAATACGCTCGGGCGGCCCGCAACGCGATGGTCTCTGCGGGGAACATCTCGCCCTCGTAGCGCTTGGTCGCGCGGCCAACGATCAGCAGATAGATGGGATCGACGACCTCGCCGCCGCCGAACGCGGGCGCGGCCTCGCCCGCGACGAGTTGCGTTTCGTCCGTGTTGAAGTGAAGCACTTTGCCGACACGATCCAGATACTCGCGAGCGAGCGCGCTGGCGACGCTCTCGGCGACGCCGTCGCAGATCGAGTCGGGGTGTCCGATCCCCTTTCGCTCGACGATTTCGACTTCCTGATCCTCGACTGCCTGTCGGTCGATCGGCTCGACCCGAATGTTCCGCTCACTCATTACCGGTTCTTCGCAGAGCGAAGTTCTATAACTTGCGGAAACAGATAAGTGATGGAAAATGTTCTGCAGTAATATGAATGCGATCAGTTCGCGTCGGAATCGAGCAAGAGCGCGAGATAGGAGGTCCGGAGCTGATCGTCGGGATCGAGCCCGATCCGCTCGAGAACATTGTAGGCTCCGTCGCGGGCAGCGTCGAGCTCGGGTTCGGCGTCGACTTCGGTCTCGACCTCGACGTACTCGCCGACGTCGTCGACGGCGTCGAGGGTAACCGTGTACCCATTGAGCGTGAATCGCTCGCGCTCCTTACGGACGGTTGCGGTCGCCTCGAAGCCGAGATTCGTTAGGACGGTCTCCATCTTCTCGCCCGCCGCAACGCCGGTTTCGATCTCCTTGCGGGTTTTCGACTCGTCGTCGACCAGCGGCCCCTTGTACGTAATTCGCGTTTCCGAGGAGCCGTCAGCCTGACGTTCGGTTCGGAGCCGCAGCGCCTCGTCGGTCTCGGGGAACGAGCGGTGTGGGGCGTCGTAGTAGGTGTCGAGTTGCACGACGGCACCCTGCGCCGTCGCCCCCAGTTCCTCGAGTCGCGACCGAACGCGGTCGAGGTCCGCGGAGACCTTCACTTCGACTTCGTACATACCCGGTCCGATGGTGACCGGTCGTAAGTATCGGTCGCTCTCGGCCCAAAACGTCGTACTTAAATGTGGACAGCGGGACGTATCACGTATGACTGAGGAACAGGAGGCCGAGCCAGAGGAGCAGGCCGATGACGTCGATGCAGAAGTAGACGACGAATCCGCCGACGGACTGCAAGCCGGCGACTTCGTCGAGATCGAATACACCGCCTACACCGTCGAGGACGACCAACTGGTCGATACGACCGACCCGGAAGTCGCCGAAGAAGAGGGTGTCGACGACCAGGGACAGGAGTTCAAGCCGCGAACGATCGTCCTCGGTGAGGGACACATCTTCGAAGACGTCGAAGAGGGCGTCATCGGGAGCGAGGCCGGCGACTCCGGCACCGTGACGATCGACGCCGCGGACGCCTTCGGCGAGTACGACCCCGACGATGTCGAGACCGTCAGCGCCGAGAAGATCGACGAGGACGACCGCTACCCCGGCGCGAACGTGCAGGTCGACGGCCAGCAGGGCTACATCAGCACGATCATCGGCGGCCGCGCTCGCGTCGACTTCAACCACCCGCTCGCGGGCGAGGACGTCGAGTACGAGTACGAAATCGTCGACGTCGTCGAAGATCGCGAGCAGCAGGCCGGCGGTCTGTTCGAGATGTACCTCGGCCAGGAGCCCGAACTCTGGATCGAGACGGACGAAGTCGAGGAAGAGTCCGCGGTCGAACCGGACGAAGACGACGAGGACGCCGAACCCGAATTCGAAACGGAAGTCGTCGAGAAGGAGACGCTCTACCTCGAAGCCACGCCACAGATGACGATGAACCAGCAGTGGATGATGGGCAAACAGCAGATCGCTCAGGACATCATCGACAAGCTCGGCGTCGACCGCGTCATCGTTCAGGAGGTCATCGACGGCATGGGCGGCATGGGCATGCCCGGCATGATGGGCGGCGGTGGCCTCGGTGACATCGATAGCGACACCGAAGAAGCGCTCGAGGACGCCGACGTCGACGTTGACGAGATCGTCGACGAGCTCGAAGGCGAACAGTAAGACGCGGTTTCATTTTCGGTTCGCGTTCGATACCGATTCCCGAGAGTTCTCCGTGCCGATAGCCGTGATTTGATACGGGTTACTGTAAGTCATTTTCGGCACAACCGCGACCCGTGCGGCGGTTGCGCCGGTTGACTCGCTTCGCTCCTCGACCGGGGCTCGTCTCACACAGTTCGACTCACCGCCGGTATATCGTTACAGCAATCCGTATGAGTCATCCGAACTTCGATAGTCAGTTCGAGAAGACTGCAAGCAATCCTGTGGTCTCCGGGAGGCTGGGTACCAGACCCCCTCACTCGTAACGACAACAGCGCCATCTTTGCCGGCGACAGCACGTCTTTCCTAACCGGGTGAGACACTCTATCAAACAGACAGCTGTTTTCAATACCAGATGTTCTTACGATGCAGTCGGAAGGATTCTTTTTGGATTGGAAAATATTGTTTTGTACTGGGAAACCTTTAAGTGGTTTGCGGCTGTATCGATACAATACGATGAGCACCCAGAAGACAGTCCGTCAATCGGCCGACGTCGTCGAGGAGAACGAGCTCCGGCTCGAACAAGATAAAGCCGAGCAGATCGTCGACGCGCTGAACACGGAACTGGCCAACTCGTACGTGCTGTATCACCAGCTCAAAAAGCACCACTGGGTCGTCGAGGGTGCCGAGTTCCTCCCGCTGCATGAGTTCTTAGAGGAGGCCTACGAACACGTCGAGGAAGGTGCCGACGTCATCGCAGAGCGCGCCCAGGCGCTCGGCGGCGTCCCCGTCTCCGGTCCGACGAACCAGGAGCGGCGTGCAACCGTCGAGTTCGAGGGCGAGGACGTCTACGACGTTCGTACGATGTTCCAGAACGACCTCGAGATGTACGGCGACATCATCGAGTCGATGCGCGGCAGCATCGAACTCGCCGAGAACCTCGGTGACTACGCGACCGCCGAGATCCTCCGCGAAATCCTCGTCACACTCGAGGAGGACGGTCACCACTTCGAACACTACCTCGAAGACGACACGCTGGTCCTCGAAGAAGCGACGAAGTAACGCTCGACGGAGACGACGAGACGCCGACGACTGATTTCACCGTTTTTTGCGCCGTCCGATCCGCTACTGATTGTGCCGAACGGCGATAATACCGACGAGGAGTCCAACCGCGAGAAGTCCGATCAGCGGTCGAACCGGATCGACGTACGTCGCCAGCCACGACGTGCTGAACGCCGCCACGAGGAGGGCGTTACAGTGGGGACAGGCGACGGCGAGAAAGCCGCCGGCCGCGCCGCCGTAGGCACACCGATCGCCGGCGCACTCAGTGGCCGTCGACCGCTGGACGACGTACGCGCCGATCAGTACCGACGTAAGCGTGAGAAACGCGTAATCGAGCACGGTGCGGTCGACCATCCTGTCGAACAGCGACGTCGAGAGCAGGCCGGTGACGATACCCGCCAGGAGGAAGAAACCGCTGGCAGCGAGGGCTCCCTTCACGAGCGCTCGTCGACGATCTCGCATGCTCGCTGTTTCAAGGGGGAATGCCAAATGAGTCGCGATTACTTGGCCAGAGCGACGCGACGAGGGCACAACCTCGAGCGACTGAGACGAGGAGGAATGTGTCGCGTTATCGGGTGAGTTCGACCGTCAGATCGGTAGCGATCCAGCCATCGGTGTTGTCGCGCTCGGTGAAGACGATCTTTCCAGGGCGGGTTTCGTGGCTGCACACGACGGCCGTCGGCGCGTCGAATTCGTCATCGGTCTCCGTCTCTGTTCTGCGGGCAGGTGCGTCCATTACGAGGACTTAGGCGAGCCTAAATCTAAAAAGGTTTTGGTCGACCTAAGTTTCTGGGAAATTGCATATCGCTCGATCGGCGGCGGTCGACACGTCCGGGATGAGCGTTCGTGGTCGCCTTTCACACTGCTTGAGGTCGTACGGCCGCGTATGGAGTTCGACGTCATCCAGGGCGATATCGCCGAACAGTCCGCCGACGCGCTCGTCAATGCCGCCGGGACGAGTCTGGAGATGGGTTCCGGCGTCGCCGGCGCGCTCCGGCGAGAAGCGGGCGAACAGCTCAACGAGGAAGCCACGGAGGAGGGCCCCGTTGACCTCGGGGAGGTCGCCGTCACCGACGCCTACGATCTCGACGCGGAGTTCGTCATCCACGCGGCTGCGATGCCCCACTACGGCGATGGCGAGGCCACGGCTGAGAGCATTCGCGACGCCACGAGAAACACGCTCGAGGCGGCCGACGAGCGCGGCTGTCGATCGGTCGTCCTCCCGGCACTCGGCTGCGGCGTCGCGGGGTTCAACCTCGCGGATGGTGCCGAGATAATCGCCGACGAGATCGAGGAGTACGAGCCGGAAACGATCGAGGACGTTCGACTCATCGCCTACAGTGACGAGGAGTACGACACGATCCGCGCGGCGACCGGCAAAACTGGGCAGTCAGAACAACAGTCAGACGAGGCGGACCGATAGCGCAATATACGGAGTCGATCAGGACAGCGAGAGCCCGCGAATCTCGACCGACTCTCCCTCGGCGACGCGGCCGATCACCTGTCCGTCAGTCTCCGCCGCGAGCTCTTCGGCTTGTGCTTTGGGAAGGGCGACGACGAAGCCGGTGCCCATGTTGAACGTTCGGTGCATCTCCTCGTCCGTTACCTTCCCTTCCGCCTGAACGAACTCGAAGACCGGCTGGGCCGACAGCGGCTCGTCGATCACGTACCGGTTGTCGCCCATCCGGAGCAGGTTCGTCCACCCGCCGCCCGTGACGTGGGCCGCCGCGCGAACGCCGAACTCGGACATCGGTTCGAGAAGATCCGTATAGATGCGCGTCGGCCGGAGCAGTTCCTCGCCGATCGTCCGCTCGGGATCGAGCGGGAACTCGTCGGTGTACTCGTGGTCTCGCGTGACGGCCTCGCGGGCGAGCGTCAGACCGTTCGAGTGGATGCCGTTCGAAGGGAATCCGACGAGCACGTCGCCGACTGCGGCCTCACCCTCGAGCACATCGTCCTTGTCGGCGAGTCCGACGCAGGTTCCCGCGAGGTCGAATCCCTTGACGACCTCCGGCATGACGGCCGTCTCGCCGCCGAGCATGGCGAGATCGGCCTGCTCGAGGCCGACGGCGAGCCCCTCGCCGATCTGGTTGGTGAGTTCGTCCTCGGGCTCGTCGATCGCGAGGTAGTCGACGAAGGCGACGGGCTCGACGCCCGCCGCGACGAGGTCGTTGACGTTCATCGCGATACAGTCGATGCCGATCGTCGAGAAGTCCTCGATGGCCTCGGCGACGAGGAGCTTCGTTCCGACGCCGTCGGTCGCGAGCGCCAAATAGCGGTCGCCGATGTCGATCAATCCAGCGTACTCGGTCCGGAGGTCGCTGCCGAACGCTTCGAGCAGCGCCGCCGTCGCGTCCTCGCTGGCCTCGATGTCGACGCCGGTGTCGGCGTACGTGAGCCGATCCGCCTCGTCCGCGCCTTCGCCGTCCGCTGAGTCGGTCATATGCGAACGACTGCGTGGGGCGAGCAAAAGGTCACCGGTCCCGAACGAGCGCAGCGATGCAGACGGCCGCCGATCGAAACGGAGTCGAACCGAATCGAGACGATTACCAGAAGCCAAAGAGCAACACGAAGCCGACGAGCGCGATCACGCTGAATCCGAAGACGACGGCGAATATCGGTTTGTTCCACGAGAGCACGGTCTTTCCGTCGAGCGGTCCGAACGGGATCATGTTGAACGCGGCCAGAAAGAGGTTGATCGTGACGCCCATGTGCCCGATCAGCCCGAGGTAGCCGCCGAACAGCATCATCGGGAGAAAGAGCACCGCGAGCAGGTGGTTGGTTACCGGCCCGGCGAGTGCGATGATCCCGTTTTCCCGTTTCGTGATCCGGCCGCGGTGATAGACGGCACCCGGCGCGGCAAAGAGAAAGCCGATCAGGGCGCTCATGATCGCCAGAAAGAGCATCTGGTAGTCCGCCCGGAACTCGGCGATCTGGCCGTACTCGATGGCGACGACCTTGTGTGCGAGCTCGTGGAGCAGGAAGGCGACGCCGACCGTGACGAAGCTCAGCCCCGCCATCGCGACGAACGAGCCGACCGAAGCGCCGCGGTGGACCGGTTCGAACAACAGCGCGAACGCGGCACTCAGGACGAGCCACGCGACCGCGAGATCGAACAGCTCCTTCTCGCTGAAGCTGAGTTCGGGTTCGGACCGACGATCGGTGCGGACGCTCACGTGAGCATCCCTCGGATGAGTTCGAGACTGTTTTCAGCACCGCGGATGAGTTCGCCCATCAACGCATCGACGCCGCCGATCTCGGGTGCGAGCCACGGCAGGATGACGACGGGGAACAAAAGCGTCGCGATCAGGCTGCCGATGTTCGTCAGCGCGACGATCATGATCAGCCGGAACAGCGGCACGTTGAACATGTCGCCCATGACCTGATCGATCGGCCGTTCGGTGTCGCCGATGATCTCGTTTAGCGTCTGGATGTCCCGAACGTTGACCGGCCGGTGTTTGAGCTCGACGTAGCCGGCGAACCAGCCCGGCGCGAGCATCGGGTTGATGCTGGTCAGCCACGCGACCGAGCCGCCGACGCCCGCGCTGGTCCAGCGAGCGCCGGCCAATCGAGCGAGGGTGAACGCGAAGAAGCCGTTGAACAGAAACCACGCGCCGAACAGTTGCAGGAGGAAGGTGTTCTGAACGCCCGCCATGATCAACAGGAAGAAAAAGCCGAGGAAGCCGATCATCACCAGATAGCCGAGGATCTTCAGCGGCGAAAAGCGTCGGCTCGAGGCGGTTCCGGTCAGCGACTCCATCGGCGGCAACTCTTCGGGATTCTGGAGATAGCGTTCAATTCCGGCCTTGTGCCCAGCGCCGACGACGGCCAGAACGTCGTACCCCTGGGTGCGGAGTTCGTGGAGGTTGTGTGCGATGTAGGCGTCGCGCTCGTCGATCAGGGCGTTCGCGCCTCGCGGGCTGAACTGGCGGAACTCCTCCATCATCGCGGCGACGACGTCGCCGTCGGTCATCTCCTCGATGTCGATTTCTTCAACTTCCTCGACGTCGCCGCTCATGACGTCGAGGACGAGTCCGAGGACCACACCGACGGCGACGCCGACCCCGAGCCCGGCGAGGAGGCCGACGGAGCCCCGAATCGCGTAGGTGCCGGCGGTTTCGAACGTGCCGGCCGAGAGCGGCCCGACGAACGTCTCGGTGGCGACTAGCGCGAGACAGCCCACGACGGCGACGGCGATTCCGCCGAGAATCCGCATTGTGAAGCCATCGAGGAATCCGTCGCCGTCGCTATCGACGGAGTCGAACGACGGCAAGAAGAGCAGCCCGAGGAACGCACCACCGACGACGCCGAGGCCGCCGGCACCCACGTACTGGAGCGTCGTCGCTTCGGTGACTCCGAGCATGACGAGGTCGCCGTATCCGAGCAACGGGGCCAGAAAGATAGCAAAGAGCGTCCCGAGGACGATCCCGACGGCGGCACCGGTCGCGAGCCCGATCGTGCGAGGATCGGTGACCCCGAGTGCGAGCCCGCCGACCATCTTCAATTTCTCGGTGAACGAGAGCCGCCGCCAGAACCGCTGGATCGTTATCTGGATATCGCGGTCGACGAGTGCAACGCCGCTGCCGTTTCGCTCGGCGGCCTCGATCGCCGCGCGCATGTCGGCGCCGGGTTCGATATCGAACTTCTCGCCGAGTCGCGACTGGACGTACGAAAGCATCCAGTAGGCCAGAAACTGAAAGACGGTGTTCCCCGAGAGGAGGTCTTGTGCCTCGATGTCGTCGGGGGTTCCGCCTTGCATCTGGCGATAGCGACCCTCGTCGAGTTCGACGGCGACCATATCGGGTTGGTCCCGATCGATCGTTTCGTGAACATCGTCGACGCTCGCCTGTGAGACGTGTGCTGTCCCGAGGACGTCCACTGACCCCTCCTCGCTATCGGGAACGTCGGGGGGTTCGGGCACGCCGGCGTCGCCTGCATCGCTCATTAGGGGGTCAACTCGGCCGCGGCTTTTACCAGTATCGAACTCGGCGAAACGATCTGTTCCGTGCCACGACGGTCACGATAGACGACGGGCGGGGTTGAAAGAGTGGGTTGGGGTGAGGAAAACAATCATCACGGTGGTTGGAAAAGACCGACCGATGACCGATCTCATGGAAACGCTGGTAGAGAACCGCGAGATGGTCCAGCCCAACCACGCGAACATGCTAGAGGTCGCCCACGGGGGCAACGTGATGAAGTGGATGGACGAGGTCGGCGCGATGTCCGCGATGCGGTTTGCGGGGGAAACCTGCGTGACCGCCCGCGTCGATCGGATGAACTTCGAACGGCCGATTCCCGTCGGCGATACGGCCTACATCACCGCGTACGTCTACGACGCGGGCACCACGAGCGTTCGCGTTCGACTGGTCGCAGAGCGCGAGGACCTGCGGACGCGAGAGCGCGAAAAGACCACGGAATCGTACTTTGTCTACGTTGCTATCGACGAGGACAACGCGCCGACGACGGTACCCGAACTGACCGTCAGTTCCGACGAAGGGCGACGGCTCAAGGAGAACGCGGTGGCAAAACCCGAGGATACCTGAACGAGCGAACGAACGAGCGCAAACGAACGCGACGAGCTGGACCGAACCGTCGATGACGGTTACAGTTCGACGGCCATCATCACCTCGTCGGCGTAGTGGCCGTTTAACTTGTAGTGATCCTCGCGGATCGCCTCCGTCTCCCAGCCGTGTTCTTCGAGGAACGCGATCGCTTCGCCGTTGCTCGACGGAACGCTCTGGTAAACCTTCTCGTAGCCGTTCGAGCCCGCCCACTCGAGTCCGCGGGCGAGGAGGTGCGAGCCGATACCGTGGCCGCGGTACTCCTCTAAGACGCCGACGGTGAGTTCGGCGGTGTGGCGAAGCTTCTCGAACTCGGGCGAGTGCAGATGCACCCAGCCGACGACCTCGTCCTCGACGGTGGCGACGAAGAACATCCGCGACTCGAGTTCGTTGCTCCGGAGTAAGGCGTCCTGGTGATCGATCTCCTCGGCGACGCTCTCGGCCTCGATGTAGGTCTTTTCGGTGACGACCTGCCGGATCGCGCCGACGACGCCCGTGAGATCCTCCTGTCTGGCCGGGCGGATGTGGAACTCGAGGTCCTCGGAGACGTACTCCTCTTCGGCACCGGCGTCGAGCGTCACTCGAAGCGTTCCACGCTCTTCCTCGAGTCGACCATCCCGTTTGAGGATCGCGACGTGGTGTCTGAACCCGCTCGGATCGATGCCGAGTTCGTCTCGGGTTTCGTCCGGATCGACCGCACCCTGCCGTTCGACGTGCTCGTAGATCCGTTTGCGGTCCTCGTGTCCGAACTCGAGTGACTCACTAAATCCCATGGTATGTAATACCCTCTCACGATACTTAATCCTTCGCTGAACGAACCCTGAACGCGTCCGTCTCCGTCGAACGAGCCGTTTCAGTCGAACAGCCCGGTCGAGAGATACCGTTCGCCGCTGTCCCAGAACACCGTGACGACGAGCGGGCAGTCGTCGACCGTTCCGCCGTCGGTCTCGGGCGAGGCCGATCGTCCGCCATCGAAGGCGGTCGATACCTCGGGACACTCGAGTTCGGGATCGGCGATTTCGCGTGCGACCCGTTGGGCGACCAGGCTCGTGGCACCGCTCGATTGGCCGACGAGGACGCCTTCCTCGCGGGCAAGGCGGCGACACTCGTCCTCGGCGTTTTCGAGTCTCACCGTCTCGACGCGGTCGATCAGATCGACGTCGAGGTTTTCGCTGACGAAGCCGGGGCCCATCCCCTGAAAGTCGTCGTCCCCGGACTCGCCTGTCGAGAGGACGGCGTTGCGCGCTGGCTCGACGGCGACGATCTCCATCTCGGGAAACTCCTCACGGAGCCGTTTTCCCGTTCCCGAGATCGTACCGCCAGTGCCAACGCCGGCGACGAAGGCGTCGATCTCTCGATCACCGACCTGTTCGACGATCTCCTCGCCGGTGGTTCGGTAGTGTGCTTCGGGGTTGGACGGGTTTTCGAACTGGCCGAGCTGAATCGCGCCCTCGGACTCGAGTTCGTCCGCGCGCTCGCGAGCCGTCTCCATGTCGCCGTCGACGAGTTCGAGTTCCGCGCCGTAGGCCGCCATAATCTGGCGTCGTTCCGCGGACTTGTCGGCGGGCATCACGATCGTGAGATCGTACCCGCGGGCCGCACAGACGAGCGAAAGCCCGATGCCGGTGTTTCCGCTCGTCGGCTCGACGAGCCAGTCGCCGGGTTCGATCCTCCCGTCGCGTTCGGCCGAGCGGACCATCTGCAGCGCCGGACGGTCCTTGGCCGATCCGCCGGGATTGAACGATTCGACTTTGGTGGCGACGGTCGCTCCCTCCGGTGAATCGACCTGGACGAGCGGCGAGCCGATCGTGTCCAGGATGCTGCCCTTCATTGGCCGGCCATAGGGAGGCGAGACGTAAACCGATGCTGGACACAGGCAGGACGTGCCGGTGGATCGGACGGAAGCTGCCGTGTCCAGGACGGTGTAAAAGGGAGTTAGTTGAGGATGCTCTGTGCGACGGTCGCGAGCTGACCGTTGTCAGCCTCTCGAAGCCGGTTGTCGCCGATCTGCAGGCGCAGGCGCGGGCGGCCGACGTCGATCGGGACCTTCTCGGTGTCGATCAGACCCATATCCTCGAGTTTGGTCTTGGTCCGCGAGAACGTCGCCTTGGAGGCGATGCCGACGTCTTCGCCCCACTTACTGATGTCGTACAGCAGCGCGCCGTTTTTGGCTGCCACGAGCAGCGAAATGGTGACTTCGTCCAGCCCATCGCCGTCTCCGCGGGCGGTTTCGAGCGAGTTCAGGATCGCCGTGAAGTCGTCCTCGGCGTCGGGACCGATCTCTTCGGACAGCGTCTCGCGGACGTCCGTGATCGGTGGCGTTCGGAGGTTGAACGCTTCGGCGTCCTCCCACCGGGCGGCGTAGGTGTCGTACGTGTCGTCGACGAAGCTCTCGTCGTCGGTGATGAGGCCGCCGACGCGGTCGCCGGCGTGAACGACGGCGACGACTCGGTCTTCGGTGATCAGCAGGGAGTTTTCGGGTGCCTCCTCGAGCGAACGGAGCGAGAGCGAGCCCGCGGCGATGAGGTCGGCGGCGTTCGAGGCGACGATGAAGTCGTCCATGACGTCTTTCAGCGTTCGCTCGTCGGCGAGCATGTGGACCGACGGGAGCGAGCCGTCGAACTGGGTCGCAACCGAGACGAAGTCCTCGATGGCATCCCACGACGGGTTGACCATGTACACATCCCCCTCAGCGTCCTCGAGAACCGATTCGAGGATATCGTCAATCTGGTGATTGAGTAAATTCGAGTCCATGTATATACAGAACTAAACGATGGCAGATCACTTAATTTTGGCGGCCGTTCTCACGTCAGAAGTTCTCGCTGGGCTCGATAGGAGTAATTTTTGCTACTACAGTTGTATCTTTTTGTATGTGTTCCAATGGATTCATGCTAGACGGTCGCACATACGTTGACACACTCGGGTGAGGTCGACAGCCTCGAATCGGGTCCAGATGATGGTGCTCGCGTCCCGATGTGAGTCTCCCGTAAACCGGTGCCAGAGATGATGGCAGAACAACAATAATTATATAAACGGTACCTGTCATTACAGTCGTGTATGAATTTCAGTTGCGATCGGTTGTGGGTTTCCGCCGTTTGTGACGCTGTTTTCCAGTGGAAATACCTTGGAAACACGGCCACCGATGGGTGTGAAATGGTGTTTCGATCGAAGCGCATCAGTACGTACGGCGGTCCGTAGCTACCGTTCGAGCCGTGAACAGAGGTCGTCAGACCAGTAGACGTCGCCGTCGTAGATAACGGACGCTTCGGTTTCGGCGAGCAGCGACACGAGTTCCGGTTCCGACAGCGTAAAATTCGACTCGCGGCCACAGAGGTAGGCGAACTCGTTGTCCTCAGTGTGAGGGAAGTAGTACGATCCGTTGATTCCGGTGGCATAGCAATCGAACGTGACCAGAAACTCGCTCGGGTCGCCCTCGATGCTCGATTGACTCTGGTCTCGAGCGTCCGATCGGCTTCCTTTCTGTGTGTCGTCCGCGAGCCGTTCGAGGGTGATAGTCGTCGGTAATCGGTGTTCTCCCTGGGTGAGCGAGTGGGTTCCGTCACCGACAACGGCGTAATCCTTTCCCATCATAATGCGTCTGCGCGCGAGCCGCATCGCCCGTTCGATGCTGAATCCGTGGACGAGGTGCTTGGCGAACGTCGAGCCGACCTTGATGGCGTGGTCGTTCAACACTTTGGTAAACGTGACCGCGCCGGCGACGCTCCCTTTCTCGATCAGCGCCTGTCCCTCGTAGAACGAGCCACAAGCGTTCAGGAAGAACGTCTGGACGTTACAGCGATCGAGATTGGCTGCTGAGAGGTAGCCGTCCGAGCAACGAAGCCCATCGGTCTCGCAGTGGCCGATGTAATGGACGAAATCGTGGTCGTCTTCCAGGACCGACGCGAGCTCGTCGGTGCGAAGACACTCTTCGACCGTGACACGCATCGGGAGTTCCTCGGAGCGCTGTCGGTAGATCTCGGCGACGCGGTCGTGTTCGCCGGCCATCTCCGGATCGTTCAGGACGACGTGGATCGACGTCTCGTCGCTCGCCCGCTCGAGATAATCGAGGCGGTTGTAGTAGGCCGCGGATGCGGACTTGAACACGTCGATCGGGACGCCGTCGGCGAGCCAGCCGTGGACGCGTCCGTTTCGAAGCTCCGGTTTGACGATATCCACCGAGACTACCTGTCCGACGCTCGCGCGCTCGTCGCCGTTTCTCGTGGCGTCGGTCGAATCCCCGTTTCCGTCGGGTCGCGGTCCGCCGCGGTAAAAGTCCGCGAGCGATCGCTCGACGAGCTCTTGGCCGTCGAGTTCGGACGTCCGTGGCATGTAGATCATGCTCATGCGATCGAGCAGAAATGGGAGCGTCTCGGCGCGGTCGTACGTCGGCTCGACGTACGTCGAGAGATGCCAGTCGGGAAGGCGGTGCTCGATGGCCGCGTAGGCCACGTCGAGGTAGGTTGCGAGACGTTGCTGTGGCGTCGCTTCGTAGAGTTCCGCGGCATCGAGCCCGAGCGCGTCGAGCAGACTCGTCTCGGCGAGGGTGGTTCCGTACGATCCAGCGTTTCGAACCAGACAGTCGAGAAAGAACACCTTCCGCAGCAGTCGCTCGACGTCGCGCTGTAGCTCCGGTAGTGGCCCAAGCCGTGTTTCGACTCCGAGGTCGGTGAGCCGAAGCGTCGCGTGTTCGGGACAGCGACCACACCGTTGGTGCGTTCGAACCGACGCCTGCAGGTAGTACGCAAGCGGTGCGGTCGCGTACAACGGTCCGTACTCCGGTGGGACGGAGAGTTCGATCCCCGACTCGGGCGTCTCGTCGCGGATGTGGTCCGGTATCTCGAGCGCCTCGCCGGTTTCGAGCAACGGCGGATGGCCGCGAAGCGTCGGATACGTTCGATCCGGGCTCGTCGTTTTGTGCGAGGACGCGAGGTGCGTGATCGCCGTCGCGAGGTCGTCGGGCGAGTCGGAGACGGTGATCGTCCCTGTCGGGAGCTCGTGCCGACTACGGAATCCGAGGACACTCCGTGTTCGTTCCGGAAACGAAACCGTGATCGAGTCGAAGCCGTCGGTCCGTTCGATCGTCGCCGAGCCGGTAAATCGAAGGTAGGTTTTGATGTCCGTGTCCACGTCGACGATGTAGTCGCCGGGCGGAAGCGAAAGCGGGTCACCGCGTGGATCGAGTTCGTACTGCTCGTCGGTGCCGAGCGAGAATGCGTAGACGACCGCGTGGGGAAACTGGAGCGAGTCGGCGGCGGCGACGACGGTCTCGTCGACCGGACGCGGGAGATCCGGGCCCGTGCCGGATACGCGCAGGCCCGCTCCGCCAACGATCAACTCGGCGTTATCCGCGTCGGTGACACGGAGAGCGTGGTCTCCCACCTCCCACTCTATCATTCGATATGCCGAATGTTCCCACCAGCAGTTAGTTGTATCGAAATGTCACCTTCAGGTGAACCGTGTATCGAACGGCGTCGAGCGAGAAATCAAATCCCGGGGAGCGTGTATTATAGTTGCCAGTGGCTACTATATGCTCCGATCGTCCCATTGTCCTCGGAAACGCTTAGGGGGATCGGAACCACATCGAAATACGTGAGCGAGAATCGCGTCGTTCAGGGGCGGATGGTTACGGGATCGAAACTCGCGGAACTCATCGAGGGTGAGCGAGTGATGGAGGCCGAATCGATCACGGACGCGGACCGGGAGTGTCCGGACTGTGGCGGCAACGTACTGGAAGTGGGGTATATGCCCTCGGTCACAGAGTTCGTAACCGGCTACAAGTGCCAGGACTGCGACTGGAGCGACACCGACCGATAGCGATCGAGTCGCCCGTTTTTCCCTGCTGACAGCGGTCGGTCTCTGCGAGCCTCGATCACCAGACGAGCAACTCGAGACAGACGACGAGCCCGGCGAGGAACACGTGCTCGCCGTCGACGACGAACCCGTAGAACAACGGGCCTCGATTCGGCGTCGCAAACGGGATATAACAGGCGACGTAGCCGTTCATCGCGAGGACGACGAGAAACGCGGTCGGAACGACGTCGGTCCAGACGAGAACGATAACGACGGCCGCGACCCCAGCGACTCCGCCCAGCGAGAGGAGGCGGGTCAGGCGCGGCCCGAGCGTGTTTGGTACTGTCGCGATCCCTTCTTCCCGGTCTCCGGGGATGTCTTTGATGTCGAAAACGATTGCGGCGATCGTGATCATCGCGGTGATGTAGCCCGCCAGAAACAGGATTTCCGTCGTCCAGAGCCGTCCGTAGTAGTAGCCGACGCCGAGCGGAATCACGCCCCACGCCAGTCCGACGAAGCAGTTTTTGACGAGAAAGACGCGTTTGATTCCGGCCAGCGAGTACAACACCGCGACGAGGAGTGGAAGTGACAGGTAGATCGCACCGGGCAATCCGAGCAGGAACGCGGTCCCGATCGCAGCGAGATACAACGCTATTCCGATCGCTAACCAGAATCGTCCGTAGCGTTTCGTAAACGCCGCTCTCCGGGGAACGTTTCGCTCGTCTTCCGCGAGATCCGTGAGCCGGTTGACGGTATAGACAAACATCGTCGCCGCGAAGACGATGAAGACCGGGAGCGGATCGAACGGGAGGCCTGCGAGGAGAATCGTGGTAACGGTAACGCTTACTGTCGCGAACGAGATGAACAAATTCGTGTGCACCGCGATCCGGAGCCATCCTTTCAGCGACCGTCCGCCGCTGATTCGGGTCACGACCCTCACGCTTGCACCTCCCACAACGCACAAACACAGCGGGGAGAGTCCGACGGTTTCGCCCCCGAATCAGCGCCGATCGTCGTCACGGCACCGAACGAAACGATCGGGCAAATTCCGGACGTCTTCCCCAAAATGATCCACCTCGTCCGATATACCGACCGAACCGACTTGGGCATTGTGGAGCGCCGACCGCGGCCGTACAATCGGTCACACACGACTGGATTGTGAACAATGGTATAAAGTGTCGACACGAACTATCTCGAACATGGCGCAGATTGACTTGACGAACAGACAGCGAACGATACTCACCGCACTTATCAACAATTATCAGGTGGACGAATCACCTGTCCCGGCGCGGACGATCGCAACCGAAGTCGATCGAGAACCGCGGACCGTTCGCAATCAGATGTCGAGTCTGAACGCACTCGGTCTCGTCGAGGGCGTCCCGGGGCCTAACGGCGGGTACAAGCCGACCGAAAACGCGTACTCGCTGCTCGATCGCCAACCCGTCGACGATCCGGAAACGGCGATCCTCGCACAGAGTTTCGACCGCGTCGACGCCGTCGTCGACGAGATCACGTTTACCAACGTCCACCATCCCGAAACGTGCCGTGTTCGCGTTCGATTCCAGCAGTCGGTCCAGGACCTCGACGAGGGAGATGCGATCGCAATCGGTGCGACGCCGAACGCTGAACTCCTCATCGCCGGCGAGATCGAAGCCGTCGAACCGGCACAGAACATCGTTCTATTGAACGTTGCACGGTTGGAGGCGTCTCCTCTGTCCGACGAGTAACGAGTTTCAAGTGGCCGTGTTCGGACGTCCAACAACTGGCCGTGTTCAGTGATTCTCTCGGACATTCGTTGGACTATCCGTGAAGACGACGCCAGGATACACTCACGAAGGAGTGAAATTAAATATCGCTGGTACGACACTGTCTCAGAACGGTGGTTGATATTTACCGTAAAATACGCTATTAAAAGGTGAGTACGTCGGTGAGAACGGATGGGAGGTTGATACTCGTTACTCGATTCCGACGACGAGTGGAAACTGGCAGGATTTAAGCAAGGTCAGCACGCCGGTTCGAATGGTATGAAACTCCACGAATATCAGGCGAAGGATGTCTTCGCCGATGCTGGCGTCCCGACGCCGGCGTCACAGCTCGCCTCCGACGTCGATGAGGCTGTTTCCGCGGCCGAGGAGATCGGGTATCCGGTCGCAATCAAAGCGCAGGTACAGGTCGGCGGCCGCGGCAAAGCCGGCGGCATCGAACTCGTCGACGATGCAGACGAGGCCCGCGAGGCCGCCGAGTCGATTCTCGGCATGGACCTCAAGGGGTATCACGTCGACCGCGTGCTCGTCGAAGAGGCGGTCGACTTCACGAACGAACTGTACGTCGGCATCACGATGGACCGCGGCGAGGGCAAACCCGTCGCGATGGTCTCGACGAAAGGCGGCGTCAACATCGAGGAGGTCGCCGAGGAAGATCCCGACGCCATCGCGCGCGAACACATCGATCCCGCCTTCGGCATGCATCCCTACCAGGCTCGCAAGGCCGTCTACGATGCGGGCGTCGACCAGTCAGTCGCTCGCGACGTCTCGAGCGTACTGACGACACTCTACCAGCTGTGGGACGACCGCGACGGCTCCGACGCCGAGATCAACCCGCTGATGGTCACCGCAGACGACGAGGTCATCGCGGCCGACGCCGTGATGAACATCGACGAGGACGCCCTGTTCCGCCAGCCCGAGTTGGCTGAAATGGAAGCAGAAGCCGCAAGCACCGGCGACGAACTCGAGCAAAAGGCAGACGAGTACGGCTTCGACTACGTCCGCCTCGAAGGCAACGTCGGCATCATCGGCAACGGTGCCGGCCTCGTGATGACCACGCTCGACCTCGTCGACTACTACGACGGCGAGCCCGCGAACTTTCTGGACGTCGGCGGTGGTGCGAAGGCCGAACGGATCTCCAACGCGCTCGATATGGTCTTCTCCGACGACAACGTCGACGCCGTCGTCTTCAACATCTTCGGCGGCATCACGCGCGGTGACGAGGTCGCCCGCGGGATCAACGAAGCACTCGAGCAGTTCGACGAAATCCCCAAGCCGGTCGTCGTTCGACTCGCCGGCACCAACTGGGAGGAAGGCATGGAGATTCTGAACGAAGACCTCGTGACGGTCGAACAGACCCTCGAGGATGCGGTCGAACGGACCGTCGAATACGCAGACGAGGTGAGCGAATAATGAGCGTGCTAGTCGACGACGAGACGCGCGTCGTGGTACAGGGAATTACGGGCGGGGAAGGCAAGTTCCACGCCGAACAGATGATGGAGTACGGCACGAACGTCGTCGCCGGTGCGGTCCCCGGCAAGGGCGGCCAGGAAGCCGCCGGCGTGCCGGTCTACGATACGGTCCACGAGGCCGTCGAGGAAGAAAACGCCGATACATCCGTGATCTTCGTCCCGCCAGCGTTCGCGGGCGACGCCATCTTCGAGGCGCTCGACTCCGGTCTCGACCTCGCCGTCGCGATTACGGAAGGCATCCCGACCCAGGACATGGCCCGGGTCAACAAGCGCCTCTCTGAGACCGACACGCGACTCATCGGTCCGAACTGTCCCGGCCTCATCACGCCGGGCGAGGCCAAACTCGGCATCCTCCCCGGAAACATCTTCTCGGAGGGGAACGTCGGCCTCGTCTCGCGCTCGGGGACGCTAACCTACCAGGTCGTCGATAACCTGACCAACCGTGGCATCGGCCAGACCACCGCCATCGGTATCGGCGGCGACCCGATCATCGGCACCGACTTCGTCGACGCCCTCGAACTGTTCGAGGACGACGACGACACCGACGCGATCGTCATGTGCGGTGAAATTGGCGGCGAGGACGAAGAGGAGGCCGCCGCATTCATCGACGACTACGTCGACACGCCCGTCGCCGGCTTCATCGCCGGCCGCACGGCTCCGCCGGGCAAACGGATGGGCCACGCCGGTGCGATCGTCTCCGGCTCCGGGACTGGAACGGCAGAAAGCAAGATCTCGGCGCTCAACGACGCCGGCGTCCCCGTCGGCGATACCCCCGAAGAAGTCGCCGACCACATCGAGGAGTTCCTCGGCTAACGCCGCGGCTTACGTTTTTCTCGGCGTTTCGTTCGACTCCGAACGAAGCTGGAGCACCGTCCGTTCTCGCCACGTCCACGTGATGGCGACCACGAACGCGATCGTCACGGCACCGAACAGCAGCCAATCGAGCAGCGTCGTTCCGCCGTACGGCGACGCCGGGACGAGCACGCGCACCAGTTGCATCAAGGCCGCGACGAGAAACACCATCCCGAACAGCGACGAGATCGCGATCCACGCCCCATCACGGACTGCGTCGGTCGTCTCGCGGGCATCCATCTCGCTCCGCTCGGTCGGTTCTTCCGGCGGGTCCGGACTCGTTCGATATGGGTGGCCCATGGTAACACAGTCTGTGTCATTCGATAAAGGTGTGACTGATAATCGACCTAGACGTCAACGACGATCGGTTACGGTGACACTCGATCTCCCGGCGACCCGACGATTCCCGGCCGAGTGCTCAAGGACTGTCCGAGCGAGTATGCGGTGAATGCCGGTCTCCCTCGAGTGTGATGCGTGTGGAAACGTCCACACGATCCCCGACCGACCGTTCGAACCGGACCGCGGGGGAACCGTCTGTCCTCGCTGTGGTCATCGCTCGTATACGGTTCGCCGGGAGGGCCTCGAGTGGCACTACGTCTCATACGGTTTACTGTACGTCGTTTCCGGCGCAACCGTCGCCCGGGTCGCGGTTGCACCGGTTGACTCGCTTCGCTCCTCAACCGAGCCTCGGCTCACACAGTTCGACTCACCGCCGGTAAATCGGTACAGCAATCCGTATCAGTGCAGACGTGATCGTCTGACTGCTGTGCGATCGGTGGGAACCGGTGCAGTTGGGACGATAATTCTGACGAGAACAGCAGCGAACGGGCAACGATCCCGCAATCGTATCCATGACCGATTGCCGGCTCTAAAAGAGACTGGCAACGATGGCACGAAGTCGGCCGAACAGCCCGGATGGGCCGGCCTCGTCGTCTTCGGCGACAGCCGTCTCGTCGTCGACGTCCATCTCGGTGTCGTCGTCCGTCTCAGTATCGACGTCTGTCTCAGTGTCGTCGTCCGTCTCTGTGTCGTCGGCGGATTCGTCGTTTTCGACGGTGTCCTTCTCGGTGTCACTGTCGATTCCATCGCCGGTGTCGACCGGATCGGACTCCTCACGCTCGGGAGGCTCCGCCTCGATTTCTGTGGTGTCGGTAGACTCAATCTCGGTCTCTGCAGCGTCGGCCGGCTCTGATTCGGTCGAATCGAGACCGGACGAATCGTCGTGTGGTTCCTCCGTCGTGTCATCAGATCCGCGAGACTCGTCGGCACTGTCCAGTTCAGTAGCCGATGACTCGGTCTCGGGACTCGTCGCTGACGGCGACGGATCGTCGTCTTCGTCCACGATTGGCGTAGGGTCGTCGTCCGACTCGTCGGCGTCAACCCAGAGGAACTCCTGTTCTTTCGTTCGCCCGGTCAACAACAGATCCGCAAGCGCATCCTCGTCCGGACGAAGGTCGTCGTCGATCGGCGACTCCGGTTCCGGATCGGGTTCGTCCGCGCTCGCAATGATCTCCTCCGGACTCTCGTCGGCGAGTAGCTCGTCGCTTTCGGAACTGTCGACTTCGCCTTTGAGTTGTCCGAAGACGCTTGCAGCCGTCTGGTCTTCGATGCCAGTCGAGTCCGGTTCGTCCGCGTCGTTCGGTTCGTCGTCTCCGTCGAGCGGTTCTTCCGCGATATCGCCGAACAGCTCGTCAGCGCTCGAACTAACGTCGAACCCGCCGTCGCCGGACTTATTTTCAACCGTACTGTCGGTCATGGATTCACTCTGTTTCACTACATTATCACAGCTAATTAAGTTTTGGAATTTTATCAGTCAACAATGATAAGAGATGTGTCGGTTCCTGCGTCGTGCCGAGAGAAGGGGGTGATACAACTCCTGAGACGGACACGAGAGGTAACGTAACAGCCGTATATCAACTACAACTGGTATGTCTTCGACGCTCCCATCGACAGAACGGAACCGTGAGAGTGAAATCACGGGGTGAACTCCCTTCACCCGAATGGAAGACCGTGGGTTCGACCTCGAGGATCGCCTCGCCACGCTCGAGGCGGATGGACGAAAACGGGCGCTGTCGCCCGCCGATCGGGTCGCCGGTCGCGGTTACTTCGCAGAGCCGGCCAACGGCGGGCTGCCGGTCCTCGACTCGGAAGAGGCGCTGGTCTTTGCCTCGAACAACTATCTCGGGCTGACCGCCGACCAGCGAGTACAGGATGCGGCTCGACAGGCTGCCGCGACCGTCGGGACGGGAGCCGGTGCGAGCCGGCTCGAGACCGGCGACACGATGGTCCACCACGACCTCGAGCGGCTGCTTGCGGAGACGCTGGGCTGTGATCGCGCACTCGCGTTTCCGTCTCGTTGCGCCGCAAACATCGGGACGATTACCGCCCTCGAGCCGGACGTCGTGTTCTTCGACGAGGGGAATCACGCGAGTATCGAAGACGGCTGTCGACTCGCCGCGTGTGAGACCGTCGTCTACGACCACCGCGACGTCTCGAGCCTCCAAACGAAACTCGAACAGCGCGCCGATCGGACGGACGCCGACGACGAGTCGTGGCTGATCGTAACCGACTCCGTGTTCAGCGTGGACGGGACGGTTGCACCGCTGTCCGTGATCTGTGATCTCGCCGAGGAGTTCGGCGCGTGGACGATGGTCGACGAGTCCCACGCGACGGGGCTCTACGCGGACGGCGGCGGGATCGTTCAGGCGGAAGGGCTCGCGGATCGGATTCACGTCCAGATCGGGACGCTCTCGAACGCGCTCGCGAGCCAGGGCGGATACGTAACCGGAAGCGATGCGCTGATCGAATGGCTGATCAACAGCGCGCGGTCGTTCGGCGTGTCGACGGGACTCTCCCCACCGGCGGCCGCCGCCGCGAGCGAGGCGTTACACCTCGCTCGGTACGGCGACGCGCGCGAACGGCTCTGGGAAAACGTCGCCCACCTTCGGGACGGGTTCGAGACCATGGGGTTCGAGGTTACCGGCGACTCACAGATTCTGCCCGTCCTCGTCGGCGACCGTCGAGACGCGCTCGCGCTCGTCGACGGCCTCCGGGACCGATCGATCCTCGCGTCCGCGGTCCGCCCGCAGTCGACTCCCGGTGGAACGAGTCGCCTTCGCATCACGCCGATCGCGACCCACGAGCGGGACGATGTCGTCGACTGTCTCGAGGCCGTTCAGGCGATCGGCGAGGAGATCAACCTACTATAAGCGCCCCTTCCGGCCGTCGATCGTCAGAGAAAGTCACCGAGACCGGACTGGTCGTCGTCGGGCTCCTGTCGTTTGGACGCCGAGTTAGACCCCGCGTCCGAATCCCCGGAACTCGCCTCGGCGACATCGTCCTCGTCGGTGGTCGGGTCCTGTGACCGTTCTCCTCCAGTGGTCACGTCGGCCTCGTCGGCGTCTGTCGCGACGGATTCGTCGTCGCTTTCAGCGTCGAAAAACGCCGATCCCGAGTGCTCGACCGTCTCCTCGGCGAGTCGCTCCTCGGCGTCCGCGACGATCGACTGGACCTTGTTGGTGTCTTTGCCGCTGCCGGTGACGAACGACACCTCCGACTCGTCGAGTTCGTAGGTCGCGGCCATGCGAACGGTGAGGTCGCGGTTCTTGCAGTGGTGGGTCATCGCCGAGAGGTAGGGCATGATCTCGCGCCGAGCCGTCGCAACGCTCGTCCCTTCGCGCTCGGCGATCCGTTCGGCGATCGAGTCGCGCGTGTTTCGCGTCCCCTTCGTGCGGCCGAGTTTCGACCAGTAGCTCGGCGGGCCGTATCGCGTCCAGCCGCCCTTGTCCTCGCGGCGCGAAGCCGCGACGCCAGCGGTCATGTTGTCCGTCGCGTAGCGCCAGAACGAGTAGTTCTGGGTCGAACGGACGCGGCCAAGCCACCGGTCGGCATTCGAGAGGAAGCCGTAGGCGTCGGCCAACTCCGCGCCGTGGTAGTCTTTCGGCATGTTGTCCTCGATCCAGTTCAGCATCTCGTCGGGGTTCTCGTCGACGTCGTAGGAGGCCCGCAGCGCACCCTCGGCGTCTTCTTCCTTGATGACGGTATCGAGAAACTCGAAGATGCCTTCGGTCGTATCGCGCTCGCTCGTGACGACGTCCTCGACGGTCAGCCGGTCGGCCGCCTCGGCGACCGCCTGTAGGTCGTTGACCGCCGAGCGCAGGTCGCCGCTGGTCGATTCGGCGATCTTCTCGAGGGCAGCGTCTTCGTACTCGATATCCTCGCGCCGACAGATATCACGCAAGACGGGAACGATCGACCGCTTCGAGACGTCGCGGAACTCGATCGTCTCGCAGGCGTTTCGCAGGGACTGGCTCATGTCGTAGAACTCGTTGGCCACGAGGACGATCGGCTGGTTCGCGGCCTTGACGACCCGCGTGACCTCCCGCGAGCCGCCGTAGTCGGCGTTGCCGTGGAAGTTGTCCGCCTCGTCTAAGATCACGAGTCGGCGGCCGGACTCGCCGCCCGTCAACGTGCCGCTCTTTGCGGCCTCGCCGGCGATGCGCTCGATCACGTCGGCCCCGCGGCTGTCGCTGGCGTTGAGTTCCATCACCGGCCAGCCCATGTCGTTGGCCAGCGCGTGGGCGGCGGAGGTCTTGCCGACGCCGGGACTGCCGTGGACGATCACCGACTCCCGGTGTTCGTCCCAGGTCTCGGCCCACTCTTTGAGTTTGTCGCGAGCCTTGTTGTTCCCGCGTACCTCCGACAGCGTCGTCGGCCGGTACGTCTCGGTCCAGTCGCTCATTGACTCGTGATTGGGGTGAGTCGCGTTTAGTGGTTGCGGAGCGGTGCCACAAGTACGTGATCGTCACCGGCCGGCGTCGGTGTATGCCGCGTCGCGAGCAGCGTCACGGAGCTCGTCGGCTGTCTTCTCGACACCGTCGAACTCGTCGCGCAGCGCTGCGAGTGGATCCGCGGTCATACGTGTATGGTGACACAGAACTGAAATAGGTGTTTCGACGACCATACGGTCGGGAACGGTACGTGACGTCCGTATATCCGTCGCAAACCCACGATATTTTTGACAGGTCGCTGCCTACCGACTGCCATGTCCCTCCTCGCAGCCGCCATCTTCTGGATTAGCCTCGTCGTCGCCGTCGGCATCGGGACGGTCGTCGCCGCCCTCGTCGGCTCCCAGTACGGTCGCCTGGCCCGCGGCTGGGACGACGAGGCGGCCGTCCGCTGGACGAACGGCGTCGCGATCGGAAGCGCCGGCGTCGCGGGTATCGGCGTCTGGGCCCTCGTCGATATGGGCGCGGCGCTCGGCGATCCGATCGTCCCCGGCGGCACGCTCGTCTCGGGCATCGCCGGCGTCGTCGCTGGCAGCCTGGCTGCCGGACTCGTCGGTGCCGGCGCTATCGGGGGAACCCTCCGAACCTATCCCGACCTTCCAAACGCCGGCGATCCGGACGCCACGAGTCGGCAGTACGCGCGCTATCTGACCGTCGTGTTCGCCGCCGTGCTGGGGATCGTCTCCGTCGTCAGCCCCGCGTTGCAAGCCGGACCGCTCGCGTTCGCCGTCACGCTGGTGGTCGTGTTCGTCGGAGTCTGGGCGCTCGGTCCCATTCTCACCTCGCTGACCAGCGGGACGCGCCGACCGACCGACGACGAGCGCGAGCGGCTCGAACGGCTGCTCGAAACCGCCGTCGTCGACGTCCGCGGCGTTCGGGTCGTCGACGACGAGGACCGTGTCTCGGTCGAACTGTCCGGCGCACCCGGCGGCCGGTTCCTGTTCGCGTCGACCGGCGCGCTCTCGGCGCTCTCCGACGAGACGCTCGCGGCGATGCTCGTCGCCAGTCGCGAACAGGCCGCGCGATTTCAGCAACTCGTCGCGGGGTTGCCGGTGATCGGCGGCGTTGCGGTTCTTGCGGCAGCCCTGCTCGGTGACCTCTCTGTCGGTCTCGGGCTGGTTCTCGCGGCAGTCGTCGTTCTCGGCGGCTTCGCGTTCTCCCGACGGCTGCGGCTTCGCGCGGACGATCGGGCAGCAGCACGCGTCGGTGCGGCGGAACTCGCCGACGCGTACGAACGAACCTGCGAGGCCGCCGGCGTCGACCTCGAAACCGACGGCGGCCGAACGCTGCTCGCGACGAAGCCGCCGATCACGGCGCGGATCAAGCGGCTCCGTCGCCAGGCCGGAAACGCGACCTGAACTGGTGGATCGCTCCGACGGGAGCGTCGCGGCTTCGGTAGCTACTTGGGCGAACCGAGTAACCACCGTGTATGGGCGGTCGTGGACCAAAACGCGAACTTGCGGAGAAGATCGCCGGCGAGATCACGCTGAGCGACGATCCCGGTGCCACGTTGCGCAAGTGGCGAACCGACTTCGACGTCTCACAGACGGATCTCGCCGCCGAACTCGAGGTCTCCTCGTCGGTGATCTCCGACTACGAGAGCGGCCGGCGCGAGAGCCCCGGTATCGCCGTCGTTGCCCGCCTCGTCAACGGACTGCTCGCGATCGACGAGCGCCGCGGCGGCGACCGAATCCGCCAGTACGGTCGGGTCCTCTCGGCTGGCTTCGACAGCGACGTCGTCCTTGACCTGCGCGAGTACGCGACCTCGATCCCTCTTTCGCGGCTGTACGACGAGCTCGAGGCGACCGAAATCGCCGCTGCCGGAACGGGCAGCATTAGCGGCCACACGGTCGTCGACAGCATCGAAGCGATCACGCGCCTCTCCAGCGAGGAGTTCTTCCGACTGTACGGACAGAGCACGAACCGCGTGCTGGTGTTTACGAACGTCACCCGCGGCGAGGGCGTCGGCATCGCGCTACGGGTCGTCAACCCGACGCCGAACGCTGTCATCCTCCACGGAATCGAAGAAGACGAGCTGTGGGGCCACGCGGCCGAACTCGCGCGCATCGACGGCTACTCGCTGGCCACGACGACCGCACCGCTCGACGACGTGCTCGAGCGACTCGTCACCCTCGAATAACACCGCTGGCCATGAACAGAACGGAGCAGTATACGCTCGTCCTCTTTCTCGCGTACGTCGGGTCGCTCGCCGTCGTCTACAGCATCGACGAGCCGGTAGCGTGGCTCGCGTGGGCGACGGCGGTGGTCATCGTCTCCGGGGCTGCGATGGTGCTCGCAAACCGCTCGAAAGCAGCTACCTGAGCGATCAGGCGATCTGGTCGCCGTACTCCTCGGCCGACAGCAACTCGTCGAGTTCGCTCGTGTCCTCGAGTTCGATCTCGAGCATCCAGCCCTCGCCGAACGGGTCCTCGTTGACGAGTTCAGGAGCGTCGAAGAGCTCCTCGTTGACGTCGACGACCTCGCCGCTGATCGGCGCGTAAAGGTCCGAAACGGCCTTGATCGACTCGATGACGCCGAACTCCTCGTCCTGTTCGAGGGCGTCGCCTTCGCCCGGGAGTTCGACGAAAACGACGTCGCCGAGTTCGTCCTGTGCGAAGTCCGAAATGCCGACGCGAACGGTGCCGTCGGTTTCGTTTGCCCATTCGTGCGATTCCATGTACCGCCTGTCTTCGGGAACGTCAAAGCTCATGTTATACTGTCTCGATGAACGGCGTGGTTTCAACTCTTGCCTTTTTCGACTGGCCGCGGACGACGACCTGCAGGGTCGTCCCGGGCTCTGCGTACTCGGTCGGGACGTAGCCGAGACCGAGCGCCTGCTCGAGCGTCGGGCTCATCGTCCCGCTCGTGACGGTGCCGATGACCCGGTCGTCGCTGTTCGTGATGTCGTAGCCGTGGCGGGGAACCCCGCGGTCGATCAACTGGAAGCCGACGAGTTCCTCCTCGACGCCGTCTTCGTCGGCCTGCGCGAGCGCGTCTCGGCCGACGAACTCGGTGTCGAGCGCGACGGTAAAGCCGATCCCCGCCTCGTAGGGCGTTCGCGGATTCGATTCGAGGTCGAAGTCCTGTCCGGCGAGCACGAGGCCGGCTTCGATCCGGAGCGTGTCACGCGCGCCGAGCCCACAGGGCTGGCAGTCGAACAGCGACCAGATCCGCTCGGCCTCGCTTTCGGGGACGAGGATCTCGTAGCCGTCCTCGCCGGTGTAGCCCGTCCGAGCCGTCCAGCAGGTGACGCCGTCGATCGTCGCCTCCATCGCCTCGAACCGATTCAGTCCGAGGACCGACTCCGCGGTGACGTCCGCGACGAGGTCGGGTGCCTCGGGCCCCTGGACGGCGAACATGGCGTACTCGTCGGTTTGGTTGTCGACGGTCGTCTCGAGACCGAGGTCGTTTCGGTGGCTGACCCAACGTTCGTGGGTGGCCTCGTCAGTGCCGGCGTTGGGCACGAAGAGGTAGGTCGGCTCGTCCGCCTCGTCGGGCAGTCGGTAGACGACGGTGTCGTCGATGATGTGGCCGTCCTCGTTCGTGATCGCAGCGTACTGCGAGTCGCCGACGTCGAGTCGCGTGACGTCGTTCGAGGTCAGCCGTTGCATCAGTGTCGTCGCGTCCGGCCCGGTGACGTGGATCTGTCCCATGTGCGAGACGTCGAATATCCCGGCGCTTTCCCGGACGGCGGCGTGTTCGGTTTGGATCGAATCGAACTCGACTGGCATGTCCCAGCCGCCGAACTCGGTGAACTTCGCCCCGCGGTCGTCGTGGATCCCACGTAACGGCGGCGTCTGAAGCGGCATACTCGGCCTGACACTCCCGATATAGTAATGTCTTTTGTCAACGCGGCGGTGGCTGTGCGTGTCGGATGCGAGAGCAGTCAGGCGTTGTCGTCTCGAACCGACCCCGTAGCACACACGAGTGCATCCCGGGGCGCGGTCGCTACCGTCCGCGCTCCTCGATGGACAGCGTGTAGGAGCCGCTGCCGGCGTCCGCGTGAACGAGCATTCGGACCGTCTCGTCGCCGTCGAGGTCGACAGTGATCGACTCCTCGCTACCCTCGCCCGTCGAGGACTCGTCGTGACTCGACGTGGAGGGCTGCGTTCCGTCGAAATTCGCGTAGAGACCGAAGTCGGCGTCAGACGGTCCGTCGATCGAAACCGTCACGCTGCAGGGGTCCGCCGTTCGGAGGTTGTATCGCCATCCATCGCGGTCGTTCCACCAGCTGATGAGGCTGCCCTCGACCTCTGCTGTTTCCGTCTCCTCCCCGCAACTGCGTTCGTCTTCGTCGTCGCCCTCATCGTCGCTGGTCGCCTCGATGACCTCTTCGACGGATCGCTCCTCGCCGTCGAGTTCGATCCACATTCCCTCGGGTTGGTCGAGATCGATCGACGTGACCGCGCCGTCGACGCGGAAGGCGTCGCCGTGTCCGCCGCCGGTGACGCCGCCGGCGTGCCAGGTGCCGTCGTCCTCCTCGATGAAGTCCTCCGCGACGAACGTCCCACCCTCGATGTCTCCGCCGGAGGGGCTGTCGTACGGTGCGTCCGCGAACTCGACGGGGCCGTCGGCCGTGAACTCGTAGCCCGCGCCCCTGGCGTCGGGTTCGGTGATAAACGCGAGGAGGTGGTCCTCGGCCTCGTCGTCCTCGTCGGTTTCACCGTCGCCCTGCTCGCCGTCGTCCGCCTCGTACCCGTCGGGAACGGTGTTTACGGCGGCGTCGGCGTCGATGCGGCCGTACCCCTGTGCGTTGCTCGAGAGGCCGACGTCCGCGGCCGTCGCTCGGAGGTGGTCGCGAAGTTGCTCGACTGAGAGTCCCGGGTAGGCCGACAGCACCAGCCCGGCGACGCCCGACACGATCGGTGTCGCCATCGAGGTCCCCGAGACCCGCGTGTAGCTATCGTTCAGGTCCGTCGAGAGAACGCGCCGCCCGGGCGCGGCGAGTTCGATCTGGGAGCCTCGGTTGGAGAACGACGAGAGGCTGTTGTCGGCGTCGAGCGCCGAGACGGCGATCACGGAATCGTAGGCGGCGGGGTACTGGACTGCTCCGCCGTTGTTCCCCGCGCCGCCAACGAGCAGACAGCCCTGTTCGAACGCGTACTCGCAGGCGTTTTCGAGCGTCCGCCAGTCGCTCGAACTCGCGAGCGAGAGGTTGATGACGTCTGTGCCTTGGTCGGCCGACCACTGGATCGCGTCGGCGATGTCCGAGAGCGAGCCGCGTCCGCTCTCGTCCATCGCACGCGCACTGAGGAACGAGCAGTTGCTGATACCCGCCTGCCCCGTCCCGTTGTCCGTCCCGCCGACGGCGAGACCGGCGACGCGCGTTCCGTGACTCTCGCTCGAATTGACCGGGTACGGATCGCTGCCGCCGCCGACGAAGACCTCGCCAATCTGGTCGTCGACGTTTGCTTCGAGATTTTCGTGATCGTACTGGACGGCCTGGTCGACGACGGAGATAACGACGTCGTCGCCGCCGAGCGTCGTGTCCCACGCTCCTTCGCAGTTGACCTGCGAGGGTGCGTGTTGCGAGCTATACCGCGGGTCGTTCGGCGTGTGCAGCGATTCGATCGTCGCGTTCTCCTCGACGTACTCGATCTCGTCGGCGCTCTCGAGCGAGTCACTGATCCGTTCGTGAACTTGGTCAGAGGCCTGCTCGGGGAGCTCGACAGCGGCGTACCGTATCGCTTCATTCGAGTGAACGACCGAAGCGTCGGCGTCGAGGATCGGCTGGACCGCGCCTTCGACGTCCGATGCGGATGCCGAAACGCCGACGAGTAATTCCGTTCGATCCGAGTCAGGTTCTCGCCCGGCTGCCGCACTGGCGAGGCCGGTCGAGCCGAAGATGGCACCGAGTGAACCGGCCGCCTTGAGCACTGATCGTCTGTCGCAGTTCGGGGAACTGTTGGAGGGCATTCGCTGTTGCCTACCATATACTGTGTTTATTAAAATATTCGCGAACTCGTGGTTGTTTATCCCCACATATTTTCGATTTCAACCTATCACTCACAACAACGATTCGGTATAAACCGTGAACGGGTTAAGGTGCCCGTTGAGATAGGGAACTCGTTTCGAGTAAACAAGGGGCGGGTTTCCGCCAGACAGCATCGGGGTGAACGACGCTCATCGCCGAAACGCGTTTCGCTACACCTATCCCGCGCCCTCGGCAAGCGAATCGCATGTTCGATTCCGTTCGCGCCCGCCTCGCTGCCCTCGGCTCGCCCGAGGTCGACACCGAACCGACCGTTGGGCTGTTCGTCGACGGGCCGAACGTGTTCCGCGACGAGTTCGACGTCGATCTCGACGATCTCCGCACCGCCGCTCGGAAACTCGGCCGAGTCGGTGTTATCCGACTCTACCTCGACGAGCACGCGACGCCGGGACTCATCCAGGCTGCCGAAGCGCGCGGCTTCGAGGTCGTCATCACGAGCGGCGACGTCGACGTCAAACTCGCGGTCGACGCCACAGCGCTGACCGCCGACGGAACGATCGATCGGCTGGCGGTCGCCTCGCGGGATACGGATTTCAAGCCTGTCCTCGAGTACGCGGGCACCGCCGGAATCGAGACGATCGCGATCGCGCCAGGATCACACGGCCGCTCGGATGCGCTACAGAACGCGGCCGACGAGGCGATTACGCTCGGATCGTAACGGCCTGCTGCTGTCGGCAAAAACCGGCGTAGTAATCGGCTAGAGAACTACTACCGCCTAGTAACCGGGAATTAGTTTCTCGAAGATGGTTTCGTCAGTGGATTGTCTCATGTAGTGTTCAATTTCGTCGAATACGTCCATCAGTGCGACTGATCGAGTATCAGAATTGTACCGAACGATGTCGTGATCCTCGAGCATCGGGATATGTTTATGAACGAGCGAAACGGCGATCCGTTGGCGGCTTTCCTCGTCGATCCGTTCGACGGGTTCGTTGCGCTCTCTGGCGGCGATTTTGAGCGCGAGATCGTCGATCGGTTCGGTGCCGCTTCGGTTCAGAATCGACAACAGGTGCCGACGCCGCGTGTTCGCGAGGAGTTCGTGAACGGTTTCCGACGTGAGCGATCGTGTCTGTGCCATCGTTAACTACTGATTGGTGCCCGTTCCATCACAAGCCTTGTTCCAATGCAATTTGGATGGATTCGGCATAATTGATACCACTCGATCGACGTAATTTCTCCCGCGTTGATACGGACAATCGACGAGTTCGAAACGCGGTGCGATCGCATCCGAGGTCCGTTCCGACCGAGTCGCCGATTCCCGTATCCTTTTGCTCGCGGATTGACGTCGTTCGATCGATGACCGATCCCGATCAGGTTCCCGACGAGTGGACGGCAAACGACGTCGAGTCGAACGGCGCTCGGCTCCGATACTATCGAAGCGGTGGTGACGGGCCGCCGCTCGTCGTCGCCCACGGGATCACGAGCAGCGCACGCGCACAGCTGCCCCTGCTACGGGCGTTTACCGAGTCGCACGACGTGATCGCCTACGACGCCCGCGGACACGGTCGCTCCGATGCGCCGCCAGCGGGGTACGCCGTCGCGGACCAGGTTGCCGACCTTGTCGGGCTCGTCGAGTCACTGTCGCTCGCGAATCCGATCCTCTACGGCCACTCGATTGGTGGAACGACGGTCGCCGCGACGGCAGCGAGTCAGCCCGATCTCCCGCGCGCCGTCGTGCTCGAAGATCCGGCGCTCATGTTGCACGCCGAGAGCAACGATGGAGTCGACACCGATCCCAGGCCCCACGACGAGCCCGACGGCAACCGCGGTGTCGACCTCGGTTCGATCCGAACGCGGATCGAGGGCCCGTTGGCGACCACGCCGTCAGCGCTCGTCGAGTCAGAGCCCGAACTCCGAGAGTTGGTCGCCGACGGTCGCGAGGAGCTGGCGCGGTTGCTCGCACGCGCGTACCTGAACGTTGACGAGCGAGTCGGAGCGGTCCTCGATGCCGGCCAGCCCGATCCCGAGGCAGTCTTTCCCGACGTGGCGGCCCCGACGCTGATCCTCAAAGCCGACGCCGATTCCGACCGGTGCGAGTCCGACCGCGAACTCGCTTCGCTGCTTCCCGACGGCCGACTCGTCCACGTCGACGGTGCCGGCCACTGCGTGCGCCGCGACGAGTACGAGGCGGCCGTCGGCGCGGTACGTGCGTTTCTCGACGAACGGTAGCACCTGCAGTCACCCTTCGCCGTCCGAAGTCGGTGACCTTTCCACCGCGGCGCTCCCAGTGACCGACATGATCGACGACGAGACGCCGGTGCTCGACAACCACATCCACCTCGATCCGGACAACAACCGCGGTATCGACGCCGTCCGCGACTTCGCCCGGCTCGGCGGCACGCACCTCCTCGTGGTGAACAAACCCTCCTGGCATCTGGGTGTCGAGGCCGAAACGGGCGAGGACTTTCGACCCGTCTTCGAGCGGACGATCGAGATCGTCGAGGCGGCCTCGGCCGAACTCGACGGGCGCGCCTGGCCCGTCCTCGGCGTCCATCCGGGCCTGATCTCGCGGCTCGTCGACGAGCGCGGCTACAGCCCGGACGAAGCTCGCGAGATCATGCAGGGGGGGATCGACCTCGCCGCGGAGTATGTCGAGCGCGGGGAGGCGCTCGCGCTCAAATCCGGCCGCCCGCACTACGAGGTCGACGAGGCCGTCTGGGAGGCCTCGAACGCGGTGATGCGCCGCGCGTTCGAACGCGGCGGCGAACTGGACTGTGCCGTCCAGCTCCACGCCGAAGCCAGCGAGGACATGACCGAGGTATCCGAATGGGCCGAGGCCGCCGGCTTGCCGGCGCACAAGGTCGTCAAACACTACGCCGGTGGTCGGCTCGCGGGTCCCGTTCCGAGCGTGACGAGCGAGAAGGATCGGCTCGAACTCGCGGCCGAGCGCGGTGAGCCGTTCCTGATGGAAACCGACTACATCGACGATCCGGACCGGCCGGGTGCCGTCCTCGGCCCGAAGACGGTCCCCCGGCGAGTAGCCTGGCTGCTCGAAAACGGGTTCGCCGATGCGGTTCGGAACGCCCACGTCGAGACGCCACAGCGGGTCTACGGGATCGACACCGAAGCGACGCTCGAGCGGCCCTGAACTCGCAGTTTTCGGTTTGGTTGGGTCGGCGTACAGGTAGAGAAAGGCATTTCAAGCGGCCGGTGTAGGTGTCTGTATGAGCAATCCGCCGACCGAGTTCTACTCGGAGGAGCGTTGGCAGAACTGGATCGACCGCATCAAGGACGAAGAGATCGATCCAGAGGACGAATCGTCGGCTCGACTGCTGTTGAATCTGCAGGACGACACGGCGATCGCGATCGCGAAGATCGTCGCTGCCTACGACGACGACGAACTCGGCCAGGAGGAAGCGCTCTCGGAGATCGGCGACGTTCGCGACATCGTCCTCGGCGAGGTCAACATCGAGGACGAGGAGAAACTGATCCTCGTCGACGGCGTCCAGACGAGTCTGGTCTGCGTCTTCTTCGCCGCCGAGGAGTACATCGCGGGCGGCCCTCCCGAGGAGGGGAGCGTCGGCGACTATCTCGGCGCTGCGGCGGATGCCGAGGCCGAAGAGGACCTGGATGCCGCACTCGGCTACGCCGCGCAGGCGGGGACGCTCATTATCGACGACGAAGAGCTCGATATGAGCGTCGCGGAGGATCTGGAGTACGGGCTGGTCACGGAGTGGATCAACGGACTGGACAGCCTCCAGAGTGCGATGACCGACCCCGAAGTCGTCGAAGAAGACGAGTAACCAGAATCGATTCGGGTACTATCCTCGTACGTTGTGGCTGTAATCGGTCCGTTCCCATCGATTCGTCAGTGCTACGGCCATCTAGTCGTTTTCTGATAACCGTTTGATAGTGTCTTCTCACTAGAGTATCACGGGCCAAAAGGTACTAAATAATATAGTGGGAATGACCGATCACTCGACGATGTTACCGACGAATCATTCCCAACACACGGGTAAATAGAACCGCTCTCTGTTCGCTTTCTGTCACTGGCAACCAATTCGTTTGACGCCACGTTCGGGCTCAGTAAGCGAGCACGCAGCGCAATTACCACGACACACGGACAACACCATATATGCATAATTGTCAGAGGAGAATCATAGCAGTCACCGTCTTCGTTGGACTCTCGATTTTCGTTCTCGGAATCGCCCTCGGGACACCTGTCGGTGCAACTGACTCGACGGAGCTGGACGACGGCGAGGATTTCGTCTATCTGGGTCAGGACGTATACGTTCCCGTTGAGGGCAACCTCGACGTATCCGAGGGCGACCAGCTGTACGTCTACGAACTCGACGACGGCGAGATCGAGTCTACCGTCGATCGACCGACCGTCGACGACGACGGCACCATACTGCTCGAAACGGACGATATCGAGACGGGCGACGGACCACAGTTCGCGCTCACCGAGGAGTCCGGGCTAGACGGGACCGAGATGGAACTGACGATCGACGAACAGGAGTTCGAGGTCGACTGGGATCGCGGGACCGTAACCAGCGGGGCCGAAACCGTGGCACTCGACGTGGACAGCAATCGCGGAGTCTACAACGTCACCATCAGCGCCGACGAGCTCGATTACGAGGAGCTACGCGCGATGTTCGTCCACGACGAGACCGACGTCGAGGAGGTGACCGATCCGGCACACCTCCCGCTCGATCAACTCGGCTACGATCGCGACGACGGAGACGACGTTTCGGATCTCCGCGGCGACGACTACATCACGCTCGACCTCTCGAATTCCGACTCGTTCATCTCCGACGACGAAATCGTCGCGAACATTATGACGCTCGAAGCGCAAGCGGGACTCCCCGACGAGGGCGAGTACGAGTTCAATCACACCGTGACGGATACGAACGCCTATGACACGTCGACCATCGAGATTTCCGAGACGGACGCGACGTTCGACGAGACCATGTACACGCGACCCGCCGGCGACCTCGTCGAGGTAACCGTCGAACTCGAGGCGGTCGACGAGGCGTGGCTTCAGTTCGGCGACGAGGACGTCGGGTTCGCGGACGTCCTCTACGTCGAGGACGACTCCGGCAACGACGAGGTGACGTTCACCGTCAATACCCGTCTCGCCGGCACCGATCACAGCCAACTCGATGGCGTCGGCCCCGATGACTCCGACATCGTCTATCACTCCGAAGACGACATCGTCGAGAGCTACGTCCACGACGAGGTGATCGGAACGGGCGAGACGGCGGTCTCGGATGCGAATTTCTACGCCGGATCGGACGTTGAAGACGCACAGTCTCTCTCGTTCGAGGAGTACCTCGAAGCGCTCGGGACGCTCGACACCGGAGAGGATCCGACGGCGCAACTCGAACGACCGCTACAGCCGGGCAGCTACGAACTGGTCGTCGACCGAAGCCACAACTTCCTCGTCGACGACGGCAGTTCGGACGTCGACGAGGAGCTCGCTTTCGCCGAAATCGGACTATCAGAGCCGGGCATCGAAGACGTGACGACGTGGGCCGCACCGGACGCGACGGCAAACGAGGACACAACGCTTGCGGACCTTCGCGACCAGTTCTCGGCGCGGGAGACAGTTGCGATCGGCGATCGGGCTGCCGTCCAGTTCGAGGCAACCGGAGTAACCGGTGTGCTGGCTGCGATCGACTACGTCGAAAACGATAACGAGATCACCAGTGGTCCGGAAGACGGACTCTCGCCGGCAGTTCTGGCCGAACTAATCGACGACGAAACCGACTGGGTTGGCGAAGGAATCGACTTCCGGTTCGCTGGGTCAGAAACGCCGAACCGGGACGCTAACGACCTGGCGCTATCCGATGCGCTCGATACGGAGGCGTACGTCCTCGTGGATCCGTCAAATTGGGCCGACGAACCCGGCGAGCTCGCCGTGGTCGTCGACACGACCGAAGCGTTCGATCGAACACCCGCAGACGGCGAGTCGTTCGACGTCGAACTCGCCTACGAGGGCAGCGACGATCGGTACCGATTCGCCGAGACCGGCGGCGTGCTCGGCGGGGAGGACGGTGACACGACGACCGCTGCCTACCCGTACTACGTGTCCGACTATACACAGAGCGAAACGGCGACGATCACCGTCGAAGAGCCCGCGGTACGTTTCGACACGGACGACGATGGCGACGTTCAGATGCCCATCGATGGTGACGAGCTGGTCGGTGAGACGAACCTCGCTCCAGGGACGGAGGCGACGGTCAGGGTACGAGATCGATCCTCGTCCGACGACGAACCCGACGAGAGCCCAAGCTTTCTGGAGGTGCAGTCCGTGACGGTCGAGGACGACGGGTCGATTTCGGTGCCGATCGATAGCGACGACCGCCACGAGGGCTCACCGGCGCTCGTCGAGTTCCACCTCGACGGCGAACCGATCGACGAATTTGACGCCGTCTTCAGCGATCCACCGGAGACCCAGCCGCCGTACTTCGAGACGACCATCGACGCGCCCGCGGACGTCGAGCCGGGGGACTCGTTCGACGTGACCGCCACCGTTCGAAATACGGGCGAAGAGAACGGAACTGCGAACGTCCGATCGATCATCAACGACGAGGTTCGAACGGATGCGGAGATGGAACTCGGACCTGACGACGACGAGACGGTGACCGAAACGGTCGACGGAATCGACGAGGAAGGCGAGCAGTTCGTGACGATCTCGACACAGGACGACGCAGCGTTTGCAATGGTCGACGTTGGCAACGAGACCGAGTCGAACGCGACGGAGACCGACACCGAAACTGCTGACGAGGCATCGATCGACGCGGCCGAAACCGAAACTGGAACAGACAACGAGACCGGTTCGGTCACCGACAGCACCGACGAGACCGCTGTCGATGACGACAGTAGCGATGGAAGTGCGACCGACTCCGAACCGCTGGACGATGACGAGGGCGAAAGCGACGGCTCGTCCGGATTCGGGATTCTGGTCGGCGTACTGGCTGTCGTTTGTGCGACGGGCTACCGTGCCGTAACCGTCCGTCGGCACTGATTACCGACCTGGTTTCCGGCCGTCCGCGCAAGCCACCAAACGTATACGTTACTGTGACTATTCATCCGTATGATGCGCCGCGGGGGTGAGCGGGGGGTCACGGTTCAGATCGGCGCAGTGTTGCTGCTCGCGATCCTCTTTACGGCGCTCGCGCTCTACCAGGTCAACGCCGTTCCCGCGGAGAACGAAGTCGTCGAGATCAACCACAATGATCGAGTTCATGACGAGATGCAGGAGCTCCGAAACGGGATCCAAAACACTGGCTGGAGTGACGAGACGCGCTCGTCATCAGTAACGCTCGGGACGCAGTACCCAACGCGGACATTCCTGCTGAATCCTCCAGACCCGTCCGGCTCACTCGAGACGACGGGAACGGAAACCCTCACAATCGAAAACGTCGACACAGTTGAACCGTCTGCCTACGATGGTGACCCGACAAATCTCACTGGCGATCACGAGACGACAACGCTCGCGTACGAACCTGGCTACAACGAGTACGACAACGCACCGACGACACGGATCGAGCACGGGCTCGCTTTCAACGAGTTCGAAGACGCTGCAGTGACGCTGACCGACCAACCGATCATCGATGGCGATCGGATCAATCTGGTGCTCGTTGATGGCGAACTTGCGGAGCGATCGACGGGTGCCGTCTCGGTCGATTCGACAGTTCTCAGCGGACCAACAGACCCGATTGACGTTCAAACTGATGGAGGATCTCTTGAGATGCCGACCGAGTCGCCATCAGCCTGGAATGAAACGCTTGATTCGCAACCGAACGCAACTACGGCTGATTACGCTAACGGGAATCTAGCAATCGAACTTGAGGATGGCACGTACGAATTACGGATGACATGTGTTAGTCTCGGTGATAGTCCTGATGAAACCATCTGTCCTGATCTTGACATAAGTGAACAGATAGAAGAAGATGAATTAGGGAGTTGGTCTCCACTTAATGGGCCTGCCGCAACAGATCTCACTCTGAATCAATCGACTGCTACTCAAGGAGAGGCCATCAGCGTGACTGGTAATTTCACTAATAGAGGAATCACGAACGACGAGCGAGGCGGTACCCCGATTGTTGACGCTGAGTGGTACATTGACGAGGTTTCGAGTCCGGAACCCGGGGAAGGGGAGTCGATGGGTTCCACTGCGTTCGAAGACGAATTGATACTTTCGGCAGAGGGGACGATTTCTGAGAGTCAGACGGCCGACCTTGAGCCTGGGGAGTATACTGTTGTCGTTCGTGCGAAAGATACACGCGGTGTCTGGACGAATATGACGGCAGAAGAGCACGGGGTCGAAGAATTTGAGATCGAAGAAGATGAGTCACCATCTCCGCCGCCTTCTCCCGGTCCAGGCCCCGAAGATGGGTTTTCCTACCTTCACGTTGAGTCGGTAACTGAAGGAGGGAACCACGAAATGCAGGCTGTATCGTTCGCTCCAGAAGAAGGGTTGTCGGCAGGAGAATCGGTAACGATCGACTTCAGCGAGGCACAGGATAGAAGGGGATCCACGACCCTTGATTATCAGGATGCGACTATTTCGGACGAACGCGTCGAGGTTGACCACTGGTCCGCATCGTCGTATCAATTAACGTTCACAGCGTCCGAGTCGATGGACGAGGAGGTCGTCGAGTTCACTATCGATGGCGTTGAGGTCGGGTCTGTCGGTTGCGAGAGCTACGACGTTTCGTTCGAACGTGATGACGGCCAAACGGCTGAAACCTCGTTTAACGTACGAGTCAATGATGGATCCGACTGTCCGGAGAGCGATGATATCCTCACCGATAGCGATGTGACGCTGTCCGAAAGCGAAACCGTCGATGGTGAGGTCGACGCGGGCGGGTATGTCGAGTTTGATGAGGACGTAACAGTAACGGGAGACGTTACGTCGGACAGATATCTCACCGTTGATGAGGATGGGGAAATCGGTGGGGACGTCCTCGCGAACGAGTTCGTCGAGCTCGACGAGGCTGCCGTGATCGATGGCGAAGTCAGAACAAGCAGATACGTTACTCTCGATGAAGGCGGAACTGTGGGTGATGACATCGTTGCTGATAGCTATGTCGAACTCGACGAGGCCGCCGTGGTTAGCGGAGATGTCATATCCGGAAGGTATGTCAATATCGATGAAAACGGGGAAATAGACGGTAATATTGTTGCAGACGAGTTCGTCGAGATCGATGAGGACGTAACGATCCACGGTGATATCACCTCAAATCGATACGTTGACCTCGACGACGGAACGACGGTTTCTGGCGACGTTTTTACCGATGATCTGCGTTGTGGTGACGGTGTGACGATAAACGACGAGCCTTGTGAAAAGTACGAACCCGAAGAACTGTAACTGCGTAGCCGTTCAAACGTTTTTTGTAGCTGATGTTTCTGCGCTTCAGTGCAGACCACTATTCATTCGACAAAGATTCGTCAACCGTCGAAACTACAAACGACAATACCATATGTCTTCTCCGAGTGTATTCGGCTATGACTGCAGTCGGTATCGACGCGATCGAGATCTGGACCGGGAACCTCAAACTCGACTTACCCGGGACGTTCGCCCCAAAGAAGGGGGAAGATCCTGAGAAGTACACCAAGGGACTCGGTCTCAACGCGAGTTCGTTCCCCGACAGTTACGAGGATATCGTTACGATGGGGGCAAACGCGGCCCACCGTCTGATGGAACGAAAGGGCCTCGAACCGGACGATATCGGCCGTATCGACGTCGCGACCGAAAGCTCGTTCGACAACTCGAAGCCGGTTTCGACGTACGTCGCTGGCTGCCTGGAAGAAGTCTTCGACGGCGACTTCCACCACGCGAACAAGGGCGAGCGCAAGTTCGCCTGCATCGCAGGGACACAAAGCCTGGATGACGCCTACAACTGGATCCGCGCGGGCCGCAATCGCGGCCGCTCGGCGCTCGTGATCGCGACCGACACGGCGCTGTACGCCCGCGGCGACGCCGGCGAGGCGACCCAGGGAGCCGGTGCCGTCGCGATGCTCATCAGCGAAGACCCGAACCTCGTCGAACTCTCCGCCGAGCAGGGTTACGGGTCGGCCGACGAGACCGATTTCCTCAAGCCCAACCAGCAGTTCCCGAGCGTCGACGGCAAGCGCTCGGTACAGGTCTACCTCGCTCGCATGCGCGAAGCGCTCGAAGACTACGAAAGCGTCGCCGGCGACGTCCACCCCGACGATCTCGCCTTTATCCCCTTCCACACGCCGTTCCCGGGCATGGTTCGAAAAGCCGGGCTGCTCGGCTACCGCCACATCACGCGAGACACCGAACTCGAGGAGTCGCTCGCGGACGAGATCGGCAGACAGCCGCGTCGTGAGGCATTCGAGGACGAAGACCAGTTCCGCGAGGCGGTCCGGGACTACATGGACTCGCTCAAGGGAACCGAGCAGTACCAGGAGTGGTACGAGGCGACGATCGACCCCACGCTGTCGATCTCTCGCGAGGTCGGCAACTGGTACACCGGGTCGGTTCACCTCGCGCGCGTGAGCGCTCTCAAGACCGCGCTCGAGAGCGGACGCGACCTGACCGGCCAGACGCTGCTGGTCGGCTCCTACGGCAGCGGCGCGCAGGCGGAGATCCACGCCGAGATCGTTCAGGACGGTTGGGAGGACGAAATCGAGGCGCTGAACGTCGACGAGCAACTCGAGGATCGCTACGACCTGAGCTGGGCGGATTACGAGGAGGTCCACGACGTCCACAACCACGAGATGGACGTCGACGTCGAGGAGTTCACGGCACCCGACGGCGAGTTCGTTTTCGACGGCTGGGGGCGCATGGGCGAGCGCAAGTACCGGTACGCGGAGTAGCGACCACGAGCACGTCTCCCGGATTTGACCCCGAACTGGCTGGATCGACACCCCATCTACTGGTGATCCAAGACGAAACCGATTACCGCATCCAGCGGCTAGCTCGGATATCATCGCGCGTTCGAGAGTTGAACCCGAACGCCGAACTACTGACTGTCCCCACTCAGACATATGGACCCGTTCACGCTCCTCGGCATCGACGTGCTGTTGTTTCTGGTCATCGGGCTACTAGGGGGAGCCCACTGTATCGGGATGTGTGGCCCGCTCGTGACCGTCTACGCGGGACGGATGGATTCCGACACCCGGGCAACCGACGGCGGGACGCAGACCGCGCGCTCGAGCGGGCGCGGAAGTCACCTCACGACCTACGAGGTGCGCCAGCACGCACTGTTCAACCTCGGCCGGACCGCGAGCTACACCCTTCTCGGAGCCGTCTTCGGCGCACTCGGAAGCGTGCTGTTCGTGACGACGGCCGAATTGACGTCCGTCGCCGACGTCGTCCGCGGGGGGGTCGGCCTGCTTATCGGCGGCTTCGTGCTCGCGACCGGCGTCTACTACCTGCTCGGTCGGACGACCGGCGGACTGCATATCCCCGGCCTCGAGCGCGTCGTCGCAACGTTGACGAGCCACGTCGACCGGTTCGCGAACGGGCCGGGCATCGTCGGCCTGGGAGCGCTTCACGGACTGCTTCCGTGCCCGATCCTCTACCCGGCGTTTCTGTACGCGTTTGCAACCGGATCACCGGCAAGCGGCGCGCTCGCGCTCGCGGCGCTCGGCATCGGGACAGTGCCCGCGGTCTTCGCCTACGGGACCGTCATCGATGCCGTCGACGTCGCCCACCGGCGACGAGTTCACCGGCTGCTCGGGGTCGCGTTCGTCGTGCTGGGGTACGTCCTGGTCGCGCACGGATTGATGAGCTTTGGGATCCACGTCCCACACCCTGAACTACCGTTCTACGACGGGATCGACGCACCGGGTACGGATACGGGCGGCCACGACCACCACTGACGTATTGAGAAACCACGATCGATGACAGACACCCAACCGACCACGCGATGTACGCTCTGTGAGTTACCGGCCGACAGCAGCGACGTCGTCGCCGACGGCGACCCCTTCTGCTGTGTGGGCTGTCGCGACGTCTACGACGCACTCGGCGACGTCGACGTCGACGCCGAGGATGTTCGGCGAGCGAGAGCGGACGAGCAACCGGAGCGAGCGGTCCCGGCGGATCACGAGACGACGTTCCTCGAGGTCGACGGAATGTACTGTGCGACCTGCGAGGCGTTCATCGAGTCGGTCGCCGCGACGGTCGACGGCGTCAGTCACGTCAGTTCGAGCTACGTGACCGAGACGGTCCGGATCGACCACGATCCCGACGCCGTCTCGATCGAGGAGTTGACCGAGGAGATCAGCCGTCTCGGCTACAGCGCCTACGCACGTGATGACACGTTTAGCCGGCGTAAGGCCGACAACTGGGAGATGGGGCGGATCGCCGTCGGCGTCCTCATGGGAATGGCGGTGATGCTCCAGTACTTCGTCATCATCTATCCGAGCTACTTCGGGCCGTGGTTCTACGACGAGCGAACCCTCGAATTCTTCGAGGCGACGCTTGCGAGCTCGCTCGCCACGCCGTTTTACCTGATGATCGCCGCGCTGACGACGATCATCCTCGGCGTGACCGGCAAGCCGATCCTGCAGGGGGCTTACGTCGCGATCAAAACGCGCTCGCCGAACATGGACCTGCTCGTGGCGATCGCCGCGGTCAGCGCCTATCTGTACAGCACGCTCTCGATCGTCGTCGGTGGCCCCCACATCTACTACGACGTGACCGTCGCCATCATCGTCATCGTCTCCGTCGGTGGCTACTACGAGTCCTCGCTCAAGCGCGAGGCGACCGAGCGCCTCTCCGATCTCACCTCGATCCAGGTCGACGAGGCCCGACGCGTCGGCGAGGACGGGAGCCACGAGGAGGTGGCCGTCTCCGATCTCGAGACGGGAGATCGCGTCCTCGCCCGCGCGGGCGAGCGAATCCCCGTCGACGGCGTGGTGGTCGACGGTGAGGCCGCGGTCGATGAGGCGGTCGTCACCGGCGAGTCGTTACCCGTTACGAAGGCGATGGACGACGCGGTCGTCGGCGGCTCGCTGGTCGCCGACGGTGCGCTGACGATCGAGGTCGGCGAGGACGCGACGAGCACGCTCGATCGAATCACCGAACTCGTCTGGGACCTCCAGAGCGGAACGGGCGGCATCCAGAAGCTCGCCGACAAGCTGGCGACGATCTTCGTCCCGCTCGTGCTCGTCCTCGCGGTGGTCGTCACGGTCGTCTACCTCGCGCTCGGGTACGGTGTCGCCGCCGCACTGCTCATCGGTCTTACCGTGTTGATCGTCTCCTGTCCCTGCGCGCTCGGACTCGCGACGCCGCTCGCGGTCGCCGCGGGGATCCGTGACGCCTTGGCGCGCTCGATCGTCGTCTTCGACGACAGTGTCTTCGAGCGCATTCGTGACGCGGATACCGTCGTCTTCGACAAGACGGGGACGCTGACGACCGGCGACATGACCGTCGTCGAAACGGACGTCACGGACGACCTGCTCGAGCAGGCTGCGGTGCTCGAACGCCGATCGGCCCACCCGATCGGGACCGCGATCGCAGCCGAGGCCCCGGTTACCGACGGCGGCGTGGCGACGGTCGACGCCGAGGACGAGTCCGACGCAAGCGATCGCGTCGACGAGTTCGAGAGTCACCGAAACGGCGTCTCGGGCGTCGTCGACGGCGAGGACGTCCTCGTCGGCCATCCGGACCTGTTCGCTGCCCGGGACTGGCACGTTCCGAGCGAGATCGCTGATCGGATCGAACGGGGTCGCGACACGGGGCGGGTTCCGGTCGCCGTCGGCCGCGACGGGGTCGCCGAGGGTGTGATCGTCGTCGGCGACGAACTCCGTGAGGGGTGGGACGAGACGCTGTCAGCGATTTCGAACGCTGACGCCGAGGTCGTCGTCCTCACCGGCGACGACGCGCGGGCGGCGGATCAACTCCGCGAGCATCCCGGCGTCGATCAGGTGTTCGCGGGCGTCCCGCCGGAAGGAAAGGCCGAAACCGTCGACCGACTCAAAACACAGGGGCGGACGGTGATGGTCGGTGACGGCACCAACGACGCGCCCGCCCTGGCGGCCGCCGATCTCGGCATCGCCCTCGGCGGTGGCACCGCGATGGCCGTCGACGCGGCCGACGTCGCCCTCGTCGACGACGATCTGTCCTCGGTCGATACCGTCTTCGAACTCGCCCGGGCGACCGACCGACGAGTGAAGGGCAACATCGGCTGGGCGTTCTGTTACAACGGGATCGCCATCCCGCTCGCCGTTACGGGTCTTCTCAACCCGCTGTTCGCCGCGATCGCGATGGGACTGAGCAGCCTGCTCGTCGTGACGAACTCCTCACGGTCGTTGCTCGACGACGAGACTCGTTGATCGATCTCCGCTCTCACTGACGCGAATAGTTCAGTGACATAATTAGTTCTGGAGCGCCAACGAGGCGACATGGCTGATCGATTCGGCGAATCGGGGTGGCTCACCGAACGGACCGGACTGACCGCACTCGCGGTCGTGAGCGTCGCCCTCGGTCTTCTCGTCATTTTACCGTATCTCCAGTACGTCCTTTTTGGCGTCGTCCTCGCGTACATTCTCACGCCGGCACAGCGTCGACTCGAGCGCTACGTGAGTTCGATGACGGCGGCGCTTACGCTCGTCGTCGTCGCCGTGCTTGCGATATTGCTGCCGCTTGCGTACGTTCTGGCTATCGCGCTCCGCGAGGCACTCGAGATCGTTGCCGCGGTTCAGGACGGAACTCTCGACGTTGAAGCGATCGAATCGCGCATCGAGACGACGGGGTACTCCGTCGATCTCGGCGATACGTACCAGACGTACCAGGAGCCAATCGCAACCGGAATACAGGGCTTTGCGACCACAGCGATGGAGTTCGCCACCGGCGTTCCGACGATCCTCATCGGGCTCACCGTGACGCTGTTCGTCCTCTTTGCGCTGTTGCGGGACGGCGAGCAACTCGTCGCGTGGTTCCGACACGTGCTCCCCATCGAGGACGAGATCCAGCGAGAACTGTGTGCAGAACTCGATCAACTCATGTGGGCCTCTGTCGTCGGCAACGTCGTCGTCGCCGGGATTCAGGCGGTACTGCTCGGGATCGGACTGATGTTCCTCGGACTGCCGGCGGTGATCTTTCTCACCGTGGCGACGTTCGTCCTCGCGCTGTTGCCACTCGTCGGCGCTTTCGGCGTCTGGGTCCCGGTAACGATCTACCTGCTCGCGCTCGGCCAGCCCGTCGCGGCGGCGGTGCTCGTCGTCTACGGCTCGCTCGTCAGTGCCTCGGACACCTACCTCCGACCGGCGCTGATCGGTCGGACGAGCGCGTTCAACTCCGCCATCGTCGTCGTCGGTATCTTCGGCGGGCTGATCGTCTTCGGCGCTGTTGGCCTGTTCATCGGGCCGGTCGTGCTCGGCGGAGCGAAGATCACGCTCGACGTGTACGCCCGAGAACGATCCTCGAGCGACGACGAGTCGGGTGAGCCGGACGAGCAGGCTGTCGACCCCTCGGTCGATACGGACGAGGAGACCGGAATTAGAGAGGAGGCTGCTACTGACGACGAGGACGGCTCCGTCGAGAGCACTGCCGTTTCGGAACGTCACAGTGAGACAACCACTGATGCACAGAGAGAGAGCACCGACAGGGGCACACCCGAACAGGAGGGGACGGACCAAACGGAGACGACACCAGAGATCGATGGCGACGTCGATCATCAGGATCAGTGACCCAGTGACTCATCTCTCAGCCGCGTGATCCGGAAATGCGATACAGATAGAGCGGTTTGACATTGTCCAGAATATAATCCTGAAAGAGGCCATAATATCTAATTAGACATGTGATAATACACCATTATAAGTTGAATATCCTCAGGGAAGGACTTTTATATATCTTCTATCTTGCAGTAGGCTGGAAGATGTTTGGACAAGTATTGTCGTTTGGAGGGAATGTGTGCTACGAAACCAGTATTATATCGGGTAGTCCAGTGGTGGGTGTCTCTCGATGACGGATCGGTCACTCTCACGCCGAGATATTCTGGCCGGCGGAACTGCAGCGACGCTAGCTGGGATCGGTGGCTGTCTCGACGAGGGCGGCGTGCTCGGCGGTGGCGACGACGACGGCGCACCGACGATCGGCGTCCTCGAGGATCGGTCGGGCGAGTTCGCACTCAACGGAGAGTCCAAGTGGCAGGCGTCGCTGCTCGCTGTCGAGGAACTCAACGCGGACGGCGGTGTCCTTGGCGAAGAGATCGAGGTGTACGATCCGGATCCACAATCCGACAATCAGCGCTACCAGGAACTCACGCGCGAGGCGATCAACAGCGAGAACGTCGACGCGCTCTGGGCAGGCTACTCGAGTGCGACCCGCGAGGCGATTCGGCCGATCATCAACGACGAGGAACAGCTGTACTTCTACACGACCCAGTACGAGGGCGGTGTCTGTGACAGCACGACGTTCGCGATGGGAGCGACCGCACGCCAGCAACTCGGTGCGGTGATCCCCTACATGATCGAAGAATACGGCCCCGAAATCTACATCATCGCCGCGGACTACAACTTCGGGCAGATTTCGGGCGACTGGGTCAACCTGCTGGCCGAGGAGCACGACGCTGAGATTCTCGGCGAGGAGTACATCCCGCTCGGAGAGACCGACTTCGGCTCGACGATCAACAACATTCAGGGCGAGGATCCCGACTTCGTGGCCTCGATGCTGGTCGGCGACGCCCACGCCAACTTCTACGAGCAGCGCGCCGACGCCGGACTCGACGTGCCGATGGCGTCCTCGACGACGATGGCCCAGGGGTACGAACACCTGCGCCTGGATCCGCCGGCGCTCGAGGACATGTACGTCGGCGTCAACTACATGGAGGAACTCGAAACGGACGAAAGCCAAGAGTTCGTCGACGCCTTCTACGAGGAGTTCCCGGATGCCGACTACCTCAACCAGGAAGCACAGAACAACTACTTCTCGATCCACATGTGGGCCGAGGCAGTCGAGGCCGCAGGTACGTTCGATCAGGAAGAGGTCATCGCGGAGTTAGAGAGCGGCATCGAGGTCGATGCACCGGAAGGAACGATCGAACTCGATCCGGCAACCCACCACATGACCCACCACATGCGGATCGGTCACGCTGACGAGAACCACGAGGTCACGTTCGACGAGGAACAGTACATCGAACCGAGCTTCCTCCACGAGGTGGGCTGCGATCTGACCAGCGAGCCCGAACAAACCCAGTACACGCCAGAAGAATTCTACGACGAGATCTAACATGGTCGGCATCTACGAACTGCTGAACTTCACGTTTCAGTTCCTCGATAGCTTCGCGTTCATCGTGCTCGCGACTATGGGACTGGCGATCATCTTCGGGATGATGGGGATCATCAACCTCGCACACGGCGAGTTCATCCTCGTCGGCGCATACGCCACGACGCTGTCGTTTCACGCCGGGTTACCGCTCCCGATTGCGATGGTCGCCGGCGTCATCGCCACGACTATCTTCGGCGTCGTTCTCGAGATGACGATCATTCGCCGCCTCTACGGCCGATTGCTCGACTCGATGGTCGTCACGTTCGGGATCAGTCTGGTCGTGATCCAACTCGTCCGCATTCGGTGGGGGAACTCGCTGAACCAGATCGGGACGCCCTTCGGCGGCATCAGCTACGGCGGGTACTCCTACGGGACGTACCGCGGGGTCGTGCTCGCGGTCGTCGCGGTCGTCACGCTCGCCGTCCTGTACGTCGTGTTCACGCGGACGATGTTCGGCGTCAAAGCGCGCGCGACGATACAGGACGAAGAGACTGCCCGGAGCATGGGCGTCGACACCGACCGAATGTACCTGGCCACGTTCGCGATCGGCTCCGCGCTGGCCGGCCTAACCGGTGCGCTCTACGCGCCGACCATCACGATGTCGCCGGACCTCGGATCGACGTTCCTCGTCGAGGCGTTCGTTGCCGTCGTCGTCGGCGGTCCGTCCGTGCTGCTCGGGACGCCGTTGGCCGGCGCGTTACTCGGCGTCGTCGACGCGTTTTTCGCCAACCGATGGGGGCAGTTCATGGGAACGGTGTTCCTGCTCGTGACGGCGATATTCGCCATTCGGCTGATGCCCGACGGGATCACCGGCCTCCTGGCTGACGTCCGTCAAAAACGGAGGGAGGCCGAATGAGCGGCTCAAGCACCTCGATCGGACAGCGCCTTCGAGCGCCGTTCGAAGGGCCGAACACGCTCGGTAACTCGAACGGGTTCTGGGGGAGTTTCATCGTCGCCGTGCTCCTGTTGGCGAGCTACCCGGTCCTGTTTGGCACCTACGCCGCGGAGTCGCGGTCCGTGTTCCTCGTCTACGCGCTGTTGGGCGTGAGCCTGTGTTTCGTCTGGGGGTTCTGTGGCATCCTCAGCTTCGGACAGGTCGCGTTCTTCGGCGTCGCCGGCTACACGTTCGGTATCGTCGCGATCAACCTGTCGTCGTACACGGGCGTCACGCTCGGAATCGTTGCCGGGATCGGCGTCGCGACGCTGTTCGCCGCGCTCCTCGGGTACTTCATGTTCTACGGGGGGATCCGTGACGTCTACGTGACGATCATCACGCTCGTCGTCGCGCTGGTCTTGCACACGTTCATGGGCCAGACAGCCGGCAGCGAGTGGGCGATCGGCGGGGCCGCCCTCGGCGGGTTCAACGGCATGGTCGGCGTTCCGGACCTCGCCCTCGGCGTCGGCGACGCCGGGATCGAGTTCTCCGGCGCGATGCACTACTACGTCGCGCTGATCGTCCTGGTCGCGACGTATCTCGGCCTGCGCGCGCTCGTCAACAGCCAGTTCGGATACGCGATGGTCGCGACCCGTGAGGACGAGGCGCGAACCGAGATGTTCGGCTACAACACGACGTTCATCAAGTTTGCCACGTTCACCATCGGCGGTGCGCTCGCCGGGTTGAGCGGCGTCCTCTTCGTTACCTGGGGGAACTACATCGATCCCAACGAGTTCGCGATCACCGCCGCCGCGATGCCGGTCATCTGGGCCAGCATCGGCGGCCGAAAGTCGCTCGTCGGCACGATCGCCGCCGCGATCGCGATCCAGTGGCTCGAACTCCAACTCACCGGCGAGTGGGCGTTCGTCATCGTTGGAACGCTACTGATCGTCGTCATGCTCGTCATTCCGAACGGGGTCGCACCGGGTGTTCGCGACCTGATCGCGCTCGTCTCGGAACGACGACGCGACGATCAATCGGGAACGCCGGCGAACCCCGAGGAGGTGACCGACTGATGGGAACGAGCGATCCGACGGTCAAGACGACCTCAGCAGTCGACGAGACCGGCGTCGATAGCGAGACGATTCTCCAGACTCGCGATCTCCGCAAGCAGTTCGGCGGGCTAACCGCGACCGATGACGTCGACTTCGGCATCGATGAGGGGGAACTGCGCTGTTTGATCGGTCCGAACGGGGCCGGCAAGAGCACGTTCCTCAAACTGCTCACCGGCCGCCTCGAGCCGACCGGCGGCTCGATCTATTACGACGGCGCGGAGATCACCGGGCTCCCGTCGCACGAACGAGTCACGCGCGGGATCAGTATCAAGTTCCAGGTTCCGAGCATTTATCCGGACCTGAGCGTCCGCGAAAACCTCCGGGTTCCGCTACAGACGGTTGCAGATCCCGGGGAATTCGATCGGCGGACGCGCGAAACCCTCGAGCGGTTCCACCTCTCGGGAACGGAAGACGAGACGGCGGCGAACCTCTCACACGGCCAGCAACAGCGTCTCGAAATCGCGATGGCGATGACGCTCGAGCCGAAGCTGATGTTGCTCGACGAGCCCGTCGCCGGGCTATCCGTCGAAGAGACGGCCGAAATCGCCGACCTGCTGACGACGATCAACGAGGAAGACGGCGTCGCGTTCATCGTCATCGAACACGACATCGACTTCGTCGAAACGATCGCTGACCGCGTTACCGTGTTGCACCAGGGAGCGATCTTTACGGAGGGTTCGATCGAGGACGTTCGAGCGGACCCCGAGGTCAAACGAATCTATCTGGGTGAAGAAGAATGATGCTCGAAATCGAAAATCTCGGCGTTTCCTACGGGAAAACGCCGATACTTAGGGACGTAAATATCACCGTCGACGACGACGAAATCGTCGGGATAATGGGGAAAAACGGCGTCGGAAAGACGACCCTCGTAAAAGCGGTTATGGGGTTGCTCGACGCGAGCGACGGACGGATCGTCTTCGACGGCACGGTCGTCGCCGACGCAACGCGTTCGGCCGGCGATGGGGGGCCATCCAGCGGACTGGCTGCGCGACTCGCGACGGCCATCGGAGCCGGCTCGAGCGACGCCACGCTAGTGAGCGCGGACGAGCGCGCTCGGCGCGGGATGGGGTACATTCCGCAGGGTCGTGACGTCTTCCCCGAACTCACGGTTCGAGAGAACCTCCGGATGGGTGAGTCGATCAACGAGGGCGACGAGGCGTTCCTCTACGAGGACGTTTACGACTACTTCCCCATTCTCGAGGAGCGCAGCTCGCAGGCGGCTGGAACGCTTTCCGGTGGCCAACAACAGATGCTCGCGATCGGTCGTGCTCTGATCGGGAACCCGGACCTTCTCCTGCTCGACGAGCCCTCCGAGGGGGTCCAGCCGTCGATCGTGCAGGACATCACGCGCGACCTCCAGCGCGTCAACGAGGATCTGGGGACGACCATCCTCTTCGTCGAGCAGAATCTTCACGTGGTCCAGAACCTCGCCGAACGGTGTTACGCGATCGACAAGGGGACGATCGTCGACGAGCTCGATGCGGAGCAAGTGCAGTCTCGCGAGGTCGTCACGGAGTATCTCGCGGTCTGACAGCGATTCGGTTTTTTGTGGGCGATACGTCGCGTTTCAGGACAGGCGACTAGCGATGTCGGCTTCGGTGATGATCCCGACCGTCTCGCCCGCCTCGGTGATCATCACGGCCTTGTAGTGTTCGAGGAGATTGCTGATCTCGTCCAGCGTCGCGTCCTTCGAGACTGTCGGGAAGCTCTCGGCCATATGCTCCTCGACGGGTTCGTCACGCGCTTTGGAGTCCAGATGGACGAGGTCGCCCTGGCTGATCGAGCCGACCGGAATGCCATCCTGGATAATGGCGAGCTGTGAGTAGGCTTCCGCCTCCATCTTCCGAGCGGCCTCGCTGACGGCGTCGTCGGGGCTGACGCTGACGACGTCCTCGTTCATCAGGTCCGCAGCGCGAACGACGTCGCTTTCGGCCTTCTCGAGCGCGTTGACGATTCGTCTGAGTGTCGAGAGCCGTGGGTCGACGTCGCCGCCCTCGATGCGGGCGATCAACGGTTGTGAGACGTCGGCCGTGTCGGCGAGTTCGCTCTGGGTCAGCCCCAACTCGGTGCGGCGCTGGCGCAGGTCCGCAGGGGTCGGCAGTTCCATACGCTACCATAACCAGGGGTTATCAAAAGTACTTTGGGTGAGTGGCGGACGTTCCGTCGGTCGGCCGACTACTCGTCTTCGGGCGTCTCGACGATTTCGACGACCGAAAGCGGCACGTCTCGTAGCGCACCGCCAACCTCGCTCTTTGCGATCCGGGAGGCGTGTTCCTCGCTGTCTGCGTTGAAGACCTCCATTTCGAGTCCCAGTCCGACGAGCGCGGTGTCGGCCGCGATGAACGCAGAGTCGAACGGTTCGCTACAGGCCGGACATCCCGTCGCACCCACCTCGACCTCGACGTAGTCCATGTTTTCGCTGTTGAGTCGCTTCCCCGCTTCGCTGACCGCGACGCCGATGGCGTCATCGATCGCGTCGACGTCACGAACGAGCCACGCTGCTTCCATCGCGACGAGATAGTTTCCCATAGTTCGAAATCGGTCCGGGGGGTTTCCTGCTTTGCGGTTCGTTCCGGGGACAGTCCGGTTAGATATCCACGAAAAAACGGAGAAACGCATTTGGGTGCAGGTCCCGCACGTGGTATCGATGGTGGTTCAAACCGAACGGGACGACGCCACCTGGTACGAGTGTGAACGGTGCGGGTTGCTCTTCGACGAGAAGTCGGACGCAACCGAACACGAGAAGCGATGTGATGCCACCGATCCGTCGTACATCCAGTGACCGGTCACTCGAGGCGCTCCCGATGTTCGGCCGCGAGCGTTCGAGCCTGGTCGAGCGTGTGTGCTTCCGTCCAGCGGACGCGGTCGGCGTCGCCGTAGGCCAGCGCCGTCTTCAGTTCGTCGCGCAACACGCCGTGTCCGACCGAGTGGATTGTACCAGACGCATCGCCGAGTTCGTAGACGCCGGGTCGATCGGGTGCGCTCGCGACGGCCTCCCGATCGAGGTCGCGCCAGGGGCGTTGCAGCGGCATCAGTCGTCCTCGCGCGCGACGAGTTCGTAGGCGTGCTCGCTCATCTCGTCCTCGGCGAAGACGAACACCCGGCCGTCGACAGCGTCGTGATCGGTGTCGACGCGGATCGAGTACGCTTCCGTCGAGACGGTGACACCGGGGAACAGGACTTCCTCGTCGTCGTCCTCGAGCATCACTCGTCCGACGCCGGTGGTCTCGAGGATGCCGTCGTGCGTATCGCGGTCGTTGACGTAGGTCATGACGCCCTCGACGCCGTCGGTGTCGGTGACGAGAACGTGGACGTCCTTCCCCGGCGGCGTCGTGATCGACCCCTCGACCGGCTTCGGCGGCCCGTGATAGAAGACTTCTCGGCCGTCAAGGTAGCGGACGACGACGCCCCCCTCGACGAAGTCGACCTCGATCGTGCTGGGTGCGACGTTGCTGCGCATGCTCATGTCCGCTCGTTCGGCCGGACCGGGGAAAAACGGTGCGTTCCGTCGAGACCGTCAGCCGTAAATACGCCCTCTGAGTGTGTTCTCGTATGGATGGCCGCGCCGTCGCCCCCGCAGCCGGGACGGTTCTGAACGCGCTCGCGACCGGGGTCGGCTCCGCGTTCGCGATCGATCTCGAGACGACAGCGACCGTCGAACTCACCGATGACGGAACGATCGTCGGCGAGGTCGACGGACAGCCCGACGCGGACACGACGCTCGTCGAGCGCTGTGTCGAATTCACGATCGACGAGCACGCCGAGCGAGCCGGACTGAGCCCCGACGAGGTCGGGGCTCGCGTGCGAACCGAGAGCGAGGTGCCGATGGCCTCCGGCCTCAAGAGTTCGAGCGCCGCGGCCAACGCGACGGTGCTCGCGACACTCGACGCGTTCGAACTCGCCGACACGGTCGAGCGGATCGACGCCTGCCGCCTCGGCGTTCGGGCCGCCCGCGACGCCGGCGTGACGGTCACCGGCGCGTTCGACGACGCCAGTGCGAGCATGCTCGGCGGCGTAACGGTGACCGACAACACCGCCGACGACCTCCTCGCTCGCGAGGAAGTCGACTGGCACGCGCTGGTTTACACCCCGCCCGAACAGTCCTTCAGCGCCGACGCCGACGTCTCGGCGTGCGAGCGGATCGCGCCGATGGCTCGACTGGTCGAAGAGCTCGCGCTCGATGGGCGCTACGGCGAGGCGATGACGGTCAACGGCTTTTCGTTCTGTGGCGCGCTCGGGTTTTCGACCGGGCCGATGATCGACGCCCTTCCCGATGTCGCCGGCGTCTCGCTCTCCGGAACGGGACCGAGCTACGTAGCGGTCGGAGACCGATCGACGCTCGAGAACGTTCAGGAGCGGTGGAACGAACGGGACGGAACGACACGACTACTGCGAACGCAAACCGACGGCACACGAACGACATGACTGGAGACACTGGCACCGACGACGAGACGGAGAATCGCACGCCGGACGAGATGAGCCTCGACGAACTCCGCGAGGAGATTCAGTCGATCGACCGCGAAATCGTCGAACTGATCGCCCAACGGACCTACGTGGCGGATACGATCGCGCAGGTCAAAGACGAGCAAGGGCTGCCGACGACGGACGAAAAACAGGAACAGGCGGTGATGGACCGAGCCGGGGATAACGCCGAGCAGTTCGACGTCGATGCCAACCTCGTGAAGGCGATTTTTCGACTATTGATCGAGTTGAACAAGGTTGAGCAGCGTGAAAATAGGTAGTCAGTAAGACCGTACTTCGAGGCTGTCGATACGCCCAAAGTGCTTGGTGTTTCTCGTGATAACCGGTACGTCGTTGAGAAGCGCCGTCGCAGCGATAACACAGTCTTCTCGCTCAATCCGTTCGCCGTCATTGAGTAGCTCACCGGAGAGTTTTCCGGCTTTTCGCATCACGGTGTGGTCGGCACTCACGACGTGTTTCGTTTCCAGTATCTCGAGAATTCGCTCTCGCTTCGTCTCCGGCGTTTGAGACCGAGCAACGCCCTCGTAGAGTTCCAAAACCGTCACGGAGGACACTTTTTGTGGTCGTGCTTCTTTTTCGACAATATCGAGAAGTCGTTTTGCGCTTTCGTCACCACGTAATAGGTCGATAATGAACGATGTGTCTTGAATCATTCAGACGTCTCGTCGATTACGGCCTCGTCTAACTCCGCCGTAAGACGGTCACTCCGTTTGCTAGATTTCGCTCGTCCCTCCTCGACAGCAGTCTCGAGGTCTGCCGCCTCGTCCTCGGAGAGAATTCCTGTAACCTCGCTCCACGACCGTTCTCCAGCAAGGCGCTTGACGGTTTCACTGAAGCTTTCCCCCTCTTTCTTTCGGGCCCGCAACCGCTCGTAGGCTTCCTCGTCGAGTGAAATCGTTTTCGTCGCCATCGTAGTACACAGTACTACATGCACGCTTAAAAATACTCGTACAAAGCCCATTCCGGATTGGCTGGGTGCAACGTAGCGAAAACCGGCAAGTACACGAAACAGTGTAACGTGAGTTATAGTCGCCACTGCACACCTGATCGCCAGAGGGTGCGCAGCTCTCACGTGAGAGTCGCGGCGAAGCGAATAGTGCGAGACCGGCGGTCTCGCATACCATGCGAACGGCGCGTGCGCCGTGAGCAGACGGGCGTCCGTGCCCGTGAGCAGGTCGCCGATCAGTGTGTAACTAGTTGCAGTTGTTACTATAGTGACCTGAACAAAGTAGAGCAGCGAGAGAATTGGTAGCAAGTGACACTTGTTTTATCCGTGAGTTTTCTCCTGTATAATCGGCCTATCCGGATTCGTTTGCCCGATAATCTTCGCCGATTCAGTTATACGCTGAACAGGCGCAATACCACGTCCTTCAGGCGGAAGTGAATGTCAATTGTTTTGTCGTTACCGTATGCTGCTCTTTGGTTCGCTAGACCCGTCCGAAATGGCTCGATGGTAATGTTTTTTGAGTTGTTTCTTATTCCAATTGTGATGGGTGGGTTTTAATCCCGTTTGGACACTAATTTCAGCAATGAGTGATAGGAAGCCGAACAACCCGCTCTCGCCGTACTACCCATCCGAGACTCCCGACCTTTCGGGGACCGTCCCTCGGTGGATCGCAATCGGTGTCGTCCTGTGGGCGGTGTTTTGGGGGAGTTGGATCGTCCTCGCTACGTTTGAAATCGTCCCACCACCGATGTAACAGGTAGGGTCGAGGGCGGGCGGTCAGTACTGTGTTGCTCGTGTTCCCTTCCCCATCATTCGCAGGGGCGTTTTTTATTCACGTGTCGCTGGACCGTCTGTGGTAGAGACTGACTATGGATTACGGTGTCACGAAACGGGGCCGGCGAGGTGAGCGTGTCCGATGAGTTCGAACGACGAGTCAAAGACGGACGAGGAACCGTTCCACCCGCTTGGCGAGGAGGCGGAAGAGAACTATCGGGAACTACTTGAGGAAGGCGACCACGACGCCGACCTCGGGATGGAGATGGCGCGGGACGCCATGCGACTGACCAAGGGCGAACTCTCGGAGGCGGAGTTCTACGATCGGTATCACGAGGACGTCGTCGAGGAGTTCGGCGAGGACGATCGGCCGATGGCCGACGAGATCGAAGCGGCCCGAGAGGAGGGCCGACTCGGCGAGACGCTGTCTCGGTTCGGGATGGACGACGAGTCGCGACGTGACATGATGAAAAAGATGGGTGCGGGGGCCGGATTCCTCGGGCTCGGTGCCTGGGGGACGAGCGAGAGCCAGGAGGAACCGAACGTTGCGGCCGCCCAGGACGAGGAGGACGACGATGACGGCGTCCAGTGGGGGATGGCGCTCGACCTCGAGGTCTGTGACGGCTGTCTCTCCTGTGTCGTCGCCTGCAACGCAGAGCACAACTGGAACGAGGGGGCGAACTGGATGTACGTCCTCGCGTTTCAGGACGGAACCGTCGAGTCGCCCACGCCCGAAGAGGCCGACGGCGTTCGGGATTTCAACTATCTGATTCGGCCGTGCCAGCACTGCACCGATGCGCCCTGTGAGAAGGTCTGTCCGACGACAGCCAGACACACGAGGGAGGAAGGCGGACTCGTCCTTACCGATTACGACGTCTGTATCGGCTGTCGGTACTGTCAGGTCGCCTGTCCCTACGGCGTCAACTACTTCCAGTGGGACGACCCGACAGAGGAGGCCCAGGAGATGGACGAGGAGATGCAGTTCGACCAGCGCGATCGGTGGGTGAGCGGCTCCGGTCCGCGCGGCGTCATGGAAAAGTGTATTTTCGACCCGGCCCGCCAGGATGGGCAGATGGGCGAGGAGATGGTCGGCACGACGGCCTGCGAGGAGGCCTGCCCGCCCGGTGCGATCCAGTTCGGCGACATGAACGATCCCGAGAGCGATCCACGTCAGTACCTCGACAACGTTCCACTCACACGTGCCCGAGAGCACGATCCGGACGACGAAGAGCTACAGGAGGCGATCGCAGTCCTCTCGGGGGACGAAGAGGCCGAGAACGGCGAGATGGACGAGGAGGAAGCGATGGTACTCATCGAAGCCGAGTACGGGGACGAGGCCTCGCAGTTCAAGCTCTTAGAAGAGTACAACACCAACCCGAACGTCACCTACCTCGGAAACGAACCGGGGCCGACCGCCGAGCAGGTCGAAGGGCCAATCACGTACGACGACGTCGGATTGGTCGACAACCGCAAGAACGTGCTTGACGAGAAAACGGTCGGCGGACCGGACCTCTAAGACGGGTTGCTGTACCGATTTATTGGCACAACCGCGACTATGGCGTCGGTTTCGCCGGAGATGACGGACGGTAAACCGTATACCTGGCGCGAGCCGCCGGCAGTCACGCCGATCGGATCGTCTCGAATAGTTCATACCTGTCCGGTCGAATAGCCGCGTATGAAACGCCGCCAACGGATAATCGTCAGCGGCCTCTGGATCGCAGTCGCAGCGGTGATGGCGACGACGCTTGGCTTCGAAATCCCGCCGTCAGTAGGTGACGTCGCGCGGCTGTCCGTCATCGCCCTCGCGCTGTTTCTCGCCGTCGTCTACCTGCTCGATCCGTGGGGCATCACGAGCCAAAAACGGTTTCACTGAGACGGCACACGCCGCCAACATCACGTCTCGCTCCATCACTAACAGCAGAATATGAACGGGTAGATGAGCGCGACGCGGTCACCGTCCTCGAGTTCGGTCTCGAAACCCGCAGCGTGTTCGTTGAACCGGCCGTTGACACAGACGCGAGCGTAGGTTCGGGTTTGGTCGCCTTCGGGATTCTTTCGCCACGTACCGGGGAGGTCTTCGGGCGGGTCGGCCCACCCACGGGCCGTTGCCTCGGCTTCCGTCTCGGCGATGAGGAGATCGGACACGTCGTACGCGTCGAAGAAGGCCGCGAGGAACGCTCGCAGCGCTGTCCCCTCGAACGTGAATTCGAGTTCGTGGTCCCCGACGGCCTCGCGAACGTGGCCGGTACACCGGACGGTGACGGTCGTCTCTCCGTACTGGTTACGGCTGCGATCGGGTCGGGCGGCGTCCGTGGACATGATCGGTCGTAGGCCGTCGATCGGTGAAAGCGCGCTTCCGAACATATTCGGACACAATCGGACGGAAGCGGCGGCCGTACGTCGCCGTATGAACGGAATACCGGGCGGTCTCCGAACGGATCAGCAACCGCCGATGGCCATCCCGCTCGGCCACTTCGTCGTCGCGTTCGCGTTTCTCGTCGCGGGAGCCGTCGGAACCACGGTCATCGCTGTCGCGACGGTGCCCGGACTGTCCGGCGTCGCTCACATCCACGTCGTCTTGCTCGGCTGGGTCGGCGTCACGATCATGGGCGCGATGACGCAGTTCGTCCCCGTCTGGTCGGGCGTCACGATCCACTCGCGGCGACTCGCGATCGCCCAACTGTGGCTCGTCGTCACCGGCCTGCTCGGCTTCGTCGCCGTCTTGCTCGCCGGCGAGCTCGCCTGGCTTCCCCTCGCCGCCGCGCCGATCCTGCTCGGTCTCTGGCTGTTCGTCTACAACGTCGGCCGAACGCTCGCGGCGGCACGCCCGCTCGATTTCACGGAGCGACACTTCGCGCTCGCACTCGTCTGTTTCGCCCTTCTCGCGCCGCTGGGCTACCTGCTCGCCGTCGGCTTCACGAGGCCGGTGTTCGACGCGATACCGGTTTCGAGGGGGGACGTCTTGCTCGTTCACGCGACGCTCGCCCTGTTCGGTGCGGTCCTCGCGACGATACTCGGCGCGCTTCGCCAGCTCGTGCCGATGTTCGCCCAGTCCGAACTCGGCGGGCTCGATGGCCGACTGCTCCAGATCGAGCAGATCTGTTTTCCAATCGGGCTCGCCGCGTTCGTCGCGGGTCGCGGCCTCGGAGCGGAGCCGCTCGCGCGGATCGGTGCGATTGGTGTCCTCCTCGGCGTAGCCGCGTTCGTCCTTGTCCTCAGCAGATTGCTCTGGAACGCGACGGCTGAGCGCTCGCCGATGACCGATCGGTACTGGATCATCGTCGCGTCGCTGTCCGTCTGGCTTTCGCTCACCGCCCCAGCGTGGTGGCTCGATCCGGTCGGCTACGACGCGCTGTTCGGCCACCCCGACGCGACGGTCGTCCTCGTCGTCGGCGTCTTCGGCTTCGTCGTCGTCGGCTCGCTCTACCACATCGTCCCCTTCATTATCTGGCTCGAGACCTACAGCGACCGGCTGGGTTTCGAGCAGGTGCCGATGATCGACGACCTCTACGATGATCGGATAGAGCGAATCGACTTTGCGCTGACCCTCATCGGGTTCGTCGGGCTCGCCGCCGTGTCGCTGTTCGACCTCTCGCCCCTCGTCTGGATCGGCGCGAGCGCGATCGCGTCAACAGGATTCTGCGCGTTCGTTTTCAACGTGTTTCTGACGATCCACCGCCACGATCCGAACGGCGTTCTGGGCGTTCTCGGTGGTGCAATCGGCTCGAACGACGAGATGGTACGACCGAGCTAACCGGACGGACGTGAGACGAGCATGTTCCTGAGCCGTGATTCTCCGAACGGAGACGCTTCGAAATCACGGAACCAGCAGTGTGACGTGTACAGCCTCACTGCCGGTTTTGAGGCGAGAATGAAAGAAATACACCTCTGAGCTGATTCACATCCTGTCCGCAAACAATAATGGGTTGACAGAGTGAGAAGGAAACTATGTCTGTAGAACCAGCCGGTGACTGGGAGTGGGCCGAGCGGTGGAACCAGTTATACAGAATCAAGGAGAATACCTGATCCTTTAGGGTCAGGATGAATCCGACAACTTCCCCACAGTCCACCGTCGATGGCAGGGCCGGATATTCCACTGTTCTTAAACCGAGATTTTACAGGGAAAGCGAATATAAACACTTATACAGACGTTCAGAATGTTGGAAGTCCACCGCACCTATCGAGCGAAAATCCTCAATCACTCCCAAGTGGCTGAGATGCTCGACCAGCAAGCTCTGGAACGTCGCCAACTACCACTCCCGCCAAGTCTGGGAAGAAACGGGCGAGATTCCCGACCACGGCGACCTCAAAGATGAGTTGAAAGGTCACACCAAATATAAGGGACTGCACAGCCAGTCCAGTTCGTTCGAAAGACGGAGTCTTTCGTGATGCCAAAAATCTTCGATTTTTGAGCACAGCGCGTTCTGGAGGAACTCGCTGAAGCCTTCAACTCGTGGTACAAAAAGAGGAAGTCCGACAGTCGAGCGAATCCCCCCGGCTACCGCAAGAAAAACTACTATGACAACGACGGCAACCGCGTCCACGAAGAACACCCGCATTCGACGGTGACGTGGAAGCAGAACGGCATCAAACACGACACGAAGAACAACCGTATTCGTCTGTCAAAGGGCGCGAATCACAAGGAACACCCGAAAGCATGGGAGTACATCCTTATCGAATACGAAACTCGCCCCGGCGTCACCGTCGAGAACCTACAACAGGTTCGTGCTGTCTACGACAAAGCGAAGAAGCGATGGGAACTGCACCTCGTGTGCAAAGACGAAATCGAGACAGCCAACGCACCTGGCACCGAGACAGCGGGTATCGACCTCGGCATCAGCAACTTCGTGGCGGTCGCGTACAGCACCGAGGAAGCCGACCTGTACCCCGGAAACCGCTTGAAGCAAGATGGGTACTACTTCCCGAAGGAGATCGCCAAGTGCGACGATTCTGGTGGCGACGAAGCCACGCGGCTTCATCACAAGTGGTCGGAGCGCCGGACTCACTTCTTCCACAGTCTCGCCAAACACATCGTTCAGCGGTGTGTCGAGAAAGATGTTGGCCGCATCAACGTCGGGGACTTGGAGGGAGTCCGTGAAGACGAAGGTGGTGAGTCGAAAAACTGGGGCAAGCACGGCAATCTTGACCTTCACGGGTGGGCTTTCGACCGCTTCACCTCGATTCTCGAATACAAGCCGAAAGTCGAGGGGATCGAAGTCGTAGAAGTTCCAGAGCGCGACACGAGCAAGACGTGTTGTGTGTGGTACGGAAGACGATAGTCAGCGTGTTGAACGTGGATTGTACGTCTGTAAGGAGTGCAATGCGGCGTTCAACGCAGATGTGAACGGGGCGGAGAACATCCGCCTCGACCTGAACCAAAGTAACTCCGAGTCTTCGGCCAGTTTGGGCGAGGATAGGAGTACCGGCTGGTTGGCACAGCCCGGAGTCTACCTTCATGACTTGTCCCACGGATTCTCACCGAGGGAACAAGTGGTAGACTGCAAACCCTAATATCCCAATCCAGCGGTGTGGTACCGTGAGATTCCCGCGTTGACGAGACCAGAGGTCTCGTTCGCACACCAGAAATCGAAGATTTCTGGGGACGTCTTCAAGCGCGGGAGGATGTCAAATGACGTCCTTTCCGCTGAACCACGACGGGAGATAATCATCTCGTTGCTAGAAGTGCCACGAGAGCAGTGGCTCTCGTTACCCGAAGCCGCAGTATCCCCCAACCAATCGATGGACCCCGAGACGTTGGCTCTCGAGTTGCGCCACCACCATCTTCCCGTGCTGACCGAAGCGGAGTACGTTCGCTGGAAGCGCGAACCGTTCTGCGTCCAGCGTGGGCCGCACTTTGCGGAACCGGCGTTCCTCGTCGACACCGTCTTCGAATCGATGGACGAGATTCCAGACTCGTTGACAATAACTGTAAGGTCATACGAGAAATCGTCGCAGACGATTAGCCACCCCATGAAACCAGCTTCCTCACGGGTGCTCGAGCGGATAATCGTCTGAAGTCGTCACTCACCCTTATTTTCCCGATATTGTTGGATGTTCCACTTCCAGATGTACCACGTCGGTACGCCGATGATGAGAAGAGCCATAATTGTATAAAGAGTCACTGCGATCGTCTCTATCACACTGTCGCTACGAATTATCGCTCGGACCGTCAATTTTCTGGAAACTGGCCGCTCCGTTAAAACGGTGCGTCGTCGGCGACCTCGTCGGAATCGGCAGCCGGCCCGAGGTCGGTACTGGTTCCGCGCTCGGACGCGAAGCCGACAGCTTCCTCGTCGCGACCCGGCACCGTTCCCGTCTCGCGTACCTCCGCTTCGAGTCGTTCGAGCGAGTCGTTCAGCGTCTCCGCCTGGTGGTGCGTGGGATGAACCCGAACCAGCACCCGCTCGAACTCGTGGCGATCAGCGAGCCCGTTCCACGCCCGGAACGAGCCCTTGATGAGGGCGTCGGCCTGCGGGCAGAACTCGGTCGTCGGCGTGAACTCAGCGCGCAGCACGGCCAGCTCGCCGGCGCTGACGGCGTACCGATACCCCGCATCCGGATGGCGCTGATCGAGGTTGAGTCGCGCGAGGTTGTAGCCGAAGGTCGCGTCGTAGACGCCGCGCTCCTCAAAGATGTCTCGGGTCTGCCTGTGGAACGCGACGTGCTCCTCGTCGACGAGCACGTCGTGCCCCTCGAGAAACGGGCCGGGTTCGGGGACGTTCTCGGAAACGAACTCGTCCCAGTCGTCGAAGCCGCCGTCAGATTTGGATCGGCTGTGCGAGAAGGGATTCATTGTGATCGACTAGTGGAACTGTATAGCCCAGTAGACCATCCCGAATCCGTTCGGGTACTCGCCGAATACTGTTCTGTGGACCGCTAACAGGGACGAAACTGCCAGGTCACTGGCTCCCGGTCGCGTCGTCGGTTCCGGTTTCGAGCGCCGCCTCCGCTCGTCGGATAACCGTCCGCACGGGAACGCCGGTTTCCGCCGCAACCGCACGGGCGTCCTCGTACTCCGCGCTTGCGTCGTAGACGGTTCCGTCGGCGTCGCTCGCGAGTTTCACGGCAACCTCGTACACGTTCCCGTCGAGTTCCACCTCGACGGTTTCGAACTCGCGGTCGGCGATCCAGCGGTGGGTTGCGCCCGCGTCTCGAACGCCGAGCGTCCCGGTTTCCTCGGCGAGCGTCCGTGCGACTCGCGTCCTATCCGCGGGCTTGCAAATGACCTTCACGAGGTGGCCCGGCCTAGACTTTTTCATCGTGGCTGGAAGGATCGACACGTCGCGTGCGCCCGCTTCGACGAGGGTCTCCTGCAGTCCGCCGAGGACTTCGGGCGTCACGTCGTCGACGTTCGTCTCGAGGACGGCGATTTCGTCCTCGACGAGGCCACCTCGCTCGCCGCCATCGCCGACGAGCACTCGAAGGACGTTCGGGTGGGGGTCGAGGTCGTAGCCGCCGGCTCCGTACCCCGAGCGATCGAGCGAGAGCGACGGCAGCGAGTCGACGCCGTCGGCGACGTGAGCGAGGATCGCCGCGCCGGTGGGCGTGAGCAGTTCCGTTTCGACGGGACCGCCGCGAAGCGACCAGTCGGCCTCGGCCGCGAGTTCGACCACCGCAGGGGTCGGGACGGGGTACTCGCCGTGGCTCATCGAGACCGAACCGCCGCCGGTGGCGAGCGGAGTAGTGACGACTCGGTCGGGACCGAGATCGTGGAGCAGGAGTGTTGCACCGACGATATCCGCGATCGCGTCGTCGGCGCCGACCTCGTGAAAGTGGATGTCCGCGAGCTTTTCGCCGTGGACGCTCGCCTCGGCCTCGCCGAGCCGTTCAAAGATCGCGAGCGCGTCGCGCTCGACTGCCGGCGGAAGCCCCATCTCCTCGACGATATCGCAGACCTCGCGGTAGCTGCGGTGAGGTCCGTGGCCCTCGGCGCGGACGTGTTCGTCGGCGTCGTCGTGTTTGTGCTCGTGCGTATGGCCGCCCTCGCCATGGTGGTGCTCGTGCGTATGGCTCTCGCCGTCGTGCTCGCCGTGGTCGTGCTCGTGAGTGTGGCCCTCGCCGTCGTGTTCGTGCTCTCCGTGGTGATGTCCGTGACTGTGTTGTTCTTGCTCGTGGGACTGGTGATCGTCACCCTCGTCGTGCTCGTGTCCCGGCTCGTCGGCGTCAGTGTATACGACGTCGACTGCCGTCGAGGATATTCCGCATTTGACCGTCTCGTCGATCCGGAACTCGACCCCGAGTGCGTCCGTGACGGGTGAAAGCGAGTCGGGATCGGCACCGGCGTCGAGCAACGCGGCGAGGATCATGTCGCCGCTTGCTCCCAGCCGGCCGTCGAACGCGAGGACTCTCATAGCTACGTGGGGGACGCCGACTGTGAAAAAGCCATCCGCTCGATGCCGATGACGGTCCAGAAACGGAGCCGCTCTCCATCTTCGACTGCCCTCAAAACCCACCGATGCCGACACGCCTATGTATCACGCAGTGGAACGTAGGGGTGATAGCATCTAGCACATGTGGGGCTAGCAAAAAACCTATCCGATCACGTATCGGAGTACGTGACATCGCCGTCCATCCCGAAATATGAACGAAGTTCAACTGGAAGTCGCGAAGGCATACCCGAACGACTCGGGTCGTGGTATCGCCCGACTCGATCCGGACACGCTGTTACATCTCAAGCTGAGTCCGGGCGACATCATCGAGATCGAAGGTGCAGATACGACCGCTGCGAAGGTGTGGCGGGCGGACCGGCAGGACTGGAACACCGACACCGTCCGCATCGACGGATTCACCCGACAGAACGCCGACGTAGGGATCGGTGAGCGAGTGACGATCCGCAAGGCGGAAGCGACGAAGGCGGACGAACTCGTCCTCGCACCGCCGGAAGAGGCGTCGGTCCAGTTCGGCTCCGACGCGGCGGGGATGGTCAAACGCCAGATCCTCAAACGGCCGGTCGTCGAGCGCGACATCGTCCCCGTTATGAGTTCGACGAACCACCCGTTCATGCGCTCGCCGGGGCAGGCCATCCCGCTGATCGCCGTCGAGACCGAGCCCGAAGGCGTCGTCCTCATCACCGAGGACACTGACGTCGAACTCCGCGAGGAGCCGATCAGTGGCTTCGAGAAGACCGGAGGCGGGATCACATACGAGGATATCGGCGGTCTCCAGAGCGAAATCCAACGCGTGCGGGAGATGGTCGAGCTGCCGATGAAACATCCCCAGATCTTCAAGAAGTTGGGGATCGAGCCGCCACAGGGTGTCCTCCTCCACGGACCACCAGGTACGGGGAAGACCCTGCTCGCGAAGGCGGTCGCCAACGAGACCTCCGCCAGTTTCTTCTCTATCGCTGGGCCGGAGATCATCTCGAAGTACTACGGCGAGTCCGAACAGCAACTCAGGGAGATCTTCGAGGACGCGAGTGAGGAGTCGCCAGCAATCATCTTCATCGACGAACTCGACTCCATCGCACCGAAACGCGAGGACGTCACCGGCGAGGTCGAACGCCGGGTCGTCGCCCAGTTGCTGACGATGATGGACGGATTGGAGGCGCGCGGACAGGTCATCGTCATCGCCGCCACGAACAGAGTGGACTCGGTCGATCCGGCGCTTCGCCGACCCGGCCGTTTCGACCGCGAGATCGAAATCGGCGTCCCCGACGAGGTGGGCCGCGAGGAGATCCTCCAGATCCACACGCGCGGCATGCCGCTGTCGGACGACGTTGCGCTCTCGCATCTGGCCGACGAGACCCACGGCTTCGTCGGGGCCGACATCGAGAGTCTGACGAAAGAGGCTGCGATGAAGGCGCTGCGTCGATACCTCCCCGAGATCGACTTGGACGAGGAGGACATCCCGCCGAGCCTGATCGATCGGATGATCGTCAAGCGCGAGGACTTCCGCGGCGCGTTGAACGAGGTCGAACCCTCGGCGATGCGGGAGGTGCTCGTCGAGTTACCGAAAATCTCCTGGGACGACGTCGGCGGCCTCCACGAGGCCAAAGATCAGGTCAAGGAGTCAGTCGAGTGGCCGCTGAATAACGCCGAACGGTTCGATCGACTCGGCATCGATCCGCCGGCCGGCGTCCTGCTCTACGGCCCGCCGGGGACCGGGAAAACGCTGATGGCGAAAGCCGTCGCCAACGAGACGAACGCGAACTTCATCTCGGTTCGCGGCCCGCAGCTGCTCAGCAAGTGGGTCGGCGAGTCGGAGAAGGCGATCCGCCAGACCTTCCGCAAAGCGCGGCAGGTCTCACCGACGGTCATCTTCTTCGACGAGCTCGACGCGCTCGCGCCGGGCCGGGGCGGCGAGGTCGGTTCGAACGTCTCCGAGCGCGTGGTCAACCAGCTGCTGACCGAACTCGACGGGCTGGAGGACATGGAGGACGTGATGGTCATCGGCGCGACCAACCGGCCGGACATGATCGACCCCGCACTCTTGCGTTCGGGTCGGTTCGATCGGCTCGTCATGATCGGCGAACCGGACGTCGAGGGCCGCGAACGCATCCTCGACATCCACACCGAAGCGACGCCGCTTGCCGCCGACGTGACGCTGCGAGAGATCGCAGAGATCACGGACGGCTACGTCGGCAGCGACCTCGAGTCGATCGCCCGCGAGGCGGCCATCGAGGCGCTTCGCGAGGACCACGAGGCCGACATCGTCGAGATGCGTCACTTCCGACAGGCCATGGAGAACGTTCGGCCGACGATCACCGACGACATCATCGAGTACTACGAGCGAATCGAAGAGGAGTTCAAGGGCGGCTCGAGCGGCCCCGACCCGACTGGCCGCCGCAGCAGCCGGATCGGCTTCCAGTAAGCGGCTCGCTCGCTTCGATTTTTGCGGTCCGCCCCCACGTTCTCGGAAACGGGAGATGCGCTTCTGGCAAAATCGACGTCAATCCTCTGCTTCGACAAAGGCGCGTACCTCTCCGTCGGGTTCCAGCCGTACAACGGCGTACGAGCTGCGGTTCTCGCCAGGTGTCGGGATTTCGTGTGTATCGTCCCAGACGAGCGCGTCGTCCACGTAGACTCGAACGGTTACTGTTCCCGTCGACTCGATTTGCTCGACGTCCCACGTGGTGCTCGGGGTGACCGTCTTCGGCCCATGTTCGCGTTCCTCACCGTCTCTCTCGAGTTCGACGAGCACGTCGTGGCTCGTCTCCCTGCTGTTCGCTACCTGAACGAGGTGAGTGGGGGACGCCGTCGCGGACGGAATCGCAGAACACCCAGCAACGAGTGTTCCCATTCCCGTTCCCAAGCCAGCGAGGAGTGGACGACGCTGCATGAGAATCTCTTTTTGAGCGGAGAAACATATCTTCTGTGAACAGTTCCGTTTCGAACGCCGTCAGATCTCGTCGTAGTTACGACTGGAATCGTTCGGTGATTGTGCCAAAACGTCGGCACAGTCGGCCGGATCAGCTCCGACTGGCGACCGATCGCAACGATTGTCTCCAACGGACGGTTTTCTGCCCTACAGAGCTGGTCGCTTGCGGATCTCCGGGATCTCCTCCGTCTGTCTGAACTGTTCGAGCAGCGGCTTGATATCGTCGAATCCTTCCGCCAGGACGATGTCGCCGCTTCGCAGATCGTACTCGATGATGTCGTAATCGGCGAGTCGCGGCAGGTGGTTGTGGACAAGTGAGACGTAGACACGCTGTCTGGTCTCCGTGTCGATCGTCGTCACTGGCTCGCCTCGTTCCCAGGCGGCGACCTGGCTGATGAGGTCCTCGAGGTTCATCCCTGGGTTTTCTGCGAGGAGATAGAGCAAATACCGACGTTCTGACTCCGAAAGCAAGGAACACGCGGCTTCCATTCGGGTCGTACTCGTCTGAGCCATACTGAGTACCAAACACGCAACCGTATTACACCTACTGCCAATACAGATTGGAGCGATACGCCAGACAGTCCGAAAGACGAACTACACAACGCGTCCGATTCGACGTCAGAACGACCAGCAGTCTATCGCTGCACCACGTTTCTGTCGTCGAGTTCGTCCACCGGTTCTCCGTAGAGGTGACACGCCGCTGGATGGGAGTCGGAGCCGAGTTCGGGGGATCGACGCTCGCAGACGCTTTCGTAGACCTCGCGTAACCGTTCGGCGGCCGCCTCCCAGTCTCCGCTTTCGAGTTCTGCGAGCGCGTCGTCGACGACCTCGTCGTGTGGCGGCGGTAGTTCACGATCGAGCAACCGGTCTTTCACCGCCGCGACGAACGCGTCTGTCCCTCCCGACTGGAGCGTCCCGTCGGCGAACTCGACTCGCTCCCCGCCGACTGACTCGAGCGTGAGGTCCCGTCGCTCGATCCGCTCGCGGAGATCCATTACCGCACGATAGTCGTCCTGGTCGATCTCGAGGTCGTCCGGCGGGATCACCATCGGACACCGCGTACGGAACCGACAGCCGCTCGGTGGGTCCCGAGGCGAGGGAACGTCGCCGGAGAGCGTCTCTCGATCGCGGTCCCGTTCGGCGGTCGTCGCCCGCGGGACGCTCTCGAGCAACGCCGCCGTGTAGGGGTGTTTCGGCTCGTCGAAAATCGTCTCGACGGGACCGATCTCGACGATTTCGCCGAGGTACATCACGGCCACGCGGTCGCAAATGTGGCGGATCACGGAGAGGTCGTGGCTAATTAGCAGGTAGGTCAGGTCAAACTCCGCCTGCAGGTCGGCGAGCAGGTTGAGCACTTGTGCCTGCACCGAGACGTCGAGTGCCGACGTCGGCTCGTCCAGGACGAGGAACTCGGGCTCGAGTGCGAGCGCGCGGGCGATGCCGATCCGCTGGCGCTGGCCGCCGGAGAACTCGTGCGGGTAGCGGTCGAGTTGGTCCGCCGAGAGACCGACGCGTTCGAGCAGGTCCCGAACCCGTTCGCGGCGGCTCGAGTTCGTTCCAACGTTGTGGATATCGAGCGGTTGCCGAACGATCTCGCCGACCGTCATCCGCGGATCGAGACTCGAGAACGGGTCCTGGAAGACGACCTGTGCCTCCTGTCGGAACTCGGTGAGTTCGCTCCCGTCCAACTCGTAGACGTTCTCGCCGTCGAACTCGACGCGACCGTCGGTCGGCTCTTGCAGCCGGAGCAGGGTTTCGCCAGTCGTGGACTTTCCACAGCCCGACTCGCCAACGAGTCCGAGCGTCTCGCCCGCGTAGACGTCGAAGCTAACGCCGTCGACGGCTCGTATGGCAACCGGCTCGTCGCCGACCAGTCGATCGAGTAGCGAGTCGTTCTCCCAGAAGTACTTCGTTAGCCCGTCGACGCGAACGAGCGGCTCGTCGGCGCTCACGTGCGCTCACCCCCGGGTTCTTCGACCGTCTGGTGTGTCGGCTCGTCCGCAGGGTCCGCACCGTCCGTGTCGGGTTCGGCGTGTTTGTCCGCGGCCGGTCGCTCGGTTTCGCCGAAGTAGCCCTCGGGCAGCGCCCGGGACTCGTCGTACTCGGTCTCGGCGAGCACGCACCGAACGGCGTGGTGGTCGCTCCCGTCGGCGTCGAACTCCGGAGGGTGCTCGAGGCAGTCTTCCATCGCCTTCGGACACCGGTCAGCGAAGTAACAGCGATCGCCCATCTCGTGATCGAGCAGGCTCGGGACGTTGCCGGGGATCGGTTCGAGTCGACCGCCCGCGCTTTCGAGGTCGGGAATCGAGCCGAGCAGCCCGCGAGTGTAGGGGTGGACGTGGTCGTCGAAGACGTCATCTAGGGTTCCGCGCTCGACGATTTCGCCGGCGTACATCACGGCCACGCGGTCGCACATCCGTGCGATGACGCCTAAGTTGTGCGTGATCAGCAGGATCGACATGCCGGTTTCCGTCTGCAGGTCATCGAGGAAATCCAGTATCTGGGCCTGTATCGTGACGTCCAACGCCGTCGTCGGCTCGTCGGCGATCAGCAGGTCCGGCTCGCCCGCGAGCGCCTGGGCGATCATCGCCCGCTGGAGCATCCCGCCGGAGTACTCGTGGGGGTACTCCTCGGCGCGCTCGACCGGATCGGGGATGCCGACCAGCTCGAGGAGTTCGACGGCCCGCTCGCGGCTCGCTTCGCTGACGTAGCGCTTCGAGGGCAGGACCGTCGAGAGGGCAAACGAGCCGAGCGAGTACTCCGCGGAACGGGTCCGGGCTCGCGTCGACCGGGGGTTCGCGCTCGCCCGTTGTTGGACCTCGACGGCTTCCGCGAGCTGTTCGCCGACGGTAAGACTCGGGTTGAAACTGCTTTCGGGGTCCTGGAAGATCATGCTGAACGACGTACCGCGAAGCGACTTCCGGACTCGTTCGGGGACCGCGAGCAGGTTCACGAACTCGCCGTCGACGGCGTCGGGGTGGTCGTCTGCCACCGCGGCCGCGAGGTCGTCGTTTCGGTACCAGACCTCGCCGTCGGTCACCTCGCCGGGCGACTCGATCAGGTCCATGATCGAGCGGGCAGTGACGCTCTTGCCGCTGCCGCTCTCGCCGACGATGCCGTACACCTCGCCGCGCTCAATGTGCAGGTCGAGGTCGGACGCGGCGTTGACCTGTCCCTGTTCGGTGAAAAAGCGAGTCGAGAGGCCGTCGACGCGGAGTAAGTCTTCGGTCACGTTAGACACCACCTTCGCCGCCGATGTTCGGATCGAGCGAGTCTCGCAGCCAGTCGCCGAGCAAGTTGATGCTAATCACGGCGAGGACGATGCCGATCCCGGGCACCGTCGCGATCCACCAGGCCGTCGCGAGGTAGTCCTGGCCCTGCTGGATCTCGTACCCCCACGAGAGGGTCGTCCCGGAGAAGCCGAGATACGACAGCGCGCTCTCTAGGAGGATGATCGCCGCGACCTGGATCGTCGCGAGGACGATGATCGGCGTCAGGCTGTTGGGCAGGACGTGTTTGCGGAGAATCGTCCAGTTGCTCGCGCCGAGGCTCCGTGCGGCTTTGACGTACTCCTCGGTGCGGACCGACATGGCCTCGCCGCGGGCGACGCGGGCGAACCAGACCCAGTTGACCAGCGCCACGACGAGCGTGACGGTTCCGGGTAAGACGGCGTACTCCGGCATCCCCTCGGCGAAGCCGGCAATCACGATCGGATCTGGGATGAACTGCTCGCTCCGGCCGAAGACGCCGATCAGCGCGATGGCGAGGACGAGCGAGGGAAACGCGAGCATGATGTCGGCGACCCGCATCATCGAGTCGTCGACTCGGCCGCCGTAGTAGCCCGAAATCAGGCCGAACGGGACGCCGAACGCGGCCGCGAGTCCGGTTCCGAGGAGGCCGACCAGCAGCGACGTTCGCGCCCCGTAGAGCAGTCGAGAGAAGACGTCCTGTCCGATGTTGTTCGTCCCGAGGATGTGGTCGCCGCTCGGTTCCGCGGTGTAGCTGATTCGTTCCTGTCCGTCCTCGCCTTCCTCCCAGGTGTGCGTTTCGTGGCTCACGCCCCAGGGCGGGTAGGAGTTGCCGTGCTCGTCGAAGTGGCCCGTCGTGCTCGGGTTGTGCGTCGCCAGGATCGGTGCGAACGTCGCCATCAGGAGGATGATCACGGCGACGACGAGCCCGACTTTCGCCATCAGGCTCCGGTCGAACTCGCGTTTCAAGTTGGATTTGAGCCGATCGGAGATCATTCCTCGGTCACCCGCGGATTGAGCGAGGCGTAGATCGAGTCGACGAGAATGTTGATCACCACGAATCCGATACCGATGACGATGATGATCCCCTGAATGAGTGGCCAGTCACCGGCGTAGATCGCCGAGATGAGCCGCGAGCCCAGACCGGGCCAGTTGAACACCGCCTCGGTGATAACCGCGCCGCCGATCAGCGTGCCGAGCTGGAGGCCGAGAACGGTGACGATGGGGATCATCGTGTTCCGGAGCACGTGCTTGTAGCGGATCAGGACGCCCGGCAGGCCCTTCGCCTCGGTCGCCGTGACGTAGGGCTTGCCGAGTTCGTCGAGCATCCCGCTTCGCGTCAGCCGCGTGATCAGCGCCGTGAAGTACGTCCCCAGGGTGATCGCCGGCAGCGCGATGTGGCGAAGCCACGTCACGAGGTCGTGGGCGTAGCCGGTCGTCACCAGGGTCGTGACGGCCTCGATGAAGCCGACCGGCCGGCCGCTGACGGGGAAGAGTCCGAACTGTACCGACAGTACCAGTATCAGCATAATTCCGAGCCAGAAGTTCGGCGTGCTGATGCCGACGAGCGAGAACATCGTCGCTCCATAATCGGCCGGCTCGTGCCGTCTCGTCGCACCGATTACACCGAGTGGGATCGCGATTGCGACGGCCACTATCGTTGCCGCGATCGCCAGTTCGAGCGTCGCGGGCAATCGCTCTATGACCATCGTCGAGACGTCCCGTCGCGACTGGTAAGAAAAGCCGAGATCGCCGACGAGCAGCCGCTGGAGGTACTCGACGTACTGGACGTACAGCGGCTGGTCGAGGCCGACCTCGCGTCGGATCTGCTCGCGGAGTTCCGGCGATGCACCAGGATCGACGATGAGGTTGACCGGATCGCCGGGTGCCGCGGCTCGAAGGCCGAACGTGATCGTCACGACGCCCCAGACGACGAACACGCCCTGTGCGATTCGTTTGAGCAGGAATTTGGCGTACGACATCGAGTTGGGTGGTCCGTCTCGCTGCGTTCGACGGCCGTCAGTCGACCGATCACAATCTACTGCCGATCCGAACGGCGATTACAGGCCCATCTGGTCGACGTAGATACTCTCGTCGGAACGTGGCTCCCAGTCGAGGTCGTCCCGAACGCCGTAGATGCTCTCCTGTAAGTGGAGGTACACCCACGGCGCGGCCTCGCGGAGGTCGGCGTTTACCTCCTGCAGGAACTCCTCGCGCTCGTCCTCGTCCTCGATCGTCTGGCTCTCGATGATCGACTCCTCGACGTCCTCGTCGACGAAGTTGTACGACGCCTGTCCCTCTACGAACCACGGCGCGAGCCCGTAGTTCGAGTCGTAGGTCGGATTCCCCCACCCGATGAGGAAGAAATCGGGAGAGGTCGACGGATCGCCGTCGAGCACCATCTCCACGAGGCTGTCGAAGGGTTCAATCTCCGAGGTGCAGTCGACGCTGTCGAGCTCGTCGATCTGTTCGGCGGCTGTCTCGGCGATCTCCGTATCGTTCAGGTATCGCCCTTCCGGATGGTAGAGCGTGATCTCCGCGCCCTCGTAGCCGCTCTCCTCGACGAGCTCTTCGGCTTGGTCCGGGTCGTGTTCGTAGGGCTCGAGGTCGGGGTTGAAGCCGAAGATACCCTCGGGGACCGGTTGGGTCATCGGCGCGCCGAAGCCGCCGAGGATCGTGTCGATGATCCCCTGGTTGTCGACCGCGTAGTTCATCGCCTGGCGGAACTCCTGGCTGTCGAACGGCTCGGTGTCGTTCGTCATCACCAGGAAGATGTTTCGAAAGCTGGTGACATTTCGAATCTCGACGCCGTCTTCGGTATCGATCGTCTCGACGTCCGTCGGGGGCACGTTGACGATGAAGTCGCTCTCGCCGGTCTGTAACTCGCCGACGCGAGTGCTCGACTCGTCGATCGCCTGGAAGCGAACCTGGTCGATCTCGGGCGTCTCGCCCCAGTAATCCTCGAAGACGGTGTAGACTGCCTGCTCGTCGCCGGGGTCGAACTCCTCGACCTGATAGGGACCGGTGCCGTTCATCTCGTCAGTGATCGGCTGCTCACGCTCTTCGACCCACTCCTCGCTGACGACCCGACCGAAGACGCCGAGGCCGAACTCGGCGAGCGACGGGCTGACCTCGTGTTCGACGATCACTGTCGTGTCGTCTTCGGCCTCTGCACCGAGAATGCCGGCGAGTCCGTCGACCTGCGGACTCGCGATGCCGACGTCCTCCTGGACCTGTCGGTTGATCGTGTAGGCGATGTCGTCCGCTGTCATATCCTGTCCTTCGTGGAAGACAACGTCGTCGCGGACGGAGAGTTCGACCGTCTCGCCGTCGGGGAAGTCCCACTCCTCGACGATATGCGGCTGGACCTCGCCGTCGGCAGTGATGTCGAATATCGGCTCGTACACCTGATCGTGGACGTTGTACGTTGGCGTGGAGTTGTCGGCGTTCGGATCCGCGTTCGGCGCGAACTCGCCCTGGGTGATGACGATCTCGTCGCCATTTCCGGGGCCTTCGCCGCCGAGACAGCCAGCAACCGCCACCACCGATGTTGCACCCACGGCCGTCAGGAACGAACGGCGCGTCGCCGGTCCGTTGTTATCCTGTGCCATGTCACACCATACAATGGATAAATATTTAGTGCTACTGAAACACGTATTAAAGTCTGAAAGTGCGGATATCGTCTGTTTCATCGGGTTGTGACTGTTCGACGTTTGACCACCTCTTCGCAGTATGTTACCATAGACAGAACGGTTAAGTGGCTAAACGGCTTACGACCTTTCATGGCCGCTCACGGCCGGTCCGCACTGCGGGACCTGTTCGACGAGTCGCCCACGCCTCACATCGCCCACCCCCCGCGGACCCATCATCGTGACTTCTACGTCGCTACCGATGGGTCCTTCCGGGACGCGGGCGGTGGGTTGGGCGCCGTTATCGAAACACGCGACGGGACGCGAGTCGCACGTATCGCGACCGCGGACGCGCCCCCGGACAACAACGTCGCCGAGTATCGGGCGTTGCACCTCGGTCTCGACGTGCTGGCCGCACGCGCACCCCGCGACGCGAACGTCGGCGTCCTCGTCGACCACGACGCACTCGCCAGCAACGTCAACAACGCCGTCCTCGCGACGAACCATCCCGACGGGAAATCGCCGCGGCCCGTCTCCGTTCCCCCCGCGACCGGCTATCACTGGCGAGGCATCCGCGCCCGACTCAGCGGCTTCGATGAGGTCCGGGCCGCCCGCATCGACAGCGACCAGAACCCGGCCCATCCGCTCGCGAACGCACCCGGCCAGTACGAGCACGTCAACCGCGAGCCAGACCGCTGTGTCCTGCCGGAGCCGGTCGAATCCACGCCGACGCAGTTCCCGCCGCCGTCGCGGGCCGACCGCAACGGCGAAAGCGGATGGGCGTCCGACTAACGTCGCTGGTCGCTCGAACCGGCAGATCACCCTACTGGTGTCGATCGGTCACCAGCGGTGACCGTTCGCCGATCCGAACCGTCATCGTTTTCTCGTCGCTACAGAGAGTCGTCTCCGATGAGCCTTCGCATCGCAGTCGCCGCGCCGTTCATCCAGAACGGCACGACACGCCTCGAGGAGAGCGAGTTCGTCGTCTTCCTCTCGCTCGAGCGCGACTGGTTCTCCCCCGATCAGTCCAAGCGGCTGGTCGACGTCGCGACTCGCGAGGGACTGCTCGAACACGACGACGAGGGAGACGAACTCGTCGCCACGTTCGACCCCGCGTCGGTGACGATTCCCGAGGACTTCGTCCCCGACGAGGACGTGCTCCGCGAACGGTCCGCCTTCGAACGCGTGCTGGACGCGCTCGTCGCCGAGGGGATGGAAAAACACGAGGCCGTCGGCGCGATCAACTCACTGCAGGACGAACTCGGGGTGACGATCGAAGCGGCCGCAGTGGTCTACGCGCGCCGCGAGGGGATCGACGTCTCCGACCTCGTTCCGGTCGCCAGATCGGCGCTGACCGCGGACGACGGGTAACGGCTCACGTCGAAAGCGGTTGACGACCGCTGATACCGAGTTACAGCAACCCGTCTCATACGGTTTACTGTAGTCAATTGCCGCTGACCACCGACCCCGCCCTTGGTGATCGGCGGTAAATCGTTACAGCAATCCGTATCAGCCGTCGTCAACCTTCACGACCTGTTTGCCGATGTTGTCCCCGGAGAACAGGCCGAGGAAGGCATCGGGCGCTCGGTCCAACCCATCGACGACCGTCTCGCGGTGTGTGAGTTCGCCCGAATCGACCCACTCCCGAAGCTGTTCGCTCGCGTCTCCGAATCGTGTGACGTAATCGCCGACCAAGAGCCCCTCCACCCTGGCCCGCGGCGCGATGATCTGGGGGAGTTTCCGCGGGCCGGTCGGCACCGTCTCGTCGTTGTAGTGGGCGATCTGTCCGCAGACGGCCACGCGGGCGTCGAGGTTCAACTGCGAGAAGACGGCGTCGGTGATCGGGCCGCCGACGTTGTCGAAGTAGACGTCGACGCCGTCCGGCGCGGCCGCTTCAAGCGCTTCGCCGTAGTCATCGGTCGTCTTGTAGTTGATCGCAGCGTCGAAGCCGAGGTCGTCAGTGAGCCAGTCGGTTTTCGTGTCCGAACCCGCGAACCCGACCACCCGACAGCCGGCGAGCGCCGCGATCTGCCCGACGACCGAGCCGACCGCTCCGGCCCCACCGGAGACGACGACCGTCTCGCCCGGCTTCGGCTCGCCGACGTCGAGCAGGCCGAAGTAGGCCGTGCGACCGGGCATCCCCAGCACGCCGAGATACGCCAGCTGGTCGGCGACCGACGGATCGACCGGCGCGACCTCGTCGGCATCCAGAAGGCTGTACTCGCCCCACCTCCCCTCGCCGGTGACGAGGTCGCCCTCGCTGTACTGGCCGCTTGCGCTTTCGACGACCTCGCCGACGACGCCGCCTTTCAAAACGTCGCCGACGGCCCACGGTTCGGCGTAGGATTCGCCCGCATCCATCCGGCCGCGCATGTAGGGGTCGACCGAGAGGTAGGTCACGCGGACGAGGAGTTTCCCCGGAGTCGGCTTCGGAACGTCGGTTTCCCGCAGTTCGAAACACTCGGTGTCCGGCTCTCCGTTCGGTCGCTTGGCGAGATGCCACTGGCTGGTTGTCTCGTGCACAGGAGACGTACGCCCGGCTTGCCGAAGAACCTTGGACACGGCGACGACGTTGCCGGGTCCGGCGCGAAGTCCGCTTGACCGTATCCGACGGCCGTCCGTTGCGGAAACGAGACGTGTCGAACCGTCCGACTTTCTCGCCGCGAACCAACCTACGAGTCGAGTTCCGATCGCAACCCTCCTGCATCGAGCGTGAGAGCGATAAAAAGCGGTCAACAGCCAGGATATTCGCCACTGCTGTCCGAGAAACACTGATGGATGCGTCTCCATATTGTGTACCTATGGAGGCAACTAACCCGGTCACGGGGGAGGTGGTTGGAACATACGAGGCCGATTCGAGTGCAGACGTCGAATCGTCGCTCGAGCGTGCGAGTGACACGTTCGAAGACTGGCGCGAGCGACCGTTGCGCGAGCGCGAGACGCTTATTCAGGCGGCCGGCGACGTCCTGCGCGAGAACAAACGCGAGTACGCCGAACTCATGACCGAGGAGATGGGAAAACCCATCTCGCAGGCGATTTCGGAGATAGAGAAGTGTGCGTGGGGGTGCGATCACATCGCGGAGTACGCCCACGAGTACCTCCAGAGCGAGCACTGGCCGAGTCCGCCGGGTACGGCGGTCAAGACCGTCCACGAGCCGCTCGGCCCGGTGCTGGCGGTCATGCCCTGGAACTTCCCGTTCTGGCAGGTGATCAGGTTCGCCGCCCCCTACCTGACCGCGGGCAACGTGGGACTGCTCAAACACGCCTCTACCGTTCCCGGATGTGCGCTCGCCCTCGAAGAGGTGTTCACCGAGGCGGGCTTTCCCGAAGGCGTCTTCCAGACGCTGCTCGTCGGCTCCGACGAGGTCGACGACGTGTTGGCCGACGACCGCGTGAAAGCCGCGACGCTTACGGGCAGCGGTCCGGCGGGGCGGGCCGTCGCAGCGACCGCGGGCGAGAACCTCAAGAAGACGGTACTCGAACTCGGGGGGAGCGATCCGTTCGTCGTCCTCGACGACGCCGACCTCGACGCGGCCGCGGAGACCGGCGTGTGGGCGCGCAACCAGAACGGCGGCCAGTCGTGTATCGCCGCGAAACGATTCATCGTCGAGGAGGCCGTCTACGACGAGTACGTGGACAAACTGGCGGCCGAGTTCGCTGACCTCGTCGTGGGCGATCCGATGGACGAAGAGACCGACGTGGGCGCGCAGGCCAGCCCCGATCTGATGGACGACCTCCACGAACAGGTCGAGGCCAGCGTCGAGGCCGGCGCGACCGTCGTCACGGGCGGGTCCCCTCTCGACCAGCAGGGGGCGTTCTACCCGCCGACGATCCTCGCGGACGTCCCGGAGGGGTGTCCGGCGGACGCCCAGGAGACGTTCGGACCCGTGGCCGCCGTCTACTCCGTGCCGGACGAGGCGACGGCCATCGAGAAGGCCAACGACACCCAGTTCGGTCTCGGCGCGAGCGTCTGGACGGACGACCGCGAGCGCGGCGAGCGCGTCGCCCGACAGATCGAGGCGGGGTGTGTCTACGTCAACCAGCTTACGAAGTCGGACCCGCGGGTCCCATTCGGCGGCATCGGTGAATCGGGATACGGGCGCGAACTCTCCGAAGCCGGGATCAAAGAGTTCGTCAATCGCAAGACCGTCTGGATCGAGTAAGACGAACTGCCGTCGCCGTCGCAACGGAGAGCGCCAGATTCGGTGTCGACGCCGTCCGCGGGAAGCCGAAGGAGGTTACTCCCTGCCCGCCCGACGACCCGCATGGTCGACGATCGGATCACCGACGGCAAACGGATCGCACAGCTGCTGGCCTCGGAACTCGACGGCCGCGAGGACGGCGAACTCGGGACCGTCGCGGTCACCGACGCCGATCGGGATGTCGAGCCGACGGCAGACGGTGCTCGAGCGTACGACGTGAGACGAACCGACACCGACGAGTCGATCGCTCGCGCGTTCGTCCACGAGAACCGTATGCGGCTCGCGTTCTCGACCGGACAGGAGACCGTCGCTGACGCGGCCGAAAGCGCCGGCCTCCGCGTCCAATCGAGCGACGACGGGCCGGCCACCACCGACGTGCTCGTCGAAAGCGGCGCGGCGGTCAAACGGACGACGGACGTGGTCGAGGCGGTCCTCGAATCGTTCACCGCTGACGCGTAACTACGCGAGTTCAGCGAGGATCTCCGGAACTGTCTCGGCGACGTCCGCCTGCTCGACGTGTGCGATCGCGCGTGGATCGGGGCCGGGGCCGTCCGGCAAGAGAACCTGGATGACCGCCATTCCGGCGTTCGTCGCGCCGGCGACGTCGGCGTCGACCTCGTCGCCGACGTACACCGTCTCGTCGGGATCGACGCCGAGTTCGTCCGCGATCGCTTCGAACGCGCGCGGGTCGGGTTTTCCGGCCTCGAGTTCGCCCGTCACGAGGGCGGCGTCGAACGCCCGTTCCCAGCCGAGGGTCGCGAGTTTGTCCCGCTGGGCCCGAACGGGGCCGTTGGTGAGCAGCCCGACGCGGTAGTCGGCTCTGAGCGTCGCGAGCATCTCCTCGATCCCCGCTAGCGGCTCGAGCGCGTCTGCAATCGTCTCCCGATAGACCGTCGCGAGCTCGGCGGGGTCGGCGTCGCTTTCAGCCCCCTCGAGTAAGTCGGCGAAGATCGGCTCGCGCGTCTCGCGAGTGAGGTTGTTTCGGTGGGCCTCGAGGTAGTCCGTTCGGGATAGATCGGGCGCGTCAGTGGCCTCGACGGCCTCTTCGAGGATCGTCTCCCGGTCTCTGCGCGGGACGGCGAGCGTGTAATCGAGGTCGAAGACGATCGCTCGTGGCATAGACGTGAAAGGGAACTCGAAGTGGTTGAAGGTATCCCTTCCGGCCGATCTGACGCGAGAAGTGAGTCTTCGAATCGAAGTAATCGTCGCCTCAATCGTCACCCGGCTGCGGCGTCGGTTCGGACTTACTCTCGAGTCGCGGAACGACGAGCGATTCGATCTGGCTCGAAAACTGCATGAGCGTCGTTCCGAGGATGCTCATGAACAGGACGTAGCCGACCGCGAAAGCGTAGATCGTCTCCGCAGTCCCCTCGACGAGACCGATGCCTGCGCCGCTGATGGCGATACTCGCGATAATGAGCGAGAACTCGCCACGAGTTGTCATCCCGAGACCGACCCGAACCGACCGGCGCTCGTCCAGATCGTAGATTCGACCACCGAGGTAGCCGCTGACGAGTTTCGTCGGTGCCGTCAACACGACAGCGGCGGCGATCGCGGCGAGGACGAACGCGTCGGCGAACACGCCAGGATCGGTGATCAGCCCGATCCAGAAGAAAAACACCGCCGCGAAGGTGTCCCGGACCGGCTCCAACAGCGTCTCGAGTTCGTGAACGTGGTCGGTTGAGGAAAAGGCCATCCCGACGAAGAAGGCCGCGACGGCCTCGCTGACGCCGAGAGCGAGGGCGGCGCCAGAGACGAGGACCGTGATGCCGAGCGCCCGGATGACGACGAACTCGTGGGAGTCGGTCTCTAAGCTGCGCTGGAACCACTCGGTGCCGAGGTAGACGAGTGCGAGCAGGACGAGGATGAACGCCATCGCGATCCCGATCTGTCCGGCCGCCTCGCCGATATCCCCACCGCCGAGGACGAGCGCCGAGGCGACAGCGAGGTAGACTGCGATGAAGAGGTCCTCGTAGACGAGCGTTCCGAGCATCGGATCGGCCTCGTCGTTCGCGATCCAGCCGAGGTCGATCAACGATTTCGTGATGATCGCGCTCGAAGAGATGTAGACGATGCCGGCGGTGAGGAAGGCGGGCAGGAACTCGCCGAAGAGGACCCAGCCGAGCACCAACCCGGCTCCGAAGTTGATGATGAGGTCGACGGTACCGGCCTTCCCGATTCTGTCTCTGGCCGCGATCAGCCGATCGAGGTTGAACTCCAGTCCGAGGAAAAACAGCAGGAGAACGATCCCGAGTTCGGCCCCGAGGTGGATGAAGTCGGTCTCGGTAAGCGCGATCGAACTGAGTGCGGCGACGAGGTCGTAGCCCAACACCGTCACGTCGGTTCCGAGCAGCGACGGCAGGTCTCCGAGAACGTACGGACTCAAGACCATTCCGATGACGATGTAAAACGGGATCACCGACTGGTTGATCCGGTTCGCGAGCAGACCCGCCAGCGCGACGGCAGCGAACAGGATTCCGATGTCGAGAAGCGCAGTTTCAGCTGCCATCGTCGCACACCTCCGTCCGCACCGCTACGCCGACTGTCACGTCCGCTCCGTTCGTTCGCGTCACGCCTGATCCGACCCCTCGTCGGCCACGAGCAGCGTTTCGAAGTCGGAGAGGTCTTCGTTGGAGCCGACGGCGACAACAGTGTCGCCCGCCTGGAGGTTCTTTTCCGGGTTCGATGCGGGGATCACGTCGGGACCCCGCTGAACGGCGACAACTGCAGCCGAGATACGCTCGTCTTCGAGGATATCCGCGATCGACTCGCCTTCGAGGGGTGCCCCAGATTCGACGTCGAACCACTCGATGAGCGTTCCGTCACCGAGCGTCGTTTCCGTGCTGCCGGACTCGACGGGCTGGAAGTGCGAGCCTTCGATAATCCCGCCGACCGCCTGGGCGAGGTCGTTCGAGAGTTCGAACAGCTTCTCGGAATCCGAACTCCGCTCTTCTTTCAAAAACACGTCGCGCCGTCCGGTGTTGTGGACGACGACGACGAGACACTCGTCGGTGTCGAGGTCGATCTCGAATTTCTTCCCCACACCAGGAAGATCGCTCTCTGTAATCGGCATACGCGAAATAGGGACTCGCGGCGTCTTAAAACACGTGAGATACCGTCCTCTCAACCCGGACGTATTCAGCCATCGACCCGTGCTTCGAATCCGTACTGTTCGAGCGTCTCGAGGGTCTCAACATGGTCGCGGCGGATTGCTCCCTCGTCGGCGGCCCCCTCGAGGACGGCATCGATGGTCTCGACCAGTTGATCGGACGCGAGGACGTTCGGGACGCTGACGTACGTCACTCCCCGTTCGAGAAGTTCCCGCGCCTCACTCGAGGTTCCGGCTCGGAGGATAACGTCCGTCTCGAGGTCAAGTTCGAGGATTGCCTCCGACACGGGGCGGTGATCGGCCGTGGAGATGACAAGCGACGCCTGCTCGACGCGTGCCTTCTCCCAGGGATACGCACCTATTGCGTCACCGAAGACGTAGTTTCGACACTCCGTTCGCATGTCGTCCCACAGCACGGGATCGTTCTCGATGACGACGTACTCGCGTTCGAGGCGCTCGCAGGCTTCGACGACTCGTCGTCCCTGTCGGCCGTAGCCGACGATCACGACGTGATCCGAGAGATCGGCCTCGACGCTGCTCCGCTCGTCGATCTTGCTCGTGCGTCGCCCCTCGAGGAGCCGTTCGACGAGGTGCCGGTAGACGGGTTCTTCGTACCGGCGGGCGACCGACGTCAGGATCATCGTCGCCGCCGCCGCGAGGATGATCGCCTCGAACAGCGACTCGGCGATGGCTCCGAGCAGCCACGCCTGGATCGCGATCACCAGCGAGAGCTCGCTCACCTGGTTCAGACTCGAACTGGCGTAGAACGCGGTTCGGGCGTCGTACCCCTCGTAGACGAACGCGAGCATGAGGACGAGCGGATTGACGACGAGGACGAGCCCGACGAGCATGAGCGCGACGATGAGGACCTCCAGCGTCGGCACCGAGACGAGCGCCCCGAGCGTGACGAAGAAGATGGCGACGAAGAAGTCCCGAATCGAGGCGATACCGTTCTGGACGCCGAGCGAGGAGACGTCGTCTCCCCTAATCGAGATCCCGGCGGCGAACGCGCCGACGACGATGGAGATTTCTGCGAGTTCGGCCGCTGCGAGAAAGGCGATGAGAATCGAGATGCTGCCCATCATGACGAGTTCGTCCGAATCGCCGGCGAGACGGACCAAAAGCGGGAAGCCATGCCGATAGATGAGCAACGCGGCGAGCAGGAAGATGACGCCGAACCCGATTTTGGAGGTGACCAGCGTCGTCGTGTACTGGTCGGCCGAGAGGATGACGATCAGTCCGACCGCGAGCATATCGTCGAAGAAGTGAACCGACGACGCGAGCCGACCGTGGACGAGATTGTTCCGAATCTCCTGTTCTAACTCGCGTGCGCCGACGATGGTCGAACTCAACGTCGCGGCGATCGCAAAGTAGACGGCGTTCTCGACGTCAAACCCGAACAGGGTCGCGACGCCGAACGCGATCGGACCAACGACGACGAGTTGCGTCACGGCTGCCGTTTCGGCGTCTCTGAGAACCGACTGCACTGATCCGAAGTCGGTCCGGAAGCCGAACGTGAACACTAAGAAAGCGATCCCCCACTGGGCGAGTTCGACGAGTTCCGGATCCGCGATGAATGTGCCCGAGACTAGCCCTGCAAGGAGGTAGAACGGAACCGGTGACAGCGAGAGTTGGTTCGCAATCAGCAGGAAGAGCCCGGCCGTGATGAAGACGATCGCGAGCGTCGTGATCAGTTCAGTCATCGTCGTCACCTCGATCCGCTGGTGATGATCGACGTCCTATCTCCCCTTCATCGCGCCGATCGATTCGGGCGATATCGCGCTCGATCGACCGACGGAACGAGTCGGCGTCGGTGAGGTACTGTTCGACGTACGCGCTCAGCTTCTCGCCGGTCAGGTGCGTGCTCATGATGACGTAGGTCGCACCGCGGTCGTAGAGGTCGCGGGCGTCGTCGATCCGCTCGGCCTCGACGAAGACAACTGCGTCGTCCGGTGCTTCCTCCAGTAGTGCACGGTTCACATCGGGCTGGACGGTCGAACTCAGGACGAACGCGGCGTCTTTCAGGTTCGCCGCCTTGCGGATCTCGCCGTGGCGGAAATCGCCGTAGATGTACTCGTACCGTCCCTCCTCTTCTAGCGTCTCGATGTGATCGGTCTGCCGGTCGATGATCACGACGTCGCCGTACTCCGCTTCGAGCCGGGGCAACGCCCGTTCGGTAATCTCGTCGTAGCCGATCGCGATGGCGTGGTCGCTGTACTCCTCTAAGTCGACGTCCTGTTTGTCCGCGGACTCGAACCGGCTAAACCACGGTTCGACTCGGCCGTAGATCTCGTGATTGTAGTTGATGATGTACGTCGAGACGCTCATCGTCAGCAGCGCCATCAGGCTGAGATAGCCGAGTACGTCCGTCTCGATGTACTCGCGTTGGACTGCGAGCGCGCCGACGACCAACGAGAACTCGCTGACCTGGACCATATTGATCGCCCCGAGGAACGACGTTTCGACGGCGAACTCCTCCCGGTCGATCAGGTAGAACATGATCCAGAAGTTGCCGACCATCAGAACGATCGAGGCGACGATCGCTTCCCACCAGTAGGCGAGCAGATCGTCCGCGGCGAGTCGCAGGCCGATCGAGGCGAAGAAGACGAGGATGAAAAAGTCCGTAATCGGCGTGATTCGGTCCTCGAGTTCCTTGCTGTAGGGCAACTGGGCGATGCTGATTCCGGCGAGGAAGGCACCGACCTCGAGCGAGAGGTCGAACTGCTCGGAGATGACGATAAAGAGGAACGCCCACGCGAGGGCGACGACGAGGAAGACGTCCTTGTTGTCCGCAATCCGGCGAAAGAGGTGTGGCAAAAGATATCGTGAGGAGGCGATCGAGAAGAGGCCGATGAACGTCATCATAACAGCGATGACGCCGAGCGTGGTCGCGATCTCACTTGCGCTGCCGAGCTCTTCCGCTCCGAGAAGGGCGAGGACGACAACGAGGTAGATGTCCTGGACGATGAGCACGCCGACGTCGATCTTGCCCGGGAGGGAGGTGATCTCGTTCTTGTCGGTGAGGATCTTGACGATGATCGGTGTCGCGCCGAAGACGGTCGCCAGCGCGATGATGACGATTTCGGTGGGGTCGAACCCGAGCGCCCAGGCGACGGCCAGCGCGAGCGCCGTCTGGAGTACTGTCTGCCAGACGGCGATGTTGACGATCGGGCGTAAGATCTCGCGAATATCGTCGAATCGCATCTTCATCCCGAGCAAAAAGAGCAGGAAGCCGAGACCGAGTTCGGCCATGCTCTCGACGAGGCCCTCTTCGGTGACGATGTCGAACATCACCGGACCGAGGATCAGCCCCGTCAGGATGTAGGCGATGATCGTCGGCTGTCCCGTCTGCCGTGCGATGAAGCCGACGGCCGTCGCGACAACGATGATGATCGCGAAGTCAGCAGCGAGGGCGATTTCACTCATCGAGAGAGGTCGGATTACTCTTTTCGGATCCGACCTTTATACGTTGTCACCCGGAAAGGTGTCTCGCTGATGGAACCGCCACGCGGTTACGAATGAAATCGGCTAGTCGGCGAGCCCCTCGATGAGGAAGGTCGCGGACGCGAGGTTCGTCGCCAGCGCGGTGTCGTGGACGTCACAGATGCGCAACAGCGCCGAGATATCCGGCTCGTGGGGCTGGGCCCGAAGCGGATCACGAAGGAAGACGATCCCGTCGAGTTCTCCCGTCGCGACTTCGGAACCGATCTGTAAATCGCCGCCGAGCGGCCCCGATTTCTTGCGTTCGACCTCGAGATCCGTCTCCTTCATCAGCCGCTGTCCCGTCGTCCCGGTTCCGATCAACTCGTACTCGCGCAACTGTGCCTCGTGTTCCTGTGCGAACTCGATGAGATCCGGCTTCTTCTCGTCGTGGGCGATGAGCGCGACGCGTGTCATGTCCGATGATTTTCCTCCGGGAAAATAACTGTTCGCCGTCTGATCGTGACGGAGCCGTCGCTCGATCCGACCGATCCAGACGGAATCATTTAGGTGGGTACTCGCACGACCGACGTGTATGACCGATTCGAACCTCCGCGCTCACCACGTTGGAATCACCGTCTCCGACCTCGACGCCGTCCTCCCGTTCTACCGGGACGTCCTCGGGCTTTCCGTGGCAAATCGCTTCAGCGTCGGTGGCGAGGCGTTCGCCGACGCCGTCGCCGTCGAGGACGCACGCGGCGAGTTCGCCCACCTCGATGCCGAGGGCGTCCGCGTCGAACTCGTCGAGTACGACCCCGAAGGTGACGCCGCTGAAGCGGGTGCGCTCAACCAGCCGGGTGCGACCCACCTCGCGCTCAAAGTCGACGATCTGGAAGCGTTCGCGCGGGAGCTTTCCGAGGACGTCTCGACGATCAGCGAGCCACGGACGACCGAGAGCGGTACGTCGATCCTGTTTCTGCGCGATCCGGAGGACAATTTGGTCGAGATACTCGAGCCCTGACATCCTCCACACGGCTAAAGCCAGTGGGTTTTCGCCTCGCTACCGCTGTAATGCCAGTGCGATGAGTCGCTCGTCTCACTGGTGGGTAAACGTCGACCGGACCTGCTCTACGTCGTCGTCACACGCCGAACAGGCCTCTTTGTCGGCAGCGATGTAGACGACGCAGCATGCGGGACAGTGAAAGAGATTTCCCAATGGCGTCGACTCGTTCGACTCGTCGGTTGAGGACCGCTCGCTCGTCGATGACCGTTCGAGGGATCGTCCCACACCCGTCAGGTTCGCACGAACCTGTTTTCGAAGGCGACCGAGTCGCGACAACGCTGTCGATCTGTCTCTCCTGCCCATACAAGCATCGTCTATCATACGAATGAAATACGTACTGTCTACACAATTTGGATATTCAATTCTTTAACACTACTCGGAGAGCTGATAAACGGGGTGAAACAGGACGTTCCACTGTCACTCGACCGCTTCGGCAGGGTCGACGACCTCGTCGGTCGCCGGATAGACGCCGACCTGGTTGCACAGATCACCCATCGGACACGCGTCAGGGTCTTCGAGACAGGCGGGTCGGCGAGCCGTACAGTACTCGCGGCCGAACTGGATCGTCGCGGTGTGTCCGAAGCCACACTTCGCTTTCGGGACCTCGCGTTCGAGGACGGATCGAACGTCCTCGTGATCCGCATCGGCCGGCGCGATTCCCATGCGGCGGTAGATCCGATGGACGTGCGTATCGACGGGAAAGACGCCCGCTCGTCCGCCGGCGAAGAGCAACACGCAGTCGGCGGTCTTCGGCCCGACGCCGCGAACCTCGAGGAGCGTCTCCCGGACGGCCGACGGCTCCTCGTCCGTGACGAATCGATCGAACGCGGCGGCGGAGCCGAACTCCGCGAGCACCCACTCGGCTGCCTCGATGATGACCTCGGACTTCTGGTTGTAGAGACCTGCCGAACTGATCGTCTCGGCGAGGGCCGACTGCTCGGCGGCCGCGAGCGATACCGCGAGATCCACGTCTGCACCACCGTAACGCTCGATCAGGGCGTCGTGGGCCGGCTGGCTCGCCTTGTCGCTCGTGTTCTGGCTCAGAATCGTTCGGACGAGGCAAGGAAACGCGTCCCGTCCGCCGTAGGCCTTCTCCCAGTACAGTTCGCCGAGTCGGTCGACGACTCGCTCTGCGCGCGTGTCGGCGGCCGCCGGATCGAACTCGGCGGCGACGCCCCCACCCGACGCTCCACCGCTGATATTCATGGATGGTTCGGGATCGTCAGTCATTAGAAGTGGATACGCACTCCTCGGAAATAATTGACCCGTTGGGCTGCGGAGTTCGGTAGGTGTAAACCGTGCGTATGTGCGTTTATGCGACCGATATGGGAGGGTTTAACAGCTGAACGAGCAACCGAGACGTATGGACGTTATCCACACCGCAATTTGGGTTTCGAATCTCGAGGACGCACGCGAGTTCTTCGTCGAGGGGCTCGGACTCGAGGAAACTCGATCGTTCACGTTCGACGGCACCGAAAACGTCTACGTCGGCGGCGAGCACGGCGAGATCCAGCTACGGTACGATCCCGATCGCGACGCGCCCGACCCCGACCGTGCGGCGTTCGACCACGTCGCCGTCTCCGTCGAGGACGTCGATGCCGAGGCCGAGCGCGTGGTCGAGGCGACGGGCTGTGAGATCGTCGAGGGACCGATAACCGTCGAGACAGCAGGTGCTCGCGTCGCGTTTCTCGACGGGCCGGAAGGGTACGTGGTCGAACTGGTCGAGGATCTGTAGCGGGTCGCGTTCTCCGCACAACTCACGGTTGAACCACCGGGTCGGCTGCCGTCCGTAGCTTTATTGAATCATCGCTCAGAGTCGCTTCCATGGCAGATCATCCATCGTACACGGCAATTATCGGCGCGGGAACCATGGGTCCCGGGCTGGCCGTCCAGTTCGCCCGCCACGGAACCGACGTAACGCTGATCGACCACCGGCAGTCGAACATCGAGGACGCGAAGGAGACGGTGGCGAGCGCGCTCGAATTCTTGCAGACGGAAGCGATGCTCGCGACGGATCCCGAGGCGGTTCGCGATCGGATCGCGTACACGCTCGACACCGAATCCGGCGTCGAAGACGCCGAACTCGTGCTGGAGACGGTTTCAGAGGATCGGGACGTCAAGCGAGACGTGTTCGAAACTGTCACGGCGGCCGCGCCGGACGACGCGGTGCTCGCGTCCAACACGTCCGGCATTCCGATCACCGAACTCGGCGAGCTCGCCCCCGAGCCCGAACGCGTCGTCGGCTGTCACTGGTGGAACCCGCCGTATCTGCTCCCGCTCGTCGAGGTCGTCCGCGGCGAGGAGACAGCCGACGCAGTCGTCGAGCAGACGGTCGAGTTCGTCGAGGGCGTCGGCCGCGATCCGATCGTCGTCGAGCGCGACGTTCCCGGCTTCGTCTGGAACCGCATCCAGTTCGCGGTGATTCGGGAGTGTGCCCACCTTGTCGAGGAGGGTGTCGCCTCGCTCGAGGACGTCGAGCGCGCCGTCCGGGACGGCTACGCGCTGCGGACGGCTGCAGTCGGCCCCTTCGAGACGGCCGACCTCTCGGGGATCGACCTGTTCGGCGACATCGCAGACGACCTCTACCAGCACCTCTCGACTGCCGACGAGGCCGGGCCGGTGTTCGAGGATCGGATCGAAGACGGCGACACCGGCGTCGACGCCGGTGCTGGCTTTCACGAGTACGAGGAGTCGCTCGCGGACGCGATCGAACGCCGCGACGAACGGGTCGCTGCGATCCAGCGAGCGCGCGAGGAGACGAGCCGGCGAGAAGACGCGAACTGACGGTTAGAGGACGACCCACGCGGTCGAGGCCACCAGCAAGATCGCGTGCGGAAGCAACGCCTTGACGATCTGTGCGGTGGAGTCGGTCAACCGCTTTGCCGCGTACCAGACGATCGCGAGGCCCCAGAGCACGGCGATCCAGGGGAGCAGAGTTGCATTGAACGTCTCCCAGGCGGCGATCGTCGACTCGCTCGCGAACGATTCGGGAAGGGTGATCGGAATGCCGAGTCCGGCGAAGAACGCGTTCAGTTCGGCACCGCCTTCCCCCAGAAAGCCCGGGATGCCGTGATTGCCGAGCATGTACAGGATACTAAACGGGAGATATGCGTACGCAAAGCGGGTGAACGACGCTTCCCAGTCGAGATCACTCCACCACGTTCCGACCGCAGTCGCCAGAAGATACGCGCCGATCGCGAGGACGATGCTGCCGAAGTAGGCGACGACATCGGACCACGGCTCGACGACCATCGCGTCGATGCCAGCCGTCGCGAGCAGATAGTCCGAGAGGACGTGATCGATCGGGAAGACGGCCCAGAGGACGATGACCAGCAGCGCCTCGTCCGGCAGCGGGATGCGCTGGCGAACGGCCGCTGCACCCGGCCAGCGAGCACGGAGGCCGACGTCCTCGTTCGGTTGTTTGGTCGTACACTCCATACAGGAGACACACCGACGGTCGGTGCTCAGGTAGTCGCTTTTGTACTCGAGGGTCGCACACTGGACGCCAGACTGTGTGTTCTGTCGGATCTCGAACGGCGAGAGCTTCGAGGTGACGGTCATGACGCCGGTCGCCGGGCAGACGTACCGGCAGAACGCCTGCCGCTGGTAGACCAGGCTCACGCCGACAGCGAGAACGGTGAAGCCGAGGAAGTAGTAGGCGATCAGTTGGGGATCGAACACCATTCCCAGGTTGTACATCGGCATTCGCGCGAAGATGAACGTCACGGCGGTGATCGAGACCACCGAGAGGGAGATGCCGAACATCGACCACTTCGCGTTGGTAAACATCGGAAAGTGGCGTTTGAGGCCGAACCGCTGGGTGAAGCGGACGATCGCACCCATCGGGCAGAAGTAACACCAGATCCGGCCGATGACCACCAGGCTGACGAGCATGACGATCATCCACCAGAGCCCGAAGAACGCGACGGCACCGAAGTTCGCGCCGGGGTTCTGTGTTCCGGTCAGGGCAGTCCAGAGTGCCCACGCAAAAATCGTGACCATGACGACGTGGACGGTCGGCTGTACGTATCTGTTCGTCAGGAGGAATTTAAGGACGCGAGAGCGCGTGAGCGTGACGTGCCACGGCTCGTCCGACGACTTGCTCATACCACCATCTGTGCGATCGGGTCTGATTATATCAATTGGTTCATATTTCGAATCAAATATTCAACGATGAAACAGGTCGGAGAACGTGATGGTTTCGAGACCAAATGCGGGGTCAGCGATTACTGGTTCGGTGACGCCGGTCGCTTCTCGTCGCTCCGTGCGATCGACGTCCCGCTTTCGGTTTCGAAGCGGTTTACGAGCGACTGTAGCTCCTCGGCTCGATCGGAGAGCGACTCGGAGTTGGTGGCGATTTGCTGTATCGCGCTGGTCTGTTCTTCCGCAGCAGCGGAGACGTTCTGTGCCTCGTTGGCAGTCCGATCGCTAACGTCGGTGACGTCGTCGACCATCGTCGCGACCTCCTGTGCGGAGTCCGCCTGATCGCCAGTCGCGTCGTTGATCGACTGGATACCGGCGTTTGCGTCCTCGATCTGCTCGACGATCGCTTCGAGCGTCTCGGCCGTCTCGTCGATCGTTTCGCGGCCGTCCTCGATACCGTCCTGCATGTCGAACATGTCCTCGGCGACGGATTCGGTGGACTCTTCGACGGTATCGATGAGTCGTTCGACCTCGGTGGTCGCCTCGGCGGTTTCCTCCGCGAGCGATTTCACCTCGTCGGCGACGACGGCGAACCCGTTGCCGTCCTCGTTCGCGTTCGCCGCCTCGATCGAGGCGTTCATCGCGAGTAGGTTCGTCTCGCGAGCGATATCGTCGATGAGTTCGACGACCTCGCCGATGCGTTCGACCTCCTCGCGCAGGGCTTCCATCTCGCCGACGGTATCGGCGGCTTTGTTCTCGATCTGATCCATCGTCTCGATCGCACCATCGGCCGCTTGCTGTCCCTGTTGGCCCATCTGCGCCGCCGCTTCGGACTGGTCGGCGACGGTATCGGACGAGGAGGCAATCTCCTCGACGGTTGCCGAGAGATCGCTCATCTCGGCGGCAGCCGTGTTGAGCTTCTCGCTCTGTTGCTCTGCGCCCGCCGAAATCTCCTCGATGCTCTCCGTGACTTCGCCGCTCGAGGCTTTGATCTCCTCCGTCGACGCGGTCACCTCCGAACTCTTCTCGTCGACCTGTCGGGAAACCTGCTGGATCCGGACGACCATCTGTTCGATGTCGGCCAGCATCCGATTGAGCGACTGACCGATTTCGGTCATCGCCTCGCTTTGGCTCGTCGTGTCGAGGCGACGGGTGAGGTCGCCATCTGCGACGGCGTCGATCGTCTCGCGGTACGCGCCCGCTTTCTGCTCTAAGTGTCGGCTAAGCTCTTCCGCCTCGGCTTTCGCTTGCTGCGCTTCGGCCTGGGCCTGCTCGGCCTCGGCCTGTGCCTCCTGCGCTCGTTCACGTTCCTGTTCGGCCTCGCGCGCCTGTCGCTCGACGTCCGACAACTGTTCTTTGAGCGTGTCACGTATCCGGGTGAACAACACTGCCAGTTGCCCGAACTCGTCGGTCCGCGAGCGGTCGATGTCGACGTCGAGATTTCCGTCTTCGATCTCCTCGGCGTAGCCGGTCATCTCCTCGAGCGAGTTGTTAATATCCCGTGAGATGACCGCGCCGACGGCGACAAAGCCGACCACCGAGATGCCGACGAGCAACGCGATACTCTGGGTCACGTCACCGACGGTGTCGAACACCGTACCTTCGGGTGCGGCGACGGTAACCGCCCACGGCATCTCCTCGACGGGTGCGGTCGCGACGACTGCCTGATCATCGTCGATCGCATCGTGGTCGACCGAGACGGTGTCAGTTCGGGGTTCAGAGACATCGTCTTGGAGATGGGGGAGTTCCTCGAGCAGGAACGACTCGTCGAGGATCGCATCGGGGTCTTCGGAGAGCGTGACTTCACCGGAATCCGTCGACATGATCTCCATAACTCCACCGTCAACCGGAGACTCGAGGAGTTGTCCCCGTTCTGTTAGATCTGCGGTGATGACGATCGCGTGTGATTCCTGGCCCTCGACCGGACTGATGAACGCGATTCGGTTCTCGCCCTCGAACTCGTAGGGGTCGATCGGACGGACGTCGTCTGCGTCCCGGAACGCGTTCTGGTGGAGCGCCCACGGCTGTTCGGTCGAGTCCACTACTTCTCCTTCTCGCGACGGATCTGCGCTGATCTCGATCGTGTCCGTCTGCATGTTGTAGTAGTGTACCGCTCCCGTTGAATCCGGGTTGAACTGGAAGTACAGCTCTAGCTCCTCTCTGATTTCGCCTTCATCACCGCCGGTAACCCCCTCGTCTTCGGAGAGTCGAACCGCGTCGGCGTTTCGACTTGCGATGAGATCATCGATTCCCTGTGCCTCCCGTTCAGCCGCGTTCAAAAGTGTCTCTTCGCCGTCCTCTTCGACGCTCGCCTCGACGCCGACGAACGTGAAATACCCTGCACCGAGAAGAACGACTGTCAAAACGAGGATGGCTGCACCGATTTTGAAGAGATACCGACCTCGAAGAACGTCGTACACGTTCCGAACTCCGTTCGCACGATCATCCGCCTCAGCTTCCCCTTCCATACGCCCGAATGTGCTACTCGGTGATTAAGCCTACTGGCCGTTCAACGCTTCTGTTCGTCTCCCTGTCGAACGGATCAATAATTACTCGAAGTAGAACGCAAGCGGTCGAGTCAGAGCTGTTTCTATCGCATCACCGAGCCGACAGAGAGACTGTGGAACGAGGCTGTCGACGCGGTCACGGACCGACTGCGGGAGTCGATCCCCGATGACGACCAGCCCGTACAAATAGAGACAGGCAACCGCGAGGGGCAGATAGATGAGGTACTCGAACGGGAGCGCGGTCGCGTCGACGGAACCGTATGCGCCAGCCAGCAGTAGTCCAGTGGTAACGGCCGGACGATAGGCGGTTTCCACGAGGATCGGGTATCTGGTTTCGCCACAGAGCGCCGCCGCACAGATGTACCGGCGAAAGAGACACATGACGCCAAGCATGCTCAGAAACCAGGCGACGACCACCGCTTCGAGAACTGTCGTGGCCCCGACGAGGGTCGCGTCCCAGACGCTACCCGCGGTCGACTCGCTCGTGACGAGGCCGGCGATGCTAAAGAGCAACAACCCGACGGAACTCGTCGTCACCGCTAGCGACCAGGTTCGATACGACGACAGCCGAGCGTCGAGGTCGTCGGATTTCGCGGCCGTTCGCCGCATCTTTCCGCGTAGCAGGTGCGGCAGGTACAGCGTGTGAAACGCCGCCCAGCCCGCTGCAGTGACCAACGGGAACAGCTGTGCGAGGAATAGACAGCCGGAAAAGACGCCGTATCGCGCTCGAAGCTTCGACCGCAGCGACGAGTGTGCGTCCTCGTCGAACGAGTTCTCTATTCGATCGGGATCCCATCGCCCTGAATTCGCGTTTCGTTGTGTCCGCGACGAATCGTTCCTGGCGGTGTTCGACCACGCGCTATCGGTATCGAAGCGGTGCGTGGTAGTATCCGTCTGCCGTTCTGCAGCGTCCGTCTGCTGTCCGGTACCAGTCGAACCATGTCGGTCACGATCCCTTCCGCTCGGGTCGGTCGAGCCGACCCGCTGTCCCATCCGTTCAGTTCGCTGCGTCCGATTCGTCCCTCGCGCCCGAGACGTTTCCGCCGTCTGTGCCGTGGCGTCTGCCGTCTCTTCCGCGGTATCTGCCGTCTCTCCCACGGTATATTCCGTCTCAGCCGTCTCTGTCGTAGTCTCAGCCGTCTCTGCCGTGGTGTCCGCTGCATCCGCCGTGGTAGTCGAACGCTGGCTCCGGGTGGTTTCGCTCCCATCACCCGTTTCTGCGGTCGACGCCGTAGTCGACGTTCGCCGATCCGCCGTCCCGGCCGTACTCGCATACAGGTCGTCCCGACCGGCGACGTATCGGTCGTGACCGAGTTCGTCGTACCGCTCGCGTTCGTCCTCGTCTAGCAGCACTTGGCGGCTTTCCTTTACGAGTTCGTGTTCGACCTTCAGCGTCTCGTCATCGTCCCAATGTGAACTGAGATACTGCAACCGCTCGCGACGAGCCCGGCGGATGGCGCTGCTCTCTGCGTCCGCAGGAACGTCGAGCAACGCGTAGTACGAGTCGATCGCGTCCGGCTTCATCGCTGACTACGTGGATCGGTTCCGTCCGCGGTGGGCGAACGAGGTCACCGGGCGTCCCCCTGATAGACCGGCAGATCCTTGCGTCGCGCTTCGATCTCCGCGTCGGTCATCATGAACACGTCCTCGATCGTGATGTCTTCCGAGTGGTCGCTGTCGAGGTCGGTCGCTTCCGCGTGCAAAATCCCCGACTCGTCGATTTCGAACTCGATTTCGATAGACGGAACGCCCGCCGGTTGAGGCTCGATTCCGTCGAGAGGAAACTCGCCGAGCAGCCTGTTCTCCTCGGCCAGCTCGTGTTCGCCCTCGTAGATCTTGACCTGGACCGACGTTTGATTGTCGTGTTTCGTGGTATAGCCACGTTTGCTCCGAAAGGCCGGGATCTGTTCGTTGCGCTCGAGGATCGGATCGAACGAGCCGTCGTGGAGCCTGATCCCGAGCGACTTCGAGAGGACGTCGAAAAGCACCAGATCCTCCGAGCCACCCGGAAGGAGCTTTTTCGCCTGTTCGCCGGTGCCACCGCCGCCGTCCGCTCCGATCGCCGCCTGAACTGACGCACCGATCGCGACCGCCTCGTCCGGATTGATCTCCTTGGACGGCTGCTGGCCGAAGTACGCTTCGACCCGTCGCTCGACGAGCGGGATTCGGGTCGATCCGCCCACGAGGAGCACCTCGTCGACCGCATCGACGGTCCGCGAGACCTCGTCGAAAAGGTCGTCGACAACGTCGATCGTCTCGTCGACGAGCCCCGCGACGGCTTCGTCGAACATCTCTCTGGTGATCGAGAGCGAGAACGGTTCCGGGCCGATATGCGGCTGGTCGATCTCGTAGGTCTGCTGGCTCGAAAGAGCCTCCTTTGCGGCTTTGGCTTCCTCGAGCAGCGCCGACTCCATCGTGAGATCGGTCGCCGGATCGGGGTTGCCCTGCTCCTGAAACTCGATCCGGAGATGGTCGTACAGCGCCTCGTCGATGTCGCAGCCGCCGAGGTGCTCGTCGCCGTTCGTCGCGAGGACTTCGACCGCGCCGCCGCCGATTTCGACGAGCGAGGCGTCGAAGGTACCGCCGCCGAAATCGTACACGAACGCCAGTTCCATCTCGGTATCGTCCTTGCCGAGGCCGTAGGCGAGACAGGCGGCCGTCGGCTCGTTGATCACCTGCATCACGTCCAGTCCGGCGAGTTCGCCGGCGTTTTTCGTCGCCTCTCGCTCGGGCTCACCGAAGTACGCCGGGACGGTGATGACGGCGCGTTCGATCTCGTCGTTGAGTCTGTCCGCGCCATCGGTAACGAGCTTCTGGAGGACGAGCGACGAGACGTCCTCGGGAGTGTAGGTTTCGCCGTGGATCGGCGCCGTCGTCCACCCGTCTTTCCCGATGTGGCGTTTGACCTGACTCACCGTCGTCTCGGGTTTCGAGATCTTCTTCGGCCGGGCCGGCTCGCCGACGACGAACGAATCGGCGCTTTCGAAGTGGACGACCGACGGCGTCGTCCGTCCACCCTCCGCGTTGGTGAGCACCGACGGATCGCCGTCCTCAGCCGCGGCGATCGCACTGTTGGTCGTCCCCAGATCTATCCCAACTCTTTTTGACATAATTCTCTGGTATCTACTGTACCCTTATCAAATTAGAGGTATTGGAAAACCGAGATGTTTTTTCAACAGTACGGTCGCTTTATACAACACAGGAGCAGATAAGATGAGTTCCTCGGTTCGGTGATCGATCCACGCTATCGGTGGGACGAGTCCGCGGTTGCGACGGTTGAACGCATCGACTACGCGGATTCACGTCGGTTCGGGTTCGCCGTTAGTCACCGCCGCTCGGAGCCGCTCGACCGTCGACCCGATCTCCGACCTCGATGTCGCCGTACTCGCTCGCGTCGTCGCCCTCGGTCAGCGGCAGCCGAACGCACGTCTCGAGACCGATCACGACGAGGGCATCGTGGGTTACGGCGAGCCGTCGGACGGGTTCGCCAATCTCCAGACTCCACCGGTGCTCGCCGGTGGTGCAATCGAGCGCGAGACACGCCGTTCCGGCACCGACGAAGATGGTGTCGGCACCGACGACGAGCGACGTGATAGCGTTTGGCGCGTCGTCGCCGGCTGGATTCTGCTCGTCTCCGATCGTCGAGACGTCGACCGTCCAGACGGTCTCGCCCGAGTCGACGGCTAGACAGTGGACGGTCCTCGACCCGTCGACGACGTAGAATCCACCGTGTGCGACCGCTCGAAGCGTCGGATCACGCATCGCCGCCGGCCCGGATGCGGTCCACCGAACGTCGCCGTTTTGCCTGTCGATCGCAACGATCTCGCCGCCGTTTCCGGGCGCGAGCATCGTCTCCGCGGAGACGACTGGCTGCCACGGCTTTTCGCCCGGATCGCCGATGTACGACTGCCATTTCGGTCGCGAGCGTCTGGGCCCCATCCGGACGACCTCGCCCGTTTGCCCGCCCGCGTGGAAGTAGAACTCGCCAGCATCATCGACCGCGGGCGTGCCACTCGGCGTCGTGTTGAACTCGTAGTACGGATAGCTCACGTAGTCGCCGAGGGCGCCAGTTCCGGGGTCGATTCCGCCGACCTCGCCGGTATCGCGCCCGCCACCGCCCCCTCGCAACACCATCCCGTTCGGAACGTAAAACCGCTCGTTCGCGACGACCGGGAACAGCAGTCGGCCTCGTGTCTCGGCACCGAGTTCGGTTAGCTGACGCCAGGACTCCCCCGTTTTGAGGGAGTAGCCGCACACTTCGATCCACTCCGTCTCCGGTTCGAGCCGTGATTCGGGTGCGACGGTATCGAACTCCCGGAGGGTATCAACCGGGACGGCCGCCGAAAACGCCTCGTCGCCCCCGCGTTTCGGTGGAGCGTCTTGCGCCGATGACTCCTCGTTCGTCGGTCGATCATCCGATTGGGACGGTTCAGCGGTAACGTCGTTCTCGTTCGACACACCAGACGGTTCGTCGGGCGACGTCGACTCCCTCGTGTCGCCGGTTTCCGCCGCCGCGTCGCCCGCTTCCGCGGGTGCAGTCGCCGTGATACGCCCCGAAACCGCGACGAGCGTCTCCGTCCGCGGATCGTACGCACAGGCTCTGGGTCGTCCCTCGAACGCGACCGTCGCGACGAGCTCGCCGTCGTCGGCCGAGAGGACGACCAGTCGCTCCCCGGTGCTGAGGAGTACTGCCTCGTCGGTGACGAGCGGCCAGCCGATCGGCTGGTCGGCTGCACCGGGCAGAGTCGCCACCCATCCCCGCTCGCGTTCGCCCGTGACGGGGATCGGTCTCGCGGAGACGTTCGGGTTCGCAGCCGTGTGCGATCGATCGTAAAGCGGCGAGTACCAGCCGTCCGGCTGGACGGGTTCGGCCGCTTCCTCGTCGTGTTCCGTCGTACTGGTCCACCCGCCGTCAGTTATCGGCCGCGTTCTTGCATTCGGCGGGTCGAAACACCGCCTCTTTCGCCCGGATTCACTCACTATCGCTGCTATGTCTAATCCATCGTATTGGGTGTTCCGGAGGCAGGAACGCTGGGCAGTGCACACACCCCCACGTTCAGAACCACACTTCCGTCATGCTATAGTAACAACTGCAACTAGTTACACACTGATCGCCGTCTGCTCACGGGCACGAAGTGCCCGTTCGCATGGTTCGCGGGATCTTTGATCCCGCGCTACTCACTACCCACGGTTCTCATTCACTGTGTTCATTCCGAACCGCGTACTCGTTCCGAACCGCATCCGCTCCGAGCCGCGCACCCTCTGGCGATCAGGTGTCCAGTGACGTGCAGTGGCTACTATAGTTGCCGACGAGCAGCGTCTCGATCGCCTCGCCGTGATCGTGGTAGGAACGTGTGAGCGCGGAGAGTCGTTCGACGCCCTCGCGCTTGTCCGCCTGAGAGAGGTATCTGACCAACCCAAGTGTCGGCGTTCCCGACGGCGGCGGTTCAGCCACCGTAACGAGCGCGCCGCCGAGGAAAAAGGGAACGGCGGCCGTTATCAACGCCGCGCTCGAGTACCACAGATCGCGTGGTCGCCCATCGGCGGATGAGACGGATGAAGCCGAGGCCGCGGCGTCGCCGGACATCGCCTTACGAGTCGTCGCCGTCGAGGGCGTGCCAGGACAGCCGCGGACTCCGCGCCGCGCTGGTCTGGTCGATCCGTCGCGCGGTCGTTCGCTCGGGGGCGGTCTCGATCGTCTCGTCGTCCTCGTCGGCGACGGCGTTAAACGCCGCGGCGAGGCGGTCGAGCGTGCCCTTGCTCTCGATCTCCGTCGGCTCGGTCATCAGCGCCTCGGGGACGATCTCGGGCCACTTCGTCGTCGGCGGGTGGACGCCGTAGTCGAGCATCCGCTTTGCGACGTCGGCCGCGTCCTGGTCGCCCGCGCTGGCGACGAACTCGTGGTGGAACGGTCCGTAGGGCACGTCGTACTCGATCTGGCTCGCGAGGTAGTTCGCGTTGAGCACCGCCTTCGCGCTCGCGTCGGTCAGTCCCTCGTCGCCAAGTCGGGCGATGTAGGCGTAGGCCTTCACGAGGACGAGCCAGTTGCCCTGGAAGCCGTGGACGTGGCCGATGGTGTGGTCGGGTTCGAACAGTTCGTAGGTGGGCTCGTCCGCCGCGTCCTCGCCGTCGTCCGTCGTCTCGCGCACGCGAGGCGCGGGCAGGAACGGTTCGAGGTCAGAAACGACGCCGACCGGCCCTGCGCCGGGACCGCCGCCGCCGTGGGGCGTCGCGAACGTCTTGTGGACGTTGTAGTGCATCACGTCGAAGCCCATATCGCCGGGTCGTGCGCGGCCGAGCAGCGCGTTCAGGTTCGCCCCGTCGTAGTAGAGCAACCCGCCGACGTCGTGGACCATCTCGGCGATTTCGGTGATGTCGCGCTCGAAGAGGCCGAGCGTGTTCGGGTTGGTCAGCATGAGCGCCGCGGTGTTCTCCGAGAGGGCGGCCTCGAGCGCGTCGAGTTCGACTCGGCCGTCCTCGTTGCTGGGCAGCGAGACGACGTCGTAGCCGCCGAGCGCGGCGGTCGCGAAGTTCGTCCCGTGGGCGCTCTCGGGGACGATGACCTCGTCGCGGTGACCCTCGCCGTTGTGCTCGTGGTAGGCCGCGGCGACGCGGATGCCGACGAACTCGCCGGCTGCGCCCGCGGGCGGCTGGAGCGTGACGGCGTCCATTCCGCCGATTCGGCCGAGGTAATCCTGCAGCCCGTAGAGCAGTTCGAGGGTACCCTGAACCGACGCTTCCGAGCGGTCAGGGTGGACCGCCGCCTGCGGGAGCGCCGCCACGTCCTCGGTGAACTTCGGGTTGTACTTCATCGTACACGAGCCCAGCGGGTAGGGGCCGCTGTCGATCCCGTAGATCATCTGCGAGAGGCGCGTGTAGTGGCGAGCGAGTTCGGGTTCGGACAGCTCGGGCAGTTCGAGCGAGTCGCGGGTGAGGTCGTCGGGCAGGGGCGAGTCGTCCTCGTCGATCGAGACTCGCGTCTGATCCTTCTCCGAGAGCAGCGGCTCGTACTGGCCGTCCTCGACGTAGCGCGCCTGATCGTACCGAACCTCTCGGTCCGCGACGGCGTCGATATCGTCGCTCATCGGGCCACCTCCGTGCACGCGGCGACGAAGTCGTCGATCCGCTCGTCGGTGACGCCGGCGACACAAACCTGGATTTCGTTGTCGTCGACGACGTGGACCGCGAAGCCGCGCTCTTCGAGATCGGCGGCGACGTCGCTCGCAGGTCGATCAGTCCGGGCGACGAACTCGCGGAAGTGTCTGCGGCCGTGAACCGGCGCGGTCACGCCGTCGAGGTCGTCGAGCTGACTCGCGAGGCCTTCGGCGCGCGTAACGCCCCGTTTGGCGAGTTCGACCATGCCGTTCGGGCCGAGGGACGCCGCGTGCATCGCGGTTCGGAGCGCGACCCACGCCTGGTTCGTACAGATGTTACTCGTCGCGCGCTCGCGGCGAATGTGCTGTTCGCGGGTCTGCAACGTAAGCGTGAACGCGCGCCGGTCCGTCGCGTCCTCGCTGACGCCGACGAGTCGGCCGGGGACCTGTCGAAGGTAGTCCTCGCGACACGCGAACAGACCCAGGCCCATGCCGTAACTGGTCGGAAGTCCGAGCACGCTCGCGTCGCCGATGACGACGTCAGCGCCGACGTCTGCGGGTCGCTGGAGCAAGGAGAGTGCGACCGGGTCGGAGCCGAGGACGAACAGCGCGCTCGCCTCGTCGGCGACGGTGCCGACCGCCGTCAGGTTCTCCTCGATCGCGCCGCGAACGGTCGGGTTCTCGGCGTAGAGCATGACGACGTCCTCGTCGCCCTGCTCTTCGAGCGCGTCGAGGTCGACGGTGCCGTCGTCGGTCGGATACTCCTCGACGGTGAGATCCGTCCCGGCGACGTAGTTCTCGAGCGTGCTTCGGCGTCCCTCGAGCAAAAGGTCGGGGACGAGCACGCGGGTGCCGCTCGTGGACCGGACGCGTTCTGCCAGCGTGGCTGCTTCGCCCAGCGCGGTCGCGGCGTCGTACATCGAGCAGTTGGCGATCTCGAGACCGGTTAGCTCGACGAGCAGCGACTGGTACTCGAAAAGCGCCTGGAGAAAGCCCTGGGAAACCTCGGGCTGGTACTGCGTGTAGGAGGTGAGAAACTCCGATCGGTCCGCGAGGTGATCGACGAGCGAGGGGATGTAGTAGCCGTAGTGGCCTCGCCCGAGCAGTTCCGTGAGGTCGTCGTTTCGTCCGAGCGTTTCGCGGACGAGCTGTCGCGTCTCTCGTTCCGAACGCGCGTCGATTCCGAACGCGCCGTCGAACTGTACGTCGGACGGGATGTCGAAGAGGTCCTCGACCGTCTCGACGCCGACCGCTTCGAGCATCGCCGTCCGTCCGTCTGCCGTGTGGGGTGCATACGGGCTCCCCGTGACGTGTGATCCGTGCATAGCTGCGTTACGCTCGGTCGGGTACTCCCGTCGGCAACTGCCCGTTCTGGCGCCGGGACCCACACCGAGACATGATACTCGTTCCTATCGACCAGAGGGTAATGAACGCACCCCTTCGAGCGAGACGGCAGACATTCGTTGACATGTGTGCCAACCACCGAATACGGACACGTTCCCGGACGCACCCTCGAACGTGCCACAACCATCAGTATGAATTCGGGACTGTTCGCGGAATTACGATCGATTTTGCGACCCGTATGCACACAATCCTTAAGCCGAGACCGTTCGTAGACGGGGACATGCATAAGGACGAACTCCTCGAGCTTCACGAAGAGCTCGTCATCATCATGGAGTACTTTTCCGAGCGCGAGGACGTCGAGGAGGGTCTGTTCGATCCGTACCGACAGCTCGACGTCGATCCATCACACGTACACAAATCGAAGAGCGAGCACAAACACGCCGTGTTCGTTCTGGGTAACGCGCTCGCGACCGCCATGACTGAAGACGAGTTCTCGAGCGCCGGCAGAATCGGCAAGCGAATGAAAGAACTCGCAGAGGATGCCGAGTCGAAAATATAGTCGATTTTGCCGATAATATAAAATAAAACGACACTAGGCGAAACGTATTTGTTCCGGTTACCGCTTGTTAAACTATGGACTCGCGCACGCAAAAGCGCGTCGAGCAATGGGACTCTCGCCCGTTCAGCGACGGGTACAGTGATCTTTCTACGCTCGCTGATGACGGGTTCTCGGGAGCCGTCTCCGGCGGCGGTACGTGGCTCTTCATGTTAAACGGCCGCATCGTCGGCGTCTTCGAGGGGACGATAGAGGACTTCGAGGACGCGTCGGGGACAGCCTATCAGGCACCACACCCGTCTCTTCCGTTACTCTGTTCGATGGAAGAACGCGGCGGCGAAACCCGGGCCAAGTATTACACGAACGAAACGCCACTGGCGGAAGTCGACGAGACCCTTCAGGATGGGTCGTTTACCGGCTACATCGAACTGAGCGAGAACGTCCTCTCCGGTGACTACTACGCGGTCTACTACGGTGGCCGGCGGATGGCAGCCGCCTACATCGGAAACGCCGAGCGGCTGATCACCGGCGACGAGGCGTTCGAACGGGCGAACGACGAGGTCGGCATCTACGAAGTGACGACCGTCGACCTCGAGGTGGTCGACGTTCCGGAGACGGCCGACGGGTCGGAACCGACCGATGAGCCGGAATCGACAGACGAACCGGCAACGGGAACCGCGGCATCCGACTCGCCGTCGCCATCCGGGATCGAGACGTCCAACCAGGTCAACTCGCCCTCGAACGGCGAATCCGAATCGACGACGGAGTCGACGACGGAGTCGATCGAGCCGATCGACGTTTCCGGATCAGATCCGACGGAATCGGACGAAGACACCTCGATCGACGGGATCATGGCCGACGAGACGTCGCTCCTTGCCGGTGACGAGGACCGATCCGACGACGGGTCGGCGGGGATCACATCACCGGACTCGAACGAGGACTCATCGCCGTCGGAGACGATCACGGAGCAGGCGCCGTCTACCATCGAATACGACTCCGCACAGGACGAAGGCGGAGCTGGCGAGGAGATCGAATCACCGGCAACGGACGAGCCGACTCAGTCGCAGTCGATCGAACGCGATCCCGACGGCGAGACGGCGGCGGACGACCAGTCATCGCTCGATCCCGACGAAGTCGAAGCGGCAGCCGAGGAACTCGAACAGAACGAGATTTCCTGGACAGACGGCGAACCCGACGCCGACTCGTCGGTTACAGCGCCCGCTCCGGATACCACGAGCGAGACGGACGAAACGGTGGACGCTGACGATGACGCTGATGCGGACGACGAACCGGTCGAAGAGCGATTCGAGGAGGAACAGCAGTGGCGATCGACGCGGAGCATTCCTTCGATCGATCCGGACAACACCGAAGCGAGCGAACTGTCGGCGGAGCGTCCGACGAGCGATTCCGGAACCGCGAGCGTGGCTACCGATCGAGGGTCGTCCAAACCGAACCGGAGTGCGTCCAAATCGAGCGACTCGCGCCGTCGCTCGAACGAGGGGGCCGCACAATCGAATCGAGCAAACGGTGGGGCCGCTCGTCAATCGAGCCGATCCGCAGGGCGGTCCGCGGCGACCGCATCGACGTCGGCACAGTCCGACCGATCCGAACAACTCACGCAGCGACTCAGCGCGCTCGAAGACCGGCGAGACGAACTCGAGGCGAAAGCCGCGGAACTCGAATCCGAACGCGATCGGCTCCGGAGCGAAAATCAGGAGCTGTCCGCGACGGTCGAGCGACTCCAATCGCGCATCGACGAACTCGAGACGGAGCTCAAACGGGCGCGAAACCGCGACGAAAAGTCGGATCGGCAGACGCCGTCCAGACAGTTGTCGGCTCAACAGGCCCTCTCCGGAACGAACCTCTTCGTCCGGTACGGCTCGAAGAGCCAGCCGACTCTCGAGACGGCACACGACGGCGACGCCGACCGCAGCGACGTCGCATCGAATCTCGGACTCGAACACCACACCGAGTTCGACGACTCCGACGTGGCCGTCGACGACACGCCATACGCGGAGTTTCTGTCGTCGGCGATGGAGTATCAGTTCGTCGAGTGGCTGACCACGACGCTGCTTTTCGAAATCCGCGACACCGGCCACGCGTCCGGGCTGGCCGACCTGTACGATGCGATTCCGCGCATCGATCGGGCCGAACTCCACGCGTCGATCTCGCTCGAGGACGACGACACCGAGACGGTCCCCGACGAGATCGAGTTCGACGTCGTCGCCTACGACAAGATGGGCCAGCCGCTGATCGTCGTAAACGTCAACGATTCGCGACAGCCGGCGACCCAGGACATGCTCGAAGAGATGGAGGAATCGGCCTCGGCGGTCAAGGCGAACTATCCCGAACTCGCGTCGGCGATCGTCGTTACGTCGAGTTACTTCGAACCTGGCGCGCTCGAAGTCACCGAACAGGCGACCAGTAGCGGTATTCTCAGCCGCGGCTCGAAACAGAGTTTCGTCAACCTCTCGCGAAAACAGGGGTATCACCTCTGTCTGGTCGAGACGCAGTCGGAAGGGTTCCACATGAACGTCCCCGAACTCTAGTCTCTTCGACACGGGGCGGTCACAGACTGTTTTGCGTTGAGACACACTACTCAGAAGCCGAACGCGACCGAACAGCGTCGCTGTGACCGACACAGTAAAACGGTAAAACGGAGCGTCTCCGCACCGAACAGAGAAATCTAGCCTTCGATTTCGGCGACGTCTTCGATCTTCATTCCATCGAGTTTGTCGACGATCTCCTCGAGTTTGCCGTCGAGTTCGTCGACGAACTCCGCGGTGCGTTCGGTCTTGATCGCACCCTGACTGGAGGGCTCGATGAGGTTTTCTTCTTCGAGGACGCGAAGCGAGTACCGAACCTTGTGGTGGGGGTAGCCCGTCTCGTTGGACATCTTGACGATCCCGATCGGTTCGTTCTCGATCACCATCTTCAGAACCTGAAGATGTCGTTCCAGCATATCTACTTCCTTCTCAAGTCGGTCTATCATGGCATTTGTTAACTTGTCTTTGGACCTTTTAAAAGTTACTCTCGGCGAATGATACGACCACGTCGTGCGATTGTGGGTTATGCCAGTAGTTAACGGTTCGGATTTGGGTGGCCGTATCACGGACGATCATCATAGATCCCGTCGAGCGCGGACGTGGTGTCGGACGCGTCGATGTTCCCGTTCGATTAGCGGTGGGTCGGCGACGTTCGGGAACGAGCATACCGTAATCTGTTTATCGGCCCGGCAAGAACCCGTCGCTGTTATGACCGTCACAATCGTCGGGTCGCAACTCGGCGACGAAGGCAAGGGTGGCGTCGTCGATCTCTACGGCGACGCTGCCGATGTCGTTGCCCGCTATCAGGGCGGCGACAACGCAGGACACACCGTCGTTCACGACGATGAGAAGTACAAACTGTCGCTCGTTCCGTCCGGCGCGGTCCGGGGGAAAGTCGGCGTCCTCGGCAACGGCTGCGTCGTCAACCCAGAGACGCTGTTCGACGAGATCGATACGCTTCGCGACCGCGGCCTCGAGCCGGACGTCCGGGTCGCCGAGCGCGCGCACGTAATCTTCCCGTATCACCGCGCGCTCGACGGCATCGAGGAAGACGAGAAAGAAGATCTCGCAGCGGGGACGACCGGCCGCGGCATCGGCCCCACCTACGAGGACAAGGCAGGACGACGCGGCGTCCGCGTGGGCGATCTGCTCGACCCCGACGTCCTTCGCGAGCGCCTCGAGTACGTCGTTCCCCAGAAGAAAGCGCTCGCCGAGGACGTCTTCGGCAAGCGAACCGGCGAGGAGTTCGACATCGACTACCTCTACGACACGTACCGCAAGTACGGCGAACGCCTCGCCGAAGAGGGCATGATCGTCGACTGCGGGACCTTCCTGCAAGAGCGCATCGACGCCGGCGACAACGTCATGCTCGAGGGTGCACAGGGAACCTCGATCGACATCGACCACGGTATCTACCCCTACGTCACCTCCTCGAACCCGACCGCGGGCGGCGCGAGCGTCGGCACCGGCCTCGGCCCGACCGTCGTCGGACAGGGCGAGGTCATCGGCATCGTCAAAGCCTACCTCTCGCGCGTCGGAACGGGGCCGCTCCCGACCGAACTCGGCGGCGTCGAAGGACAGACGCCCGACTACGACCCCGACGAGGGAACCGGCGAGGGCGAGGAAGAACTCGCGACCTACATCCGCGACGAGGGTGGGGAGTACGGCACCGTCACCGGCCGCCCGCGTCGCGTCGGCTGGCTCGACATGCCGATGTTGCGCCACGCCGCGCGCGCGAACGGCTTTACCGGCCTCGCGATCAACCACATCGACGTCCTCGCCGGCCTCGAGGAGGTAAAAGTCGGCCACAGTTACGTCCTCGACGGCGAGGAACGGCTGACGATGCCGGCAACGACCGAGAAGTGGGGCGAGTGTGAGGCGACGTTCAAGTCCTTCGACGGCTGGTCCGAAGTCGACTGGGCCGCCGTCGCGGAAGACGGCTACGACGCGATTCCCGAGAACGCCCGCGAGTACCTCGAGTACGTCTCGGCCGAACTCGACGCGCCGATTTACGCGGTCGGTGTCGGCCCTGGACGAGAAGAAACCGTCGTCGTCGAGAACCCTTACGAGTAATCCATCGCGCGGTCCGTTTTCGGCGGTTCGGACACGATTCGAGCGCACCCGCTCGAGTCACATCTAGCTTCCCGAAACCTTTTGCTGGATGCGGCCAGCCTACGTAGTATGAAGGAGTCGTTGCTGGAAATTCTGTGTTGCCCGCTCGACAAACACGAACTCGAACTCGAAGACGCCGAGTACGACGGTGAGGACGAGATCGTCTCCGGGACGCTCGTCTGTTCCGAATGCGGCGAGCGCTACCCCATCGAGGACGGCATTCCGAACCTGCTGCCGCCGGACATGCGCGAGGAGGCGCCGGCCTGATCGGCCTGATCGACCGTGTCCGGAAACGAGATCGCCGTTCACGTCAATCGCGGCTCGACGGACTCCCTCGAGACGGAGACCGAATCGCTCGAGACACACCGACAGGTGACCATCGCGTTACACGGTCACGAGCGACCCGCACACGTCCACTGTCGAGTCGGCGGCGATCTCGACGCCATCGCATCGATCGCACAGACGAACCACTACCTCGAACCGGAGCGCGTTACCACCGTTCCGGTCGACGTCGACGCAGACCGGCTCGACGAGCCTATCGAGGGCTCGCTCGAAGTAATAACCGCCTACGGAGCGGAATCGATCGAGATTGAACTCACCGTTACGCCCGGACCACCGGACGTTACCGTCGACAAGACTCTCTCGAAACCGAACCGATCTCCGCCGGAGCCGACAGCGGCCGATCGGCTCGCCGGCGCGTTCGACCTCGAGCCGGGAACGCTCGCGGTCGTCGCCCTCGGTCTCTTTTCGCTTGCCATCGCGACGGTGACGGCGGCAACGATCGGCGGGCCGACCGCGATGGTCGGTCTCCTCGTCGTCACCGGCGGCGTCGTCGTCGCGCTGTGGCTATTACTGCAGTAACTACTCCTGTTCGTCCGCGTTCGCTCGCTCCCGAGCCGCAAGCCCGCCTTCGTCGAACCGCTTGGCTTTGAGATAGCGCGCCCGATACCGGTTCGCGCCGTCGTTGACGTCCGCCTCGCGGATTTCGTCGGTTCGTCCCTCAGCGACCGCGTCGATCAGTTCGGAGAGCTGATTCAACTCGCTAGTGGTCAACTCGAGTTCGTAGGTCCGCTCCGTTTCGGATTCGAGGATGGCCCACTTTCGAGCGGCGGCGATCACGAGCGAGCACGGCTCCCGGCAGGGAAACGGACCGTCGCCGCCGTCGATGTCCAGCTCGTCGTCGGCCTCGTACTCCCACTCCCGCCGGCGCAGACACTGTGAATCGACACAGCAGGCTTCGGCCATCCACTCGACGGCCTCCCGGGGCATCTCATCGATGACGTCGTAGATACCGGACTGGCGCTCGGCGGTCTCGAGCCAGTGGTCGACGTCGAGCTCACCGCGTCGCTCGCGGTGCCAGTTGGCGACCGTCGCCGGGTAGAAGAACTCGACCGTCTCGACGAGTTCCGCGCCCGACAGCCCGGTAAAGGCCCACCCCGAGGGAAGCGTCGGCGCGGTCTTCAGCGGCCGGTAGCGGCCGTCCTCGTCGTACGTTGCGATCTCGCGGGCGTCGCGTGGGTCGTCCGAGACCGCGAGCTCGCTGACGTCGCGACCTGCGTCGTCGACGTGCCAGCAGTCGTATACTCGGCGGCCGTCCGGCTCGTCTACGTCGACGAACCGTGCGGTTATACACAGCTGTCCCCACTCGCGGTCGATTCCGTCGCGAAGCGCTTCGTACCGTTCCGGGACCGTGAGCGGTTCCTCGTCGGCCGTTTCCGCCGCGTCTTCACCCACTGGAGCGTGCTCGCACCACCGGAGAAACGCTCGTCGAGCCGTTCCAGTACCGCCGACGGTTTCCTGCCAGTAGCGCCAGTTGGTGACGTACTCGGAGAGCGACGCGAGCGTCTCCCGCGCCTCCGGCTCGGTACAGTCCGTATGCGTTGCTTCCGGCGTTTCGACGGCGAACGTTCCGGCTTCGTGCTCGACGGCGAGTCCGTCGAGGGAAACGCCGTCTTCGCGGGCGCGATCGAGGAGGGCGTCGACGTGACTCGTCGATTCCGACACGATCAGTCCCCCGCCGTATCCGTATCGACCGCTACATCTGTCTCAGATCCGCGTCCGACAGCCGTCGTCTCTCGAATGCGTTCGATTTCGTCTCCCAGGTCGGCCCCCGCGTCGGCCGCCCGCTCGAGAAGCACGTCGGCCATCAGCTCCTCCGTACCGACCGCGCCGGCGTACCAGATCTGGTGGCCGTCGACCTCGGCCGGGACGTCCCACCCGAGCCGATAATCCTCGGTCAGGCCCATGTCCTCGGGGATGTCCTCCTGGGTGTGGTAGCCGTCGGCGATAAACAGCGGGACGACGACGATATCATCGCTCTCGAAAAAGTCCGTGACGTCGTCGACTTCGGGTTCTTCGTCCATGAACAGCGCCTTCACCTCGTCGAATCGATCGCGTTCGCGGATCCGATCGGTGTGGTACTCGATCGCTTTCGCCGAGTTCTCGTTTCGCTCGGTGCCGTGGCCGACGACCGCGAGGCCGACGCCACCGTCGGAGAGACTCCGACGAGCCTCCGAGTCTTCCGACTCGGAGACCTTGCCGACGTCCGGGTCCCCGGTCACGCGTTCGGCTCGCTGGACGATCACGTCGGTCATCGCGTCGTGGGTCCCGACGGGGCCGCAGTAATGAATTGTCTTGCCGACGTCGGTCGCTTCCAGCGTCACCTGCGAGGCGTCGGTGCCGTCGGAGTCCCACTTGCCGGGATCCCAGTCTTCGAGCCTGAGCTCGCGGGGGATCACCTGCTCGGTGAAATATCCCTCGCTGATAAACAGCGGGACGACGAACACTTCCTCGGATTCGAGGGTGCGGATGACCTCGCGGAAGTGGGGTTCTTCTTTCCAGAACGCCTCGCGGACCTCGTCGAACGCGCCCGTCTCGCGGACGGTGTCCGCGTGGGCGTAGGTCGGGTCGGAGGCGTCCGGATTCAGGTGCGATCCGTGTGCCGCGATGACCAGCGCTTGCATGACTCGTCGTTAGGACGGAACCGGTATAGGAACTTCGCTGGCGGCCCTCGTCGCCGACTCTTGTGACGGCGGCAATGAACCTCGCTGCGACGCGGTCGATTGGGGCGTCCACCGCCGTCACAGATCGGCACACATCGACGCTACGGAACCGTGATATCAGCTCGGGCTTCACACGCCGCGTCCTGTGCGCGCAACTCGGCGACGACCGTGTACTCACCCGACTGCGGGTCGGTCCACTCGCCGTCGTACGTCGCCGTCTCGCCGGCGGCGAGGCGCTCAGAGCCGATCACTTGCGCGAACGCGAGCCCGTCCGTGGACCGCCAGACCTCTCTGCCCTCGTCCTGGACGACGAACTCGGCGCGTTGGGCGTCCGGGAACTGGAGCTCGACCGGACTGGTTCCCTCGTTCATCACGTGAAAGTCGAACGAGACCGTCTGTCCCTCTGTGCCGTCGGCCGAAACAGTCGCCTCCAACGAACCCTCGAGTGCCATGGGGAACGGTTCTCCGCTCGTGCGTATAATCGTTTCACCAGTGTGGATCTGTGTTCGCTGAGCGCGTATCGGTTCGCCCGGACCGACAGGTCAGCAGGGCAGGCCGATGGCCGTCGATATCGATACGATCATCTATATATTCATACGAACGGAGATCACAGTCTCCGAAAAGCGATTGATTCCGGGTGAAACCGAACCGTAGCGGCTATGGACGCGGAGCAGCCTTCTGCAGCGCCGTTTCGGCGATGTTCCCACCGTAGTCAGCACTTCGCGACAGCGAGTCGAGTATGAGCCCGAGCGACTGGGCCTGTACCGGATCGAGCTGGCGGAGCATATCGTCAATCTGTCGGGTGTGCTCGTCGATGTCGAGAACGGACTCGAGCGCGGCGTGTCCGAGATCGCTCGCGTCGGAACTCTCGTCGGCGAACAGTGCGTCCATCGATTTTGCGATGATATCGTCCGCATCGGCGTGGAGATCGAGCAGTGCCTCAGCGACGTTTTCGGGAACGTCATCCAGCTTGAGCGCGAGTTGACTGATCTTGACGCTGTGGTCGGCGATTCGCTCGAGTTGGCGGGCGCTCGAATGGTAGTCGAAGCAGTCCTCGCGGGGAACGCCGAGTTCCTCGGCAGCCCGCGGCGACCGCAACGTCGCCCGGAAGATCCGCGAGACGACGAGCCAGAGGCGGTCGACGTCGTCGTCCCGTTCGATGACGTCGTGGGCGATATCGTCGTCGTTGTCGACGAGTGCGGTCACCGCGTCTTCGAGCATCGATGTCGCGATCAGCCGCATTCGGGTGACGGCGTTGACGATTGATAGCTCCGAGGAGTCGAGCAGGTCCTGCACGACGACGCGATCGGATCCTTCCTCGACGACTTCGACGCCGATGAGCCCCTGGATCGCGTTCCGAATCGCGCGACGCTGGTCGGTCGTGATGCGGCTCGCCTCGAGAGTAATAATATCGAACCCGCTCACGTACATCGTCAGTACGGCCCGGATCAGCTGTTCGTCTTCGAGCGTGGACACATCGAGCGCTCCCTCCTGATGGTCCGTCTCGCTCTGGGGCGTGACGAGTAGCGTATCGTCCTCGGCGAAAATCTCGACGACCGTTCCGCTCGCGACCTCGTTGTCGGTCGCCCACGTTTTTGGAAGCGAGACCGTATACGTCGACCCACCGGTCACCTGGACTTTTCGCGTCTCCATACTGTGCGTTATTCCATAGGCAGACTATAAATCTACCCTTGTCTATAGAGTGATTCGAAAAGCAACGTGTAATGGGCACAATAGCTGTGTTTATGGGGTGTTCGGATATTGTGCCGAACGTTCTATTTCGGTGAAAGACGGTGTCAAACAGATAAATATATAGGCCCCAATATGTCGGGCGATTATCCGACAGGATACAAATGGTTTTATCATTTCGAGCGGATGCTCGGGTATGGCACACAGTTCGACGGACGGGGTCGCGCGACTTCGCAAGTCGGGTGTGGGGGTCGTTCTCGGCGGCATTATTTTGGCCGCGGGCGTGCTACTAGTCCCACTCCCACTGGCGGCGTCCACCGTATTGATTGTGGGGCTCGGCGGCGTGTGGTACGGTAACCGTCCGGAAACGGTTCAGGGGGCAGTCGGACTCATTGCGGTCGGCGGAATCGGATTGGTTGAATCGATCCCGGGGATTGGATTGGGGATCGAACCGCTGTTTCTCGCCGCACTGGCGATTGTCTTCGGTATCTTCGACGTTGTGGCCGGACTAGTACTTCGAGTAATCAGTCCAACCGACTGACCGTTCCTCGTATCTTCGTTCGAGATATGCTGTCGTATATAGTTCTACGTTCGTCGCTGTCGAGATACGTCCATAAATATATAAATATGAGTTCGGGTATATAGATATTAGAACCGCTTTTATTGGGTCCATCAGTAGAATCGGATGATGGTATCCGACCAGAATTCGGCGGGGCGAATGGTTACGAGACGAACTGCGATGGCAACTATTGGTGGTATCGGTGCATTGAGTCTGGCTGGCTGTTTTGGAAGCGACGACAGCGAGCTGTCGGGGGACATTCAGGCGTCCGGGTCGAACACCGTCGCGCCGATCACGCAGGTCGCTGCGGAGGACTTCGAGGCCGAGTACCCTGGCGTTGCGGTCAATGTTGAACCCGAAGGGACAGGTGCCGGGTTCCAAGAGTTTACCCGTGGCAACTCCGCGTTTCAAAGTGCGAGCCGCGCGATCACCGAAGAAGAGATCGAACTCGCTGAAGAGAACAACATCGAGTACACCAGCTACACCGTCGGTCAGGACACGCTCGCGGTCGGGGTCAACGAGGACAACGACTGGTGTGACGAGATTACGCTCGATGAACTCAGGCAGATCTGGGAGTTCCAATCCGACGTAGAACAGTGGAGCGACGTCCGCAACGAGTGGCCCGACGAGGACATCGCCCTGCACGGGCGCGACTCCGCATCGGGCACGTTCGACTACTTCACCGAAAACATCAACGGCGAGATGGGGAACATCCGCGACGACTATTCCGCGACGAGCCAGACCGACGAGATCTGGGACGCCGTTGACAACAACGAGTGGGCCCTCGGTTGGGGTGGTGTCGGTCACCTCCGTAGCCTTCAGGACGCTGGTGGGACCCTCCAGACTGTCGACGTCGAGAGCAACCACTCCGACTACGAGGGTGAGTTCTTCCCGCCCGAGGAACAGTACATCGAGGAAGGCCAGTACTCGCCGCTGGCTCGCCCGCTCTTTTTCTACTTCAACCACGCCTCACTGGAGGAGGAGCCGGACCTCATCGGCTCCTTTGCCCGGTTCTACATCAACAACCAGCATCAGTTCGCCGAGGAGGTCGGCTTCTATCGGGCACCCGATGAACAGGTCGTCGAGAACCACGACCAGCTCGATTCGGTTCTCGAGGACATCGGCGAAGACCCCGACGACCTCGTCGTCGAACGGCAGGATCCCTGAGTCGGTCGCTAAACGGTTCACCCATCCTTAGTTATGAGTACAGAAACCCAATCTGGGTCAGGAATTTCCGGCGACGATAGCCTCGATGCCGCCCACGAGAAGAACAGACGCGTCCGGCGGGCGCTGTTCGGCTGTGCGGCGATCACCGTCGTGACGACGGTCGCCATCTTCCTGGTTCTATTCGATAACGCAGCACAGTACTTCTTCGGCGCACGGATCAGTGAGGCGCTGTTCGACGGTGATTCGTTCGTCCGGACGATCACGTTCACCGAGTTCTTCACCGGAACGCGGTGGGCGCCCGACCACTCCACGCCGGCCCACGGGGTCCTGCCGATCGTTTGGGGGACGCTCTCGATCACGATCGGCGCAGGGCTGGTCTCGATCCCGATCGGCACCGCCACGGCACTGTACCTCTCCGAGTACGCGAAGACGGGGACACGAAACAAACTCAAGCCGATACTCGAGGTGCTCGCGGGTATCCCGACCATCGTCTACGGCTACTTCGCCGTCTCGTTTCTCACGCCGGTGCTTGTCGACGGTATCGCGACGTATCTCGTCAATCCGGCGGGCCGAGGACTCGACTCGGTGAGCCACCTCGCACCGGGGCTGCTCGGTCCGCTCGCGTCAACCATGATGGGCGTCAGTGTCGGTCGCTACAGCATGCTCGCGGGGATCCTCGTCGTCGGGACGATGACGATTCCGATGGTCTCCTCGATCAGCGAAGACGCGATGCAGGCGGTGCCCGACGAGCTTCGAAACGGCGCGTACGCCCTCGGTGCGACGAAATACCAGGTGTCACTTCGAATCGTCCTGCCAGCGGCAGTATCGGGCATTTTCGCCTCGTACATCCTCGCGCTCTCGCGAGCGATCGGCGAGACGATGGCGGTCACCCTCGCCGCGGGGTTCAACGCGAATCTGACGGCGAACCCGTTCGATGAGATCATGACGATGACAGCCTATCTCGTCTCGATGGCCCGCGGAACGACCGCAGTCGGGACCATCGAGTATCAGAGCCTGTTCGCCGTCGGCTTACTGTTGTTCATAATGACGCTTTCGATGAACGTGCTCAATGACTGGCTGAAACGCCGATTCCAGGAGGAGTACCGATGAGTACGAAAGGAGTTGACGAGTTGCTCACCGACGTCGACCTGCGCCGTGAGAAGTTGCGTAACCGCCTCTTCCACGGATTACTCGTCGCAGCGTCGCTGTTCGGGCTCGTCATGCTGGTGTTGCTGATCGCGGACGTGGTCTGGGAGTCGTCACAGGCGTTGCTGAACTACGACATCGATCTGTGGAACTTCGTCACAGGAACGTCGTCTTCCCGGGCTCCACAGGCCGGCTTCGGGGCGTCGATCATCGCCTCGCTCTGGCTGATGGCGTTGACGGCCGTTATGGCGTTTGTCATCGCCGTCGGCTGTGCGCTCTACCTCGTCGAGTACGCTCCCGAAAACCGGACGACCAGGCTGATCGAGGCGAACCTTGCGAACCTCGCAGGCGTTCCGTCGATCGTTTACGGACTGCTCGTGCTCGCGTTGATCGTCAACGACGCAGGTATGGGGTCGATCATCCTCGCAGGCGCCATCGCGCTCGCGCTGCTCATCGTTCCGATCATCATCGTCGCCTCGATCGAATCGATCCGCGCGGTGCCCGCAAGCGTCCGGGACGGCTCCTACGCGATGGGCGCGACGAAATGGCAGACCATCCGTAAGGTCGTGCTCCCGCAGGCGATGCCTGGCATTCTGACGGGGACGATCCTGGCGCTCGCTCGCGCGATCGGCGAGACGGCGCCGCTGATCATGGTCGGAACGATGCTCCACGCGACGCGATACCCCGATGGCCCGTTCGCGTCGTTCAGCGCAATGCCGACCCAGATCTACAGCTGGACCTACCAGGCCGACCGGATGTTCAACGGGTTGGCAGCACTCGGCATCGTCGTCTTGCTGCTGTTCTTGGTCGGAATGTACGCCCTCGCGGGCTACCTGCGGAAGCGATACGAAACAGAAGGAGGCTCGATTAGCAATGTCTAGTAACACGTCAAACGAACGGACAACTGACGAACCGACGAGCGAATCGAACGGAATGCCGGACAACGCGATCATCGAGACAGACGTCACCGCTGACTCGAGTCGCACCGCCGGTCAAACTGACACGATTGTCCGCGCGGAGGACCTCGACGTCTACTACGGCGACGATCAGGCGCTCTCGGACGTTACGATCGAGATTCCCGAGAATCGCGTAACGGCTATGATCGGTCCCTCGGGCTGTGGGAAGTCGACGTTCCTGCGCTCGATCAACCGGATGAACGACCGGATCCCGGTTGCGAACGTCGACGGCGACCTCTACTTCCGCGGGAAGAACGTCTACGACGAGGACGTTGATCCAGTAGCCCTGCGCCGCAAGATCGGGCAGGTGTTCCAGGCGCCGAACCCGTTCCCCAAGAGCATCTACGAGAACGTCGCCTACGGACTGCGCGTACAGGGCATGGCGGACGACGTTGATCTCGACGCGGAAGTCGAGCGGGCACTTCGCGGCGCGGCCCTGTGGGATGAAGTGAAGGACCAACTGGATTCGAGCGGGCTCGATCTCTCGGGCGGCCAACAACAGCGCCTCTGCATCGCACGGGCGATCGCTCCTGACCCCGAGGTCATCCTGATGGACGAGCCGACCTCGGCGCTCGATCCCGTCGCCGCCTCGAAGATCGAGGACCTCATCGACGAACTCGTCGAAGACTACACGGTCATCATCGTCACGCATAACATGCAACAGGCAGCCCGGATCTCCGATAAGACGGCCGTCTTCCTCACTGGTGGCGAACTCGTCGAGTTCGACGACACGGCGACGATCTTCGAAAATCCCGCGGACGACCGCGTCGAGGACTACATTACCGGGAAGTTCGGATAATATGCCCCGAAACGAATATCAGCGGACACTCGAGGCACTGCGCGAAAACATCCTCGAGATGAGCGACGTCGTCTGTCAACGGCTGCGACGCGCGCTCGAGGCCTACGAGGCGAAAGACGAGGCGCTCGCCGACAGCGTCATCGAGGGCGACCACGAGATTAACCGACTCTACCTCGAACTCGAACAGGACTGTATCGAGTTACTCGCGCTCCAGCAGCCGGTTGCTGGCGATCTCAGATTTGTCGCCTCGTCGTTCAAGATCATCACCGACTTAGAACGGATCGGTGACCTCGCGGTCAACCTCGCAGAGTACTCCCAACGTGCACGGCGAGATCGGTTCCCCGATGTCAATATCGCACAGATCGGCACCGAGACCGTCATGCTGGTCGAGGATGCGATGCGAGCGTACGCAACAGACAACGGGGCGGCAACGCGGGATATCGCGGCCACCGACGACGAGATCGATGCGCTCTGTGAACGCGCGAGCCGGATCGTCGTCAGGGACCTCGTCGCAACTGAGGCGACCGAGGACGCCCTCCTCGACGACGTTTCGCGGATGCTATTGACGATCCGCGATCTCGAGCGAGTCGGCGATCACGCCGTCAATATCGCGGCACGGACGCTGTACATGGTCGACAACGACGACGAGCTGATCTACTGAAAGCGATGAGTCAGAACCGACCACTCGGTGCCGGCGCGAACGAGGCATGGGATCCCATCGAACGAACGGTCCAGATCGCCGGTAACTCCACGTTCGTGGTCTCGCTCCCCAAAGAGTGGGCACTCTCTCAGGATCTCGACGCCGGGATGTCGATGTACCTCTATCCGCACGAGGACAGACTGGTTGCGACGCCGGGAACGATCGAGAACGAGACGAAAGCCGGGACGATCGACGCCGATTCGTTCGCGGGCGAGACAGCGGCAACCTTGCACCGGATTCGAACGGCGTATCTCGCGGGCTGTGATCGCCTTACTGTCACCGGAATCGATGCGCTCGACGACCGAGGCCATCGAACGATCGAGCGGACGCTCGGCCGCCTCATCGGAATGGAAGTCGAAACGGTGAACGAGAACGCGATCACGGCGACGAACATCCTCGACGCCGGGGAGGTGTCCCTAACCCAGACGATCGCCCAGGCTCGCCAACTCACGCTCGAGCGCCACGAGGACGTCGTTTCGGCCGTTCTCGACGACGACGAGGAACTCGCGCGGCAGGTGACTGATCACGACAACGTCGATCGACTGTTTTCGTTCGTGACGCGCGGGTTCTACCGCGGCCTCGAGAACGTCTACGAGATCAACCAGCTCGGAACCAACCGAACCGCCGCATTTCGGACGTATCGAACCGCCTGTCACCTACGGCGGGTTGGAACCCACGCCGAAGAGATCGCGACGGTGGCGACCCGCCAAACTGCACCACCGCCGGCCGAGGTCGCGGATCGGATCGAAACCCTTGCGGCGGACGCGCGCGCCGCCGTCGAACTAGGGCTCGCTGGAGACACGAACGGCGCACTCGAGCGGCGGGCAGCCGTTCGCGAGACGGCGGCACAGTTGGACCGTCAGCTATACGCACGCACGCGAGATTCCGAAGAAACCGATGCCTACCTCTACGGAACGATGCTTTGGAGCCTCCGCCACACCGCAGACGCCGGTGTTTCGCTCGTCCGCGTCACGAGCGACGAGTCGATCGAGACGTGAGCGAACCGTCGATCGACGCTACTCAGCCCGACTCATCGAGACGTCGTCACAGTGATTGGTCCCGGAGGCCGCTGTAAATCGTTTCTATAGAAACAACTGCAACTAGTTACACACTGATCGCCGACCCGTCTGGCGATCAGGTGTGCAGTGACTTGCAGTGACTACTATAGCGCACTTGCGACTCGTTCCGGGGAAACAGCGATAACCATTCGTCTCAGACACCGTATCGGCCCGTGGGTTGAACAGCCAAACCGTTCGAGCGAGGACGCGACTGACTCATCGAGTATTTGAACTATATATCCGAAAATAGCAAACATATAAACGACTTATCTCGGCGTTTTCGAAGGTTCGACCGAGTAACCCGTGACGACCAACTCTGTAGCACGCGACGACTTGAACACGTTCGATCACCGACGTATCGACCGCGGGCAGTACGACGACGTCTACGTTATCGGCGACGTCCACGGCTGCGTCGGTGCACTCGAAACGCTGCTCTCGGAGCTCGAACTGGGGGTAGACGACCTCGCTATCTTCGTCGGTGACCTGGTCCGAAAGGGACCCGAAAGCAAGGCCGTCCTCGATCGGGTGAGATCCTCACCACAACTGCTGTCCGTTCGAGGAAACAACGAACAGAAACTCGTCGACGGCACCGCCTCGCTGCCGAGTCTGGACGAAGCCGATCACGAGTACATCGAGTCGCTTCCTGTCGCGATCTCCTGGGACGGCGGACTCGTCGTCCACGGCGGCGTTGATCCGAGTCGGGGACTGGCCTCGCACTCGAATGAGGACGTCCTGACGATGCGGGCACCCGACGGAGACGGGTACGACGGCCCGTTCTGGTTCGACGAGTACGAGGGACCGCCGCGCGTCTTTTTCGGACACACGGTTCTCGAGAACCCGTTCGACTGCGAGTGGGCGGTCGGACTCGATACCGGGTGTGTCTACGGCGGCTGTCTGACGGCCTACGACGTTCGCCGAGACCGGTTCGTGAGCGTCTCGACGAGCGAACACGTGGCGCGGTCGACAAGCAAAATCGTCGCGGTCGAAACCCGATAAGATCCAGAATGGACGACGATACGCCGTCTGACGCTGACAGCTCGGACGACGATTCCAGTGATACGGGGCTCGAGTTCAATCCGCGCCTCGTCGACGCGAGTGCTGACCGGCAAATGGTCGAGACGGGCGCTTCAGAGAAGACAAACGAGCAGTCGACGAGTGTTGCGGAGACTGACGATGCCGATGGTGACGAGCGGACACCGAACGACACAACAATCGACGACGCCAGCGGTGACGAGCGGACGCTGAGCGTCGGAGAGTCCGATGACACCGACGTGCGGGCGTCAAAGCGCGAGGAAACTTGCCAAACCGCTGCCGAGGTCGACCTCTCCGACTCGCGGTACTACCTCAACCGCGAACTCAGCGAACTCGCCTTCCAGCGCCGAGTGCTCGCCGAAGCGCTCGACGAGACCAACCCGCTGCTCGAACGGGTCAAGTTCCTCGGAATCTTGACGCGGAATCTAGACGAGTTCTTCCGCAAGCGAGTCGGCGGGTTGAAACAGCAGATCGCCGCGGACGTGACCGACGAGACGCCGGATGGACGGACGCCGACCGAACAGTGGGTGGACGCCCTTGAGGAGGCGAGGACCCTGTTCGAGCGACAGCACCGGTGTTATCGCGAGACGATCCGACCGGCACTGGCCGACGCCGGAATCCACATCGTCGAGTACGACGACCTCTCCGCGAGCGAGCGACGGGAGGTGCGCGATCACTTCGAGAGTTCGGTGTTGCCGACGCTGACCCCGCTGACGTTCGATCCGGCCCATCCCTTCCCGTTCATCTCGAATCAGAGCCTCTCGCTTGCCGTCCTCACGCGCGAGGGAATCGGGGCCGAGCGCACGTTCTCGCGGGTGAAGATCCCCCGAAATCAGGTTCGGTTCGTACGGGTCGGCTCGGACGATCGGTACGTTCTCTTGGAGGACGTCGTTCGATCGAACCTGGATCTGCTGTTTCCCGACGTCGAGATCATCGACACCGCGCTGTTTCGCGTCACCCGAAACGCGGAGGTCGGGCGGAACGAGGAGGTCGCCGAGGACCTGATCGAGATGACCGAGGAGGTGATCGAAGAGCGTCGCTTCGCAACCGCGGTGCGTCTCGAAATCGAACGCGACGTGCCCGACGAGATACTCGAGATCCTCACCCGCGAACTCGAACTCGACGAACGGGAGGTGTTCCGCCTGGACGGCCCGCTCGACTACCGGGACTTCTCGGAGCTGACCGCCCTGGATCGCGACGACCTCGCACTTCCAGACTGGTCGCCCCAACCCCATCCCCGGATCGGCCAGCGAGAGGACGGGGCGGATATCTTCGAAACGATACGGAAGCGAGACGTACTGGTACACCATCCCTACCACGCCTTCGAGGGGACCGTCCAGCGGTTCCTCGAGGAGGCGGCCAACGACCCCGACGTGCTCGCGATCAAGGCGGCGATCTACCGCACCGCGAGCGACTCCCAGATCATCGAGAGCTTGCTTTCGGCCGCGAGAAACGGCAAGCAGGTGGCCGTCATGGTCGAGCTCAAGGCTCGCTTCGACGAGAAGAACAACCTCGAGTGGGCCAAGAAACTCGAGGAGGAGGGGATTCACGTCGCGTACGGAACGATCGGCTACAAGACCCACACGAAAACGTCGCTCGTCGTCCGCGAGGAGGACGACGGCGTCCGGCTCTACTCCCACGTCGGAACCGGAAACTACCACTCCGAGACCGCAAAGCGGTACGAAGACCTCGGACTGCTCACCGCCGACCGCGACATCGGCCAGGACCTCGTCCGACTGTTCAACTACTTTACCGGCCACTCGATGCACCAGGAGTACCGAAAACTCCTCATCGCGCCGGGGAACATGCGAGAGCGATTCGTCGACCTGATCCGCTCGGAGGCACGCCGGGCGCGAAACGGCGAGGACGCCCGGATAATCGCGAAGATGAACCGTCTCGAGGATCCCGAACTCGTCCGCGAACTCTACGAGGCGTCGATAGCCGGCGTCGACATCGATCTCATCGTCAGGGATATCTGCCGGCTCCGGCCCGGACTCGACGGCGTGAGCGAGCGGATCGACGTCCACAGCGTCGTCGGCCGCTTCCTCGAGCACTCGCGGCTATTCTACTTCGGCAACGGTGGCGACGGCCGGTACTACATCGGCTCGGCGGACTGGATGTCCCGCAACCTCGATAGCCGAGTGGAGGCGATAACGCCGATCGAAGAGCCTCGCCTCCGGACTCGGCTCGACGAAATCCTCGAAACACTACTATCCGACACCGAAAACAGGTGGCTCATGCGCGCTGACGGAACCTACGAGCGGGATCGCGAGCACGGCGAAAGTGGAGTCAAGAGCGTCCACGAGACGTTCATGGAATCGGCGCGCAACGGTGAGAGATACTGATTCGAGCGCCGGAGCACGCTTGTAAACGCGGAGTTTTCGGAAGTTGACACTCGGCTTTCCGCGAAGAATGGGCGAATCGATACCTAGGTGAGGGTACTATAGAGCGGGACGTACTCGTGTGTTCACCTCATATTAACCTACTTCTCTCCCGTCGAGCCATCCACAGTCGATGGCTTGTGACGAAGACTTCGGCGAGCGTATCGTCGCGCGGACCGACACCTACACCGCCGATATCGAGGCGTGCGTGGAACTCGTTTCCCAACTGTTTGAGGAGTACCTGACCGGGGGTGACTACCGGCGTACCGTCGACCGGATTCGAGAACTGGAAAGCGACTGCGACCGCCATAACCGGCAGTTAAACGCCCTCATCACGAACGCGAGCGTCGAGGAGTTCGGACTGCGAAACTCCCGCGTCCACCTCAACCTGCCACAGGTAACCGAACTGTATCAGGCGATCGATGAAATTCCGAACGCCGCCGAACGAATCGCCGAAGACCTCGTGACGATCGAACCGCCCCGCGAGGAACGATGTTTCCAGGGTTTTCTGGAGATGGCCGACTGTGCGACGACCGCAGTGGCGATCCTCTCGGAGATCCTTACTGAGTTCGCCCAACTTCTCCGTACCCCCTCGCAGTCGGGGACCGTCGCCAACGAGATCGAGGCCGTACGGGACGCCGAGAGTAGCTGTGACGGGATCAGAAACGACGTGATCACGGCCGCGTTTGACGAGCAGCCGATTCCGCACGCGCTGGTCTACCGCGAGTTCGCCCTCGATCTCGACGTGCTCGTCGATGCGATGGAAGACGTCACCGACCAGCTCGTCCTCGTCTCGAGTACCGAGTCGTGGATTACCACCGAACTGGATCACGAGCAACGGCCCGTTTGAGACGGGCTGGTACAAACTGGCCTCTAACGGTGATATACCCCTTCGTAGCGGCCAAGCAACTGTAATAGCCGGCCAGCACGGTACCGTTTGTCGTCTGTGACCGAAACACAGCCGAACACCTGATTGCTGGCCCTACCACTATACGTGCCCGAATGGGACGTTCGACGCGATGACCGACGACGCCGACGAGCCGGTCTACTACGTGATCAGCGATCTCCACATCGGCGGGGACGAACAACTGGGCGAGGTCGATTTTCTCGACGAGTTGCTCGCCTTTCTCGAGCGGATCGCCGAAACCGACGAGAACGCCGAGTTGCTCATCAACGGCGACGCGTTCGGACTGTGGGAGTTTACGGATGTCGACGGGCCGGCGAAGTTCGACGTCTTACTCGAGCGGTATCCGGCGCTGTTCGAGCAGTTGCGCGCGACCGGCGAGCGCGTTCCGATCACGCTGTTACCGGGCAATCACGACAACGAACTCGCCGCCTACGACGAGTACGTCGAGCGATTGGCCGAGTACAACGTCAACCTCGTTCAGGCCGAGTCGATCACGCGCCCGGTCGGCGAGCGGACGATCCACTTCGAGCACGGCCACCAGCGCGATCCCAACAACCGATTCGAGGACTTCGGCAATCCGTACGAGACGCCGATGGGGTACTTCTACAACACCCACGTGACCAGCCGAGCGGGAAAGCTGTCCGACCGCGGGCGGTACAACTGGCTGAAGGACGTGCAAGCGGTCACCCCGACCGACCGCGTCCCGCGCTGGCTCCTTTCGAAGTACTTCTATCGGGAGATGAATCCGCTTCTGCGCTACGCCGCGATTCCGTTTTTGCTGCTGTTCAACGTCAGCGTCGTTCTCGCGGTGCTGGCGGGCCTCGATGTCGCCGGCATCTGGACGATGCCGGTCGAGCGAACGGACGCCGTGCTCGCCCAGTTAGGTCTCGTCGGTGAAACCGTTCACTTCCTCCTCGTCGCTAACGCGGTGATCGCCGGTATCCTGATCCTCGTCGGCATTCCCCTCTATTTCGTACTGCGAGACATCGGTAAGACCATCGAACGATTCGGGTTCTTCGAGACCGATCTCACCGTCGATCCGAACGAACCGTACGAAGCGGCCGCTCGCGAGGTGTTCGAAGACCGGCCGGAGACGGCGATCTTCTGTTACGGCCACACCCACCGGCCGATGATGGCCGACGTCGACGGGCGATTACTCGTCAACACCGGAACGTGGCTGAAGCGACTGCATCGCCGAGGCGTCGTCGCTGGGGTACTCCCGCCGGTGTTCTACCCCTCGTACCAGCTGTGTGTCGTCCGCATTAGCGCCGAATCGGACGGCGTGGCGGTCGAGTACGAAGAGATCGAGAAGCCAAACCCCAGCGCGGACGAGATCACCCTCACCGAACGCGTGCTTACGCTCGGTCGGGAACCGAACCCCGAGCTACCCGACCGCGGAGTCGTCAGCGATGACCGAGCGGACACGACTCCCGATGCCAGTGATCAGTCGGACTCGAGCGCGAGGTGATCGCGTTCGTTCGGACCCGGCGAAACAGCGTTTTCGATTCCATTCGCCTACCGAAATCTGATCGAATCCGCCGACTCGCTCGTGTCCAGCACCCCACTTCGGGTGTTTCGTCACGTGAAAGGCGGTCTTGCCGGCGACGAACGAGAGCACGGCCGTTCCGCCGCAGGCCATCGCCACTCCGAGGGCGTTACCGTAGCTCTGTCCCCCCGCTGTCGGTTCAGCAAGGATCGCGTATCCGACGACGGAGGCGCCGGCGAGGAGTGACAGAACGCACACTGCATACGCCGCGTATCCGAGCGCGATTCCAATGGCATACCTGAGACGGGGACCAATCATACGTACCAGTCATTCGCATTAGACATAATTCCTGGTTCCTCGCGCATCAGCCGCCTCCGTCACTCACCAGTCTCAGCCCAGTGCTCTCCCTCAGTTCGTCACTGGCGTCCCCTGTATCCGCGGCGGTTCGTAGAGCAGCGGCAGATCGGCGAGGGTCCCCTCAGTGATTCCGAGCAAGGTCCGTCGGAACGTCGGTCCGTTGGCAGCTAGTTCGTACGCCTCGGTTCGGCCCGTCTCGGTCGCGTGAGAGACCAGCCAGACGTTTGTTCCGGTCTTGTACGGTCACGCCGCAAGAGTGCCCTGACGCGGAACGGCTCACGACGTGGCTTTCGGCCGACATTGACGCGTTCGTCGATCTCGAGGCAGCCCGGTAGTCTCCTCAGTGAGGCGGTTCGTATCGGGGAAAAGCGGAGGCTTAATCGGTCCGACGAACGACTCACAACTATGAGTCTCGAGACGATGCAACCGAATCCGGCGTGGGACGCCGCGTCCTACGAGGACGCTGTCGACGTCTTCGACGCACACAGCGACGAACTAGTGTACAAGGTCTGGGGCGGCGACTGGTGTAAGGACTGCCGAAAACTGCTCCCCGATTTCGGCGCTGCGCTCGACGCCGCCGGCGTTCCCGACGAGCGAATCGAGGAGATCGCCGTCGACGAGGACAAGCAGGGTCCCGGTGTCGAGGAGTACGGTATCGAGTACATCCCGACGGTCGTCGTCGAACGCGCGCCCGCTGATCCCAGCGCGGACGGCGAGGAAGTGACCCGGTTCGTCGAGGAAGAAGACCTCCCACCGGCAGTCTGGCTCGCCCAGGAACTCGAGGCCGAACTCGACGACTGAGTTCGTTCAGCCGACAGTTTACGGTCGTTCGACGCCCGTCACGTCGAACCGAGCGCCGCCGTCCTCGCTTTTGCCGACCGTCAGCTCCCAGCCGTGGGCCTCGACGATGTTCGCTACGATATCGAGGCCGAGGCCGGTCCCGTCGCTGGTCGTGGAGTAGCCGCGTTCGAGGACCTGCTCCCGTTCGTCTGGCGGAATACCTGGGCCATCGTCCGCGACGTAGAAGCCGCCGTCTTCGAGGCCGACGTCGATCGTCACGTCCTCGCCGGCGTGTTCGATCGCGTTCCGAAAGAGGTTCTCGAACATCGTCGAGACGCCGTCCGCGTCGGCGATCATCACTCCCTCTGCCGTCGGCCGATCCAGTTCGGCGTCGGCGCTGTTTACGACCGTCCAAGCGTCTGTGACGACGTTGTGGACGGGCACATTCGAGGTGTCGTCGATCGTCGTCCCCTCCCGGGCGAGCGCCAGCACGTTGTCGATGAGCGAGTCCATCCTGTCGAGCGATTCCTGGGCGATTTCGACGTGCTCGCGCGCCTCGTTCGACAGTTCCTCGTCGAGCAGGTCGAGCCGCCCCTGTGCGACCTGCAGTGGGTTCCGGAGGTCGTGGCTCACGACGCTTGCGAACTCGTCGAGCCGTTCGTTCTGGTCCACGAGCCGCTCGAACTGCCGGCGACGCACCAGCAGGTTCGAGAGCCGTCGGAAGAGAACGGGCTCCCGAACGGGTGCCGTAATCACGTCGTCGATAAGCGGCGGCTCCGTTCCCGTCGGTTCCTCGAGCAGTTCCGGGCTGATTCGCGTCTCCTCGCGGCGAACGAGGACGACTGGCGAGAACGAGGGGGCTGAGCCGGTCTTCATCGACTCGATCCGATCGCGGTAGCTTGGAAACGACTCGTCGTCGACGAGGAACAGATCGCCGATCAGCTCAGTCTCGTCGGTGACGACGGTGTACCGCTTGGCAAGGAGCTCCGATAGCGCGGTGCTGTTTGCCTCGTGGTCGATGAGCACCTGTACCGTCTCGTCGGTCGTCGTCACGTCCCTCCTCCTATCACAGGTATACTCAGTCAGTACCGTACTTCGTCCTATCGGCCATCGTCCGTCGGCCGGTCGGCGTCCCTTCGAGGATACCGACGACACCAGAGAGCGGTTCGCCAACCTCGATTCCGTTCGACGTGATCTCGAACTCACGGATCGTTCGCTCGAAATCGCCGGCGCGCTTTTTCAGCACGCCGATTCCCTTTCGGAGTTCGCCGTCCATCTCGACGTAGTTGAGAAACACGACGTTGTCGGCGATGTAGCTGATGCTGGCGCTCGATGCACTTGGCATCCCTGACACCTGGTCCGTCGAGTCGATCAACAGCACGGTGACGTCCATGCTCTTGAGGTAGCGGATCAGCGCGTGGAGTTTTCGGCCCAATCTGGACTCGTCTCCCTGGAGTGCCATCTTGTATCCTTCGACGCCGTCGATCATCACCATCTGCGTCTCGGATTCTGTGACGCGAGTGCTGACCTGCTGTGCGAACTCTTCGGCTGAGAGTGTCAACGGCTCGACGGCCTCGACCGAGAGTTTCCCCTCGTTCTCGAGTTCGGTGACTGGTACGCCGATCGATTCACACCGGTGGACGAACGTCTTCGGCGACTCCTCGAAATGATAGATAACTGGGCTCTCACCGCGCTCGGCGGCCTGCGCGGCGAACTGCGTTCCGGTCGTCGTCTTGCCGACGCCCGTGGGGCCGCTGAGAAACGTCGCAGTCCCTCGTTCTAACCCGCCACCGAGCAGCGAATCGAGCCCGGCGATTCCGGCGGGAAACTGCTCCAATCGAGCGGTGTGGTCGCGTTGTTCCGGAAGGAGACTCGGATACACCTCGAGTCCGTTTTCGCGGATCTCCAGCCCGTGTGTCCCGTCTCGCTGACCGATTCCCCGGTGTTTCGGAACGGTGATCCGACGACCATCGCCGCCACGTTCGAGTTCGATTATCCCGTCGCTCAGCGATCTGACCTCGTTGTCATCCTGTGACTCCGCCGGCGTTTTCGTCGCGATGACGGTGGTACCGCGTCCTTTCAGGAACCGCATAAAGGAGATCAACCGCTTTCGGAACTGGTACTCCGAGGGCTCGATGTACTGCAGTTGTGAGATCGGATCGAGCAGCACGCGGTCGGGATCGATCTCCTCGATCGTCTCCCTGATTTCCGCGATGAACCGTTCGGACTCGACGTCTCGCGAGTCGACGAGATCGTAGGATTGATCGGCGTCGAAAAAGTCAGAGTCAGGACCGAGATCGAGAAATTCCGCACCGTCGAGATCGATACCGAACCGAAAGGCGTTCGCGAGGATTTCAGACTGTGATTCTTCGCCGTGGACGAAAAGAACGGTCTCGTCGGCGTCGAGCCCCGTTTCGAGGAACTCCATGCCGAGAAGGGTCTTTCCCGTTCCCGGCCGACCGACGACGAGGTAGAGCCGTCCCGTTACCAACCCACCGTAGAGAAGTTCGTCGAGACCGTCCACTCCCGTCTCGATCGTTTCGAGCGCTGTGCGCATATAGTGGCCACATAGAAGAGAGGACATAAGATAAAATTATGGAAGATTCGGTGACGATGGGAGTTTTCGATAAGTCAACACTGGTACAGTATCGACCGAGTTTCGGTCGTGAGTTCGTACGCTTCGGCAGTATACGGCGGCGATGGGAACCCGTTGCGAAAAAGTAAGGTGCTCGCTCCGTAACCGTTGGAGTAAGAATGTTCAGGAAGGTCTTGGTCGCGAATCGTGGGGAGATCGCCGTCCGGGTGATGCGGGCGTGCGAGGAGTTGAACGTCGGAACCGTCGCGGTGTACTCCGAGGCCGATTCGGACGCAGGCCACGTCAGATACGCCGACGAGGCCTACAACGTCGGCCCAGCCCGCGCGGCCGACTCGTATCTCGATCACGAGGCCGTCATCGACGCCGCGCGGAAGGCCGACGCCGACGCCATCCACCCGGGCTACGGCTTCCTCGCGGAGAACGCCGCGTTCGCGGCGAAAGTCGAAGCAGCCGACGGCATCACCTGGATCGGACCGGCGAGCGACGCGATGGAGTCGCTGGGCGAGAAGACGAAAGCCCGGACGATCATGAACGACGCCGACGTGCCGATCGTCCCCGGGACGACCGATCCCGTCACCGACCCCGAGGAAGTCGAAGCCTTCGGCGAGGAACACGGCTACCCCATCGCGATCAAGGCCGAAGGCGGCGGTGGCGGCCGCGGAATGAAAGTCGTCCACGACGAAAGCGAGATCGACGACCAACTCGAGAGCGCACAGCGCGAGGGCGAGGCCTACTTCGACAACGATTCTGTCTACCTGGAACGCTACCTCGAGAACCCACGTCACATCGAGATTCAGATCGTCGCCGACCAACACGGCAACGTCCGCCATCTCGGCGAGCGCGACTGCTCGCTCCAGCGGCGTCACCAGAAAGTCATCGAGGAAGGCCCCTCCGCGGCGCTGTCTGACGATCTCCGCGAACAGATCGGCGAGGCCGCGCGCCGCGGCGTCGCCGCGGCCGACTACACCAACGCCGGCACCGTCGAGTTCCTCGTCGAGGAAGATCCGACTCGCGACGGTCCGCTCGGTCCCGAGACGAACTTCTACTTCCTCGAGGTCAACACGCGAATCCAGGTCGAACACTGCGTGACAGAGCAGATCACCGGAATCGATATCGTCAAGCGCCAGCTCAAGATCGCCGCCGGCGAGGAGATCGACTTCGACCAGGACGACGTCGAGATCGACGGCCACGCGATCGAGTTCCGTATCAACGCCGAGAACGCCGCGGAGGAGTTCGCGCCCGCGACCGGCGGCCGACTGGAGACGTACGATCCACCGGGTGGCGTCGGCGTTCGAGTCGACGACGCGTTGCGACAGGGCGACGATCTCGTCACCGACTACGACTCGATGATCGCGAAGCTGATCGTCTGGGGCGAGGATCGCGACGAGTGTATCGAACGGTCGCTTCGCGCGCTCAGGGAGTACGAGATCGAGGGGATCCCCACGATCGTGCCATTCCACCGGTTGATGCTGACCGACGAGACGTTCGTCGAGAGCAAACACACGACGAAGTATCTCGACGACGAACTCGACCAGAGCCGCATCGAAGACGCACAAGAACAGTGGGGAACTGCCGTCGAGCACGGCGAGGAAGACGACGACGAAGTCGTCGAACGCGAGTTCACCGTCGAGGTCAACGGCAAGCGGTTCGAGGTGGAACTCGAGGAACGCGGTGCGCCGGCGATTCCGACCGGCGACGTCGACGCCGGCAGTGCGGGCGGTCCGCCTGAGCCAGCGGGCGGCGACAGCGGCGAGACCGAACTCGAGGGCGACGGCGAGACGGTCGACGCCGAGATGCAGGGGACGATCCTCGAGGTCGCCGTCGAGGAGGGCGACGAGGTCGCCGCCGGCGACGTGTTGATCGTGCTCGAGGCGATGAAGATGGAAAACGACATCGTCGCCTCCCGCGGTGGAACGGTTACGCAGATCGCCGTCGAGGAGGACGAAAGCGTCGACATGGGCGATACGCTGGTCGTCCTCGAGTAGCGCCACCTCTCAGGTGGTGCAGTTACCGCAGTACGATCTGCAAGCGGAGCGAACGGTTTGCTACGAGAGTGCTATGCGCTCTCGGCATCAAGCGAGACCTTCGGTCTCGCGGACCTCGCGAATCTTCGATTCGCTCAGTCACGAAAGAGCGCAAGTGTTCTTTCGAACGACACCGCCAAAGCGGAAAACGTCCGCGACGGCGGCTTTTTGGCGTCGGTTTTGCAAGCGGTTGGGCGAGCAATGGAAGCGAGTTATTCGAACGCTCTCGCGCTTTCGTGATGTGAACTCCCCTCGATTTTCAGCAATCCGCAGAAAAAGGCACTCGCGTCGCTGAGTGATGGATCGGACGAAGAGAGCAGAGTCAGTGGAGTTCCCCCACAGAGCCGGTATACGCCAGCGATTCCCTCATCAGGATCCATCCCGTTCGTCACGATACTCTCATGAACACTGACTTCGGTCCACTCGATGTGACTCTTCGGGGGCCCGGAGAGCCCGAAATCGTGGTTATCGCCGGCGTCCACGGGGACGAGTTGAGTGGTATCCGCGCGGTGCGTCGCCTGCGCGAGGCTGCGCTCGACCTCCAGCGAGGTGTTGCGTTCGTCCTCGCCAATCCCGCTGCCATCGAGGCCGGCGAACGCTACCTCGACTCGGACCTCAATCGTGTCTTCCCTGGCGACCCGAACGGCGATTACGAAGAACGGATCGCCGCCCGGCTCTGCAAGCTTGTCGAGGGTCGAACGTCGCTCTCACTGCACGGAACTGAGGCCGAACCCACGCCGTTTGCGCTCATACACAGTGCGCAGGAACGAGAGTTCGAACTGGCCTCGGAGCTGCCAGTCCCATACGTCGTCGATCACTGGGGAGTCAACGAACACACGATCACGACGTGTGGTTTCACCGTCGAGATCGAACTCACCTCGACGGATTCCGAAGAAGCGACAGAAGCCGCCCAGTTCCAGACCCGCGCGTTCCTCCAGCGTGTTGATGCACTCCCCGGTGAGCCGCCCGCTGCCGACCCGGACTATTTCCACATGGACGAACCGGTTCCCAAGCCCGACGGGGAATCGTACGAGTTGCACGTCGAGAACTTCGACCGCGTTTCGGCGGGCACTACCTACGCGACTGTTGACGGGGAGGATTTGACTACCGACGAGCCCTTTTTCCCCATACTACTGTCCGCCGAAGGTGCCGAAGACATCTTCGGCTATCGGGGCCAGAAAATCGGCGAATCACTCGAAGAAGTGAAAGAAACGTGGATCGGTTCGGACCGAGAACAGCGAAATTCAGCGTAGAACCACATCGGAACAGGGGGCCCTGAACGGACAGAACGTCGGCGTACGGTACGCTTACTGCACCTGTGGTGGTTCACTGCGACGTGTTCTGTAGCCGCTGAAACGCCTGCCACGCCGGGTCGGATCGAGGGTGTGTCACTTCCTCGCCGTCGAGGACGACACCCGCTCCAGACCGGACAGTGCCGATTTTTGCGACCGGCGTGTCTCTGCGCTTGAGAGCCGTGACAACGGAATCGACGCCGCTTTCGGGAACGGTGATAAGGAGTGTTCCGCGCGAGGAGACCATCCACGGATCGAGTTGGAGGTGCTGACAGATCGTCTCGACGGCCGGTTGATCGGGAATGGAGTCGGTGGTGAGTTCGAATCGAACGCCGGCCGTCGTCGCCATTTCGACGAGCGCGCCCTGTACGCCACACTCCGTCGCGTCGTGCATCGCCGAGACCGGACCTGCAGCGGCCGCAGTGACGGCATCTCGGACGAGCGTTGTTTCGTCGAGTCGACTCTGTGCACGCTCGAGTCGTCGCGATTCGACGTCGAACGCATCCGGAAACAGCGTCGCGACCAATCCGGCGACTTCCCAGGCAGGCCCCTTCGTCAACAGAACCGTCTCGCCCGGTTGTGCGCCATCCGGTCGAACGATTTCCGATCGGGGGCCGATCCCCAACGCTACTGCGCCGCCGACGTCAGGGTAGGTTCCCGTGGTTCTTCCCGTGTGACCGGTGACAATATCGACGCCGAGCGCGTCGCACTCGTCGGTTATGCCGCCCCACAGCGCCCCGAATTCGTCAGTCGACATCGATTCCGGAAGCGCCAGGTTCACCGCGAGGTGTGTCGGCGAAAGCCCGCTCACGGCGACGTCCGACAGGACGCTGTGGAGCGCGAGCCGTCCGGCGCGCTCGAACCCGAGCGCCGGGTAAACCGAGAGGGGGTCGGCCGCGATAACGATGCGCTGCGATCCCGGATCGATCACGCCGAAATCCAGTCCGAACCCGGGGCCGACAGCAGTTGACTCGTGAGTTGGCTGTAACGTCGGGGCGATATGCGTTTCGAAGAACGCCCGATCGACCTTTCCTGGCTCCTCGCACATCCGTTAGCCACGATACCTGTTGGTTGCATATGAGCCTACTCAAATACCGATCCACGACGTTCCCATACCGAAGCGTTCGCGGACGAGCCAGTCGTCCACGACGAACCACGTCCGCACTCGAAAGCGGGTCGGTGTCTTCTCGCAGTCGTCGCGTGCGATCGGTAGCGGTCGTTTCGGACGTCTTCGACGGTTTCTTTCGGCGGACGGCTGCTCGGATCTTCCGGTTCCGTCGAGTTCGCTGATTCCCTTATCAATGCCTGGCCGAACTGGTTCCGGGTGTCTACTGGCGGCTGAGAATCTGAGACGTCCCTATTATCACGAAGTGGATAGCTGCATTCGTCTCCAGTCGACGGTGGACGGTACGGTGTGGTGAATAACGCAACCCGATTCAAGATAATGACTAAAACACGCGATTCCGACGATGCCTCCGCGACCGAGGCCAAGACGGCCAGTGCCGACGACCACAATCCGCTATTCGCACGAATCCCGAGACGCGATTTCGTAAAAGCCGGTGCAGCGGTCGGTGCGATGGGGTCACTGGCCGGCTGTACTGGGCTGCTCGACCGGGGTGACGACTTACCTGCTGCAGCAGACGTCGATGCCGAAATCGCGCCGGGCGAGCACGACGATTACTACGCGTTCCTCTCGGGCGGCCATGCCGGCGACATCCGCGTCTACGGCGTGCCGTCGATGCGCCAGCTAATGCGGATCCCCGTGTTCAACGTCGAGAGCGCGCGGGGGTACGGGTTCGACGACGAAACCCACGAGATGCTGCAGGAGTCCGGCGGCTACACGTGGGGCGACACCCACCACCCCCGAGTCAGTCAGACCGACAACGCCTACGACGGCGAGTGGCTGTTCGTCAACGACAAAGCGAACGGCCGGATGGCGCGGATCGATCTCGAGTACTTCGAGACGGACACGATCATCGACCTGCCGAATCAGCAGGGGACCCACGGCGCGTGTATGCTGTTGCCCGACAGTCGGTACGTCTTCGGCGTCGGCGAACTCCGCGTCCCGATCCCGAACGACGGGCGTGACCTCGACGATCCGAGCGAGTACGGCTCGACGCTCTCGGCAATGTCGGCGGATCCGTTCGACCACGAGTGGGACGTTCGCGTCGACTGTAACCTCGACAACGGCGACTCTGGAAAGAACGGCGAGTGGTTCTTCACGACGAGCTACAACAGCGAAGAAGGCGTCTCGGAGTCGGAGATGACCGCGGCCGACACGGACTACGTGGTCGCGTTCAACATCCCGCGAATCGAGGAGGCCGTCGACGCCGGCGAGTACGACGAGATAAACGGCGTCCCCGTCGTCGACGGCACCGAGGATAGCCCGCTGAACGACGGCGACGAGCCGCTCGTCCACTACATCGACGTGCCGACGAACCCCCACGGTGTAAGCGTCACGCCCGACGGCGAGTACGCGATCGCCTCGGGCAAACTGGATCCGACCTGTACGATCATCGAGATCGACCAGCTCACTGACGTTACCGACCCCAACGACGCTATCGTCGGCCGGGTTAACGTCGGCAACGGGCCGCTGCACACCGCCTACGATGGCCGTGGACACGCCTACACGACCCTGTTCGTCGATTCCGAGGTCGTCAAGTGGGACATCGAGGCGGCCATCGAAGCCGAGATGGGTTCCGAAAGCCCGGTCATCGAAAAACACGACGTCCACTACAGTCCAGGCCACCTGATCGCCGCCGAGTCCTACACCAGCGAGGCGCAGGGCGACTGGCTGATCGTCCTCAACAAACTCTCGAAAGACCGGTTCCTGCCCGTTGGGCCCGTCTTCCCCGAGAACGACCAGCTGTTCTACATCGGCGACGACGACGCCGGGATGGAGCTGGTCAAGGACACGCCCGCCTACCCGGAACCGCACGACGCCTCGATCGTTCGCGCCGACCGGCTCGATCCCGCCAGCGTGTACGACCCCGACGACCTCGAACTGGACTTCATCTCGCCCGACGACGAGGACAACTTCATCGAGCGCGACGGGGACCAGGTCCACGTCGAGATGTACAACCAGCGCAACCACTTCGGATTCGAGGATATCACGGTTCAGGAAGGCGACGAGGTGCGGATTCGCTCGACCAACGTCGAACAGGAGGAAGACATCCTCCACTCGTTGGCCATCCCGGAGTACGACATCAACGTCAAACTCGCGCCACAGGAGACCCGTGAAGTGACGTTCACAGCCGACAAGCCCGGCGTCTACTGGATCTACTGTGCGTACTTCTGTAGCGCGCTCCACCTCGAAATGCGCTCGCGGCTGCTGGTCGAACCGGCCGACTAACCACCTGCTTCGCCCCCTATCCGCCATGTCAAAGATAACTGATTTACGCGAACTCCGTCGCGCCTTGCCGCTCGCAGCGGCGGCGCTGTTGCTCGTCGCAATCGCGCTTCCGATGTGGCGGATCACACTCGAGGCACCGCAATACCCCGACGGCCTGCTCGTCGAACTGTACGCCTATCCGCGACTCGAGGGCGACGTCGGCGAAACCCAGGCGCTCAACCGGTACGTCGGCTTCTACTACCCGGACCCGGTGTACCTCGATCCCAACTACGAGGTCAATCCGAACGCGATCGAGGTCCCCGAGTGGTCGGTCGGACCGCTCGCGTTCGTCACCGTCGCCGCGGCCGGCGTGTTCGTCGCGCTCGCGCCGACGGTTCGCAAGCTGAAACTCGGCCTGACCTGCCAGATCGCCGGGACGATTACGGTGTTCGTCGGGATGTTCGCGATGATCCAGTATCGGCTCCATCAGGCCGGCCACACGCTCGATCCGAACGCGCCGATGCGCGGCATCGACGAGTTCACGCCCCCGCTGTTGGGAACGTACGAAATCGCGAACATCAGCGGGCTCGCCTGGTTCGGTCCCGGGGGCTATCTTACGATCGGTGCCCTCGCGTTGCTCGTGGTCGCGTTCCTGTTGCGGGATTCGGACGCGACCGTCGGCGACGTTCCCGAGTTCGTCCGCCAGTCGTTGCAGCGAGGTCGTCGAGAGTGGCGAGACCGCATCACGTCTCGGATTCGACGGCACGACTCGGACGGCGGTGTCAGCACCGATGTCGTTCCCGACCGCCCTCGAACCGAGACGGAACTGAGTCGGACGGCCGCAGACACGGAGGGCCGCCACGATGAGTAACCGAGAACTGTGGTTCGTCGGTCTTGCGGTCGGCGTCCTCGTCGTAGCCCTCGGCATCGCGGCCGTCGCGGCGACCGACGGCGACGCCGATTCGACAGCCGACGAGTGGACCCCCGATGTGGACGACCCGCGTGATGCGACGCCGCCGGACGAACCCGGCGAAGCGACCGTCGGCGATCGGACGTTCGACAGCGTACAGGCTGCCGTCGACGCGGCCGAACCGGGAGAGACAGTCGTCCTCGAAGGGCGGTTCGACGAGGACGTGACCATCGCGACGCAGGGGCTCACTGTCGAAGCGGGCGAGACGGGCGCGCTACTCGATGGCGGCGGCGAGGGAACCGTCGTAACCACAACTGCTGAGAACGTGACCCTCGACGGACTGTGGGTGCGCGAGGCGGGTCACGACCGCGAAACCGAGGATGCGGGAATCTACGTCAACGGCTCGGGGTCGACGGTGACGGACGTCCGGATCACCGAGACGACCTTTGGCGTCTGGATCAGCGACGCCGACGACGTCACCGTCGAGGACGCGGCCATCGCGGGCCGCGAGGCGGTCAGTGAGTCCCAGCGAGGGAACGGCATTCACCTCGATCGGGCTGACGGGGCCCAACTGGTCGACAACGAGATAACGACCGTTCGGGACGGGATCTACTTCTCGTGGTCCGACGGCGTCCTCGCCGAGGGGAACGCGGTATGGGACCTCCGATACGGCGTCCACTACATGTACTCGGATGACAACCGGCTCGTCGATAACGTCGCGTTCGACAACGACGTCGGGTTCGCGCTGATGGTCTCACAGAACCTGACGGTCGCGGACAACGTGGCGGTAAACAACGACGGGCCGAGCGGCCAGGGTATCCTCATCAAGGACGTCGACGACACCGAGGTCCGGAACAACGCCGTCGTCGCGAACCGCAACGGACTCTACGTCTACAACGCCCACCGCAACACGATCAGCGACAACCTCGTACTCGACAACGCGGTCGGACTCCACTTTACCGCAGGGAGCTCCGGCGAGACCATCGTCGGCAACAGCGTCATCGCGAACGACGAGCCGGCAGTCACCACGACGACCGATCAACTCGCCTGGAACGACAGCGACGAAGAGCGAGGCAACTACTGGTCGGACGCCCGTGCGACCGACCTCGACGGCGACGGGACCAGCGAGGTCCGCCACCAGCCCGCCGGCGCGGTCGAGCAACTCGTCCGCGATCAGCCGCAGGCGGCCGTTTTCGCCGAAAGCCCGGCGTTCGATGCCGTTCGAATGGCCGAGAGCTCGTTTCCCGTGATCGAGTCCTCGGGCGTCGTCGACCACTATCCGCTCGCTGAACCACCACACGACGACTGGGAGGAGTACCATGCAAATCACGACAACTGACGTACACAAACGCTACGGCGACGTCGTCGCGCTCGATGGAGTCTCCTTCGAGATACCGTCCGGCTCGACGTTCGGCGTCCTCGGGACGAACGGTGCGGGGAAGACGACGCTGTTCGAGCTGCTGGTCGGCCACGACAGCCCTGACGAGGGACGGATCGAGGTCGGCGGCATCGACGTCGCCGAGGCCGGACACCGCGTTCGCGAGCACGTTGCCTTCCTGCCCGAACACGCCGGCTTCCCGCCGGCGATGACCGGTCGGGAAGTGCTCAGCGTTCACGCCCGCATTCGAGGGCTTGAGGATCGCGACCGCCGGATCGAAGAGGCTCTCGACACCGTCGGCCTCGCGGACGCCGCCGACCGCGCGGTGTCAGGTTACTCCAACGGGATGGGCCGTCGGCTCGGTCTCGCGACGACGCTGTTGGCCGATCCGCCCGTGCTCGTCCTCGACGAGCCCACCGCGGGCCTCGACCCCCGCGGCGTCGCCACGTTCCACGAAACGATCGAACGAATCGGCCGCGAAACCGACGCGACCGTCGTCCTCTCCTCGCACGTGCTGAGCGAGGTCGAACGCCTCTGTGACGAGGTCGCCATCCTCGAAGGGGGCCGTCTGCGCGCGGCCGGTTCCGTAGCTGATCTCCGCGAGGCGGCCGCCGAGGGACGCGTCACCGTGGCGCTGTACCCGGCCACCGACGCCGCCCGTGCGGAACTGCTCGAAGCCGTCCAGAGCCGCGGGTCGGTAACCGAGACGAGCGAGACGGTCGAGATCGCCTGCGAACGCGACACCGCGTTCGCCCTCTGTGGCGGCCTCGACTCCACGCTCGTCGATCGCTTCGAAGTACGAGAACCGGGCCTCGAGGCGGCGTTCCACGATGCGCTTCGTGGCGAGGAAAGGGAGTCCGACACCGGGGCGACAACGGAGGTGAGCGCGTAATGGCCCCACCTGAGACGAACACCGACTACGGCCGGGACGCGCCCGAAGCGAAACCGGACGGCGGCTACAACACCGCAGTCGGAACCGAGACCGCTCGGACGACCGCCCTCGAGTCGAGCCAGTCGGGCGAGTCCGGCGTCTGGTACCGCCAACTGCTGGTCGTCGCCGAGACGGAGTACCGCCTCGCGGTTCGCAGCCGATGGGCGGTCGCACTGATCGCCATCTTCGCCGCCTTCGCGCTCGGGCTGACGACCTTCAGCGGTGCGAGCGTGAGCCCGGCCGGGTTCGAACGGACGGTCGCGAGCCTGGCCGTGCTGGCGGTCTACCTCGTCCCGCTGGTCGCGCTCGCGTTCAGTTACGACGCCATCGTCGGCCGCGAGGAAAGTGGCTGGCTTCAGACGCTGTTTGCACTCCCCATCGACCGAGGCTGGCTCGTCGTCGGAAGTGCACTCGGCCGCGCCGTCGTCCTCGCGAGCGCGACGATCGTCGGATTCGGCATCGCCGGCGGCTTCCTGCTCGTTGAGTTCGGCCTACCGGGTTTCGACACGTACGTCGTGTTTCTGCTGGCCACCGTCGGCCTCGGCCTCGCCTTTCTCGCACTCGGCGTCCTCATCTCGACGCTCGCCCGCGAGAAGACCCACGCTCTTGGCATCTCTCTGCTCGCGTGGGCCTGGTTCGTTCTGGTTCACGACCTGCTCGGACTCGGGCTGATCGCCGCGTTCGGCCTCTCCGACACCGCCGTCTCGGCGATGTTGCTGGCCAACCCGACCGGGATCTTCCGGGCGCTCGTCCTCGGAACGCTCGGCGCCGCAGGCGACGCCGGCTTCGCCGCCGTCCTCGCCGAGGCCGGCGTTTCGACCGGTGCCCTCGTCGGTGCGTTACTCGCGTGGATCGCGGTACCGATCGCCCTCGCTGCAGTCGCGATCCGGAGGCGACGACTATGAGCCCCTCTCCTCGTGGTTTCGATTGGAGCGACGACGGAGTGCCCGTTTCCCGCGCCTATTCTCGTCGCCGAGTGCTTGGGAGCGCGGCGACCGTCGCAAGCATCGCCGTCGCCGGCTGTCTCGAAACCGACGACACCGATACCGAGCTGGCGGAGCCGATCGACCTGACTGAGGGGCAGTCGTGTGATGTCTGCGGGATGGTAATCGAGGACCACTACGGGCCAGCAGGGCAGCTGTTTTACGCGGACGGACACCCAGAGGAACGCGACGGGCCGGCCTGGTTCGACAGTCTCGAGGAACTGCTCGTCTATCACGCAGAGCGCCTCGAGCGAGGGTGGACGCTTCGCGAGGCGTTCGTCACCGACTACTCCCGTGTTGACTACGACCTTCCCGAGCGTGATGGCACAGTGTACGTCACGAGCCACGTGCGACCCGACCAGTTCGCTGACGCGACCGACCTCCTCTACGTCGTCGGCAGCGACGTCGAGGGCGCGATGGGTGAAGACAGCCTCCCGTTCGGCGAGCGGGATGACGCCGAGGCGTTCACCGAGGACTACGGCGGGTCGGTTCAGGAGTGGGACGCGCTCGTGGCGTAAGCCGCGCTCGAGGACCTGTCGAACTGCACGGACACGCTGATCGACGTCTTCGCAGGCGAACGGGACGACGCTCGATCGGTTACAGTCGTAGACCGCGATGCCTTCTCGATAGCGTCGTAGCGCCACTCGTTGCCGTCATCGGTTCGAATTCGAACGGAACCAGGCGTCTCGTTTCGGGCCATGCTCGTGAACACGGTCTCCATTTCCTAGATTTTCCGGTCACTCACTGACCGCTCAGTTATAAAGGGTGTCTCGGAGTGGGGCGTGATCCGGCCGATCAGCGAGCCCATCGTGACGCCGATCGGCGAAATATGAACACGGCCGATTCGCGCTCGTGTTCATATTGAGGAAATCGTTTCTCGCGACGTGCGACCCCCGGGGGTAGCGAAAAGCAACCAGAATAGCGAGAATTATTGTATAGAATCATTATATAGATCTGATTGTACTACTGAGATGTCTAATTCATATGTGTCAATTACATCATCGACGAGGTGTTTGAGCCAGGGCTCTGCATCAGGAGTCACATAAATCTGGTCTAACAGCACTTCTAAATCCACTTCAATGTACCTCCCCTTTGGTTCGTCCCCTACTCCCTCACCTATTGATATGTTATTTGAATCGACAGTTGCAACTCTGAATTCGTTCTCATGGTCAAAGCTAATCCTTTTATAGAAAAATGGTTTAACAACTCCCTCTGGAATAGTTTCAATTTCATAGTTTCTGTATGTCACTGACCCATAAATTAGATCTGATGGATCTCCAAAGCTGCTGATTAGATTATTATAGGTGGTCTTGATAGCAAGACCAGCATCCTTTGTTGCATATTGCTCCCACATTGCTGCGGATTGCTTCGGATTTTGATGCCAACAATTAAGAAAGACTCCTTCTTTCATAAATTCCTGAACTTTCACAAAGGTGTGCTTCATCAGAGGTTCAATGGTGTCTGCAGATATTTCATCAAAATCCTCAAGTATGTCTTCTATATCAAACGACCTCATCAGCTTTTCAAGGTTCTTTTGAGGCAAACTACCCTCATAAGGATCTTTGAACTCATCAGATCTTGGGAAATATAGGGATTCTCGTTCAAGGAGAGACAACAATTGGGTCATATCCATAAATCGCCATAAAGTACTACAACCTCCGGGTCGTGGTAGATTAGGATCGGACTCGGTGTTTTCTATAACATGTCTGTATGCGATTTCTTGAGCAACTTGATTTAAAGCGTCTACATCTGATCGGTCGTCTGGCTCACCCATAGCAGATAATTCCCATCTTGGGTTAAAAATCTAATAACTATGGTCACGCGAAATCCTTGTTCAACTGGGATTCACGCGCCGAGGTAGGATGGGGGCTGTAATTTTTTGCCTCTGTCCATCGGGGCAGTGGGAAAGCGGGGCGGTTAATTTGAACCTTTGGCCTTAGTCACACCCCCTGATCCGGAATTCGACCCTTGTGGTCGGATTCCGGGATGGGTGCGGCCGGGGCCGACCGGAGCGAAAGCGAGAATCGGCCCCGGCCGCACGCGCCGCAGGCCCGGCTACCGGGGTAATACACGCTGAAATACGTGAAAAGAAGTGCGAACACGAGTGTTGCCACTCAGCCGGACGGCGCTACCGGGCGAGCCCAAAGCCGCAGTTCTGCTCGGTCACGAGTTCGCCGCGTTCACGGAAGCGCTCGATCACCTCGTCGGCCGTCACCGACGAGCGAATCGGTCGCAGGTCTGAGTAACTGACCCACTCGTCGAGGTCGGCGAACGCTGTCCCAGGCCGATCGACTCGGGATCGAGCCTTCGATCTGCTCGTCGAGTTGGTGCGCGCGCTTACGACGGGCGTCCTCGTCGGTTCCAGCCTGTTCTGGTTTCGATCGTGCCACCACGGACTCCGCAGTGCCGACAGACCGAGTCGTTGACTCGGAGACTGTCGAACGAATCAGCCAGTGAGGCGTCGCAGAGTCGAAATCAGTTGTGTTAGCCCTCTCCCGAAGGGAGTATCGTCGTTATTGCTCCCTCGCTGCAGTGACGACGTACGATTCCATCGGGAAGACGATTCCGTCGTCGTCGCTGTACACGTCCAACGCATCTTCGACCTCCAGAATCAGATCGTCTCGCACCCTTGGCTCGACGGTTGCGATTGGCTCGGCGAGCGGCGAACTGGCCGCCTCGCGGCGAACGAACTCCGCAACCGACGGATAGCGCACGGAATCGACCTCGATGGTGACTGTGACGTTATCGAACGCTGCTTCCTGGACGAGTGCCCGGAGATCCTCCCCATCCCACGCGGGGAACGGAGTACGCATCATTTCTCCGGCTTCAGTACTGATGTGTCGCTCAAGGGCGTCAGCCAACACGACGTACGCAGGCTGGTAGTCGAGCGAGCGCCAACTGCTCAGTGCTATGCGTCCGCCCGGTGTGAGAACCCGACGCATCTCCTCGACTGCAGCGCCAGGATCGTCGAAGAACTGGAGGGCCTGTTGACAGCAGACGACGTCGAACGCCTCGTCGGAGAACGGAAGGTCGGTCGCGTCTCCCTGTCGCCACTCGATCGACGGCTGAACCTCGGCGGTGGCTTCCGCCGCCACTGCAAGCATCCCGTCGTTGCTGTCGAGTCCGACGACGGACCCACTCGTATCGACTCGGGACGCAGCGTGACGCGCCACGATGCCGGTCCCGCAGGCAACGTCCAAGACTCGATCGCCCTCGCGTACTTCGACAGTCTCGATCAGTCGGTCGGCCCACGGTGCGAAAATCGGCGGCACTAGAAATCGTTCATAGGCTTCGGAAGTACTCTGTTCGACCTGCCAGCCGGACGATTGGGCTGTGTGATTGCTCATGAACTCTCACCGCGAGTACGAGTACGCCGCGACTGGACGTATACGTTCCTCGTGAAATATTTCACGCCGTGAAAGCATCGGTGGCGAAGTCGGCCCGGATCAGATGGTGCGATCACTGAATGAGTCGACCGAACGGAAGTCCGTTGCGTCGAGCGGCCGGGCTTCCGCTCGGAACTGCTCATAGTAGGACGTTGCCCATCGACGCATCTCGTCGCTTTCAGTGTCGACGAGCGACTGTAACGCCCCCGTCACCGGATCGTAACAGCAGATGCTGACCCGGTCATCGAAGAGACAGATCCCACACCGGTCGTCGAGCGGAAGATCATCGTTCAGCAAAACAGTGTAGTTGGCGCGCGTCGCCGTTTCCACGACCGTTTCTTCGTCCCACGAGAGGAGTTCCTCGAAGACAGCGGGCGGGTAGATGTACTCACACTCCAGGCCATCCTGGATGTGGTCGAAAAACGGCTCTAAATTCCCGGACTTAAGTAGTGCCATCCCGAAGCCGCACATCGTTCTCGTTGCCGTAATGAGGTCCGTGAGCCGTTCGACCGGCTTGAAGGGGTATCCAGGCCCTGGCTGGGCAACCACCACGTCGGTGAACAACTCGATGCTGAATCCGTCGATCTCGTGTGGCAACCACGGCCAGACCTCGCGGAATCGCCGCTGATACGCCATTGCGTCCCTGAACTCACCAAACTGGTCGGCGACGTACTCACCTAACTCGGTCAACTGGTACGTATGCCCATCTCGTTCGATCCAACACCGGTCCTGAAAGTCGGCGAGAATTCGGCCCATGGTCGGCGACGATGCTCCCGTTGCCGTGCGTAGGTCGGCTCGGTCATACGAATCCCGAGCCAGTGTCTCGAGCACCCCAACACGGTGAGCCGAACTGACGAGGAACTCGATCTCGTCGAGCGTCGCATTCATAGTTGTGGTAGGGGTTGGCACACAATAATCGTATAGGCGGGTTAAACACCCCAGCAATCAGCGATTGATTTTCTCGGTTGCGATCAGTTTGGAAGCACACGAATCTCGGCGAACTCCACTCCGGTGTGCAATCCTTGAACGAAAGCGACGGCCCGCGTTCAACCGGAGGGTAACCTCTCGACTGCTGTGCGGTTCAACCCCGACAAAAGAAGGGCGTTGCAGGATTTGAACCACACGAACGCCTCGCTTCACTCGACGTTCTCTATTTCAAATCATTCGCGGACATGATTTGCACCTCACGTCCGTTCGTCGCAAACTCTTGGGTGCTACAGGATTTGAACCACGGTCGCAGCGAAGCTGCTCCCTGATTCAAATCCTTCGCGGTCCAGTATCTGTCGCTCACGAATTTGTTCGCGACAGAAACATGGGCGCTGCAGGATTTGAACCCGCGACAGCTTGGTCCGAAGCCAAGTACTCTGTCCAGACTGAGCTAAGCGCCCTCACCTTTTCGTTTCCGGTGGCTCCGTATAAGTTACTCGATTTTCCCCGTTGTGTGACCGTGTACAACACGGCAACCGGTCGAGCTCGTGCCCCTTCAACCGGTCCGTCTCGAGACCAGTTCTGCGAGCCCGCTGTGCCGAACGAGCGTGACGGGACGCTTATCACGGATTAGACGGTATCCCGAGGCAATGGTTTCGGAACTTTTCGACGACGAGCAGTGGGTGGCGGTCGAGGACCTCGACCGCGAGTTTCGCGATATTACGTACCATCGGGCGGTCGATTCGGGGGCCGTTCGGATCGCCTTCGACCGGCCCGAGGTGCGAAACGCCTTCCGGCCGGGGACGGTCGACGAGCTGTACGACGCGCTCCAGCACGCCAAACGCCAGACTGACGTCGGCTGCGTGCTCCTGACCGGAAACGGGCCGTCGCCGGAGGACGGCGGCTGGGCGTTCTCTTCCGGCGGCGACCAGACGATCCGTGGTGAGGATGGGTATCAGTACGACGGGGACGAAGAACGCGCGTCGGAGCAGGGCCGACTGCACATTCTCGAGGTCCAGCGGCTCATCCGTACGATTCCGAAGGTCGTCGTCTGTGTCGTCCCCGGCTGGGCGGTCGGCGGCGGCCACTCGTTGCACGTCGTCTGTGATCTCACGCTCGCGAGCGAGGAACACGCGAAGTTCCTCCAGACCGATCCCGACGTGGCGAGCTACGACGCCGGCTTCGGCTCGGCCTACCTCGCGAAGCAGATCGGACAGAAGAAGGCTCGCGAGGTCTTTTTCCTCGGAAAGACCTACTCCGCCGAGGAGGCTGCGGAGATGGGGATGGTCAACGAGGTCGTTCCCCACGAGGAACTCGAGGAGACGGCCCTCGAGTGGAGCGATCGGATCAACGCCAAGAGTCCGACGGCGATGCGGATGCTCAAGTACGCGTTCAACATGACCGACGACGGGATGGTGGGCCAGCAGGTGTTCGCCGGCGAGGCGACTCGACTCGGCTACATGACCGACGAGGCCCAAGAGGGACGCGACGCCTTCGTCGAGGGGCGCGAGCCCGACTTTGATGACTACCCCTGGCACTACTGACGCCGTTCGTATAGAAAGAGTGACGTGTATGCCGGCCGAACTGTCGGTGTCCTCCGATGACTGATTTGAGACGAAGGCGGCAGGTGATCGGCTGTGCCGGGAGCGTGCTCGTTGCTGGCGTGGCTGGTTGTCTCGAGGCGTTCGATTCCGAGGGGAACGAGTCCGCGACATCGGCCGACAGAGCTGATGGCCCGAGCGAGACGGGAGACGAAGCTGACGGAACGGCGTCCGACGAGACGGCGTCTGACGCCGGTTCAGACGACGAAACGGACGGTGAAACCGACGACCGTGACGGCGCTGGCTCGAACGGCGATCCTGCCCTCGTGTTTTCGGTCAGCGGGACTGATGGGAACCGCGATGCAGTGACTACGGAGCAGGTTGCGACGGTGGGCGAGAACGAATTCGACGAATGGGCCGGCGTCTGGTACGTTCCGGTCGATCTCACCGAGGAAGGGACGGAGTCGTTCGCCGACGCGCTCGGCGCAGTCGGCGCGTTCGAAGAACCGGGATCGGCGGAGATTCACACGCATCTCGACGGCGAGATCGTCGAGAGCCATCGGCTTGGCCCGGACCTGGCCGCCGCGATGGACTCGGGCGAGTTCGACGGCGAGTTCAGGGCAATGTTTCAGGACGAAGAGAGCGCGGCGGCGTTTTCGGACGATGTGTCTGGATAGGCAGTGGTGGCATCGACCCGGTAGACGGGGCAGATTCCGCTCGAAGCGTCACCGATGACAGTAGAATTTGTCGGTGAAAGAAACCCATTTGAAGCTCAGCCCCCGAGTTGGTGGTAGTGACGCTTCCCGATCAGTCCGCGCTCTCCCGCCGGGAGTACGTCCGGGCGTTGGTTGCCGTCGGTGGTGCGAGCGCGCTCTCGGCGTGTCTCGATCTCGTCGCCAACGGGGAGACCGACGATCCAGACGTTCCACGAGGAACGGACGATCCCGAGTCGCTCCTGGAGCGACAACACGCCTGGAACGACGCGCTCGCGACCGACGAGGACGGGAACGTGCTGTTGCCGGAACACCACGTGTTGCTGTCGCTCTCACTCGAGACCGAACCGGACGAAGACACTCGCGAGACCGTCGAGAGTGCGCTTCGAGAGCTCGAACGGGCCTACGAGTGGAGCAACGAGGGGCTGGTCTTTACGATCGGATACACGCCGACGTACTTCGAGCGGACTGCTGGATCGGTCCCGGACTCGGTCGACCTTCCGGCACCCGAGGCGCTAACGAACCGCGAGTCACCCGAGTTCGACGAGTTCGACGCCGTACTTCATCTGGCGAGCGATCGTCCCGAGGTCGTGCTCGAGGCCGAGGAGGGGCTGTTCGGCGAGCGAGACGAGTTCAACGGACTCGACGTCGAGACGGCCCTCTCGGACGTTTTCGACCGAGACGACGAGCGGCGTCGAACCGGATTCGTCGGTGAGGGGCTGCCGACCGAGCACGCGGACGTCGACGGCGTTCCGGACGCGATTCCGGACGAAGCACCGTTTTTCATGGGCTTTCGATCCGGCTTTCAGCGCAGCCAGGCGACCGAGGACCGCGTGACGATCGAGGACGGCCCGTTCGCCGGCGGGACGACACAGCACGTCGAGTCGATGGATATCAACCTCACGCAGTGGTTCGAGCAGGAAAACCACTTCCAGCGCGTCTCGAAGATGTTCAGCCCGGAGCACGCAGAGGAAGAGTTGGTCGGCGAGTTCGGCGAGCGACTCGAAACGACGAGCGCGGTGTCCGACGAGCGAATCGAGGCGACGAGTACGGACGCCCGCGATCGAAACGTCGTCGGACACGCCCAGAAGGCCGCACGGGCCAGGGAGGACGGCGATCCGCTGCTCCTCCGGCGGGACTTCAACACCGTCGACGGCGACCGACCGGGGCTGCACTTCGTCGCACTGCAACGCGAAATCGACGAGTTCGTCCGCGTTCGCGAGGCGATGACCGGTGCGGATCTCGACGTTCCGACGGCGAACAACGGGATTCGCCACTACATCTTCGTCGACCGGCGCGGCAACTACCTGATTCCGCCGCGGTCGCTGCGCGCGCTGCCGCCGGCGGACCCGACGTAGTACACTCCGAGGACGCCGGCGAGAATACGATATGGCGACACGATACGACACGAACTATGCAGAAACGCGATACGATCGACCGACGAACGTTCGTTCGACTCGGGACAGCCGTGGGTGCGGTTGCACTCGCCGGGTGTACCGATTTCGACGATACGAACGAGGAACAGGACGACGAGAACGAAACTGGATCGGACGATACCGACGAGAACGGCGAGGGCAACGGGGACGACGTGGCGGCTCCCGAAATTATCGAAGTCGAGGATCCCCCTGAAGCGGTGTACGTTCCGACCCATCGCGAGGCGATGCGGATGCTCGAGACGGTCGAGGCAGGCGATTTCCGGCTCGCGCCGATGCTCTCGTACCCTCACCCGTTCTGGGTGATCGCGGGCGGCGGAAACGCCGAGGACGAGGTCGAACGCGTTCCGCCGGAGGACGGTCGCGGCGTCCACATGATGTTTACCCTCTGGGACGCCGAGACCGGCATCGTCCTGCCGGTCGACGAGGGAGCCCAGCTTCGAGTCTTTCAAGACGGCGAGCAGGTCGGCTCGCCCCGGTCGCCGTGGGCGATGATCTCCCAGGAGATGGGCTTTCACTTCGGCGATAACGTGCCGCTCCCCGAAGACGGAACGTACTCGGTCGAGGTCACCATTCCGTCGATTTCGACCACCAAAACCGGCGACCTCGACGGGCGGTTAGACGAGAGTCAGACGGCTACCTTCGAGTTCGAGTACGACGACGAGTTCCGCCACGAGGTCGTCGGCGGTGTCGAGTACTTCGACGAGGAGGTCTGGGGCAACGAAGGTGCCATCGAACCGATGGACCACGGACACCACGGCAGTGATGAGCACGGAGAACACGACGGGACGCACCACGAAGAGAGCGAACATGGTGATGGCCACGATCACAACGAACACGGGGACGACCACGAGAACGGACACGGGCACGACGACCATCACGTTCCCTACTCCGCGCTCCCTCGCGTTGACGAGTACCCCGGCACGCGACTCGTCGATCCGGATACCGAGGGCGACGTCGAGGAAACGATAGATCTCCCGCGAAGCGGCGACGCGGCGATTCTGGCGTCGGTGTTCGAGCCGGGATCGAGGCTGGCTGACGGCGACGAGCAGTATCTTCTCGTCTCGCCGCGGACGCCGTACAACCGCGTGCCGCTCGCGGATATGTCGCTGCGCGCCGTCGTCGAACGCGACGGCGAGGTCGTTCTCGAGCAGTCGCTCGAGCAGACGATCGATAGCGAGTACGACCTCCATTACGGCCTGTCGACCCCGGATATCGAACCGGGAGACTCGGTGACGATCGAGATCGAATCGCCGCCTCAGGTCGCCCGCCATCAGGGGTACGAAACGGCGTTTCTCGACATGCCACCGGTCGAGTTGACCGTTCCAGAGGGAGACTGATGTCTCGAAACGAAACGTCTCGTGGGCGGACCGCGTTTGTGGCCCTCCTCGCCTGCTGTCTCCTCACGGGAATGCTCGTTCCCGCGCCGGTTCTCGCCGGCGACAATACGACGATCATCTACTTCGAACCGGACGAGATCGAGGCCGACCCCGGCGAGGAAGTCACGGTCGACATTATCGTGAGCGATCACGGCGACTACAACGCAAACGGAATCGACGAACTCTCGTTCGACCTCGAGTACGACGCCGACGTCTTCACGGTCACCGACGTCGAACATCAGTCCATGCTCGCGGCAGGAGACTCCGACGCCGAGGTCGTCGGCTCGGCCGAAATCGACGACGAGGTAGGAATCGTCGCGGTCGAGCAGGAACGCGAGCCCTCGGGAGACGGAGCAAGGTCGACCGAACCCGCGGTGACGGTTACTATCGAAATCGACGAGGACGCGTCTCCGACAACAGAGACGCTCGAGATCACCAACGCCTCGGCGATACTCGTCACCGATTACCCGCAGTCAGTGGTCGAGCGCGACGCGACGGTTCACGTCGACGGTGGTGAGGAACCAACTGACGAGTCCGCTGGCGATGCCGACTCGGACGACGGTCCGGACGGCGTGACGCTCGCGGACGATTCCGCAAGCAACGACGCGACCGACGACGGATCCGACGACACAACCAGCAACGAACCGAACGAGACAGCGGAATCGACCGCCGACGGATCAGCCGCGGAAAATTCCTCGGCTGAAACTGACTCCGCGCCGGAAGGCGACGCGGACGGGGACGGAGACGATCCGGTCTCCGGATTCGGCGTTTCTGTCGGTATCGTCGGGGCTGCCACGGCGCTGTCGATCGGTATCGTGCGGAGCCGCCGGTGATCTCCGACTACAACGGAACTCGATACGAGTTCGCGCGAGCGCTCGCAATGCCAACGTTGACACTCTCTCGAGTGGGACACTCGAGTAAATGAGCACGGCCGAGGTCGAGATGTCACGGACGAAGGCGTGGGTGATGGCCGCACGACCACAGACGTTACCGGCGGCTGCCGCCCCCGTCATCGTCGGGACGGGTCTCGCGATTCATGCGGACGTTTTCTCTCTGTTACCCGCAGTGATGGCGTTCGTCGGCGCGGCGCTGATTCAGGTGGGAACCAACTTCGCGAACGACTACTACGACGCGATCAAGGGAGCCGACACCGACGACCGAGAGGGATTCACTCGGGTCACGCAAGCCGGAATCATCCCCGCAGAACAGGTCAAACTCGCGACGATCGTCACGTTCGGACTCGCGATCGTCTCGGGAACGTACCTGGTCTACGTGGGCGGGCTCCCGATTCTTGTCGTCGGACTCGTCAGCGTCCTCTGCGGCTGGGCCTACACCGGCGGTCCCTACCCGCTCGGCTATCACGGACTCGGCGACCTCTTTGTTTTTGTCTTCTTCGGGCTCGTCGCCGTCGTCGGCACGTTCTACGTGCAGGCCGCGGACGTCCTCACGGAGTCGCCGCCGATGACGATTCCCGCCGGGACGGTCCCACTTGAGGCCGTCCTCGTCAGCCTCCCCGTCGCGGCCCTCTCGACGGCGATCCTCGTGGTGAACAACGTCCGCGACAAGGAGACCGACGCCGAGACCGGCAAGCGAACGCTCGCGGTTCGACTCGGCTACCGGTGGAGTCGCGCGGAGTTTCTCGCCCTGCTTGCGCTCGCGTATCTTACCCCAGTCTTGCTCTGGCTGGCCGAGGGGTTCGACCTCGGCGTGTTGCTCCCGGCCATCACGCTGCCCTACGCCGCGATGATCGCACGAACCGTCTGTACCCGAACCGACGGTGAGGCGCTCAACCCGGCGCTCGAGGAGACCGGAAAACTCCTCGCCGTCTTTTCGGTGCTCTTTGCCGTCGGACTGGTGGTAGCATGAACTCGACCCCGCTCGAGCTCGAGTACCGGCCGTTCTCGCTCACACTTTCGACGCCGCTCGAGACGGCGGCTGGGACGATCGACTCCCGCGACGGCTTTCTCGTCCGCATCGTCGACCACCGCGACGACTCGACGAGCGACGCCGCGGTCGGCTACGGCGAGGCGACGCCGCTGCCAGGATGGACCGAATCCCGCGAGGACTGCGAGGCAGCCCTCGAGCGGGCGCAGGAGGCGATGCGAACCGGCGGGCAGAGCGCGGTGCTCGAGGCCGTCGACCGACAGGTCGCGGCCAGACACGCGGTCTCGCTCGCGCTCGCTGATCTGCGCGCGACCCGCGAGGCGACCCCGCTGTACCGCCATCTCTGTGAGGGGCCGATGATCGGCCGCGTGCCGGTGAACGCGACGATCGGCGACGGCTCGCCGACGGAGACGGCAACTGAGGCACGCGAGGCGGTCGAGCGAGGCTTCGACTGCTGCAAGCTGAAAGCCGGTCTCCGCAGCGTCGAGGAAGACATCGAGCGCGTGCGACGGACCAGCGAGACGGTGGGCTCGTCGGTCGACCTTCGCGTGGACGCGAACGAGGCCTGGACGTACGCGGAGGCCGAAACCGCACTCGAGGCGTTCGACGAGATCGGCGTCTCCCTGCTCGAACAGCCGCTTCCCGCGGGGGCGCTCGAAGGGCACGCGGCGCTGCGTGAGATCGACGCCGACGTCGGGATCGCGCTGGACGAGGGGGTCCTCGAACACGGCATCGACGCGATCTGTGAGGTCGGCGCCGCCGACGCCGTCGTCCTCAAGCCGATGGCGCTCGGCGGGCTCGACGTCGCGCGCAAGATCGCCGCCTGGGTGACCGAACTCGACGTAACGCCGATCGTGACGACGACGATCGACGGCGTCGTCGCCCGCACTGGTGCCGTCCACCTCGCCGCGTCGATCCCCGACGTGTCGGCTTGCGGGCTCGCGACTGCGGAGTTTCTCGCAGACGACCTCGGTCGGGATCCTGTCTTGCTCGAGAAGGGTGCGGCCGTCGTTCCGCAGGCGAAGGGGCTCGGCATCGACGGAGTGTGGGACGATCGATGATGGGGGCGACCGCGTGGCCGACTCGAGACATCCTCGCACACCGCGCTGAAACGACGCCGACTGCGACGGCGCTCATCGACGCCGATGATGGATGCGAATGGACCTACGCCGAGTTCGACCGCTGCGTCGCGACCGTCGCGAGCGACGTGGCGGAAATCGTCTCGAAACCGACGGATCGGCTCGGGACGCTCCTCGGAACGCGCGTCGAGTTCGCCGCCGTCTACTTCGCCGCGATGCGTCTCGGGGTCACGGTCGTCCCGCTGAACGTCAGGGAGACGGCCAGCGAGCTCGAAGAAAAGGCAGACCGGACCGAACTCGACGGACTCGTCTGCGAGTCGGCGACGGAGGCGGTCGCACGCGAAATCGTCGACTGTCCCGTCCTCTCCGTCGACGAGCCGGACGCCGACGACGTGCTCGGGCTTCGAACAACGGAGGGTGCCGAGGCCGAGACTGACCTGTCCGCACCATCCGACGCGCTCGAACCGGATCGGACGCACCTGCTCATGTTCACCTCGGGGACCGCGGGCGAGTCGAAGGCGGTTCGCCTGACCGTCGGCAATCTCCTCGCGAGCGCGACGGCGTCGGCGTTTCGCCTCGGTCTCTCGGCCAACGATCGATGGCTCTGCTGTCTCCCGACGTATCACATGGGCGGGCTAGCACCGCTCGTCCGGTCGACGCTGTATGGAACCACGACTGTGATCCAGCGCGAGTTCGATCCCGAGGAGACTGCACGAGTCATCGCGGAACATGGGATTACCGGCGTCTCGCTCGTCCCGACGATGTGCAAGCGACTGTTGTCGGTCGGTTGGCAGCCGCCGGAGACGCTCCGGTTCGTACTGCTCGGCGGGGCAGCAACGCCGACGGAACTGGTCGAGCGGTGTCGCGAGCGGAACGTCCCGATCCATCCGACCTACGGGATGACCGAAGCGGCATCCCAGATCGCGACGGCGCGGCCGGACGAGGCGTTCTCGAACCCGGGAACCGTCGGTCGGCCGCTCCTCTCGACCGACGTCTCGATCGTCGACGAGCACGACGAGCCCGTCCCGACCGGCGAGCCCGGCGAACTCGTCGTCTCCGGGCCGACGGTCACGCCGGGCTACCTCGACGACGAGCACACCGCGTCTGCGTTCGGCCCGCACGGACTGCGAACGGGCGATCTGGGATACAGGGACGAGACGGGTCGGCTGTGGATTACCGGCCGGCGGACCGACCGCATCGTCACCGGCGGCGAGAACGTCGATCCCGAGGACGTTCGGACGGTTCTGCGCTCGCACCCGTCGATCGACGAGGCCGCAGTCGTCGGCCTCGCCGACGAGGAGTGGGGCGAACGCGTCTCGGCGCTCGTGGTTCCGGCGGACGGCGCGCCCGTGGATCTCGACCGGCTCGTCGCACACTGCGACGATCGGCTCGCGGGGTTCAAGCGACCGCGAACGATGGCGACGGCGGATGCGCTCCCACGGACGCCGTCGGGGACCGTCGACCGAGACGCCGTTCGCGACCGATTGAGCGAAGGCGGCGTCGATCTGTCTCGCTGAATAATTGCCGCTTCGAGGCGTTTTTCGGGTGAACGCGGTAATTTGGAGTGTTGTATACGAGCGTGAGCACCGACCACCGACCCACCGGAACAGTTGGGCAGACAAGCCCTCCCCGTTCCCCAGCCGCCTGCGGCGTTCGAACGCTTTTTGCGAGTCCCGCGACGAATACGGATGATGGCCGACCAGCAGGATCGACGCGCGCGGGCCGACGTCCGCGACACCTACGACCGGATCGCGACCCACTTCGCCTCGACTCGGGAGTACGCCTGGCCCGAAGTCGAGTCGTTCGTCGCGACGCACGCCGACACCGCGGTCGACGGCCCCCGCGTCGGCCTCGACCTCGGCTGTGGCAACTGCAGACACGCCGAGTTGCTCGCTGAAACCGGGCAGTTCGACCGCGTGCTCGGCCTCGACGTCAGCCGCGGCCTTCTCGAAACCGGCCGCGAACGTGCGACCGACCGCGAGTTCGCGGTCGAACTGCTTCAGGGGGACGCGGCCGAACTCCCGCTCGCCGCCGACGCCGTCAGCGTCGCCGTCTACGTCGCGACGCTGCACCACCTCCCGACTCGCGACGCTCGCCGCGCCAGCCTCGACGAACTGGCTCGCGTCCTCGATGCCGACGGCCGCGCGCTCGTCAGCGCGTGGTCGACCGCCCACGACCGGTTCGACGCGACGGAAGGGTTCGACACCACCGTCGAGTGGACGCTCCCCGGTGGCGACCCCGTCGATCGATTCTACCACATCTACGACCCCGACGAGTTCGAGCGCGACCTCGTCGAGAGCGACCTCAACCTCCTCGAGTGGGAGCTCTCGAGTGGGAACTGCTATGCGACGGTCGCCGGCTCTGGACCCTGATGCAGTCGGACGGTTTCGCCGCCGTCTCGAGTCCTCGTTTGAAGCGAAAAAGGAAGAGTCTTAAATGTGGAGTCGGAACCTGAGAGTGAGCGCGGATGGTCTAGTGGTAGGACCTGAGCCTTCCAAGCTCATGGCCCGGGTTCAAATCCCGGTCCGCGCATTTCTGTCTTCAAAAGAGCGCGATGCGCTCTTTTAGACCTCGCAAAGCTTTGCTTAGCTGCGAGAAATACCGCGAGCAGCAGAAACCGTACGAGGGATTTGAATTACGGAAGACGCACGCTCACGAGCGCAGCGAGTGAGACCGTCTTCAGGTGGTTCAAATCCCGGTCCGCGCATTCCTGTCTTCAAAAGAGCGCGATGCGCTCTTTTGGACCTCGCGGAGTCTGGCGGGACGTAGTCCCGCTGACCTCGCGGGAGCTTCGCTCCCGCTTAGCGTCGCTCCGCTTAGCTGCGAACAACTCCGTGAACCGCAGGAATCGTAAGGAGATTTTGAACTAGACTGAGGTTCTGCGAACGAAGTGGGCAGGTTCTCAGGTGTAGTTCATATAGAGATGGATTACTGGTTACGTCAACACGGAAGGGCGGTGGTGCAGAACGGTTCTCATAGCATGATGTTGGGGCTAGCGACATCGTTTCCTCGATGGTGATTAGCGAGCG
>JBKKHI010000029.1:0-1069 GCA_046614585.1 Natrialbaceae archaeon A-arb3/5 | reverse complement strand
GGCGGTGGTGCAGAACGGTTCTCATAGCATGATGTTGGGGCTAGCGACATCGTTTCCTCGATGGTGATTAGCGAGCGCAACGGCCAACCGAAGACAAAGAACCAGAAAAACGTGTGCTTTGACCCTCACTCGGCCTCGGACCCGCGGGGTCCCGAGGCCGAGATCTTTACAGACACCAATCGCTGTTTCTACCCGTGAACGTTGATTATACGTCTTGTCGAGTTGTTTCTGCCAGAGGCGAACTGTATTGCTGTGCTGTTTGATTTGGTCTTCGACGCGATATTCAATCTCTAGCGGGTCGTCCGTATTGCGTGGATTGTACGGCGCAACCGGCACGACCGCCTGCGCCAGCAGGTGGTCGTGCCACTCCAGCATATCGAACTCTGAATCACCGACCATCCAGCGTGGGGTTTCGACGGCGAGCGCGTCACGCGTGACGCGCATCGCCGTCTCCTGATCGACTTTCTTTGCTGGAGTGAACGCTGCTGCGACCGGAATGTTGTTTGCCGCGGTCACGACACAACAGCCGTACCCGTAGTAGTACTCGTCTTCGCTGTGGTCATAGTTCCAGCTAGCGTCATCATCACGCTGATCGACGGGAATGTCGGTACCATCGATGCGGAAGAGCTTGCCGAGCGGAACCTGCTCGGCAAGCTCATGCACCAATTCGATGAAGACAGCTTCTGCGACAGCAGCGAAATCAGTGATGAACCGTGAGAGCGTCCACCGGGACGGTGGGCGCTCGAACCCACATTGCCGCCACACATCTTCGTTGCGGAGTTCTCGTGCCATTGGTCGGAGCCCGTAGATATCGTTGTAGAAGCAGTGAAGGACACCTTTCAGCAACTCTGGCGGCTCGTGGACCCGTGTTCGCCCCCTCGAATCGGGGGCGAACACGGGAAGGTCCATGAGAAAGGAGAACTCAAGGTGTTCGAACAGCGCTGTCGTCTCTGTCTCCAGTGCTTTGAAAACCTGTGCGACCGTATCGTTATCTGGTAGGACGGCTTTGGTCGTGGACACATCAAATTCGTCCTACCGCTTTCCATGTGAAGACTTCTGCACCACCGCC
>JBKKHI010000028.1:0-1629 GCA_046614585.1 Natrialbaceae archaeon A-arb3/5 | reverse complement strand
CATCCGTTCTAGTTTAGCAGATCGGGGTATCCAGAGACGCCAAGCTAGAATCGTCAGTAACTAGGAATTTGAGAATCCGGTGGAGAGTGTGTACAACCCACCGGACTCAGTCATTGTGAACCGAATTCAAAGAGCGTTTCCATCCGATGAGTTGCGCGAGCGTGCTCGCGCAACGAATCTCATCCAGCGAGAGCGGAAACTCGACGTCGTCGCCCTATTTTACACGCTTTCACTCGGCTTCGCTGCCGGACCTGACCGATCCATTCAGGCGTTTCTCGAACGCTACGTCGAGATGGCTGACTGTGACGAACTCTCGTATGCGACGTTTCACGGCTGGTTCAAACCGGGATTCGTTGCACTCCTTCGAGAGATTCTCGATGACGCCATCGAGAATCTCGACACGGGCCAAACCGAGCTTACCGGACGTCTCGAACGATTTCGAGACGTCCTCATCGTTGACGCTACGATCATCTCGCTTTATCAAGATGCCAAAGATGTCTACGCACTCGATGACGACCGAGCCGGGGCGAAACTCCACCTCACCGAATCGCTCTCAACGGGGCTTCCGACACGGTTCCAGACAACCGACGCAAGCACCCACGAACGGAGCCAGCTACCCACCGGCGAGTGGGTAGCTGGCGCCCTCATCCTGTTTGATCTCGGCTACTACGATTTCTGGCTGTTCGACCGCATTGACGCCAATGACGGCTGGTTCGTCTCCCGCGTCAAAGATAACGCAGACTTCGAGATCGTCGAAGAACTCCGTACGTGGCGCGGGAACAGCATTCCGCTGGAGGGGCAGTCGCTGCAGGCCGTCTTGGACGACCTGCAGCGACAGGAAATCGACGTACAGATCACGCTCTCGTTCGACCGCAAACGAGGGTCGGGCGCCAGCGCGACCCGAACCTTCCGATTAGTCGGCGTTCGCAACGATGACAGCGGCGAGTATCATCTGTACCTGACGAATCTGGACAGAGACGACTACCGCGCGCCCGATATCGCACAGCTCTATCGGGCGCGCTGGGAGATTGAACTGCTGTTCAAAGAACTGAAATCGCGGTTTGGCCTCGACGAAATCAACACGACCGACGCCTACATCATCGAGGCGCTGATCATCATGGCAGCACTCTCGTTGCTGATGAGTCGGGTTATTGTCGACGAACTCCAGAAACTGGACGCAAAACAGCGAGACTGCGCCGACGACGCCGAGGCGTCGTCGACGCGCCTCCCTCGACGACGGTGTTCACACGCCGTCGAACGGCACGCGCATCTGATCCAGTTGTACCTGATGCTGGATCTGGGGTATGAGCTACCGGATCTCGATTCGTTGTTGCTGTGGTCGTCACGAGATCCAAATCCACACCGTCCGAGGTTACGTGAACAGGTAGAGTCAGGCGAGTTCTGGTAGAGAACTCGCCTGACGAGACGGTCTGGATCGCCCGGACTGATCAGCGACGGCTCTGGAACGGCGGCGCACTCACAACCGCGAGTGCGCCGCCTTTGACGAGAGATATAGCGAAGAACCGACTGGTTTGCTGGAACAGCAGTCATCTCAGCATGATTGCGGTCAGACTCGACGCAATTTCGGCGTGAGCGCCGTCTCAGCCAGTCACTAAGCTAGAACGGATG
>JBKKHI010000027.1:0-2814 GCA_046614585.1 Natrialbaceae archaeon A-arb3/5 | reverse complement strand
TCAGCATGATTGCGGTCAGACTCGACGCAATTTCGGCGTGAGCGCCGTCTCAGCCAGTCACTAAGCTAGAACGGATGATCCTTGATGCTGAACCCAAAGCTCTTCACCAGACTTGAACTCGTTTCTAGCTCTTCCGCCAAACGCGACTGCGAAAACCCGCGAATTTCCTTGTACAAAAACGCCCGAACCATCTCCTCTGTTTTAAAATCCGCCTTGTTCTGATCGCGACGATCGGTAAGAAGATCAATCGGTATTGAAACTTTGTTGATGACATCCCACAGGTGGTCCTCACGCTGACAGAGCGTCTCTGCGTGCACGACGATGGACTCAGCGACTGCAGGCTTGTCACAATCCATTTCAACTTCTAAACTCGATAGAGTGGAACTCCGCAATGAGAGCAGCAACTGGGACTCTTCCAGAACTGTTGTATCGAGTTAGATTCGATATAGACCAGTGATTGTATAGATCGTAGATTCGATTCGAACACTTTCACAAGCAAGAGTTTTTCCTCCCACTATATAAATGTTTGAATTGATCTACGGTTCAGTTCAAACTCCAGTATATTCCAAACTTATTTATCTCTGTAGGATGATTTCTAACCCATTAGCGGTGTGTATGAATAATGAGTGAGAAAAGACTGGTAGCATTCCTTGAGTCCAAAGGATCGCTTGAAATCTTAGCTGAGATCGGCCTTGAACAGCATTGCCGTCATATTTATCTTCGAGAGCGACTCCACGTGAGCTCAAGTACGCTAAGTAATCGATTGAAAGAGGGTGTTAAGTTAGGCGTCTGGGAACATACGCTGGTAAAGAATGATGATAATACACACAAAGCATATCAATTGACAGGACGCGGCCTCAAGCTCTTCGAATTAATACAAGAGTACGATCTCTCCGAGAAGTATCGGGAACAGCGACAACTTGGATTAGCGATTAATCATTATGAGGGGGAGGTTGTTGACGAAGTCGAGAGTGGAATTGTTGATGAGATGCCCAATACCTAGTGCCCTATCAGCTACACAACGTTCACCACTGGCTGAACCGGTCCAGGTATCACGATAAGTTGGACTACTCGCGGCTCTAAGAGGTCGAGGCTTTCATCCTGGAGAGGGTGTCATAGAAGAGTTCTCACACTGTGATCACGGTACTTCCGAATTGTTTCCGCGTTCATAGTTGGTGATTGCGACGAGACACAGGCACAGTGCATGAAACACCTGCGCTCGTGCGTGGACGCGGCCTCGGGCGAACGCACGCCCGAGCCGCAGTCCTTGACCGATTCGTTGGTTCGCTCAACGCCAGTTCGCCGGTTGTACGTCTCCTCTAGCGTCGATCGCTTCAGCTGACATCTTCGCTGTGTTTCTCAATGCGGTCTTCGACTCTGTACTCGATGTCTTTCGAGTCGTCAGTGTTTCGTGCGTTGTACGAAACGACTGGCACGACCCCTGCGGCAGCAGGTGGTCGTGCCAGTCGAGAATGTCGTAAGCGCGATCTCCGAGCATCCAGATCGGTGTATCGACGGCGAGCGCATCACATAATGATCGAGAGAAGTATTGGGAACAGCTGTACGAGGTAGTACTACTACAGACACCAGCTGTCGGCAGGTGGAGTAGGACCATTCCCAGAACTTAGCTAATCCATTAAGCGGGGGCGAACACGTCGTACTCTAGCAGAAACTCGAACTCAAGGTGTTCAAACAGCGACACTGCCTCGGTAGCCGCGACATTCAAGAAGTCGTCTACCGGGGCTACGTCTTGTAGGGCTGCAGTTGTGTTGGACACACTTTCCGTACCCTGCTGCTTCGCATGTGACGCTTTCTATGACACGCTCTGAATATGGTTAATACCAATCACCGAAAGATATAACTAGAACGCATGGAATTCTTACAGTCATGGGTATTGATGAACAACTTGACGTTTATACAACCCTCCTTAAGCGAGTGTCTATATTCGAATATCTCCTTGACAGTCCAACATATCAAAACGAGCTAGTCGAAGAAATAAACGTATCACAGTCTACGGTCTACCGCGGACTCAAACAACTGGAAGATCAGAATTTAATCGAAAAAGAGAACGGATTTTATTCGCCTACTGAATTTGGAAAAGTAATGTATGTACAGTACGAACGAACTAACAAGATTATACGAACTCTGTCCGAATCGATACGATTATTCGAAACAACTCAGAATATTGGAGCTGTTCTTGACCCATCTGTTGCCCGCGATGCAACAATCGTTGAGACTGGAGAAACAAGAATGGACCTCGTTTACGAGTATCTCGAGAAACAAGTCTCGGAAGCAACCGAGATCAGAGGTGTTGTTCCAACTATTTCTCCATCGTTGGTAGAGACGTATCTAACTCGAACGGAAGCAGGCCAACTGGATGCAAAGTTTGTCTTGGGCGAGGAAGCGACCAAGCTCGCTCAAACGAAACTCGAAGATGAATTCACTGCTCTTCGTAACACTGGGAACTTCAACGCTTACTCTCATTCCAGTACGATCCCGATGGGGGTTATTGTGATTACAGAGCCTAATGAACGCGTTCTTGTTGTTGTTCACGACGATATTGGTGTTGTTCGCGGTGTAATTGATTCTAAAAACGATACCGCAGTTGCGTGGGGACAGAACTGGTATTCCGAGCATATAGACGAGAGTACGCTACTAACATTTTGTTAATATTAGCGACAGAACAATTTGAAGACCGAGCGTTCAGTATAGCTTCAAAATCTCACTTACTAGTTTACGGCGGTGGTGCAGAAGTCTTCACATGGAAAGCGGTAGGACGAATTTGATGTGTCCACGACCAAAGCCGTCCTACCA
>JBKKHI010000026.1:0-5442 GCA_046614585.1 Natrialbaceae archaeon A-arb3/5 | reverse complement strand
CTGCAATGTAAACTACCCCCACAGCAACCGCTGCTGTGAGGGTAGATATGTAGTATGAGTGTCGGCGGCGAACCGGATTTCCCAGAGGGTCTCCCACTCCAGTACTCGCCGGGACGCTGGCGGGCTTATCTTCCGTGTTCGGGATGGGTACGGGAGGAACCCCGCCGCTGTGGCCGCCTTAACGCCGATCAACGGAATCGAACCGTCGTCAAACCGTAATCGGTGTGTCTGACCGTGTGTTATATGTGTAGTCCAGTTAGCGCCTGGATCCGTTCTCGGATCCTGATCCAATGCGATATAGTATGAATGTGTGGCTTGGCCGATTAGTGCTCGCGGACTCAACGCCTCGTTGCCTTGGCGCGTACATCCCGAGTCTATCGATCTCGTCTTCTACGAGTGGCCTCAGTGGTATCTCTTTTTCAAGTGGGTTTCGAGCTTAGATGCGTTCAGCTCTTACCCCGTGGTGCGTAGCTGCCCGGCACGTGCTCTCTCGAACAACCGGTACACTAGTGGCACCCATTCGTAGTTCCTCTCGTACTATACGAACGTTCTCGTCAGATACCGTAACACCCCCAATAGATAGCAGCCGACCTGTCTCACGACGGTCTAAACCCAGCTCACGACCTCCTTTAATAGGCGAACAACCTCACCCTTGCCCGCTTCTGCACGGGCAGGATGGAGGGAACCGACATCGAGGTAGCAAGCCACCCGGTCGATATGTGCTCTTGCGGGTGACGACTCTGTTATCCCTAAGGTAGCTTTTTTGTCAGCAATTGGCCGCATCAAGCAGCCTAATTGGTTCGCTAGACCACGCTTTCGCGTCAGCGTCCGTCGTTGTGCCGGACACTGTCAGGCTTCCGTATGCTCTTGCGCTCTTTCCCGAGTCTCCGACTCGGGTGAGGAAACCTTGGGGCGCGCTCGATATCTTTTCAAGCGCGTACCGCCCCAGTCAAACTGCCCGGCTACCAGTGTCCTCCGCCAGGAGTGAGAGTCGCAGTCACTATCGGGTAGTATTTCAATGATGCCTCGGTGGCCCGCTAGCGCGGGTACCTGTGTAACGGCTCCTACCTATGCTGCACAATAGCGACCACGTCTCAGTGACAGCCTGCAGTAAAGCTCTATAGGGTCTTCGCTTCCCCTTGGGGGTCTCCAGACTCCGCACTGGAACGTACAGTTCACCGGGCCCAACGTTGGGACAGTGGCGCTCTCGTTCATCCATTCATGCAAGCCGCTACTGAAGCGGCAAGGTACTACGCTACCTTAAGAGGGTCATAGTTACCCCCGCCGTTAACAGGTCCTTCGTCCCCTTGTACGGGGTGTTCAGATACCTGCACTGGGCAGGATTCAGTGACCGTACGAGTCCTTACGGATTTGCGGTCACCTATGTTGTTACTAGACAGTCGGAGCGCCCGAGTCACTGCGACCTGCCTCTTCGCGAGGCAGGCATCCCTTATTGCGAACGTACGGGACTAACTTGCCGAATTCCCTAACGTCGGTTGTTCCCGACAGACCTTGGCTTTCGCCGCCATGAGTACCTGTGTCGGATCTCGGTACGGACAGTATGCTCGTCTTTTCACGGGCTCTGGGTTGACCCAACTTTCGATATCCAGCCATTCGATCGCTTCGTGCCATTACGGCTTCCACGCTCTTCGACTGTTCTACCGGGCGAAAGCCCGGCTTGGGTGGCCCCAAAGCGTCGACTTTTATTGCATACCGGCATAGGAATATTAACCTATTTCCCATTTGTCAGCTTCGACTTACGGGCTGACTTAGGACCGGCTAACCCTCGGCTGATTAACATTGCCGAGGAACCCTGACTCATTCGGTCGTCGAGGTTCTCACCCGACTAACGCTGCTACTATGACCAGAATTTTCGTTACTGAACGGTCCACACGAAATCTCTTCCGTGCTTCCACCCGAACAGAACGCCAACCTACGAGATCACCATTTAACTGGTGCTGCTAGGTCTCGGTGGTGGACTTGAGCCCCGATCATTTTCAGCGCCCCGAACCTCGGCCGGTAAGCTGTTACGCTTTTCTTAGAGGGTAGCTGCTTCTAAGCTCACCTCCCGGCTGTCTAGGGCTCGGGACCACTTTCGATCGCACTTAGTCCACACTTTGGGACCTTAACCCAGCTCTGGGTTGTCTCCCTCACGGTACACAGGCTTACCCCGCGCACCGGACTCCCTGCGTCAAACGGCGTTTATAGGTTTGGAGTTGGACAGGGGGGCGCACTCCTCTCGGAGTGCGATCCCCCAATCCGTCGCTCTACCCCATAAACTACCTCGGCAGAGGTCATGCTTCGACATGTTTCGGTTGGAACCAGCTGTTTCCGGATTCGATGGGCCTTTCACCCCTAGACATTGGTCACGAGAGGGTATTGTAGGACACCAACTCTAACAGACTTCCACGCACCTTTCGGCACGCTTCATCTTGCCAACGCCTAGATCATCCGGTTTCGGGTCGTGCCCGTTTGACTCCCCGCGCTTGAACACGGTGACCCTCGTCGTAAGACTGCGGTCATATCGGTTTCCCTACGCCTTCCTTGATACTCAAGTTAGACTCGTCAAACAGGCACACTCTCTGGTTCGTTTTTCAAAACGCACGACAGAACACCGGCTTCCTGTACTTCCTACTGGAGACTCGCGTCTCGGTCGTTTTGTACGGGACCTTGTATGCCCTGTCGTTCTATCGCCAACTGATTTCACGCCCTATTGCACCTCCCTTTGTGGGGTGCTTTTCAGCGTTCGCTCACGCTACTTGTTCGCTATCGGTCTCGAGGAGTGTTTAGTCTTTGCAGTCGATGCCTGCAACATTCACGAGGAATATCCAATCCCCGCTACTCTGGAGCTGACTCGTTCTGTACTACTCGACAGTACGGGACTGTCACCCTGTTTCGTGCTCTGTTCCAAGAGACTTCATGTCGAGTTTCGAGAAGTGATCGTCAGTCCGTACACCACATTGCCCGTGAAGGCTTCGGTTTGGACTGTATCGCGTTCATTCGCCATTACTAACGACATCGCATTACGTTTTCTTTTCCTGTCGATACTAAGATGTTTCAGTTCTCGACGTTCCCCATTGCGCGAAGCAATTGCGAGGAGATTCTCATTCGGAGATCCTGAGTTCTTTCCCTCCGTGCGGGTCCCTCAGGCTTTTCGCAGCTTGGCACGTCCGTCTTCAGCTCTCGAGCCGAGCGATCCACCAGCTGGCACAGTAGCCACGTTCATCGGATCGGGATTACACCAAAGGTGTAATCGTATGTGACCCGGGAACGGATCCAGTGGACGCCTGGACTACACGTACACACGGTCTCATCTGCACGCCGGTAGACGGCCGGCCTGCATTAACCCTTCCCAGCCACACTTGCGCGGGCTGGTGCATCGGTTCGTTCGGATTAGATCGAAGTGCCGTCTCCCACTTAAGGGACACGGTTCGTCGATCCGCTCCGAGTATGGACCCACTGGGATTCGAACCCAGGGCATCCTCCTTGCAAAGGAGGCACTCTCCCACTGAGCTATGGGCCCACCCTTCCGTTTGCACGGAAGGAGCTGTGTTAGCCTTGGTAGTTCTAAGGTGCCCGATCGGCTTATCGGGGGGTCGGTCGGTGAACGCGGACGTAAACTGCTGTGGGTCAGGCCGTCGGCCTGATCCCGGTCTGTGGAGGTGATCCAGCCGCAGATTCCCCTACGGCTACCTTGTTACGACTTAAGCCCCCTTGCGAAGCCCAGATTCGACCCTGTAACAGGGCCTCATCCGGACCTCACTCGGGTGCTTTGACGGGCGGTGTGTGCAAGGAGCAGGGACGTATTCACCGCGCCCTTCTGAGGCGCGATTACTACCGAATCCAGCTTCATGCGGATGAGTTTCAATCCGCAATCCGAACTACGACCAAGTTTCGGAGATTAGCGTCCCCTCTCGGGGTTGCATCCCACTGTCTTGGCCATTGTAGCCCGCGTGTCGCCCAGCACATTCGGGGCATACTGACCTACCGTTGCCCGTTCCTTCCTCCAGTTTGGCACTGGCAGTCCTCTTAATGTACCCAACCACCACAAGGGTGTTGCTGGCAATTAAGGGTGCGGGTCTCGCTCGTTGCCTGACTTAACAGGACGCCTCACGGTACGAGCTGACGGCGGCCATGCACCTCCTCTCAATGGCTCAGGTAAGCTCATCACACTGACCGTCACTGCACATTGTCGATGCTGGTGAGATGTCCGGCGTTGAGTCCAATTAAACCGCAGGCTCCTCCGGTTGTAGTGCTCCCCCGCCAATTCCTTTAAGTTTCATCCTTGCGGACGTACTTCCCAGGCGGTCTGCTTCTCGGCTTCCCTACGGCACAACACAGGCTCGTAGCCTGTGTCACACCTAGCAGACATCGTTTACAGCTCGGACTACCCGGGTATCTAATCCGGTTCGTGACCCGAGCTTTCGTCCCTCACCGTCGGATCCGTCTTCCAGAGGCGCTTTCGCCACCGGTGGTCCGTCCAGGATTACGGGATTTCACTCCTACCCCAGACGTACCCCTCTGGTCTTCCGGTCCCAAGCCATCCAGTTTCCACCGGACGCCTGCGCGTTAGGCGCGCAGATTTCCCGATGGACTTGGACGGCCAGCTACGGACGCTTTAGGCCCAATAAAAGCGGTCATCACTCGTGCTGCCGGTATTACCGCGGCGGCTGGCACCGGTCTTGCCCAGCACTTATTCCGCGACCACCTTACGGTCGCAAAAAGCGAGGACTATATGCCCTCGCAGATGGAGTCCCCTTATCGCACTGTCGTGCAGTGTAAAGGTTTCGCGCCTGCTGCGCCCCGTAGGGCCCGGTATCTTGTCTCAGATACCGTCTCCGGGCTCTTGCTCTCACAACCCGTACCGATTACTGGCACGGTGGGCCGTTACCCCACCGTCTACCTAATCGGCCGCAGCCACATCCTATAGCGCCTGAACGTTTCGCGATCTCGCCACTTCCAGGCTGAGATCGGTATTCCGGATTAGCCTCAGTTTCCCGAGGTTATACGGATCTATAGGGTAGTTTGGCCACGTGTTACTGAGCTATCTGCTACGAGTCTAAACTCGTGCAACTAGCATGGCTAAATCGGACTCCACTAGCAATGACCTCCGGCAGGATCAACCGGAATGGTTTCCCCGGCAGAGCCGGGGAGGTTGGCGGTGAATGTTATAGTACACACTCACACATGGGTCCACGTTCGGTGACTGACCCCGTCGGAAACCGAGCGGGCGTCACCGAACTACCAAGGCTAACATCAGATCCCATCTGTACGGCGGACCGCAGGGGTGGAATCCTCATTTCCTTCGGACTCTATCCTAAGTCATCCGGGGTACATAACCCCTTCGGACTTATCGAGCCCGAGATGACGGAGCGAGTTGAACGCCCCGTCGATCACGTCTTCTTTGCATTATCATCCGAGTGCCCTCGTACATATAAGGGC
>JBKKHI010000025.1:0-7857 GCA_046614585.1 Natrialbaceae archaeon A-arb3/5 | reverse complement strand
TCAGCATGATTGCGGTCAGACTCGACGCAATTTCGGCGTGAGCGCCGTCTCAGCCAGTCACTAAGCTAGAACGGATGGTTCACCCAGTAGCGTTCGACCTCACGGAAGTGGGACTTCTTCTCGAGTGGAACTTCCTTTTCGATGTCGTACCGGTTCGTGACAGTCGTATTGCCGTCAGCGGTCGAGAAGAACTCGTCCTCGTCAAAATCTTCCTGGACGTTGACGGTCCGTTTCTCGACGAGATCGTCCAGCTCCATCGCGATATCGCCGGCGACCGAAAGGCGGGTTTCGATCTCGTCGTCGAACCCGAGCGCCTCTTCGGTATCGTGGGGAACGATCTCGCTGTTCGAATCACGCGGCCGATTGCCGTGTTCGTCGTAGTAGTTCTCCCACTTGTAGTGTTCCCAGGACCAAACGTCCTTGACGACCGGCGTCGTCTCGGGGTCGACGTGCTCGAGAAACTGCGCTTCGAGTTCGTCGACGCCGTCGCCGATGATCGGGAGAATCCGTTCGGTGAGCTCGTCCGGGTGGTATCCGAGATACGATTCGGGATCGAACGAGACCTGGTCCCAGTCGTCGCTCCGTGGAACCGCCGCGGTCGATCCTTCGTCGGTGTCGAGGCCGAGCTGTTCGCCCGGTTCTGCTCGATCGACATTCGAGTACAGCGTCGCAACCTCGTCTTCGTACCCGTACTCTTCCATAAAGTCCGCCCACGTGTACTCACCGACCCGAACTCCAGCGTTCGAACCCGTCTCGGCGTCGTGACCCGACTGGTCCCCCGACTCTGTGTCGGATGTCTCACCATCGGAGAAATCTCCGACATCCGACTGGTCGGCCTCGTCAATAGCCATTGGTACCATCCACCCACTCACCCCTCAAAAAATTCATGTACACATTATCACTTGTGATAACTTACTCGAGTTTCCGTTTTCTTAGCGCTGATCCCGATTATTTATCCTGCACGCCCAACGAATTGAAAGAATATCCAATAGATATTACTGTAATGCTATAGATTATATTTCGTTTCGATATTTTCAGAATTATTTAACGTGTTTGCGATCCAACTAATCCGACAGCCGACGGTCACTGTGTTCGATTTGGGATCTCGGTGCCGGACACACCATCGGCACAGCCGAGTGACCGGTGGTCACAGTACGCACAGTGTGTTCCAGCGGTCTCGTTTTTGAACGCGGATCGGTCTGCACGATGGAAATCTGCCAGAAGTTCCGCCTGCATCTCTGCGAGGTCGGCCGCCGGAAACAGTTGCGTTTCCGGGCTGGCGTCGCCAACGTAGACGTACCCTGCGTGCGTGACCGGATCGTCGAAGTGGTCACGAGAGGCCTGCACGTAGAGCTCTAGCTGCTGGCTCTCTTGACGCGTTTTTCGCCCGCGCCCGGTCTTGTAGTCGAGGACGACGAGCCCGCCGTCTGGATGTCGTCGGACAGTATCGATGTACCCGGCGACGTCCCCGTCGACCGCCGGCATCGACGTGGTATCTATCGGAACCTCCGCGCCGAGGGCGGGCCACTCCGAGACCGCCGTCTCGAAGTAGCGATCGATACACGCAAGCGCCGGTTCGAGCGCCTGGGACCGGTCGCCGTGTCGAGCGAGCCACCGACACGCCTCCTTCCACGCCGCTTTCTCGTCGTACTCCCGCCAGTACGCGACGTCGGCAACCTCGTGAAACAACGTTCCGACGAGGGTGGACAACCGATCGCGCGACGCGGTTTCCGTCTCCGGATCCGGAAACGCGCCGACGACGTGATCGAGGAAGTGTTTTCGCTCACACTGTCTGACCGTCTCGAGGGACGTGTGACTGTGCTGGCGCGCCAGTTCGAACTCGAGTTGCCGACCGAGCGGCGCGTCGATCGCCCGAGATCGCTCGTCGTCGTCCGCGAGCGTGCCGGCGACGACCTCGTCGGCGAACCCGAGCACCGTCTCGAGTGCGTCCTCGGTCGTCACTTCGGTTTCGTAGTACGTGATCGTCCCCGGATCCTCGTCGACGCCCCTGTTGACCGTCGTCGTATAGTCTCGCACGGCTTCGGGGTCCTCGGCTTCGACCGCGTCGTAGCTGTCCATCAGGGCGTCCCACACGCGCATTCGCGGGCCGGCGCTTTGCCACTCGGTGGGCGTCTCGCGCTCGGGACCGGTGAGGTGAGCGTCGAGCAGCGACGCATCCGAGCCGTCGTCGGTCGCGCTGTGCCCGAACAGAAAGAGCCGATCCGTCGCTCGGGTGAGCGCGACGTGGAGGACGCGCCACTCCTCTGCGATCTGGTCGTCACGACAGTCAGCCCTGAGGGGATCATCGAGGTCGCCCTGAATGTCGTCGACGAGCACGTCGTAGCGGTACAGGTTCTGCTGATACTCGTTTCGCGTCAGATGGGCGAACTCGTCTTCGGTGAGAAACGGCAGTAAGACGGTGTCGAAGTCGAGTCCCTTGGCCTGGTGGATCGTCATCACGTCGACGGCACCGGTCGACTGCGATCCCGTCTCGGTCGCCACCCCGTCGTTCGTGGCGAGGAGGTCCGCCTGTCGCTCGAGGTACGCCACGAACGCCGGCGTAAGCCGCGACTCGACCGGGCTGTCGTCGAACGACGAGATCAGTCGGTCGATGTTGGCGAGGGCCTCACGGTCGTCCTCGCGGAGGAACCAGTCGATGCGCGTCTCCCGTTTGAGGTGGTGATACAGTTCCGAAATCGAGTGCGTGGCGGACACCCTCGTGAGCGAATCGTAGTCCGCAAGCGCGTCGGCGACGCGTTCCGGCGCGACCAGCTCCGACTCGTCGACGGCGTCGTACCCCTCGGGAACCGTCGCGCCGGCCGAGAGCAACGTGTCGATATCGACTTCGGGAACCCGATAGCAGTGGAGGAGGACTCGTTGCCAGCTGACGTCGTCTGCCGGCGAGACCAGTATCCGGAGATACGAGAGGACAGTCCGTATTCCTTCCCCAAGATCGCCGGATGCACCGCTCGAGAGGTTGTAGGGAATGCTCTCTCGGTCGAGTTGGGCGGCGATCTCCCGGGCGTTTTCGTTCCGGCGGACGAGGACCGCGACGTCTGCGAGGTCGCGCGCGGGGATGTCCTCGAACCGGCCGGTCAAGAGGTGTGAGATCGTCGTGCTGACCTGTGCGGGCGTCCGTTCGCCCTCGCTGTCGATCGCGAAGACGTTCGGCGGTTCCGGCTCCCTGTCCGCCTCGATCCGCGATTTGTCGGGGTCGAGGGTCGTCGCCAGATCGAGGATCGGCTGGCGCGACCGGAAGTTTCGCTCGAGTTCGATCGATTCGAACTCGTCGGGGAGCTTCGACATGTTCTCGGGATCTTGCCCGCGCCACTCGTGGATCGCCTGGTCGCTGTCGCCGACGACCATGATATCGAGGTCGTCGCGGAGTTCCTCGACCAGCCGAAGCTGTGACTCGTCCGTGTCCTGGAACTCGTCGCAGTAGACGACGTCCCACTGGGAGAGGACGTCGTCCCGAACGGACTCGTCCCGGAGGAGGGAGACGGTTCGGTGGATCAGCTCCTGGTAATCGAGCGCGTTTCGCTCGTCGAGCATCTGCATGTACGCCTCGTACGCACCGACGAACGCTCGCGCACGACGGAGCATGTCGGCGAAGTTCTCGAGTCGGCCCATCGGCGTCTGCTCGACGGTCGAGAAACTGCTTCGTTCGTCCCCGAACAGCGCCTGTGGGACGAAGTAGTCTTTCGTCTCGAGTTCGTCGGCCGTCCGGAGGTGATCCGCGACGCTCTCCGCGGTCGCACGCATGGCGTCGAGGTGGTCGCCGACGACGGCGCGGACGCCGTCGTCCTCGCCGCCACCGAACTGCGCCGATTTCGCGCCGTAGACGGTCGCCAGTCGATCACAGCGGTCGGCCAGCTCCCGCTCGTCCCAGAGGAAGTCGTTCGCGTCGGCGTTGACGACGTCGTGGCCCATCTCGCCCAGCGCGTCGACCAGCGAGAGCAGTTCGCGGAGGTCCTCGTCGCTCGGCAGATACTCCCGAACCGCTTTCGGCGAGATCGCTTCTCGCCGCATCGATTCGATAAACGACGAGAGGGCGGCGAGCGTCGCCTCGCTGACGCCGCCAGCCGACGGCGAGCCGGGGGCGACGAACGAGGCGTCGATCTCGTCGTAGACGGTTTCGATCAGCTGGTATCGATCGTCGTCCGTGACGAGTTCGAACTCGGGCGAGAGGCCGACGTGATAAGCGTACTCCTGCAGCAGCCTGGCCGAAAACGAGTGGTACGTGTAGACGTCGACATCGAACGCGTCTTCGGGCGGCAGAACCTCGCGGAGTTTCTCCCTGATCGCGTGGGCGGCCTCGTTGGCGAAGGTGAGCACCAGCAGTCGGTTCGGCGGCGTGTCACGAGACAGGATCTCCTTTCTGAGCCGCAGGACCATCGTGGTCGTCTTGCCGGAGCCGGCGACGGCCTCGACGGTGTGAGCGCCGCCGGTCGCGTCGATGACCGTGGACTGGTTTCCCTTGGGCTCGACGAAATCTCCGTCGTCCACTGCCCTTTCTCCGCCATCCATCACTCCTCACCCCCACTCGTGGGTTCGGTCGGCGAGCACGCCGCCGATCCGGTCGTTTCGGGTCGCCGGTCGCCGACGACCGACAGCTCGGCCGCCAGATAGTCGGGACAGGCGTCCCGGTAGGCGCAGTAGCGACAGCAGCGGTCGGTGATCGCGTCGAATCGCCACGTTCGCGGATCGGTGTCGCCGTCGAGGATCGCGCTCGCCCGCTCGTGTGCGAGGTCGAGCAGATCCTCCCGTTCGGTCTCGTAGGCGTCCGCGAAGTGACGCTGTGCGATCTCGACCTGGACGCCGTCCCCCGCGTAGTCGGGCTGACACTCCTCGAGCAACGAGACGTATGCGAAGTCGGCGGGGACGTCCAGCCCGTACGCGACCCGGAGGCCGCCGATCGCGATTCCCGCCCTGACGAAGCTCGCGATCTGACGGGGGTAAAACGCCCGTCCCTCGGTGAACTGCTCGACGTTGTCGTCGTACCAGTCGACGTTCAACAGCCCGTTCGTGTCCGGAACGTACCTGATCGCGAGATAGGCCCCATCACGCTCGACGACGGCGTCGACGGTGGTCTCGTACCGAATTCCGTCTCGGTCGTAGCCGAGCGTGGTGTCGGCGTCGACCAGGCGCTCGCCGTGGCCGTGACCGACGGTCGAGAAGTACCGCTCGATGGCGGCACTGACTGCGTCCTCGTCGTACCGGGACTGGTCGTCGCTCACGTACGACGGTTTCGCGGCGGTCCACAGCTCCTCGAGCCGAGCGAGCGCGGCCGCAATGCGGTCGTCCGCCGACGCCGAGTCCGGCTGGAGTCCGGCGATGACCGACTGGCGAAGCAGTTCTCGTCGGCGCTCCCGAACGTGGTTCTTGCTCGTCGGCCGCGGCGAAACGGGGCGGTCGTGTTCGAACTCGTACTGGCGCGGACAGACGAGGTGCGAGCCGAGTTCGGCTGCCGTTACGACGGGTTCAGTCATCGTCGCCCCCCATTCTCGGCCCGACTGTCGGACGGATCGAGCCGCGTGCGAGGTCGAACTGTGTCTCGACAGCTCGCTCGAACCGCGGATCGACCGATTCGCTCTCGTCAAGGGTAGCCTGTACGGCGGCGAGCGTCTCCTCGGCCGATTCGAGCGAGACCTCGCCGCCCGCGCTCGCTTCCGCTCGAATCCGCTCGAGTTCGGCCCACGGCTGGGAGAGCAGTTCCGTCGAGGCGGCGCCGAGGGTGTGGATGTCTCGATCGACGCCGACACCTCCCACCTCCTCGAGCGGCAGGTCAGGACAGTTTTCGATCGCGTGGAGGTACCGCGAGCGATGCTGGAGCCGCCCGATCGAGCCGTCAGCCTGGCGGTACGTACAGAAGTAGAGCCGGTCCTCGGCGGCCCGAGAACCGATCGCGAGCTGGCGACGCGCCCACTCGGCGTGGTAGCGCTCGAACTCGTCGCCCGCAGTCTCGGTGACCGTCGCGTACGTCTCGGTGACGTCCGCCTCGGTTGGCTGTGTCACCGCCGGATAGCCATCCATCTCCGTGATCCAGGGGGTCGGAAACAGCGGCGAGAGCCGCTCGATTCCCGGATACTCGCCGTCGACGACGTCGAGCAAGAACACGACGGGTCGGGAGTCGTTCTTGACGAGGTCGACCTCGGCGACGGTCACGCCGCCGTCCGGGACGGAGACGTCGCTTGCATGCGTGTAGGGTGCGTCGTATGCGATCGCGCGCTCGAGCATCGAGCGAAACTGCACCCAGTCGCCGGCGAGGACGTCCTGTGAGTCGACGAAGTCTGCGATCGAGCGAATCCGGGAGACGTTCTCGAACTGCTCTCTCGCGTCGAGCGTCGAGTGCTCGGTGGCGATGCGGCGCTTGAGATCGGTTTCGAGGATCCACCGATCGAGGCGCTCGGCGATCGACGGCGTCTCATCCGCCCCTTCGAGCAGGGCCGGATCGAGGTCGTCGACGCGCGCTTCGAGCAGGGTCCGCGCCGACTCGTCGCCGTCGATCCGGTACTGTGCGAGGGCGTGCAGCTCGCGCACCGCGAGGTCCTGCCCGAAGCCGTTGACGCCGACGGCGGCGGTGGGAACGCCGGCGCGGTGAAGCACGCGGCGGACGCGTGTGATCGAGTCGTCGACGGTTCGGAGCAACACCGCCACGTCGTCGTAGTCGTACCCGTGCTCGTGGCGGAGATACTCGATCTCGTTTGCGACCGCCTCGATCTGCTGGTCGAGCGTCTCGCCAGCGATCAGCCGAGCCGGCGTGTCGGGCGACTCGTCGGGGATGCGTCCGGTCGCGAGGAAGGTTCCGTACGGCGTTCCGGCCGTGACCGCTTCCGTCTCCGAATCTGGTTCGTCCGTTTCGACGTTCGAGCGTTCCGTTTTCGACACGACGTCGTCAGCGTCTACCGACGCCTCGTCGGTGTGATCGACGAGCGTCATCTCCCCGGCGAGACGTCGGACCGAGCCGGCTTCTTTCCGTATCCGGTCGATGCTCGCGTGTGTTTCGGCGACGCAGACGAGGTCGGCGTTTCGCGTCAGCGACGCGAGGTACTCGCGATCGATCGGCGCACACTCCTCGAACTCGACGACGAGGACGGCGTCGAACTCGCGTTCGATTCGCTCGCGGACGGGTTCGCGCTCGAGTTCTTCGATCGCTCGCGAGATCGTTTCGGCCCGTTCGGCCAGTCCGCGCTCGTCGAGTTTCTCGTGAAGCGAGTCGTTGATCGCCGCGAGCTCCGCGAGACGGGGATCGTCAGGTGGCCCGGACTCGTCGCGGTCGAATCCGCCCTGCCACGTCGCCTCGAGCAGGAGTCGGCCGACGTCGCGGTCGAACGAGTCGTGGGCGCTGGCCCGTTCGAAGTACGGCGACCAGTTGTATCCGTCGACGACGCGGGCGAGGAACTCGATTCGTTCCTCGTACGAGAGCAGCGTGACGTCCGGCCGCGCCTCCCCGAACACCGTTCGCGAGTGGTGGGGAAGGGAGTTGACGTTCGGTCTGGCAGTCAGCGACGCGTGTTCGCGGAGGGACGCGGCGAACTCGTCGATGCCGGTCGGCAAGCGCTTGAGGACCAGCACGTCCCGCGGATCGCCGCCAGTGGCGTCGAGGAGAGACGAGTAGATCGGGGCGATGCGTGCGTCGAGCGGGCCGCCATCGAACGGAAGCAGGTGTATGGTTCCGTCGAGCGGCAGAGAGTCAGCAGACATTCGGGATGACCGTCGTTCGTTCGGACTAGTGCCCGATTGGATATAATGGTTCGCGCGAAGTGGGCGCGGTTTGGAACGGATGCGGTTCGGAACGAGTACGCGGTTCGGAACGAGTACGCGGTTCGGAACGAGTACGCGGTTCGGAACGAACGG
>JBKKHI010000023.1:0-21758 GCA_046614585.1 Natrialbaceae archaeon A-arb3/5 | reverse complement strand
CAGCATGATTGCGGTCAGACTCGACGCAATTTCGGCGTGAGCGCCGTCTCAGCCAGTCACTAAGCTAGAACGGATGGCCCTGTCTGTAACGATCCCCTCCGTGTTCGTGAAGGGGACTCGACTGCTCGACATTTCTACCACCCACCAGACCACTCTTGTAATGGTGAATCTGCTCTCCATCTCCGGATGAAATCAATCGCGGTTGAAAAACTCAAAGACGAGTATCCTAATGCATCGATAGACGTTGAGTTCGTCACTGACGACGTCCCTCGTCGTGCTGATGTCTTCGTTGAATTCGAGCAACCACAATCCCCTTTCGGGAAAGGGATCGCTGTTGAGGTACAGTACCGGAACGAACAGAAAGATCTCACAGAAACGACTGCCAGCTACCTCACCGGCGATATCAGTGTGATCTGGCTCTTCGAGGAAAACTATGTTGGGACTCGCCCTGAGTACGAGGACGTCGAACTCCCTGACCCGATCCCAGTCTGGCCGTACAGCATCCCTCATGGTGAGGCGTCATCGCTAGAACCCTTGACCGGAGACTACCTAGGTATCACTGAAGGTGATCTTATCGCGGTGCTGCCGAACCACGTCGACGATCAAGTTTCACTGGCGGAATTCCCGAGTAAGCCGGATTCCACTGATGATTCTGATAGCCTTCCAGAATGGACTCGTGAGAAAGAACTCCACCTCAACCTCTCCTTAGAGTCTCCTGGTGTTCAAGAAATCTACCAATCGTGGCTAAAGGGCTATATCCAAAGCGAAGGCAACGAGCATCGAGACGAAATTGAAGACCGCCGAGAGATGGTAGAGTTAGAGGACCGGTTCACCTATTTCTCTCATCGATTTAACAAGGGACCTGGAGAGACATTTGAGTTCAGTATCGGAGTCCGGCACTCAAACAGTGGTAAATTCATCGTCCGAAAGTTCGTTAACGGGCTAGAACGTGAGCTCATATCACTAATCGATGACGATGATATTGATTCGTTCACCGAGTTCGTGTTGGAGCTGGGATATGAATTAGAGTGCACTCGCACCTCAACGTCGAAAGGACAAGAAGTGAACCAGCCAGTCGAATCCAATCTCAGCACGCTCTCATACGCAGTTTCCCAAACAGGAACTGAGACAGTTACCGTCCAGCTGAGCAGTACCACGGAAACCATGAATATAGAATTCTGCCCGCAACAGATCCAACCGCTCGTCGATCTCTGTGCTAAAGTCCGACTCTGGTACGACTACCCGGATACCGGTGCTTGAAAAATGTTTCACACAACCGTGTTGAACCGGTCGCTAATCTACTAAGCTCTCATTCTAGCGTGATCGATCGATAGCCGCACGTCGGAGACGGACACTTCCAATTCCCGGTTGCGGAGTCCCGCTCAAGTCGGCTCCCGCATTCTGGGCAGCGTCGTGTTACAGTAGCGGACTCGTCTTGATCCCGAGACGTGTCGGATGAGGACTTCCGTAACGGGATCACGTAGCCGATTGTGAGCCAGCCATCACGGCGAAAGACCATCGCTACCGTTTCATCATCACCCCACGCGAAACGCGGAGTTGACTCTATCGGGTAGAACTGATTGAGCACTTCGAGAAACTCTCGTTCACGATACGTCGCTTTTCCAGAGCCAGCACTTTCGTCCCAAGACCAATGTGCATCTTCGAATGGGGTTGTAACGGTTGCTCCGTCCGGAGTGAGTGTGACTTTCGTATCAGGGTAGTCTGCTTTACAGTCGAGGAAGTCTTCAAAATGCCAGTCCGTAACGCAAACTTCTGCAGTCTGGCGGTCATGGATCGCAGGGAGATCAAGATCAGCAATCTTGCGGTGCCGACCAGTATTCCGACCCGGGATCACAGTCGGAACTGTCCCACCAAACCCGTTTGCTTCCATTGTCACCTGTTCGCCATGCAGTGAAACCGACACATAGTCTGGGTCAGTAGAGAGCGTCGCGGATCGAAGCGTAGCGATCTGCGACGGGTACACCGCGACAGCACCCGCGGTCGAGCACTCGAACTTCGGGAACGTCTCGGCCGGACAGTGAGCGTGTGCTCCCTGGCGACATGCTTCTGATCGGATCCACATACCAGCGTCATTCACTCCAAGAATCGCAGCCGAGTCCGGAAACATTGCTTTCGATACCATCCCAAGGTCTACCGGGCGACACTCGATCTCAGCATCAATCGGACCGAACTCAACCGGCCAGTCGAGGATGTCTTTGACAGTCATAATTCAGTCACGTCGGAGGCTATGATGTGATTCAGTTATCGATACGCCTCGACCGGCTACAGCGCAGCACTGCCGCTGCGCGGGTGAATTATTCGACATAACATCGGTCCAGTTGAGACAAATGTAATAAGTGTTGGCGCTATAGAACAGCAGGCCACCTAATTTTATATCTAGGAAATAATAAGATCTGTTTGATGGGAGCACACGACGATAGCGAGGGAACTCATATCCGCGGTTACACGGAAACAACGCTTATCGAGCATTTACGAGCAGTGAACGACGCGAACCAGAAAATCCCGACGATCTCTGATCTTGAGCAGTATAATAACGAGTGCAACCCAGACATCACGCCACATCCACAGACCTATGTTTCGCGGTTCGGGAGTTGGACCGGCGCGTTAGAAGCAGCGTTTCCTGGCCCGGAGTTATGCCGTGAGCTGTGGCGAGTAGCGAACAAATTGGATCGGCGGCCGTATCAGAATGATCTCGAGGAGCACGGGCGGTTCAGGGTGAGAGCATATCGGCAACGCTTCGTCTCATGGGAAGCTGCGTTAGAAGCTGCCGAGTTCGATCCTTCAGTTCGTATTCCGGAGGATTTCCTGATTGCCGATCTGTGGAGAGTTGCGCTGCTCGAGGAGACGTACTCAGAGACCGAGTCGGAAACAGAGAAACCGGTGTTTTCAGAAGTCGATGAGTGGTGGTCGCTTTCGGTAGAAAAACTCAAGCAGCATGGTAAGTACTCGTATCAGACCTATATTCGGCGGTTAGGTGGGTCTCGGGGTGGGATCGTTGGGAGTGAGCAAGAAGTAGGTCTGAGAATGTTTTAAATGTGTACACGCTGCTCACAAAAAGAAGTTGTGAGTGAACTCGAGACCGCGAAGAGCAAGCCCTACGACAACGAGACGCTGAAAGCGGCGGTTCTGGATGATGTCATTAAGCCGCTCAAACGACTGCTAGATATCGGTTATGCCTGGGAATCAGCACGTCTGGGTCATTGTTCCGCCGATGCGCTACACCGACGGTGAAGACATTATGGACGTTCTTATAAGAGCGTCTGTATAGACCTAGTTTCTTTTATAATATGAAAAACGAACGGTTGCATCGGTCGCGTTTAATTAAGGCTGAAAATCACCCCGCCTCACCTTCAGCCTTAACGGTTCTGTTGAATCCACCAACGGCGTCGGGGTAAGCCGTCAGAATGATTGAACTGAAGCGGAAGAGGAAGCTTTGCGCAAAAGATTCTCTTCCGCTTCGTCAAACAGGCTGTGTCGATCGCACGAAAACTTACTGATGCAGCGGTGATACAGATCAGTCATCTTGCCGGCAACTCTGTTGCCGGCTGGAAGCACGCTGTCCTGCATTTTCTCCGACTTCACATGGAAGCGATACTCGAAGAAGTCTTCGATTGGGCCGAAGAGATGGACCGGGGAACTCGCCGCGCTCGAGAGCGAGCGCGGCTCGTACCCGTTCCATCCGCGCTCTACAAGTCCTTTGACCGAGCGCCGATGCGGATTCAATAGAGCCCGTTCAACAATGCCGAAGGAAATCTCGTCGAGGCTAACGAGTTCGTCATCATAGCGGTGGAGTGTCCCCCCCCTCTGGCGGTTCGCTGCAGGCGAGTTTGATGGGGCGAACTCACCGTTGCCGTCGAGTTTGTGTTCGTACTTACCTGAATTGAGGCGCTAAGGCCCCTTCCTCAACGAACGAGCGAAGTGAGTGAGTAGGGAGGGGATACAGTGCCGCACGAGCATCAAACACGTTCGACGCTCGGCCCACAGGCCCACGCAATCGTAACACCTATACGCATAGGTGTGTATAATGCGTATGTAATGAGGCGGAAGAACATCACCATCCGTGAAGACCAAGCCGAGTGGGTTGAGGAGAACCACCTCAACCTCTCGTCGTTCGTTCGCGGTCAACTCGATGATCTCATCGAAGAACGCTCGTAGATGAACTACAACTACAAGTATCGACTCCGACCGTCCGACGCTCTCGAAGAGCAATTAGCGTGGACTGTCGATACCTGTAGACAGGTCTACAACCACTTTCTCCACCGGCTCAACCGTACCGACGACACGTCGGCGTACTCTGAACAGAAAATCCTGCCGAGCCTCAAAGAGTGGTGGAACGACCTGAAACAAGTTCACTCGAAAGTTCTTCAGAAAGTCGTGCAACGCCTGTACAACAACCTCTCCACGCTTCGCGGGCGAAAAGACAACGGCTACCGCGTCGGCACCCTCAAGTGGAAACCGCCAAGCGAGTACCGCAGTTTCACCTACAGTCAATCCGGCTTCAAGCTCAAGAACACGAGTGGCCGCACCCGACTGTGGCTCTCGAAACTCGGAGAAATCCCGCTCACTTTCCACCGCGACCTGCCCAACGACGCCGAAATCAAGACCGTCACGGTCAAACAGGAACCGACCGGGAAGTGGTACGCCATCCTCGGCGTCGAAACCCCCGACGACCCGCCCGCGAAACCCGAGAATCCCGAGCGGTGCGTCGGTATCGACGTAGGGATTCTCAAGTACACCCACGACACCGACGGAACAGCCGTCGAATCGCTTGACCTGTCCGACGAACGCGAGAGGTTGGAACGCGCACAGCGTGACCTCTCGCGGAAACAGCACGGGTCTGCGAATTGGAAGAAACAGCGCCGTGTCGTTGCCGAGCGTCACGCGGAGTTGAAGAACAAACGTCGTGACTTCCTCCACAAGCTCTCGAACTACTACGCCCGTGAATACGACCTCGTAGCGGTCGAAGACCTCGACGCGAAGGGCTTGGTCGAACTCCCCGGTAACTCACGAAATCGGGCTGGCGCGGCGTGGGGGACGTTCCTTCGGATGCTTGAGTACAAGTGCGAGCGTGAAGGGACGCACTTCGTTGCGGTCAACCCGAGAGGGACGACCAAAGAGTGTGCCTCCTGTGGCGTTTCGACCGAGAAACCGCTGTGGGTGCGCGAACACTCCTGCCCCGCCTGCGGGTTCGAAGCAGACAGGGACGCGAACGCGGCGTGGAACATTCTTTCTCGCGGTATCAAGAAGCGGCTAGGAGCGGGACACTCCGAATCAACGTCCTCAGAATCGCACAGCGATTCTGATGGGCTGCGAAAATCGCTGAGCGATTTTCGAACGCCTGTGGAGACTGCTCTCCCTGTGGACACTTCGGTGTCTTCAAAGCGCGTCGTGGAAACAGGAAGCCCTACCCTCAAGGAGCGAACGGCGAAAGCCGTGAGCGAGTAGGGTAGGGTAGTTCACTCGGCAGGAGAGGTGGCGTATGCGTTACCGAACTCTGCAAAGTGTTCGACGAGGACTTCTGCAGTGTTTTCGATGTCTTCGGTCGAGTCGACGTGTCTGTAGAAGGCAGTATTCGAGTCGAACGGATTAGATGAAGTCTCGATCGGCCAGTCACCAGTCAGGGTCTGTTGCACTACCCGGTCATCGGTGTCTTCAGACGCATATTTGATTTTGTATCCGAATGCATGGAGCGCCCCCTCGACATCAGTTCGACCGTACTCTGTCGGCGTCACCCAGTACAAATGGACGTTCAGTATCAGCGTCTGGTCACTGTCTGGCGCTTGAGGTCCAGTTAGGTCATAATTGATACGGGTGTGGGTTAGAGTCGACGATGACGTTCGATTAGTATTCGTATCAGGGTCAGGATTCGGATCGAACAGATCTGGTTGGGCGTTCACCATTCGTTGCCCGAATTCGAGGAGTGTCGCCTCGATCTCGTTCTCAAACTGGTCGATCAACTGGATGGCCTTCAGATATCGATCCTCCTGAAGTCCCTGCGTGAGGAACTCGTCTGTCATGATTCGATCCTCTCACTGAGATATGTTAGTTGTTGCTCCAGAGTGTCGGCAATCCTGACGGGTTGGACCGTATCGACGACGTTCACGGGATCGGCAAGGTGCTCGAGGACCGACTGGGGTTGGAAGTTTAGGAGCTGTTGCTCGACTAGCCCACAGAATACGTACGCATTCGCCGCCCAATGGTCGTCGACGATGTCGCCCCGTCGGAGAACGGCGCGGATTGCCGCTGTCACGTCTCGCCAGTAGACGACGTCGATCGGACCAGGATCATCCCACTGCACTTGGACCTGCCCATTGGTGTCACGATCAATTTCGGCCCTCACGATCGATTCGAGACTAGATCGTTTTCGCTTCGGTAGGAGTAGCACGTGAGACCACTCCTTATCGCTGTAGTGTCGCTCGACGAGTCTGGCCGTCTCTGGCGTCTTTCGATAATTCTCGTCCTCTAGTTTCACTTCGATCGAAACACCGCGATCGGCACCGCAGAGCAAGATATCTGGGCGGCGGAAACCACCCTCCCGTTTGGAAAGCCGATCCTCCCAGACCACTTCAAACGGAGGTGTTCCGATCTGCACATCGAATAGCTCAGTAACGAGGGCCGTTGACGGTCCGAGCAATCGCCCCAACCACCGAGACCATGCAACCTCATTGCTTGGGCGAAGTGGTCCACGTGCGATTCGTTCTCCAGTCAGATCCGCAGCTAATGGATCAGTGCTGAACGGAGCATCGGAGTTCGCCCACTCGTCGTTCGACCGTTCAAACAGCTCTGTCAACTGGGTGGCTATTTCGTGTCCTGTTTCGGCGAACGCATTCCACCACGAATCGAGATTCTTCCACGAGTCAGTCAACCAGTCTGTATCGGTTACTCTTGTAGTCGTAGATTCGGATAGCAGGGACGACGATGTCGTGTACGTCTCCCACCAGGGGTCAACAGCGTTCCAGCATTCTCGCAGGGCACCATTGGCGACGGTTCTCGTCTCGTTGGATTTGCTGGGCAGCGACGCTGGCTGCACAGAGGATGCCCACCACGAGTCAAGAACCTTCCAGTCAACTGGCTCTACGTCAGTTGGCACGGGTCACTCAACACAGATTGGATATATAATTGCTGTGCGGAACTGGATACTATCAGCAGTCACCAGAAGAAGAACCTATCACTGGTTGGAAGTGAGGGTTGTGAACTCTGTTTCTAACGCTCCTGACAACCTTTCGCTGAAGGCATCGAAATCAGTCGCTTCGTGTCCAGTCGGGAGCTCTCGAAGATGCAGCGAAAGCCGATTGTCAACCTGATACTCTGTTTCGATTGCGCCATTCTGCGATGGATAAAGGAGAAGCCCAGGGACATCATCTGCGAGTTGGTACGATGTCATTTGGTAGATATCCGATTGACTAGGGTTGCCAGTTTTCCATTTTGCATCACCAACAAGTTGAACCTCGTTGTTCTGATCTCGGAGAACGAAATCAGGGTACATCGTCACCGTCGGCGTTCCGCCAGTGACGATCCCATCAATCTTAGCTTGCTCTTCAACCTTCCACGACGAACCAGAGAGTGCATCCTCCGCGGCACGTTCAACGACGCGTTCGAAAATCCGGTTCATGTTCACCAGCAGCCCGTAGGTTTCCTGTGTGCCTGCCTGCATATTGTCGACGAACGTCGACTGAATCACGACCGTTGCAAGCCGCAGGACATCATCGTAGTACTCTGTAAGCCGATCAAGATGAATCGAGTCCAATTCTGCTCGCCGGATCGGTCGCAACGTGACCTCGCGTCGAAGCTGTTGCTCGCGCTGTCGCAGCGCGCTTTGAAGCGTTGCGTCAGTGACGAGACGGGAGAGTAAGTGCGTCGCGTAGAGGACAACCTGGTTCTCGATCGTATCGTGTGTGAGGTCTTCGTATTCGATCTCGAATTTCGTTCCCGTTACGTTCCCACGGGACAGTTGCCGCTGAATGTCAAGACGACCGCGGAGATATTTTTCGCGTGCCTGTTTCGTCCGGTAGTCCTTGCTGAGCCCCCTCTGCACTACCTGCTGCAACCGATCAAGGAATAACCCCGCGATCGCATCCAAGAATAAGTCTCCTTGGAGCGCTTGCACTGTTGAATCGACTGTTGCAGCCGTCGCACCGTGTGCGTACAGCAACAGTCGAACGAAATTCCCTCCAGCGGCTTTCGGACGGATTCGGACCTGCATCCCGTTCGGCAGCGAGACGAGACCAACATACGAGGACGTTTTGAGTCGTACTGTCCCCTCGCCCGTGTACTCGTAACCGAGCCGCGTCGTAGACTCGTTGATCCGCGTGTCGATCGTGTCCAAGACGTCACCAGGTAATTCCAACGGGTCGGACTGGTCGTGTTCGCTGAGTTCAATCGTCTCAAGATCGTTGTGGACCGATGCCATAACGATGTTTACGGAGCTGCTGCGTCGCAGTTCTCGACGAACTCACGGATCGCATTCTTCACTCGCTCACTGTTCTCGTTATCACGCAACCGCTCAATCGGGATTTGAAGTTGGGTAAAGTCATCCGACAGTAAGAACTCGACATCGATTGGCTCATCCACCAGTGGATTAACCCGCTCAAGAAACGCTTCAAATAGAGATTCATCGTATTTGTGGGGACTCCAGAACCTGAACTGAAGCGTTCCGTCAGTTCTGATTTCGTAAATAAGGTAATCTCCGTCATTGTACTCATCCCAGTAGAATTGGACTGACCCGGTCCGCTTCCCAGTCCCATAATCCACTTCGTCCGCTTCTGTCGCTCCGAACTCGAAGAAATCACGGTACACGTCAACCACGTCATCTTCGAACGACGACTCAACATCGTCAAAGAACAACTCTCGGTCCCACTGTTTCCGCGACGCTGACGACGATGAGTTCGACGTTGACTCTGTGAACGTTACCTCGACGTCATCATCAGCAAAGGTACTGAGCGTATCAAAGAGATCACTTGCAGTGAACTCCCGGATCTGCTTTCGTTCCCAGTCAAACAAGTCGTCTCCTTCTCCATCGAACAGTTCCTGTTGGATCCGATCGAACTGCCCGAAATAGTACTCTTCTAGCAACGGTAAGATATCGAACCGCCATACGTCACGCAACTCAGTAACGGTCTCAACCCCGAACAACCGCGTATGTCCGATTTGTTTCCCTTTCCCGAGATCCGCAGACGTGATGATCCGGTCGTTCATCTCCTGGAGCGCTACAATAGACAATCCTAACAGAGATTCAAACTCGGTTCCGTCCTGTAGCGGATCCTCAGGCAACTCGTACTCGTTGACCACCTCATCGAACGCTGGTGGGCACGAAATGAACCGGAATCGACGACGAAGTGCTGTATCAACGAGTGCAATCGACCGATCCGCCGTGTTCATCGTCCCGATTACGTACAGATTCGGTGGAAGCGTGAACTCAGACCCGGAATGCGCTAACCGAACTATCGTTGATCCGCGCTTATCCCCTTCTAGTAACGTGATCGTCTCACCGAAGATCTGCGCAAGATTTCCGCGATTGATCTCATCGATGATCAACACGAACCGCGGCGCGTCAGTCCCAGCCGCCTCAGCTTCCTCATACGCCTCTGTCGCCGTTTCAGACAACTGCTTCAAAATCCCATCCTGAACTTCGTACGCCACTTGTCCATCATCAGCAGCCTCTGCACTCAACCCCTCGATAAAGTCTTCGTACGTGAACGATGGATGGAACGTCACCGTTTCAACCCGGTCACTAACTGGAATGCTCGTCTCTTGCTGTCCAGCCCACCACTTGGCGAACCGCTCAGCCGTGTACGTCTTCCCCGTTCCCGGTGGGCCGTAAAACACGGTCTGCATCTCATCCTCAAGTTGCCGCGCAATTTTGTCAGCTCTATCTGGCTTTTCAGGAATCTTCGTTTCAGTCTCTTGCTTGGAATCTAGCTGCTGAAGATGATTCCACCCCTCCGTATGATCAAGTAGCAATTCTGCTGCTGCTGGCGACAGTTCTGAAAGGTACGCTTGCTTCAAATGCCCGTTCGAATCGATAGGATAGTACTTCTGTCGGAACCGCGGATCATCGAGTGACGCTTTCAACTCGTCATCTACCGTGACTGGGTCATCGAACCAGCGTAACTCTACGCCGACACGCTGATACACCTCGTTTTTGAACGAGTACTGTTCACGCCACTGCGCAACGACAGACACGCCGATCAACTCATCATCGAAATTGTGGAAAATCACGTCCCCCGGCTCAACCCGGTCCAAGTCGTGATGCCACACGTCATCAACTTTCGCACGCACGTATTCATCCCTGATTTCAGCGTGATTCCCCTGATTCACCCAGAAGTACGTCCGGTCAGTGGACGGTAGCGATGTTTCACCTTTCCGTTCCTGCCGATTCATCCACACGAAAAAGTAATCCAAGTCACGAAAGTTATCTTGGAACCTGTATTCTCCCCGAATTGAACGGTATTGGGCAGCTATCTCAGGATACTCTGCCAGAGAATTCGAGATATCTACGTCAAAGTACTCCGCCATCCCACTCCGCGACATGTTATTCACAACGGGGTAACACTCTGGGTGTAGGTAATAGAGGATCGGCGAAATCTTCCCACACTCCACCTTCGGGAGATTAAGCGCAGCTAACCGCCGTACTGCCTCATCTAACTCCTCACGGTCCTCAGATGTGACGAGCGTTTCAAAACACGCTGTGACCGCACACTCTTCCGATTCCGGCACCTCAACTGGGAACAACAACCCACCAACAGTCCCGACTTTCTCATCAATTTGGTCTTTCGCTGATTGTTTCACATCCTCCGAAATATCCAACTCGTCAATCTCACCTCGTTTACTCGAAACCGGGTACGTGTCATTGTTCATACAGAGCCGATACAACGCAGTCAACTCCTGCGTCCCAACCGACCCAGCGTCAAGCACAGCTGACGCCACCTCCCGAACAATACGAGACGTCTTCACAACCGGTGCGCGACGAGCATCCCACTCCCGATCCTCAAGATATGCAGCAACAAGTTCCTCCGGCGACCGTTCAGACATGTTGATAAGAAAACCACTCGACGCATCTTGGATAAAACCTCGGGTAAACAACACTCTATCACTTCGATCAGCCTCTCACTTTGTCCACTCAATTTCTATACGACTCCTATACGCTGGATAGCACTACTTTAGAATTCGACGGCCCTCTTGGAATCCTCAATCCATGACAAGAGTTGGCTGCTGAATATAGAGGATGAGTGCAGCACGTCAACTCCGTTTGTTTCATACCGATAACAGTGAACCATCCGCTCACTACACGTGCGAAAGTACCTTTTTGCTGCGGGTCCTCGCTCACTCCGTTCGCTCGAACCGCTTGCAAAAATCTACGCTAAAAAGCCGCTCGCTCCCGATGGTCGCTCGCGGATGCTGCGCTCGTGACTCTACCGCAGCGATAACGCCTCTGCTTGTACTGATCGTTAGAGGGTTCGGTCGAAATTGTAGACGATATACCAAGGGCAAGTTCACGTAACTGCTTCCACCAGCGTCGTAAACGGACGAACGCACCGTAGTTACGCTTAAGTCGAGACTTCACCGTTTCACTCTGGTTCCATTGAGCGTAGAGGTCAGCATTCAGTCGAGCGTTCCACGCTTTCTGAACACCTTTATTGGTAGTGAACCTAGCTCTCCTACGGTTAGATTTTATCAGTGAGCATTATTGCTAACGCAAACAGGAAGACCAGAACTGCCAGTGAACCGACCTCAGCAAATTGGGACGGGACAAGCAAAGGAAAAACTCCAGGGACTCCGTACCAGATCACGAGTCCGACGACAACGACTCCAATAGTATACTTGCTGTTCCAGTATTTTGCTTTCGTATAGATTACAAAAAGAATGACCACAGTTAGCCCAACATAGATCAGCCCTGCTTCTTGTTCACCATAGACCTCTCTCATTACCACCACGAGTACCAAGAGTACAATGGATGGGATGGCGAATTCTTCGATAGCTCGTGAGATTCCGTCGAAGAGTGAGGGAGCTGGCATATAACTGAGACTGATGTTCTTCTATCCTAATAAGTCTACACCGCGATAACGCAATGAGAAACAAAGTGACTTTTGAGGCGATACATCTCCGGTCTTCACCATCTGAGGGTCTCGAGATATAAAATGCACGCAGATCTAAGTCAAAATATACCAATTCCGTACTTGGAAGCTAAGGGCACCCCTTCCAACCTCATAGGGGGCCAACCCCATTTCCTTACTTCCCCAGCAAAACATGACGGAGTTTGCGTAATATCCTATCAGTTCTATCGCTCATTCTCGTACCAGTAGAGGAATACACCAATAAAAAGACTCCAGACAATCATCCCGAAGAACCACCCCGAAGTCCGGAGTGAGTGTGTGAAGACATCAAGCCAGTAGAACAGCATTGAAACAAAGAAAGCAATAGCACAGGGAACAAGGATGAGATACCGATCTACTGGTTCTTGGTGGCGGATAATGTCTCTCGGAGACGTCGCGTTACTGTCTCGTATGTTGATGTAGAGACGGCTAATGACGACTGCCAGCGCCAACGATTGAACAGCGACCAAGTCGCCAGTAATCCAGAAGGCAGCTTGCTCCATCATAATACCGAGGGACACTGCACCGATACTCATCAAAATGAACGAGATGTGTGCCGTGTTCCGGTGAGGGAAGAGCGGAAGCTCTCCGCCGACCTGTGTCCAGATCCGAACGAGGACGGCATAGAAAAACAGTGTCATCGCCTGGTCGATGAAGTAGTAGTTTGCTCCCGAAATGAGGAACGCGATAACAAGGAATGGGATAGAGAGTATCGGGATCCACTCCTCATTGGAGATGTCTTCGAGTGGTTTGCGAAACGGCTCTCGTCCTACAGACATTACCCGAACATTTCACTAAACTATTCTAAATGCTCGGGTCTTCTCGCAACAGGATATATTCGAGTATACCCTATTGTGGAATACCATACCGACCAGCTAACTCGTGATGTTTCTGCCACGATCGAATGCAGCATGATACGTCTTACTCAGTGGCAGCACGTTCGCTAAATCAGCCCGGTGCTCCGCGTAGTCACTCCACGATAATACGTGCGCACGTCCAGCAGCCTAGGATGGTCAATACCCGAAATCGGGGACTCTCGATCATGCCGCGAAATCACCGTCGCACGGAGCTCAGGATCAACCGCACGAGCGTGAATCGTCGTCGCGTACTCCCAGCGCTCATCTCAGCATCACCTGTCGCCGGCGTCCAGTCAGAGTCGCTCCACTCCGCCATAGGGTACACTGCAACCAGGCGCGTAAGCCGGTAACCCACACAGAACACGTCCGCGACGAGTATTGGGGCGGTGGTCCGGCACTCGACGTCTACGTTGTGGAGGATTACGATGATTCTCTTGATGTGGTGCCAGAGACGATCAACCGGTTGCTCAACTACGAGGAGTCATTCTGGCCACAGGGACTCTGGCGAGTGAGTAACGCTCGTCCAAACGGAACGAGTCGTTCGTATGTTCGGCATCTGAATTGCCGACAAAATTCTAAGATATCAGTCTATGAGCACCACCTCCGCTGCGTATTCCAGGTGCGGAGTTCGGCGGCTGCGGTGATCACCGATGACGTCGTACAATGCCTGTACGCAGATGTCGTGAATGGTCGCTTCGACGTCGTCACTCACATTGCCAGTGACATGCTCGTCAATGAATCGCGTCGCGGCCCTGTCTCTTCGATGTAGATGGCTTCCTCTTCGTGCGCGGTCCACGCGGTGTGTCCGGTCCACCCAGCAATCCCTTCGTAGTCGTTCCGTGACGACATATTCCGACGCGGTTTGCCATCTGGTTACGAGGTCGTCCGTGACATCCGCGACGTTTCGGATGAGGGCAGTGAACGGTTCAATGGGTCGCCCAACCGCTTCGTGAGTGTCGATCGCGTCGAGCGCTTCGCTGCAGATGCGGTCAGCGATGAGGTCGTGGTCAAGTTCCGGGGCTTTAAGTTGCAGGGCTTCACCGTGGTCTTTGATTGCGAGGCCGCTTCCGCCGCCGGCCTCTGCCCACGTTCGAACCGCGATCCATTCCTCGCCGGTTCTGATGAGGTGGTCAGTCACGTTCCGGTCGGAGTTGTAGTCACGGTTATGAGCGAGAATGGTGACATCGAAGCCCTTCTCCGGGTGGTCGTGTTTGAGAGCTTCCCTAGCTTTGTCTTCTGCCGTTTCGAGGGCCACGTTCTTCGCGTTGCCCTGTTCTGTGCCTTTGCCGACTTCGGATGCAGTTTTTCGTATCATTGGTATCGCGTGCTGTCCGCTGGTCGTACTGCTAACACGCGACGTCCGATGACGCGCTGGCCCTGCGTCAGCAAGGGACTACGATACCAGGGATTGCGGTATCAGATTGGTTGCCTGAGAGGTCTATGCATCGTCAGAGTACAGATGCGTGGTGATTCTCGGGCGTCGCTTAATCGGTATGATGAATCTGATAGTTATAATCCCTTGTCCCAGAGAGGTCCCGAATTCGAACTCGGATGGACGAGCGTGAAACGAAGGGCGGAATGTTCCTGGGTCTCCTCATTACTTTACAGACTTTCACACAACACCCACGGCTTCTCATCAGGATCGTACTCGCTGATCTTCCTGCTGTGACTACGTGTCTCAGTGGCAAGCACGCCGATATACTTGACCTGCTGGACGAAATTGAATAGCACGTTGTTCGAATAATGTCCTTCCAAACAGCGTCCTTCTCGTAGATTCGGGATACTTGACCTGCCTCGATTAACTCTCAGGCACGCGTTCGCCCCGCTCGCGTACAGAACGTGTTCAGGAAGACGTTCAGGTACTCGTGAACCGGGTCGATCTCGGAGGCTGCATCACAATCGAAGCATCGTTACACTATCTGTATAGGTAAGAATGACTTTTTATGATCCCGTAGTATACCTCTTAACAAGCTAATGAGTGGGAGTCGTACCTATGCCCAAGTCGATGATTTTGTCGACTACACGGAGCAGGAGGTGTGGCAGGAGTATATCCGGGAGACGGTCATCCCGTTGTGGGAGGCAGCGTGGCAGCTGAAGGAATACCACGAGAAACTGCAGCACGAATTCAATGGACGACGATTAGAGACGCTATCCGAACGTGAGCAACAGGTGTTTCTCGGTGGGATTGATCCGCGGCGGGACGAAGTCTATCGCCGGAACAGCGTGGCAAAATTCTACAAGGTCTTCTTCGGTGCTCAGGTAACCGATCTCCAGTCATGGTTGTTGTCGGAAGGTGGTGAGATTCAGACTGAGGTCACGGTTGAGGTGGAGGAGTCGCAGTTTATTGAGTTTGCTGACAAAATTCAGGATCAGTTAACGCAGGCTCTGTCCTCGCAGACCCTGTATCAGGGGTGGCGGACACCAGAGGTTACGTTCGGTTCCCTGCTCAGATCGCCTGACGAGGTGCGTGATATCGTTGAACAACTGTATCAGGATGTGCTGGAGTTTGTGGTGAATCATTCGTATCCGACGTTCTATTTGTGGTCGTTGAATCAGACGCCGCGTCAGTTTCTTCAGGAAGCGTATCCCGAGTTTGATGACACGCAACCGCTGGTGCGGGATCAGTTCGGCCTGACAGAGTTGGACTGGTCGAACCCGATCAAGTCGGACACAGATATCCACAGTAGCTACGAAATCCTGTGCTTCCCCGAATACAATCCGAACAACCGGGGACGGTCATTCGGTGGATCGATCGTCAAGACCAACGAGCAGATATGGTCGTACTTCAGCGACTACGCAACCCAGAGCTTCCGCGATGTCCTATCAGCCTATTTCAACAACGTCTCTGATCTTAAGCAGGATTACGAGGACCGTGTGGCGAACCGGATCGCAAACGTCCCGGAACAGTGGGTCGGACGCGAATTCAGCATCTACTTCGATGGGCTCTCAGCTGCAACCGACCGGTCCGACGTGGAAGACAGCCAAGAGAGCATCATGGACCTGCTTGACCGAGCCGCCCCGCTCCTCCTCTTAGGACTGAACAAGGTCACGTACGTGTACGATGACTATCTGAAAATCAAATCAATCGGAGACTGATTCCCAGCTATGAGCTACGACGATATCGCGCGACGGATCACCGATCCGGAGAAACGTACAGCATTCGCCAACGACGAGGTCCGGCCTGTCGTAGAAGCTGCCCGAACCTTGGTCGAGCTACGCAACCGGATAACACCGCCTGAACCAGCCGAGACAATATTAAGCGATGCAGTGGATCAAGAGCCCAGGACCCGGCCCTTCCTCCTCGGCGGACTCACCGAAGACGGCGACATCCCTGATGAGAGCCTGGCAGGACTCACCAACCAGTACCTCGGTGTCGCGTTGCATGATCCGAGCCGATGGGTGAACGCTGAACAGGAAGGTCTCACCGGCGACGACTACGCCCCCGTCACAACGACAGAGACAAAGCTTGTTTCCTTCATTCAGACCGTGGACGAGCAACTGACAGCTGTACTGCAACATCTTAACGAAGCGCCGCCGGTCGTTGACGACCGCGTCGAAGGCGTGCTCGACGAGCCGGAAACGCTGTCCGACGTCATCGAGTCATTGTTGAGCGGGGTGCTGCAGCTAACTGCGAATACCTATCCGTTCACGTTTTTCGCGCACACGACACAGGCCGTCACAGCACGCTATCTGACCGAAGCATATCCACCGCTCCAAGGTGAGGTGTATAACGCTGCCGGCTCGCTCGGGCTTCAGAAGCTGTTCGTCCCGGGGCTTGCAGATGACGATCGGGACGCCGCCTACACGGTCTGGGGACACACAACGGAGGGTATCCTTGACCGGTTGTCCCGTTTCAATCAGGCTGTCTGGACCACGTTCGGTGATGAATCAATCCGTTCAATACTCTCACTGTTCTTCGCAAATGTCCCCGATCCACAGGAGGACTTCACCCGCCAGGTGGACGAGCAGCTTACTGCCGAAAACTGGTCCTACCCTGACTATCTTCCGGAGTGTGCGCGTCCCAACCATGTTCCAACAAGTACCGCCAGCAGCACCAATGATTCGCGCTATCGCCGGGACATGGACTTGACGAAGGCATTCATCATCGAGAATGGAGCCATCACCGCGCGCGAAGTGATCACCGCGGTCAACACAAGTTCCGTCACGCATCGACGGCAGGAGTTAGATGAGTCTGTGTCGCTCCTACGGTACCTGGATGAGGTAATGCCAGGCGTCTTCTTGGGCACATACAGCTTTGAGATGGTGGAACACCAAGCCAAGGATACGCCGCCAACTGGGGTGCGTGTCTACCATGCCTAACGACCCTGAATCAGAATCCGACTCCCAACACGACAAGACGGAAGAAGAGCGCCGCCGCCGAGACGACCAACAAGACGAGGAGCAGGAAACGCAGCCACCATCATCAGACCCAAGCGGGGGTGAGTCCGCCAAGAAAGGCGATCAAGGCATCACAGTTGAACCCAAACCGGAGTACAGTCAAAGTGACCTCCCCGTGCCGGACGTTCTACTGGAAGATGTGGCTGAGACTGAGTCGGTTGATCCCGCCACTATGCCTCCAGTTATCGAGGAAGTGAGCCGCGACGTCACGGTTCCAGAGCTATCGCTTCAGGATGTGGATGTTGAGACGAGGTCGGTCGACGTAGCGGCCGAAGTACAAGACATCGCAGCGGAGAGCAAGGAGTTGCAGATACCTTTGGTTCAGCTGAGGTCAGCGTCGACCGTGCAGTTCCACCCGTCATCTTTTGATACCGAGATCCGGGAACCCCCAAAGAAACGTCGAAAACCCCTCTCTGTGCCGCTGTATCGCCGTGTGTCTCAACCGCGGATCCGTTTCATTCCCGCGCTCGACAAAGACGTGGATGATGAGATCAGTCGCCGTCTCAAACGACTCGAATCGGATGAAATTGAGGAAGTCGAAATACAGGAAACGAAGGCACATGAAGATGAGACAGAGGACAATGCTGTCAGTGAAGCGGGAACATCTACGGAAGCGAGTACAACTGCAATGGGGAGTGATGGCCACACTGGCGGCACAGAAGAGAAGGTTCCAACCTTCCAAGAGATCATCTACGGCGGTGGAGGCACGGCGACAACCTCAAAAGGAACAACAATTGTTCTCTTCAGCGAAGCAGAAGATAACAGTTACGTCGGGAGTTATCTCACACTGTGCCGCCGTATCTACCGAGAAGCCAACGGTGGCCATCCTGAGTTTCAACCGATCAACAAGCTTGACGAAACCAATAAACGCGAAATCGAGAAATGGCTTGACGCGGATAAAAAAGTCATTTTCATTGACCTCGATGACCGAAAGCAACGGATCAACGAAGCGAAGCTACGAGAAAAGCTGGAATCAATGCTCGGCAAGTTCGGCTTCATCGTCTTCAAAGCTACCGACCCTGACGTAGTCGACGAATACCGCGATACCTTAAACGAAATCAGGTTCGAGAGTCCGCATCCGCCGTTGAATGTTGTAGAGGTCGCCCCACGCCAGCCAGAATTCGAGGTTGAGAAACGGATGGCTGAGCTGTGTTGGGGGAACCTTGATCTCGCAGTGGGTGACGTCAAGGTTGACGAGCCGGCTATCGAACGGCCAACCGGGCCAGGCATCTTTGACGACCTCTTCAACCGCTACGCCCCAACAGAGTTCGAGGACTATCTGGACGACATCAAATCGGAAGAACGCGGCTTGTTCAAACGGTTTACCACGGAGAACCAGGGCCAAGTCCAAGGTAAGGAACGGGATGACTACGAAAGCGGAGAATCCCCGCTCCATTACAACATCAAGGCCTACATCGTCCGGTATCTCGTCCAACGACTCCGCGATCGTGGCGAGGACATCGACGAGTTACAAGACCTCGAACAGTGGATCGAGACGGAAACCAAGCACGGAGGTGTGATTCCTGACGTGTTCTTTTCCGGGCAACAGCAGGAAGCATACGAGGTGGAGACCCTGTTCAGTGGTGGCCAGAATCCAACTAATAAAATCGACCGCACCATCAATAAATACGACGAGCACAACGTGGATGTCGATAAGATACATATCGTCTTGGAGAACTTCACCTTCCTCCGGCACTTGGACGAACTCAATAACATACAGCACCACTACGCCCACCACAAAAACGAGGAAGGCGAACCACTGATCGAAATCGAAGCACTCGATTTTCAAAACGACAGACTACTCTCACTTAACACCATTATTGACGAAGTGAAGGACCTTGAGCAATGAGTACAAATAGAGAATCACCGTCATAAATGAAGTATGAGACTAATTCTGTAAAGCGGAGAGTCGTCTGTCTCTGTATCCGATAGCTGAGTTACTGATCGGACGCTTACTATTTAGGGAGGCTCGTTGTTTCCATAACCAGCCTACTTCATCCACAGTTCACCGGTCTTCTCGCAACACCCACGGCTTCGAATCAGGATTGTACTTGCTGATCTTACCGCTGTGACTGCGTGTCTCCGCAGCAAGCACGCCGATATGCTTGAGCTGCTGGACGAAATTGAACAGCACGTTCGTTCGAATGATGTCCTTCCAGACGGCTTCCTCCTCGTAAATCCGCGACACTTGACCTGCCTCGATCAGCTCCCGGGCTCGCGTTCGGCCTGCCCGCGTGCAGAACGTGTTTAGGAAGACGTTCGGGTACTCATGAACTAACCGACGAACCAAGTCAGGGAAGTGAATTCGCGGGCCCTCTTTTCGCAACGCATCGAGCAACAACCGGAATTCGGGGTGTCGCTCGTAACAATTTCGGAGCAGAATAGCGAGTGGCTGGTGTTCCGCGACGACCGTTGATCGCCCGACATCACTCTTGAGCGCATCGAGATCTTCGAGTGTCGCAATCCCGCACCCGTGAAGCACCGTCGCTGCGAGTTCCCCCTGGTCAGTCAGCGTGAACCGCTCAGACTCCTCCAACAGTCCGAGCGACAGCGCACTCCGTGTTGCCTGGGTGCCCGCGCCGAAACCGTACTCGGCTTCCATCACATCCGCTAACTCATCGTCAGCCAGCGGGCCATGTTGATCGACCGCGACGACAGGCGCGAGATAATTCAGCGGTTGGGCAAGCGAGAGACTGGCAATATCGCCCGAGATGTCACTGCGGCGCAATCGAACCGACAGTTGCCCCTCGATATCCACGATTTGCTCGTGTGACTCCGACGTTGGCGGACTCGACCACCGTGTGACCCCATCGTCCGTCGCGCCAATCACACTGACACCTTTCGACCGGAGCAAATCAGAATGTTGCCCGACAGTGTCAGCCGCCGCCGCAAGGTAGGAGACGTGCGCCCCCTGCTGGTACGTGAGCGCCTGGCCAATGCCGCGGAGTAACCCGCTCGACCCCTTCACCTCAACCGCGAACACCCGGTCAGCATGCGTAAACCCGAGCACATCCGGATACCGCCCACCGATCGTGATCTGGTGGGTCTCGCACCGATCCAAGACATCCGCGTACGTGTCTTGATGCGACCCGGGCACGTGAACAAGCGGCTGGTAATCGCGTGTTTCGAGTTCGTCGATGACGTGCCCGAAGACGGTCGATTCGTCCATCGTAGCAACGCATTCACACCGGGCCAGCTTGAATGTGTGCCAGTCGAAATACGTAGCCTCTCAGTGTTCCTTTGGCTCCCCACTCGTTGAGGGTAGCTACTCCTCCAGCCCGTGTTGCGAAACTCTCACCTATAACCTAGATGCTCTGAAGTAGCAGCGTGATTACATCCGGTGGTCAGAGGTACTCGTTATACCAAGCGAGTGTTTCGCCGTACTGAAGGCCGTCCGTAGGTGTCTCAACCGCTATGTTCGCCTCGTCGAGAAGCGGAATGAGTTCGTTATAATAGTCACGACCAGCGTGGAACACCAGTCGGTTGCCATCGGCAAGCAAGCCGTTTCCCTGTAATTGCTGGTAGACCGTTTGTGCCCACGCCCGCTTTTTGTCTACCGACGCCTGACTCAGTGTGTCGTCGTACGGTTCGATAGGAGATCCATCAGGGCAGAGTAGATGGTGTTTCGCGGAGAGAATGTACCACTCGTCGTGATTCGCCTCAGCGTACCTTCGGGCTTTCTTGAAGAACGCTGACTCCATATAGAGGTCAGCAGGATTGCTGGCCTGCTCACGCTTACTCTTCGTACAACTCACTAAGCCAATTTCAGTCATAGTTACATCCCTAAAGGTCGTCTATTGTGGTCGCCTTTTTCAGTGTGCTCAGCGTCGTATACGTCATCCCACGCACGTTTGCTTCCCCCTCACCAAATGGTATTTCATCTTCCAATTCAACGACCTCGGAAAGCGTCACAACGTATTTCCCATCGTTCTGTTGTTTCAACGTGTCGTCAATGCCAGTGAACTCTCGAACTGGAACCACATCTTCAATTCGACCGACGTACTTGACTTCTTGGACAGGGGAACTCACGTAGAGAGCGAGCATCTCTGGATCGCGCCGCGGTTGTTTAACGAAACCCCACGCGGAGTGTTCACGAAGAAATTCGATACCGTTCGGACGAGAGGACATCCACACGACACGTGTACCTCCCTCTCCATCGAGGTCTTCCCGCTGTATGGATGGAAACGTGTGTTGTGGATCATCGCTCGTCTGAGTCGCCTTCGCCTCAATTACGAGCCGTTGGTTCAATGTCTCGATGACTCGTTTTCCGACCCCGGAGGTGTCGCTGTCCAGATTGACACTATCAATTGCTTCGAGCGTGTCATAGAATCCAACTCATAGCTTGAGCATCTCACGTCCCGGATCGTGTCCTCGCTCGTAGTTGGTGATT
>JBKKHI010000022.1:0-22338 GCA_046614585.1 Natrialbaceae archaeon A-arb3/5 | reverse complement strand
GCATGATTGCGGTCAGACTCGACGCAATTTCGGCGTGAGCGCCGTCTCAGCCAGTCACTAAGCTAGAACGGATGGTTGCAAGACACGTCTGCGAGCGGCTCGAAGCAGCAACTGCAGGAACGGACTCCCCGATCGTTACCGCCTACATTAACCCGGACCCCATCTCTACGTATACCTCCACCTTCCGAAAGATTGCAGAGCAGGTGAACGCGAAAGCAGAGAACCCACTTGATGTCCCCTATCAGGGCCTCTCGGCCGAGCATTATCGGGATCAAAAATTGTGGCCCGTTGTTCAGAGGGAGTTCTCTGGCGGCCTCGTCGTCATCATCGATGAAATCGACAAGCACGGAGAAGTCAACGAGGTCCTCTACACGCTATCACGGACACAATCAAAAGACGACGTTGACTTCCCAGTCGTTACAATCGGGATTTCGAACGACATCGAATTCAAAGGAGAAATCGAGTCACGGGTTCAATCGACTCTCCAGCCAGAACACCGAACGTTCACGCCGTACGAAGAAGACCAGCTCATTGCAATCCTCGAAAATCGACGGGACGCATTTTACGACGGTGTCCTCGATGACGAGGTGATTCCAACCACGGCTGAACTCGCAGCTGAAGAACACGGTGACGCTCGACGGGCAGTCCGATTGTTCCGGAATGCGGGTGAGATCGCCGACGAAGAAGGCGACGATATCGTGACCGCGAATCACGTTCTCGAAGCTGACGAACTCGTCGAAGTTGAACTCTTTATGGAGATGGTGAAAGGGACTCCGTTGTCCGGGAAATTACTCCTGTTTGCTCTCACGCGTCTTGACCGGAATAACCCGGAAAAAGAATGGTTCCGGACGTCAGAGATTCACGAGGTTTACCAAACAGTAGCACGGGACGTCGAAGTAGAGCCCAAGGGGTACAATCGTGCGCTTGAGCTTCTGAACAAGCACGTGACGACAGGAGTTCTCGAATCGAAAAAGAAGGAAGGCGGAGATCAGGGGAAGTTCAGGTCGTATTCGCTCCAAGGAGACGTCGAGAGTACACGAACTGGACTGATCAACTCGACGCCGGAACTCCAGACGTTGATGGGATGGTGACACCCCCACCCCTCGGTGTGAATGGTCCCCCATAGGATACGACGGTTGTAGAGATAGAGTGCGAGTCGAGGAAGCAGGCTCGTTCGTCTGAAGAACCTAGTACGGCACGGACAGCGGCTTACACGTTCTTCCCCGGCAGCTGGCCCGACCCGCTACTGCACCGCACCGCAGCTGTAGTTATCTTTATTATACTACAGTCTAAACAGTCCTCCGAGTAGACGTATTCTGAAAGGCGAGGCCTTGTGCCGAAGCCGAAGGTTCGCCACTGAGGCGAGAACCCTCCCTACGGCGTGAGGACTTCTGCTGTTAAGGGCTTCTTAATCGCGGTACCCTGGGTGGTGGACCATTCACACTGAGGGGTGTGGGGGTAAACGAGGCGTAATCTATCCGCGTGTTGCTCTGTCTTCTCTCGACATGAAGTCTCGTTAGAGAGTGCCGGTTGGTAGCCCATTCACACCGAGGGGTGGGGGGTAAACCGATCCCATTCACACTCTGGGGGGTGTCATCTGCTACGCTACGAATCACGTTGAAACGAACACCAGGCTACAGTTCCATCTCGTCTACTCGTCGGGATTCACCGGCCCTTTGTACTTCGACGTCACCGAATCGCCTTCCCGCCACTGCCAGTAGTAGTAGCGGTTGTCGTTGATCTCCTTGATCGTGATCGTCGCCTTCGCCGGCACGTCGTCTGGGAGGTCATCGGGGCGCTCCTCGACGTCGGCGTCGTCCGCTTCCTCCTCGAGCCGAGCTTCCCGCTCTTTGTGTTCGGCCAACGCCTCGGCGTAGCTGGCAACGTCCCGAAGATGCTCCGGTGTGGCTTCATTGAGCGTGTTGACGATCTCCGTCGGGAGGTTCGCCGGTGGGGTCGGGGGTTCGTAGGACATCGGCTACTCTCGTGTTAACCAACACGGCGGATAAACCCATAGTTTTGTTGGTTAAGACGATGGGGGCGGTTCTCGCGATTGCTGGCTGTAACACTACTCGAAACTTCTTTATACACAAGTTTCGTATTATGTTACACCGTGCTCCGGCGCATCGAACTCGAGGTCCTCGCCACGGTCGACCGCGGCGACACGATCTCCGAACTCGCGACGAAACTCGACCACAGCGAGAGCTACCTCTCTCGTGCCGTCGCCGACCTCGTTGAGAAAGGGCTCGTCTACACGGAACGCGATGGCCGGCGAAAACGAGTCGTCCCGTCGGATGCTCGCGCCGTCGAACTCTATCAGGACCTCGTTCGTCAGCACTCCCACATTGACTTCCCCGAGCTACTGACCGGCAAGGCACTCGAGGTGCTGTACTACCTCGACCAGCCGCGAACTGTCTCCGAAATCGCTGACCAGAGCGATAACTACCGCAACACGGTCAACCGCGTCCTCAAGCGGTTTCGTGACCGTGGTCTCGTCGGGACAGCCGACGGCCGCTATGACTTCAACGCCGATTTCGACCGCCTCCACGCGTTCGCCCGTGAACTCGCACACCATCTGCATCGCCAGCGCCTCGAAGCCGTCGCCCCGAAGGGCACGATTCTCTGGGAGGACTACGACGAATTCCTCGCGCAGGCCGAGAAGGAGATCGACGCAGAGGGGTTCCACGAAACCGGCCTCGCTCGATTCGCGGCCTTCGACCTCCAGTTCCTGCTCACCGGCCACCGCTACTACGTCTACTCCGAAGACCTCGACGCAGTCTCGCCGGCGGAGCTCTGCTGTCACACGCTGCTGATCGACGACGGCAGTCGCCACCGCTCGTACTGTCTCCTCCTGCTCAGCCACGTCGACGTCGACGAGGCGGACCTCCGAGAGCAGGCGGCGAAGTATGGCCTCGAAGACGAAATCGACGCCTTGCTCCGCTACCTCGAGACGCACGGCGAGGTCGACGACGACCGGCTCCCGGAGTGGGACGAGTTCCAGGAGTTGGCGGCTGACTACGAGGTACCACTACAATAATGAGACCAACATTCGGCCGCGAGTACATCGAGAACGAATTCCAGCGAATCGGGGATGGCCTCTCAGCCCCGCTCACGGTCTACCTGATCGGTGGTGGCGCGATGTCGCTGCGCGACCTCAAGGGGGCGACGAAAGACATCGACCTGGTCGTCCCGGATGGCGACGCATACGGTCAGCTGTGGGCGGTCCTGATGGACCTCGGGTATGCGGAGGTTCAATCGCTGGATCCAGATTACCGGGCGCTGGGGGCGACGAGCTGCGTCGAGAACGACGACGGGTGTCGCCTCGACATCTTCAACCAGCAGGTCGCGAACAAGCTCGTGCTCACCGACGGGATGCAAGAGCGCAGCGAGCCGTTCCTAAACACGGATCGACTGACGGTCCGGCTAGTCAGCAACGAGGATATCTTCCTGTTCAAGGCGATCGCCGGCCGCGACGACGACATCGAGGACATGAATATGCTCGTGCAGGCCGGCCTCGATTACGACGTCGTCCGGGCTGAACTCGAAGCCCAGATCGAACGCCTGGGGGACGATCAGTTCGCCACGTTCGCGAACGAGGCGCTGGTCGAACTCGAGGAGCGGTACGGAGTGACCACACCGATCGAGGACCGCGTCCTGGAGCTCACGAACAGGTACTACCGGGGGCTCGAAGTCCTCCAGGCACTCGACGAGCCGATGACCGTCGACGAACTGGCCGCCAAACTGGAGCTAGATACTGACGAGGTTCACGACCGGATCGCGTATCTCTCAACGTTCGACCGGGTCCGTCGGGATGGCGACACAGTCCGTCCCGTGGAGTAGTCTGGCCACGACTACGGGGAGGGAAGGCGGCCGTCTGGTCGGGGAACGCGGCCCCGTTTGATCTCGTGATCGACGCGGCGCAGGTGCTTGCAGCCACCTTCGGGTGAACGTTGCTGCCAGTCGGGACAGGTACACGATTCGTCGATGACGTCGACTTCGTACCGGTTCCCGGACGCAGACTGTACCTCGTAGCGGCCACCCTTCGAGAGGAGTGAGACGTCCATCGCTTCGGCGACGGCACGCTTCGTGCGGGGCTCAAGATCGTCCTCCGACTGTGCGTTCTCGTCGACGACCAGTCGGTCGCGAACGTCGCCCGTTCGGCCACCGTCGGGAGCGACGGCTTCCGCAGGCCCCCTGAGCCGCTCGTGGAGCACTTCCTCCACCGGATGGCCTTCCGGCCACAGGTAGTGGACCTCGCGGCGCTCGCGATGGTCGTAGGAGCCGCACGCGGCTGCGCACCCAGTCCAGACGCGCCAGGCACCCAGCGCAGCCATCACGTCGACGATGTCACGGGGAACTGTCTGGTGGTCGTCCGGGAAGAACACCCGGAAGCGGGTACACGCCTCCTGCGGCGAGACGGTCTCCCACCAGTCTTCGCTGGAGCTCCAGCTGTCGTACATCGCCTCGTCGCTCCCGTAGCCGACGGTCACGCCGTTGATCGGCGGCCAGTCTGCTGGGAGGTGGTCCGCCTCGCCTTCAAGCACCCGAAGAACGGCGTATCGGAGGTACTCGTGGGCTTGGTAGTCTGTCGTTCGGGCGACCTGATCGTGCTGCTCGGCGACGTGCTCGGCTTCCTCGAGGACCGTCGTGAGATAGGGTTCAGTCATCATTCGACGGAGGTCAGAACGCGCCTCCGCCCCTCCGCGGGCACTGAAAAACTTAACCAACAGAGCGGAAGGAATCCATCACTCTGTTGGTTAACTGGATTGGGACGAAGATTCGCTTTCGAGCACGTCGATGAGCTCTGCTGCTGTGGAACTGATCCGTCCGAGCCGCTCGCGAACGAACTCGGGGTTATCCGACTCCCACGCAGCGAGGTAGAACGCCGACCCGCTGGTGTCCAACCCACAGTAGCGCCCGACGACGTAGGCGACGGCTTCGGCCTCGACCTCGCGTTTCGCCCGTTCGGTGTCGTCGTCGACGTCGAAGTGGAGCAGGGCGTGAGCGTACTCGTGAATCAGCGTTCGCGCGAGGTCGGCCTCGTTCTCCCGATCACGTACCTCGACGAGCGGCTGAACGTCGACGAGACTCAGCTGCTCGCAGATGCCCTTCGCCTCGCCGTGGGTCCACTCCTCGGCTGGAACGATCCGCACCGTCACGCCGAGGTCGTCAGCGGCGTCAGTCAACTGCTCGACGAGATCGCCGGCGTCCCCAGTCGCTTCCGTGTCCAGGTCGGGAAGCGGTTCGCCCTCGGTCTGGGAGACGTCGAACACCGGCGCGGGCTTGAACCCGACCAGCCCCTCGGACCACTCCTCGGGCGACGTCTCGTCGTACTCACAATCGCTGTCCTCGTGGTAGTTCGGGGAGTTCTCGCACTCCGGGCACTGTTTCGCGATGATTGGCGCCCAGATCCAGATGGCCGACTCACCCTCTTTGACGTGACGGTCGAACTCCTCCTGCCACGTCCGGTAGCCAGCCACGCGGGTTGCCTCGGGACACTGCCGCTTGATGAGGAGCGTGTTCCGGTAGGAGTAGTCGTGGAATCGACTCTGGACGTCAAGCCACTCCTGGAACTCCGCGCTGGCCTGCGCGTCGTCGACGCCGGCGACGAGGTCGTCGATCCACTGTTCGATCGTACTGTTCATCTCGTCGGATCGCGTGTCGGTCTGGTCGAAGGAGACCGACGAATCACTGGTCGTAGCCATTGTGTTCACCGAATCAAGTTCACGGCAACTGCGTCTGCTCAGACCGCGCCGCACCCCTCAGGGGCGTTCAAAAAACCGCTCTGTCGGTCAGCGGAGCTCGTGGCGTTCGTCAGCGAAGCCGACCGTAACGAGGTACTCGAGGTACGCGTCGAATCGCTCGACGTCGCTGGGCGTGTCGGTCGCAAGGTGACGAGTCCACTCGATGGCCCACTGGAAGGCGGGATCTGTCCCACCCTTGCCGTGTAGATACCACCACCGGGCCGCTTTGAGAACCACGATGGGATTCGTCGGCGGCTGCTCACCAGCCAGTCCACGGGTGATGGACTCGATTTCGTCGGGGACGTCGGTGGAATCGATCTCTGCTGATTGCGTGTTGTCGATATCGACCGGAATGTCGTCGATTGAGACGTTGTCGGCACTCTGTTGTTGACTCACAGGATGTCACCTCTGAGAGCTTTCGAAGGAGCCCTCGCCCTCTCTGGGGGCACGAAAAACAGGTCGCGAAGTCACGCTGGCGGAAGGTAGACGCTCTGCTTGCCGGCGATCTCCTCCAGGTTGTTCCGGTGACGGTGGCTGAAGTAGCACTCGTAGCTGCAGTATCCACAGATTGCGCCGGTATCGTATTCGGCGACGTACGGACCGCGGCGAGTTCGCCAGACGTTCGTCCCGCACTCGGTACAGGCGGCGTCCTCGAGATCGGCAGGACTCGGCCCCTCGTACTCGACGTTGAGCCCCTCGTCTTGCGGTATCGTTTCGGGCCAGATTCCGTGGGTCCTCCAAAACTCACGGACGCGAGCGAGGCTGTGGCGCACCGTCTTTCGCACGGTGACGTGGTCGGCGTCGCGACCGCTGTCGTCCCAGCCGTCTGCCGTCCAGAACTCACCGAACTGCGCGCCGCGATGTAGCCCGTTCCAGTCGACGCCGACGATGTCGGCTGGTGGCTCGTCCGTGAGTGTCGGTCTGGTCAGCTGTCGAATGGCATCGAGCTGCTTGGGCGGACTCCCGCCGAGGATGTGGACGCGCCGCCCTCTCCAATCGGCTGGGTCGGAGAACTCGTGGGCCAGGCGGTCGGCGTATCCCCGTGAATACCCGAGGACGAGGGTCTCGGGAATCGCGTCGATCACCGCCCGCGACTTCGGAACGACGATGAGCTCGGCCTCTGGATAGCTCGCTTGGATCTCACGAGCAGCAGCGACGTGGGCGTCGACGTCGTCGATTTCGTCGACGTCCCCGATGACCCCGACCTGAGGTTCGTACTCGAAGAAACGGTCGACGAACCGATCCAGATCGGGATTCCGAAAATCGTTGTCGAGCATCCCGACGGGGAGGCTGAGGTTCTGATACTGCGTCTCTTGGTATCCACAGTCCTCGCGAAAGCCGGGAAGGAAGCCAAGGTCGATAGCGTCGACGACAAACGGCGCTCGATGTAGGAACGCCACGTAGTCTGCCTGTCTGGCGGCAGCGATTTCGCGGGCGGTGCTGGCGCTGGAGCTCAGCTCGAGAGACATGATTAGGCTTGCGAGGCCGCTGCTGGCTGCCCCGCACCCATTCAGGGGCCCGAAAAACCGAGGCGCAGTCTATTAACCAACGAGAGGAGAATTCACGGGGAATCTGTTGGTTAAGAACAGAGCTTACTCTTCGTCCTCACGCAGCTCTTCGGCCTTCCACTTGAGCCGGCGCAGAATCTGCGTTCGATTCTGGTGGGCGTTCTCGTAGGCAACACACTCTTGGAGGGTTTCCATATCCGGAATCGTCGCGATCCCTGCCTTGATCAGGCGCGTGTTCGGTGCCTCAAGCCGCTTTTCAGGCGGAAATTCGTCTGACGCCTCTGAGTCGTCTGTAGAAGTACCCATAACGGATGCCTCCACCTATCGAGGGCACGAGCAACAGCAGAGAATTGAAGCAGTAGATCTTGGGAAGGTGTACCCTCTGCGGTTGGGACCATCAAAATAGAGGCCTTCACGACAGGATTCGAGCTGTCTCGAAGCCCAATCAGGCTTCCGAGGATTCGAGCAAAACGAGGTTCTGAACAGGGTACGGGTTATTCTCGCCGGCGAACTCGTCCTCAGGGACGTAATGCCAGAGGTGGCCGTCTACCTGGTAGAGAAACGACTCGCCGCCTTCTGCTTCAACTCGCACTCGCTTCCCGACATTATCGTCTTCTTCCCAGCCGATGACGGTCAACGGCTTGACGGGCCATTCAAAGAATTTGACCGAGTCACCAGGCTCCAACTCTTCAAAGGTCTCTATATCCCCCTGCTGTGGCTCTCGCGCGTCGAGGGTCGGATTATGCTCAATAGACATGGTCTCTGGGTGCGCCCCTACTCACTTAATACTGTCAGCAGTGGATTCCAGCCGCTAGACCGGAAGCACGCCTGGCGAATTTTCTCTCCGACTGCTCTTAGCCCATCGCCTCTTGGAACCGCTCACGCAGCGCGTCCTCTCGCTCTTCGAACTGCTCGACTTTCTCCTGCAGGTCGTCGCTGACGCGCTCGATGCTCGCCAGCGCTCGTTCGCCGGCCAGCGACGCCTGTGACCCGTCGTCCCCGTCCGCCTCTAGCTGCTGCTCGTAGGCCTGCTCGACGCGCTCGATCGTACCTTCCGGGTTGAACAGAATGTCGTTGGCGATCCTAACATACTGATCGAGGGACGCCCCCTCTTTCCCCTGGAAGAAGTGGGTGAGCGCGTACGTCGCGCCGGAATGCAGCGTCCACATATCGATCTCGAAGGGAGACGCCGCATTGGCCTCTGCATCGCCGGCGGCACGCTCGGCCAGGTAGTCCGGGAACCCCAGCAGGGTGTAGAACTCCGTGACGGTGAACGGGAGCTCCGAGAAGTCGAGGTCGATGTCCTGAGCGTCACGGATGAACTCGAAGAGGTCGTCGGCGACGAGTTCGACCTGTGCGAGGAGCTCCTCCCACCAGGTCCGGAAGTTTCGCACGTCGCCGACGTGTTTGATGACCTCCTTATCGGTGAGCGAGCGCATCGTGTTCGAGCAGTAGCCATCCTGAGCGAACCCCTCCACGTAGACGGCGTGCTCGCCGAAGAAGTCATATCCCGACGTGACCCCCATCGTGATCGGGTCCGACCGGCCGGGAAGGCGCACCCCGAGGCCATCGAACATGATGTCCATATGGACCTCGCCACCGCCCCGGTAGCGCCGAATCTCGCCGAACATCACCTCACCCAGCGGCGTCCCGTCGATGGTCTCCTCGCGGAGGACCTCCTCCAACGGGCCGTAGACGTCGACCGGGTTGATGATCGAGTAGCTGTCAGTGGGAACGTGGAACAACGGGTCCGTCTCCGCGTCCTCGTTTTGGGCCTGCTCCCGAGCGCGACTCGGCTCGACGAGCGCGTTGAACCGCTCCGTCTCCTCCCACTCGTCGGTGTACGGATTCTGGTACGCCACGGTCGTCTCGACGGCCTGCGGAAGATCACGAACCGCCTCGGCGAAGGTCACGGGGTCTGCATCTCCATGGCGCTCTCGATACCACTCGGGTAGTTCGGTGTCGGTACGTCCATCGACGCCAGCGAAGATGGTTCTGGACTCTGGATCTTTCATCTCAGTCACCTCACTTGAGGAATCCTCGTCGACGTGCGACTGCATCGTCTCGCGCCCTGCGCCCCTCTCCCGGGCGCAAAAACAACATCTCACGAACTACTATTCGACCTGGAGCGTGTCCTCACATCCTCAGCTGTCTCCGTCGGTGCGCTCCTGTCGGTCGTTGTATCGCTCCAGTTCGCGCCCGATTTTCTCAAGCGCCTCGACACCACGTTCGAGGAGCTGGTGGGTGGCTCGCGCCAGTCGAAGCGTCTCCATCAGTACTCCCCCTCCGGGGGTTCGATGAGGTCGTTGCTCTCTTCGGCGAGTTCCTGGATTACCCGTTCTACGTCAGCATCCTCGGCAACCGTCCGATGTGCGAGCGGGGCAGGATATGCACGGTCGCCCTGGCTGCAGAGCACGACCAGCCACTCGTCGGTTCCATCCCCGAGTACGATGTAGTGGTCGCGATCAGCGCGCTGGAACACTCTTCGATCAGGGCGGGAGACGGTTCGCCAGTTCTCGGGGAGCGTCGGTGACGGCCGTCCACCGTCGGGGAGCGCGACGACGTCGTCGGTAAGGGTCGCCATCGCGGTGTCGATCTCCTCGCCGGTGAGGTGCCAGCACGCCGCTGCACCGTCGCACTCCAACTGTGAGACCACCTGATTCCGGAACGCGATGTAGTGCTCACGGGCGAACTGCTCGTCGTAGTAGTAGTCGAGCAGGAGTGCGCACGCGAGCTGGGCGGGCCCGCTACCGCTGTACCCCCACTCGAACCCGCTCGGACTGTGGTTGACGAGGTCCAGACTGCGCTCGAGGGAGAGTCGCCGATGCTCCGAGAGGTTCAGCACGACGGCTTGGCCGTTGACGCGGAAGCCGACGTACTCGACTGCGTCTCGGTGAGACTGACCTGGCGATGCGACTGGAACCGATTCCGAGCTGGCTACAGGTACATTCCCGTTCATCGTTGCTCGCGGGCGGTTCGGTGACCCCCGCACCCCTCTCAGGGGTTCAACAAACAGGACGGCGCAGCGTTCGGCAACGTATTTGGCAGTTGCAACGTACTGTCCACATAATTGAGGATGGCTGTACTGGACGATCTCTCGGGGTTCGAGTTCGAGGACGTGATGGAGGACGTGTTCCGGAACCTCGGCTACGAGAACGTCCGCCAGGCTGACCGCACGGCTGACGAGGGTCGCGACGTCATCATGGAGGAGGTCGTCGACGGCACGCGGCGTGCGATTATCGTCGAGTGCAAGCACACGGGGACGGTCGGGCGGCCGGTCGTCCAGAAGCTCCACTCGGCGATCGCGACGTTCAACTTCGACGGCCCGAAGCGCGGGATGGTCGTCACGACCGGCCGGTTTACGAACCCTGCTCAGGAGTACGCCGATCGCCTCCAGCAGAACGACGACCCCCATCCAATCGAGTTGCTTGACGGCGAGGACCTCCGGGAGATTGCCGACGAGATCGGCCTCGACCTCTACAACGGTCGCATCGAAATTCTCTGCGACGAGACGCTCCGCCCGCACGACCCGGCTGTCAACGTCGACGCGCCCGTCATGGAGGCGTTCCGCGACATCGAGAACATCGAGGCTGCCGATCTCCCAGAACCGCATTCGGCGGTGACGTTCCGCCCGGTGGTCGCGGTCACCGCGGACACGAACGCCGTCTTCGAGACGTCGGTGGGCGTCATCCACCGGATCAACGACCGGACGCGATTCGTGGCCCATGCCGAACGCGGGCAGCCACAGGTCGTCGACGAAGACGTCGCGACGCTGGTCACCGAGAACCTCCACGCGACGATCGAACTCGACGCCGAGCAGTTCGGAGAAGTATTCGACGACGTTGAGGAGCGCCGGTTCGGCCAGACCCAAACGGAGTACAAGGACTGGGCCGTCGAGCGGCTCCAGGAGCACCACACAACGACGGTGACCTACACCGGCGACAACAACGTCACGTACAACAAGACTTGCGAGCCGAACCGCTCGGACATCTCCGTCCAGTCGATTGAGCCGGTGTACCTCCCCGAAGTTCGGCACACCACCGACATCCAGGAGTACACCTACCCCTACGAGTACTACGCGGCAGGCCCGTCAAGAGTGACAGCCGAGGACGGCATCCACCGCTGCGTTCATTGTGACACGAGCGGCGGCGACGAGACGTATACCTACTGTCCGAACTGCGGGGCCATCGCCTGCTCCAGCCACATCAAAACGGAGCGGCTGGAAGGCGAGCCGATCTGTACGGGCTGTGCCGTGACGGAACGGTTCGCGCTGAAGACGAAGTACTTCTACGACGAGGAGAACCTCGAAGCGTTCCGCGAGGAGTACGCCGCGATGCCGATCCATGAGAAGGTGATGGAAAACAAGTGGCTGGCCGGGGGAAGCGTTGTCGCGACGCTGCTGGTCGTCGTCGGACTACTCGTCATCGGCGGCATCATCTGAGCGGGCTAAGCGTTCACGCCGGCTCAGCGACCAGCTCTTCGAGCGCGTGCTCAAGCGGGCCGTGGAACTGCCAGCTGGCCCGCTCGAAGGCGTCCTCGGTCGGACCATCCCACCGGGGGAACGCGGAATGACCACTCACCTTGACCGTCCACTCGGACGGCTCCTCGAATGGGTTCCGGGTCGGGAGTTCAACGACGTAGAGGTACTCTTCGTCGCCGTGGATGCCGTCGGCCGGATTCTCGACACCGTGTCCCAGCAGGAACATCGGCTGGTTGAGGTGCTCCATATTGTCCGGATCGAGGAGTTCCGAGGGTTGGTCAGCGTGGATGCTCCGGTCACGCCCTTCATCCACGTAGAGGGTCATCGTCGAGAGCGTGTCGAGGAACAGGAACTGGGCAGCGGCGTACGCAGGCCCGCGCTCTGTTCGTGTCTCGTCGAGCAACTCCTTCAGCTGATTAAGGTCACGGAGGACGCTATCGGGATACCCGTCCGAGTGTCGGTAGATTTGTGCGATGCGGTCGGTATCGGACTGTTCGCCTGCGGTCTCGCTCCGTTGGATGAATCGGAGTTGACTTCGTGTCGACATCGATCACCGCCGACGCCTGTGCGCCGGCACCCATCGCCGGCGCAGAAACAACCTCTCCTGGATCGAATGGAGTCGCTGGAATCTCGACGAAGGGTTGTCACTGGATAACTTAAACCCGGTTAAAAATGGATTCCGAAATTCGCAAGACTGCAGTCGGGTGGGGTCCTTGCTCGGAAACTGATGCTGTTCCAGCCCAAAGGTATGCGTATGTCATCGGAGTCTGAGAGGGGCTCACCACTCCCCGATCCAGATGAGATTGCCAGGCGGGCCGAACGGCAGCGTAGTCTGTACGAGGAGGCCGCCGAGAATCCAGACCGGGTGGTGCCAGCGATGTTCATCGAGGACTGCGCCCGGTGTGAAACGCTCGCCGATAAGCGGCGTCGTGAGGGCTTCTATAAACACTTCTATCGGACACTCCCTGACCGAGAGACGGCGAAGCTGTCCGGCGACGATCTCCCCAAGGAGATTCAGTCTGCTGCGCCCGTCCATCGTGCAATCGATGATACGACTCTCGAGGACGAGAGCGCGGACGTGGCCTCCGTTTCGGAGCTGTGGGAGCAGATCGGTACTGGTGAGCACCCGGGCAAGCTGTGTCAAGCTCCGTTGGTCCACCACATCGACCGTGAGGACTGCTATATCCACGCAGAACCAACGCGGGTCGGCTTCAGCTATGGCCTCCCCGTATTCGTGTATAAACGCCGGCAATCGGACAACCACTACGGAGTCTTCTTCTCCAGTGAGAAGGCGTATCTGTGGCTCTGTGGGTGGATTCTGCACGCCAACGGATTCTTCGACCCGAAAGAGTTCATCCCATCACTCTACTTCTTGAAGGCCTCGGACCCATCCACCGTTGCTCCTGAGTTGGTGTCCAAAACAGAAGATCTCGTGTTTCGTAACGGATTCCCCGGCGTAGACGCGCCCGAAATCACAGACCTGCCGGACGGGGTCAATCTGTACCAATTCCCGTACAGCAAGGACACGTATGCGGATCAGTTTGCTCGATGGCGCCGTCTCTACTTCGACGAGCGAACTCCTCGTGGATGCGGGTCCTGCGACGTGTGTCGGGCGTAGATTCACCGCCTTAACGCGTGCTCTACGCCAGATGCGACACCTCTGATGGTTCCTCGACGTCGTCGAACTCGCCGCGCTCGACAGGCTTCCAGTCCTCACCTGGCTCTGGACTCCACCAGTCGACCTTGTAGGCGCCCGGTGCGCCGAGGATCTTCACGCGGGCCGACCCATCAGGCAGGTCGCGGCGCAGTTTCTCGTTGACGTGAAGATTCCAGGTCGTGGTTGTATCGAAGCAGGCGATTACGGCGTCTTCGTAGCCGCGCGTCTCTCGGGATTCCTGGAGTTCGACCTGGGTGTTGCAGTTCTTGCAGAACACCCCTTCGAAGGGAATGTGGGTGAAGACCTCCTTCCCGCAGACGGGACACCAGAGGAACTCGAACAGTGCCTCACTATGTCGGTCAAGTACTTCGAGACTCATTGGTTGACTAACCCGGTCGTACCGGGCCACCACCCCGTGCCCGGCAAAAAAACAACGCACACCGCTCACTCACCGCTCGGCGCCGTATACGATGCGTGAGGGGGCTTCGTATCCACAGTCGGGGCAGTCGTACCACCGCTGGACTTTCGCCCCGTCTGCTGCCTTCTCGCCGACGCGAACGTCGTCGTTCGGACACTCCGGGCAGCTGAGGTCCGGAGATGGCCGTTCCCGGAGTTCGTCACGGAACGACGTCGCATCCTTCGTCTCATACCCCCGCGACCTCACCGGGTAGCCGTCGACGAGGATTGCCCCGCGCCACTTGTACCGGTAGGAGTCCGGCGCTCGATGCAGGACGGCTCGCGCTCCGGTCTCGGTGTTCCGATACGCAAGCGTTGGCGATCGGCTCTTCCGCCGCCAATTAGTGATGCGAGGCATTGGTTAGAAGTGGACGTCAGCGGGCACGATCCAGAGCTCTCCACTCTCCTCGAGGAGTCGATCCAGCTGTCCACGGTGGCGAATGCCGGTTCCGTGTTCGGTGTACAGGAAGATCGTCGGGCCGTCGTACGCACCGACTTTGTGGAAGGCGTGGCGGGCGAGGTCCTCGTCGCGCATGATCTCCTCGTCGGAGAGGTCCTCGATGGCCTCTTTCACCCGGTCGAGATTACGCTCGAATTCCTCCTTCGTCGCCTCCCAGCCACGCTCGAGCAGGTCTTCGCCGTCATCGGAGTCGACGGGGGCTGCCGTCGACAACTCCCCCCATCGTGCCTTCCCCGCAACGGACGTGTCCTCCTCATCGAACGTGACGTAGTAGTCGAAGACGGCGCCGGCGTGTGGGTCCGCGCCGACCAGGCGGTCGAACACCGTCTTTCCGGTGGCCAGCGCGTCGTCGTGCGTCGATGCCTCTACCAGTGCGTAAATCACTATGTGCATCTCGAACACCTCGTAACGCCGACGCACCGGATGTCGTTGCTCGCTCCAGCTGCGCCGGCACCCATCGCCGGCGCTCGAAAAACTCTCCTCGAGACGGCGGATTCTCAGGATTCGTCCGCTCGTTCGACAGTGATGGTCAGGTCGCCCGACGCGTAGTCGGCCTCGAAGTCGACCGCGAACGCGTCCGCCTCGTAGGCGGCGTGGTAGGCGCGATGCCGTTCGAGTGAGCCTGTCGCCTTGAAGTGGAAGAATGCGGCCGCCGTGTAGGGCTTGCTCTGTGTTTCGACCTGCGACTCGACGGATGCGGGGAGCGCGATTTGGGGCGTCTCCGTGTCGATACTCGCAGCGAACTCCTTCGCTTCCTCAACGGTTGCGTGCGAATGTGCCGGTGTCTCGCCGGTGAGCACGTTCACCGGAGTTTCTGTCTCGTCGGTGAACAGGACGTCTTCGAACGTGTGTGTTCCGAGGATCGCCTCGGGATCCAACTCGCAGTCGTGAAACGGGTCGTCGTCTGAGGTCATCAAATCACGAGCCTACGGCGGGGCTCACCCATTCCGACCCCTGAAAAACAGCAACGGACTTCTTGAAACCATCAGTAGATAAACGTTTCAACAGGCTTGCTGAATACACAGCGCGTATCTAGCGAATTGATTCGGAAGGTGTTCGGGGGTAATACGAACCGGAATATGGAACGGAGGACTGATCTCGCCTAAGAGTAGGTCTAATTCAGCCGATTGACGGTGCTAACTTCTTTAGCGGGCTACTCCTAATTGGCTTGATAGCCATATATGGACGAACGTATCCGCGGACTCTATGAAGATCTACAATCAAATAACCAGGGTACTGTTGAGAACGCCGCAGTGGAGCTTGCAAAGCTAACGCGCAAGGAACCTGAGCGTATCCAACCAACTGTCGAACGACTCCAAGAAGTTGTCCGAAACAGCTCCGGTAATGCACCGGGAAAAGCGTTATCGGCGTTAGCAAGATATGGTAGTAAGGTGGATCGAAGTGCTGTCGAGACAGTAGAAAACGATATTTCTGATCTTCTTGATAAGAAAAGCTCGGATCAGCAGAATGAATTGATTACAGAGTTCAATCAACAGAATTCATTAATTTCGGCGACGGTTCTTGGTGACCCTCGGTTTATTGACCAGGCTCAAAAACTGACTCATGCTGAGAATACCAGTACAGCGGCTGCCGCTACACTCACTTTTGTGCGAGCAACTGATTCAGATCTCGATTGGCTACCGATTAAGCAGAAGCATACACGTCAGTTGATAAGTGGAGGGATAGACACCCTACGGAAGGAGAGTCCGAAGTACCTACTGTACCTAATGGATGCACGTTGTAATGAGGGGGGGCAAGGGGTGTCCGCGCGAGATAAGTTGTTCAATTGGGATGAAAAAGCTTCAGATTTTCCATCGACTGTATCTCGTTTTATCAACGAGTATTCAGATGAAGCGGTGAGTTCGTTGCACATCAGTATTCTATCCCATATGGCGGAGAGGAACGCTCAAGCAGTGATTGATACGTTGGAGAAACCAGTTGAGAAGATGAAGAACGCGAAGGGCCAGAAGTTCCATCAGTATCTTTGGACGATGGCGAATCTCGCTGAAGACGTTCCCGACGCGATCGGTGAGGATGTGGTTGAATTAGCACGAGGAGTCGTTGTTGATGGTGATCCGAAGTCAGCGGTGCAAGCTATCCGCCTGCTGAGTGCGGTTGCCGATACGGAAAGCCGAGGAATAATTGAGGATCGGATGGAAGGCGGACATAATAAGGTTCGATCGGCGGGGATAGATGCGCTTGAGTCATTTCCTGAGAGTAGTGAGAAGTCCAGCACTGAGCTGGAGAGTGGTAGTACTGCCGATACCAGTAAGTTTGATCAACGTGAATTAGAGACTGCCGTAGAACAGCCATTCAATGCCTCTATAGAGGAACGTAGCGACCTTACCGAGCTGCGGGAGCGTGCAGAAGATGCAGCGCGAAAGAACCCAATCCGTGAACAGGTGACGTCAACCTCATCGCAGTATTATCGATCAAATCCTATCAAGGAATACGCCAAAGAACGGGCAAATGGGGTATGTGAGTGTTGTGGTGAGCCAGCTCCCTTTGATGATGAGGACGGAGAGCCATATCTAGAGGTACACCACGTAGATGAGCTAGGGGAAGGTGGAGCGGACCATCCGAATCGAGTAGCGGCAGTCTGTCCAACTTGTCACACTCACATTCATTATGGTGATGGTGGCGAAGAACTAAATTCGCGTTTACAGGAGAAGCTTGAATCAGGACTTTCTGATGTAGGACGAAGTTGACAATTATATATTGATACAAAGGCTGAGAGAAAATTCTGCCTCAAACATGAAGATTGGTTACGAGAGCGGTACTGCGAGCGAAACCGGTCAAGCGACGGGTAATTGATTTGGTACTGACGCAACGAGTAGTATTCAACAATGACTGAGGATGAGGACCAGCACACCGGATTCGTGCCCTGGAGCAAACGCAACACCTCCTTCGACGAAAAGGTCAAGGAAGATTTGACGGGGACGGCTCAGGACCGTCTCGCCAACGTGGTCTCCGAGTATTCTCGGAAGTGGGTGATCATCGAAACCGCCCGGAAGTATGAAGGCGAGTTCGGGGAGACAAAAGGCGACTTCGACCGGAGTCAGTCGGTGAATGACTTGCGGAGGCTGCAGACCGGGTTGATGAAGCACGTGGATAGGGACAAGGCATTGACCTATATTGAGCTCCTGTTGAATACGTCTTGGTCGGAGTGTGATGGGCGCAAGGACCGGGTGGCGGATTTGATGAAGATGGATGACGATATCCGCCGAGTTTTACGCGAGGAGCGGATTATGATGGAGTTGAAGCCGGAGCGGGAGAAGCTGCCGAGAGTTGAGACCGAGGATCATCTCGGTAGGGAGATCGAGACGCTGTACGACCCAGATGAGTTCGGTTCGTTCCAGTTCGAGAAGTTGGCTGACCAGTCGTTTGTGGAGGCGGATCAGCAGCTGCGCGGGTTGACGAAAGGTGAGAGGTGGGAGAACGAGTTAGCAGGGTATAATGAAGCGTGGGAGTTGTATGAGGACGGGACATTCACGTTCCATATCGCTGAGAAGCTGTACAATAGTTTGGAGGCGGTGACTCAGAAGATCTGCGTCGAACTCGAGGATTGGGGAGATGAGGGCGATAGCTTCGGGGATTATATTGAGCAGATGCGAGAGAACGGCTTGTTTGAGCCAAATGGTGCGATGCAGCATGAGTGGCAGCAGATTCTTAAGGGAGTTCAGACCGGTGTGGATCGAACCGGTGGTGATCGGAAACGGCATGGACGGATTGACCACGATTACGCGATCCTGCTGCTTCACCAGGTGGCGTCCTTCCTCGGGTTCATCATCAAGAGATACGAATCAGAATACGGTGATTCCGCCTGAATAACCAACTCTACGTTAGGCGCCTCACCGTTCGCCGGCGCGGAACGGCTCGCTATCGAGACTGGCGTCGGGCTTGCAGGAGCTCCCGGCCTTAACCAACGAATCCCGACACCTCTCGCAGGCTGTTGGTTAATCGACGGCGAGCAATGTGGCTACTCGAGACTGGGTCCGTAGCGAGCCGAGCCACACACCCGACACTCCCAGATCGGTTGCCCCGTCCACGCCTCATCCGGGACCGACTCGTGGGTCTTGAACCGATGGTCGGTCGCCCGTCCACAGTTTTGACAGTCGAGTTCCTGCGTCGTCGGTACCGACGACGCCTGGCGATCAGCCCCAGCTTCGCCAGTAGATTCGGTCAGCGCCATCGCTGGAACCAGCCACACCGCGTCGTCGGCGTCGTCGAGGACAGCGTCGAGACGCGACGCGTCGCGGATGCCGTCCCCACGCTGGTCGTAGAGCCGCGTCGGGGCCTGCTCCTGACGCTCCGACGCTTCCTGCCCGTGCCACCCAGTCTGGTCACGGGCGGCACTGAGAAGCCGCTCTCCCTCCTCTGACGACACCTGTACCGCGTCGGGGAGTGAGGGCCATTGCTCGGCCAGCTGGTGCGCCGGCGCCTCGTCGAGATCGTAGATGAGCGTGTAGTCGTCGACGGACGGCTCCGCCTCGTTGGCGGAGAGGAGGTTCGCCGCGGCGCCGCCCTTCGCGACGGCGCCGTAGAACGTGGTCGACTCGACGATCAGGTGGACGATGCCGAGGAACGTCGTCGACGCTGCCTCGTTCGTGCTAGTGGCGTCACTTCCGAGATGGTTAGAGAGACAGAACCGGCATTTCGTCTGGCCGTCTGGGACTGACGCCCCACAGGACCGGCACTCGCCATCGGGTACCGTCGGCGCATCAGGGTAGCCGCCAGAGTTCGTCGCGACGCGTTGCCGCCGGGGGGCACCCTCACACCCGTTTTCCAGCCTCGTGTCCGGGATGTGGGACGCCTCGCCGGTCGGCCGCAGTTCCTCAAAGTCGGAGTAACGACCGTTCATAGCGGAGTCTACAGAGAACATGGCTCGTCTTCGTGTTTAAATCGTAGCGTGGATAGACCGATGTGCAGTACAGACGGAGAGACAGTGATCTGTCTCAGGCGACCTGTTCCTCCAACGTATCCCGGTGTGCCCGAACAGTCGCCTTCGAGGCGTTCGCCACGTCCGCGGCCTCGGATTGTGTCAGCCATCGGCCCTCTTCGCGACCGGCCTTGTAGAGGCAGGCTGCGGCGAACCCGGCCGGATGGACGCCCGTCGTGACGCCGCGCTCCTCGGCCTGCTCCGCGAGGGCTCGGGCCCGCTGTCGGATCTCATCCGGACACTCGAGGTCCGAGGCGAGTCGCGGCACGAACATGCTGGGGGAGACGGGCTCAGCGGGGAGGCCCAGCTCTTCGTTCAGCGTTTTGTACGCGTTCGTGACCCGTGACTCCGCGACGCGGGCCATCGCGCTGACGTCGTCCACTAACCGCGAAAGACCGTTACACCGACAGGCCCCGTAGATGCTGGCAGCGGCGATGGCCTCGATGGACCTGCCACGAAGCAGATCCTCGTTCTGGGCGCTCCGGAAGAGCTGACACGCCTGGTCGCGGACCGAATCAGAGAGTTCGAGCGCACTCGCCAACCGACGCACCTCGCCCAGTCCATGTGCGAGATTCCGTTCCGCTTTCGACCGCCAGCGACCGCGAGTCTGCTCACGGCGCATCCGCGCGAGTCGCCGTCGCTTCTGCCCAGAGATCTCGTTCCCCTTCGCGTCGGTGCCGCGACCGATTTCCGTCGACAGGCCGCGATCGTGGCGGGCCGCAGTGAGGGGAGCACCCGTTCGCTCGCGCTCTTCGTCGTCGTACGCCCGCCACTCCGGCCCGTGATCGATACGCTGTTCGTCGATGACCAGGCCACAGTCCTCGCAGACCGTTTCGACCGCGTTCGTGGTGACTCGGCCGTCGCACTCGGGACACTGGTTCGCACTCGATTCTGTTCGGACGTCTTCGTCGAATCCGCTCTCGTAGATGTCTCTGGTTGCCATTTTAACTCACCTCTGTCTGGGACACCTCCTTCTGAGGGCCCCATCCATCAGGGCCAAAACAAACTACAAGTTGTGTTGTGGTGGGGTTATAAGTAATTCCAAACAAGAGGTTGGGTATGGCTCAGGAACGGCGTGTTCATCGAGGGCAAATTCAGCAGGTTGCTGCCGAGACCTCTGTGTCAACGTCGCGGCTTACGGAACTCTTGGAACGGATCGCCGCCGTGACCGTTATCGATGATTACCTCGAGAAGGCGTGGCGCGATTCTTCATCGACGGTCGAGCTAGCATTCCAGAATCCACCGAGTGACTTCGTCTTCGCTATACCTGATTCTGAGTGGTCAACCATTTTCGAATCGATCGATGTGGAGGAGGACGAGGCGACTGCAGCGAAAGAGTGGCATTCCATCCGCGCACATGACCTTCTCACGTCCAGCGGGCGCTCTCATGAATTGGAGGAGGGTCACTCATATCTCGTCGTACCGATTCAAGATATCGAGGTCTGGCGACGTTCAAGACTCGTCCTATCCTGGTGGTTCCAAGAGCTGGCAGAGGATGGCCTCACCCCACCTGAAATCCTCGACTATTGGATGACCGAAGAGCTAGGGAACGCCCCGAAAGAATGGGCATCCCAACGTGATGTCCACCCTGAAGCGGTGCGAAAGAATGTCCGACAGGCCAGGGAGAAACTCATCGAGTAACGCTTACTCTGATTCTTGCCTGAATTCCTCAGAGTACTCATTTCGGCGCGTTGCAGAGTCGGTCTTGAATCCTCGCGGTTTAATGATGGGCAGCTCTGGGTCGTAGGGGGACGCAACCCCGTAGGTGTCGTCTTCAGGCTCGTTCTGATACGTCTCTCGGAGATCGGCTCGATACCGGTCGTCCGAATAATAGAGGCAGAGGACTGCATCCGGTTTCCTGTTCGGAATCGTTGGGACCTTCGCAGAGTCGAACGGGCGAGACTGAAATTGCTCGACGATGATGTCCTCGAGGACGCCCGTGTCATCTGGTGTGAAGAACAGATATTTTCCGTGGTCAGTCGTTTCAGCCAACGATCGTGGCCGGTCATCTGTCCGCTCCTGGATGCTGTCGGTCGTATGGTACCAGACCCACTGACGGGAGGTTGATCGACTGATTCCATCTGGTAGTTCAGATGCAGGCTGGAGTGAATCCGGCCGTACCGAGTCCCTTGCTTCGATGACGCCCTCGACGTACTCAAGAGCCTGCTGCCGGTAGCTCTCCGTTGGTTCTTCCGGGACTGCGGCTAGCTCTTCTTCGTGGTCGTAGTCCGGCAACTTGGTGACTGTCGGATGCGGGTTCTTCGGCGGCTTCACCCGTTCGAACCACTCCGATGTACTGTCTTCCCGGAGCAATCTGGCGAGCTCTCGAAGTTCCGGATCAGAGACCCGACCCACAGGGGCTATTCCAGTGGGGGCTGTTGGCCAGGAGACGTCTGTCTGATTCATACTTTCGTTATCAAGTCTACCCCGTCAAAAGTATTCACGACCGGGAACACTGACAGCTGAACTCAGACACTTCACTTCGATTTAAATATCCAGACTTGGACAACCCGCTATGTCATCTAGTGGTACCAGACGACTTGCCCTCGATATCGAGACGATCAGCCCGCACCTCACGCCTGATGACGATCCTGACTGGGAGGATCCGGAGGATTTCCAGCTCGCGGCAATCGGATTCGCGTATGACGGTCCCGAAGCAGGCGGCCGCTTACCCCGAACGCAGATTCTCACTCGGCGCGCTCCAGGACTTGCGTCCGAACTGGATCTACTACGACGGATCAATGCTGAGCTGTGGGCCTACCAACCGGACGAGATCGTAACGTATGCGGGCGATTTCTTCGACCTGCCGATGCTGAAAAAGCGACCCGTCTATGCTGCTGACGGCCCTGCCGGTGACGGGCTTGCTGGCGATCTGAAGACTATCATCGAAAGTGCCGAATCTGTGGATTTGGGGGACTTCGCAGCTGAGGCCTACGGGTATGGAACTGGACTCGACGACCTCATCCAGCATCAGGAGGTCGGGCTCCGACGGACGTTCTTCGACGACTACACTCATGAGAGCGTGTCATAGAAAGCGTCACGTACGAAGCAGCAGGGTGCGGAAAGTGTGTCCAGCACAACCGCAACCCTGCAA
>JBKKHI010000021.1:0-22969 GCA_046614585.1 Natrialbaceae archaeon A-arb3/5 | reverse complement strand
GGTAGGACGGCTTTGGTCGTGGACACATCAAATTCGTCCTACCGCTTTCCATGTGAAGACTTCTGCACCACCGCCCAGCGCGGTTCGTCTACTCCGCCAGCAGGTCCCGAACTGCGACGAGCACCAGCACCAGCCCGATCACGATCATCGATCCCTGCGCGACGGCGGCGACGGTCGACTCGACTTCTCCGCCGGTTACGAGCGCGATCACGTCCGGGACGCCGCGCAGCGAACCCAGCACGCCGAGTAGCGCGAGCGCGCCGATGCCGATCACCGCGAGTCGGTCCCGTTCCGTTTGGCGAGCGATGATGCCGAGTACAGCAATGACGACGCCGAAAATCGCTGGAATGAGCGCGGTCACGCTCGCGAAGTCCGAAAGGACGTAGGCGCCGATGCCGAGCGCAACGAGGACGGTTCCGAGGGTAATACCGAGCGTGGGCGTCTGTTTGTTCGTGGCTGCCATCGTCTTGCGTTTGGAGCGGTCCGCCCTGTATCTTCCTCTCGAGAGGCGGGTGGATGTGTACAGGAGGGGAGAAAAACGAACAGCCGTGCCGGTAGATAGTAGCACGGTTTCTTTATCCAGAATTGGTCCTGAAAATGAATTAGGTAGTTCGGTAACTATGTGTGCACACGTACCTTTTTCCGCGTCGGGATTCCGCGCTTCGCGCGGAACCACTCGCGCAAAAATCTACGCTAAAAAGCCGCTCGCTCCCGATGGTCGCTCGCGGGTGCAATGCTTGTGGCTCGACAGCAACGGTAACTGCACCGCCTATACTGAACGCGAGTTTTACGCAGAATTCTGAATAAAGAAATCGTATTACCAACTTCTGGTACCGTCGACCGTCAGCCTTCGCGCAGTTCTTTGACCGTCTCGATGTTCCAGGCGAAGCCGCGTCCGTCCTCCGTCGGCGTCTCGAGCGCGAACGGCAACTCCCGCAGATCGGGGTGGTTGACGATCGCGCGCATGCCGTCTTCGCCGATGTAGCCCTCGCCGATGTGGGCGTGTTCGTCCTTGTTCGTTCCCACGTCGTGTTTCGAATCGTTCAGGTGGATGTACTCGAGGTGCTCGAGTCCGACCTCGTCGTCGAACCGGTCGATGGTCTCGTCGACCGCCTCGGGCGTCGTCAGGTCGTTGCCCGCAGCGAGCGTGTGGGCGGTGTCGATACAGATGCCGATCTCTGTCTCAGTCCGGTCGACGATCCCTGCGAGGTGGGCGAACTCGCCGCCGAGTTTCGTGCCGCTGCCGGCGTCGGACTCGATCAGAATCTGGACGTCCTCGGGAACGTCGAGATCGTCGATGAGGCTCGCGGCGTTGTCGAGGCCGCCCTCGACGCCGGCCCCCGTGTGTGCGCCGAGGTGGACGTTCACGTACGGGACGCCCAGCCGTTCAGCGGCGTCGAGTTCGGCCTGCATGCTCTCCTTTGATTTTCGCTGGAGATCCTCTTTCGGCGTACAGAGGTTGACCAAATAGGACGAATGGATCACCCACGGCCCCTCAAGTAGCTCGTTCGTTTCGTCCTGAAAGCCCTTGGCGGCCTCGGCGCTGATGTCGGGCTGTTGCCAGACCTGCGGCGAGGTCGTAAAGATCTGTCCGCAGTTGCCGCCGAAGGCGAGTTGGCGATGAACCGCGTTGCGAACGTCGTCGTACGGTGGTGTCTCGTCGTCCGAGGAGACTCGCGAGCCGGAGATCGAAACGTGTGCGCCGACCTTCATTGGTATTGATCACTCGTCGGAACCGAGACCTGATAGGTACTTCGGACCGGCTTCACTCGCGCTGGACAGTATATTGGAGTCGATAAACTGACCTATACTGTAACGTCATGGATTTTTCATCCTCCCATCATTCTGTTAGCGTATGCCCGGTACGCCCGATCCGGTCGTCGGAAGCGACCCCGTGACCGGCATTATCGCGGCGAGTTTGAGTGTGTTCGTCATCGCAATCTTCGTATACATCGCCTCGGAACGAGACGTCCCTGCTGTTGTTCTAACTCCCATCGCAGCGATGAGTTACGGTTTATTTGCCGCCGGGTTGTGGGCCGGCGTGCGAGTACTCTTCCATCACTTCGCGTTGGACCCGCTGGGCGAACCGACACAGTTCGCGTGGCTCCTTCTCGTCGCCGGTGGATTGTTGGCGATGCAGGCTGCGATCCCGTTCTTTCTGTTTGCCCGGTTCGGATTCGTCGTACCAGTGGCCGGATTCGCAGTTATCAGCACGTTCTTGCTCTTTACCTTCCTGCGCGTTGGCGGCGAATCGGATCCGCTCGCCCTGTTTGGTGTCGGATTCGCACCCGTTTTCATCGGAGGCGTTCTTGCTCTCGCCCTCCTCGAAGCCGGCGTTAGATACGTTCTCACCGACCGGAACCGCTGAAATTCGCCACACAACCCCGTGTCCACTCCGAATCTGTGCAATAGATCGCGTTTTCATCGGCTCGCCCCTTCCTCGGCGTGTCGTACCCGTCTCTGAGACTGTTAACTCGCAATGAAACAGTTGGATTCCAAACGTTCAAGAATATCATCGTCGAAGCGAGCGTATGACCTCCGATCGAGACCGGTTCCCCTCTCGCGGCGACGAGCTGTCGGCTCTCCCGGCCGATCTCTCTCGACGCCGCGCGCTTCAGCTCGGTATCGCAGCGACGTGTCTTCCGCTTGCGGGTTGTGTAAGCGACGAGCCCGGCGACTCCGACTCGACCGACGACGAGCCGGATTCCTCGAACGAAGATACGGACGGCTCTGACGACGATTCGGGTGATGACGAAGAAATAGACGACGAGGGCGAGCCTGTCGACGACGAGACGCGAGCGGCCCTGATCGAGGTCGTCGACACGTACCTCACGGCGGCCGCCAACAGCGACCTCGAAACGATGAGCGAGGTGTCCCACAGCCTGAATCCGTACGATCCGCTCGCCTGGGAGGAAGAGGGCTGGGAGTTTCAGGGCGGTGACGGCAACGAGGAACTCGGTGAGTACGACGTCGACGTGATCGAGGCGGACGGCTCGATCGACGACCTGCTCGAACTCGAGGGTGCCGAGTTCTGGTTCGATCAAGATGACACCAGGGACGAACTCGCCGACGAGCGGATCGCGTTGCTCGATGTCGGGGTCGAAGGCGACGGCGGCAGCGAGACGGACAGGTGGGCGCTCGCCACCGAGGACGACGAGTGGCGCTACCTGTTTTTCGCCCCCGTCGACGAGACCCCGGCCGATCCCGAGGAGGCGTTCAGCGACCCGATCGAGGACGAAGACAACGACGTTGTCGAGGAAATCATCTGGGAGCACGACAGCCCTACCAGCGACGTGACGCAGGCGCAAGTGGTTCTTACCGACGAGCGCGGCATCGACGCCGAGCGGATCCGAATCGAATCGACGATCGCCGGCGGCGAGACGGGTGCCTACGACAGGGACGACGAGGAGTTCACTGCGACGTGGACCGACATAACGCTGTACGTCCAGTTCGATCCGGACGGCGACGAGATCACCGTCACCGCAATCGACGGCGACGAGGAGACGGTCGTCCATCGGGAGCACTACGAGCCGTAGCCGGCGACCGCGACTTCGTTTCGGCCGTCCGCGACTGCTCGCTGATCGCCACCGTACTGTTCCAGTCACCTCTCGAACGGCAGGGCAATTCTCAAGGCGTCGGCCCGGAAAGAACTGCGTATGAGTGGGTCGGACTCGTCGGGCGTTTCGTTGTCGGTTCGAGCGGCGGAAAAGCGGGATGCGGGCCGCGGCGTCGCCCGAATTCCCGAAATGGCTCGCCGCCAACTCGGGGTTTTGAGCGGCGACACCGTCGTGATCGAGGGCGACTCGGCGACAGTCGCCAAGATGTGGCCAGCCGACTCGTCCGTGCCCGAGAACGTCATCCAGATCGACGGCGATACCCGCGCGAACGCGGGCGTTCACGTCGGCGACACGGTCTCCGTTCGGACGAAAGATACCGCGACGATCCGCGAGGCCGAACGCGTGACGTTGACGCCGCCGCCGTCGTTCTCGACGAGCCAGCAGCAGGTCGCCACGCGCGAGGCGACCAAGAAGCTGCGAAACCGGCCGGTTCGGACCGGCGAGCAGATCCGAATCGAGGGCATCGGCCAGGAGCCGTTCAAGGTTGTCGACACCGACCCCGGCGGCGACGTTCGGATCACGAGCGCGACGACGGTCCGCGTCGTCGAGACGAGCGGTGATCCGGCCGACGACGTCGTCACTGCATCGCAAGATCGCGAGCGCGAGACGGCGACCGAATCCGAGGGGACGAGCCCTGCCGAGGAAATCGAGGAGTTCGACCCCGAGCCCAGTTCCGGCGTCACCTACGAGGACATCGGCGGGTTGGACGAGGAACTCGAACTCGTTCGCGAGATGATCGAGCTGCCGCTTTCGGAGCCCGAACTGTTCCAGCGGCTGGGCGTCGAGCCGCCCTCCGGCGTTCTGCTGTACGGCCCGCCGGGGACCGGAAAGACGCTGATCGCCCGCGCGGTCGCAAACGAGGTCGACGCCCACTTCGAGACGATTTCGGGGCCGGAGATCATGTCGAAGTACAAGGGCGAATCCGAGGAGCAACTCCGGCAAACGTTCGAGGCGGCCCGCGAGAACGCGCCGACGATAATTTTCTTCGACGAGATCGACTCGATCGCCGGTCAGCGCGACGACGACGGCGACGCCGAAAACCGGATCGTCGGCCAACTGTTGACGTTGATGGACGGCCTCGACGGGCGCGGCGAAGTGATCGTGATCGGGGCGACGAACCGCGTCGACTCGATCGATCCCGCGCTCCGGCGGGGCGGGCGGTTCGACCGCGAGATCCAGATCGGCGTTCCCGACGAGCGGGGACGAACGGAGATACTGGAGGTACACACCCGCGGGATGCCCCTCGCCGACGAGGTCAGCGTCGACGCGCTGGCGCGGCGAACGCACGGTTTCGTCGGGGCCGACCTCGACGCCGTCGCGAGCGAGGCGGCGATGGCGGCCATCCGCGACCGGCCGACGGAGGCCGACGAGCGCGAGGCGTGGAGCCGCGACCCGGTGGTCGAGAAACGCCACTTCGACGAGGCGCTCGCCTCGGTCGAGCCGTCCGCGATGCGGGAGTACGTCGCCGAGTCGCCGAACACCGACTTTTCGGACGTCGGCGGCCTCGACGACGCAAAGCAGGTGCTTCGGGAGTCGGTCGAGTGGCCCCTGACCTACGACAAACTGTTCGAAAAGACGAACACCGATCCGCCCTCCGGCGTTTTACTCTACGGTCCGCCGGGGACCGGAAAAACCCTACTCGCGCGGGCGCTCGCGGGCGAGACGGACGTCAACTTCGTCCGCGTCGACGGCCCGGAGATCATCGACCGCTACGTCGGCGAGAGCGAGAAGGCGATCCGCGAGGTCTTCGAGCGAGCGCGCCAGGCCGCGCCGTCGATCGTCTTCTTCGACGAGATCGACGCCATCACGGCGGCCCGCGGCGACGGCCACGAGGTCACCGAGCGCGTCGTCTCGCAGCTCCTGACGGAACTCGACGGCATGCGCGAGAACCCGAACCTCGTCGTCCTCGCGGCGACGAACCGCAAGGAGTTCATCGACCCTGCCTTGCTCCGACCGGGTCGACTCGACACCCACGTGCTGGTCGGCGAGCCCGACGTCGAGGCTCGCGAGAAGATTCTCGAGGTCCACACCCGCGGAAAACCGATCGCTGACGACGTCGACCTCGACGGACTGGCGGCCGACCTCGAGGGCTACACCGGCGCGGACCTCGAAGCACTCGTCAGGGACGCCTCGATGAAGGCCATTCGGGAGGTTGCAGCCGAGTTCGAGCCGGACGAGGCGAACGCGAAGGCGAGCGAGGTCGTCATCGAACGTCGACACCTCGATGCGGCTCGCGAGGCGGTCGACCGCTCGTGAGGAGTTACTCGGAACCCTCGGAGTAGGGATCCGGTAGCGTATTAACGGGGTAAAAGAGGAACCGTTCCGCGTCCCAGTCGATTTCGGCCGTGATCACAGCGGGAACAGCGCAGAAGCTCACCCGCTTCAGCGGTGGAAGGAAGCGCGTACGCTCCGCGAAGCAGTCCACCTACCACAGCATTGCCGACTCCCTCACGTCACTCAAAATTATTAATAAAGAGTAACTATTATTGTGATACACATGGCGTGGGAGGTAACTCGAACGGTACGGGTTCGACTTGACGTGCCCGACGACCGCAAGAGTGACCTCCACACCACCAACAGCAAGTTCCAGTACTGCGCCAACCTACCGCAGACTGGGCGTGGCGCTATCCCAAGAAAGACTGCGTGACCAGCAAGAGCGAAGCCGAAGTCGCCATCTACGACGACCTCCGCGAAGAAACCGACTCCCTCCACGCAAATCTCGTCCAGAAAGCTATCAAACGCGCTACGACGATATTGGCAACTGTGTTGACCGACTTGCAGAGGGTGAAAACACCAGCAAGCCAGAGTACGACACGTTCAGCATCGTCTACGACAAACGGGCAGCGACCTACTACCGTGACAAAGTGAGTCTTGCCACCGTCAATGGCAGGGTCGAATGCGAATACGATCTCCCCGACGACCTAGACGGCACACCACACGGCGAATACCTGCTGAACGACGAGTACTCATTTTCAACCAGTACCGTCCACTACGACAGCGAAGCCGACGAGTTCTACCTCCACGCGGTGATGGAACGTGAACTCAACGTAGACCGTCCTGAGAAAGCCGAGCATTCGAACGTGCTTGGCGTGGACTGCAACGTCGACGACCACATCGCCGTGACCTCGACGGGCAGGTTCGTTGGCAATGCTGATTTTCTTAACCACGAGCGCCGTGAGTTCGAAAGACGACGTGCGAGCCTGCAACAGACTGGAACACGAAGCGCCCACCTGACGTTCCAGCGGATCGGTGATAGATTCGGACGGTGGAGCGAGGACTACCTGCACCGATGTTCGAAAACACTCATCGAAGAAGCCCAACGACACGGCTGTACACATATTTCGTTCGAGGACTTAGAGCAGATCCGAGCACGTATCAGTGACGGGAAGAAATTCCAGCAGTGGGCGTTCCGCGAGCTGCAACAGCAAACCAAACATAAGGCAGAGCTAGCTGGGATCGTGGTTGAAACGGTCGAGTCGTCCTACACAAGCCAGCAATGCTCGAGGTGTGGCACGACACTCGAAGAAAACCGCAATGGTCAACACTTCGAGTGTCTGGACTGCTCCTACAGCGCAAATGCTGATTATAACGCGGCGAAAAATGTTGCTAGGAAACTCGCACTGAAACTCCAGCGAGGGCAGAAGTCCCCCGCTGGAGGGGCGTTCTGTCAGTACGCCCTGAAGTCGGGGGTGATGACCGTGAACGCTACTGAAGTGGCGTCCGACCAGTACGTGTCGGCAGAACGGGAGTCCACCGACAAGCCAACGGCTTCAGCCGTTGGTAGCTGACGTCCGATCGAAGAAGCTGAAAGAGAAAGTAGGGGCTTTCGGTCGAGTACGCTGAATCGTATTCGTCGTCGCACATGAATAGCCTGCTTACTTGCGGGATACGGATAGGATTGTTGAGTGACATGATCACATGGTTTGATGTGTCTGTGGCGTGTCAAACGCTGCCATCAAAACTGCTGTCGCAATCGCAACAGGGGGCAGTGTAGCCCCCATCCCCTTCGTGATCGGCCCAATCGTCACGGGCTCGAGGCGGGACGAAACTGTGACAGTGTGTCGGTTTGGCAACAACAGACTGGATTCCCGCCACGTATACGGTCCGTGGGGACCGAACGTAAGCTTGTTGGCTAATAACACGCGAACCCACTCATCATAACCCAACCGATGCCCGAACTGGCACTCCTCCTCGTCGTGATCGCGTTGGCCGCGGGAGTCGGTATTACCGCGATCGGTCCCGGTGGGATCTTCGTCACGATCGCGCTGTTCGCCCTGACGCCGCTGGCGTCGGCCGAGGTCGCCGGCAGCGCGAGCGCGACGTTCGTCGCGACGGGGTTGATCGGCGCGGTCGCCTACGCACGATCCGGCGAGTTCGCGACCGGGTTCGCCCGCGAGGCGACGATCGTGTTGAGCGTGACGAGCATTGCCGGCGCGTTGCTCGGCACTCGACTCAACCTGTTCGTCTCCGAAGACGTGTTCGCGGCGGCGCTCGCGTTGTTCGTCGGGGCGATCGGGCTCGTCATCATCTCCCGTGAACTCGTCGGACTCGACCCAGAGCCAGCGTCGGATTCGTCACCTCCCAGCGGTGGGCAACCGAACGGCGGCCCGCTGGATACGACGGCGCGGCGTCGGTGGGGAATTTTGTCGGCCGTCGGTACTGGAATCGGCATCGCCGGTGGAATGCTCGGCGTCGGCGGCCCGGTCCTCGCCGTACCGTTGCTCGTCGTGCTCGGAACGCCGATGCTGATCGCACTGGCTGTCGCGCAGGTTCAATCCGTCTTCGTGTCGGGATTCGCGACGGTTGGCTATCTCTCCGTGGATGCCGTCGTCTGGCCGGTCGTCGCGCTGGTCGGCATCCCGCAGGTGATCGGCGTCGTCATCGGCTGGCGGATTGCACACGTCGTCGACGCCGGTCGGCTTCGGGTCGGCCTCGGGTTCGTCCTAGTGCTCGTCGCGCCCGTCATCGCGATGTGAACTCAGCGAGCGAACGGTGCTCGTGTGACGGGCGGCGAGAGAAATCCTTTTGCGGGACCCCCACACACGTGCGGGTATGAGCGCGGACTGGCCACACGATCCCGACGGCGAGCAAGGTAGCGAAGGGCGACGCAAGTACGACATGCGGATCATCGCCGACAAGGTCGACGAGGACGAAGACTTCCCGATGAACCGCGACGAGTTCGTCGACGAACACGGCGACGATCCGATTCGGATCAACCACGAGACGGTCGTTCCGATGCGCGAGATCTTCGAGTACGTCGAACCCGCGGAGTTCGAGACGATACTCGACATGCACAAAGCCGTCGGTGCGGCGATGCGTGCCGGGGATTTCTGGGAGTACCACCCGACCGGCTCGGATCCCGAAAAGAAACGCGCGTAACCGACCCCGCCCTCCTTCGTTCGGTCTTGCGACCTCGCTCGTTGAGTCCGGGGGCTCCGCCTCGAAAGACGCTGAGACGGTTTACTGTGAGTCAGTTCCGGCGCAACCGCGACCCGGGCGGCGGTTGCGCCGGTTGACTCGCTTCGCTCCTCAACCGAGCCTCGTCTCACACAGTTCGACTCACCGCCGGTACATCGGTACAGCAATCCGTATGAGACGACCGGTCCGAACTCAGTGAGCCAGCAGGCGTCACGAATCTGGATTACGTATCACTTATACGACGGCGTTGGGAAGGATCGGTCACCGTGACTAACACGCAGGTAACGCTCGTTCAGATCGACAACTACGGGCCGTGGACGGTGACGCCGGAACCGCGGCGGGAAGCCGACCTCCAGACGCTGCAATCTCGACTCTACGCCGATATCTCGCAGTTCGTCGGCAACCGCGACGGCTACACCTTCTTCACCCGCTTCGACAACATGATCGCCGTCACGAACGGCCTCACGATGGCCGACCACGAACTCCTTCAGGAGTCCGTCGGCAACCGGTATCCCGTTAGTCTCAGCCTCGGGGTCGCGACCGGAACGTCGCCAGTTCAGGCGCTTTCGGATGCGACGGCCCTCGTTCAGGACGCCGGCAGCGCACAGGACAAGAGCAGACGCGAGTGTCTCGACGGTCGAACGATCGACGAGCCCCACCGGACCGAGGACGACGTCCAGATCGCCCACTTCGACGTCGTCGACGCGACGGGGCAGTACACCGACGAGCTCAACGCCTTCGATAGTTTCATCCAGATCGAACAGGGGTACGCAGAGCTCATGCGTCACATGCGCTACGCCCACGACAGCCTCTCGTTTTTCGTCGGCGGCGACAACATCATCGTGACCTGTCCGGATCTCGACGAAGACGACTACGTGGAGGCGATCCACCACGTCGAGGAGGCCGTCGACGTCGAGTTGCAGGTCGGTGTCGGCCGCGGCGAGCACGCCCACGACGCCGGTTTCGCCGCGAAACACGCCCTCGAGACGTGTCGGGCCGACGGGACGCGCGTCGAACTCGAGTGGTAGGACGCAAGCGCTAACCAGAAGTCTTCGCTTCGTACCCGCTTAAACGTGGCGGGAGTAGCTTTTAGCCCGACCACGAGTATTGTTCACACATGGAATCGGAACTGTCGGTCACGGATATCCTGACGACCGAATACGTCGGCGTCAGCGAGTCGGACACGGTCCTCGGCGTCGCACAGCTCATGCGCGACGAGCGAACGAGTTGCGCACTCGTCGTTCGCGGCTCCGAACCGGTCGGAATCGTGACCGAGTGGGACGTCCTCGGGCTCGTCGCCGAAGAGGCGGACCCCGCCGAAACGACCGTCGATGAGGCGATGACGGCACCCGTCATCTCGGTCGCCCCCGACAGATCGCTCACCGACGCCGCGACGATGATGGCGCGCGAGAACATCCGAAACATCGTCGTCGAAACCGAATCGGAGGTGCTGGGGATCGTTACGCAGCGAGACGTGATCGCCGCTGCGGGTTCGTTCCAGGCGGCGACGGCACCGCCCCGTTCGGACAATCCGTCGCCGGATCACGCCCGGCAAGCCGGGGAGCCGATCGCTCAGGCCGCGGGCGACCCCGCCGATCAAACGCTCGCAAACGGCGGTGACGAGTACACGACTCAGGGCGTCTGTGAGGCCTGTGGCTCGCTGGCCGACTCGCTGTGGGACGCGAACGGACAGTTAGTGTGTGCCGACTGCCGGACAGTGTAATCTCGTTTTGCTCGGACTCGCGGCTGCACACCTCCTCGTCGACGCCGGCTATCGTCGACCGGTTCGAATCGATGCAAAGAGATTTCGCCCACCGGACGCGAGTAGTCGACGATTCCGTAGAATCTAACCGATGAACCCAGACCTGACGATCGAGCCCGCGACGGCCGACGATATCGACGCGATTGCCGAGCTATGGGTTCGACTTGCCCGCGATCAGCGTGACCACGATTCCCACATCTACCCCGAGGAAAACCGAGAGACGATGCGCGAGGCCCTCGCCGCACACCGGGTCGGAGACGGCCTGCTCGTCGCTCGACTCGCGGACGAGGTCGTCGGCTTCGCCTCGTTCTCGATCGAACGGGGTTCGCTCGAACTCGACGCGACTCGCGGGACGCTCTCGAATCTCTACGTCGAACCCGCCTTCCGCGATCACGGAATCGGGACCGCACTCCTCGACGCTGTCGAGGACGCATTCGCCGCTCGCGGTGTGGACGTGCTATCGCTCGAAGTCATGGCCGCAAACGATGACGCCGTGCGATTCTACCGGCGACACGGCTACGAGACGGTTCGGATAACCATGGAACGGCCGCTCGACGACCGATCGGAAAACGATACACATTCAAAGGAGGATCGCTAACCGCCAAACTGTGCCAGGGGAGCATGGGCGGTTCATGCACTCGACTTGTAATCGAGACTCCCGGGGTTCAAATCCCCGCCCTGGCTTGATTCCTCGAGTTCAAATCCGCTACCTGCTGGTGTCGTGACAGCGCTGTGTTCTGTCGTCGGTCCGTCGGATTCAAGAACCACCCACGCCAGCACCTATCATGGACAAACGCACGCGACTCGAGACGTACCTCGAGGCCCACGAGCTCGATTCGGTGTGGTTCGCCCGGCCGAACTCTTTCGCCTGGTTTACCGGCGGGAACAACGTCGTCGACCGCGAAACCGACGCGGGCGTCGCCGCCGTCGGCTACGACGGGACGGCCGTGACGGTCCTGACGGACACCATCGAAGCGGACCGGATCGAAGACGAGGAGCTTCCGGACCTCGACGCAGCGGACGTTTCGGTCGAGCGATTTCCGTGGCACACCGCGTCGCTCTCGGAGGCACTCGCCGAGCGCATCGATGGCGAACAGGCGGCGGCCGATATCGACGTACCCGGTCTCGAACGCGTCGATCCGACCGCGCTGCGACAGCCGCTGACCGAAGCCGATCGGGAGCGGTACCGCCGACTGGGACAGGAGACGGCGGCCGCGGTCGAATCCGTCTGTCGGGAGCTACGGACCGGCGACACCGAACACGAGGTCGCGTCGGCCCTACGAGTGGCGCTTTCGGCGCGCAACATCGAGGCCCCCGTCGTGCTCGTCGGTGGCTCCGAGCGAGCCCAGCGCTACCGCCACTACACGCCGACGGAGACGGAACTCGGCGACTACGCGCTGCTCTCGGTGACGGCCGAACGGGCGGGCTTGCACGCGAGTTGTACCCGAACCGTCGCCTTCGATCCGCCGTCCTGGCTCGACGAGCGCCACGGCGCGGCCGCACAAGTCGAGGTGGCGGCGCTCGAAGCGACGCGAGAGGCGGCGGAGAACAGTGGTACTGCGGGCGACGTGTTTTCGGCCATTCAGGACGCGTACGCGAGCGTCGGTCACGAGGGCGAGTGGGAACACCACCATCAGGGTGGGGCCGCCGGCTTCGCCGGCCGGGAGTGGATCGCGACGCCCGACCACGACGCGCCGGTCGAATCGCCGATGGCCTACGCGTGGAACCCGACGGTCCAGGGGGCAAAAAGCGAAGATACGGTGTTGCTCGCTGACGGCGAGTTCGAGGTTCTCACGCGGACCGACCGCTGGCCGACGGCGACCGCGACAGCGGCCGGCGGGGCGTTCGAACTCGAACGGCCGGGAATTTTGGAACTCGACGGGGAGGACTGACCCGATCGGTTACGGCTCGTCCTCGTCGTCCGGCTCGGAAATATCGATGTCCGTGCCGGTGCTCTCTTCGTCCGGCTCGTCCGATTCGTCCGTTCTCGTCGGTCGATCGGTGAGACCGGACGGCGTCGACTCGTCGACGGTGATCGTGATCGGTTCGGAGTCGTTCTCGAGGTCGGACTCCTGTCGTTGCTCTCGGTCGAGGACGCTGTCGAGCGTGAAGATCGTGTTTAGCTCCTGTTGGACCTGATCGACGACGCCGCCGACGAGGTCGCTCGGCTGGATCGCGGTGTACTCGTAGGGGTTGTTCCCCGCGCCCTCGTTCGAGCGCTTCTCGCGCGTGACGCGTTCTTCCTCGTGGAGTTCGGCGAGGGCCTCCCGGACCGTACTCGGATAGAGGCCGGTCCCTTTGGCGACTTCCTCGGAGGTGCTGCCGGGATTCGCCAGCAGGTGGATGTAGATCTTGGCTCGGGTTTCCGTGTCGAGGATCCACGACAACAGGTCGACGATGCGCTGATCGACCTCCTCGACCGCGGCGTCTCGGACCCGTTCGCCGTCCTCGTCGACGACGGTCGTCTCCCCTTCGGGTTGCTCGTCCGCCCAGTTTGCTCCCCGACGGTCGTCGCTGTCGTCTCTAGTCATGTCCGCTCGTGTACCACGAGGCTTCGCTCGTGGTTAAACCTTTGTGGGGGTTCAGTTTTCTACCGAGCGAACACGGGCGAGAGGGAGTGAGACGCTATCACAACTCGAAATAAGGTGCGGCCGGTTCTTCCGGTACCGAGGGGGGCCAACGTCTCGATCACTTTCACTCCGGTAGCGCACACCTTTTAGCCCCGCCGTGAATACAGGGGGGTAATGACGTCGTTCCAGTCGACACTCGGTGACGAGCCGGGGATCGCCGAGGAGTTGGCCGAGAGCCAGCAGGCGATCTCGATCGCCGAGTTCTTCGAGAAGAACAAGCACATGCTCGGCTTCGACAGCGGCGCTCGGGGCCTCGTCACGGCCGTCAAAGAAGCCGTCGACAACGCTCTGGACGCCGCCGAGGAGGCCGGCATTCTCCCGGACATCTACGTCGAAATTCAGGAGGAGGGAGACTACTACCGACTGATCGTCGAGGACAACGGACCGGGGCTGACGAAGGAATCGCTGCCGAAAGTCTTCGGGAAGCTCCTCTACGGCTCTCGATTCCACGCCCGCGAGCAATCGCGCGGCCAGCAGGGGATCGGTATCTCTGCCGCCGTGCTCTACTCACAACTCACGAGCGGCAAGCCCGCGAAGATCACGAGCCGCACCGAGGGCTCGAGCGAGGCCCAGTACTTCGAGTTGATCGTCGATACCGACGACAACGAACCGGAGATCAGCGTCGAGGAGACGGCGAGCTGGGACCGCCCGCACGGCACGCGAATCGAACTCGAGATGGAGGGGAACATGCGCGCCCGCCAGCAGCTTCACGACTACATCAAACACACGGCGGTCGTCAACCCCCACGCCCGGCTCGAACTCCGCGAACCCCAGGAACACTTCAAGTTCGAGCGAGCGACCGACCAGCTTCCGGAAGAGACCGAAGAGATCCGACCGCACCCACACGGCGTCGAACTCGGCACCGTGATAAAGATGCTGTCGGCGACGGACTCCCAGACCGTCTCGGGCTTTCTGCAGGAAGAATTCACGCGCGTGGGGAAAAAGACCGCCGACTCAGTGATCGACGCGTTCCGCGACCGCCACTACGGCCGCGAGATGCGCTGGCAGCCGCCTGCGAGCCACGAATCGATCGACCTCGAAGCCGCCGTCTCGGACGCGACCGCGAACAAGGGTGCCGATGCGACGGCCGCCTTCGCCGCCGCGATCGCTGAGGGAGTCAACGAACGCGATCGGATCGCCCACCACGAACTGCGCGCGGTCGTCGAAGACGCCGCCGAGTCGGTCGAGGCCGACGACGGAACGACCTTCGGCGAGACCGTCCGAGAAAATGCCGTCGAGGCGGTCTGGCTCGAACTGCTGGAGGCGTCAGCCACCGACGAGGAGGGCGCGACGCTCGAGGTCGACGACGACTCGCGACTCGTCTCCGACCTCTTCGAGCTCGCGGACGATGCGACGAGTACCCGAAAGGACGACGCCGTCGTTCGAGCGTTCGCCGAACGCCTCGCCGGGACGTTCGCCGACGCGACCGTGGACGACGTTCGCCACCGATTTACCCGAACGCGACTCCGCGAGTTCGTTGACCGCGCCGCGGAGCTGACCGAGGAGTACGACGACGTCGCCTTCGGCGAGACCGCCCGCGAGAACGTCGTCGAAGCCGCCTGGGACGTGATGGTCACGGTGCCGGACGATCCGCCGCTCGTCCGCGAACTGACCGGCGATCGAGACGCGACCAGCGACCTCGTCGACGGGATGCGTGCGACCGACATCATGGCCCCGCCGACGCGGTGTCTCTCGCCCATCTCTGCCGATCTCATCGAGGCCGGCCTCAAGAAGGAGTTCGACGCCGATTTCTACGCGTCGGCGACGCGAGACGCCGAGGTTTCCGGCGGCGATCCGTTCATCGTCGAAGCCGGTATCGCCTACGGCGGCGAGCTCGGTGCCGAAGGCAGCGCGAACGTGATGCGATTCGCAAACCGCGTCCCGCTCGTCTACCAGCGCGGCGCGTGTGCGACGACCGACGTGGTCAAGGGGATCGGCTGGCGCAACTACGGACTGGATCAGCCCGGCGGCTCGGGCGTGCCGAACGGCCCCGTCGTCATCATGATCCACGTCGCCTCGACGAACGTCCCCTTCACCAGCGAGTCGAAAGACGCCGTCGCGAACGTTCCCGAGATCGAAGACGAGATCGAACTCGCGATCCGGGAGGCCGCCCGCGAACTCAAGAGCTTCCTCAACAAGCGCCGCTCGATGGAAAAGCGGCGCAAGAAGCAGAACGTCCTCGGAACGATCCTCCCCGAGATGGCCACGAAGGTCGCCGAGGTTACCGGTCGCGACGAACCGAACATCGACGACGCCATCGCCCGAATCATGAACAACGTTCTCGTCGAGCGTGAACTCGAACAGAACGGCGACGGTCAGGCCGTCTCCGTCGTCGTCGAGAACAATTCGAGCACGAACGAGACGCTCGAGATCACCGATATTGTCTCGGCCGAACCTACGAGCCTCTCCGACGGCGCGACCGTCGTCGAGATGGACGGCGAGTGGTTCGTCAAGTGGGAAGCCGACGTCTCGAGCGGCGACGACGCGGTACTCGAGTACGAGGTCGCAGACGACGCGAGCTTCGATCTGGACGTGAAAGGAGTCGAAAGCGAGAAACTCACGGTAAAACAATGAGCGCAGACAACGACCAGCAGGCCAGAGAACAGTTGATCGATCTCGCCGCGCAGTTTTACGACCAGTTCGAACTGGGCGAGATTCCACACATGTCCGTGCCGACCCGGACGAAGAACAACATCGAGTACGACGAGGACAGCGACGTCTGGGTGTACGGCGACAGAGAATCGACTCGCTCGGCGAACTCCGTCCGCGGCGCGCGCAAGCTGCTCAAGGCCGTCTACACGATCGAGTTCCTCGCGGACCAGCTCGAGGAGGATCGCTCCTCGACCTTGCGTGAACTCTACTACCTCTCCGAAAGTTGGGACAACAAGGAAGCCCAGTTCAACGATCAGGACGAGTCGAACGGCCTGATCGAGGACTTAGAGATCGTTTCGGGCGTCACCCGTGAGGATTTCCACATGCGCCCCGAGGAATCGGGGGCGACGATCATGGGGCCGTTACACCTGCGCGAGCAGACCCGCCGCGGCGAACGAGAGATCCACTGCCAGGAGGACGTCGGCGAAGGCGGCTACCAGATTCCGAACAACCCCGACACGATCGACTTCCTCGACTGCGACGCCGACTTCATGCTCGCGGTCGAGACCGGTGGGATGCGCGATCGACTCGTCGAGAACGGGTTCGACGACGAGTACAACGCCCTGGTCGTCCACCTGAAGGGCCAGCCCGCTCGTGCGACCCGGCGGATCATCAAGCGTCTGCACGACGAACTCGACCTCCCGGCGACGGTGTTCGCCGACGGCGACCCGTGGTCCTACCGGATCTACGGCTCCGTCGCCTACGGCTCGATCAAGTCTGCCCACCTCTCGGAGTACCTCGCAACCCCTGCTGCCGAGTACATCGGAATCCAGCCGGCCGACATCGTCGAGTACGACCTGCCGACCGACCCGCTCTCGGATTCGGACGTCAACGCCTTAGAGAGCGAACTCGAGGACCCGCGGTTCCAGACGGATTACTGGGAGGAACAGATCGAACTGCAACTCGAGATCGAAAAGAAGTCCGAACAGCAGTCGCTGGCCTCCCACGGGCTGGATTTCGTGACGGAGACGTATCTCCCCGAGCGTCTGGACGAGATGGGCGTTATCTAATCGGTTTCCGTTTGACCTGCATCGAAATGGCCATCGGACAGTGGATGAAGATCCCCTCGATCACTGCCCGGCCTCGAGCGTCTCACGGTTTCGAATCCACGAGTCCGCACCGTACTTCCGGTCGGCGAGTTCGCTCGCGGCCTCGAGTTCGGCCGCCGTCCACGCTCCGTCCTCGCCGTCGCACCAGTCGCGAAGCGCGTTTCCGACCGTTTCGACCGTTGTTTCTCGGTCGAGGCCTGCCTGCTCGCGGATACTGGTCACGCGATCGGTGAACGTCTCGGGTTCGACCTCGCCCGCGAAGACGTCGACGTGGCGGTGCGGTTCGAGGTCGAAGCTCAACGAGCCGTGCTGGATGACGACGTCGCGTTGGCGGTACTGGGCGTTGCCGCTGATCTTCTTTGCGTTTTCGCCCGCGCTCACGGGAGCGACGATGTCGTGAGCCGGGTTGATGTCTCGAAGATAGCAGGAGGGGTTGTAGATGGCCGACTGCTCCGTCGCGGCGAAATCAGCCTCGACGCCCATTCGCTCGAAGGCGTCCAGAATCGGCTCACAGAAGAGGGCATAGCAGTCCATCAGATCCCCGGGAACCTCCGCGGCTGGTGCGACGATCGTATAAGAGATGTCAGCGTACCGGTCGTGGTAGATCCCGCCGCCGCCGGTCTGTCGGCGCGTAACGTCGATCCCCGCCCGCTCACAGAACTCCCAGTCGACCGTCTCTGGGTTCTGCCGATAGCCGAGCGAGAGCGTGCTCGGCTCCCAGGAGTACACCCGAACCGTCCGCAGGTCCTCGGTGAGCGCCGTTTCCGCGGCGATCTCCTCGAGTGCCATCTGTGTCGCCCCATTTCGGGGTTCGTCCCGTATGACGCGCCAGGATTCGTCTGTGACCTCGGACATACTCGAGCAGTCCGGCCCAAACGAGTTATAGATTTATACGCTTCCGTCGCTCTGTTGGTGCGTTCATCTAGCCAAAACATATTTTCACCGACACCAACGAAACTAGCGCAGAACTAGCCGTGGCTACTGAATTCGTTTTTGTTTCGTATCTCCTCTGTGCCGTTCTGCCGTTGGTGCTCGTCCCCTTCGTCTATGAGCATCGATCGAAGGCAGGGTATCGCGGCACGTTTTTCGTGATCGGCGGCTACTCGCTGTGGTGTTTTTCGCTCGCGTTTCTCTACTCCGTTCCGAGCTACGAGGTCGGATTGGCCGCAGCCAACGCTCGTCACTTGGCGGTCTACCTCGCGATCCTCGGCTGGCTCCTGATCGGACTCGAGTACGCACAGCTCGCCGACCCGACGCCAAAGGTCATTGCAGTCCTGCTCATTCCGGTGATCGTCGCACAGGCCATCGCCTGGACCGATCCGATACACGGGCTGATGTGGGCGGAGTCGACGTTCCAGTCCATCGACGGGTGGCAGTTTGGTCCGGCACACGCCATCCATACCGTCTACAACTACCTGCTTATCAGCATCATCATCGTTCTGCTCGTTGGGGGAGCGATCGCGACGAGTGGACTCCGTCGCAAGCAGAACCTCACACTGTTAGCCAGCATCATTCCCCCTGTCGTTGCGAACGTCGCGTTTCAAACCGTCGAGACGATCCGGTACGACGTGACTCCGGCGGGACTTGCACTCTCCGTGTTCATCCTCGCCTGGGCCCTGTTCCGCCTCGATTTCCTCGACCTGGTTCCGATCGGACGCAAGCGCGCGCTCGACGAGATGGAAAACGCCGTCCTCACGCTCGATTCGAACGATCGAATCGTCGATTACAATGCAGCCGCACGCCAGCTCGTCGGCGCGGAGCAGTCGTACACGGGTCGTCCCGTCGCGGAGTTTTTCGAACCGTTTCCCGAGGTCGTCGACCGATTAACCGACGATGGTCACTCCGAACTCTCGCTTCCCGATCCGAACTCCGGCGAGGATCGGTTCTTCGATCTCATCGCCTCTCCGATCCGAAACGACGCAGGAACTCGGATCGGGTCACTGCTCGTTTTTCAGGACGTTTCTGACCTCAAGGAGCGAGAGCGAACCCTCCAGGAGCGTGAGCAGGAACTCGATCTCTTGCGGCAGGTGCTTACCCGAACGCTTCGACACAACATCCGGAACGACGCAACCCTGCTTCGGGGCTACGGCCGGACCATCGAGAACGCGACGGACGGGAAAGCAGCCGAGATGGCCGCAGAGATCGTCGATGTCAGCGACGAACTCGTCGAAACCAGCGCGAAGGCTCGGTGGATCGAACAACTCGTCCGTCGTGATCGGACGGCGGAGCCAGTCGATCTCGAGTCGACCGTCGACACCATTGTCGATCGATATCGCGCAAAATACCCGGCCGCATCGTTCACCGTCGCCGTCGACGGCGACCCGGTCGTCGAAACGAACCCCGCGATCGAGTTGGCGATCACGAACCTGATCGAAAACGCGATCGTCCACAACGACGAGGAGCCGTCGATTACGGTCTCGATCGTGCGCAGAGACGACTTGGTTGACCTCACGGTTGAGGACGACGGTCCGGGTATTCCGGCGACCGAGATCGACGTCCTTCATCGCGGCGAGGAAACCCCGCTCGAACACGGGAGCGGGATCGGGCTATGGATCGTCTACTGGGCCGTCGAGATGATCGACGCATCGATCTCGTTCGAGACGAGCGACGGAACGTCGATCACGCTGCAGATCCCGGTATAGTTCGGCTGTCGGCGGCAGTCACGTCTCTGTCCGATCACCGACGGCGCGCCCGAATCTGACTCAGCCATTTCACCACATCACTGCGATGGGTAGAATATACGTGTGAGGTGCTGGGTCTGGAGATGCGGTGTGGACGTCACGTGGGAAACCCGAACTTCGAGGCGATTTCGCTGGTAGTGTGTTCTCGCGGCCACTCGAAATACCGCGCCGAAGGCGAGTTCGATTGCCCGGAGTCTGCTTTTGCAGCGACAACGTCGCTTCGCCATTTCGTATATCGATTACTGGTTTATCTGATATCGAAGCTACTGAGATGTTTCTCGTTACCCCTGACTCGTCGCATCGAACTGTCGTTCTCCCGGAGACGGCGAACATAGAGTAGTCCTCTCACACGACGTTTTTACGTACCGGCCGGCTACCCCGTGTCATGGTGCGGAACGTTGCCGGACTCCTTCCGGAACTCGAAAAAGCGGACTTCTATCTCCTCTCGGGCGTCGAGCAGGGAATGCGGTTCTCGGAGTGGGTTCAACGCGAGAAACTCCCCGAGTTCTCGAACCTGACCGAAGAGGAAGTCGACTATCGCCTCGAACGGTGTCTCAAACGAGGGCTGGTCGAAAAGAAGACGATCCAGTACGAGGGGTATACCCTCCAGTTCGAGGGCTACGACGCCCTCGCGTTGCGCGCGCTCGTCGAGCGAGAGACGATTTCCGAGTTCGGCTCGCCACTCGGCGTCGGCAAGGAAAGCGACGTCTACGAGGTCAAATCCTACAAGCCACACGCGCTGAAGTACCACCGGGAGGGGTATACGAACTTCCGGGAGGTCCATAAAGAGCGAGATTACACGTCGGACAACGACCACGTCTCCTGGATGTATACGGCGCGGAAGGCGGCCGAGCGAGAACATTCGATTCTGGAGGAGCTGTACCCCGACGTCTCCGTTCCCCAGCCGATCGACCAGAACCGTCACGCGATCGTCATGGAAAAGATGGACGGCGTCGAACTGTCACGGACAAAGCTCGAGGACGATCAAGTACTCGGCGTCCTCGATCTGTTGCTCGCCGAAATCGCGCGCGCGTACGAACACGGCTACGTCCACGCGGACATGAGCGAGTACAACGTCTTCGTCAGCGAGGACGGGATCACGATTTTCGACTGGCCGCAGTCGATCCCAACCGATCACGAAAACGCCGACACATTCCTCCGGCGTGACCTCGAGAACGCCCTGGGATATTTCCGCCGAAAGTATCCCCGTCACGTCCCCGACGAGGTGGACGTGGATCAGTTAGCTGACTCGATCGAGGCGGGTGCGTTCGAGACGATCGCGGCCCTCCTCGAGTAAACCACATCACGATATACAAAAATCGAAGCGGACGTGTTGCGAAGATAGGGAATAATGCATAGGTCCGACAGCGCCCACTTTCCGGACTGAGTGATCTCGCGTACCCCTGCTCACAAGTGAATAGTCCGCTTTTGTCAGAACGGGGATATTGATTGGTTGTCGTGAATCTGCTTCGCGCGCTGTAGCGTTGTCCCAGCCTTCTGGATTTTGTCCGCGATATCAGTTGTCATGCATACTGTGATTCCATTCACGAAGTCGTAGCCACTGTCCAGTTAATCAGGGATACACGTATCGTAGTCGGTCTTGAGTTATATGGGACTTGGCACAAATGGCGTGCAAGATGTAAAGGATTAGTCCAACAAGACGACCTCGTTTGTTTCACGCCGAAACCAGTGATTCATCCGTTCACTACACGTGCAGAAGTACCTTTTTCTCGTCGGGTTCGCTCGCAGGGCTCGCTCACCACTCCTCCAAAAATCTACGCTAAAAAGCCGCTCGCTCCCGATGGTCGCTCGCGGGTGCAATGCTTGTGACTCGACAGCAACAGTAACTGCACCGCCTGTACTTGCCGATCATGGTTCTACGTCCGACCTAGGTGGAGTAGATGTTGTGCCGTCTAAAATTAAAACACGTTCAGGTTACTGTAACATCGAGTAATTCTTCCACTGCAGGAGCTGCGTATCCGATACCGATATCGTCCCCACCGTAGTGAATCCCAAGAGCAAGCTTTTGTCCGGATTGTTCAGGATTTTCAACAAAATATGGCCCGCCTGAATCACCACGATCTGCTTTGTCATCGCTGGTTTCAAAATATGCCTGTTCAGACAGTGAAGTATCGAAACCAATTATTTCACTCTCACATCGTCCAGTACGAGTACCTTGTCTACACACTTTGGAACCGTCTTCCTCGAGATCTTCAATTAGATCTATACTAGCGGCTCCCGGCATGAGCTCATCATATCCACCATCACCGTCAGCAAGCCGATAGTCAGGCATATCGTGGTCAGATCGGGTGATTTCTACGGTTGCAACATCAACATAATTAATATAATCGTTATCGCCAAGTTCGAAATACTGTACGTCATTAACTTCACCTGCTGAAAATGGATCGTTTGGTTGGAAAACTGGCCTGCCAATAATATCGGAAGACTCCGTATCCGCATTCCTTTCGTCAGGATCCATAGTAGAGTGACCTGCCATACACAGGTAATATTCACCTTCATCAAATGAATACACACGAAAAGCGGAAGTTGCTGGTTGTGTTCGATCTTCTCGTGAGATACCACTCCCTGGCGCAATTCGATTGTCCAACCCGTAGTAGTCATCATAATGTTCTCGAGAGGGATCGTCTTCACACTCATGGTTGGGATTGTCACAACCGTGGGGGGTAATATTGTCAGTTTCTATAACTGTTGGTATTTCTTCGATTGTCTCCTCAAAGTCATATTCATTTGAACCAACTGCCCCACTTAGTGTATCTGGGAGGATATCTTCGACATCATCAGGGGTTAAATCATCTTTCTTTGCTCTAGCTTCATTGTATGTGACCTTAACAACTTTTTCTTCATGATGCCCGTTCACACGACTAGAAACAGTTGCATGAGTTAGACCTTGAATTTCTTCTTTTTTGATTTGGTTTTTAACTTTGGCGAGAGCACTTTTTGCAGTTTCTATTCTAACAAACTTCTCTCGGGAGATAGTATGGTAAATTGGCTTTCGCTCTGGTGGGGTCTCACGAGGATCTGGCTTCTCAGGGTCTAGCTCCTTGTAGTCTTCCCGAACATATCCGAGCGTGTCATAGAATCCAACTCATAGCTTGAGCATCTCACGTCCCGGATCGTGTCCTCGCTCGTAGTTGGTGAT
>JBKKHI010000020.1:0-25680 GCA_046614585.1 Natrialbaceae archaeon A-arb3/5 | reverse complement strand
CAATCACCAACTACGAGCGAGGACACGATCCGGGACGTGAGATGCTCAAGCTATGAGTTGGATTCTATGACACGCTCGGGACCGGTGCTATCCCTCGACGGCCGCTTCCACGATCTCGATCTCCTCGTCGGTCAGCCCGTACAGTTCGTACACGATCTCAGTCCCACCTTTTTCCGCTCGGGTTCGCTTCTCTCACGGCTTCGCCGCTCGCATTCGCGGTTCTCACTCACTTCGCTTGCTCGCGGGTCGTCCCTCCCCGCTCGCATTCACGGTTCTCACTCACTTCGCTCGTTCACGGCTCACTTCGTTCACCGCTCACTATCCGCGGTTCTCACTCACTCCGTTCGTTCCGAACCGCGTACTCGTTCCGAACCGCGTTCGTTCCGAACCGCGCTTCGCTCACCGCTCACGCAAAAAATCTGTCTGGCGAGAGCTTCGCTCTCGCTGACCGTCGCTTCACTTCGTTCAGCGAGAGACCAAAAAGAGCCGCTCGCTCCCGCCGGTCGCTCGCGGGACTACTACTCTCCGACGGCTTCCTCGACGATCTCAATCTCCTCGTCGGTCAGCCCGTACAGTTCGTACACGATCTGGTCGATCAACGCGTCAGTTTTCTCGATCTTTGCCTCGAGTTCCTCGGCACGCGATTTGGTCTCGAGGTAGCTTTCGAGGCCGTCTTCGACGTCTGCGACGGCGGGGAGGGTGAGCTTCCGCAGGCGATCCACGAGCGAGTTGGTCTTGGTCGCGGTTTCGCGGAAGTCCGCGAAGCCGCCGGCCTCGTCGACGGCGACGGGGACGAACGCCTCGATCAGGTCGGCTTCGGTCTCGGTGAGGTCCGAAATCCGGAGTGCGGGTTCGAAGTCGGTTTCGGTGTACCCCCAGCGGTCAGTCTCGAACTCGTCTTCGTTCTCGGGTTTGTACCGCGCAGTGAGTCTGATCTCGAGGCTGGTCGAGGACTCGCGTTCGACCTCGACGGTGCCGACGCGGAGGTTCTCGCGGTCCTCGGCGGTGTCGGTGAGGATGGTTTCATGAACGCCTTCTGGGGGTTGGTAGATTCCAATGTCCGTGAGGAGGGGGCCATCAGAGTACGGCTGGATATAATCAAGAAGATTGATATTCAACTCATCTCGGTCGTGATGTAGTTCCAGCATTAGCCGACCCAAAAATGATAAGAATGCCGTTTGAGACTCCACTTCGGGCTTTTCACCTGTGTCGATATATTCTTCGGTAAGTTCGCGGAATATCTGAGGTTTTATCTCACCTTTCGGCTCTTGTTCTGGAATCGGTATTGACGAAAGAAACGACGCTGAAGTTTGTCGAAAGTCCCCCTCCTGGACAAGTGCAGTGAGATAAATATAAAACCATGCAGGTGTGCTGTTGAGAGTAGCCACGAGCAAGGAACGAACGTATTTCGTATTGTTCTCTGGGACAATCCCATATACGGAATCTTTTATATATACTCCGCCTTTGTCGTCAATTGTAAATTCTGGCTTTTGGCATATCTTAGGTGCGAACAACTTTTCACTTTCCCAGAGTCTCTTCTCACGAGGTCGCCATAGCGAATACCACGTATGATAATCCATACCCTCCGAACCCCGGTTCTCTAATCGCTCTCGAAAATCGGATAGATACTGATAACTCTGTGTGTACTCTTCTGACAATTCCGTCTCTGGGATTACTGTCGTCTCCTTCGAATCCGTTTGATACGGATAAATAACTGCAAAATCTGTCTCAGTCGTACCATATCTGTTAATTCCGTTACCACTGAGAATCGGACGGGCGATATCCGATTCAACCTGGTACTGACGGTCATTTACTCTAGATCGGACAGTATGGTACTCCTCACCCCACTGCTCAACTTTGGCAATCATTACCTTGTTATCACCAGAATGGATACCATCAGAGATGTATTCAGATAAATTTCCAAGTTTGACACCATTCTCTTGCATTTTCCCCATCACCTGCCGCTCCATCGGCCCAGATAGGACCCACCCACCGTCGTCAAGCTCATCAATGGGAATTTCGCTGAAAGCAAGCTCATTCAATAATTCCTTCGTGAGGTTGTGGTCGGAAACTTCGGAGTAGTGGACTGAATCACTCGCTCCTAAAAATAGCAGACATGTGTAGGCAATTGCACTATCGAACACCTGGTATTGTCCAAAGTCAATTATTTTTCGGAGATTTTTCTCCGTTTGTAGCAGTTTCCGAATTCCTCTCCCTGCTTGGGATTCGAAAAACCTGTTTGGTAGGATATATCCCACGTTTGACTGGATAGACAATGCCACACTCTTCTCTACAAAAAGAGCATATAGATCAAACCGGCCTGTTGAAGTGTGATATTGTGATTTAGCATATTCGACTAACTTGGGGTTAGATCCTCTGATATTTCGGAATTTTACATACGGTGGGTTTCCAATCACCGCATCAAACCCAGCATCCTCGCGCTTCTCCCCATCCTGATCAAAGAACACCTCCGGATACTCCAACTCCCAGTGGAAAAACGCCTCATCACCAGCCATCGCCTGCGCCGATTGGAACCAGCCCTCCTCGCGCACCGCTGCCCACTCGTCCTTGTCGTCGATCGCACCCGCCATCCGCTCGTAGGCCCCGTCGGGCACGTCCAGATCGAACCGCTCGGCCGTGTGGACGTTCGTCAACTCGAACAGCCGCTGGTAGAACGGATCGCTTCGGACCTCGTCGTACAGCTCCTCCATCGACTTGACGTCCTCTAACGTCTCGTTGTCGATCTCGAGCAACTCCTGCACTCGATCCATGACGTGATCGAGCGTCCGCTCGCGAACACGAGCAAACGACTGCTGCAGCGTTAGCTGCCCGCCGTCGTCCTCCGCGTCCACACCGTTCGACAGCACCGCCGTCACGTCCGAGCCGACGAGCGAGTTGCCCGCCTTCAGGTGGTGATCGAGGAACGCGAGCGGCTGGTCGGCCGCCAGCGTCTCGAGCCACATCGAGAGCTTCGCGAGTTCGACCGCCATCCCGTTCAGGTCGACGCCGTAGATGCACTCCTTGGCGACGTCCCGGCGCACCCGCTGCTCGTCGAACGCCGTCGCCTCCTCGATCTCGCGCACCTCCTCCATCACCTGCTGGGCGAGGTACTCCGTCGCCCGCGTCAGGAAGTGTCCGCTGCCCATCGCCGGATCGAGCACCGTCAGATCCAGCACGCGACGGTAGAAGGCCCCGAGGTACTCGTGGGTTCCCGGCTCGAACCCCTGCGATCTGAGATCGGCCCGAATCTCGTCGATCAACGGGTCCACCGTCTCCTCGACGATGTAGGTCACCACGTAGTCCGGCGTGTAGTAGGCCCCCGTGGCCTTGCGCTCGCCCTCGTCGTTGACGACGTAGAGCCCGCCCTCTTCGACCGTCTCGACCGCATCCGCGACCGACACCTCGGTTGCGGGTTCCCAGACCTGCCCGCCGTCCGCCGAGACCGCGGCGTACGCCTCGGGCGCGATCCGGAACTGGTGTTCCAACAGTCCCTCGTAGACGCTGCCCAGGTGGCGCGTATCGAGGTCCGCGTAGTCGGCCAGCACGTACCGCCCCTCGTCGTTTTCGGTCGTCGAAATCCGGTAGATGACCTCCGCCACGTGCCGATTGCTCACCTCGTGGCTCGTCAGGAACTCGTGCTCGTCGCGATTGAACAGCCCGCCGTTGTACGGCGGAATCCCCAGCGACTCCTCGCCCTCGTCGACCAGCCGAAACAGGTCCTCCAACCGACTCCACATCGTCGTCGAGTGCTCGCTGTATACCTCGAAGCCGTCGTCGACCTCGCCGATCTCCTCGTGGATCTCGAGCCGGAGTTCGTTCAGGCTGAAGTTCTCCTCGTACTCCGCGACGGCGTCGCCGCCCTCCGGGTGGATCAACCCCCGCGACTCGGCGTAGAGGACGAACATCAACCGGTACAACAGGACCAGCGACTGCTCTTTCAGCGCCGCGAGTTCCTCGTCGTCGTCCGGCTCGATCTCGAGGTCGTTCGTCTCGGCGAAGCCGCGTCCGAGCACCCGCAACGCGGTGAAGACGTTGTCCTGCAGGTCCTCCCCCAACTCCTGGGCGACCGTCTCGCTCTCCGATCGGACCGACTCGAGAAACGTCGCGCCCGACCGCTCCACGAACGCCTCGGGCCGGAAGAAGAGGTAGAAGTACTTGAACGCCTCCAGGTCGCCGCGTTCGAGCAGTTCCGGCAGGTCGACCTCGTAGTAGGTCTGGGTCTCGTACTCTTTGGTCCCGTAGAGTCGCCACTTGCGGCCGTTCGTGAGAACGCCCCACTGAATGTCCTCCGGCGTCCGCTCGAGGTAGTGTTTGATCTGGTGGGAGGCGTTTCGGTACGGCCGCTGTTCGCTAAAGCGAGTCGTGAAGTCGGCGTCCCACTGCTTCGCCTCGACCAGCCCGATGCCGCGGTCGAACAGGTCGCTCGTCTCCTCGGTTCGCAGATAGACCTCCGCGGCGTCGCGACGCGAGTCGGCGTCCTCGAAGAGCAACGCGTCGACGTAGCCGCCGCCATCCGGCAGCGTCGTCTCGACGTTCGTCCCGAACCCCAGCGCGTCGAGCACCTCGTCGATCCAGTTGTCGACCAGCGCGTCTTCCTTGTAGCCGTCGACCAGCCCCGATTCGAGATCGTACAGCGACTGCAATTCGTCCAGCACCGCCGCCGCGGCCTCGTCACAGTCCCACTCCTCGCGTTCTTGGACGCGCTCGTCGAGATAGTGCCCGGAGAAGAGATTCGAGTTCGCGTACGGCCGATCCGACAGCGTCGCCTGACTCATGATACTCGTGACCTTGAATTGTCACACTAAGAAAGCACTGGTCACCCGACTCGTCCGCCGTCGAATTCGACTGAATCGCCGTGCTCCGTCGATGAGCGAGATGTGTTCGGAACGGACAGTGAGTTTCGAATCGATTCACGACACCGATGTATGGCCTTAGTCATAGACAAATACATATTAGGTGATATATGTGGTTATAGCTGCCACTTTTATACCTTCACGAGAACGATACACTCATGTCAGCAGAACCCTGCTGCTCGCCGAGCGAGCACCCGAAGGCGATGAAAAACCGGTTGTTCTGCCCGGACTGTGGCCACACGAGTCCGACGACCGGGGACTGGGTCCTCCACGTTCACGAGTTCCGTGACGACTCCTGGCTCGCCTACCGGTGTCCCGACTGCGAGCGGATCGTCACTCGCCGTCCGTTACCGGACCAGGACGTCTGAACTCGACGGCAGTTACGATGGCCGCTCAGACCCACGAGCGGATTCGCTCGGCGACGGCCGCGGCGATCGTGTCGGCGATTTTCTCCGGCGAGTCGCTCAGGTCCCAGACGTACGTGCCCTCGCGCGTGATCGACACCCACTCGACGTAGTCGGCCTGATCGAGTTCGAGGAGGATCTCTTCTAAGGTGTTCTCGTCGACGGCGCAGTCGAACGACTCCCTGATGCTCGCGGCGAGTTGGGTTGTCGTGACGACGAGGCCGTCGTCTGCGTTGCCGTCGAGCGAGGACGCGGCTATCGGCGGGGAAGGGGCGGAGGGGGAGGGCGGTCGGTTGGTCATCGTCGGGAGACGGTTGCGGCGCGTGGCCCATGACCGGTGGCGTTCATCACGACAGCACTCATATGAGAGCGACACCGGCAGTCCCGTTCATTCCCACCCGCGTCCCAAGTCAGCCGAGGTAGGTGTGAATGAACGGGGACGTTCGTGGTGTCCGAACCGGATCGCTGCACGCGGCCCTGAGAATCGGCCATACAGCCACGGGCACCGACGGTCAACCGTCCCGTATGCCACGCGATACCGAGACCGACGAGCGATCGCCGCCCGCGGACGACCCGACGGACTCGTTCGATCTCGCACACTCCGAGCGAGTGCGGGTGGGCGTGACGCGCGGCGAGACGGACCTCGAGATCGGACCGCCGCGGGACTATCCGGACCGAGCCGACGTCTCGGTGCGGCTGGAGACGAACGAGGGTGATCGAATCGTGGTGAGCATCGACGCGATGGCGGGCGACCACGGGACGGGACACGCCGACGTGGAACTGACGCCCGCCGAGGCCGTCGAGTTGCGCGATTGCCTCGACGAGACGGTGCGCTGGATGACCGAGGCCGACGCTGATCGGACGCCTGACGGGGACGAGAACGGCGCGTGATCACGCCCGGTGTCGGTCCTACTCGTCCGGGCTCGGAAGTTGCGTCCGCGAGAGATACGCCGCCAGATCGCTCGTCGTGATGATGCCGATCACGCCCGCGGTCTCGTCGACGACCGGGACGTGTTTGAACCCGTGTTCGACCATCACGTCGGCGACGTCCCGGATGCTATCCTGGGCGGCAACGGTCACGACGTCCGTGCTCATGTACCGCGAAACCGCCGTCTCGGCTTTCGGATAGCTTTGTGCCACGATGTTGACGAAGTCCGTCGTCGTCAGGATACCTTCGAGCTGTCCGTCCTCGTCGGTGACGATCACCGAGCCGACGTCGTTATCGAGCATCTGCTGGCCGGCGTCTTCGACGAGCGTGTCCGGTCGGACCGTCTGCAGCGAGCTGGTCATGACTCGTGCGACGAAAATGTCTTCCATACCGTACAGTACTGTGCGAACGATATAAGGACTGTTGTCGCTGATCCAATAACCCGTTGGGAAATCGCGGACGCTTTAGGTCGACTCGACCACACATCGCGTATGATCGAGGCGACGCTGTGCTTTCCGATGCGCCGAGCCGAGACTGGCGAGCCGGACGGGACCGAGCCCACCGAAGTCCTCCTGATCGAAAAGCGGCGCGGGCTCGGCGAGGGCTGGTACAACGGTCCCGGCGGCAAACTCGAGGGCGACGAGACGCCCCGGGAGTGTGCCGTCCGGGAGACGCGCGAGGAGGTCGGCCTCGAAATCGAGCCGGCCGCCCTCGAAGCGGCGGGCGAACTCACCTTTCTGCTCGACGGCGAGACGCACACGGTCTGTCACGTCTTTCGAACCGAGTCGTTCGAGGGCGAGCCCAGGTCCTCGTCGGAAGCCCGGCCGGAGTGGTTCGGCGTCGACGAGGTTCCCTACGACCAGATGTGGGAGGACGACCGACTCTGGTTGCCCGGCGTGCTCGAGGGTAAAATCGTCGTGGGCGAGTTCGCGTTCGAAGGGGGCGAGCCGCTGGACGAAGCCGAGTTCGTGGCTCACGACCTCGAGTGGGACGTCTCGATTCCGTCGAAGCGGTAACTGATGACACAGCCTGACGGCACGGCACCGGTCGAGACCGACAGCGAAGTCGACGGCAACCCCACCGACTCCTCCATTGGAACGGACCGACGTAGACGAAGAGACGACGGGAGTTGACCGCCACCGTTTCGTTTCAGCAGTTTTCGGACGCGACCTTCGCATGGTTTAAGACCGCGCTACCTGCATGTCGAACTAATGAGTTCGGAGAGTCAGGAACTCGGCATCACCGAGTCGAAATCGCACAAGCCCGGCGAGTGGTACGCCGAAGTCGTCCAGAAGGCGAATCTCGCTGACTACGCGCCGATGGGCGGCTTCATCGTCACCAAGCCGCGGGGCTACGCCCTCTGGGAGCGCATTCAGGACGCCCTCGACGGCTGGTTCAAAGACACCGGGGTCGACAACGTCTACTTCCCGATGTTCATCCCCGAGAGCTTCCTCGAACGCGAGAAGGACATCGTCGAAGGGTTCGATCCCGAGGTCGCGTGGGTGACCCACGGCGGCCACGACGAACTGGAAGAGCGCCTCGCCGTGCGACCGACAAGCGAGTCGATCATCGCGCCGTTCATGGCCGACTGGACGCGCAGCCACCGTGATCTCCCGCTTCGGCTGAATCAGTGGTGTTCCGTCGTCCGGTGGGAGGCCACCGAGACCAAGCCGTTCTTCCGGACGAAGGAGTTCATGTGGCAGGAGGGCCACACCGCCCACGCGAGTAACGAAGGCGCGTGGGAGGAGGTCTGGACGCGCCTCGATCAGTACGAGCGCGTCTACGAGGACGTCCTCGCGATTCCGGTGCTTCGCGGGAAAAAGCCCGAACACGACAAGTTCCCCGGTGCGGACACCACCACCACGGTCGAGGCGCTGATGCCCGACGGCAAGTCGGTTCAGGGTGCGACGAGTCACAATCTCGGGCAGAGCTTCGCCGAGGCGTTCGACATCACGTTTGCCGACGAGGACGAAGACGAGAAGACGGCCTACACGACCTCGTGGGGGCTCTCCTGGCGCGCGATCGGCGCGCTCATCATGACCCACTCGGACGACCAGGGGCTCGTGCTCCCGCCGACGGTCGCGCCGACGCAGGTCGCCATTGTTCCGATCTGGCAGGAAGACACCAAAGAAGACGTTCTCGAGTACGCCGAGGGAATCGCGACTGAGCTCGAGGACGCCGGCGTCCGCGTCGAACTCGACGACCGCGACGAGCGCAATCCCGGCTTCAAGTTCAACGAACACGAACTCAACGGCGTGCCGCTGCGACTCGAGATCGGCCCTCACGAGGTCGACGACGAGGAGGTCACGCTCGTCCACCGGCCCGACAACGCCGAGGACGTGGCGGACCGCGACGACATCGCTGGGACTGTCGACACCCACCTCGAGACGATCTACGAGAAACTGTACGAGACGGCAGAAACGAACCTCGAGGAGAACGTCCGCGAGGCGTACAGTCCGGAGGAGATCCTCGGAACGATCGGTCAACACGGCGGCTACGTAAAGACCGCGTGGTGTGGCGACGAGGCCTGCGAGGAGGTCATCAAGGAGAAGATCGCCGCGGAGATCGTCATGCAACCGCTCGAAGACGAGGGCGGAGAGACGGCTGGCGAGGTCCCCGAACCCGACCACGACGAGTGTGGCGTCTGTGGCGACCCTGCAGACGAGATCGCGTACTTCGCGAAATCGTACTGATCGCGGACAGTTACTCTGTTACCAAGCGTATTTTTGACCGTTCTACATTTCTGTTAGTACCCGACCGCCACCTGCGAGCGTTCGTTGACACGTTTGTTGGCAATAATATTCCTGTTCATTCAATATAGTCGGGTTGTGAGAGTTTGACGCAGCCGAACCTAACTCTTTAACCCAAGAGGGCTTACCCCTGCCGCGAGAAACCCGAATGTGGTGTTCACCGAACGGTGGACACTACGTGCCTCTGACACTTTCCTCGCGTCAGTTCAGTTATAAGCGACCGAGACAATTAATCCCGAATCTTCATGCGGGTTCCTGATCGATCGTGATATTACGGCCGCTACCGCCCGAATTTTACACCTTATACGAGATTATATGTGTATATAATACAGGTAGACATTATGGAGTAGTCTCTTATATCCGTTCTCGGTAGTGGGGGACATGCCACAGCCACATAGCGTGTCATCCACCGAGCGGTCGCAGGGGCTTGCAAACCCCGCGGACGCGCGGTCGAACTGCGGCGTCGGCGTCGTTATGGATCTCGATGGGGAGACGACCCACGACGTCGTCGCTGACGGACTCGAACTACTCACTAATCTCGAACATCGCGGAACGACTGGGGCGGAGAAAGACACCGGTGACGGGGCCGGTATTATGCTACAGACGCCTGATTCGTTCTTCGAGAGTGTTCTCGACGTTTCCCTCCCTGAAACCTACGCCGTCGGTTCGCTCTTTCTCCCGCAAGACGGCGATGCGCGCGAGGAACTCGTCTCGATAACCGAAGACGTCTTCGAAACCTACGAGCTCGAGGTGCTGGAGTGGCGCGACGTGCCGACGAACAACGCGGACCTCGGCGAGACGGCCGTCGACTCCGAGCCGGACGTCTGGCAAGCTGTCGTCGCTCCCGAGGGCGATCTCTCCGAGGACGAGTTCGACCGACGACTCTACGTCGCTCGACGCGCGCTCGAAAGCGACGTCGAAAGCGCCGACGTCGACGGCTCCGATCGGTTCTACGTCGTCTCGCTCGATTCGAAGACCGTCGTCTACAAGGGCCTGCTCAAAGGTGTACAGGTCCCGTCGTACTACCCCGATCTCACCGACGAGCGCATCGCGTCGAACTTCGCGATGGTCCACGAGCGGTTCTCGACGAACACGCTCGGGGCCTGGCACCTCGCCCATCCGTACCGGAACATCATCCACAACGGCGAGTTCAACACCATTCAGGGCAACATCAACTGGATGCGCGCCCGCGAGACGGACATCGAGAGCGAGGTGCTGGACGACCTCGACGCCGTCAAACCGATCATCGACGACCCCGACCAGTCCGACACGGCAAGCGTCGACAACGCGCTCGAACTGCTGATGCAGGACGGTCGTGACCTCGCACACGCCCTGCGGATGCTCGTCCCCGAAGCCTGGCGCGGCGACGACGCGATGGACGAAGACCGCAAGGACTGGTACGACTTCCACGCGTCGCTCGTCGAGCCGTGGGACGGCCCCGCACTCGTCGCGGCGACCGACGGCGACCGAATCGGTGCGGTGCTAGACCGTAACGGCCTGCGCCCGTGTCGGTACGACGTAACGACTGACAACCAGTTGATTATGGCCAGCGAGGCCGGCGCGCTCGAAACCGACCCCGCGGACATCGAGGAACGCGGCCGCCTTCAGCCCGGTCAACTCTTCCTCGCCGACCCCGAGGAGGGACGGGTCATCCCCGACGACGAGGTCTTCGAAGACCTCACCGACGACCGCTACGGCGAGTGGCTCGACCAGGAACAGGTCCACCTCGACGACATCCGCTCGACGGGCGACAGCTCTCCACAGCAGTCAGTCGACGGCCTACGAGAGCAGCAGGCCGCCTTCGGCTACACCCACGACGAGCTCGAGAACATGATCGAGCCGATGACCAAGAAGGGCAAAGACCCCGTCGGCTCGATGGGTGATGATACGCCGCTTTCGGTTCTCACCGAGTTCAACCGGCCGCTGTTTTCGTATTTCAAACAGCTGTTCGCACAGGTCACGAACCCGCCACTGGACTACATCCGCGAGGAACTGGTCACCTCGATGGAGAGCCGGCTTGGCTACCAGCGGAATCTGCTCACGGAATCGCCCGACCACGCCCGCCAGCTCGTCCTCGACTCGCCGATCCTCACGGACGCCGAACTCGAGTCGATCCGTGACTGTTCGGCCAACGGAATCACGGCCGCGACGATCGACATCACCTACGAGCCCGCGGGCGACGAACTCGGTGCCGACCTCGAGGCCGCGATCGAACGCGTCCGCGCGGACGTCGTCGACGCCATCGACGAGGGCCACGAAGTGATCGTCCTCTCGGACCGCAACGTCGACGAGGACCGCGCCGCGATCCCGAGCCTGCTCGCGACCGGCGGCGTCCACCACCACCTCGTCCGCAACGGGCTTCGCAACCACGTCGGCCTCGTCGTCGAATCCGCCGACCCCCGCACCGTTCACCACTTCGCGACGCTCGTCGGCTACGGTGCCGGCGCGGTCAACCCGTACCTCGCCTACCAGACCATTGAGGACGTCACCGCCGGACCCGACGGTGCCGACACCGAGGTCGCGATCGACGCCTACGTCGGCGCGGTCGAGGACGGCCTGCTGAAGATCATGGCCAAAATGGGTATCTCGACCGTCGAGAGCTACCAGGGCGCCCAGATCTTCGAGGCCGTCGGCCTCGACTCCGACCTCGTCGCCGAGTACTTCGAGGGCACCGAGAACCGCACCGAAGGGATCAGCCTCGTCGAGATCGAGGAGGACGTCCGCGAGCGCCACGCGTCCGCCTTCGGCGACGACGACGCTGACCTCGACCGACACGGCGAGTTCGAACACCGCTCGAACGGTATCCACCACCAGTGGAACCCCGACACCGTCGGCTCGCTCCAGCAGTCGGTCCGCTCGAACGACTACGAGCGCTACAAGGAGTTCGCTGCGAAGATCAACGACCAGAACGAGAACCTTCAGACGCTTCGCGGACTGCTCGAGTTCGAGTCCGACCGCGAGTCGATCCCGGTCGAAGACGTCGAGCCGATCACGGACATCGTCGAACGATTCTCGACGGCCGCGATGAGCCTCGGCTCGATCTCGCCAGAGGCCCACGAAAACAACTCGATCGCGATGAACCGCCTCGGCGGGAAATCGAACTCGGGCGAAGGTGGCGAACCGCCGGAGCGGTTCGGCACGCAGCGCGAGTGTAACGTCAAGCAGGTCGCCTCGGGCCGCTTCGGCGTTACCTCGACGTACCTCTCGAACGCCGACGAGATCCAGATCAAGATGGCCCAGGGGTCGAAACCCGGCGAAGGGGGTCACCTCCCCGGCTCAAAGGTCAACGACATGATCGCCCACGTCCGCAAGTCTACGCCGGGCGTCGGTCTCATCTCGCCGCCGCCGCTACACGACATCTACTCGATCGAGGACCTGAAACAGCTGATCTTCGATCTGAAGGCCGCAAACGAGGACGCCGACATCAACGTCAAGCTCGTCTCCGAGGCCGGCATTGGCACGATCGCCGCCGGCGTCGCGAAGGCAAACGCCGACGTGGTCCACATCTCGGGCCACTCCGGCGGGACGGGTGCCTCGCCGCGCACCTCGATCAAGAGCGCCGGCCTCCCCTGGGAGCTCGGCGTGGCGGAGGCCAACCAGATGCTCTGTCAGACCGGCCTGCGCGATCGCATCCGCGTTTCCGCCGACGGCGGGATGAAAACCGGACGCGACGTCGCCGTTGCAGCCCTGCTTGGCGCCGAGGAGTACGTCTTCGGCACCGCCGCACTGGTGACTTCCGGCTGCGTCATGGCCCGAATTTGCCAGACCAATAACTGCCCGGTCGGCGTCGCGACCCAAAAGGAGAAGCTCCGCAACCGCTTCCCAGGCGAGCCCGAACACGTCATCAACTACATGACGTTCATCGCCCAGGAGCTGCGCGAGATCATGGCCGAACTCGGCTTCGAAACGGTCGAGGAGATGGTCGGCCACGTCGACGTCCTCGAACAACGCGAGGATATCGACCATCCGAAGGCCCGCAACGTCGACCTCTCGGCGCTCCTTGCCGACCCCGGCAGCGACGTCCGCCACAAGATCCGCGAGCAAGACCACGAGCTCGAGGATCAACTCGACCGCGAGCTCATCGATGCCGCGGCCGACGCGATCGAAGACCAGGAACCGGTCTCGCTCGCGACCGACGTGACGAACGTCGACCGAACCGTCGGCGCGATGCTCTCGAACCGCATCACCAGCCGCTACGGCGAGCCCGGCCTCCCCGAGGACACGATCACGGTCGACCTCGAAGGAACCGCTGGACAGAGCTTCGGCGCGTTCCTCGCCAACGGCGTCTCGCTGCACTTAGATGGCAGCGCGAACGACTACGTCGGAAAGGGACTCTCCGGCGGCAAGATCGCGATCCGAACGCCCGAGACTGCGAACTACGATCCGACCGAAAACATCGCCATCGGCAACGTCGCACTCTACGGCGCGACCGGCGGCCAGCTCTACGTCAACGGCGTCGCCGGCGAGCGCTTTGCCGTCCGCAACTCCAACGCCAAGGCCGTCGTCGAAGGTGTCGGCGACCACGGCTGTGAGTACATGACCGGCGGCGTCGTCGCCGTCCTCGGCGAGACCGGGAAGAACTTCGCAGCCGGCATGTCCGGCGGCGTCGCCTACGTCTACGACCCCGACGACGAGTTCGAGGCGAAGGCGAACACCGGGATGGTGACGCTGCACGACGAGCTCGAGGAGAAAGACGAGGAGATGCTCCGCCGACTCGTCGAGAACCACGTCGCCTACACCGGCTCCGACCGCGGCGAACTGCTGCTCGAGAACTGGGAGCGCGCGCTGGATTGCTTCGTGAAGATCATGCCCGAGGCCTACTACGAGGCGATCACCGAGCAGGGCTCCGACGACGTTCGCGCCGAACTGCCGGGCACGCCCGGTGCCGAGGTCGAAGCCGAGTCGACCAACTTCGCGGCGAGCGACGACTGACGCGCCTCTAGTCGCAAACGACCGATCGCGCCGTTTTCGGAGTCGAAGTTTGTTCGCTCGGACTACGTTCTACACCGGCTCAGCCGGAGGGAACCAGTACAGTACAGCCCCAGTCGACTTTCAACTGGTCGTTGAGCCACGAGTATGACGATCCTCGCGATTGCAAACGTGGCTGACCGAGTGTCGCGGACGTTCACCGGTCGAGGCGGGCAGTTACTGGTGGGGGTCGACGGCGTCATCGAGGGCGGCCCGGGGATCTCGATGGGGACGACAAAGTATCCTGCCCAGCCCACGGCGTTCATCGAGTCGTTTGCCGACCACGGCGTCCGAATCGATCTCAACTTCTGGGTCGAGCGGCCCTATCTCCCGCGAATGATGCGCTCGATACTTCACGAGGAAGTTTGGAATCGGCTTGAGGATGCGAACGTCGAGATCGCGTATCCGCACACGCACCTCGTCTTCGACGAGACGAGCGGTACCGCGCGGGTAGCCGTCGAAGACGAGCACGGCGAGGCGCCGACCGATGCGGTGTCGACAGAGGAGCAGGCTGCTGATTAAGAGTCACTCGCGGCCGATCGAACTACGCTTCGAGCGAACAGCGTCACCGTTGGTTTCGAGATATCGCGCGCTCAGTCGCCGATACCGCCGCCGGATCGTCCGGTTGCACGAACGCCGCCCGCGTCGAGCGCCGCCTGGCGGATCGTCTCGATCGTCGACGCGGCGAGCAAATGGGCCGAACAGTCACAGTCCGATGCCCCGAAGCCGGCAACCGGTTCGCCCGGCAGCGACTCGGCCAACTCGCACTCGCGGTCGGCATCGGGGAACGTGACGGCGTCCGTAACCGACGTCTCGGGGTGGCCAAGCAGATAATCGATGTGCCAGTGGCTTGTCTCGCGGTCGCCGCGGGCAAGCTCGCGGTGTCGCTGGACGCGAGCGAAACCGCCGGGTCCGAACGCACTGCCGACGTACGCGTACGCGCCGTTCGGAAACTCGATTCTGCCGAGTGCACCGACCTCGATCGTCGTCGTTCGAGCCACGTCGATCGCGAGTACGTATGTCCCGCCCATATGGTGGGCACGAACAGGAGACGAAAAACGAGGACGATCCTTGTTCGTGCTATCCTGCGGCTGACCCGCGAGGGAGTTAGTGCTCGTCTCGATCCCGGTCGGGGGTCGGATCTCGCTCGTGGACGTGCCGACGAGTACTCATGTCGTCGTTCCGTTGACGGTCGCCCGTCTCGTGCTCGTCGCGCGGCCGATCGTGCTGTCTGTCTCGGGACTGCTCTGAGCCTCGGTTTCGGTCGTCGCGCGACCCCTGGTTCGATCGGGGAGTGTCGGTCCAGTGACCCTGTTCGGGCCGCCACTCCTCCTGTCGGTACTGCAGGCCGCCGCCGGACTGATCTCGGGCATCGGTATCTCGATCGCTGGAGTCGGTGCCCCGTTCGTCTCGGCGGCGATCGTACTGCGTCGTTTCGCGTCGGTCCTGCTGCCGCTCTCGTCGCGTGCCCTGATTCTGTTCTCGCTGCTGTGATCGGTCGTGGCGGTTCGATTGCTCCCGCCGTTGGTCTTCTCCGTATCGCTCCATCCCTTGTTGGCTGCGTTCGTCTCCGCCCTGCTGTCGCTGCAGCTCCTGATCGTTGTGGTCCGAATACCCCTGGCTGCGCTGGTGGCGACCGGATGACGGCTGTCCCTGTTGATACTGTGGGTCCTGCTCCTGCTGCTGTCGGGTGCCCCGCTCTTCTCGCTGATACTCGTCTCGTGACTGCTGGCTCCGGTCTCGTCCCTGCTCGGGTGCAGGTTCACGACGTGGTTGTCGGGCCTGTCTGTTGCCCTGTTCTCTTACGGGTTCATCACGCAGTCGTCGATCCTGCCCGCTGCCTTGCTCACTCGCAGGTTCACGACGTGGGTGCCGGTCCTGCTGACCGCCCCGACCGCGCTGTCCCTGGTGTCGATCCTGGGATCGGTCGCGGCCACGATCTCGCGATGGCTGGCCCCGATCGCGACGTTCCGTGTCTCGTGGTTGTCCCTGGCCTCGTTGTTGGGCTTGTTCCTGCCGGCCGTGTTGGCCCTGTTGTCGTTCCTGCTGACCGTGTTGGTCGTGTTGTCGTTCCTGCCGACCGTGTTGACTTCGCTGTCGTTGCTCGCCCTGTCGACGATCAGTTCGATCGGACCGTGTTCGCGATGGCTCGTCCCGGCGAGCCTCACCGCCGTACCGGAGGTCTCCCTCCGGCGGCACGTCGGATTCGAACTGACTTCCCTGTCGCTGCTCGCGTTCCTGCCGGCCTCGGCGCTGGTCGGTACGACGTTCTGCCCGCTGACTGGAACGGCCCCGATCTGCTTGCTGCGTGTCGTGCTGGTCCCGGCGACCGCCACCTCGCTGCTGTTGCTGATCCCGCTGTGAAGACTGGCGCTGCCCTCGCTGGTGGGCCGCCTGACGATCCCTGCCACCTCGTTGTTCCTGCGATCGCTGGTCGTCACGAGCGCGCCCATCACGTGATCGCTGGTTACTCCGATTGTCTCGTCGCCCCCCTTCTGCTGGCCGTTCTTGTCGCCCTCGCCGTTCGGTTTCTCTCCGTTGCCCGCTCGGTTCTGTTTCCCCCTGCCGTCCTCTCTGCTCTGTTCCTCCCCGCCCTCCTCTCGGCCCCGTTTCTCCTCGGTGCCCTCGCTGTGCCTCCCGCCGAGCCTCACCGCCGTACTGGAGGTTCGCCTCGGCTCGCGGATTCGTTTCGAACCCGTCTCGCCGGTCGCGCTGGTCGTCGCGTCGACCCTGATCGCTGCCCTCGCGTCGCGGTCGACTGTTTCGCTGCTGCTCGGACCGCCCGCTACCGCGTCGATCGTGCTCGGATCGTCCTCGTTCTTGGCCGGGTTCCATCCCGGTTCCAACGTCTCGTCTCCCCTCGGGTGGCCCGGATTGGGGTTGCTGACCTTCGGATCGTCGCGGTCTCGACGTCGATTCCTCGCGTTTCCCTCGCCGCTCGCTCGTCTCGTCGGCGGACCGACGAGAGACGTCGTCTGGATGGGGGAGGCTATCGCCCCGACGCCACTGGTCCTCGCCTCGAGGTTCACCGCGTTCGTCCGATCGGTCGGTCCCTCGCTCGTCCATCCGCCGGTCGTCGTTTCTGTCGTTCATGGCTGGTAGATTGCGTGCGTTCGTCTCCAATACCGGCTCTTCACCGGCGTGCTGACCGCTGATTCGACAAGGATCCGGCGAAACCTGCTACAGCCATCGAACGGATAAATCCTGAGCGCGCGCTCGCGTGCCCAAACGTCATCAGTCGCGTGGATACTGCTAGTTCAGAAGTTCGTCTACCCCATCCAAAACTGCCACTATCGATCATCTCCACTTTAGAGATGAACAAATTTTGCAATACTATTACTGCTTGCCGTTTCAGATCTATCTGTTCTCGAAATATATAAAATAATATTTGAGAGGGAGGAAAGCGTTGTAATCGGTTAACCGGTGTATTTGAACTGAACGCACACTGGGTAACGGCAATGAGGAACCCATCGCTGTTAATACGAACCTATGTTCGGAGATAATCGCATTCCTTCCTGCTCTGTTGTATAATCTAGTGGTTGAATATACATTCCACGTCCAGATACTGCTCTCTCAAGTATTTTCTTGGTTTCACTATAATTGTGGTGAGTGTACAATAGTATTTGACACGAGATATTGGTTGAATCTGCCAAGTATCTCTCTTCGAGAGTGAATCCGTCGGCCGTTCGACGTGTCTCAGAGACGGCGAATCGGTAGCTATATTGAAATAAGACGGGTTAGAATCGGTTTCCATGTCAACGATCCACCGTGTTGTCGATACACACGCCAACATCGGCGAAGGGCCGCTGTGGCACCCCGACGAGCAACGGTTGTACTGGGTCGATATTCCGACAGGACACCTCTATCGATATGATCCAGGCGAGGACGAGTACGAACTCGCGTACGAAACCGACGGACCACCGCTCGGCGGATTCACGATCGAGGACGACGGCGCGTTGCTCCTGTTTACCCACGGGCGCGTCCATCGGTGGGTTCCCGGACCGAAAACGTCGTCAGTCGTCGTCGAACTCGCGGCCGAAACGCGGTTCAACGACGTCATCGTCGATCCCGACGGACGGGTCTTCTGCGGGACGATGCCCGGCGAGGAACTGGGCGACCTCTACCGGCTCGATCCGGATGGAACGGCGACGATCGTCGTCGAGGACGTCGACGTGTCGAACGGAATGGGGTTCTCGCCGGATCGCGAGACGTTCTACGTCACCGAATCCGAGACGCGCACCATCCACGCGTTCGACTACGATCGAGCCACTGGCGAACTCTCGAACCAACGACCGTTCGTCGAGACGCCGGCCGAGGACGGCGTTCCCGACGGGATGACGGTCGATGCGGACGGCTACGTGTGGTCCGCTCGCTGGAACGGCGGCCGCGTCGTTCGGTACGACCCCGACGGGACGCCGGTCGCAGCGTTCGACGTTCCCGCGCGCAAGGTCTCGTCGGTCACCTTCGGCGGACCGGCGTACCGCGATCTCTACGTGACGACCGCGCTCACCGGTGCCGACCGATCAACCGAGGGCGACGGTGCGGGCGCGCTCTTTCGAATTTCCGACGTCGGCGTCAGCGGCGTTCCCGAGTATCGCTCGTCCATCGCATCACGATGAACGGACGGGCAGATGACCCGGTCAACGTTCGTCAGGAGTAGTTGTACTCCAGTTCGATCACGTTCGCCGTCCCGAGTGCGTTCTCCGGCAGTTCGTTGTAGAACCGCTCGTCGCCGACGCGGTGGACTGGACAGGAGACGCTGATGGCGGCGATGGCCCGATCCGAGTCGTCGGTGATCGGCGCTGCGATACACCGCAGCCCGTTGAGCCGTTCCTCGCGGTCGACCGCGTAGCGCTGCTCGCGGATCTCCTCGAGTTCGGCGTGGAACTCCTCGCGGTCGGTGATCGTCTTCGCGGTGACCGCTGGTAGTCCGTGCTCGTCGAGGACGGCGTCGATCTCCGCTTTCGGCCGGAACGCGAGGATGGCCTTGCCGAGCCCGGTGCAGTGAAGTCCGACGCGCTTTCCCTCGTGGGTGTCGAGTTCGACCGCGTTGTCGCCTTTCGCCTGGTAGAGGTAGATCCCCTTCCCGTTTTTCTCGACGAGGAGGTTGACCAGTTCGCCGGTCTCGTCGGCGAGTTCCTCGACCTGCGACTGGGCGGTGTCGTAGATCGGTGTCCGGTTCCGGGCGTACGCCCCGAGTCCGAGAAAGGAGAGTCCGATGTGGTACTCGTCGCCGTTCTTGTCGACGTATTCGCGGTTCGTCAGCGTCGTCAGGTGGTTGTGGACGGCGCTCTTTCCGATATCGACTCGTTCTGCGATCTCCGAAACGCCCGCACCGTCGAGTTCCTGGATGATCTCTAGGATTTCGAACGTCCTGCTGACGGTCCGCACGGGATAGTTCGGTTCTGCCATACGCGACCATACGTCCGAATATACATATAGGTTGTTCTGCCATACGAAACAGCTGCGGCTTTCGAGATCAGACCTTCTGACGAGCGAAGAACGGACGTCGACACCGTCGACCCGAAACGGCGACCATACCGCCGCAGTGTGACGACACCCCCCGTTCCTGCTCTATCGGTCTGCTGTTAGCCAGTGTCGGTACACCGCAGCCGTTTCGTGACTGTACTGAGAAACCGTTACAGCAACCGGATCGATCCACAAAACGATCTTCCTAGCAGAACGTCTTCGATATCGGACAGACCGTCGAATCAGACCTCGACAACGGTGTTCGAGAGGGTACCGATTCCCTCGATACCGATATCGACTTCGTCGCCCTCTTTGAGAGTGAACGACTCGTCCGGGACCAGCGAGGTGCCAGTCAGCACGACGGCGGTGTCGGGAACGGCGTTGTGAGACACGTAGCACTCAACCAGTTCCTCGACCGACCGAACCAGTTTGTCCGTGTTCGTCGACTCGTCGTAGACTACCTCGCCGTCGCGGCTGATCTCCATCCAGATTTCGAGATCGTGTGGGTCCTCGACCGACTCGGCGGACCGAACGCACGGTCCGAGCGAACAGCACTTGTCGTAGATCTTCGCCTGCGGCAGGTACAGCGGATTCTCGCCCTCGATCGAGCGACTACTCACGTCATTACCGATGGTGTAGCCGACGATCTCGCCGCGAGCGAGGACGACGCCGAGTTCGGGTTCGGGAACGTCCCACTCGGAATCGCCGCGGATACCGACATCGTCGTCCGGTCCGACAGTTCGCTCCGGCGTGGACTTGAAGAACAGCTCGGGCCGGTCGCTGTCGTAGACGTTGATGTACATGTTCGGCATACTGCTTTCGGCCTCCCGGGCCTCCTCGCTGATGCGGTAGGTGACACCCGCCGCCCAGACCTCGCCGGAGACCGGTGTCGACAGGCTCCCGTCCGTCAGAACGTCGTCCGAGATCGAGGGTGCGTCCTCGAGCAGGCGATCGGTGACGGCGTCGATCGACTGGTCGGTTATTTCGGCTGCAGAGAAAAGATCCTCGAGCGTACATACTCGAGACTGTGCCGCAGTCAAGTCGTATAGCGAATCGTTCGTTTCCACCGCGAGACGAGGTTCTCCCTCCTCGCGTAGCTGATAATAACGCATGCCAGTCGAACCAATACATCGCGGTGCCTTAGCTTTGATGGTCATTCGCAAACGCGTTCGGGACGAATCGATCGGGTCGTCAGCACGCTCGGCGACAGCTGTTGGGCTCGCGGAACGTCTCCGAAATCACAAGAATCGTATACCCGTATCACGTTAGGCCATCTGTGACCGAACGCTATCAGAACTACGTCAACGGCGAGTGGAGTCCCTCGGAAACGAGCGAAACGTTCGAAACCACCGATCCGGCGGCCCCCGCAGAGGCCGTCGCGGAGTATCCCCAGTCGAACGCTTCGGACGCAAACGCCGCAGTCGAGGCTGCAGCGGCCGCCCAGGACGAGTGGGCAACGACGCCTGCACCCGAACGCGGCGCGATCCTGCGCGAGGCCGGTTCGATCCTCGCCGACCGAAAGGACGAACTCACCGACCTCCTCACCCGCGAGGAGGGCAAGACCCACGCCGAAGCCGGCGGCGAGGTCCAGCGCGCGATCGACATCTTCTACTACTACGCCGAGAAGGCCCGCGACCTCGGCGGCTCTGTCAAAAGCGCCAGCGGCGCACGCACCAATCTCTATACGCGTAACGAGCCCGTCGGCGTCACCGCGCTGATCACGCCGTGGAACTACCCCATCGCGATCCCCGCCTGGAAGCTCGCACCCGCGCTCGCGACCGGGAACGCGGTCGTCCTCAACCCGGCGTCTGTCGCCCCCGGCGTCGCCGTCGAACTCTTCGACGCGCTCGACGAGGCGGGACTTCCCGACGGCGTCGCGAACATCGTCACCGGTCCCGGTAGCAGCGTCGGCGATGCGATCATCAACCACGAGGACGTCGACGCCGTCTCCTTTACCGGCTCCGGCGAAGTCGGTCACATGGTCTACGATCAGGCCACTAACGACGGCAAGCGCGTCCAAACCGAACTCGGTGGCAAGAACCCAACCGTTGTCTCCGAGAGCGCCGACGTCGAGGAGGCGGCCGAAATCGTCGCCAACGGCGCGTTCGGCGTCACCGGCCAGGCCTGTACCGCCTGCTCACGCGCAATCGTCCACACGGACCTCTACGACGAGTTCGTCGATGCCGTCGTCGCACAGGCCGAATCCATCGAGATCGGCCCCGGCGACGAGTACGATATGGGCCCACAGGTCACCGAGAGCGAACTCGAGGGCACCCTCGACTACATCCAGATCGCCGAGGACGAGGGCGCAACCCTCGAAACCGGCGGCGGACAGCCCGAAGGCGACCGGTTCGGTGACGGCTACTACGTCGAGCCGACCGTCTTTTCGGGCGTCGAGAACGACTTCCGCATCGCTCAGGAGGAAGTCTTCGGTCCCGTCCTCGCCGTGATCGAAGTCGAAAACTTCGAGGACGGACTCGAGGCGGCCAACGATGTCGACTACGGCCTCTCGGCGAGTATCGTCACCGACGATCACACCGAGGCCGAGCGATTCGTCCGCGAGGCCGAGGCGGGCGTCGCGAAGGTCAACGATAAGACGACCGGCCTCGAACTCCACGTTCCGTTCGGCGGCTTCAAGCGATCCTCGAGCGAAACCTGGCGCGAGCAGGGCGACGCCGGAATCGACTTCTACACCATCGAGAAGACGGTCTACGACTCGTTCTAAGCCGCCCGTTGCGGTTTGGTTCGATATTTTTGTCCGCGCGACACAGCACGCGTGCGTTTAGACGTTGATCGCCGTCAACGACCTCTATCAGCCTCGACGGGACAGTCGACATGCCAAACGTCATATACTGGGCGATGCATGTTCCGTTCGTATGCCGAACTACCGGACGCTACGCGACCCGAACGCAGAGTATACGATGCGCGATCTGTCGTCGGAGACGATGAATATAACCGCAGACCGCGGCCCGCGAGACGTTGAGATCACGGACATCCAGACGACGATGGTCGACGGAAACTACCCGTGGATTCTCGTGCGCGTCTACACCGACGCCGGCCTCGTCGGCACCGGTGAATCCTACTGGGGCGGCGGCGACGACGCGATCATCGAGCGAATGTGCCCGTTCCTGATCGGCGAAAACCCGCTCGATATCGACCGACTGTACGAACATCTCATCCAGAAGATGTCCGGCGAGGGTTCGATCTCTGGCAAGGTCATCTCGGCCATCTCGGGTATCGAGATTGCGCTGCACGACGTCGCCGGCAAGATCCTCGACGTCCCCGCCTACCAGCTCGTCGGCGGGAAGTACCGCGACGAGGTCCGCATCTACTGTGACCTCCACACCGAAGACGAGGCAAACCCCGTCGCCTGCGCCGACGAGGGTGAACGCGTCGTCGAGGAACTCGGTTACGACGCGATCAAGTTCGACCTCGACGTGCCCTCTGGCCACGAGAAGGATCGCGCGAACCGTCACCTGCGCGGCCCCGAGATCGACCACAAGGTGTCGATCGTCGAGGCGGTTACCGAACGCGTCGGCGACAGGGCCGACGTCGCATTCGACTGCCACTGGTCTTTCTCCGCCGGCTCTGCGAAACGGCTCGCCGAGGCGCTCGAACCCTACGACGTCTGGTGGCTCGAAGACCCCGTCCCGCCGGAGAACCACGACGTCCAGCGCGAGGTCACCCAGTCGACCACGACGCCGGTCACCGTCGGCGAGAACGTCTACCGAACCCACGGCCAGCGCCGCCTGCTCGAGGAGCAGTCGGTCGACATCATCGCGCCCGATCTGCCTCGCGTCGGCGGAATGCGCGAGACGCGCAAGGTCGCCGACCTCGCGGACCTCTACTACGTTCCCGTCGCGATGCACAACGTTTCCTCGCCGATCGGCACGATGGCCTCGGCCCAGGTCGCCGCGGCGATTCCGAACTCGCTTGCCGTCGAGTACCACTCCTACGAGCTCGATTGGTGGGAGGACTTGGTCGAGGAGGACAATCTCATCGAAGACGGTCGTATGGAAGTGCCGGAGGAACCCGGCCTCGGTCTCACGCTTGACCTCGACGCCGTCGAGGAGTACATGGTCGAGGGCGAGGAACTGTTCGACGAAGCGTAGGCTTCGTCGAGCCAGCACATCTCTGATTTGCGTCGTTCGACGAAGCGTAAGTCGGCGATACGAACCTCGAATCCATCTGTTCGGTGTTTGAGACTCCCCCGATAGAAGCGCCGTTTTTTGTGAGCGTCGAACGTCGTTGAGTGACTACCCGTCATCGCTGTGCAAACATTGCCGTCTTCTCGACAGTAGACTTTCCTCCACCAGGGTGGAACAGAATTCTATTGGGGAGAATCCAATTCTTCAAAGCCGTTCGGTAGTACAGATGCCAATGGTGATTAGACTACCTTTCAGCCGACTATTTACAAAAGTACTATCGTCAATATATGCCTCCGGAACGAGGTTCTCGATGGGTTATCTGGCGGTATGGGCCGTTGTTTAGCTATTCTTGGATGGTATTAGATCATACGACAGCGATGTTCTTTCTGAAAGAATAGCGTTCTCTCGAGAGCATACGCCTGCCGTGTCGGCTGTTTCATCGCAGCCGACAGTGACACGGTCGTCTCGATCCGTGCGAGCCGATCCTGACTACAGTCCGCTGTAAGCTGTTTCCGGACGATTGCAGCTAGTCGCGATCGCTCTGGAAACCGTTGTCGTAGTCCGTCTGAATCGTCCGCATCCCAAAATGGCCGAAAGTGACGCCGGCCGTAATTACCCGGTTACTCCAGATGACAGTGACAGGTGGAACAGTGGTGGGCAAGCTAGCGGCACGGCGCCTATCGTACATCTATAATGGTCAATCAAAAAGTTTTGGGTGTCCCACATATCGTTCGGAGACGACAGTAGTCCCGACGGCGCAATCGGCCAGTAACCGAAACACCGAACGATTTTATCCCCATCAATCGAAACGAAAACACATGGAATCACGGACGATACTCGATCGATTTACCGAGCGCGACTGGGAAGGGACGACCGACGGAACCGTTCGGTTCGCACTGATCGGGCTCGGCTGGTGGACCGTCGACGTCGTTATCCCCGCGATCGAGGACGCAGACAACTGCGAGACGACCGTGCTCGTCAGTTCGACCCAGGAAAAAGCAGACCGGCTGGCAACGCAACACGGCGTCGAGCGCGGACTCACCTACGACGAGTACCACGACGGCGCTGGCGCCGACGCCTACGACGCGATCTACGTCGGCACGCCGAACGCCTACCACCTCGAGTACGTCGAAACCGCGGCCGAACTGGACAAAGCGGTACTCTGTGAAAAACCACTCGAGGCGACCGTCGAGCGCGCCGAGCGGCTCGTCGAGGCGGCCGAAGACGCCGATATTCCACTGATGACTGCCTACCGGATGCACACCGAACCCGCCGTGCGCCGCGCCAAGGAACTCATCGAGGACGGGTTCATCGGCGAACCAACCCAGATCTACGGCAACAACACCCAGCCGATCCTCGAGATGATTCCCGATCCGGATCAGTGGCGGCTCGACCCCGACGTCACCGGCTACGGGACCTCCGTCATGGATCTGGGTATCTATCCGATCAATACTGCCCGGTTCATCCTCGAGCGCGAGCCGGTTTCTGTCGAGGCCCGGATGTCCTCGCCCGGCGAGGCGTTCGCTGACGTCCCGGACCAGTACGCGACGTTCACGCTCGTCTACGAGGACGACATCCCGATGGTCTGTACGACCAGTCAAGATGCCCAGCAGGATACCGAGTTCAAGATCATCGGCACCGAGGGGATGATCGAGCTCTCGCCCGCGTTCCACGGCGAGGCGACGCTTCACCTGTCCAGTGGCAGTCTGCGCGCGACGATCGAGGACACCGACTACGGCGCCGTCGAGGAGATGCGCGAGGAGTTCGACTACTTTGCGGATCGGGTGTTGTCCGGCGAGTCGATTCTGCCGGACGGCCGCCACGGGCTCGCGGATCTGCGAACGATCGAGGCGATTCACGAGGCAGCGGATCGAGACGAATCGATCGAGATCTAGTGTCCCAACTCACATCCTCGGACGGTGTGCTTTGAGTGCGCTCTCGCCGAGCGGTTCGCGTATTTGCCCCTATAGTAACAACTGAAACTGTTCACACACCGATCGCACAGCTCACGGGTCGGTTACTCGCGGCTCACTCCGTTCACCGTTCGCTCCTTGAGGGATTCACCTCGTTCATCCCTCGCAATCCTCCCCGCTCGCATCGCGGTTCTCACTCACTCCGTTTGCTCGCGGGTCGTCCCTCCCCGCTCGCATCGCGGTTCTC
>JBKKHI010000001.1:0-821716 GCA_046614585.1 Natrialbaceae archaeon A-arb3/5 | reverse complement strand
CGCTCGCTAATCACCATCGAGGAAACGATGTCGCTAGCCCCAACATCATGCTATGAGAACCGTTCTGCACCACCGCCGAACCGCGCTGACCAACCCATCTCGACGAGTCGTGGATCGACCCGTTTTTACTCACGACCGATAAAGCAACGGCCGTGCGGGAGTTCTCCGAAACCTACCTCGAGCGGACTCGAGCGGGAATGTGGGACGATTCCAGGGAAGCACTGGAACCGCTTGCCCTCGAGTCATGCGACCGGATCCTCGACGTCGGCTGCGGGACCGGCGAGTTGAGCCGGGTGCTCGCCGCGGAGTCGTCGGGCGAAGTGATCGGCTGCGACGTCGATCCCGACCTGCTCGCGGTCGCGAGCGAGCACGTCCCGGTCGTGGCCGGCGACGCGTTCGATCTCCCGTTTCCCGACAACGCCGTCGACCTCGTCGTCTGCCAGGCGCTGTTGATCAACCTCCCCGAGCCGACGGCCGCGCTCGAGGAGTTCGCTCGCGTTTCGAGCGACCTCGTCGTCGCGATCGAGCCGAACAACGCGGCCGTCGACGTCGACTCGAGCGTCGACGCCGAAAACAGACTCGAGCAACGAGCGCGACGGGCGTACCTCGATGGCGTCGAGACAAATGTCGCCCTGGGGGCCGACACGGACGAATACTTCGAGGACGCAGGCCTCGAGGTGCTCGAGACGCGCCGGTACGACCACGTCAGGACGGTCGAGCCGCCGTACAGCGACGGCTCGGTAGTCGCCGCGCGGCGGAAGGCGACCGGTGCGGGGTTGGCCGACGACCGAGAGACGATGCTCTCGGGTGCGCTGACTGAATCCGAGTACGATGATCTCCGATCCGCGTGGCGGGAGATGGGCAGGGACGTAATCGAGCAGATGGAAGACCGAACGTACCGCCGGAGCGAAGCCGTCCCGTTTTACGTGACTGTCGGGCGCGTTCGCTGAACGACGGCGTACTGTTACCGGAGACACCGTCGAGCAGCGTTGTCGCGCCGCACTCACCCGCTTTGCAATCCGATCATCGAGGCACCGGCACCGACGAGACCCGCGACGACGATGATGACGCCGGTCGTGAAGTCGACGATGGACAGCAGTCCGAGGACCGATCCGGTCATGACGAGCGCGAGGTTCGCGACCAGTGCAACGCGCGGTAATCGAACCCGCTCTCCGAGAGACGACCACATGCATGGACGACGAAACCGCGAGACCAAAGGTCTTCGTATGCCTTCCGACGTTCACGATCGCAACGACACCGGATGCTGGCACCGCTCTATGCGAGGGTGAGAGGAACCTGCGGAATACATACGCACGGGCGTTGAGAGGAGCGTATGGCCGCGATCGAACTGCGAGGACTCACGAAAGACTACGGCGAGGTTCTCGCGAACGACGACGTGACCGTCGACGTCGAACGGGGCGAGATCTTCGGCTATCTCGGCCCGAACGGAGCCGGTAAGACGACGACGATCCGGCTGTTGCTGGGATTGATCGCGCCGACGGAGGGGACGGCTCGGCTGCTCGGCCACGAGGTCACCGACGAGGCTGAACTCATCGAGGCGAAACGCCGGCTCGGCTACCTCCCCGACGATCCGGCGTTCGACGAGGCGGCGACCGGCCGGGAGGTGCTCGACCTCCACGCGTCGATCAAAGGCGACGAGCGCAGCGAGGACCTGCTCGAGTTGTTCGATCCACCGCTCGACCGACCGATCCGGGATTACTCCCGCGGAAACGTCCGAAAGCTCGGGCTCGTGACGACGTTCATGCACGATCCTGACCTGGTTATCTTGGACGAGCCGACGAGCGGCCTCGATCCGCTGATGCAACAGCGATTCGCCGAGTTCATTCGTGCCGAGCGCGACCGCGGCGTGACGGTGTTTTTCTCCTCGCACGTGTTGAGCGAGGTGCGACGCCTCTGCGACCGGGTTGGTATCATCCGGAACGGACGGCTCGTCGCGGTCGAACCCGTCGAGTCGTTGCTCGACAGAAGCGGCAAGGTCGTCCGACTACGCGCCGCCGACCCGATTCCGAAGTCGGTGGTCGAGTTCGAGGGCGTTCACGACCTCGAGACGAGCCGAAACCGGGCCGGCGACGAGGGTGCGCTCGCGAGCGAGGCCGACACCCTCACGGAGTGTACCTTCACGTTCACCGGCGACGTCAACGGGCTGCTCGACCGTCTTCGTGACTACCAGTTGTTGGATCTCTCGATCGAAGAAGCCCCGATCGAGGACGTGTTCATGCGGTTTTACGGCGACGAGCAGGGCGGAGTAACACCCGAAATCCAGCCTGATTCCGCCAGTTCTGCGGATTCCGAGGTGTCCGACGGTGCTTGAAATCGCGCGCTACGATGGCCGACACCGGATCAAAGGCAGCATCTACCTCGCCATCGCGATGTCGCTGCTCGCCGTCGTCGTCATCTGGATCTACCCCTCCTTTAGCGGCTCCTTCGACGACGTCGACGAGGAGTTCCTGCAGGCGTACCCCGACGAGGTCATGCAGCTGTTCGACATCCAGACGATGGCGACGCTCGAGGGCTTTCTCGCGTTCGAACTCTACATCTTCGGCTGGACGATCCTCCTCGGGCTCTACCTCGCCTACCTCGCGGCGGGGACGATCGCCGACGACGTCGAGCACGGCCGAATGGACGTGTTGCTGTCGATGCCGGTCTCGCGCGCTCGAACAGTCGTCGAGAAGTTCCTCGCGCTCGGCGTTCCGATCGTCGTCGTTAACGTCGTCACCCCGCTCGTCGTCTTTGTCTCGGCGGCGCTGATCGACGAGCCGATTTCGGCCGCGGACCTGGCCGCGCTCCACGCGATCTCGGTCCCGTACCTCTTTGCGTGTGCGGGCATCGGACTGGTCGCCTCCGTCGCCGTCGACCGGGCGAGCATCGCCCAGCGGCTCGCCCTCGCGGTGACGTTCGGGCTGTTCATGCTCGAATCCCTGCTCGATGGCACCGACTACGAGGCAGTCGGCGCGATCGCGCCGATGCGGTACTTCGATCCGAACGAAGTGTTGCTCGAGAGCAGCTACGATCTCGTCGGCGTCGGTGTCCTGTTGGGCATGACCGTCGTGCTCGTCGGCGCGAGCGTCGTCTGGTTCGGCCGGCGAGACGTCTGAGACGGATCGTGCCACCGCTGTGAACTCGCAGACGATCGCGGTTACAGACAGCAATCGTTCCGAGAAATCGTCTTACACCACGTCGCCACGGATCGTGACACCGTCCTGTGAGTCGCGCCAGGCGTGGAGCTCGCGAGCCGCGGTCGTTGCTTCCTCGCCGTCCATGCCGAGCATCTCGAGGGCATCCGACAGCGTCGGTAATGCGAGTTCGCTCTCGCGGAGTTTTCGAAATGCCTCATCGCTGTGGGTGCCATCGGCCCAGAGACAGACGCCGCGTGGGTCGAGCAACTGGGTGTAATCCTCGCGTAACTTTGCGCCGCGCAGCCGCTGGGTGACGTTGTCCTCGAAGGAAGCGTTACAGACCTCGAGGTGGATCGGCTCGTCCTCGCCGAGCAGGTGGGCGGCGAGACACTTCTCGGGTGCGGCGTGACCGTTCGCGTTCGCCCGGAGGTACTCGGGGTATTCCGCCGCCCAATCGGCTCGAACCGACTTTCCGACGCCGTCGACGGCGTACTCCTCGTCCGCTGTGGCCCCGTCCGGACTGTCGTCACGCATCAGGACGTCCTTGGTCAGGTAGACGTCGAGTCGCTCCACAGGATCGAGCCCGAGCGCGACGTCGCCGAAGGCCCAGACCTCCCGGACCGGCACCGGCATCCGATCGTTCTCGACGGTGTCGACGAGCTCCTCGAGGCGGTCGACCGCGTCACTGCGGTCAAATTCGCTCATTGGCGGGGATGGGTTCTCGAGGTGCAAAACCGTTTCTCAGTGTGAGACATCTGTCGCCTCCCCACTGGCCGGGCGACACGCAATTGGGCCTCGGTTCGACGACCGTCGTCGCAATCCAACGATCATCGAAGCCAGAGATCAGGTTTTTTATCGCTTCCGGCCGAACGAAATCCTATGCGACACCGTGTCTTCAACGAGGACGGCGAGGAAGAACTCGTCTTCGTCATGGGCTGGGGCAACCGCTGGACCCACGAGAACGTCAGCTGGCTCATCGGCAAACTGACGAACGCCGACTACCGCGTCCACGCGTTTGAACTCCCGACGAACGTCGAGGACTTCAAAGCCGACTGGCTCGAGCCGGTCGCCGAGTACGTCCTCGACCTCGATGAGTACCAGTTGCTCGCACACAGCGCGGGCGCGCTCGTCGCCCAGGCCCTCGACGGTGCGGAGAACCACGTCTATTTGAGCCCCTGGTGGGGGTACGGCGGCAACTATCCAGACCAGCTGCTCGACGCTGTCTCGGCGGTTCCGACGACGCTTCCCTGTCTTCCGGTGCGGGGGATGGACGAGCGCGCGCTCGGCGCGAAAGCGACCGACCACCAGATCGCAACCATGCCCCGGTGGGTCTCGCCGGCGTTCGTCCGCGAAACCAGACACGCACAACAAGAACTGCTAACGATCGACCACGACGCGGTTATCTTCTGTTCGCTTCGCGATCCGGTCATCGATCTACGACCAATCGGCGAGCGTGTCCCCGCAGAACACGTCGTGCTCTACGACGGCGGCCACGAACTGTTCTCGTCCGCAAAACGGGAACGATACATCGACACGGTGCTCGCCACGCTCTCGGACGGAGCCGAAGTCGTCGAGGCCGACGAGGAAGCGCCGGTTTCGGCGTGAGGAGCGGACGCGTCCGGTCGGTCGATCGGCACCGAGAGAGCGTTTGGCGGGGCGACTGGCCGATGGGAGACGAAACGGACATACGCGTTCGCCGGTAAGGTGGCGGCGATGGACTGCAACCGGTGTGACGAGGAGGCAATCATGCACGCCGCCTACTCCGGGGCACACCTCTGTGAGAATCACTTCCGCGAGTCGGTCGAAAAGCGAGTCCGCCGCCGGGTTCGTCGGGACGACCTCGTCCCCCACGACGTGACGCCCGAGGACCCCCTGACCTGGGTCATCGGCCTCTCGGGCGGGAAGGACAGCGTCGTCCTCACGCAGATCCTTCACGAGACGTTTGCCGAGGACCCGCGCATCGAACTCGTCGGCCTGACGATCCACGAGGGGATCGAAGGCTATCGCGACAAGTCGGTCGATGCCTGCGTCGAACTCGCCGACGAGCTGGATATTCGCCACGAACTCGTCACGTACGAAGACGAGTTCGGCGTTCGGATGGACGACGTCGTCGAGGACGACCCCGAAAACATGGCCGCTTGCGCCTACTGTGGGGTCTTCCGGCGGGACGCCCTCTCGCGGTACGCCGACGAGCTCGGTGCCGATCTCCTGTTGACAGGACATAATCTAGACGACGAGGCCCAGACGGCCCTGATGAACTTCCTCGAAGGCGACGTCGAACAGATCGCGAAACACTTCGACGCGAGCCTCGGTCCGCTCTCGGAACGCGAGGAACAAGACGAGTTCGTTCCGCGCGCGAAACCGCTACGAGACGTCCCGGAGAAGGAAGTCGCCCTCTACGCACACGTCGCAGACCTCCCCGCACACATCACAGAGTGTCCCCACGCCAGCGAGGCCTATCGCGGCGAGATCCAGCAGTTACTCTACGATCTCGAAGAGAACCATCCGGGCACCCGCCACTCGATCATCTCGGGGTACGAAGAGCTTGCGGACATCGTTTCCGACGAGTACAGCGGCGATGACGGCGCTGATCTGCAGGCGTGTGCCGAGTGTGGCTCGACGACGACGCGGGAGATCTGCCGGAAGTGCTCGTTGCTCGAATCGCTCGCGTAGGTTCGAACGAACTGCGTGAAGCGAACCCGATTACGACGCATCGTCGAACCGATCGCGTGCCGTCTCGAGATCCGCAGGCGTGTTGACATTCAGATGCCAGCCGTCGGCTTCGACGCCGACGTACCGACTTCCTGTTCGGACAAGGCGTTCGAGCGCATCGGTCAGCTCGTACTCGCCGCTTTGGGCACGATCGACGCGTAAACACGACTCGAGGAGGGAGCGCCCGTCGTGGGTCTGGACGCCCGCTGCGATCTCGGCCGGTTTGGCCCCTGTTTCACCGCCAGTAACCGTCGATTCGATCCCGCGGACGACCCCGTCCGGTGTGCGATCGAGCCGAGCCGTCGACTCGGCCTCGTTTCTCGAGACGCGATCGACGAGGAGCGTGCCGTCGACCGACGGATTCGTATGACGCTCTCGAAGCCGCCCGAGATCACAGCCGTCGAAGACGTTGTCGCCGTTTACCGTCATCACATCGTTCGGAAATCGGTTAGGGAGCGAGTCCGGCGGCTCCGTTGACTCGAGCGAGAGTCCGTATCCGTCTTCGAACGCTCGACGGACGGCGTGGGCGAGGCCTTTTCGTTCGGTCTGGTGGGCGTACGTGACCGGGACGCCGCCGAACGACTCGCCGATCGCGTCGACGATCTCGTTCGACCGATAGCCGACGACGATGACGATCTCGTCGATTCCAGCGTCGACAACTGTCCGAAGGCAGCGTTCGAGGAGCGATTTATTTCCGATATCGAGCAACGGCTTCGGTGTTTCGTCAGTGTCGGGCCGAAGCCGAGTTCCGCGGCCGGCGGCGAAGACGAACGCGTGCACGGCCACCGGTACGGTATGGAGGGAGAAAAGTTGAGAGATGAACAGATCACTACCCAATCGGGTGAAAAGTGCCATACTGAACACGTTACGAGAATTTCAGTTCCCGATACTACTTTGAGAGAGTAGTAACATCTATCGATGATGACCGATTTCTCGGCCCTTGGAGGCGACTAACTGTGTTCTCGGTAGAGAACCGTTCCCAGTCGGAACTGATCGGGGTCGTCCTGCTGTTTGCATTTACGATTTTATCCGCGTCAGCGCTCTTTGTTGTCGGATTAACTGCCGTCGACTCACACCAACAAACGACCGAGGTCGGGGCTGCAGAAAACGAACTGGCGCTCTTGGGATCGAAAGTATCCGATGTTGCACTCGGTGAATCGTCAGTACAGACCGTTTCAACCGCGAACACGGGCGGAACGTACGGCGTCAACGAATCTGCAGGCACAGTTACGATCACGCACTACAACTGGACCGAGGGGAGTGACGAAACGATTGGAGAATTTACGCTCGGTGACGTCACATATTCGAACGATAATACGAAAGTCGCGTATCAAGGTGGGGGAGTGTGGAGACACGAGGACGATCACACGGCGATGGTCTCTCCACCCGAATTCCACTACCGATACGGCACGCTGACACTTCCAGTCATCAACGTGACGGGAGATGAACGGTGGTCGGGTCAACCGGCGATGACCGCGGAAAACGGTGGTGAGACGGACAGAATATATCCCAACCCCGACACGGAGTATGACAACGATGTTCCATACGAGAACCCCATCGAAAACGGAACGGTCGAAGTAACGGTTCAAAGCGAGTACTACCGCGGGTGGAGCGACTACTTCGAAGAGCGAACCGGCGGGAACGTCTCGGTCGACCACGACACAGAAACCGCGACCGTCGAGTTGATCACGTTAGGTGATCAGGGGAATACAACACTGACTGACGGCGATTCGGTCAGAGTCCGAGCCGCCGAGGAAGAAGAGCCGATGAACAACTTTTCGCTAACGTTAGCGGGCGATGGAAGCTCGGGACTGAACAATCTCGACTGGACGTTCGAAATTAACGGCAAGGAGGTCGTTCAGCTCCACGGACAGGGACACGGTGGCGTCGACGTAACGTTCCAAGACCCGGACGACGAGGAGTGGGTGTGGGAGGCAGAAGACGCCTATCAGGTCGACGATTCCGGACACATCGATACGCTGGATGTAAACCTGACCACGAACGAGACGACGGCAGCGTACACTGGCGGCGGCGAAGGGTACGAAGACACCCAAGAGATATACGAGTTATTCAACGAATTGATCGAACGACACGGGCCCAACGTCGACCTCACTGTCGAAGACAAATCCGGAGCACAGCGAGTCGATCACAGTCGATCACACGCGTATATCGATTACGATGGCGAAGGATTCGTCACGTACCTCCAGATCACGGAAAACGATGTAAACGTCAGTTTTAGCTGAACTCGGCGTTGAGTCTCGTCACCGGCATGTGAATCTCGTCGGTTTCATACCCATCGCAGGTCACCAGTGCGTTCCCGTCCGGTAGATCATCGACGGAACAGAACGTTTCGTCGCCGGACTCGTCGTTGAGGTACCGTTCCCACGCACCGGCACGGTTCTCGTCGGTCGTAATCTCGATCGAGAGCTCGTAGCTCTCGGACGTCGTGTTCTGATAGAGACGTGGCGTTCGCTGTTCGGTTCTGATGAGAACCGGCCGTGAGCCGGCGACCGAGAGATGGCGGTCCGCACCAGCTATTTCGATGGGGTGTAGCATGGCTCTCGACTCGTTGATCCTGAACTGCGGTTCGCTGATCATCCGGCTCCCGTGACTGTTCTCTCGAAAGAGCGCACCGTTCGAGTAGACGATCCGTTCGCCCGAGTGGAGTTCGTAAACGATTGGATCTGTATGGACCGGCCGATACATCGTCTCATCCGCGGTTACGGTGTAGTTCTCTTCCGCCCCAAAGTACAGGTCTGCATCCGCAACCCTGATCTCCGTTGCGCGGCCGACCGCTCGGTCGGTCGCGTGATCGTCGATATTTTCGGCGAGGATTTCGAACGCGGTTTCAGCGTTCGTCGTCTGGGCGACGTCTCGCGAGTCGGTCAACCCGGACGTTCCGAGGAGGAGGACACTGCTAAGCGTCAGTAGTGCGACTCCGAAGATGATCGTGTATCCGACGAGTTCGCTTACCCCACGATCATCCATTCGAGACCACCAACGATCCGTCCTGGTAGCTGATCGTCATCGTCCCACCGCTGAGACGGGTTTCCTCGACGTCGGTGGACGTCGGTGCGATGGTCGTCACGATAACGCTCGTCTCAGCACTCTCGAGAACGAGTTTGGTGTTCGAGTTCTCGGATTCTATACGAACGGAATACTGTCCGTCACTGACGGTCTGAGGCGGATTCGAAACGACAGAGACGGTTTCGGCTTCAGCACTCGTTTGGACGAGTCGATCCACGGTCATGAGATCCGCCGCAATTCGCTCGCCGACGACGTTTAGCTCCGATTCGACGGTTTGTTCGTGCTGTGTCTGGAGCAAGTCGCCCGCTGCGACAGACAGTCCACTGATGAGGATGACCGTCACTCCGAGGAGGAGGACGTAACTCAAACCGGTCGAAAGCGCTCGTTCAGTCATGAATTTCACGAGGTGTAACGGTATCTCTCGATTCGTAGTCGATGCGTTCAGTATCGTATGTCAGGGAGACGGTTGCAGCGTAGAGCCCGGAGACGACGTACGGGGAGGTATCGTACGAGTTGAAATCGTCGGCGCTCTCGACGGCTGTGTTGTCCACCATCAGGCGATACGTTCCCTCGACCAGATCACCGTTCTCGTACGCAACGGTCTCGTACGGTGACTCGAGGCCGTCCGCGAAGATCACGTCATCACAGGCACCGTCGTTTACGATTTCGGCGTGGAAGTCGATCGTAACCGGCTCGTCGTCGATATCGCACTCGACGAGTTCACCGTTCCGTTCTGTGCGGAGTTCGATCGGATCGTTCTCGTCCGTTGTAACCTGCAGGCTCCACTCGTCTCCGTTTGCACCAGTGACGAGTAGCTGAAAGTGCTCAGAAGAGTCCTCCACTTCGGTGAAAGTAAGACGATAGTCCCGAATTTTGCTCTCCTCGACGACCGTCCAGGTCTCATCGCCGCTCGCGTTCGTAAACGGTCTCGCCTCGGTCTGTCTGATCTGTGAGCCTACTTCGACATCGTCGACCGCGGTTGCACTGTACGTCCCATCGCCAACGAGGTGCTGTGTGGATTGATTGTGCCACTCTGCGTGGCTCTCATTGAACTGGTCTGTGAGTTCGCCGTGCATGTCTACTGCGTCGGCATCGTAATTTATCGCACCCAGCATCTCGGCCGTCGACTCGTGAACTGATTGCTCGAAGTCGAGAGCCTCGTTTCCGCCAACGTCGCTGCCTCGCGTTCCGAGATTCTCCGCATAAATTACGCTGTTCAACAGGATCGCTAACAGTACCAACGTCAGCGCGATCATCAACCCGGCAACCAGGAGTAACTGTGCTCGATCAGTCGTGCCGTTTGCGTCCGTCGCAGGGATCACATTCGCCATATCACCAGCTCCATTTCGGCGACGTTGTAGACCGGCCCGGAACCCTCGTTTGGAATGTAAAAGTCATCTTCGCCCTCGGCGAGCGTCGTCTCTGTCGGTGACCCATCAGAATCGTAGAATCGATCGCTCTCGTAGAGCGTCACCATCGTCGTTGCCGTCACTGCATGATCGCTTGGCTCTCCCTGATTGACTACTGTCCGGGAGTAGATCGTTCCGTCCTCGAGATAGTTGACGTGTAGATTGAACGCGATCCCACGATCGGTCAGCGTCGTCGCGAGTTCGCTCCCGAACTCGAGTTCCGTCCGGAGATCAGCAGTAGCAATACCGTCCGTGTCCGGGTCATGGTAGCGCTCCTGTTCGAGGTCCCAGTACGTGAGTACTGGTTTGAGCGAATCGTTTTCGGAACCGGCTTGGAGCAGATCTTGTCCGACTGCTTTTTGTTGGTTTTCGATATGCTGGCTGGACGTACTTTCGGTCATCGGCGTCACGGCCGAGACCTGTAATGCAAAGACGAGGCTCAGTATGAGAACGATCGCAGCGAATATCCCCTCTATTGCGTGTATCTGTCCTTTCTCCCTCATTACCATACCCTCACGTACAGCCAGTAGGAGTTGCCGTCCACTGCAACGAGTCGCTGTGTGACCGTCATCTGTCCGGCTGTGTCCAAGGGACTGTGCCCGGTCTCATACGCTGTTCCGGTCGCGTTCGTCAGCACCGCTCCAGACGACGTATTCGTGAGAGAGACGTTGATCCGTGTGTGTTCGTCGACACCCAGGCGTGACTGAAGCTCAGGGGGAGACGTCTCGAAGAACTCGTCCGCTGCGGTTTCGTTCAGTTCTGTCGACGACGACGGGTCGACGAGCGTCGATTCGGAGAGATCGTCCGCAATTCGATCGGCGAGCAGCGGGTTTTCCGTCTGTCCGTCACTAAAGGGAGCGAGTAACGTCGGTGCAGAGAGAAAAACGAACATAACAGCCATAATAAATATAGAGAACCCAATGAGAAAATCGAAATGAGTTTGACCGCGATCTGTCTCGGATGATATCATATTGATCTGTATGAACGTCAACTGAATTGTGATTGTTCTCCATGCATACCAGTCCGCCCCTCATATTTATATCCTGATACTATTCCGTTCAGACCAGGTAGAATCAACCCGAGAGGTATTGAAGAATTAAAATTTTAGCCCCCATAACTATTTAATCATTGGACATATTCTTGTCATCATCCCTCAAGAAGCAACAGTTGACCACCGAATACCGAATCGTGAACGAGCACACGTAACCAGTCATCTAAACACTCTCAAATTGACACCAATCCCCATATACGGGACCAGAATCAGTCTATCGGATACAGCGAAAAAGCAGTTACTGGTTGTGTTTCACAGAGTTGTAATACAGCGACGACACGACAAAAAGCGAAATGTGCGTCGGTATCGAGTAACGGAGATCGTCTCCGACGATTACCGGATCACGTCGACGCCGTTCTGTCGCTCGACTTCGTTGTGCCCGCCGTCGCTCTGGGCACCGAAGCTCGATCCGGCGCTCTCGACGTTGTTGCTCGCGTCGAAGTCTGCATCCTCAATTCCTTCGATGCTTTTGCGGGACTTGTCGGCCTGCTTCTGAGTGGTTGGGCCGAGCACCTGCGCGCTCTGGACGCCGGTCATGATCGCCATGACGCGGACCTTGCCCTTGTAGTTCTCCTGAATGCGGGCGCCCCAGATGACGTTCGCCGATGCCTCGAGGCGTTCGGTGATGTTGTCTGCGATTCCCTCGGCCTCCTTCAGAGTGAGGTCAGGACCACCCGTGATGTGGACGAGCCCACCGGATGCACCACGGTAGTCGACGTCCAACAGCGGGTGGTTCATCGCGTCTTTGACGACCTCGTTGGTCTTGTTCTTGTCCTGGGTCTCGCCGACGAGCATCACCGCGACGCCGCCCTGATTCATGATCGTGGACATGTCCGCGTAGTCCAGATTGATCAGGCTCGGCTGGGTGATCGTCTCCGAGATGCCCTTGACCGTTTCGGCGATGATCTGGTCCATGACCGAGAACGCCTTGCCGATCGGGAGGTTCGGGACGTAATCGAGCAGCCGGTTGTTATCGAGCACGATGATCGAGTCGGCCTGCTCGCGCAGCTTTTCGAGGCCTTCCTCGGCTTTGACCGTTCGGGCGCGCTCGACGTTGAACGGCGTCGAGACCATGCCGACGACGATCGCTCCCTGCTCTTTGGCGATCTTCGAGACGACCGGGGCGGCACCGGTCCCAGTACCGCCACCCATACCTGCGGTCACGAACACGAGGTCGGCATCCCCGAGGACCTCTTTGATCGTTCCCTGTGCCATCTCGGTTGCGCGTTCGCCCATCGACGGGTCGCCGCCAGCGCCGAGCCCGTTGGTGAGCGACTTGCCGACCAGGATCTTCGTGTCGGCTTCGATCATCTTCAGGTGCTGTTTGTCCGTGTTGATCGCCACGGTATCGGCACCGTCGACGCCGATGTTATACAGCCGGTTGATGGTGTTGTTACCTGCACCGCCACAGCCGACGATGACGATCCGCGGATCGCCGAACTCGTCGTCGTCCATGTCGGCATCCATCTCGCGGGCCTCCTGTTCGGCGTTTTCGAGTGCGTCTTGTACGATATCCTGCATCGTTACACCTTTGCCCAGTTGCGTTTACCGGACTGTTCGGTCTGTCCGTCATACTGCTCGTTGATCATCTCGCGGACGGCCGACCGAATCGCTTCGCTCCGGTTCGGAAACTCGCCCGTCTCGACTAGCTGTTCGACCTCCTCGATCTGCTGTTTCGGGATTCGCAGTGTCACACGCTCCATGGTTGTATTCCCCGTTTGAGGTAAGACGGTGGCGCGCCCCTGTCAGACGCAGTGTGTCTTACACCGGAACCGCCCGACATCGGGCGGTTTTCGGCGTTTGTCGCCCGCTGTAAGACGACCGTCTTACGCGAGTAAACAGAATACTCTCCTGGATAATAAAACTATCGTCAGACACGATTTTCAGTGTCTTACGACAGTGTCGTTCGCTGTTATTTCGACTCCAGAACGTCTGCTGCGGGCGTCCGACGGCCACAGCTCGGGCAAAATGACCAGTCCGATCGAATCTCGTCACCGCACTCACAGAACAACCGGTGTGACGCCTTTTCCCCACAGTTGGGGCAGTAAACGTGGTCATCGTCAACGTACTCGCCGCACTGCCCACACTGTGTCTCCGCCTGGGAGCCGTCCCGGTTACTGATCCGGTCAGGATCGCTTCGTTCGCCGTCGTTCGTCCGTGTCTGCCCGGACGAGTCCTGTGTCGATTGCACCTCGTCACCCTCGAGCGAGACCGTGACCGTAACGTCTCGTGCCTGGCGCGCACGCGTGTCGGATTCGAATCTGAGTTCGTCGAGACGCGCCGCAAGCAGCGAGTCGACCCGGTCGCGAACGAGGTCGTCGATCGCCGTGGCTTCGGCAGACCGCTCCGGCTGCGCGTCCGACGTCTCCGCGAGGTACGAACGGAGCGCTTCGCGCATCGCCTCGCTCTTGGAGAGTTCGAGCATCTCGAGCTCCTCGACGAGGTCGTCGTCGGCCCGGAACGTGATCTTACTCATTGCGAGTGGATAGCATCGTGTTAACGCTCATGGTATATCAATCATGCTGCTGTTCGTCGGGTTCCACCCGGCTGCAATCGTCGGGAATGACAACCCTTATGTTTCCCTCGGGGACTACGTTGAGATGCGACCGCCCTTAGCTCAGACTGGTAGAGCAGTCGACTGTAGATCGACTTGCCCCCCGTTCAAATCGGGGAGGGCGGATTTCTCCTGCGAACAACGTGAGCAGTGAGAAATCTATCCTGAGCCGATTTGAACATACTTGAGATGTGATACGGTTATTTGTACTTCTTCAACGTAATAAGAAGTCAACCTATACATAATTGTTGGAGTTCGGTAAAGGATTATCCACCTTGGCAACGAGTAGAAACCCCGTGAGTATGCTCAGTGATCCCTGGCAGTGGATGAAGGATAGATATCACGATTATAAGGCAAAAGAGCACATCTATAGGTTCCAGGCCCCAGAGACTACGTTTCAGTTTCACGCTCGTGGTCTTGGTGACGTAATGATACTGAGACAAGTCGGACGAGCAATTGAATCATACTTTTCGTCGAACCAAGATCCTGAACTCGGACATGTTGTTCTCTCCTGTGGTGCAATGGAACCAGCGTTCAGACCCGAGCGCGGAGATCTCAATCTATACTGGTGGTGGTCGTTCGGGGACCTGGACGATACACCGGGTCAATATCTTGATCACTATCTTCAGAAAGTGACCGTTGAGCCAGATCTCGTACTGTGTCTCTCAGAAAAGTGTCAACAAGAAGCACAACAGGCAGGATACGAGACCGTATACTTCCCACTCGGAACACTCGCGTTCGAGCCGCTGGGATTCGAACGAACCGGACTCGGATATGCAGGCTCGAAAAGCCATAAGGACACAGCCAAAGAAGCACGAGTATTCGGGACGTTCCGTGAATCCAATGATTTGGAATGGGTAAGTCAGTTTAGTCTCCCGGAACAACTCAACATTTGGTACAATACCAAACTCATTACATTCGGCCTTCACAGGGAAGGACAGCGAACCTGGGGGATGGTCAACAATAGAGTGTTCGAAACACTTGCTTCAGGAACACCATTCATTTTGGAGTCACATCCCTCTGTCACGGAGGTTCTTGGGTTCGACTATCCGTATCAGACGGACTCCAGAGCCGAAACTACGGAGTTAGTACGTGAGATCCAGTCGAATCCGGCAGAGACGCTCGAAGAGTTTCGCGAGTTCTCCGATCAGGTCCGAGAGCATCACTCCTATGAACGCCGGATGAACACGTTAATCGACGAATTGCTGTGATTTTAACCAGTCGAGAAGCCGACGGACACCCGTTTCGAAGTCGATTTTCGGGTCCCAGTTGAGCCGGTCTCTTGCTCGAGAGATGTCCGAAACGTAGACGTATTGATCACCTTCACGCCACTCCTCAAATGAAATATCAATATCTGATCCAAGCTCGTCCTCAAGAAGGGTCAAGAACTCGAGTAGGCTCGTTGTGTGCCCCGGCCCACCGCCGATATTATACACGCCGGATCGCTCGCTCGGAGCCTGTAGAAACGCATCGTACGCACGAACGAGATCGGTTACATATAGTACGTCACGAACTTGTTTACCGTTCCCGTAGATTGTGATTGGATCATCCCGAAGAGCGCTGATAGCAAAGTGAGCGATCCATCCCTGATCTTCGGTTCCGAACTGTCGTGGGCCGTAAATACACCCCATGCGAAACACTGCTGCGTTGACCTCGTTTCTCTGGTTGTAATCCTGGACGTACAGATCTGCTGCGAGCTTCGACGTCCCATACGGGGTATGTGTACAGCCATCAATCGAAAGCGATTCTGGAACTCCCGCTTCGAACTCTGCGTGGTCATACCAGTACTGAGACTCAGTTTCACGAACGGGAATCTCGTTTACGTTACTTCCGTACACTTTGTTCGTAGATGCAAACACGACAGCTGTGTCCGTAGATGATTTTCGAGCCGCTTCGAGAACGTTGAACGTACCGAGTGCGTTGGCTTCAAAATCTGTTCGCGGATCAGCTAACGAAACTGTCACTGCCACCTGTCCCCCGGTGTGAACGATCCCATCGCACCCGTCTGCGAGTTCTTCGACGAGTTCGGCATCGCGGAGGTCTCCCTTTACGAACTCGATCTCTGGATACTCCGACTGTAGATGATTCCAGTTGTACGTTGTTATACTATCGAAACTTTGACATTCCGTGTATGATTCTTCTCGACTAAGATTATCCATAACCGTGACAGAGGTGTCTCTATCAGCGTAATATTCGGCAACGTGACTACCGATAAAACCGCCTCCACCGGTGATCAATACGTGTCTTACCATTGATTCGTGTATTCGGTCATCATTGCACTACTAGATGCCTTCCAATATCGGGTTGCGTACATATTTCGCGGTTTTGAACGACAGCCACTCGCAGGTGTTTACTAGCTAATTTTCGGGTTATACCCCAGAGTGTTGACCGATGGGTATCTTATTGTTGGGGTTCGTTCGGTGAGTAAGATACGTACTGGCGATAGTTCACGGTGAGTAATGGAAAAATTATTTGGACAGAGGCTAGAGGAAATCGGGGAATACCTTCGAAACAGAAGCCGGAATACCGGGATCGCTGAGCTACTTTCGATAATCTTCTTCGAAATGTGGACTGGTATTACGATATGCATATACTGAATCGGACCGCTCAATGAGATCGAAATCAGAATTACGTAGTTCACCATGATACGACGACCGATCGGGATCCATCTCGTGGAACTCCACAAGGAGAAACGGACAACGCTCTTCTAAGAATTCCATTTCACTAACCAGTAGATCGTATTCGGTACTCTCAATATCCATCACGAGAGAAAAAAGTGAGACACCATACTTGTCACAGATGTTTTTTAAGTTGTCTGAAGCAACCGTTGTACCCTTATCGTCGACGGTATCACCCGTCCAGAACTCGTCTCGGACGCTCAATTGAACGGTATCCGATGTGGCACTATATGCCATATTTTCTACGTCAAATTCTGATTTGTTCAGTAGTTTTGTCCGTCGAAGCCATGGTGTGATTTCGGGGTTCGGTTCGAGCGCCACATGCGTTCGATCATGATGCAACCGTTCGTCGATGAGAGAGGAGATGTATCCGAGTCCAGCACCAAGTTCGATTACGTCCACATCCTCGGGGAGATATTTCCATAGGAGTTCACCTTCTGTTATCTCATAGTAGCCAGCTTGGAGGAGTTGGCGGATCTCGCTTCCAACTCTATCAGGACGAACATAGATTAAAAACCCATCACATTCAATAATTCTGTCTTTGTGAAACGTTGTAATATACTTTGATCGAATAGTATCCAATATCAGAGAGTTCTGGTACGCAGTCGTCATGTTGGAAACGGGTTGGAAGGGATGATCGTTAGTGACCGTGGTTTGTGCTGAAACACTCACTCAGTTTGCTGAGCCTCCGGTTCAGTAACGTGAGAACGCGACTGTTCTCCGGCTAGCGGTGAGTCTGTTGTTGGATCGTTCGGTTGCAGCGCACACTCAATATCCCATTTGATGTGAAAGAACAACTGCAAAACGCTGATCCATAGAAGCCTCACTCGAGCGTGTCGTCCCTCGGTGAGAACGCTCTTTCCAAAACGGATCACGTGCTTGGGAAACCGATAAAGAATATCAGTAGCGTTGCTCGGTTCTCCACCGGAATCTGGATGGTTAGAATACGCCCACGACATTCGAAGCACTTCACTCCACGTATCTGTCCTGATATGCGTCGATTGGACTCGTGGCGTGTAGTATACGTCGAATCCTGCCTCAATAAGCCGTTCCATGATGTCGATATCGTCAAACGCTCGTCGGTACTGTTCGTTCCAGCCGCCGACGTTACGAAGCGCGTCTGTCGCTGCAAGAAGGGTTGCACCGTTTATTGGTTTACTCCAATATGGACACTTATCGAACCTGGGGCTCGGATACTCTTTTCGCCACTGGTCGGCGGACGTCGTGACCTCCTCGACGAACCGGCCCTGGACAAAGTCAGCACTGCTTCGATCCATCTCAGTAATCATCAATTCGATCCAGTTCGAGGGAACAACGATGTCTGCGTCGATTTTCGCAAATAGCGGTGTTTCGACATGTGACAGACCCGTGTTGATGGTGGCTCCGATACCCCTGTTGTGGTCGTGTGCTATCAGTTGGGCCCTCTCATTTTCCCTCACAATTTCTCTCGTTCGATCCTCGCTTCCATCGTCGACACATAAAACCACTGCCGGACCTGGATCCAACTGATCGACAGCCTCGAGAACGCGTGGTAATGTCTCCTCAGCGTTGTAACACGGGATAACCAAAGTGACCTCGGTGGATTTCATATCAAGACCACTCTCCGTTGAAGCACATAATTATTTTTATAGCACATCATACTTTCAATTTATATTTAGTATTATTATACCAACACTGGAAGATTACTCTTTTAAAATTCCGTCAGCATAACCCAATATCTGCCACAGGTAGTGTGACTCGCCTGTAAGAACAGCTACCGCGAGTTGTTTCCAGATTGGATATGGGTGATAGGATGTATAGAACAAGAGACGAAACAAAGAGACAGGATACGTATGGGAGAAATTACATTTGCGATACCGAATGCTGTTTCTGCCGAACCAGTACCAGTACTCGTGGTCACGGCCGCTATCGTAGCCACCGTCGACCGCTCTGAGATGGTAGACCATCGCCTTCGGGTGATAGATTACCGTCTCATCTCGTTTCCAAAGTTTCGCCAGCACGTCCGCGTCTTCAAACAAGGGATATCCCTCGTACCCGGGATCGAATCCTCCGATATCCTCGAGGATATCGACCGAAAACGCCATATTTGATCCCTGTAGCCGGTCAGTCCGAACTGGTTCGGGGGGTATCCACCGACGTGATTGGTCGTTCTCCTCACCATACTTATTCATACAATTGAGGTTCTTTTCGTTCGTGAGAAGGTCCTCAACCGGCGTGAGCGTCTCATCGGTTGCAATCGACGGGCCTCCGACGGCAACGACGTCGTCACTCCGTCGAAATCCGTCTTCGATTCCTTCGAGCCAAGTCGGTTTCGTGACGGTGTCATCGTCCAGAAAGCATATCACATCACTATCAGCTCGTTCGATCGCAGCGTTTCGCCCACCGGGAAGATCGTACTTTACTGAGCGAGCAAGGTGGTGGATGTCGACCGATAGTTGATCGAACGTTGTCCGGTGGTGGTCAACGACAGTCTCGGTTGCTTCGTCACGACCGTTATTGACAACGATTATTTCCTCCGGATAGGTCGTTTGTGCGGCCAAACTGCTCAACAACCGATTGAGGTACTGATGACGATCGCACGTCACTATTGCGACAGTTAGGTCCATTGGACTATTTTCATGGTTGGGTAGACTGGATTGAGTACAGGCTGGCGTACGGTCCATTTCGTTCGAGGAGGGCCTCGTGTGTTCCCTGCTGTACGATTTTGCCGCCGGAAACCGTGTAGATACAGTCGGCGTTCGTTACCGTCGATAACCGGTGGGCGATCGCAATGACCGTGTACTCGCGATCCATCGTTTCAATCTCGCGTTGTATCTCTCGTTCCGTCTCTGAATCGAGATCGCTCGTGGCTTCGTCCAAGATCAATACTTCTGCGTCTCTGAGAAGAGCGCGTGCGAGTGCAACTCGCTGACGCTGTCCACCGGAGAGTTGGATACCGTTGTCCCCGAGAACAGTCTCATATCCGTTCGGGAGTTCGTCGAAAAATTCGGTCACACGGGAAATCCGGCAGACTTGATCGAGTTCAGCCTCCGAGACATCTCGGTTGCCGATGGTCAGATTGTACCGGAGTGTGTCATTGAACAAGAACGGTTGCTGGCGAACGACAGCGAGCTTCGACCGCCATGATTCGAGATCAAACGCCGTAATCTCCGTCCCGTCCGCGGTTATACGTCCACTGTTGGGTTCATATATTCGTGCAAGGAGCGAGACGATTGTCGATTTTCCAGCACCGGATCGGCCAACAAACGCCACAAAATCGTTCTGTTCGATCGCGAATGAAACGTTTCGGAGTGCTGTCTCGTCGTCTTGATAAGAGAAGGTGACGTCACGGAATTCAATTCTGCCGATCGACTCCGGAGCTGAGCGTTCTCCATTGTCTTCTTTCTCGTATTCGTTCAGTTCCTCGACAAACTCATGAGTTCTGATAAAGTGTGGTAAGTTTCCCTCGACTTGATACAGCTGTTGGGCGAAGCCACTGACTTCGGGAGCGAGTCGGAACATCGCAAACAAGAATACGCCGAGTGCACCGAGCGACAACGCTGCGAACTGGTAACCGGCGTAGATCAGTACAAAGATCACGGCTGCACTCAGAAGGTGGTGGACATTCTCGACCAACTCTTCGTTTCGCCGAAGTTTTATCGAGGTGCGTGAGTACTGACGTACAGATCGATCGAAATTACTGAAAATTTCATCGGTCATCTGAAACAGTTTGACGTCACGAATCCCCTGGCTGCCGGCCTGTACCCACGACTGAATTTGCTCGTTAGCCTCGGCGACACGGTTCCCAATGGTGTACCCCGATTCGACGATTGCACGAGATGCGTACGTGATTCCACCGAGTATGACAATAGCGAATAGGGTCAGAACTGGCGCAAGATAGAACGCGATTGCGAGGTACATCAACACCAGTAACGAACGCTCAAAGAGCCCGATGAGTTGATTGATCGTCATTCCGGCATAAGGAACCTGTGTGACGATGGCGTTGAGAATAGTATCAGAGCCCTTTTTGTCGAAGTACTCGATCCGTGCGCCGAGCGTGTTATCGAACGCTGCCAACTGAAGGTCGCGAAGGTACTGAACAGTAAGCATCTCGCGTAACCACGCGACGAGAAAGCTACTGATGTATCGAGTCATCATAATACCGATCGCGCCGACAACGACGAACTCTAGCGTGAACGGTATACCGAGTACCGCATACACTTGGACGAACACATCAAGCGCTCCGCCGGATACCTCTGTCGGATCACCGCCTTCTTGAAGCAGTTCGACAATTGGAATGATAAAACTCAAACCAATTCCCTCAAGAAGAGCGACGGCAAAGCTACCGAACACGATTAGTATCGTGAACAACGGTCGGTAGCGAGCGATTTGCAGGATTGCTCTTACCTTCTCGCGAGTGGAGAGATCTGGATCACTCATTTAGTATGAGACAGTTCGTTCTGTGAGTTCCTCCATGTGCCCAGATTGTCATGATACCAATCAATTGTTTTTTCAAGTCCCTCAGAAAGGGAATACTCCGGGTCGTACCCGAGTAGCTTCTGTGCCGTTGAAATATCGCCAACATACCGTTTCACCTCTCCCGGTCGGGAGGGTTCGACGGTGATATCTGAGTTTTGTGGTGTTTTTTCGTTAATCTCCTGTGCCAATTCGATCAATGATGCCCCGCGTCCGGAAGAGATATTGAGTGTTTTCCCAGATATTTTTGGAAAATTTTCAATCATGGACGTGACACCATCGACGCAATCGTCAAGATACGTGAAATCAAGTACCTTCTCTGCACCGTACACCGTCAATGGCTCACCCTGAGAGCTTCGGGCGATGAACTGTGGAATAACGCGATCGGATCTATCGTAGCGCCCGTAGACGTTCGAAAATCGAACGATGCACGTCGACAGATCGTAACAATTGTTGTAGGATTGGACCATCGCCTCCCCACCCATTTTGCTCGCGGTGTATGGACTTTCACACCGGTCAGCGTTGGTTTCCCCTTCCGTGTAAACGATCCCGTCGTTATTCCCATAGACCTCTCGTGAACTCGCGAACAGGAAATGCGGGATGTCCAACTGGCGGGCCTGTTCCAGGATATTGAACGTCATCTCGAGATTTTCCAGCGCGTATTTGGGTTCTTCTACCAGTCTGTGGACTCGAGCATGAGCACCGAGATGAACGATAATGTCGATCTCGGTGGGTAGATCCCTGAGTTCACGTTTATCGGTTAGATCGGCGATGAACGTTCGCTTGTTCAAACTGGGTTCCCATCTATTTGCGATGGTATCTAGCCCGTAGACCTCATACCCGGACGAGAGCAGACGCTGCATTAATGCAGTGCCGATTGTACCGCTACTCCCCGTTATCAAAACAGTAGTTATTCCGTTTGGATTCATTCGTTCTACCACTTCAATAGCACAGAAACCTGCTTGTATTGTAAATGGCATATGAAATCACTATGTTTGGAAGATAAATTTTTAACAGTTGTACTAATAGTATTCGCGATCCTGGAGGATATTTGTGGAGCAACCAACGCTGTTTTACTTTGTGACCGTCATGAAAGGGAGACCGCGTCCCACCACCGGCCGAGTTTAACGTCCGTCGGCCAGGGCGAAACAGTTACGAGTTGACCGCTGAGGAACGTTCCAGTCGAGAAATACGATGTTTTGCCTGAGTTGATGACCAGCCACCGTGTATCGAAAAACGGGTCTTATGCTATCTGTTTGCTATTTCGGCGAAACTTGGCTTTCGTATGCACCGATATCGTACTGTTCACCGTGTGGAACAGGAGTTCCGCGGAAGTCGGTCAGCTCCTGCTTATCAAAGAACATTGGTTTACGATGCGCATCGAATAATTTCCCAAGCCTGAACCCAGCGTCAATCATCGGTGAATCGGCTAATAGTTCATATGCATCGAGCGATGTTACATCGAAATTCTTTATATTTCCATCAAATATGTGACCACCAGACCCTGGATCAGCGAACTTCGGATCTGCAACGGTCGACAATCGCATGCCGTCTCCTCGCTCCTGTTGGCTGTTCGCAGCAAGCCAGCTATCAACGGTACTGTATGCCGATCCGTTCTGCTCAACAGCACGACTACCCGTGGCATAGTAGCCGTTATTCCAAAATCGGGTTTCATTCGGCGAGACTCCTTCCTCGTCACGAATAAGGACAGCATCACCTGTGGCAACAAAGAGGTTATTCGCGAGACACACGTTTCGAATATTCGTATTTCTCACCTCGACCGCCGCCTGATCAGCGTCCTCGGTACCGTCGATATAGAGCGTATTATTGTGCGCCACTGACTCGTCGATGTAGTCTGTTTCGGTGGCTCCCCAGAAGGTCATCGCACCATAATCGTTCGCTCTGGCGTCATTCTCGGAAACGTTGTAACGCATAACACACTCCTCAATCGGACCGTATTCGGTAGTGGCTCCCTCGTACTGAGCCCAGAGAAAGCCGGCACCGTCGTTGTCGTGTGAGTAACAGTTCTGGATGATACACTCGACTGAGCCACCATCAATATCGAATCCGCCGCCATCGGCCTCTGTTGAACTTTGGTTGCTGAAAGACTCACACCGCTGAATGACCACTCTTTTTGCACCATAACACCAGATCCCGATGTTTCCCCATCCAGGATCTCCGTTACTATGAGCCACACAATTGTCCACGAGTCCGTCTGTCGTTCCGTTGATTAAAATGCCGCTACCGGTGTGTGTATCACTGTCATCGCGGCCGGGATTGTGGTGAACGTGGCACCGTTCGACAGTCACGTTCTGATGCGTTTCACGCGTTTTTCCCCGAAAAGTAATCCCATTGACATTATTATAAACCTCGGCGTGGCGCACCGTGACGTTATCGTAGCCGTGTGTTTCTGTCCCAACGAAAGAGATCCCGTCTGTAAATCCACCGACCCCGACCTCGTCGATAACGATGTGTTCAGTCGAACTCGCATCGCTTTTTTCGTCGGATGCAACGAAACAAATTCCACTTGAATCGGCCGACTCCGGCCCAGGTCCGACGAAGTCCAGATCCGTAATAACAACGCCTCGGGCGTTATGACCTTTGAAGCCATTTCCGGACGAGACGTTGATCGTTGCTCGGCCACCACCATAGGAGGTGAACGTGATCGGTTCGTCAGCCGTCCCCTGGTCACCCGGTTCAGTAGACCCGTTTACTACTATGGGGCCCTCATAGGAGCTTGTACCCTCCAAGTAGATCGTACTTCCAGATCCAAGGGAGCGATCAGTAATCGGCTCAAGTGTTCGCCACGGATCATCTTTAGTGCCGTTACCGTGCGTGTCAGAACCAGTCTCACCGGAAATATAGTATCGCACCTGACCTGTCCCATTGGGCGAGGTACATCCGCCTTTCACTAATAGGAACGCGACCGAACCAGCCGCGAGGAGGTGCCGACGCCCCATCATAGACGAACGACTCTTAGTCAGAAAATAGTTCTTTTCTCATCAGCGGAACACTATCTGAAAAGGTAACAGTTGGAAACTGCAGGTCGCCAACCGTTACTGACGCGTGTTTTTGATAGTGAGCTCCTCGGGGCGATCGTCACAACTGCAACGAGTGACACACTGATCGCCGAGCTGTCTGTCGGTCAGGTGTACAATGACGTGCAGTGACGACTATAATTTGGTGTAGCACGCTTGTCGTGTACTGGTGAGATGAATGTCATTCAAGAAATATCCCTGCGGTAGCGGTAGGTGGTGTTGGTGGATGAACTACCGCAGGGCAGTCGAACAACGACGATACCGATTGATAAGTGACCCTGAATTGGCAAGCTATGTGCGGGCGACTTCGAAGCCGAAGGCTGTGGTGGATTATCCACGCAACCGCCGGCCGATTCCTTATCCGTCGGGTGCTGAAAGCAGCACGTATGAGCGAGAACGAGCCCGACAAAGATCGAGCACAGGATCGGGCCACACAGCGCAAATCCGATCGTGCAGAGACCACGGAATCGATCCTCGCGGACGTCGAGCAAGATTTCGGCGAGCTCGAGTACCCGATCACGAGCGAGGAGATCGCCGCGGAGTACGGAAGCGAGCCGGTCGATATGCCGAACGAGACCGAGTCGCTGGGAAGCGTTTTCGACCGGTTAGCCGGCGAGCAGTACGACACCCCCGAAGAGGTTCGTGAGGCGGTGTACGGCGAGATCACGGGCGAAGCAGGCGATCAACACGAGGCGAATACGGAACGCGACCTCGATCGGCTGGACGAGGAGAGCCAGGGATCGCTCGGCGAGAGCGGAAGCGACGCGCTCTGAGCGCCGTCTCGTCGCCGTCCTGTCGGCCGGATCGTGAGAGCAGAACGGATTTACGTCAGCGACGTCTGTTCTCGCGTATGGATTACGATGCGAGTCTCGACCGAGCGATGGACGAAGTTCCCGACATCGGGGGCGACGAAGAGCGGTTACAGATCCCCGACGCGCAGGCACAGAAAGACGGTGCGTTTACGCGGTTTACGAACCTCGGCGAGATCGCGGACGTGCTCTCGCGAGAGGCCGAACACCTCCACCGGTTCGTCCAGCGCGAGATGGGGACCAGCGGCAAGTTCGAGGACGGGCGCGGACGGTACAACGGCACGTTCTCCGAGCAGGACTTCAACGCGGCGATCGACGCCTACGTCGACGAGTACGTCCTCTGTTCGGAGTGTGGCCTGCCGGACACCCGACTCGTTCGCGAGGACCGAACGCCGATGCTTCGATGTGACGCGTGTGGTGCGTTCCGACCAGTCACCAAGCGCTCGACGAGCAGCCAGCAACAACAGCAGGCCGAAGCCGTCGAGGAGGGCAAAACCTACACCGTCGAGATCACGGGAACCGGTCGCAAGGGCGACGGTGTCGCGGAGAAAGGCAGCTACACGATCTTCGTCCCGGGTGCAGAAGAAGGCGACGTCGTCGAGATCTACATCAAGAACATCTCGGGCAACCTCGCGTTCGCGCGACTCGCCTGAACTGCGGCAATTCTCTTGTCTCAGTCCGAGTTCTAGCAGGACCGCGAAATTAAAGTTAGTTTGTGCTAGCTACACGTACGTGGGAGTTTCGTTCGATCTCTTCGGAACGCTCGTGACTGCTGGGAGGCCTACGGAACCGGCTACAGCCGTCGCAAACGTGCTCGAACGGCGCGATATTCGTGTTCCGGACGACTGGGGAGAGGCGTACACGGAGCACCACGTCGATGCACCCGATGGAGCGGAGACGCCGCTTCCAGTGCACGTCTCGCACGCGCTCGCGAGCCGTGACGTCGAGCACAGCCTGCGGTCGGTCCGACGGGCGGTCGTGGCGGCGTTCGACCCTGCAGTCGAGACGAACGATGGCGCGCGCGAAGCCGTCGAGGCCGCAGCAGAAGGCGGACCGGTCGCGATCTGTTCGAACTGTAGCGTCCCCGGACTGGTCGCACAGACGCTCAGCAGGTCGGACTTCGATCGTGACGAGTTCGACGCCGTCGTGACGAGCGTCGACTGTGGGTGGCGCAAACCCGCCCCGGAGATATTCGAGGAGACGGCGGCCGAGCTCGGAATCGAACCGTCGGACCTCGTTCACATTGGCGACGATCCGCGAACCGACGGCGGCGTCGAGGACGTCGGCGGAACGGCGTTGTTGCTCGAGGAAACGCCGCTTCGCTCGATTCCGGAGAGGGTATCCGGACTGGCAGAGGGACGATACTCATGAGGGTGCAGACGCCCGACGCCACCGAAACGAACCTGCGGCCGACGGCGAGGGAGCAACTGTGACGCTCACGACCCTCGCGTTGCTCGGGCTGGCGTTCAGCCTCGATCTGCTAATCGGCGAGCCGCCGAACGCGTTCCACCCCGTGGCGTGGTTCGGTCGCCTCGTCGGCGCGGTCGATCGGCCCTGGCGTCCGAACGAGCGGGGACAGCGCCGAATCGGCGTCGTGATCGCACTCGCTCTGCCGCTCGTGGCGGCCGTCGTCGCGGCTGGCAGCGTTTTACTCGCGACACGAGTGTCCGGGCTCGCTGGCGCGGTCGTCGCCGGCGTCGTCCTCTTTCTGACGATCAGCCTTCGGTCGTTGCTCGAACTCACCGAGTCGGTCCTCGACGCCACGGAGGGCGACATCGAAACGGCTCGCGAGCAGATCCGCGGGCTGGTCGGTCGAGACACCTCGACGCTCTCACCCGCCGAACTCCGCAGTGCAGCGGTCGAAAGCGCGGCGGAGAACCTCGCCGACGGACTGGTCTCCTCTCTGCTGCCGTTTGCCCTGCTCGCGCCGCTGTCGCTCCCGCTCGCCGCGGGTGCTGCCGCGTGGGTCAAGGGCGTGAATACGCTCGACTCGATGCTCGGCTACCCCGAGAAGCCGATCGGAACGGCGAGCGCGCGCCTCGACGATCTGGTGATGTGGGTCCCAGCGCGGATCACCGCGGCCGCGATAGCCGTCGCCGCGGCCGATCCGCTTGCACTTCGACGAGCGCGCGAGTGGGCTCGCGTTCCGGCCTCGCCGAACTCGGGGTGGCCGATGGCGACGCTCGCGTGCGTGCTCTCGGTTCGGTTGACGAAGCCGGCTGCGTACGACCTCAACCCGGACGCCGCGTTGCCGACGCTCGCTGATGGCGAGCAAGCCGTGACGATCATCGGGCTGGCGGCCGTTGTTTCAGTTCTCGTCGCAGCCGTTATCGCGACCGGAACGACGGCGGTCGTGGCAGGATTCGAACTCGAGGGAACGGAGACCGTTTCCGAACTCGTATCGACGATCACAGCACTGACCGTGGAGGCGGGGGTGCGTTCGTAGTGGTAATCCGGCACTGGGCCCGCGCCGTCCGCGGCGGACTCGGATTCCTGACACGGCTTCCAGTCGGCCACCACGACGGCGACTGGGACGCGTTTCGATCGACGCCAGGTGCGTTCCCGATCGTCGGGCTCGTCGCCGGCTCACTCGCCGCGATTCCGTTGCTCGCAGCCGATACGGCCTCTCCAGCAACCGTCACGTTCGGCTATTTGCTCGCCGTTTACGCCGTGATGGGGACCCACCACGTCGACGGCGTCGCCGACCTCGGTGACGCGCTGGTCGTTCACGGCGACGTCTCCCGCCGTCGCGAGGTCCTGACGGATACGACGACCGGTGTCGGTGCGATACTCGCGGTCGTGATCGTCGTCGCCGGCCTCGCGCTCGGCGGTCTTGGCCTGGCCGAACTGCCGGTGCCCGAGGCAGTCGGCGTCGCGATTGCAACCGAAATCGGTGCAAAGCTCGCGATGGCGGCGATGGCCTGTTTCGGAACGGCGAGCCACGACGGGATGGGAAAACAGTTCACCGACGAGTCGACCCCCGGCGGATTCGTCGTCCCGTCGGCCGCCGTCCTCGTCGCGGCGACGCTCGCCTGGCCCAGTCCGGCCGCAGTTGCAGTTTGTGGCGCGGTCGCGGGAGTCGCCCTCCCCTGGTATCTGGCGAACCGGCATCTCGGCGGTATCAGCGGCGACATCTTCGGCGCGGCGAACGAGATCGGGCGCGTGGCCGGCGTTCACGCGGGGGTGATCGCGTGGACGCTGTTGTGATGTGCGGCGGGAAGGGGACACGCCTCGAGAGCACAGCGGAAAAACCGCTGTACCGTCTCGACGGAGTCGCGATGGTCGACCACGTAACGCACGCTCTTTGGCAAAGCCGAGTGGAAACCGTCTACGCCGCAGTTTCGCCGAACGCACCGGAAACGAGAGCACATCTCGCTGACACCGATGGCGTAACGACGATCGAAACCGCCGGCGACGGCTACGTTTCCGACCTCGGTGCCGTCCTCGATCAGTCCGACATCGCAACGCCGGTCCTCACCGTCGCGGCCGATCTCCCGCTGCTCGAGGCCCCCGTTGTCGACCGAATTCTCGCAAACAATGACGCCAACGCTGGCTCGCGAACCATTTGCGTTCCGGCAGCGCTCAAACGCCGTCTCGGCGTCAGCGTCGACTCGCGACTCGAACCGGAGAACCACCTCGCGCCGACCGGGATCAATACAGTCGGCAGCCCTGATGACGCAACCATGACAGACGTACGCTACGACCCACGACTCGCAGTCAACGTGAACCGACTCGAAGACGCACGCGCCGCCGCGCGACTCGGCGACGAGATGGGGGTGTGGTAGATGCGGATACTCCTCCCCGCGGGGACGACCGAAACCGCGTTAATCGACGGCATCAGCGCCGCTGGCGCGGCCCCCGAGCTGATGGCGCACACGCCCTCGGCGGACGTCGAGATCCTCGCCTACGGCGAGCCGACGGCCGCGCCCGTGACGCCGGTGAGTCCGACGGGCTGTCCGACGCCGGCCGCGATCACGCGCGCAGTCCGCGAGGTAGTCGGATTCGACGCGACGGTGATCGACGCCGGGCTCGCCCGACCGACGAGCGCGCCGACGGTCGATCTCGGAGCTGAGCCGGGGGCGGACATCCGCGAGGACGAAGCCGTTCCGGACGCGGCGGCGATCTTCGATCGTGCCCACGGCTACGGCTCGCGCCTGCCGGACGACGAGATCATGGTCGGCGAGACCGTCCCGGGCGGGACGACGACGGCGCTGGGCGTCCTCACCGCCCTCGGCGAGCCGACGAGCGTCTCCTCGTCGCTACCCGAGAACCCGATCGAGCGAAAACGCCGCGTCGTCGACGAGGGGCTCGCGGCGAGCGGGCTCGAGCCGGCCGGCTGCGAGGGCGAACCGCTCGACGCGATCCGCGCCGTGGGCGATCCGGTCCAGCCGACCGTCGCCGGCATCGCGGCCGGCGCGCTCGAGTCGGGTACCAGCGTAACGCTCGCCGGCGGAACGCAGATGGTCGCCGTCGCCGCCATCCTTCGTCACGCCGGCGTCGACGCTCCGCTATCGATCGCGACCACGTCGTTCGTGGCGGCCGAGCAGGGCGACCGGCTCGCGGACGCCTGCGACGAGTTCGACTGTGAACTGACCGTGACCGATCCCGGCTTTGACCGGGGCGATCACGTCGCGATGAAGCGGTACTGCGCCGGCGAGGCGAAAGAGGGCGTCGCGATGGGCGGCGCGCTGTCGCTCGTTCCCGACGACGAACTGGCCGCGGTCAGGGACCGAATCGAAGTCGTTTGCGATCGGCTCGGTATCGACGCCGACCGTGCGACCCCATCGACGGATTCGAACGAGGGTGACGAGGCGAACGACGTGGATCACGAGGCCAGCGATCCGAGCGGCGAGGCAGAATCCGGGGGCGAGTATGGACCCTGACTCGATCCGAGCCGGAGAGCGGGTTCCCCACGGCGGCGAGTCCGACCGCGACGTCCTCGACTTCTCGGCGAACACGAACCCGTACTCGCCGGACGGCGTCGAGGAAGAGTACCGAGCGGCGCTCGACGACGCTCGGCGCTATCCCGATGACGAGTACCCCGCCTTCCGGGACGCCGCGGCCGAGTTCGTCGGCTGCGATCCTGGGTCAGTGCTCCCGACGCCGGGGGGACTCGCCGCAATTCGTTTGGCAATGGAAACCGTCCTCGAACCGGGCGACGAGGCGCTCGTTCCCTACCCGAGCTTCGGGGAGTACGCGCGGGAAGTACGGCTCCAGGGAGCGAGTCCGCAGTTCGTCCGACACGACGAGATCACTGATGTCGGACGCGACATCCTCGAGCCATGTGCGCTCGCAATCGTCTGTACGCCGAACAACCCGACCGGCGAGGTGACCGCTCTCGACGAACTGGCCGAACTTGCGGCCCGCTGTGAGGGAGCCGGAACGATGCTGCTGATCGACGAGGCGTTCCTCGGCTTTACCGACCTGCCTTCGGCAGTCGGTCTCGAGCGCGAGAACGTGATCGTCGCTCGTTCGCTCACGAAGCTGTTCGGGCTGCCGGGACTGCGGGCCGGCTTCGCCGTCGCGAACGGCGAACCGCTGCAGGAGCTCGAAACGGCGCGACGAACCTGGTCGCTCGGCACGCCCGGCGCACGAGTGGGAGCACACTGCCTTCGAGACGAGGAGTTCGTCCGAGAGACCAGAGCGCGCGTCGCTCGCGAACGGGAACGGATGCGCACAGCGCTCGACCGTCGGTTCGACGTGTTTCCGTCTGACGCGCCCTACCTGCTGTGTGACGTGGGTGATCGGGTCGACGACGTGCTCGCGTCCGCCCGCGAGGCCGGCGTTGCGATCCGAGATGCCACGACGTTCCGGTCGCTCGACTCGCACGTCCGGGTCGCTATCAAGGATCGAGACGCGAACGATCAGCTGCTCGCCGCAGTGGGCGTCTCCGACCGCGATGTCCAGTGAATCACCGGACGGCGACGGCGAACGCGCAGACGAGCAGGCGTACGAGGCCGTCGTCCGCGACGGCGTGTTCCGTCTCCGTCGGCCCGACACCGAGTGGCTCTCGACGGGCTGGGACGGCGGCCGGGAAACGGCCGACTGCGCGTACAACGTGTCGGTTCCCGAGGGGTGGAGTCGGACGGACCTCGGAGCGTACGTCGGGGAACGACTCGAGCGCGCGAGATTCAGTGAGAGCGGCGAACGCGCCGACGGTGGCGAACGTCTCGTACACCGGACCGGATCCGACGCGCCCGTTTTGCTCACCGGCGTCGACCTCGAACACGCCCGCGGCGCACGGTGTGGGTCTGTAACGGCCTACGCGACCGCTGGCCTCTCGAACCCGGCAGCGCTGCCGATGGACCTCGATGAGCAACCGCACCCGTCCGAAACGGCGTCCGACGAGGCGAGTGCCGATCTCGATCCGACGGGAACGGTCAACGTACTCGTCGGAACGACGCGCGCGCTCGCCCCCGGCGCGCTCGCGAACCTCGTCGCTGTCGTCGCCGAGGCCAAAGCCGCGACGCTGCTCGCTGACACCGGGTTCCCGGGGACGACGACGGATGCGGTCATCGTCGGTCACGATCCGACGGGTCGACCCGCCGCGTTCACGGGCAGCGGGACCGAGATCGGCGCGGCGGCTCGGGCCTGCGTGCGCGAGGCCGTCCGTGCGTCGCTTCGCTCCAGGTACGACGCGGGGGAGGCGACGATCCCGAACTCGGTGGCGGAGGCGAACGATGGCGTTTCGACGGACGTGCGAGCGGACGTGTTTCGGCCGCCGACCGAAGACGGGAACTCGGGGGTAGGGTCGCCGGTTGACGAACCGGACGACTAAACCGGTCCGGCCCGAAGAGCCGTTGATGGCCGACGATCCGTCATCGATCCGCTCGCTCGCGATTTCTGTGAGTGACGCCGTCGACGCGTACGCGTATACGCAAGAAAATCCCGGCGAGGCCGTCCTTCGGGTGACACCGCCGTTTCACGGCCGAATGCGAGCGCGAATCCACGTCTACCGCGTGGATGACGCCGAGATCACCGACGCGATCCACGTTCGACCTGCGGACGTCATCGCCGACGACGTCCTCAATGATTACCCGCGTCTGGCGGACGAACTCGAGTCGACGTCGCAGTCAGAGACGGACCGAGTTCGCGAGCGCCACGCCGATTCGGTTGACGCGTGGCGGGAACGCGCACGAGGATCGATCGTCGACGCGGTAGCAGTCGAGACCGATGACGGCCCGCACCTCGTCGAACTCAAGCGACTCGAGTAACGGAGACGGGACTGTCGTTGCTTGCCTCGACCACTTTCACTTTCACTCCGGACGGATCGGATTGACGTACCGTCGCTCCAACTGAGTCGTATGACACTGATCGTCGATCGAACCGAATCGGTCACCACCGGAAACGAGTGCGAGCCAAACCCTGCGGCAGAGCCACACCGGGAGCGTATCGACGTCACCGACCTGCCGGCGGCGGGTATCGAATCGTTCGTCCAGTCGAGCGTCGACACCGACTACGTTTCACTCGAACACCGCGGGGCACAGACGTACCTCGTCCTCGAAGAGTAGCAGTCGGTCGCTCGGAATCGGTGTCACTGCAGTAATCGAGAGGGCAGTAGAACCTACCGGCGGGCGATCCGATTCGTTTCGGTCTGTCAGTCGAACGTCTCGAAGTCCGTACAGCCATAGGAACAGCGGGCCGTTCCAATCGGCCGGATTTCACCAGATAGCAACCGCTTGGCTGCGTATACCGATCCGCAGTGGCGACACGCGGCTAGCAAGCGTTGTTGTTCTTCCATACCGACTTGTCACGGAAAATTAACTTTCTGCCCTGAATATTTTCTGAAGCAGGTATGGACACCGTTTCGGAATCGTGTACACTTTTGGTGGATTGTCCCCAGTCGTGGTTGATCTCGATTGCGGCCGCATCTCGAGTAATCGTCCGTCATCGTTCACTCACAGAGAGACTCTGTGAGCCGTCCACCCAAACTGAGCGCGGTCGGAATGTCGCACTTCTGAACTGTTTCCCCGAGCATTTTCGTCCCGTGAGTTGGAGCGAGCAGCGTGAACCGCTCATCTGATGGATCGTCTAGCGACAGCGATCAGCGGACGAAACGGGGTTCGATGTCGACGCGTCGCCAGGTACTCCGAACGGTCACCGCGACGACGGGTGTCGGTACTCTGGGAGTAATCGGCACGACGAGAACGATCTCCGAGACCCGAGCAGCCGAGGCAAACACCCCGGCCCGCGAACGGTATCGCCGCGCCGGTTCTGCAGCAGATTTGCCGTTGTTTGACGCACACACCCATCTGATCCCCGAGGAAACGCTGGGCAGAGATCCGCTAACCGCCGACGAGCTCGTCGCGTGGATGGACGACAACGGTATCGACCGCGCCGTCGTCCTCGCGCTCGACTCGCCGGAGAGTTACCCGGTTCAAGCCCCGAGCTGGTGGATACTCGACGAGGTCGAGTCGTATCCGGATCGGCTCGTGCCCTTCTGTACGGTCGACCCGCGAACGCTGGTGTACGGCGACGATCCCGCCGAAGAACTCGTCGAACGGTACGTCGAGCGGGGTGCGCGCGGCTTCGGCGAGCTGAAGGCCGGGCTGCCGATCGACGACTCACAACTCGAGACGCTCTACGAACTGTGTGCCGAGTACGACCTCCCGATCCTGTTTCACACGGACGAAAAGGCGATGATGGACGAGGTCGGTCTCCCGCGACTCGAGGACGTGCTGGCGTCGTATCCGGAGGTCGACTTTCTCGCACACGCCCACGCGTGGTGGGCTCACATCTCTGCAGACGTAACCTGGGACGACCGGAGTCGATACCCCGACCGACCGATCGAACCGGGCGGACGCGTGCCCGAACTGCTCGCCGAGTACGACAACATCTACGGCGATATTAGCGGGCTATCCGGCTGGAACGCGCTCACGCGCGACGAGGATTACGGACAGGCGTTCCTCGAGAATTACTTCGATCAGCTGGTTTTCGGGACGGACTATCTCTATCCCGGTCACGAAATCGAACAGTTCGAGCTGTTCGAGCGGTTCGACCTCGAACGGGAGGCGTGGGCGGCGATCAGGGACGAAAACCTCGACGATGTCCTCCGCTGAGGCCCTTACCGGAGCCGCCGGTACGCCCGTAGCGCGACCGAAACGGCCGTTCCGAAGCCCGGAATCCGCGAGGATATCGCGGCAGCGCCGAGGAGGAGCGCGCCGCTCTTTCGGCGCCCGTTCGAAAACTCGCTGACGGCGTCGATGACAGTCGTGAGGGTACTGGCGTCTTTCAGCAGCGCCGATCGTCCGCGTGCATCCGTCGTTGCCATACGTACGAGACGCCGACCGGTCGGAAACGGATCGGGCTTGCGCGTGCAGGATGGGGTATCGGCTGAGATCGATCGTGCCATCGCGGCCACGAACCGGTACGCTAACACCGTTGGAGTCGAGAGCGTCGATAATGCGACTTGCGAGAATCGAGACCGCGGACGGACCGGTAACCGGACGATACGAGGACGGCGTCGTCCACGACGACGACGAGACGTACGAGGTCGGCGTCGACGGCGACCTGCTTCCACCCTGCGAGCCGACGGCGCTGTACTGCGTCGGACGCAACTACGTCGAGACGCTCGATCAGATGGAGTACGAACGGCCCGACGAGCCCGACTTCTTCATCAAACCGCCGGCATCGCTTTTGGCCCACGAGGCACCGATTCCCTACCCCGCGTTCACCGAAGAGTTGACCTACGCCGGCGAACTCGCGGCAGTCATCGACGAGCGCTGTCACGACGTTGCCGAGGACGAGGTCGACGACGTCGTGCGTGGGTACACGATCATGAACGACATGGACGCGCTCGACCAGCAGGGCCGCACCGCCCGCAAGGCGTTCGACGGCTCCGGGCCGCTGGGGCCGTGGATCGAGACTGACCTCGACCCGACCGCCATCGACATGCACACCGACGTCGCCGGCGAGCGACGCCAGGACGCGAACACGGAACTGATGCTGTTCGATCCCTACGAGATAGTTTCCTACCTCTCGAAGCGGTTCACGTTCGAGGCGGGTGACGTGATCGCGTTCGGCAGCCCGGCGAACCCCGGGCTCGTCGAGCCCGGCGATTCCGTCGAGATCACCTACGAGGGTGTCGGTACCCTCCGGAACACGATCGTCGAGAGCGAGGAGTAACGCCGGGTAGAAAGGCACTTCAGAGCTGATCACGTCGGACAACCCGTGAGCATAGACGCCACACAACGCGTCGAGGTCTACCCTGACCGCGATGTCGTCGTCGAGTTCGATCCGGACCTCACCTTCGAGTGCGTCGAGGACTGCACTTGGTGTTGTCACCACGGTGTCCTGCTCTACGACAGGGACTTGCTCGAACTTGCCCAGCGGGCGAACCTCGCCGAGACGACGACCGAGTTTCGCGGTGAGAAGTTCATCACACGAGAGGAGAAAGACCGCGACGCACACGTCGCCGAGGACGGCAACGCCTGTGCGTTCCTGCGGGAGGACGGACTCTGCTCGCTTCACCTCGAGGAGGACTGGAAGCCGGCTCGGTGTTCCGTGTTTCCGCTCGGCGTCTGGCTTGAAGACGATGATCTCCACGTCGACATTCGCGAGTCGGCCCACGAGCACTGTGAGGGGTTGAACGTCAGCGAGCGACTGGTTATCGACAATCTCGAGGCCTTTTTGCCCGAACTACTCTGGGAACTCGAGAATCCGGATTCTGACCGGGAGCTGTGAGCACGAGTTGCTTCCTCGGCCTCGCCACCGCACGAGGGAAGCTACCATGCCTCTCCAATGATTTAAACGTCCACCGACCATAGTAGTACTGTGTCAGAAAACTCCGGGCGCCGGAATCTCCGTATGCCCAACAACGATGAAGTATTCGCCGTCGTCACCGAGCACCTCGGTGGTAACCACGTCCAACTCCGCTGTGCAGACGGCGAGGAGCGTCTCGGACGGATCCCCGGCCGAATGAAATACCGAACCTGGATCGAGCAAGACGATATCGTCGTCGCCGAACCCTGGGATTGGCAAGACGAGAAGGCCACGATCGAGTGGCGCTACACCAGTCAGGACGCGGATCAGCTCCGACGCGAAGGCCACATCGACTAATACCTCGATTTCTCTGATCGCATCGTTCGTAGCGGGTGCGCTGTCCTACCGAGAGAGTTCCCGTTCGGAGAGTACAACGGATCGATCGTTCTGGTCGGACTTCCAGACGAGTTGGATCTCGAATTCTTTCGAGTCGACGTTACAGAGAGTAGCACGGTCGCCAGCCTGCACCGTCCCATCGGCAGTTCCGGCCGTCGAATATCCGGTTGGATCAGCCCACGGCCCCGAAATCGATAGCTCGGGTGAGCGAACATACAGTTCGTCGGCGGGGATCGAATCGCCCGCTTCGTGCGTGATCTGTGTCCCACTACAGTCCGCGTTCTCGACTGTAAACGCCGCCTTCGGTGCCGGTTCGTGTAAATTCTGATCACCGAAGTCGACCGCATGCGCGTGGACGACGCCGGCCAACGAGACGGTAACCGCGATCATGAGTATCACTCCGAGAACCTGCGAAGCGGCCCTCTCGTCGCCAAACGCCCGGAATCGCATATCCGATACGCTTTTCGAGGAGATAGTTTGTTAGCCGTGAACTTCCGTGAGTAGGGAGTGTATAAATCACATATAGGTATAGTAATTCCCCTCAGGATCGGCGTACCGGCAGTCGACGGCCACTGTCGAAATCCGTGTCCTCGAGGGCTCATCCGTTGGTTCACGTCGAGTTCGAAAGCGCCAATACTCGAACACGGCCGTCTCTCGGTCGCCGAACCGAGACGGGCGTTCCTGCCTCCGCCAACCGGAACAGATCATCAGCTTTCAGTGGGCGTTAGGACACACATTTATCACACTCCCAACAGTCAGTTCGGATATGAAAACGCTTGCCGGCGAGTCCGTCGTCGTTATCGGGGCCGGCATCGGCGGGCTCTCGACGGCATGTTACCTCGCCGATGCAGGGGCCGACGTGTGCGTCATCGAGAAGAACGAGCAACTCGGTGGGCGAGCGAGTCGACTCGAGCAGGACGGGTTTCGGTTCGATATGGGGCCCTCCTGGTATCTAATGCCGGACGTATTCGAGCGATTTTTCGCCGAGTTCGATCGGACGCCGACCGACTACTACGAACTCACGCACCTCGATCCGCACTACCGAATTTTCTTCAAAGACGGCGACGAGGTCACGATTTCGTCGGACATCGAGCAAACGAAGGACGTCTTCGAGAGCTACGAGTCCGGCGCGGGCGACGCGCTGGAACGGTATCTCGAAAAATCCCGGGAAAACTACGAGGTCGGCATGGAGCACTTCGTCTACGAGGATCGAACTCGGCTTCGGGACTACGTGGACCTCGACGTTGCCCGACAGGCGCGCGGGCTCTCCCTGCTCGGCTCGATGCAGGGCCACGTCGAGGACTACTTCGAGCACCCGAAGCTCCAGCAGATCATGCAGTACACGCTGGTGTTTCTCGGCGGCTCCCCGACGAACACGCCGGCGCTTTACAACCTGATGAGCCACGTCGATTTCAACCTCGGCGTCTGGTACCCCGACGGCGGCATCGGCAGCGTCGTGGACGGCATCGCGACGCTCGGCGACGAACTCGGCGTGGAGTACGAGACCGGACGACCGGCGACGGCGATCAAGGGACGCAAGGGAGCGTTCCTCGTCGAGACGCCCGACGGCCCGCTCCGGCCGGATCTGGTCGTCAGTAACGCCGATTACGCCCACACCGAGCAGGAACTGCTCGCGCCCGAACGGCGCGGCTACGACGCCGACTACTGGGAGTCTCGGACCTACGCTCCGTCGGCGTTCTTGCTCTATCTCGGCGTCGAAGGATCGGTCGACGAGCTCGAACACCACACGCTCGTCCTCCCGACCGACTGGCAGGAGCACTTCGATCAGATCTTCGAGGAGCCACAGTGGCCCGACAATCCGGCCTACTACCTCTGTGTCCCCTCGAAAACGGACGAGACTGTCGCACCCGAGGGCCACAGCGCGCTGTTCGTCCTCGTTCCGATTGCGCCGGGGATCGAAGACGGTCCCGACGTTCGCGAGGAGCATCGTACGAAGATCCTTGCGGACATCGCCGACAACACCGGAACCGATCTGCGCGAGCGGATCGTCTTCGAGGAGCAGTTCTGCGTCGAGGAGTTCGCCGATCGGTACAACAGTTTCCAGGGGACTGCGCTGGGGCTTGCACACACCCTTCGGCAGACGGCGCTGTTTCGACCGCCCCACCGTTCGAAGGAGGTCGCCGGCCTCTACTTCGTCGGCGGCGATACGACGCCCGGTATCGGCATGCCGATGTGTCTCATCAGCGGCAAACTGACGGCCGAGAGCGTTCTCGAAGAGTACGGGAAACCGGAGTCGAGGTGAGCGGCGGGTGGTCGACGGACAGTCACTCGAGAACGAGGGCAGCGAGACGACAGGGGGAGCCGACGCGCTGTCGTACCTCCTGACGCTCTCTCGACCTCGATTCTGGCTCTACCTCGCCGGCCCGGTTCTCGTCGGCGTCGCCTACGGAGCCGAGACGGTCGGGGACCTGTTTACGCTCGAGACGGCGCTTCTGTTCGCATACTTCCTCGTGCCGGCGAACGTGTTCCTCTACGGCGTCAACGATATCTACGACCGCGAGATCGACGCTGAGAATCCGAAAAAGAACGATCGGGAGGCGCGCTATCGTGGACAACGGTACGTCCCTCTCGTCGTGACCCTCTGTGCGGCGTTGGTGTTGCTGATCGCGCCCGCCCTTCCGTCCGCCGCCTGGCCGTGGCTAGTGGCCTTTCTCGTCCTCAGCGTCGCCTACAGCGCGCCGCCGATTCGATTCAAGACGGTCCCCGTGCTGGATTCGGTGTCGAACGGGCTGTACATTCTGCCGGGGGCGGCGGCCTACGTCGCCGTCGCCGGTAGCCAGCCGCCCGTGCTCGCGGTCGTCGGCGGCTGGCTGTGGGCGATGGGGATGCACACGTTCTCTGCGATCCCGGACATCGAGCCGGATCGAGTGACCGGGATTCGGACGACGGCGACGATCCTCGGCGAGCGACGAACGTACGCCTACTGCGGCGCGTGCTGGCTCGCGAGCGCGGCCGCGTTCGGTGCGCTCGATTATCGACTCGGGGCCGTCATGCTGGTCTATCCGGCACTGGTAGCGGTGCTCGTCGGTACGACTGTCGCCGTCGATCGAGCCTACTGGTGGTTCCCGGCGATCAACACGATCGTCGGCGCAGTACTGACGATGGGTGGCCTCTGGAGGGTTCTGCATGGATAACACCGACTCGAACGCGGAGGAAACCGTCGAACCGGGCCCTGACAGCAGTGACTCGTCGGCGGACGCTTCCGTCGGAACGCGGAGATCTGACGAGACGCGAGCGACAGTCCAGCGGCGTCTCGAAGCGATCATTCGGGAAAATCGCTTTACGATCGCCGTGATATTCCCGTTCGTCGGCGCGGTGACGCTGGTCGCGAGCGCCGAAGGGCTGTTGCCCGAGCCGTTGGCGTACAACCCGCTGTTGATTCTCTTTGGAACGTTCGTGATGCGCTCGCCGCTACTCGTCGGACTCCTGCCGCGGATCGGGTGGTGGGCGCTCGGCTGTCTCGGCGTGCTCACGGCCTACACCTACGCGATCGAGATCGTCGGCGTGCGAACCGACTGGCCCTACGGCGCGTTCGAGTACGCGATCTCCCTCGGCCCGATGCTGCTCGGCGAGGTCCCGCTGGCGTTGCCGCTGTTTTTCATCCCGCTCGTGTTGAACGCCTACCTGCTGACGCTGCTCGTCCTCGGCCCGCGAGCAGCGAGCCCGATCGTTCGGCTTCCGGTCGCGATCGCGGCCGTCGTCGCGGTCGATCTCGTCCTTGATCCCGCGGCCGTCGCGATCGGCTTCTGGGAGTTCATCCCGCCCGGCGTCTACTACGGCGTTCCCGTCTCGAACTACGTCGGCTGGATCATCTCGGGAACGGTGGCCGTCGTCCTCGTTGACCTCGCGTTCGACCGCACCGACTTGCTCGAGCGCGTCAGAAACTGCGAGTTCATCCTCGACGATCTGGTGAGCTTCGTGCTCCTCTGGGGAACGATCAACCTGCTGTACGGCAACTGGGCCGCCGCCGGGGTGGCGGTACTGTTCTGCCTCGGCCTGTTCAGCACGGACCGGTACGACCGCGAGATGGTCCGAACGGCACTACCCAGCTGACGACCGGGTACGGACGCATCAAACGAACAGTTTCACGTGTTACGCAGAAATCACAATAGTATTAACTGTTCAATTGGTTGCGTGGTTTATGGTCTCTGACTACCGACGCGACGACGGCGACGGGGGTTCGGCCCGGTTGTCCGATCCGGCCGCTGCTGGCATCGCCACCCTTGGTCTGACCGTCATCGCACTCCTCGCGGTTTCAGCTGTCGACCACGGGTTGTACGCCATCGTTCCCGTCGGGACGTCTCAATTTACCGGGGCGTTGATCGACACGATCGTCTTTCAGGCGGCACTCTTGTCCGTGGGACTTGCGTACGTCTGGCTGGATCCACCGCTCGACATCGAGATCAGCCGTCCGTCGAGAGACGACCGAAAAATCGTCGTGTACGGGCTCACCGCAGCGCTCGCAGTGTGGTTTCTCGCGTTCGCTCCGACCAGCGAAATCCTGCCGTCGTTCGACCTTCTGCCGTGGTATCCCGCGTTCGGGTACGATGGCTCGCTGTTCTCGGGTTCGACGTTGGTCCTGTTCGCAGCCCTCTCGCTGCTCGTTGTCGCCCCCGTCGAGGAATTCTTCTTCCGCGGCGTCGTTCAGGGACGACTCCGGTCGGCGATTCCCCTCGCCGTCGCGATCGGTGTGGCGAGCCTCGTCTTCGCGTTCTTCCACGTGTACGCGTTTGTGCTCCCGTTCCTATCACCGATGCCGATGAGCGTTCACCCCGCAGTGGTCGGACACAACCTGCTCTACTACACGGTGATGGGCGTCGTCTTCGGTGTCGTCTACGAACGCACCGACACTCTCGTTGTCCCAATCCTCGTCCACGGACTGTTCAACGCGATCTACTATCTGGTGACTCTCGGCCAGTTGTGAGTCGGATCCGCCGAACGAGAGAGCCGTTCCGTTCGAAAGAACGCTACCAGTCAGAGCGACTACCGACGAGAAGTCAGTTTCGGTGTCAAGAGTGAAGACACGCCCGATCGCGAATCGAGGACTCATACGGACTGGTAGACGTCATTTCCGGCGTCACTGCGACCCGTCCTGCGGTCGCACCGGTAACCCGTTACAGCAATCCGTATCAGACGAAGAATCCACTGATCGGATCGCCGAGTACCAACAGGAGAGCGACAGCAGCGACTGTTAGCGCCAGCCAGACACCGAGGGCGACGGCGGCGATTTTGACCGCCGATTGGTCGACCGTTTCGGCGTCCTGTTCGTCCTCGCGCTCGGCGGTCGCTTGCTCTCGACTCACTTCGACGGCGTTGTGGCTTGATTGCGTGCTCATACCGTCTCATTGAGCCGGCGGTTCTACAACGTCTCAACCACGATATCAAGAGTGTTGATATCCTGACACCCGTTCGCGGCTCGTCGTGCAGATCAAAGCCATCCGTTCGAGCACAAGAGCCAGAACGTGTTCGGGTCCGAGCCGCGATCAGCGCGTTGGCACCCGGTCGCCGTAGTCGGGGCCGCGTCGATCGGGTTCGAGCGCCGGCACGGCCGAAACGCGCTGAAACACCGCCTCCGGGTCTCGGTTCCAGTGCCAGTGCCAGCGGGTCTTCGCGAGACACCACAGCTTTCGCGGCGTCGACAACGAGGGCTCGGCGGTGAGTACGTCGTACTCCTGCGCACGGATGAGCGCGTGATGCTCCGCATAGAGGACAGCGGCGAGCAAGACCGGTAACTGGCAGTCGTCGGGCAGATATCGGATTCCGGCGACGCCCTCACGGTAGAGCTCATCCGCTCGTTTGAGCTCCTCGGCCATTGCCGACTCGAACGCCTCCGAGTGTTCCAGGTCCGCGATTTGAGCGTTCGAGACGCCGTGGTTCCGGAGGGTTTCCTGTGGGATGTAGATCCGGTCCCGTTCGACGACGTCCTCGCGGACGTCACGCAGGAAGTTCGTCAGCTGAAACGCCTCTCCGAGTTTGACGGCGTGTGGAAGCGCGGCGTCTTCCATCTCGGGCTCCATGATCGCCGTCATCATCACGCCGACGGCAGCCGCCGAGCCGCGCATGTACGACTCGAGGTCGGCGTAGGTGTCGTACCGGCTCGTCGAGATGTCCGTCGCCATCGCGTCGATGAACTCGTCGATCTCCTCGTCCGCGATGTCGTAGCGGTCCGTCAGTTCCTGAAAGGCATAGAGAACGGGGTCGTCGGGTTCGGCCCGTCCGAGGGCCTGATTGCGAAGGTTCTCGAGTTCGGCCCGCTGTGTCTCCGGCGGGACACCATCGGCGTCGTCGACGACCTCGTCTGCGATCCGAAAGAACGCGTAGAGGACGTGGGTCGCGTGTCGAACCCGTTTCGGAAGGAATTTCGTTGCGAGGTAGAACGTCTTGCCAGTACGCTTCTGTATCGCCCTCCCTGCGTCGATGTGTTCCTGTTGCATTCTCTCCCTTGGCGTTCGCTCGAGCCCCGCCAGGTGTATCCGCTACAACAGATGTCTATAAAATAACTATCCCTCACTAGTCGGGTCGTGAGTGAACAGTTCGTTGAGCAGTTTCTGTTGGGCCGCCCTGAGATGCTCGTGGAACGTCGATCGAGAGATGCCCATCGAGTCGGCCAGTTCCTCGCCGGAGACGGCGCGCGGCCACTCGAAGTAGTCGGCGAAGTACGCCTTCCGAAGCGCCAGCAACTGCCGATCCGTAAGGTTCGATTCGATCTCCGCCGCAATGTCCTGCGGTGTCCGTGTTGGTCGTTCCGTCTCGTGATAGCTGATGAGTTCGACTCGGTCGAGTCGCTCCTCGAGGAGATCGTAAACCGACCGCGCCGACTTGCTGTTCGGGAGGTTGAGAACGAGATCCGCGACGCTACTGTCCGTTTCGAACTGCTGGATTACCGCGCCGTGGTCGGCGATTGCCGTCACGATACCGTTCGTAAGCGGAAGCTCGAGAAGCGTCCCTCCCTCGTGTTCCGAAAGGACTGTCACGTCCGACACACCCTCGAGATCGGCTTCGGTATCGGCTTCGTTGCCGGTTCGGTCGACGTGAAGGTAGGCGAGCGGCGTGCCGTCAGCGTCGGAAGCGAGTCCGCGATACGTGACGGTCGCCTCGAGATCGGTTGCGAGCGAGGTGACGAACAGCGACGAGTCCTCGATCGCGAGTTCGAGTTCGACGACGGTTTCTGTCGTCAGCATCCGTCGCATCTCGATCGCGTTCATCGCAGTCGCGATCGTTCCGGCGAGCGAATCGAGGACGAGGACCTCTCGCTTCTCGAAGACATCAGGCTGGTCAGCGAACACGACGAGAACGCCGTACGTGACGTCGCCGTAGGCGAGCGGCAACGCGGCCACCGACCGGAAGGACTCACACGCGCCGTGTGGCCACCACCGCGCGGCCTCGTCGAACGACTCGACGTCCTGGACGACCTGCGGTTCGCCCGTTTCGACCGCGTCGACGGCTGGGTGTGTGTCGTCCGTGTCGAGGCGGAGGTCGTCGTCCTCCAGGGGAACGTCGTCGCGGCTCGCCCACTCTTGAAGAGTAATTCGGCGACTGGTGACGTCGACGCGGCCGATCCACGCCAGGACGTACGGGTCGGCCTCGACGAGTGGTGTACAGACGCTGCGTTCGATCTCTTCGCGAGTTCCGGCGCTGACCGCGGCGTCGGTAACGTTGCGGACGAGTCCGTCGACGCGGTCGAGGACGTGCTCGAGCGTTTGTCGCTCCGCGGCCAGGCGCTCGGCAGACTCTTCGGCGGCGATCTCGGCCAACTTTCGCTCCGTGATATCAAGGTGGACGACCGAAATGCGAACGTCGCCGTCGACGGTGAACCTGACCGCGCGCATCAGGAACCACTGTTTCTCGTCGGGGGTGTGGCAGGGGTACTCCATCGAGAACATCTCGCGCTCACCGGCGAGCAGCGACTCGAGGCCGGCAACGGCGCGTTCGGCGTGTTCGTCGTCTTCGGTCGTCGCCGTCGCGATGTAGTTGACACCGACGTGTTCGCGTTCCTCGTCGGGGCCGAACTCGCGCCACGACTGATTTGTCAGCAGTATCTCACCCGCTTCATTGAGGACGGCGACGGTAAACGGAAGCGTCTCAAGTGTCGCCTCGGCGAGTTCGTTCCGCATAGTCATTATCCGAGGATAGGGAGAGAATCGCCTTAACGGGTAGGGATCGAACGGTCCATTCGTCCGAAATCGGCAGATGGTTCGATTCGAAACAGTCGACAGAGCCGACCGATCAGCGTCGCAGAACGAACCTATTTGTCCCATGGTAGCATACATCTATCCATGTCCGGTAGCCCAATTACGGCCGACCGTTCCCGGTGTCGAAACTGCGGATTCGAGGCCCCTGGTGGCGGAGACGAGTGGCTCCGTATCGACGTCCCGAAACTCGGTCGCATGACCCAGTGTCCCGACTGTGAGAGCACGGATGTCATGACGAGTCGGTGAGCCGTCTCGGTCGCAGTCAGTCCAACCGAGCGTGAGCCGCCTCGATCGCAGTCGGCCTGACCGAGCGTGGACAGACTCTTGGTCGTCTCGCACTTGTTTTCGAGTATGAGTCACGAGTCAGACCATCAGGACGTACCCGCAACCGACGAGGAGTGGCGCGAGCAACTCGACGAGGAGGAATACCGGATCCTCCGCGAGGCGGGAACCGAACAGCCGTTCAGCGGCGAGTACGTCGACCACAAAGCAGACGGCAGTTACGCCTGTGCCGGCTGTGGTGCCGAACTGTTCGACTCCGAGACGAAGTTCGAGTCGGGTTGTGGGTGGCCGAGTTTCTACGACGCCGACGACGACGTCATCGAGACGCGGCCGGACAACAGCCACGGCATGCACCGGACCGAAGTGCTGTGTGCGAACTGCGGCGGCCACCTCGGGCACGTCTTCGACGACGGTCCGGAGCCGACGGGACAACGGTACTGCATCAACTCCGTCGCTCTCGATTTCGACGAGGAGTAGTCGGGTGACGAGGAGTAATCGGGCGACGAGCAGACGGCTATCCTATTTTAGCTATTCGAGCAACGGTTCGCCCGTCATTTCTGCCGGCCGGTCGACGCCGATCAGTTCGAGCAGCGTCGGCGCGAGGTCGGCGAGCGTGCCGCCGTCTCGGACGGCTAGGGTTCCGTCGGTGCCGTCGGGAGCCACGTAGACGAACGGCACGTCGTTGTAGGTGTGGGCGGTGTGTGGCTCCTCGTCAGTCCCCATCTCGTCGGCGTTGCCGTGATCCGCCGTAATCAGGACGTGCGCACCGTGTTCCTCGAGCGTCTCGACGAGTCGGCCCAGCTGCTCGTCGACGGCCTCGACCGCCTCGACGGCGGCCTCGTAGTCGCCCGTGTGGCCGACCATGTCGGGGTTGGCATAGTTGAGAACGAGCACGTTCGGATCGTCCGATTTGGCCGTTCTGACCGCCGTCTCGGTCACTTCGGGCGCACTCATCTCCGGTTGCAGGTCGTAGGTCGGCACGTCCGGGCTTTCGACAATCTCGCGAACCTCGCCGTCGAACGCGACCTCGCGGCCACCGTTTAAGAAGTAGGTGACGTGAGCGTACTTCTCGGATTCGGCGATCCGAAGCTGTGTTTTGCCCGCGTCGGCGAGCACCTCGCCGAGGACGTTCTCGGGTTGGGTCGGCGGGTAGGCGATCGGCAGGTCGAACGTCTCGTCGTACTGGGTCATCGCCACGACTGTCGCCTCGGGGGGGCTGGTCTCGAACTCGTCGGCCCAGTCTTCGGCGCGGATGTCGGCGAGCATCCGGGTGAGCTGACGGGCACGATCCGAGCGGAAGTTGAACCAGACGACCGAATCGCCGTCCTCGAGCGCGGGTGCGTCCGAGATCACGGTCGGCTCGACGAACTCGTCGGTCTCGCCGCGGTCGTAGGACGCCTCGACCGCCGCGACGGCCGAATCGGCCACGTGATCGCCCTCGCGGTTCACGATGGCGTCGTACGCTCGCTTCGTTCGGTCCCAGTTCTGGTCGCGGTCCATCGCGTAGTACCGACCCGTGACGGACGCCACGTCGCCGGTTCCGTGCTCGCCGACGACGTCCTCGAGCGTCGACAGGTACGCTCGACCGCCCGTCGGCGAGGTGTCTCGACCGTCCGTGATCGCGTGGGTGACCGCCTCGACGTCGCGGTCGGCCGCCAGCTCGATCAGGGCGTGGAGATGCTCGTGATCGGAGTGAACGCCGCCGTCGCTGACGAGGCCGACGAAGTGGACCCGGCCGTCGTTCTGCCGGGCGTCGTCGAACGCCGCGTTGATCGCGTCGTTCTCGCGGAACGAGCCGTCCTCGATGGAGTCGGAGATACGAGTGTACTCCTGGTAGACGACCCGGCCGGCCCCGATGTTCAGGTGGCCGACCTCGCTGTTGCCCATCTGTCCCTCGGGGAGGCCGACGCGCCGACCCGCGACTTCGAGTCGCCCGCTCGCACCCGCGTCGGCGAGTCGATCGAAGTTCGGCGTCTCGGCCGCCGCAACGGCGTCCCGTCCCTCATCGCTTCCGAGTCCCCAGCCGTCGAGGACGATCAGCGCAGCATCCATGTCCGTGCGATGCCGACCGTGGCCTAACTACCTATCGTTGTTCGGTCGCCGCGGCGACCACTGGATTTTTGCGGGTGGGCTGGGATCCGATGGGCATGACGCTCGACCCGGTCCACTTCGACGGCATCGCGCAACTCGCGAGGCGGATCGACCACGGTGCCGACGAGCGCGACCGTCGCGCGTTCGCCGAAACCGTCTGGAACGAGTTCCTCGATCCCCTTCGGGGCGACGGACGGATCATCCTCGAACCGATCGACGAGCAGCGCCGGCGGCTCGTCGATTGCGAGTCGGTCGCGCTGTGCGAGCCGCCGTTCCCGACCGAACACGGCCTCGATGCGGGGACGATCAACCCGACGACGTTCAAGAACGGACTGGTCGTCGACATCGCGCAGGCGGCGATGAGCACGACGCCGAGTAATCTCGATCTCCATCGCTCGCGGACCACGGTGATGACGGTCCACTCGAACGACGAGACGATGACGGCCGACGAGTCCTGGGGGAAGTTCGACGAGGGCTACAGCCGGAGTCGCGCGGTGAAAGTTCCCCAGCTACCGCGCTTTGCCGAGGGCGTCGTCCACGCGCTCGCGCTGTACCTCGCCGAGAGTACGCACGCCCTGGATCACGCCGACGACGTGGACGACTTGCTCGTCCTCGACGGGCCGCTGTACCCGCGCGGATTGCTCCGCTGGACCGACCAACACCCCGATCTCGCCGACCTCTTGCTCGAAGATCCGCGTCCGAAGACGGTCCTCGAGAACTACGTCCGGCTGGTCGAGAACTTCGTCGACCGGGACGTGCCGCTCGTCGGCTTCGTCAAAAACCCGGCGACACAGCTCATCACGCGAACGCTGAAGGAAAACCGTTCCATCGACATCAGCGCCCCATGGGCCGACGACGCGGCGCTGTTCACCCGCCTGCTCGAACGAGGCGAGTTCGTCGACGACGTCGAGGGCGAACGCTGGGAGCGAGAGACGTCGGCGCTTTCGTACACGAACTGGTTTCGGTCCCGCGGTGGCGTCGATCGCCCCCTCTCGATCGACGGTAACGCGCTCGGCGTCGAACGCAGTCTCGACCGCGAGCAGTACGAAGTTACCTTCTGCGTCGTCTACGACCCGCGGGACGATCTCGTCTATCGGATCGAAGCGCCGTACGCGTTCACTCGCGATCCGGACGTGCGCGAGCGGCTCACGATGCAGTTGCTCCAGGACGTCGCCGTCGCACACGGCCCGCCGACGATCGTCCAGAAGGCGGACGAACTCGCCCGAATCGGCCGGTCCGAGAAGCGATCGCTGCAGGAAACGCTCGAAACGCAGTTCGAGACGACCAGACGGCGGAGCTACGACGACCACCGATGGGGCGAATCGATGTGAGTTGATTCTATCGTTCGCAGTGACTACGATATGTTCACGCTACCCGCTTCTGTGTCGCTCTTTTCGATTTCGAACTCGACGCCCGCGGGGTCGATCCCGATCCGGGCGAACTGCGTTCGAACGTGTTCCTTTGCGGACTCGATTGCCTGTTCGCGGGTGTCGAATCCACGCGGCATCGGCGACTCGAACGCGAGGTTGATCTCGCGGCCGTCGATAGGCTGGGTGGTCCCGCCGCTATCGACTTCGTAGAACTCGTCACAGACCCAGACGTACGCGGCGTCTTCGTCGGGCGCACCGCGAAACGAGGGGGCCTGCTCACCGCGCTCGTAGAGTGTCCCGGTCAGTTCGGTCCCAGCCGCTAGTCCGCGTACTATGAGCATACCCGTCGTATGTTTCGTGAACGCAAAAAGGGCGTGTTCCCCCCGTCAGCCCACCCATACGCGTAAGAGATGTGACGTAAATAGCGGAGAGTAGTAAAACGACACCCCATCGGCCCAAATTCTTTTGGAGGTGGTCTTAACGGCACCGGTAGGATGTGTATTGATAATGAGTTCCGATACCCACGCCAGCAGTACCAGCGAGCGGGGATTGCCGGAGGCAATTCCGGACGATCGCTACGACGCGCTCAGTCATCCACGACGGATTCGGCTACTCGATATCCTCGAAGAACATACACAACTGTCGTTGACAGCACTCACGACGGAACTACTCGAGCGGACGGAAGCGAAACCGACGGACGGACAAACGCGCCACGCCGTCCGAACCAGCCTCGTCCACAACCATCTGCCGCGACTCGCCGAGGACGGACTGGTCGAGTGGGACGAAGCCGATAGCATCGAACTCGTCGCCGAGCCACCGGATTGCCTGAGCGACCTCACTGCGATACTCGACTCACACGAAAACGAATCGGCGATCATCACCCATCTCACCGATCCGGTTCGACTGGACGTACTCGGGGTTCTCGAGACCACCGACTGCACGCTCTCGCTCGAGGAGCTCGCCTCGATGATTGCCGATAATGGAGCGAATACGCCGTCGGACCCCGAACAGATGAAAATCCGTCTCCACCACGCCCATCTCCCCGCACTAGACGACAGCGGCGTGATCGAATACGAGCGCGAATCCGGCGAAATCGAGCAACCAGACGACGAATTCCTGTTCTAGCTGGGCAGTTACCGACACCGTATCCGATCGTCTCGACTTAAGGGTCTCTGCGATAAACAGAAGACGAGCAATGCCCGACGCCGCCAGCGGTCGCTCGCCAGCCCCGCCCGACCGTCCGCAGTCGGCCGGCGAACGTGACGAGACCGATCGTACAGGACGATCGATCGGCATCGGACTCGCCGTTGTCGTCCTCTGTGGTCTCCTCGTCGGCGGAGCGACGGGAGTGGCCGTCGCCGGCGATCAGGTAGCGATCATCTCGGTCGATCCGGGGACCGTCGAGGCCTCGCCCGGTGAAACGGTGGAGTTCGACGTCGCCCTCCGAAGCGACGGCGGACACGGCGACGAGGGCATCGAGGCGGTGACGATCGTCGCCCAGTACCATCCCGACCACGTCTCGGTCGACGCGGTCGAGCACGGGCCGTGGCTCGAAGCGGGCGAGGAGACGGAGATCCGGACGGCGAGCGGAACGGCCCACGAGGACGGGACGGCGATCCAAGAGCAGTGGCGCGAGCCGGTCGCCGGTGGCGCGACGGGAACGGGGACGGTCGCGACGGTTACCGCCACCGTCGACGAGGACGCGCCGACCGGCGAGACCGCGATCGCATTCGACGAGAGCGAGGTCGACCTCGAGAGCGACTGGCCGATGCCGGTCGTCGCCGACGAGGCGACGGTGCAGATCAACGGCAGCGAGGACGAACTCGCGTCGTTCGACCACCCCGGCCCCGACGAGGTGGAACTCGACGAGGACGTGATGGCCGATCGGGGCGAGTCGGCATCGGACGACGACACCGATCCGGTCGCCGTCGTCCCGTTCGGACTCGGGGCCGCCGTTGTGCTCGTTGCAGTGGCGGGATTTGGACTGTTACGGCACCGCTATCGTCACTCGAAGTGAACGGTCAGCGGATCCGGAGGGAAACGTGTTTGAGGAACCAGTCGGATGGAATGGGTATGACCGACTTGGGCGACTTCGGCGAGTACAGCGCCGACTCCGACGGCGCCGGTGGCTCTGCCGGGGACGAGACGACGAGTGAGGGCACGGACGCCCAAACTGCGAGTGCGGACGGGCCGGCCGCGCGGTCGAACGCGACCGGCCAGTCGAGCGACGACGAGGGATTCGAATCGACGAGCGTCGAGACACGCGGCGAAGACGTCGGCATCGGCGCGCTCTGTGTCTCCCAGGGGCTCCGCGTCGCCGAGGACGAAGACGACACGACGCTCAAAGCGTACGTGACCCAAGACAACCGCTCGTCGATCCGCATCGGCAGCTACCTGCTCGCGCCGTACCCCGACGGCGAGTCGCTGTTCTGTCGCATTACGGGACTGGAGTACGCCCAGCAGTACCACGCCGACGACGCGACGGAAATCCACGCGAGACGCGCGATGCGATCCGACGGCATCGAGGAAGCCGACTACAAGTTCGTCGCCTCGCTGGAACCCGTCGCGGTGCTGTACGAGGACGGCGCGACACAAGGCTCCGCGAGTGGCGGGACGCAGTCCGGCGACGGCGAACTCAAACGGCGGATGACCGACCGCGTGCCGAAACCGCAGACGGTGATCCGCGAGGCAGACGATACCGAGGAGATCAAGACTGGGTTGAAGATGCCCGAGGAGGGGGTCTTCCTCGGGCACCTCTCGGTCGGTGGCGAGAAGGTCAGGACGGCGGCCTCGCCGCCGACCATCGACTATCGGCTGAAAGACGACTACGAAGCGGGTGATCCGCTCGTCTTCCGACACACTCTGATCGCCGGCGGCACCGGCTCGGGGAAGACCCACGGCGCGAAGAACATCCTCCGGCAGTATCTCGCCGAGGAGCGGACGTACCCGATGGCGGACGGCCGCGACGTCCAGCCCGCCGTCGTCCAGTTCGATCCCCAGGACGAGTACGCCCAGATGCACGACGACAACCCCGACCTCGATAGCGAGTTCGCACGCCGCATCGAGCGCGAGGGAGTCGCCCACGGCGGCGTCGACGAGACGACCGCCTTCGTCCCGAAGGTCGGCTCGGCGTCGTACTCGGCGGGCCACCACCGCGCCGAACAGGTCGAGTTCACGATCCCGTTCGAGATGGTCCACGAGAACCCGTGGCTAGTCGCGGGCAGCGGGCTGAACGACAACCAGTACGGCGCGCTCGTCAGCGTGCTTCTCCCGCGATTTCGCGACCAGTACGGCCCCGGCGCAACGTACGACGAGTTTACCTCGTTCCTCGACGACCCCGCCTTGCGCGAGGAGCTCGACGAGTCCGGGCGCGTCCACGAGGCGACGTTCGACGCCGTTCGGCGGCGCGTGCTCGGTTTCAGTCACATTTTCGACCAGGACGCTCGGCCGATCACGGACCTGATCCACGAGTTCGTCCGTCCCGGCGGCCTCTCCGTCGTACCGACCTACCACATCGCCGATAGCCGGGCGACCGAGGCGGTCGTCCTCGCGCTCTCCTCGCTGTTGATCGACGAGAAACTCTCGAACGACCCGACCTACGACCGGATCAAGGAGACGCCGCTCGTGTTGGGGATGGACGAGGCCCACAACTTCCTCACCGACGCCGACAGCGTCCAGGCGGGCAAGGTCATCAAAAAGTTCACCGAGGCGGCCAAGCAGGGCCGGAAGGAGCGACTCGGGCTCTTTCTCATCACGCAGGACCCCCAGGACATCGACGACGCCGTCTTCAAGCAGATCAACACCACCGTCGTCCTCAACTTAGGCGACGAGGACGCGATCAAGAGCGTCAACATCCCGAGCAACCTCGAATCGAAAGTCCCCTACATGGAGAAGGGCCAGATGGTCGTCTACTCGCCCGACAACTCCGAGCCCGTCGAGCTGGTCGGCCTCCCGAAGTGTCTGACTCGACACGGCCGCGATTGATGGACATCCTGCGGCGGATACAATCGATGTATCCGTGAGCAGCCGTCGCCCTGCGGAGGGAGTACAATCGGTGCACCCGCGAGCGACTAACGGGAGCGAGCGGCTTTTTCATCGACGTCCGCAAGCGTAGAACGCTTGCGGGCCCAGCAGAAATCTTCGATTTCTGGGGACGTTTTTGCGCAAGCGGTTCACCTGCGGCGAACCCGCCGCGGAAAAAGGTCGTAGGCGAAAGCGTGGCTTCAAGTTCGACGGCGCGCAACGGGCACGCATGAATCCAGGCGACCGCGTCCGCGTCGACCGCGCGGACCGCACGTACGAAGGCGTGTTGCTCCCTTCGAGCACGGACGAGCACCTCGTCGTCAAACTCGAGGGCGGCTACAACGTCGGCGTCGACCGCGACGAGGCAGCCGTCGAGGTCCTCGCCGAGGACGTCTACGAGATCGACGGGACGGACTCGACGGACTCCGACGACGCCTCCGAGATCGAGTTCGACGAGGACCTGCCGACGATCTCGCTACTCTCGACCGGTGGAACGATCGCCTCGACGGTCGACTACCGGACGGGCGCGGTGACGGCACAGTTCGACGCCGAGGACGTCCTGCGCGCGGTGCCGGACCTCGCGGGCCGGGCGAACTACCGCGGCCGCGTCGTCGCGAACATTCTCTCGGAGAATATGGAACCTCCGCTCTGGCAGGACCTCGCGAACGCGGTGTACGAGGAGATCGAAGCCGGTGCCGACGGCGTCGTCGTCATGCACGGCACCGACACGATGCAGTACTCCGCCTCCGTCCTCGCGTTCATGCTCGAGACGCCGGTTCCGATCGTCTTTACCGGCAGCCAGCGCTCGGCCGACCGGCCATCTTCCGATAACGTGATGAACGCCGTCTGCGCCGTCGAGGCCGCACAGAGCGACTGCGCAGAGGTCATGGTCTGCATGCACGCCTCCGAATCGGACGACGCCTGCGCGCTCCACCGCGGCACGCGCGTTCGCAAGAACCACACCTCTCGCCGGGACGCCTTCGAGACCGTCGGCGCAGCGCCGCTCGGCACCGTCGACTACGACGACGAAACCGTCTCGTTCCGCCGCGAGTACCAGGAGCGCGGCGCGGCCGACCTCGCGATCGAATCCGATCTCGAGAGCGACGTCGAACTCGTCAAGTTCACGCCGGGAATGGACCCCGCGTTCCTCGACGTCGTCGAGGGCTCTGCCGGGCTCGTCATTGAGGGGACCGGACTCGGCCACGTCCACACTGATCTCATCCCGCGCATCGAGGAACTGATCGAGGACGGCACGACCGTCGTCATGACGAGCCAGTGCCTCGAAGGCCGCGTCTGCGACCGCGTCTACGACACCGGCCGCGACCTCCTCGACGCCGGCGTCATCGAGGCCGGCGACACCCTGCCCGGCACGGCGAAGGGCAAGCTGATGTGGGCACTCGAGAACAGCGAGGACATCGAGGAAGCGATGAGCACGTCGCTAGCCGGGGAGTTGCAGGAGCGATCCGTTCCCTGGGAGTAAGTCGGCTGCGAGACAGTGGTGTTCTGGAAGAAGGCAAATAGTGTACTCACGGCGGCAAACACCACGAAAGCCCCTGACGCTCTCGCCGGCTGCGACTCGCTGCGGTCCGCAGCCGCGGGCTTGCGGTCCTTGCGTCGTCTCGCCTGCCGAGAGCGTCAGCCCCTTTCATTCCCACCCACGGTGGCTCGGTCGATCAGCCGACACGGGTGGGAATGAAAGGGGAGCAGGAGCCTTCGTGGTGAACGTGTCGTAGAACGCGTTCGACCCTGCGATTATGACACGCTCGTGGTATCAAACACTACGAATACACTGTTCGAGATCGAAATAGCTGCTATGAACGTTCGACGAGCGACCCCCGACGATTACGAGGCCGTCGTCGACCTCACGGACGGGATCTGGGCCGACCGCGGCGGCGACTACATCCCCGACGTCTACCACGAGTGGCTCGAAGCCGAAGACGAGACGGAAAAGAAGACCTTTCTCGCGGAGATCGATGGCGACGCAGCGGGGATCGTGCAGGCGGTGTTGCTCTCGCCGGACGAGGCGTGGTTCCAGGGGATTCGCGTCGCCCCGAAGTACCGCCGTCAGGGGGTCAGCCACCGGTTGAACGAGGCCTGCTTCGAGTGGGCTCGCGACCGCGGCGCGACGGTCGGGCGCGTCATGATCTTCTCGTGGAACGCCGCGTCGCTCGGTGCCGCACGCGCGAGCGGGTTCGAGCCGATCACCGAGTTCCGGTTCGCCCATCCCGAACCCGACCCGGATGCCGACGGTCCGGAAACGCACGAGGTTTCGGCCGATTCGGCTGCCGCCTGGCGGTACTGGACGCACTGCGACGCACGGACACACCTCTCCGGGCTCGGGCTCGCACCGGAAGCGCTGTGGGCGATGCGCGAACTCACGCGGACGGACTTCGAGGAGTTCGCCGACGAGACGGCCGTCTTCGCCGTCCACAGCGACGACGGACTTGCGGGCGCGGCCTACCGAACGCAAACGTTCGAGCGGTCAGTTACGGCGGCGGATGGCGATGTCGAGGACTCGACGGAGTCAACGAAGTCGATGCGAACGGAGACGTGGGCTGAGTACGGCGTCGGCGCGTGGGACGACGTCGAGTCGGCGCAAGCGCTGTTCGCCGCAATTTCGCGAGACGCGGCCTCGCTCGGCGTCGACGGAACGCGAGTGCTGATCCCCGAAACCGCTCGAGACGTCAGCGACGCCGCTGCTGTCGGCGTTTCGGTGGCCGACGAGCCCGATTTCGTGCTGGGGATCGTTCTCACCGAACGATAGGGATAGCCGACTACCCGCCGCTGACCGGCGGGAACAGCGCGAGCTCGTCGCCCTCCTCGAGTTCGGTCGCGAGGCCGTCCTCCTCGACGAGGACGTTCGTGCCGTTTCGAAGCACGTTGATCTGCGATCGAAGCTCGCCGTCCTCGAAGACGCGGTCGTCGAGGGCCGGGCGATCGGCGACGAGTTCGTCGAGAGCGTCGCCGACGGTGTCTCCGGCCGAAGCGTCGACTGCGACGTGTTTGTCGCCCGCGTGTTCGGCGAGATCCGCGAACAGCTTCCACTCCGTGGTCATACGTGGCGATATCGGTGCCGGAGGCAAGTAGCTACCGCTCTCCTCTCACCGAACAGTATATCCGAAACCGCGGCGGATGATGGGTATGGTCGGCGACGCGTTGCTCGATCGGCTTCCCGATAACTGGCGATGGATCCTGACGGTTCGGGCTGCCGTCGCCCTCGCGCTCCTCGTCGCGGTTTTCTCGGTTGCGACGGCGATCATCAACATCGGCATCGACGGAGCCGACGGGCCGCTCGCGCCGTTCGTTCCGGAGGTGATCCAGGACGTCACCGGTTTCACCGGCGCACTGACGGGCTTTCTGATGGTTGGCAGTGCGCTCGCACTCCGCCGCGGGTTGCGGATCGGCTGGTGGGCGACGCTGCTGTTGTTACCCCTGACCGCGATACAGGGGTTGCTCCAGGCGAGTCAGTACTCGCTGCCGCTGGTCGTCGTCTCGCTCGTCGCGATTCCGCTCCTGTTGATCACCCGAAAGCGGTTTACGAACTCGCTGTCGCTCACGACGACCCAGCTCGCCGCCGGCTCTGCGCTCGTCGGCGTGCAGGCCTACGGGACCATCGGCGGCTACGCCCTGCGAGAGCACTTCGAGGGGATCGACACCGTCCTCGACGCGTTCTACTTCACCTTGATCACCTCGAGTACGGTCGGCTACGGTGACGTAACGCCGAGCACCGACTCGACCGAAGCCATGCTCTTTACGATGTCCGTCCTCGTACTGGGTGTCGCGAGTTTCGGTATCGCGGTCGGTGCGCTCGTCGGCCCCGCAATCCAGACGCGAATCACGAAAACACTCGGAAAAATGACCGACTCAGAACTCGAACTGCTGAGCGAGCACGTCGTCGTGCTCGGCTCCGGCGAACTGACCGAACCGATCATCGACGAGCTCGCGGCGAACAACCGCGAGTTCGTCGTCGTCTCGAACAACCGAGACGAGATGGATAGCCTCGCCGACCAAGACATTCCAGTTATCTCCGCAAACCCGAGCGACGAGGCACCGCTTCACCGGGCCAAGATCGAACGCGCGAGCGCCGTCGTCGTCGCCACAAACCAGGACGCACAGGACGCCCTCGCGATTCTCACGGCGAAACAACTCGCTCCCGACGCCCGCATCGTCGCGGCGGCGACGGATCGAGAGAACACGAAAAAGCTCGAGCGAGCCGGTGCGGACGCAGTTATTAGTCCATCGCTGCTCGGCGGCCATCTGCTGGTCCGCTCTGCGCTCGGCGACGACGACTCCGATCTGATCGATCGTATCGTTCGGGGAGAGTGACGAAAGCCGAATTTCGTCGGGTATGAACCGATCGGTAGCCGTCCGTGACTGATCAGTCCGAGTGACATCGGTGTTTTATCGCTGCAGTCGAAAGGTGCCGTAATGAGTACGGCAGAGAAGTCCGTCGATATCTTACTGGTCGAGCCGAATCCGGGGGACACTCGTCTCTTTACGGAATCGTTCGAAGACGCAAAGCTCACCAACAGTCTCCACACCGTCACCGACGGCGAGGGGGCGCTCGATTTCGTCCACCAGCGCGACGAGTACACCGACGAGCCACGTCCCGATCTCATCCTGCTCGAGCCGCAGTTGCCGGGAACGAGCGGGCTCGACGTGTTAGCCGATCTAGGCGAGTCCGAGGAACTCGACGAGATTCCGGTCGTCGTTCTCGCGAGTTCGGATACCGGCGAAGAGATCGCGAAATCACACGGACTCGACGCGGACCACTACATTCAAAAACCCGTCGAGCCCGCGGAGTTCATCGAGTTCGTGCAGTCAGTCGAGAACTTCTGGTTGACGATCGTCGAGCAGCCACACGCGACGGAATAATACGGTTTGCTGTACCGATTTGCCAGAGGGACCACGATCCGTCCTGCGATTCCCTTAGAAGTGACGGACAGCAGACGGTATGAGTCTCATCTGAGCGTCTCCTCGTGCTTCCAGACACTTTCTTGCGTTCGGGAACTGAGAGACAGGAGTCAATTTCACAGACGATGGCCCTACTCAGGTGCGCCGTCGAGGATCTCGACGCCGCTCGAGGCCCCAATTCGGTCGGCACCTGCCTTCAACATGGCTATCGCCTCGTCGTAGCTCCCGATGCCGCCGCTGGCTTTGACGGGCAGGTACTCGCTCAGCAGTTCGATATCGGCGACGGTTGCGCCCTCGTCGGCGAACCCCGTCGACGTTTTGACCATCGCCGCGTCGGCCGCGACCGCGGCCTCGCAGGCCCGGTGTTTCTCCTCGTCGGTCAACAGGGCCGTCTCGATGATCACCTTCACCGGAATCGGCACCGCCGCGACGAGTTCAGCTAGCTCGGCCCGAACGGCGTCGTCCTCGCCCGCCTTCAGTCGTCCGACGTTGACGACGACGTCGAGTTCGTCCGCGCCGGCCTTCCAGGCGAGGACGCCCTCGCGGCGTTTGACGTCGTGTCCGTTTTGCCCGTGTGGAAAACCGACGACCGTGACGAGCGTCACGTCGGGGGCGTACTCGGCCGCCTCTTCGATCGCGTAGGGCGGGACGCAAGCGTTCATTCCGTGGTCGCGCGCCTCATCAAGGACCGATCGGACATCGTCCGGTTCCGTCGTCGGACCGAGGACGGTGTGGTCGATCAGCGGCGCGAGTTCGGAGCGATCCATACCGGATCGACTCGTCGGATCGGCAAAAACCCGACCGGTTCGTCCTCGCGTCGTGACTTGCAACGGGCGAACTCGCGAGATATCGATTTCGGAGCAGACGCTATTTTGATCGCAGTGAGAGTCACGTTCCGCCGACGCTCTCGAACCGAAGCCCGTCCGAACGCTTACTCCCTCCGTTGTCGTACCTCGAACCGATGACCTCGGCCAATATCGTTCTGATCCACTGTCACGACCTCGGGAACTATCTCGGGTCGTACGGGGCGGCCGTCGAGACACCCCGACTCGATCGGCTGGCAGACGAGGGCGTCCGGTTCGATCGCCACTTCGTCACCGCGCCCCAGTGCTCGCCGAGTCGCTCGAGTCTCTTCACCGGTCGTCATCCCCACCAGAACGGGATGTTGGGGCTCGCACATGGCGACTGGGAACTTCACCCCGACGAGCGCGTGCTTCCCGAATTACTTCGGGACGCGGGATACGAAACCCACCTCTTCGGGCTCCAGCACATCACCGAACACCTCGATCGGCTCGGCTACGACCAGATCCACACCGAGGAACCCCTGACGGTCGACGCGTCGCCCGCGGTTCACGAGACGTCGCGCGCTCGAAACGTGGCCGACGAGTTTCGAACCGTCGTCACCGATGGCGAAACCGACGATCCCTTCTTCGCGTCCGTCGGCTTCTTCGAACTTCACCGCGTCGAGGAGAACGGCCGCTTCGGCTTCGAGGCCGATCGCTACGACGCGCCCGATCCGAACGAGGTCGAGCCCCTTGAATTTCTACCCGACGAGCCCGGGATCCGCTCGGACATCGCCGAGATTCACGGCATGCTCGGCGCGCTCGACGACGGCGTCGGGACAGTCCTCGACGCGCTCGAAACCGCCGGCATCGCCGAGGACACGCTCGTCGTCTTCACGACCGAACACGGGCTGGCGATGCCCCGCGCGAAGGGCTGTTGCTACGATCCCGGCATCGAAGCGGCGCTTTTGATGCGGCATCCGTCCCGCATCGAACCGGGACGGGTCGTCGACGACCTCGTGAGCAACGTCGACGTCTTCGCGACGCTGTGTGACGTTGCCGGCGTGTCGACGCTCGACGACGACCGCATCGCCGGACAAAGCTTCGCCCCGCTGTTGTTCGACGACGTGAACGCGGACGCCGACGGGTACGACTCGCGCGACCGGCTCTTCGCTGGGATGACCTGGCACGACCAGTACAATCCGATGCGGGCGATTCGAACCGACCGCTGGAAGTACGTCCGCAATCTCTGGCACCTTCCCGCGGTCTATCTCACGCGAGACATCTACTGCAGCAACGCGGGCGAAGCGGTGCGCGAGGAGTTCTACGGAAGCCAACGCCCCTACGAGGAGCTGTACGACCTCGAGAACGACCCGTTCGAACGCGAGAACCTGCTGGCGGACGGCTCGGCCGAAGCTGACGTCGAAGACGTCAGAACTCGACTTCGAGACGACCTCCACGAGTGGATGGTCGAAACCGAGGATCCGCTGCTCGAGGGACCGGTGAAACCGAGCGACTGGGAGACGATCCACCCGAAGATGGGGCCGGACGGATCCTGATGACCGTCTGTGGTTGATCGGTGACACAACGGTCTGTGCCGGGCCAGCCACCCACCGATCACAAATACCGTCCGAGTGAGTCGGAAAGCAGTTCGCGAAACCGGTCGAGATCGGCCTCGACGGCGACGGAGCCGTTCGGCGGTTCGTCCGTCACGCCGCGCGTGTCACAGACCAGCGCTCCCCGAGCGAGGTCGGCGTCCGTGCCGACGTCCATCGGGTACGACTCCGTCACGAGCACGTCCTCGTCGACGATCCCGGCGACCGCGAGCGCGTCGTGGAGCGCGGCCGACTCGATGCCGTACTGTGCCAATCGATCGTCGTCGTAGTAGGTGAGCCACTCGTAAATTGTGCGGCCGATCGGTTCGTCCTGGGACAGCGAGTCGAGTCGGTCCGGCGGCAGCGTCGCGGTCCGCGTTACGTCGAGGCCGACGATCGTCGGCGCGCAGTCGCGAACGACGCGGCGGGCCGCGTGCGGGTCCGAGTGAAAGTTCGCCTCCGCCAGCGGGGTGACGTTACCCGACGCGAACGCCGAACCGCCCATGACGACGAGCTCGTCGAGCAGCGCCGGTAACTCGGGTTCGAGCGCGAGCGCGAGCGCGACGTTCGTGAGCGGGCCGATCGCGGCGAGCGTGAGGTCGCCGTCGTGTTTCCTGGCCTGTTCGACGATGAACTGCGCGGCGTGGGTGTCGACGGGGAGCGTTGCCGCGCTCGGCTCCGGGAGATCGCCCAGAATACCGCCCGGGCCGTGGACGTGTTCGGCCGTCTCGAGCGGAACGTTCAGCGGGACCGTCGCCCCGCTCGCGACGGGAACGTCCGTCCGATCGACCAGTTCGAGGATCGACCGGGCGTTCGCCGTCGTCTCGGCGACGGACGCGTTCCCGTGGACCGTCGAGAGACCGGCGACGTCGACCTCGTCGCGAGCGAGCGCCAGCAGGATCGCGAGCGCGTCATCGCAGCCGGGGTCCGTGTCGAACAACAACTGCCGTGTCATACAGGGAGGTCACGCTCGTCGCTCATAAACCGACGGTCGTTCGCCACTGGGCGAGGACAGAGCCCTACAGCCGTCTATCGGGTAGTGTCGAGGGTATCGAGGTCGGCAACGTCCGTTCGAGACAGTCGCTCGAGACGCCGACGAGCCACTGCAAAATACAGTCACCCGAGCCACCAACTGGGTTTACACGAGCGGTCGGTGTGGAACGCGCTGGTATGAACGACGATAGTTCGGACGTTTCCCGACGACGGCTCTTGCGAGCGTCGGCCGCGACGGTCGCGCTCTCGACCGTTGGTACCGGACAGGTGGCCGCGAGCACGAGCGATCGAGACGCCGTAGCCGAGTTAGCGTTCGACCGACGGTGTCCCGACGCGACGATCCGTCCGAGTATGGACTCTTGTGAGGGCGCAAGCACAGACGGGTGTTCGGACGACCATCCGGCGACGAGAGGGCTCCGAGACGCGGTTCGAGAGACGCTCACGGAGCGCTATCCCGATGTCGGCGCGCTCGTGGACGCGGGATTCAAACCGTACTTCGACACGCTCGACGTCGCGGACGAGGAAGGGTGGTCGCACTGGTTGCACCCCGAGTACATCGGCGACGAGGAGGTGCTCGATCCCGCTCGTCCGGAGTCGGTTCTCGTCGACAACGACACCTGGCGCTCGATCGGCGTGATGTTCATCGCGACTCGTGGCGGCGAACCGGTCGATCCGCCAGCGGTGTACGAAGACGGTGACGAGAGCGGCGTTGGATCGTCGGACGACGACGGCAGTTCCGACGAACACGGTCACGACGGGAGCGACGATGCCCACGGACACGGTCACGACGGGAGCGACGATGACCACGAGCACCCTGGCGCGGACGACAACGACGGCCACTGCGCGCCGTGGCACTACCACGCGGGCCTTCCCGGCCGGTTCGCGTGGTGGTTCTACCAGCGGACCTACGACCCTCACGGTGGGGATGGCGACGTCCGATTCCCCTGCCGAACGCCCTGCATGATGCACGTCTGGACGGTCGACCACCCCGACGGCGTCTACGCCCACGGCGGCCCGCCGGCCGAGTACCGCGATCAGCAGCCAGCCGACGATCCCGGCTTCGACACCGATGCTCGGCCGGGCGAGGACGAACTCGGCTGGGCGACCCTTCCGGAAGACCTTGCGCCCGATCGAACGCCTGACGAGTTCGCGATTCCGGGGCTCCGGTAGTCGTCGTATCCGGGGAGTCGGCTACCGCCACGTCGAAACCGCTTCGATGAGCCGCTCGACGGCTTCCTCGGCGCTGTTCTCGTCCGTGTCGATCACGAGGTCAGCGTCGGGAGCCTCGAACTCGCGATAGACGACGTGGACGCCCTGGGGATCGATCGAGTCCTCGCGCCGGCGATTGCGCTCGAGGCAGGTCTCGAGGCTCGCGGTGACGTGGACGAAGCGAACGCTCTCGAATGTCCGAAAGAGAGCGTGCCACTTGCGCTGGTAAAAGGTGCCGTCGACGAGGACGACCGCGTCCGTCGGTGCGTCCTGAACGCGGTCGTACAGCCGGTCGTACGTTCGACGCGAGAACTCGTCGGAGTGGTAGCTCCGGACGGGGCCATCGCGCGCCGCGAGACGACGGCGGGCGGCGGTTGCGATGGTCGTTTTACCAGCACCAGGGGGGCCACAGATGACGACGATCACGGGGGAGAGAGCGCTCGGGTTGTCAGTGCGCGTGAGAATTCGTCGCAGTCGCGACGAACGTCACGGGAGTACAGCCGACCGTATCCGATCAGGGCTATAATACTCGTCGACTTCGATCGCCCACCGAGCCGACTGCGTCTGCGACTGCGGTCCGCGCGAGGCCCGTATTCCGGTCGGCCGCTCTCGGTTTCCGATTCCCGTACTGATTTCCGATCACCAATCCGAGAGTCGTGTATGGGCTACGACACCGCAACGAAGACCGACACGGAATCGCTCGTTCCCGACGAACTGGGTGGCATGTGGATGCTCGCGGACGAACTCGGTTCGGAGCAGGTCGGCATCTCGGTGCTCGAACTCGAGCCGGGCGGCGAGGGTAAAGAACACGACGAGGTAGAAACTGGCCAAGAAGAAGTCTACTACGTCGTCGACGGTTCGGTCGAGGTCGAACTGACCGACGCCGACGAGACCGTCACGCTCGGCGCGGACGAACTCGTCCGTATCGACCCCGACGAGAGCCGGCAGATTGCCAATCGAGGCGACGAGCGGGCGAAACTGGTGCTCGTCGGTGCGCCACTGTAACCGGTTTTCACCGCCTCAACTCACGGATTCCGTCCTCGAGCCGGAACCATCGGAATATGTTCGGGTCGATCGTCTTTGACTCGGGGACCCATCGGTCGACTATGCAATCGACGACGGTCGATCCCGACACCGAACTCGCACAGCTCGTCGAGACGAACACTGCCTTCGCCGACGTGTTCGAGTCCGTCGGGCTGGACTACTGCTGTGGCGGCAAGCGGTCGCTCGAAGCCGCCTGCGACGAGGCCGATCTCGAGGTCGAAGCCGTTCTCGAACGGCTACAAACGGTTCGCTCCGATCAGGATGGGGCGCGTCCGCCGGGAGTGACGGACGACCGAAGCTGGAACTCGCTGACACAGCTTGTAAACCTCATCGTCTGGGAGCACCACCGCTATCTTCGAAACGAGTTGCCGGAGATCGAGGAGTTGGCTCAGAAGGTCGCACGCGTCCACGGGGAGAGTCATCCGAACCTTCGGGAACTCGAAGACGAAGTCGAAGGCCTCGTCGAGGAGATGACTCACCACATCGCCGACGAGGAACAGAACGCGTTTCCGGTCATCAAGAAAGTCGACGACGGCGAGTCGCTTTCGCCAGCAGACGAGGTCGAACTCCGCGACGCCATCGACCACCTCGAGGACGAACACGACGAGACCGCGGCCCGGCTCGAGCGCCTCGCGGCGTTGACCGACGACTATACCGTCCCCGAGGACGCCTGCGCCAGCTACCGGCGGCTGTTTGACGGACTCGAGACGCTCGAACGGAACACCCACATGCACGTCCACCGGGAGAACAACGTACTCTTCCCGGAGGCAGCGGCGAAGCTCGACTCGTAGTGGCGACGCAGGGAGCGATCGCAGTCGAGAACAACCCTTATTTCGCGGGTCTCGGAATAGGGGGGCATGAACGACGGACCGGATGCACCCGACGCGGAGTTTTCACCCCGATCCGATGCGAGCGACGGGACCGATGGAGCCGACGGTGCCGATGCGGCCGACGAGAAGAAGGCTGGTGACAGCGACGCGACCGACAGCGATATGGTCGAGACCGACGGTGCGGCGGAGACGAACGAGGCGAGCGACGGCGACGCGGCGATGCCCGGCGTACCGGACCCAGAGCCCGAGGAATCAGACGTCCCCGAGGACGTCCAGAAGTACGCTCGATTCACAAAGATGGACGGCGCGCAGTACGACCGAGTCAACGACTTCCTGCGCGATCGAACCTACATCACGGCCCGGGAGTGGGCGATCGCTCGCCTCTGTTCTGACTTCCGGACCGAAACCGGCGTCGAGATGACCAAAATCGGCGAGAACCTGCCCGAACTCGTCCCCTTCATGACCGACACCTACACGCCACAAGCCGTGAATCAGGCCCGATCCTCGTTCGAGGAGAAAGTCCGCAAGGCCGGCGCGACCTTCCTTTACGGCGCGATGTGTGACTTTTTCACCGCCGAGGAGCTCGACGACGTGATGTACGAATCGACCGAGGTCGCGAAGTTCCTCCTCGAAGTCGAGGGCGTCGACCTCTCCGTCGAGGACGAACTCGAGGCCGAAGACCGGATCTCGAGCGTGATGCGCGAGGTTCGCGAGGCGAGCCAGGAGCTCAGAGAACAGGACGACGGGTAACCACGAGCAGGACGACTGCTCTGTCGGTGTAGCGGCTCCGCTTCGGATTGTGATGAAACGAAAGGTCCAGCAGTCCCAACCACAGCGCCGCTGGGAGTAGTGCGCGCCGGTCGCCGACGCAGTTATACTCGACTAATGCAGATGAAATAAATCTGTTGGAAGGCGGGCATTATCCGCCAGCCAAGAGCTCGTCGACCGATTCGATTGTCACGGGCTCGTCGCCGACGAGTTCGGCCTCGAGTGCGTTTCGAACGGGTGCAGGGCCGTCCGGTCCGCCAGCAGCCGCGACGGAGCCGACGGTCGCCGGATCGAACGCGATCCCGAGGGCGTCGTACACGTCCTCGAACACCGTCACGAACTCCGCGTTCGCATCGACGATGACGATGCCAGCGGCGAGTGCGACGTCGCGTTGGACTCGCTGGGCGAAACCGACGAGTTTCCGGAGGCCGTCTCCGCTGACAGAACCCGAAGCGGAGACAGCGTGCGACGCGATCGAAAGCGAGTGCGCGCCCGGACAGAAGGAGTCGGCGGGTTCCTCGCGTTCGAGGTCGAGTCCGACCGACGAGAGCGCACGTTCGACGTCGGCGGTGAGCCGGTCGTACCGGTCGGCGGTTCCTCGCCGGACGTCCGCGACGGGTTCGGCGCGAACGAACGCGATGGTCGTCTCGCCGTCGTAGGCGACGGCGTGTCCGCCGACGTCCCGCTCGACCGGCGGAAATCCGCGCTCGCGGGCGATCGACCGGGCGCGATCGTACCCCGTGCAGTTGGCGTCTCGTCGACCGAAGGCGACCTGCCGGTGGGGTATCCAGACGCGAACTGCGGGCTCGCCACCGGCAGCGATCGACCGGAGCGTCTCGGTTGCCTCGCGATCAGTCGCGATGGTCTCGGCGCGCCCGCGGACGATTCGCATACATCGTTCCTGAACCCCGAGAAACAATACTGTTGCTGTGGTTCCGAGAACGGAGGTCGAATCGGCGACGCAGCGACCGAGGAGAACAATCGATATAAACGCGCCTGCACCCAATCGAGGTCAACACCCGATGGCCGTCACGCTTCCAGACGCCGTGTTCTCGCAGTACGCGCGCTTCTCGCTGTACAACTCGCCGTACCCCGCCCACGACGCCGGCCGAGCGATCGACCTCTATCCCGGCACGTTCGCCGACGGACGGACGACGGCCGCGCCGAGTCCGGTCGCCGGCACCGTCCGCGAAACGAGGGCCGTCCGCGCGCCGTCGAAGCCGTACGCGCCCGAGCACGATCACCTGCTCCTCATCGACTGCGACGAGTCCAGCCCGTTCACCGGGTTGGTCGCTCGCGTTCTCCACGTCGAACCCACAGTCGAAGCCGGTGACCGGATCGAGCGCGGCGACTCGCTGGGCGACCTCGTCCGCGCGGGCTTTTTCGCACCCTGGGTCGACAACCACCTTCACCTCGAGTTTCGCCGACCCGAGCAGAATCTCCGGCGCGCCTCGGGCTCGCTCGCGCTCGAACTCGGCGTCGACCCCCGGCCGCTCGCGTGGGACGGAACCGGAACGGTCGTCGCGACGGGCGAGACGTACGCCGTCCTCGACGCGCCCGCCCATCCGAATCCGGGTGCCGAGTTCGTCGGCGTTCGAGCCCGTCCCGGCGGCGTCCTCGACGGCGGCCTCCCGCACTACGACGGCGGCGGATTCCACGCCGACGCGGACTCGCACCACCAGTTCGAGCGCGAGCACCGCGTTTCGCTCGCCGGCGACGAGGTCGGTGTCCTCGGCGACGACGGGCGAACGATCGCGTGGGAAGACGTGGTCGTGACGGCGAACGGCGAGCCGATCACCGGTCTCTCGACGTTCTGCGCGCGAGACGACGGGTTCGGCGCGAAACTCATTTGCCCGGACCACGCGCTCGCGGTCGGCGACGACGTTCGCGTGCGAATTCGACCCGGAGACGAGGTGTGAGAGCCCGGTTGCACTACTCGTTGTCGAACACCGAGCTGCGGTGTCGCGCGCTGTCTCGCGGTGAGTGACGAACGAACTGCGACACGACGTTGCGGGAGAGATGAGCGAGCGGAGCGCGGCACCACGCGCCGCGAAGAGCGAACGGCAGCGCCGTGAGTCCGCGAGTGAATCGGCTGGGGAGGTTGTGGCAATCCGTGGTGTCACGCGTTCAGGACGGGAAACGGTATTCCGTTCCCGTCGCTCGGAACCACCCACACCTAGCAGTACGATATCACTTCGAACAGGCGTCAACACCGACCGTGATCTTAGAACTCCCAACTATGATCTCTGAAATGAGTCCCCGTCGTTCGTTTCACTCCGATTGCAGCGTCTCGCCATCGATGACGCGACCGACAAACAGCGGCGTCTCCGTTGGCCGGTCTCGAATGTAAAACAGAAACGGCCGATCGACGGTCATCTCGACGTAGTCGGACGGTTCCGATACGGCAGTTTCGACGGCTGTCGCCGCGGCTGCTTCGGTTCCCTCCTCGTCGACCGCGACGAAACTCTGGTGGACAATGTCGTCGATAAACAGGCCACCGTCGTCACCCTCGACCATTCCGCTGAAATCCGCACCGCCGCCGAACGCCTGCTCCATTCCCAGTTCGTGCATGGTCTCGACGAGACTGAACTCGGACTCGATGCCGAACTTCGGAAAGGAGAGAGTGACCTGCGGCCGAAACGCCTCCTCAAGCATGATCGCGAGCCGATCGACGGTGAACGCGTCCTCGAAGGTCTCGAACTCGCCCTCTGCGGGCAAGATGACGACCATGCTCGTATCGCCGTTGGCGTACGGCAGTTCGACGAGTTGGTGACCCTCGACCTCGGCATAGCGCAACTCCTCGCGCTGGGACATCATGTCGATCTCAGTCTCGCTTCCGTCGAGACTGGTAAACGGCTTCGGTTCGGTCGCGGACTGGTCGAAGTCGTACTCCCACGCCGCGAGGAAGTAGACGGCGTTCGTGAGCACGAGTCGGGTCGTCTCGTCGACCGATCCCTCGGAAAGCAGATCCTCGATTCGATCGTTCGTCCGCGCTGCAACCCACTCGTTGATCTCCTCGCGCGCCTCGTCGGGGCTCCCGGTGAAGTCGACGAGGTGCTCGCCAGCCTCGTAATAGGTCTCGAGCAGGTCGAGATACGCCTCGTCGAACGGGTAGTTCTCCTCGGTCCAGACGGCGTTCGCGCTCGAGAGCTGATAGCCCAGGTCGTCCTCGCCGCCGCGCTCGTCGTCCATCCAGTCGGGCGATTCGACCGATTCGCCGTCGTCGTTTCGGCGCTCGAACTCGTCCTCGAGCGAGCCGAATGCCGCGTGGACGTCCTCGTCGTCGAGGTTGTACCGGAGCGCCTCGTCCATCTCCGTAGCGGTGTCGCCGCGCGCGCCGGCTCGAGTCATCGCCAACGCGACCGAGAGACTGTAGGGCGAGAAAAAGAGGTTCTCGTCGGGTTCGTCCTCGCGAAGCTGCTCGAGAAGGGAAATCGAGAACGCGACGTTGCCCCGCACCTGTTCGGCGAGCAGCGCCGAGTCGAGGTCGGGGTCGGTAACGGGATCGATATCCGGAAAGTCAGGTGCGTCATCGTCGAACGCGCTGTCCTCGTCGCTTTCGTCGCCGTTGCCAGCTCCATCGCCGCCGCCGGTATCGGTTCCGTCGTCACCGTTCCCGTTCGAGCCGTTATCCTCGGTATCATCGTTGCTCGTACAGCCCGCAGCGCCGGCGAGGAACGCGCCGGTGAGCGCCAGCAGCTCTCGTCGGTCCGTTGTCATGGTCGACGTGACAGACGGACTGTATAAGTGTCTTCTCCAGACTGAAAGTCCAGTTTCACCGTGTCGCCCGTCGAGCCCGAATAAACGCTCGACAACCGAAGTGGCGTGAAACGTAGCGGTCAAGGGCGTCGCCGGCGGACGGAGTTCCATGAGCGACGACCCGCGCGCGGCAGCCGAGTTCGACGAGCTCGAGGCGATGGTCCAACACTACATCGACAACGGGCAGGAGTTCCTCTCCTGGATCGGGACGACCGTCGACAACGTCGGCCCCGGAACGATGACCCTCTCGATCCCCTACGACGAGAAGCTGACGAACGAGCGGCCGAACGGTCCGTCGGACCGGAAGGCCGACATCCACGGCGGCATCGCGGCGACGCTGATCGACACCGCCGGCGGCCTCGCGCTTCGCACCGAACTCGAGGATCCCCTGGCCGCGAGCATCGCGACGATCAACCTGAACGTGAACTACCTCCGGCCCGCGACGGGCGACCTCACGGCGACGGCGAACGTGGTCCGTGCGGGCTCGAGCGTCGGAGTCAGCGAGGTGACAGTCGAGAGCACGACGCCTGACGGCGAAACGCGCGACGTCGCGACCGGACAAGGCTCGTTTCGCATCTTCCGGGAGCGCGATCGAGACGAGTAAGTCAGTCGCGGAGACAGTGTCTGACGTAAGAACTATACTGGCAGCGACAGTGCGTAACGGCCATGGGACTTATGAGCAGGATCATCGGCGGCGATCAGTCGCGAGCTGCCGAGGATTACGTCGAACTGGACCTCGACGACGTATCGACGGACTCTGCGGTCGCGAGCATGCAAGTACACATCGCGGAGGTCGACTCGCAGGCCGACGCGATCGATATCAAAGAAGCCGTCTACGATGGCGACATCGTCATCGCCGACATCACTCGACTGCGGACCGAGGATAGCACCGTCGAACACATCATGGACGAACTCCGACAGGTCGCCCAGGAGGTCGACGGCGACATCGTCCGGAAGGGCGACGATCAGATGATCATCACGCCGACGGGAGTACGGGTCAGTCGCGAAAAGCTCGGCCAGTCGTACTGAACAGCGACTTCGTTTCTGCACGACAAAACGAACGGCGGCTTCGTCTCTGAGCGACGAATTGTGGAGCATCGTTCGGATAATACTGGTGATTCTAGCAGTGAGAACGGTACGACGCCGACCGCGAGCCGGAGCCGCTTCCATCGGTTCACGTTCACCGGTACGACGAATGGTGGTCGCTGCGAGACCGTCACCGAGAGTGATCTCTCAACGGAAAGGGTTAGCCCGCGTTCGATTCAATCGCCACCACTTCCGTCGGCCGATGGGTGCCGCTCGTGTGCCGTCCCACCCGATTCGTCCGCGGGATCCGTCGGCGGGATGCTGACCGGACGCGACCCTCGGTCGTCGGCGTCGACGGTCTCGCGTTCGGCTCGGATACACCGTGCCGGCTGGAAAACGTATCTAACGTCGGGAGCGAGGACGACGTACCGACCGTCGTCGGTCTCGAGAACCCGTCGGTTACAGTCGATCGCGACGTCGACGACGTCCGCGAGCGCGCGCACTCGAACGACCGTCCGATCGTCGTCTTCCGGAACGTCACCGGGAGAGATCCACTCGTCGAGATCCGATCGAGCAGCACGGAACTCGTATCGGGATCGCTCCTCTGGATCGATCGCCAACGCGCCGCTTCGCCGAGCGTAGACGAGCCCGACGGCGGTCGACAGCGAGCCGAACAGGAGGGCGAGCGAACCGTACGCGGACAGCGTGGATGGTTCCTCGGTGGTTGTCACCGTTTCAGTGACCTCACGAGGCGGGGCATCGTCGGTTTCGGACGTAACGGTGTAGACGTTCCCGCTCTCCTCGAGTTCGAGGACGTCCTCACGGCTTATCGTTGTCGACTCGCCGGCGAGTGTCCCGTCTATCGTCGTCTCCGCCTGGATTAGAATCTCGGTCGTTCCCGGTGTCGCTTCGAGGTCGGCCTCGATCTCCGCGATTCTGGCCGTAATCGTCCGAACGTCGACTGCGAACGAGAGTCGTTCCGCGTCGCCGTCGGCGAGTTCGGCGGCTTCGAGCGTCGCCAGCGAGTCGGTTTCTTCCCAGTGAACGACCTCACCCTCATCGCTGTCCTCGACGGCGCGAGTCACGAGCGTCAGGTCGGTTGTGGCAGTCGCCGGCTCGCCGTCAGTTCCCCTGTGTGATAGTACGTATTCTCCCTCGAGTTCGGGCGTTGCGGCCGTGAAGTAGCTGGGTCGGTTTTCGAGACGGTCGCCCGCCTCGAAGACCGCGGTGTCGTTTTCGACCGTCGCGCCGTGTTCGAACGTCGCGTCGGTCTCCCAAGTGCCGACGGTTCGTTCCTCGGTCGACGTCTCGGTCGTCGCGTGAGCGCCGTAGGCGAGGACGCCGCCGATAACCGAGAGTGCAAGCAAAACCCCGAGAATGAGGACGAAATTGGCGCTGACGACGGATCGAAAATGTGGGGAGATCATCGGATCTCAGTTGACACCCCATCCCTCCATCATCGTCTCCTCGATCTCCTCGATGGCGTCCCCCTGATCGGTATGGTAGATTCGAAGCGCCGCAAACAGCGTATCGAACGTTCCAGCGTTGTTCGGCGAGCCGAGTCGGACGACCGCATCGTCGGGAATCGAAACGTCGCCGAAGTTCTGAGTCGATCCGATCTGCGATCCGTTCCGCCGCGCCTCGAACAGGAGGTCGTCCCCGTCCGGCCACAACCGCAACGCGAGGAGGTGCGTCGAATTCGCGGGCGTTTCCAGACTGGTGATGGTCCGTTCGACGCCCTCGAAAACGGCCGTGACTGTCCCCGGATTTCGACGGTAGCGGATGGTGTTGTCCTCGTTCTGGTGGAGCCGAAACAGTTCCCTGTCGTCACCGGTCGTTGCCGCGCTTCGCGGGTGACAAACCAGGAATACAGCGGCTTGCTTCGGCGTCTCGCGTCGGAGGTTCGTCCCAAGGGTTGCTCCGTTCTGGTTTCTGGTCACCAGCCGCCGCGTTCCGGTGAACTCGATTCCGGGCCTGGCCGGCGTCCCGAACGAAGCGGCGCGTAGCGCCGGCCGGTTGCCGGACGACTCCTGGTACAGGTCGATGGATTCAAAGCTCTCCTCACGTCGCTGCCAGCGCTGGACTCGATTGTTATTGTTCGCGACGTTTCCGGACGGGCCGAAAATTGTATTCGCCGTGTCGGCGTTGAAGTACAGGTTTAGCTGGTTCGTTTCCGTCGGTCTGACTACAGTAAACCCGCGATCGAACTCGATCGAGAACGACGGCCCGTCGGCGCGTATCCCCGTTGTCCCGGTGACCTCGTCTTCGTCCTCGTCGATGGCGGACATGACGATCTGCTCGCTCGAATCGGCAGCTAGCGTAACTGAACCGGTCGGGATTGGCTCTCCGCCATCGTCTATGTATTGCACGTCGAACTCGTCGCTCGAGACCGTGAGTTCGACATCCCGGTCGCGCTGATTGATAAAACGAAGCGAATGCGGATCGATGAACGTCGACTCGTCGGGCGAAACGTCAGGATCCACCCCCAAAATCTGGAGGGTAGCGTCCGAATCTTGCGCAACGCCGACCCCGAATTCACGGGACGAGCCCAGATCAGTGAAGCCAGCGGTTTCCGTCGCGAGCAGCGTCGCACCGCCGGCCAGCATCGCCAGCGCCGCCCGTCGCGTGTGGTTCACGACGGGTCGACCTCCGGTGGCGTTCCGAGTCCGAGCCGCGACCGGCGGCTTCGCCAGACGTGGTACGCCGAAGATGGAATCAAGACGGCCACGATGAGCGCGGCCCACGCGAGTTCGGGGATCGATGATGGGTAGAGTCCGATCCACACGCCCGCGACCAGCGCTGCGGCCAGCACCGAGAGGCCGAAGTAGTACTGCGCCCACGGAATCGACCGTTCGGGAACCACGTCGAGGTAGATCTCGACCTCAGCAGCGTGATCGGTCAGGTCGACGGTCCGTCCGTCACAGGTGACGATCCCCGCGCTCGCCATCGTCGGGAGGTGGCGCTGTTGTAGCGACGTATAGATGCGGTGGCGTTCGTCCGACGTCACCGCCGCTCGGTCCTTGCCGTACTCCCAGGCGGCGACCTGCTCGGCGAGCTCCGAGAGTTCGACTGGGCGGTCCGATCGCTTGCATGCGTGGAGGGTATACCGCCGGCGATGGCTGCTCAAAATATCGAATAGCTCGTCTCGGGACACGTCGTTCGACACGGTCATTCTATCGGTGACTAGAACTGACATCAATGAATCGATAGATATGGTTTCGCCTGATTCACACGTTCTGATGAGTTGCTCCCACCGGAGTTAGGGAGAAACTACTCGATCGTTCTCGCCACAGGGACCGTTCACGTTCGCCGTGAGAGACTTATCGGCGATGTTGCAGACAATTATGGGATTCATTGATATATTGACGTCTCCCGTCGGCCGATCCAACCCATCGCAGGGTACGATATCATATGGACATGAATCGACGAACCGTCCTCCTTGGACTTGGTACGACAGGACTTGCAACTGGCGCGATCTTCGGCTCAGGCGCGTTTACGAGCCTCGAAGCCGAGCGCGACTTCACGATCGACGTCACCGGCGACGGGGCAGCCGTCGTTCAGCTCGACCCGAACGAGAACCTCGACGGCATCTCGCTGGTCGGTGAAGATGCAGACGACGAGCAACTCGCAGTCGACCTCGACAATATCAACGTCGAATCGACGCTCAATCTCGGCGACCCGGACGATCCCGACGAAGACGAAGCGTTCGTGCTCACGAACGACACTGGTGGAGCCGACTTTACCGAGGGGTTCCCGCTCGAAATTTCGGCCTCGACGGACATCGAAGCCGACATCGAGTTCGTGTACGAGGACGATGATACAATTCAGAACCTCTTCGAGGAGGGGGTCGTCCTCGACGATCAAGAGTCCGTCAACGTCGCGATCACAGCCGATCTCGAGACTGACGACATCGACGGTACGGTCACGCTCGAGGCGGAACGGACGACGATCGAGAACGGCGGATGATCCAGCGGCGATAGTCCCATCGAATGCGCCGGCGGCTCCTCGCCATCGCCTTCGTCCTGCTGGCCTGCGGCATAGCCGTGGGCACGTTTGCTGTTTCGGAGACTGACGAGGTCGGCCATGGCGTCTACCTCTCGCCGGCGGACACCCCAAACGGTGAGCGGTACGCGACCATCGAGGACGATGAACTCGTCGTCGATATGCAGCGGCTCAACGTCGACAGCGAGGTGGTCGTCGACGACGTTTTTCTGATCGGATACGCGGGACCTGACGACGATTCTCACGACCAAACGGCGAGTGTTTGGGTCGAACACGACAGCGAGGAGGTGACGCTCGTGCGCATGGACACCGGTGAACCGATCGAGAGCGAGGACGACGCAGTCTCGCTCGCGGCGAACGAGCAGGTTGCGGTCGGCGTCCTCGTCGAGTCCGATCGGGGCGGAACCGTGTTCGAGTCGATCACGCTGCGGGCGACGGTCGATACACTCGATCCGAAGCCGCCGGATCCCCCGGACCCAGATCCGCCAGCACCACCGAAACCGCCAGAGCCACCAGAGCCGCCAGAACCGCCATACCCGCCGGAACTGCCACACCCGCCGGAACCGCCGAAGACGCCGACCGAACCCCCAAAAACACCGGTGGTGCCGGACGACCCCGACCGTAAACCGACGCCGGTCGATGTCGAGGACCTTCCGAACGTGACGGTCGTCGACGAGCGTCTGAAGACGACGCCAGCGGCGACGGAGAAACGGGATGACGCGATCCACACTACGGGATCAGTGACGCTTCGCAACGACGCGGCGACGGCGAGAACCGTCACCGCCGGGTTCCGAGTGAACGGCGAGCGATTCGAGGCCGAGACGAGGACGATCGAACCCGGCGAGACGGCAACGTTCCGCGGTGAGACGATCCTCACCGAGTCGGGATCGTACCGATTCTCCTACGTCCTCGCCGTCGAAGACGGTTCGACGAGCGCCACCTCGACGGATACGACCCTCGAAACGATCGAATTCGAGAGCGACAGTCGCAGCGACGATTCAGACTCGTGCGAACGGTTCGGGCTCTCGTCGAGCGCGTCCGGGATCTGCTGGTACTGGTGGATCGCGGCGATCGGCCTCGTCTCGTCGGTCGCGGCCGCCATCGGCCGGTTCGGTGGCGAGTACGAGGCGGCCGACTCGGACCGGACAACCGACGCAGCGGTCGCGCTTGCGGCCGGTTTCGGTCTAAGTCTCGCCTCGACAGTTGCAATCGGCTTCCTCGGTTGGCTGGGGCTCCGAGGCGTCGCTATCTTTGCCCCGATCACCCTCGCGGCCGCGTTCGCCGGTTTCGGTCTCGGTCGGCGGAAGCGACCAACCGATGGTTCGGGCGCAAATCCAGCGCGCGCTGTCGACGCGGATAGGACCGATCAGGATGCAGAAACGTATAATCGGCGGTGACTATTTCCGAAGCCGTGTGGAACGCAGCACGTCGTCGCGTCGCCGGCGAGCGAGCGAAGATGCGAGAGCACGTGAACACCGTCGTCGCCTGTCTGTTGGCCGTCCTGTTCCTCGCGTTTCTCGCGGGACAGGTGTTCGGACAGCCGATGCTCCTCGGATTCGTCACCTCCGACAGCATGGAGCCGACGCTGGGTGCTGGCGACGGGTTCGTCGCCGTTCCGGACCAGCTTTCCGGCGAGATCGAAGACGGAGACGTCATCGTCTTCGAGGCGGAGGAACTCAATGGCGGCAGTCTGACGACCCACCGCGTCGTTGGCGAGACAGAAGACGGGTACGTCACCAAGGGTGACGCCAACCCGTTCACCGACCAGGACGGAAGCGAACCACACGTGTCGGACGAACAGGTCGTCGCGACAGCGCTGCAGCTCAACGGCTGGGTCGTCCCCGTTCCGCACCTCGGGACGGTCGTCACCGGTGTCAGAGAGTTCGCGACCGGGCTGCTAGGGCCAGTCGCGGGAGCGATCGGTGTCTCGAGCCTGTTCGGAACCCAGGGCGTCGCCGTCTTGCTGTTGATCGCCGGACTGGCGCTGTTCGCTGCCTCGTTTCGCGGGTCAGCCGACACGACGCGGACTCGCAGCCGGTCGACCGATCGGGACGGTGTCGACGGTCGTTCCGTCGTACTTGTTCTCCTCGTGCTCGTTCTGCTCCCGGTCAACGCAGCCATGATCGCTCCGAGCGGCACCCACCACGTCACCGCCGACGGTGATCGGCTCGACGGGACGGTGGAACCCGACGAGCGACTGGACAACGAGTTCGACGCGACGAACGACGGATTGGTGTCGATGGTGGTCGCACTCGACGCCGAAGGCGGGGACGCGTCGCTCGATCGAGACGCGTTCGCGGTTCCGGCCGGGGAGTCAACGACCGCGACGCTGTCGGCACCGGCCCCGCCGCCCGGCGAGCACGAGGTCGTCGCCGTCACCGAACACCGGTACGTCCTGGTTCTCCCCGAATCGGTCCTGCTCGCGCTCCACGATGTTCATCCGCTGGCCGCGTGGGGAGCGATCAACGCGCTGTTGACCGCGAGCGTGCTCGGTCTCGTCGGCGGAACGATCGGGTTCGGTCGATCGCGATTCAGACGAACGAGGCGAGCCATTCCCGTCACGGTTCGCCTCAAGCGGTTGTTCCGATAGCACGCCAATCCGAACCGCGGTGACCCGCCCGATTCAAGTAGGATCGGGACCCCTCGATACGTATGAACGAGACGCGGCGAGCGATCCTCGAGGCGATCGCGGACGGCCCCGTCCCCGGGCCCGATCTAGCCGACGAGCTCGGGGTCTCGCGGGCGGCCATCTGGAAGCACATCACCGAGCTTCGAGACGCGGACTTCGAGATCGAAAGCGGCCCCGACGGGTACGAGTTGCTCGCGGTCGAGGCCTACAACGGGCAGGCGATCGAGTACGGCCTCGACGCGCCATTTACCGTCGAGTACCACGACGCTGTCGGGAGCACGAACGAGCTCGCACGAGAGCGGGCGACCGACGGCGCGGCGGACGTTGCAGTCCTCGCGGACGAACAGCAGGGCGGAAGCGGTCGCCTCGAGCGCGAGTGGTCGTCGCCGTCGGGCGGGATCTGGATCAGCGTCGTCTCTCGGCCGTCGATCGCACCACCGCAGGCACCGCTGTACACGCTGGCAGCGGCGGTCGCCACGGCTCGGATCGCCAGGGAGGCCGGCGTCGACGCGCGAATCAAGTGGCCGAACGACGTGGTCGTCCCTGTTGGAGACGAGGGCGAGTACCGGAAGCTTGCGGGCATTCTCACCGAGATGGAAGGCGAAACCGACCGGATCGAGTGGCTCGTCGTCGGGACGGGAATCAACGCGAACGTCGATGCGGACGCCCTCCCCGACGGCGCGACCAGTATCCGAGACGAGGTCGGCGACGTCGACCGACGGCGGTTCGTCCAGCGACTCTTAGAGGAGTTCGATCGATACCGGAGCGATCTGGAGTCGGTCGTCTCGGCGTGGCGCGAACTGGCGCTCACGCTCGGACAGCACGTTCGAATCGAGCGGCAGAACGGCGACATCGTCGGCGACGCTGTCGATATCACCGAGTCGGGTGCGCTCGTCGTCGAGACCGACGAGGGACGGCAGCGCGTCTCTGCGGGCGATTGTGAACACTTACGACCGACATAGCACGGGGTGTCGGGCCAGAAACGGCTTCCGACGGATCGCTGGCTCCGTTCGTGACGGTGACGACTGTCCGTTACTCGACTGCGACCTGGGGCTGGCTCGCCTCCTGGTCGGATAGCTCTTCATTGACGTTGACGGTCAGTACCGGCACCGGAGCGCTTCTGACGACGCGTTCGGTCACGCTGCCCAGCAACAGCCGGTCGATCCCGCCGCGGCCGTGGGTTCCCATGACGATGAGGTCACAGCCGTCGAGCGTCGCTTCTTCGACGATGGTCTGGCTGGGCGAACCGTCGAGAACGGTCGTCTCGACCGGCACGTCCTCGGGCGAAAGTTCTTCGACGCGTTCGACCGCTGTTTCGCCCTCGTCGCGAAGCGCGTCGTTGATCCCCTCCCAGGCGGTCTCCATCGGCAGACCGCCGTAGCCCGAGGGGTTGACGACGTAGAGCGCGTGAATCGTGGCGTTGTGTGTCTGTGCGAGTTCGAAGGCGTACGTGAGCGCACGCTCACCTTCGGCGGAGCCGTCCGTCGGAACGAGGATACGATCGTACATCGTGCTATGGTGGCCCATAACACCGCGGACTATAATAATATTATTATGAAGGATTTGACCCTCAGTTCGAATTACTCCCGACAATGACCTCGCGAACGTCGTCGACGCCGGCGCGGCGGACGACGGCCCGGACCGGGTCCCGTGCCCCAGTGAGGTTGTGCGAGTCGCCGTCGAGGACCAGCAGCCGCGCCTCTCGGTCCGGCTCGACCAGCCCGTACTCGAGGTCGGCGAGTTCGGCCCCGTTGATCGTCGCCATCCGCAGGATTTCGCGAGCTGAGAGGTCGGAAAACTTCGAGAGGACCGCCATCTCCCGGAACATCGACGGCGAGTTCAACATGACGTTGTCCGTCCCGAGCGCGAGCGTGGTCCGCTCGGCGAGTTCCGAGTACGGCGAGAGGCCGACGTCGGTCACGAGGTTCGAGCGCGGACAGACGACGATCGGAACCTGACTGTCGGCGATACGTTCCAGATGGATCGGCTGAGGATGGACGACGTGGACGAGAAAGTCCGGATCGAGGTCGAGTGCCGGGTTGATGTCGCTCTCGTCGACCTCGCCGGCGTGAATGCCGAACGGTTTGCCCGCCTCGCGGGTTGCCTGTCGCTCTCGATCGAAGCTGGCGTCGTTCGCGCCGCTGGCACCGAAGCCGTCGCCCGCTTCCATCGCGTCGGCCGAGCCGCGGGCGAACGCCAGCGCGTCGATCTCGAGCCCGGACGCGGCGTCTCTGAGCATGTCGACGCCGGCAACGTCTCCCTCGCGAAAGTCGAGACAGGCAGCCGTCCCGCTCTGTTGCATGAATCGCAAGGATCGGTCCATCGCGTCGACGAGTTCGTCTCGGGAGGCATCCCGGAGCAGCCGGTGTTTGAGCCCGTCCGGCGGCGCGACCAGCTCCTCGAGCGAGAGCCCGCCGCCGGCTTCCTTCGCGATCGAGTCGCCGATGTGGGTGTGGGCGTTGACGAACGCCGGAAGGATAATGTCCGAGCTGTCGACCGATTCCTTCTCGACGGCCTCGATCCGGCCGTCGTCCCCGACGACGAGTCGCCCCTCGACGGGCTCGAACTCGCGTCCTCGCAGTATCGTCCCCGTGAATTCCATAGCAGTGTGTTCGTGGTCGCCCCCTTCAACCGTTCGGGGTCGCGTCGATTCATCGAGAGCGCTCTCGAGATCACGTTCTGCCGGTTGTCAGCACACTGCGCAAAAGCTCGATTCCGCGACGGCGACGCTACCGTATCGTTCCCTCTCACTACCGGTCGTCCCCCATCGGCGCTCCTACCGACCGAGGTCCTCGTGGGCGCTCGCGAGGTGTCGCGAGGAAAGCGCCGCGAGCAGGGAGAGTTCGCCCGCGAGCGCGCCGACGGCGATGATCTCGGCCAGCGCGTCGGCGTTCGAGCCGGCCGGGTCGCCGCCGCCGCGAACGCCGAGGATCTCGAGGGCTTCCGCCTGCGTCGGCAGTTTCGTCCCGCCGCCGACGGTACCGACCTCGAGCGAGGCGAGTGAGACGGAGGCGTAGAGGTCGGCCGGACCGTCCCCGTCTGCAGGCTCGCGGGTGTCCATCGTCGTGATCGCGTTCGCCCCCTCGACGACCTGGGCCTCGTCCTGTCCGGTCGCGAGGAAGGCGGCCCCGACGACGTTCGCGGCGTGGGCGTTGAACCCCAGGCTGCCGGCCTTGGCGCTGCCGATCAGGTTCTTTCGCGTGTTGGCCTCCGCGATCGCAGCGGCGGTCGTGTGGAGTCGGTCCTCGACGAGGTCGCCGGGGATCACCACGTCGGCGGTCACGGAGCGCCCGCGCCCCTCGACGGCGTTGACGGCGGCGGGCTTTTTGTCCGAACAGAGGTTGCCCGACAGCGCGACGAGCGAGGCGGGCGTTTCGGCCTCGACGAGCTCGCAGGCCTCGCCGGTGGCGATGGTGGCCATGTTCATCCCCATCGCGTCCTTGGTGTCGTAAGCGAATCGAAGGTAGACCGAATCGCCGACGACGTAGGGTTCGACGTCTAACAACTCGCCGTGACTGGTCGTCGACTCCGCGGCCTCGCGGAGCGACTCGACGTTGTTCTCGACCCACTCGACGGTCTCGGCGGCCTCGACGACGCCGTCGACCTGAAACACCGGCGCGCGGGTCATGCCGTTTTTCGTCACGCGAGCGGACGCGCCGCCGGCCGATCGGATCACCGAGAGGCCGCGATTGACCGACGCGAGCAACGCGCCCTCGGTCGTCGCGAGCGGGAGGTAGTGCTCGCCGTCGGCCGCGCCGCCCTCGACTGGGACGGGGCCGACGACGCCCATCGGCACCTGGGCCGCGCCGATCATGTTCTCGATGTTCGGATCGGCTCGCTCGGCGGGGAAGGCGTAGTCGCCGATCGTTTCGAGGTCCGTTCCCGTCTCGGCTTCGACGAGCAGCCGGCGTGCCGCGGCCGCGGTGTCGTAGTCGGCGTGCTCCTCGAGTTCGTGGAGTCGCAGGTCGCCCTCGCGCACGCGCTCGGCGAGGGAGTCCGGATCGGTCATGCGTCAGTCGAGACGGCGGCCGGTCCTAATACTGTCGAACGACGGTCGGCGTCCGAACCGCGGCATCCGAACTGCGGCATCCCGAACCGGCCCTTACCGACTCCGCGACGCGCCGTCGGTCGCGTTCTGTGAGCGGTAGCCGGCGACGAACTCGTAACAGAGCAGCACGACGAACGCGCCGACGGCGATCACGACGAGTAACGCGTGCTGGAGCGCTACGGGGTCTGCGAGCATCGACGAGCTGATCCCCGCCTCGAGTTCGGCGGGCTCGGCGAACATTACGGCGAAGGCGGCGGTCGCGACGGCGGCGAGCCTGATCCTGGTTTGGGGCGACGCCTCGTCGTCGGTTCTCGCGAGGTACAGTTGCGGGAGGACGACGGCCAGGCCGGCGAAGACGACGAACGCCGCGAGCGGCTGGTCGTTGATGGACAGCCCGACGACGCTCTCGAGAACCGGTAGGACGAAAAGCGCCACCGCGAACAGGAGCGCGAGCGAGCCGAGGATGACGGCGTTTTCGCGGGAGAGCATACCGTTCGTTTAGCTCGCCTTACACATCTACCCAACGGTTTTGCCCGTCGCGCGAGCCAGTTCGAGCATGACCGACGCCGCGGATCTCCTGGTGACGAACGCGGAGGTCCACACCCTCTCGAAACCGGATACCGTCCACGAAGCGATCGCCGTCCGCGACGGCGAGATCGTCCGACTCGGCAATACGTACGAGATCGAGTTTCTCGAGGGCGTCGAGACCGAGGTCGTCGACTGCGGCGGCCGCGTCGTCCTTCCGGGGTTCATCGACGCGCACACGCACTTAGAACAGCTCGGCCAACACCTCGTTCACGCCGACCTCTCGAACGCCGACAGCGCCGCGGACTGTCTCGACCAGCTCCGGGATCGAGCCGACGAGATAGCCGACGGCGAGTGGGTCCTCGGCTTCGGCTACGACGAGACCGAGTGGGACGAACCGGCTCGCGGTCGCCTCAGCCGCGAGGACCTCGACCGAGTGAGCGACGAGCAACCCGTCGTCGCGTTTCGCGTCGACCTCCACACCGCCTCGCTGAACTCGGTCGCGCTCTCTCGGCTGGCAGGCGAGATGCCCGACGAAGACCTCGACCACGAGGGCGGCGAGCCGACGGGCGTCGCCGTCGAGGACGCGGCGAAAGTCGCCAGAGAAACGGCCGCGGCAGACCGCGAGGAGATGCGCGAGGTCCTCGTCGCAGCGGCCGACTACGCCGTCGAACGCGGCGTCACCGGCGTTCACGACAAGCTTCGAAACGCGACCGCGCCGCGGGTCTACCGCGAACTGGCGGCCGCGGGCGAGTTGCCGATTCGCGTGCGGATCGACTACTGGAGCGACTACCTCGACTCGCTCGTCGACGTCGGATTGGCGACGAACGACGGTGACGACCGCGTGCAAACGGGGGCGATCAAGTCCTTCTCGGACGGAAGCATCGGGAGCCGAACGGCGAAGGTCCGCGAGCCGTACGCCGATTCGCCGTCCGCGGCTGGCGACGGTGCGACCGACGAGACCGAAGGTGACCGCGGCCAGTGGGTCATCGTTCCCGACGAACTCGCCGCCCTCGTCGAGCGCGCTGACGCCGAGGGGTTCCAGCTCTCGATCCACGCCATCGGCGGCGAAGCGATCGAGGAAACGCTGTCGGCGCTCGAATCGACCGCGGATCCAGCCGCGGCCCGTCACCGGATCGAACACGCCGAACTCGCGACCGACGAGCAGTTCGAGCGGATGGCCGAGGCCGGCGTCGTCGCCTCGATGCAGCCGAACTTCCACCGCTGGGCGGCCAAGGGGGGCCTCTACGATCGACGCCTCGGCGAGGACCGGCGGGACCGGACGAACCGCATCGGCCGAGCGCTCGAGGCCGGCGTCCCACTCGCGTTCGGCTCCGACTGCATGCCGCTCGATCCGCTGCTCGGCGTGCACCACGCGGTCAACGCCGCAACCGATTCCCAGCGGCTGTCGGTTACCGAGGCGCTACGCGCCTACACGCGCGGAGCCGCCTACGCCGGGTTCGACGAGGACCGGCTCGGCACGCTTGCGGTCGGAAAGCTGGCGGATCTCGTGGTTCTCGAGGAGTCTCCGTGGGAACACACGGACCGGATCGACGAGATCGGCGTGGCGATGACGGTCGTCGGCGGCGAGCTCGTGTACGCCGGTCGCGACCAGTAACGACCGTCATCGACGTTGCGACGGGACCCGGACTTGCGCCGTCGGAATCCGCGTGCCCCGGAATGATCAGCCGACGTGAGAGACGTATATTCTGTCAATTCTAAAATGTTATTTCACCGATCGTTGTAGGCGGCCGTAGCCATGGTGCAGCAATCGGAGTCGACTGCGACCGCGATCGCCGCCGAGGGGGTCCGTCGGACGTACCACCTCGCGGAGCCGGTTCACGCGATCGACGGCGTCTCGCTGTCGCTGGGAGAGGGATCGTTCACCGCCGTAATGGGGCCGAGCGGATCGGGAAAGAGCACGCTGATGAATCTGGTGGGCTGTCTGGACACGCCCGACGAGGGGCGGGTCGAGGTTGGCGGCCGGTCGATCGGATCGCTGTCCGATGCCGAGCGGGCGCGGCTTCGAGGCACCGAGATCGGATTCGTCTTCCAGACGTTCAACCTGATGCCCCGGCTAACGGCCGCCGAGAACGTTACTCTCCCGATGGTGTTTCACGACGAGACGGGTGCGGAGAGCCGGCGCGAACGCGCACGGACGCTCCTCGAACGCGTCGGCCTCGGCGACCGACTCGACCACAAGCCGAGCGAACTCTCGGGCGGCCAGCGCCAGCGGGTCGCGACCGCTCGGGCGCTCGCGAACGAACCGACGCTGATACTGGCCGACGAGCCGACGGGGAACCTCGACTCGGAGACCGAAGCGGAGATCATGGACCTGCTCGTCGACTTGAATCGCGAAGGGACGACGATCCTGCTGGTGACCCACGAGCGCGAGGTCGCCGAGTACGCCGACCACGTGGTCCACCTGCTCGACGGACGGATCGAGGAGCTCGAACACCTCGGCGGCGCGCGTGACGTGACGGTTTCTGAACCTGCCGAGGTAACCGAGAGCGGAGCGGTCGAACCATGAACCTCCGAGAGAGTGTCCGCATTAGCTGGCGGTCGATCAGGTCGCACAAGCTTCGATCGACGCTGACCACGATCGGCGTGATCCTCGGCGTCGCCGCCGTCATCACGTTCATGGTGCTCGGCTCGGGCTTCTCCCAGAGCGTCGTCGGCGACATCGAGGCCGAGCAGGAGCCGGTGATGACGGTTCACACCCAGACCGAACCCGAGGAGGGCGTCGGCATCATGCCGGTCGATACGCCGATCTACACCGAGAGCGATATCGAGGAGCTCGAAACCGTCGACGGCGTCGAGTTCGTCGCGCCGGACGGATCGTTGGACGTGGTGCAGACGGCGACCGACGACGAGCAGGTAACCGGCGTCGTCGACGCGCAGGCAACGACCGCGGATCGGTTCGAGCACGCGACGTTCGTCGAGGGCGAGCCGTTCGACGGCGAGGACGAGGTCGTCGTCAACGATCAGGCCAGCCAGCTGTTCGAGGAGAACGTCTCGACGGGCGACGAACTCACGCTCTCGTTCGAGGACGGCGACTCGACGGACGTCACCGTCGTTGGCGTCATCGAGGCCGAACTGGCCGATCAGACGCCGCCACAGGTGTTCCTCCCCGTCGATCCCCACTACACGACGACGGTCGAGACGCCCGACGGCGACGAGGAGTACGCCTATCCGTCGCTGCAAGTCGGCGCTGAGAGCCACGACGAGATCGACGCCGCACAGGCGTCGATCACCGACTACCTCGAAGACGAGTCACACGCGGCCGAGTTGAAACAGGACGGCGACGAGATCGCGGTCCAGACGATCGAGGACGCCATCGAACAGTTCATGGACCTCGTCGATCAGCTCACGGTGTTCATCGGGGCAGTCGCCGGAATCGCGCTCGTGGTCGGTTCGATCGGCATCGCGAACATCATGATCGTCAGCGTCACCGAGCGGACTCGCGAAATCGGCATCATGAAAGCCGTCGGCGCGCGGCGTCGCGACGTCATGCAGCTGTTTCTCGTCGAGTCCGTAATCTTGGGGATCATCGGTGCGGTCGTCGGCGTGGCCGTCGGTCTCGGCGTCGGCTACCTCGGCGTCGCGTTGCTCGAGTGGCCGATGGCGTACCCGCTCGACTGGATCGCCATCGCGATCGCCGTCGGCGTCGGCGTGGGCGTCGTCTCCGGGTTGTATCCCGCTTGGCGGGCCGCCCGAACCGATCCGATCGATGCGCTCCGCCACGAGTAGCCCGCCAACGAGCGATTGCGATCACGTTGACGACGGCGTTTCATTGTGAACGGGACCGAACGGACGAGTATGAACGGCACCCGGCTCATCGCCGAGATCACGCTCGTCCATCCCGAGCTCGTCCTCACGCCGACCATCGAGGCCGTTCCCGGAATGACGATCGAACTCGAGTATCAGACGATCGCCGACCCGGGCGAGTACTACCTCTTTTTCGAGGTGTACGGCGGCGATTTCGAGGAATTTGACCGCACGGTCGCGGACGACGAGACGGTCTCCGATCCGTCCGTCATCATCGACGGGGACGAGTTTCGCGTCTATCGAATGCGACTGTGCTCGAGCGAGCGACTCGTTTTGCCGCGGGCCGCGGAGCTTGGAATGCGAGTCCTCCGCGCTGCGGGCGGTAACGGCGGATGGGTCGCGACCCTCGAGGTACCCGAACTCGAGGCGTTGCAGGCGTTTCGAACGCACTGCCTCGAGAAAGACGTCGCGTTCACCGCCGATCGACTGTACCGGGCCGACGTGGACGAAGGTGGCTCGGAATACGGTCTCACGCCGATTCAACGCGAAACGCTGGTGACCGCCTACGAGCACGGCTACTTCAACGATCCGCGGGACGCGTCGGTTGCGGATCTCGCGGAGACGCTTGGGGTCTCCTCGTCGGCAGTGAGCGGTCGACTTCGGCGCGGGGTCGAAGCACTCGTTGAAAATACGTTACAACAATCGTAGTTCCTGTAGGACCATATTCTATAATTCGGTCTGGAAGTGAATTGTATCCCACCACTATCCGCTGCCCTATATAAAATATGGCATATTTCGGCTATCCACTCAACCTGTGTCGGACCGTGACGTGTAGTATGTGTGATCGCCTCACACGACACGATTGCGATCCAGTTCACTGCCTTCACTTCGATCCTGTCTCACCGGAGCAACTATCAAGTGTTATTATCAGAGCGCTCTCAGCCGTCGAGGATAGCCCACCGACGGATATCGAACCCCTGTACGAAACGGTCGATCTCGAGGCGATCGAGCGGCTCGTCGAGCACACGGTCACTGCCGGTTCGAACGGTGGCCTCTCCGTCGAGTTCGCGGTTTCCGGGTGGGACGTCGCCGTCACCGGCGACGGACAGGTGCTGGTGTACGACCGCGAGCCCGCCGTCGAAACGATACTCGAAACCGCACCGGATCGGTAGCCACGCTCTCTTCTCCCGCGTCGCTACGATCTGAGGGCGACCCGCTGGCCGGTCGACGCGGACTCGTAGGCGGCCTCGATGGCGAACAGATCGGCGAGTCCGTCCATCCCGTCGGGCTCGGGATCGGTTCCGGTCAGGACACAGTAGCCGAAGTAGTCGAACTCCTCGCGCACCTCGTCGACCGGCGGGCCGGTGTACTCCATGCGCATGTCGCCGCTCTCGACGACCATCTCGTGAGGGACGACGCCGCCGAACGGCGAGCTGATCGAGATCGTTCCGTCGGTGCCGACCAGTTCGAGCCGGCTGTTCGCGTGGGCGTCCAGACTCGCCGTACACGAGGCCGTCGCCCCGGAGTCGAAATCGAGTTGGAACGCGATGTGCTCGTCGACCGCCTCGAACGGTTCACCGCTCGAGTGCGTCGTCGCGTAGATGCCCGTCGGATCGGTGTCGAGGAGGAATCGGGTCGTGTTCAGCGGATAGACGCCGAGGTCGACCAGCGCCCCGCCGCCGGCGAGGTCGGGGTCGAGACGCCACGTATCGGGTCCCGCGTGGGCGAGTAGCGGGTTCGAGAACGCGCCGTGGACCTGGACGACCTCGCCGATAATGTCATCGCGGACGAGTTCACGCGTTCGGCGAACCGTCGGTTCCGTCTGGAGCCGGTAGGCGGTCATGAGCGTCACGCCGGCGTCATCGCAGGCGTCGACGATTTCGCGCGCCTCCGAAACGGAGGCTTCGAGGGGTTTCTCGCAGATGACGTGCTTTCCGTGCTCGGCAGCGGCCGTGGCGTACTCGCCGTGGACCGCGTTCGGCGTCGAGACGTAGACCGCGTCGTAGGCACCGGTGTGGTCGCCGTCGAGAAACGCCTCGGTGCTGACGACGTGGCCCACGTCGAAGGTGTCGGCGACGGACCGCGCTCGGTCCGGCGATCGCGTGACCAACACGGTCGTTTCGCAGTGCTCTCCGGCGGCGATCCCAGGGAGTGCGCGCTGTCTGGCGAAGCCGCCGACGCCGGCGACGGCGATTCGGACTGTGCCGTCGACGGGCGTTCGTTCCCAGTCGCGGCGGGTGAAGTTCACGAACGCGTCTTCGAGGGGCATACGCGTTCTACGGCCCGTAGCGAAATGGGTTCAATGCACAGGGACGCGACTGTCTCGGCATGCGAGACGAACCCTGTTCTCGAGGGGCGGGCACGAACCGTTGCCCATCCCGTCTCGTTCCGTCGCTCGTTCTCAGTCGATCTGCTGTTCCGCTTCGTCGATCTGCTCGACCAATTTCTGGGTGACGATCGATTCGAACGCCTCCGCGGGGACGCCGGGCTGGACATCGACGGTGATCATCGCATCGCAGTCCTCGATGATCTCAGGCGACCACCACCCCTCTGCGAGCTTCGATTCGTCCGTGACGACGGCCTCGCCGTCCTCGACGTCGATGAACGCGGTGACGGTGTTCCAGATGCGCGGATCGCTCGTCGTCGCCTCGTCGTACAGCCCCTCGAGTCGCGTCTCGGCGATGTGGTCGGATTCTACGTCGCGGCGAAGATCCTCCAGCGCGGTCACGATCGCGTCGTACTCCGAGGATTCGTCTTCGTTGCTCGACCTGTCGGACGTCATCGTCGTCCCCTCCCGTTGGACTCGGTAGTCGTCATTCGGGACGGACTAGCCGCGGACAGCGTATAAACGCCGTGTCTACGCGTCGTGAGACGGAGACGGCGGTGGCCGTCACTGACGACGCAGGGTGGCCGGAACCCATCCCCGATTCGGATCGACCGTCTCATCCATCCACTCGACGAGCCGATCCCGCATCTCGCGGCGAACGTCGGCGTACTCCGGATGGTCGATCAGGTTCTGAAGCTCGGCGGGATCGGCTTCGAGATCGTACAGTTCGTCGACGTCTGGTCCGTTGTAGACGTACTTGTACTGCGCCGTTCGAACCATGCGCTGGCTGTAAAGACCGAACTCGTCGCCGTGATACTGCGCGAAGATCGACTCTGTCGGCGTTTTGGTATCCGTCCAGTCGTCGTTCTGTGGTTCCCCATCGAGCAACGGAACGAGGCTTCGGGAGTCGAACGAGTCCGGAATCGGCTCGTCGGCGACGTCGAGAAACGTCGCCGCCAGATCGTGCAGGTGGACGGGAACGTCACAGATCGAACCGGGCTCGACGACGCCGGGCCAGCGGATCTGCAGCGGAATGTGGTACGTGTCGTCGTACATCAGTGGCCCCTTGTTGAACTGGCGGTGACTGCCCGCGAAATCGCCGTGATCGGAGGCGTGAACGACCATCGTCTCCTCGTCCAACCCGTGGGATTCGAGCGCGTCGAGAACCCGCTCGAGCTGGTCGTCGATCAGCGAGACGAACCCCCAGTACTTGGCGATCGCTTCCGCCCAGATCTCCCAGTCGAAGCCGGTAACGCCGCGGTAGGCGAGGTAGTTCTCGTGCACCTGCGGCTTCCCGTCGAACGTCTCGGCGTAGCTTTCGGGTCGCTCGATCTCGTCGGGATCGTACATCGAGGCGTAGGGTTCGGGGACGACGTAGGGATGATGCGGCCCGTAGAAGTCCGCCCGATGGAAGAACGGACGCGCTTCGGTTTCGCTTCCGTCCCCGGCTTCGGATCGCTCGTCGTCGGCGTGTGCCTCGATCGCCTCGATCGTCCGCTCGGCCAGGAACCAGGCGCGAGTCTCCTCGATGTCGATCGGCGTCTTCGCTGCGACGAACGTTCCATCGCTGCCGTCCCGCGGATCGTCACCGGTGTAGATCTCCTCCTCGAGTTCGACCTCGCCGACCGGCGAGCCCCGCTCCTGGCGGTACTCGCGAAACGCCTCGTCGATGTCGTCGTGGTGGCGGTCGCTGCCGCCGAGGTAAGAAAAGCCGAAGTCCTCGGGCGTCTGGTCGCGCCCGACGTGCCACTTGCCGGTGTAGGTGCAGTCGTATCCCGCCGCGTCGAGTCGCTCCGAAAACGTTGGAATCTCCGGCGGAAGGTTCGCCTGGATCGCGTCCGCCTCGTGGCAGTTGTTCAGCATTCCGTGCCCGTGAGGGAACTGTCCGGTCAGCAGCGACGCCCGCGCGCTCGAACAGATGCTAATCGGGGTGAACGCTCGCTCGAATCGCATCCCCTCGCTCGAGAGCCGATCCAACGTCTTCGTCTCGACCGGCGGGCCGTCCGGCGCGCTACAGTCGTATCGCTCCTGGTCGGTCAAGACGAGCAACACGTTCGGTCGGGTAGGGAGGTCAGCCATCAGACGTCGTACACCGGCTGTCCAATTAATGGTGTGACCTGGTTGACTTTCGGCTCGTGATAAAGCTGAACCGTGTGAACCCGTCCGTTCAGTACCGCTGCACCCCGACGAGCACGCGTGCCGAAAGCGTACTGCGACGAGTGTCACTGGCAGCGCGAGGCAGAAGCGGATTCGACGACCGACCTCGACCAAGCGATGATCGACCACTACGTCGAAACCGGCCACTCGCCGATCGAGCGAGCGACCGACCCGGCGGCGACGCAGCCGGATCCGACGAGCACCGACGAGCCGTCAGTCGGGCGAATCGGAGAGGATTAGACGTCGTCGATCGTTGGCCGCTCTGTCTCGCCGGGGAACTCGTCGACCGGCGTCTGGGCCTGGTCGCCCGACGCCATGTCCTTGATCGTTACCTCGTCGTTCTCGAGATCCTGCTCGCCGACGATGACGACGGTCTCGGCGTTGATCGAGTCGGCGTAGTTCAACTGGGCTCCGAACGAGCGACCGGCGACGTCGGTCTCGACGACGTGGCCGCGCTCGCGAAGGTCGCGGACGATTCGAGCCGCTTCCGTGCGAGTATCGCCGATCTGGAGGACGTAGTAGTCGGTGGTCACTTCCTCCGCGGGCCAGACGTCGGCCCGCTGCAACAGCAACGAGAGCGTCGCGTGGCCGGGCGCAACGCCGACCGCAGGCGTCGGCTGGCCGCCGAAGCTCTCGATCAGGTCGTCGTACCGGCCGCCGCCGAAGATCGACCGCGAGACCTCGCCCGCGGAGTCGAAGCACTCGAAGACGACGCCCGTGTAGTAGTCGAGTCCGCGGGCCGTCTCCAGTGAGATCGTACAGTGTTCGCGCGCGCCGAAGTCCTCGGCGGCGTCGAGGACGTTCTGCAGGTTGTCGACCGCATCCCCGACGCGGTCGGTGTCTGCGAACGCCCTGACTTCTTCCAGATCGCCGCCGGCGATGAGGTCGTCGAACTCGACCGCTTGGTCCGCCGAGAGCCCCGCCCCGATCAGCAGGTCGTGGTACTCAGGGGTCGAGAGTTTGTCCGACTTGTCGACCGCGCGGATGGCGTCGTCGATATCCACGTTCGCGTCGTAGGTCTCGAGGACGCCCCCGAGGATATCGCGGTGGGAGATCCGGAACTCGAAGTGCTCGTCGGTGAGTCCGAGACTCGTCATGGCGTCTGCGGCCCACGCCAGGATCTCGGCGTCGGCTTCGGGTTCCGACGAGCCGAAGATGTCGACGTTGGTCTGGTAGAACTCGCGCTGGCGGCCCTGCTGGACCTGCTCGTAGCGCCAGAACGGGCGCGTCGAGAACCACTTGATCGGCTTCGAGAGTTCCTGTTGCTTGGCGACGACCATCCGGGCGACCGTCGGCGTCAGTTCGGGTGTCAGCGTGACGTGACGGCCACCCTGGTCCTCGAAGGAGTACAACTCGTCGACGATGTCGTCGCCGCTCTTGTCGGTCCACATCTCCGCGCGCTCTAAGGCCGGGGTTCCGATCTCGCGAAAGCCAAACCGGCGAGCCGAGTCCTCTATCGTGTCGATAGTCGCCCGCCTGGCGGCCATCTCGCCGGGGTAGAAGTCACGAAAACCCTTGATGCCGTCGTACATGACCATCCGTTCGGGAACGGTGAACTTCTATCCTTTCGTTCCAAGACGGCGCTCGGCGGAGACGCTTCTCGGTCGCTCGCCCACGCGGTGATCGGTCAGTCGGCGCACACGGCGACTACCCGACAGTGTCAACGGATCTGCGACACCTGTGTGTGAAATCGTGCCGCAAGCCGTCTCACGGGCGAGTTACGGATCGCTCCGGCCCAAGCAGGAAACTCGCGAGCAATCCGAGCGCGACGAGCGCAGCCAGCCCGACGAACGCGCCCGTAAAGCCGCCGTAGATATCCCGAAGCGCGCCGACGGAGAACGGTGCGACGGCGCCGATCATGTAGCCGCCGGCGAGGGCGATGGCGCTTAGCTCGCTCGTCGCGTCGCTGTCGGCGGCGTAATCGACCGGGAGCATCAGCATTAGGGTAAACCACGCGCCGAGACCGAGCCCGAACGTGGCGGCCCAGAGCCAGGGAGCGGTTTCCGGACTGAGAGCGGTCCCGACCGCGCCGACGAGCGCCAGCGAGAGCAGCGGAACGAGCCACACGCGCCGGTCGGCGACGCGGTCGCCGAATGCCATGATCAGTAGCATGCCGACGAGGCTGGCGACGATGAACACGGTCAGCACGAGTCCGGCGGCAGCTTCGGACCAGCCCAACGCGGTGTAGCGGGGCGGCAGCCACGTCAGTATCGAGTAGTAGATCGAGGTGTTGAACGCATAAAAGAGCGTGAGCAGCCACGTCAGTGGGTCCCGCCAGAGCGACCACGATCCATCTGTGGACGGGGTCGACGACTGCATCGTTCGGGTGCTGTCCCGTGACCGTCCGCGCTGAACGGGGAGCCACGCGACGAGCGCAACGAGCGCGACCAGCGCCCAGATCGCGAGCGCGCCGGGCCACGAGCCGAGCAGCCGCTCCAGCGGAACCGTCGCACCCGAGGCGGCCGTCGCGCCGACGGTCAGACTGACCGTGTACAGCCCCGTCGCGAAGGCCGCTCGCTCCGGGAAGTACACCTTGACCATCGCCGGCAACAGCGCCTGGACGATCCCGATACCGACGCCGACGAGCACCGTCGTCACGATGAGGACGGAGAGATACCCGCCCCAGAGCCGTGCCGCCGTTCCGACGCCGATGAGGACGACTCCCCAGAACACGCCCGACTCGCTCCCAAGACGTCGAACGATCGGCGGCGCAGCGAGCGCGAATGCGCCGATCAGAAACACCGGGACGGCGGTCAGGAAACTCACTTCGGCGTTGCTCAACTCAAGGGACGTCCGGATGGCGTCGAGCAGGGGCGAAACCGAGACGATCGCCGGACGGAGGTTGAGCGAGACCAGCGCGATCCCGATGATGAGCAGCCAGGCCGAGCCGCGATCATCGCCACTCAGCCGGCCACTCACGCGTGCCCCCGTCGTCTCGGTGCCGTGCCCCCGTCGTCTCGGTGCTGTGGTTGGTCGCACGCGACACCGTCGAACCGTCGGGCGTTCCGGAACGGTCGACGCCCCCGTTCTCCGGCGTGAGTCATACTAGCGTATCAGAATACCCATAATAAACACTTTCGAGAGCGATGCCGACTGCGTCCGGGCTGAAAAGCCACGAGTACGCTGCGACAAGACGTGTCGAGGCGAGCGCCGGATCACCGAACGCTGGTGACGTACGTCTGCTCGTGGTCTGGGAAGTACTCCCTCACCGCGTTCGCCCCTTCGTCCTCGGCGATGATCGACCGGAGCTCCGCCTCGTAGTCCGCTCGTCGAATCTCCTCGCTCGGTCCCGTCGTCACTTCGAGTCGCGACGCCACGAGCCGGTCGACGGCGGTCCGGCCGAAGCCCGAGAGGGGAGCGATGTAGTCGACACCGTGGCGATCCTCGAGGCTCTGGGCTTGTGCGCGTGAGACCGTCGGCACGCGGTCGTCGCGTCTGGTCCCGTCAGCGACGGCGTCGAACGCCTCGGTAGCGAGCCGTTCCAAGGCGTGCTGATGGACGCGTTGGATCCCGTTTCGGGGAAAGCCGTCCTCGCGGATCAACTCGACGGCCTCGTGCGCGACGTCGGAGTCGAGGTCGAGCCGGTCGAAGGCAAACCCCATCGAATCGGCGGTCTCGCGGGCGTGTTTCCAGTCGTCGCTGATCCCGAAGTGGCCGGTCACCAGCTGCACGTCGTAGAACTCGTCGAGGAGAAGCGCCGCGAGTGTCGAGTCCTTACCGCCGCTGTAGAGCAGTCCGAGCTCCATTTACCGGCGCTGGATGTCGAAGCTCTTGGAATCGGGCTTGAGCTCTTTTAAGAGCTGTTTCATCTTCTGATCGTCGATCTTGCCCTGAATGCGTCCGCTGCGGGCGAGCGTGACTACCTGCCGTTCGACCTGTTCGCCGAACTGGGGTTTGCTCATCTTGACCGTGTTGAGTCGCTTGCGCGCGTCGTCGGTCAGGTGTTGGCGCAGGACCGCCTTCTTTTGGGCTTCGGCCTGCTGTTGGGCGGCTTCCTGCCCGCCTTCTTGCTGTTGGGCGTCGGCTTGATCCTGTAGCTGTTCCATTTTCTGCTTTCGGAGCTCCTCCAATTTCTCCTCGTCGGGTGATCCGCTCATAGCTATCGAGTATAGTTTCGCGGCGGGGAAAATGATTACGGACGACAGTCGAAACTACCCGGTTTCGGGGATCGGTTGCCGCAAAACCGTCGACCGCGTTCGTCCCGAATCAGGCGTAGCGCTCGAGTTCCGGCCGGTCGAGGTCCTCGAGAACGGTGCCAGCGGTATCGTCGAGCAGGCTCTGTCCTGCCGCGGTGATGCGACGACCCTCTCCCTCGGCGGTCTCGACGAGGTCTTCCTCTTCGAGCTGCTGGAGGATGGTTCGGATCATGTTCTTCGAGCCGTCGGTGCGTTTGTCCGGAGCGACGCGGTAGCGGGTCGAGCCGCCCTTTGCGCCGCCGTACTCGGTCGAGAGTCGCTCGACGCCAACCGGGCCGCGGTCTGCGACCTTACGGAGGAGACTCGCCGCGCGGGTCGCCCAGAAATCGTCCTGCTCGGGTGGGAGTTCGCGGTCCACGCCGGATTTCGTGAACTGTGCCCAGTCAGGTTCGTCGAGCCGTTCTGCGAGGTCGTCGGCGAGCGCCTCGATGAGGTCGTCCGCCGGAACGTCGTACATCGTAGCCATTGGGGTCAGGTTCCCTGCCGCGACATTTAAGAGCATCGTATCGTTCCCATACTTCCCGGCCGCTCCCGGTTCGTTTTTCGCGTTCGAGCCAAAACGGGGGGTATGGACGAACGCGCCGCACTGGCGCTGCTCGCGGACGAACTCGAGGCGGCCGGCGACGACGCCGCCATCGTCGACGAGCTCGTGGTGACGACTGACATGCTCCACGAGCGAACGGACTTCCCCGCCGGCACGAGCCGGTATACGGCCGGCTGGCGAGCCGTCGGCGCATCGCTGTCGGACGTGGCCGCGATGGGTGCCGAGGCGACCGCCGCGGTCGCCGCCTACGCCGCTCCCGAGTTCGACCGCGAGGAGCTGCGTGCGTTCGTTCGCGGCGCGAGCGACGTCTGCGAACTCGTCGACGCCGAGTACGTCGGCGGCGACCTCGACGGCCACCAGGAGTTCACCGTGACGACGACGGCGATCGGCCGAACTGACGAGCCGGTCCGCCGAAGCGGTGCTCGCCCCGGCGACCGCGTCTGCGTCACGGGAACGCTCGGGCGCAGCGCCGCCGCGCTCGCGCTGTTCGAACGCGCTGGCGAACGCGAGTGTACGGACAAACGCGACGACGAAAGACGGCGAGCGAACGAACTGTTTCGGTTCGAGCCGCGCATCGAAGCCGGCCTCGCACTCGCCCCCCACGCGACGGCCATGATGGACTCGAGCGACGGCCTCGCCCGGTCGCTTCACCAACTCGGCGAGGCGAGCGACTGCGGTTTCGAGATCGATTCGGCCGCGATTCCGGTCGACGACGCGGTCCGTGCAGTCACGGACACCGACGAGGCGGCGCTCGAACGCGCGACGACGTTCGGCGAGGACTTCGAACTCGTCGTGACGGTTCCCGCGGACGAGGTCGACGTGGTTCGCGAGCAGACGTCAGTCCCGATCTCGGAGATCGGCTCGGTCGTCGAACGCGAGCGAGGGATCACGCTCGACGGAGCGGAACTCGAGGATCGCGGGTACACGCACCTGTAACGAGAGAAAGAGCGTACAAGCGGGGGACATGTGAGGAGACAACAGGGCGTACGAGCGGGAGATGTGCGAGCGAAACTCACTCGATGATCGCGATCGGGACGGTCATGAAACAGAGGACGCCGAGCCCGAACGTGACGACTCCGAGCGCGAAGCGTCCGAGTCCCAGCCGCTCGTCTCTGACCGGCCGCGCTGGCCCGACCGAGGCGAGGACGGCGGTGAAGACCCCCCAGACGCCCCAGATGAGCACCGAGTTCACGCTGTAGCCGCTGACGTAGTGGAGATAGGCGGCGAGCCCGAAGAGCGCGCCCGGGACGAGCGCCGCGATAGTCTGCTGGTACTCGCCGGCCATCGCCCGCAGGATGTGGCCGCCGTCGAGTTGGCCGACCGGGATCAGATTGAGGAAGGTGACGAACATCCCGACCCAGCCGCCGATGACGACCGGGTTCACCGCCGTCGCCGGGTCGTCGCGGTACAGCGGCTGGTCGAACGCCGCCGCGAGCCACTCGAGCAACGGTGGGTAGCCCAGTTGGATCTGGACCGCGTCGGGGTCCTGCACGACCGTTTCGGGCGCCGTCACCGGCGGTAGGTGGAGCCCGACGACGGTGATGACGACCGTCGCGACGAGGCCGGCGAGCGGGCCGGCGACGCCGATGTCGAACAGCGCCTTCCGGTCGGGCATTCGCCCTTTCATCTTGATTACCGCACCCATCGTCCCGATCAGCGTCGGAATCGGGATGAAGTACGGTAGCGACGCGTCGACGTCGTGGTAGCGGCTCATGACGTAGTGGCCCATCTCGTGGACGCCCAGGACGCCGAGGATCGCGACCGTAAACGGCCACGCGCGCCAGATCTCGGTCGGGTTCGCGATCGGATCGATGTGGTACCACATCGACCCGGCGAACAGCGTCGAGATGACGGTCAAACACAGTAGGAAGAGGTTCGTCCACGGGATGCCGCCGATACCGACGCTGGTCGGTTCGGCGACGAGCGCGACTTCGCCACGGCGGGTGGTCAGTCGGGGCTCGTACCCGTCCTCGCGAAAGGCAGGCCAGAGCTCGGCGATCACCTCGTCGGAGGCGACGCGTGGCTCGCCGTAGTAGACGAGCCGGCCGTCATCGGTGTCCGTCTCGTACACCGTAAACACCGATTCGATCCGTTCGATCGCCGGACCGTCCGCGAACGTATCGACTCTCGGCGAGGAATCAACTCGGGACGAATCGACGTCGTCCATCACCCGTGGTTCATTAGCCGCTCGTATAAAGGGTACTCGTCATCTGCTGTAACTGTATATCGGCGCGACCGCAAGACGGCTCGCGGTCGCTTCGGAATCAATTGACAGTAGTCCGTAACAGGGAGGACGTGTCGGATGGCGTCAACGACGCGCCGACACGCGAGGGTGCGGGTGGAAGGGCACGCATATTCGGTCGCGTCAGCGGGGTGGAGCGACGGATCTGGCAGTCGCGTCAGCGGGGTGGAGCAGCAGGTCTGGCAGTCGCGCCAGTGAGTTGGTACACCGGATCAAGCTGGCTCGACGCGCCACGTTGTCGCGCTCGTGTACGACCACTTTTCGATCTCGAGATCCGTTGCGGACTCCGAGAGCTTGACCATCATCGCGCCGATCTCTTTCGGGGACATGCCGACGTCGTCTGCGATGAACTTGCCTTTGAAGTACAGCTCGCCATCCTCTGCGCGTTCGCGGAGGTAGCGTTTCAGGCGGTGTTCTTTGCTTTCCGTGGAGGGGTGGGCTGATGTGCTCATCGACATCTGCCGCTCGTGGTGGGGATATGTTATAAAGGAAGGTTACTTCGCGAACTTTCAGTTGTATTCATCGATTTCGTCGGTAATCGATCTTTTACCGACCGTTATTTAATTCTTTATCGCGCCCTCAGATCCGACTAGATATTTTAAAATCGGTTCTAATCCATTATTGCCTACCCCTAAACCACCGTTAATACACTCTTTCGGCTGCGTGTAATTCAGTATGTTCTGTACGATATCGAATAATATTATCTAACTTCGGTCGTGGACCCAAAACTCGTCCTCGACGGTCACCTCTTTTTTGAACAGCGGGACTTCGTCTTTCAGTCGATTGATTCCGTCCTCGACCGTCCGAAACGCCTCCTCGCGGTGGCCCGCGAGCACGACGACGAAGACGATGTCCTCGCCGTCCTCGACGACGCCGGTTCGGTGGTAGAGTTCGACGGAGAGAACGCCGTCGCGCGTTTCGAGGTCGACTTCGAGGTCGGCCATCCGCTGGTCGGCGACGCCCTCGTATTTCTCGAACTCGAGATACTCCGTGCGCGCGTCGTCCGCGTCGTCTTTCGCGCGAACGCGGCCGGTGAAGGTGGCGATCGCACCCGACCGATCGGCCTTCGGCGACTGTTTGACGCGGTGGACGAGCGATTCGAGCGTCTCGTGGGGTTCGGCGTTCTCGACCGCGGCCTGGACGTCGTGTTCGGCGAGTTCGGTCGCCGACTCGACAGCGGTGACAAGATGGGGGTCGTCAGTCTGCTCGGCGTCCGATCCGACGGCGATCGATGGATATCGCAGCGTCGGAACGCCGACGACGACGGCGTACTCGCAGTCGACGGCTAGTCGATCGAGCGCGTCGCCGACCGACATCCCCGTGCCGTTTGCAGTCCAGTCGCCGTCGGCACCGAGGTCGTAGGTGACGTCGCCGCCGACGATCGGCGACTTGACGTGCGTTCCGTCCGCGATCGTCGCGTCGTATCTGATGACGCCGACGCGACCCGCGCGCTCGAGGCAGCCGATCGTTCGGTCGACGACCTGCTCGAGGGAGTTCTCGTCTGCGCCGCGGCTGTAGATTCCAACTACGTGCATGTCGTTGACATGGCGGCGTCGGACTTTGTAGCTGTCGCCACAACCGTCGATTCGGACCGATTCGTGCCGTGTGAGTGTGTCGCGCGAGCCGCCCAGTTGGCAACCCTTAAGATAGCAACCCGGTTACACCGGATTAGCATGAAAGTGGTCGTCTCTATCGGCGGAAGCGTGCTGGTTCCCGAACCCGGGACCGACCGGGTCGCCGAGCACGCCGCCGTCGTCGAAAACCTCGTCGCGGATGGTTGTCGCGTCGGCGCCGTCGTCGGGGGCGGCGGCGTCGCCCGCGAGTACATCGGCGCGGCTCGCGATCTCGGCGCGAACGAGATCGAACTCGATCAACTGGGCATCGACGTCACGCGGCTCAACGCGCGGCTGCTCATCGCCGCGCTCGGCGAGGACGCCGTCACCGCACCCGCCGAAGACTACGACGAGGCCGGCGAGGCGCTGCGTCGGGGCGACGTCTCGGTCATGGGCGGGGTCGCGCCGGCACAGACCACCGATGCCGTGGGGGCCGCCCTCGCGGAGTACGTCGACGCCGACCTGCTCGTCTACGCGACGAGCGTCCCCGGCGTCTACAGCGCCGATCCAAACGAGGACGACGAGGCGACCAAGTACGATGACCTCTCGGCGACCGAACTCGTCGACGTCATCGCCGGCTTGGAGATGAACGCCGGCGCGTCGGCTCCGGTCGACCTGCTCGCGGCGAAGATCATCGAGCGCTCGGGAATGCGAACGATCGTGCTCGACGGAACCGATCCCGACCGGATCGCTCGCGCGGTCCGCTACGGCGAACACGACGGGACCGATATCGTCCCCGACGGCGTCGGCGAGGAGCCGACCTACTGGGCACAGGACGAGCAATGAGCGACGACTCGCCGAACGCGGACGACAGCCCCTACACGCTCCAGCGCGAGGACAACGCCCGCCACGCGTTCTGGGCTGACGCGGTCGCGGATCGAGTCGAAGCGCGCAACTCGGGCGACCGCGACGCCGACGAGCCGATCGTCGTCAAAGGCGGTATCTCGCCCTCGGGCGTCCCGCACCTCGGCAACGTCAACGAGATTATGCGGGGCTACTACGTCGCCGAAGTGCTGCGCGACCGGGGCTACGAGGTTGAGCAGGTGTTCACCGCGGACGACCGCGACCCCCTGCGCGGGCTCCCACGGACGCTGTGTGATCTCGAGGGCGAGCTAGTTGACCTCGGCGAGGTCGATGCAGGCGCGCTCGGCCGAAATCTCGGCGCGCCGTACACGGACATTCCCGACCCCTTTGGCTGCTGTGACTCCTACGGCGACCACTTTTCGACGATTATCGCTGACAGCGCCGCCGCCGTCGACGTTCCGATCGAACTCCGCTCGAACACCGATCTTTACGAGTCCGGTGCGTTCGACGAGGTGACCCGGCATGTGCTCGAAAATCGCGAGCGCGCACGCGAAGTCCTCTCTAACTATCAGGACACAGTCGACGCCGAGGGCGATTACGTCCCCTTCAACCCGATCTGTGCGGAGTGCGGAAAGATCACCGAGACGGTGACGAGCGTCGATTTAGACGCTGGCGAGGTCGGCACCGTCGACTACGAGTGTACCGACATGGACGCCGGCGACCAGACCATCGAGGGCTGTGGCCACGAGGGAACCGCCACGATCCGCGAGGGCAAACTCCCCTGGCGCTTCGAGTGGCCCGCCCAGTGGCAAATTCTTGGCGTCGACTTCGAACCCTTCGGCAAGGACCACGCCGAGGGCTCGTGGCCGAGCGGACAGGACGTCGCGAAAAACGTCTTAGAGATCGAGCCGCCGGTGCCGATGGTCTACGAGTGGTTCACTCTGGACGGAGAGCCGTTTTCCTCCTCCGAGGGGAACGTGATCCTCGTCTCCGATGTGCTCGAACTGCTCGAACCTGAGGTGTTGCGGTACTTCTTCGCCAAGGACCCAGCGCGTGCACGCGACTTCAGCATCGAGCGACTCGACCAACTGGTCGACGAGTTCGACCGCTTCGAGGCGATCTACTTCGGCGAGATCGACGCCGACGAGGACGAAACGGCGTTCGCCGAGCGGGTCTACCCGCTCGTGGTCGACGACCCCGCCGAGGACCGGATTCGCCTCCCGTACACGTTCGCCGCGGTGCTCGGGATGACCGACGACCCCAACCTACGCGAGGAGATCGCCCGACGCGAGGGTCACATCCCCGACGACGCACCCGAGTGGGCCGTCGAAGACGCGCTCGCGCGGGTCGAACGCGCGCGAAACTGGGCGCGACGCACCGAAAACGAGTTCGACTACGAACTCAAGCGCACGGCGATCCCGAATCACGACTTCGACGAGCAAACCGAGGCCGCCCTCGCGGATCTGGCCGACTTCATCGAGGCGGGCCACGACCCCGAGGAAATCCAGGGCGAGATCTACGAGGCGGCGCGGCGACACGACGTCGACGTCGGCGACTTCTTCTCGGCCGGCTACCGGCTCTTTTTCGACGAGCAGCAGGGACCGAAACTCGGTCCGTTCCTCGCCAAGGTCGACCGCGAGTTCGTCGTTGCCCGTCTCCAGCGCGAACGGTAGCCCGGCGGATCCCCGTCTTGAGGGACCCGGAGAACGCGGACCGATCACGCGGCCTGACTTCGAACGTTCCAGTCAGATCCCACAGACAAAAGCCATTTGAGACCGTCACTCCGAGTACTGATAGATGGTATCCGTCTCCCCCGCACTCGTTTCAGTCCCCGAACTTTTCGGCTCGGAGACGTTGACGTGGATTCTTATCGGGCTGATCGCCTACTGGTTCGTCATTATCGCGATTCGGAACGCGGGGCTGCTCCCGAGTTTCGTCGGCGCACAGGGGCCGATCCTCACGTTCCACACCAAACGCGGTCGGGACTTTCTCGACTGGCTGTCCGGTCCGAAACGGTTCTGGCGGGCGTGGGCGAACATCGGGATCGGTATCTCGCTGGTCGTGATGGTGACGATGTTCGTCTTCTTGCTCTTTGCAGCGATCGCCGCGATGAGTTCGCCACAGCCGTCGACCACCGTTCAGCAGCCCCGAAACGTCCTCGTGATCCCTGGTGTCAACGACTTTCTGCCGCTCTCTGCAGCGCCCGGGATCATCTTCGGGCTCCTCGTCGGACTGGTCGTCCACGAGGGCGGCCACGGCCTGCTCTGTCGCGTCGAGGACATCGACATCGAATCGATGGGCGTCGCGATGCTCGCGATCATCCCCATCGGCGCGTTCGTCGAACCCGACCAGAAAAGCAGCAAGGAGGCTTCCCGTGGCGGACAGACCCGGATGTTCGCCGCCGGCGTGACGAACAATTTCGCAATCACGCTCCTCGCCTTCGCGCTCCTCTTTGGGCCCATCGCCGGCGCAATCGCCGTCGCGCCCGGCGCCGCTGTCGGCGGCGTCGAACCCGGCTCGCCCGCTTCCGACGCCGGGATCGAACCCGGCGACCGCATCACCGCCGTCGAGGGCGAGGCCGTCGAGGACAACGACGAGCTAACCGATCGGGTCGAGGCCGCAGAGAGCGGTCTGTTGTCGATCGAACTCAACGGCGAGCGGACGACCGAGGTCGAACGATCGTTACTCGTCACCGCAGCAGTCGGCGACGGCGTGACGGGGCTCGACACCGGCGACGTGATCGTCGCCGTCGACGGACAGGAAGTCGCGACGGAGGGCGAACTCCTCGACGCCGTCGGTGAGAACGAAACTGTCACGCTGACCGTCGATGACGGGGACGGGGCCGACGACCTCGACGTTCCGATCGGCGCCCTCGTCCAGACCGCCGAAGACGGCCCCCTAACCGAAAGCGGCGCACCCGCGAACGAGCAGTTCGTCATCACCCACTTCGACGGCGAGCGAACGCACTCCCAGGACGCGCTGAACGACCGACTCGGCGAGACCGATCCCGGCGACGAAGTCACCTTCGCCGGCTTCCTCGACGGCGAGCGCGTCGAGTACAACGTCACCCTCGGCGACCGAAGTCAGGTGACCGGCGGCGGAACGGCCGGCTTCTACGCGATCGCAGGGATCTCGGGCGTCTCCGCGGAGACGCTCGGCGTCGACCTCTACCCCGCCGAGGTGTACCACTCGGTGCTCGGCGGCGACGGCGAGGACGGCTTCGGCGCCTTTACCGACTCGTTCCTCGGCAAGATCGGATTTGCGGTGTTGCTCCCGATCGCGGGCGTTCTCGAGATGCTACCGTACAACTTCGCGGGCTTTACCGGCGGAATCGAGAACTTCTACCAGGTCGAGGGGCCGCTGTCGATCTTTGGCGACTGGACGGTGTTCGCGGCCGCGAACCTGCTGTTCTGGACCGGCTGGATCAACGTTCAGCTCGGCTTTTTCAACTGTATTCCGGCGTTCCCGCTCGACGGCGGACACATCCTCCGAACCAGCACCGAGGCGATCGTCTCTCGGTTACCGATCGACGCAACGCGCGGGATGGTCCGCATGGTGACGACGACGGTCGGGGTGACGATGCTCGCAAGCTTCCTGGCGATGCTGTTCGCGCCGGGGCTGCTCGCCGGCTGAAGCGACGGCCGAACGGGAGTTCGGCGTTTCGCAGCCGAACCGGTCCGCTCGCCGAAACCCGGTCCTTCTTAGCGTCGCCGTACTAACCGCTGCCCATGGAACGTCGGACACCACCGCAGACCGAAGAGGGCTGGTACGTCTTACACGATTTTCGGTCGATCGACTGGGATAGCTGGCGCGATGCACCCGACCACCGCCGCTCGCGGGCGCTCGAGGACGGGATCGACTATCTGTCGGCGGCCGAGCGCGTCGAGGACGCAGACGAGGGTGACTCGGCGACGTTCTCGGTGCTCGGACACGAGGCGGATCTCCTGATACTGCACCTCCGACCGACGCTCGCCGATCTCGACGCGCTCGAACGCCGATTCGAGCAAACGGCGCTCGCGGAGTTCACGGAGCGAACCGACTCCTATCTCTCGGTTACGGAGGTCTCGGGCTACATGTCCCAGGACTTTTTCGACGAGGACGCAGACGTCGAAGACAGCGGGCTGGAACGCTACATCCAGTCGCGCCTGACGCCGGAGATTCCGGACGCGTCCTTTGCCAGTTTCTACCCGATGAGCAAGCGCCGCGGCCCCGATCACAACTGGTACGAACTTCCCTTCGACGAGCGCGCCGAGCACCTCTCGAGTCACGGCGATATCGGCAGAGAGTACGCCGGCCGAGTCACGCAGATCATCTCGGGCAGCATCGGGCTCGACGACTTCGAGTGGGGCGTGACCCTGTTCGGCGACGACCCGACCGACGTGAAGGAACTACTCTACGAGATGCGTTTCGATCCGTCGAGTTCCCGCTTCGCCGAGTTCGGCCGATTCCGCTCGGCCCGACGGTTCCCACCCGAGAACCTCGGAGCCTTCCTCGCCGGCGAACCGGTGCCACAGGAAGGGACAGCGAGCGCACACGGCGGCCATCCCCACGGGAGCGACGATCCGCACGGCGGTAGCGATGGCGGACACCACCACGGCGGCGGTGATGGTGGACACCACGGGGAGTCAGGCGGTCCGCATAGCGACTCCGGCGGACCTCACAGCGAATCAGGCGGCCCCCACGGTGACGACGCGGACGACGAGTCCGACATCCGGGACGAACTCTCGGATCTCGACGTCTACGCCGGTCAGCCACACGGCGAGGACATCCACGCCGTCGTGCTCTACTCGGCGGCCGATCCGGACGACCTCTTCGAGGAGGTTGACGGGCTACGATCGAACTTCGACCACTACGACACGCACGTAAAAACGGCAGTCTACGAGCCCCGCGGGGACGACGGCGAGACGGCAGTCGTGAGCCTGTGGGACACTCAGCGCGCCGCGAATACGGCCGCCGGCTTCTTGAACGACCTCCCGGACGTCGTTCGACAGGCGGGCGACGACGCGGACGACTCCTGGGGGACCATGGGGATGTTCTACACCGTCAAGCCCGACCACCGCGAGGACTTCGTCGACACCTTCGGCGACGCTGCCGACCTGCTCGCCGAGATGGACGGCCACCGAAAGACGACCCTCCTGGCCAACCGCGAGGACGAAAACGACATGTTCATCGCCAGCCGCTGGGACGCCCGCGAGGACGCCATGCAGTTCTTCCGCAGTGACGCCTTCGCCGAGACCGTCGAGTGGGGCCGCGACGTCCTCGCGGACCGGCCGCGACACGTGTTCCTGGCCTGAGACGGCTTGCTGTTCCGATTTGCTGGCAGAACCGCGACCATCTTCGGGTGCGTTGGAACTGACCTCCAGCCGTCCGTCTGCGGCTGACTCCCCAACTCAGATGTTCCCGGACTCCGACAGTTCGTCGTAGAAGAAGTAGCCGGCGACGCCCGCAAGTCCGAGCGCGAGCGTGATGTAGGGCCAGTTACCGGCTTCCTCGTCGGTAAACGCGGCGTGAGCCGCCACGAAGATCGCAAAGCCGACATGGGCGACGGCCGTCGCGAACAGGAACGAGTAGAGCTCCATCGCTCGAACGGATTACGCGTCGACGTCGTGGTCCGGGTCGTCCTCGACGGAGCGTTTCAGCGAGTCGCGACGGGCCTTGGCGTCACGACCGGTCGCCTCGAGCAGGAAATCGTTTTTCGCGTCGACGGCCTCGCCGGCGGCCTCGAGTTCGTCCGGGCCAAGTTCGGTCGGATCGCGCTCGTGGAACTCGACGCCGAGTTTGTCCTTCTTACCAGAGTATTCGACGGTACCGGCGATGATCTTCTCGAAGACGGGATTGGCGGGTTCCTCGATGAGATAGAGGTCGCTTCCCTTGAACTCGTAGGTTCCGGTGATGGGGCCGAAGTAGTCCTCGACCGTCGACTCCATATCCGGAATTCGCTCCTCGAGATATTCACCGCGGCGCATCTTGTACTCCTTCATGGATTGGAGATACACGGCGGGGTCTTTACCTCTTTTCATAGCCGACGGTTTCGACGGCCGACAGGCCCGAATGGACAGCAATTCAACAAAACAGGGACCGATAGGCGAAAACAGCGGACTCGTCGCGACCTGTAGTAACAACTGTAACCCACTGCCCACCTGATCGCACGATAGCCGTCCGCGTCGTCACTAAAGGGGTCGTTCCCCGAGATATCCCTTCCGACAGTCGGGACAGATATCGCCGGCGCGCAGCGAGGCGCGGTCGCTGGCGGCGACGTACTCACAGCGCGGGCAGTAGAACTCCGTCGGACCGTCCTCGGATCGCGAGTCCGCTGCCTCGCCCGGGATCGGTGCCGGTTCGGCTCGTTCGATACCCGATCCGGACTCTGCGTCGGCGTCCGTCTGTGCGTCGGCGCCGGCCGCGGCGTCGGCGATTTCGGACGCCGTGGCGATGGACTCGGTTCCCGTCGAGGAGCCGGCTGCGGACTCGTCGTGTTCGAGGACGACCGCGTCGTCTTCGGCCGGCAACTCGTCAGCGTCGTCTGTGTCCGGCAACTCGTCAGCGTCGTCTGTGTCCGGCCACGATTCGGACTCCTCGTCCTCGACGGGCGGGCCGACGTCGTCCGATTCGGGCCACTCCCCGTGATCGCGGTCGCGGTCAGTCGATTCGCCGGACGACTCGTCGTCGAGTATCTCGCCGTCGTCGGTGATCGTCGCGCCGCTCTCGTCGGTCGGGAGGTCGACATCGTCTCCCGCCGAGTCGGGTTCCGTCGTGGGCTGCGTAGGCGACTCGCTCGCCCCAGAACCGGTCGGTTCGGCGTCGACGATCTCGACGTCGTCCTCTGGTTGTGAATCGACGGAGTTGGCGTGGTCGGCGGACGGTTCGTGTTCGGGATCGAGATCGGGGTCGTCGGGAATCGAGTCGGCGTCGCCGGCGAGACTCGTCACTTCGGTGTTCTCGCTGACGATATTGCGATTGCCACAGCGAAGACACTCTTCGTACTCCTGGACGGTTACCACGACCTCGCTCCCCCGTTCTTCGCGCTCGCGATCGACGTCGGACTCACCGTAGTCGTGTCCGAGCAGCGAACATCGCAGGGCCATTGCCAAACCGTACCCAGTCAGGACATAAAAAACGTGCCGACGGCGGCAGCCGGAAAGCTGACAGCCGTCCGACGCGCGCTCGCTGTCCGAACGACAAACGTCAAATCCCAGGTCGTCGAAGGAAAGAACGGATGAGAGCCAAGCGGGAGTATCGGGACCGAGAGCGAACGGAGGTAGCGGTACTCGATGCGCTCGTCGACCGCGCCGACGACGGCATGACCGTCTTCGAAATCCGTGCCGCCGTCGAGGCGGAGATCGACGAGTTAGAGGATGCGCTCGCGACGCTGAAGGACGACGACCTGATCGTCGTCGAGCCGGGCGGGAACGAGACGGTTATCAAGCCCGACGATCGGGTCGTTCCCGACGCCCCAACCGTCGAGGACGACGAGGAGTCCATAAGCGAGTGGTTACGCGAGCGATTCCCCTTCTGAATCGAAACGCCTGAGGGGGACAGACCCTTCTCTTTGGGTATGACCGTCATCGAGTCTATTCACGAGGACCACGGGGCGACGTTCGGCGAGCGAGGGGGCCGAACGATCGTCGAGGACTTCGGCCGACCGGAGCGGACCCACCGGGCCGTCCGAAACGGCGTCGGGCTGCTGGAGGCGGCCTACGGCGTGATCGTCGTCGAAGGTGACGACCGGCTCGAGTACGTCGATAACGTCGTCTCGAACCGCGTTCCGGCTGAGGACGGGCGAGGCTGTTACGCGCTCGTTCTCGATCCACAGGGTGGCATCGAGGTCGAACTCTACGTCTACAACGCCGGCGAGCGCCTGCTGCTTTTCGTCCCGCCCGAGAAAAGCGAGGCGCTCGTCGAGGACTGGTCCGAGAAGGTGTTCATCCAGGACGTCGAGATCCGACTCGCAACCGACGAGTTCGCCGTCTTCGGGATCCACGGCCCGCAGGCGACAGAAAAGGTCGCGAGCGTGCTCAACGGCGCGGCCTCGCCCAACGAGCAGTTCACGTTCGTCCGCGGAACGATGGGCGATTCGGGCGTGACCGTGATCCGCACCGACGCGCTCACGGGCGAGGAGAGCTACGAGGTCGTCTGCGGCGCAGCCGACGCCGAAGCCGTCTACGACGTCCTTCTGAACCAGGGGTTAAACGCCGCGCCGTTTGGCCACCGAACCTGGGACAGCCTCTCTCTCGAGGCCGGTTCACCCCTGTTCGACACCGAACTCGAGGGGCGAATCCCGAACGTCCTCGGGTTGCGGACCGCGCTCGACTTCGAGAAGGGCTGTTACGTCGGCCAGGAAGTCGTCTCCCGTGTCGAGAACCGCGGTCGGCCGAGCAAGCGGCTCGTCGGACTCACGCTCCAGTCCGAAACCGATGGGGATGACGAGCGAGATATCGACGAGTTACCGGTTCCGGACGCCGGCGCGGCGGTGTTCGACGGCGATTCGACCGTCGGCGAGGTCACTCGCGCGGGTGAAAGCGAACTTCTCAGGGAGGTGATCGCACTCGCGCTCGTCGAGTTCGGCCTCGACCGCGAGACGGTGTCGGTTCGCGTCGATGGCGAGGAGGTCCCGGCCACACTGACGGAGTTGCCGTTCGTCGAGGGGTCGGATCTCTCGGCTCGACTGCCCGTATACGAGTGAAAACGGTTCGACCGCGCGAGTCGGCGTCTTAGGTACCTCGAAGCTGCACGGCGACCGCCGTCGTCCGCTCGGTCAACGTTTCTGTCGTCTCGGAGGCCGTCTGTAGCGTCTCGTTGATCGCGCCGAACAGTCGCTCGAAGTCGACGGCCCCGCCCGGTGACTGTTTCCAGTCGTCGGTGGGACGCCGATCGAGTTCACACGTTGAACAGCGGTCGACATCGGGATCGAGCGGCTCGAAACAGCCGTAACACCGATCCAGTCCCGCGACGACCGACTCGTTGAGCGCGACGATACCGCGCAGTTCCGACTGGAGTTTCGTACCGGTTTCGGTGAACCCATCGAGCGAATCGGTCACCGGCGCATCGACCGCCGAGGCGTCGAGCGCTCGCAGCCGTTCGAGATTCGAATCGACGGATTCGATCGCGAGCAAGACCTCGCGCCGAGCCTGGGTGTACGCCGCTCCGCGCTCGGTGACGACATCCGAATCCGGATCGGCGTCCGCGAGCTCGCCTGGAAGGGCCGTCGCGAGCGAGGCGAACGCGGCGGCGGCCGAGACGGTGACGCCGTGTCGTTCCGTCGTCTCCCGAACGAGGTCGAAGAGGGCACCTTCGTCCGGAACCGACGCAGCCGAGTTACCGCGTTCTACGGACTCGAAACACGGCGAGCAGACGGTGACGAGCGAACTCCGGTGGACGGTTCCCGAAAGCGGGACGTCACCGACGGGGTAGAGACGCGGCCCGTTCGGATCCTCGTCGTCAGTCGTTCCGCAGCGACGGCACGCATGTTCGTCCCGCTCGAACACCGCGTCTCGGTCGCCACGCCAGTCGCGTTGAGTCACGAGCGAGCGAAGGCAGCCGACTGACAAAAACGCACCGACAGTCGCCCAGTCGGGATAGTTTAATCCGATTTTATGTCGAGATCTGGCGTTCGATCGGCCGTTTCGTACTCGAGCGAGGGGGTTGCTCCCGGCGGAATCGCGTCGTGCTTGCACAAGAACTCGAGGATGCCGCGTTTTCCGCCGAAGTCGCCCCGGTACCGGCGAAAGAGCCGCGGGATCGTCGCGACGCCGTCGTCGGAATCGTACGCGACGTTTTCCTCTAAGAACCACTCGACGGCGATGTCGAGTTCCTCGTCGACGTCGGCGGCCGAATAGACGGCGATCGGCGGGCAGTTCTCGCTCCCGCGGCTCAACACGAAGTGAATCCGCGGCTCGCAGCCCTCGAGACGGAACCGCCGCTCGAACGACGAGGGAAACGGACGAGGGAGGTAGCCGAATCCCCACCGGAGCTTCGAACGGCGGAGCATTCCGTGCTCGATATCGTCGAGGCTCATCCAGCAGCCGCCGATCGGGATTCGATCCCGCGCGAAGAACTTCCAGCGATCGACGAGTCCGCCGTCGAGCAGCGACGATTCGTCTTCCATCAGCAACTGACTGTATGCGTTATAACAGTTGAGCCAGAACGAAAGTCGCCGTTCGCGAGTCGATAAGGCTCGATCGAGCCGCGACCGATCGAGCGTCGCGAGTTGCTCTCGCAACCAGTCGGCATCCCCCTCGGTCTTGACCGTGTACAGGAGATCCGCCGAAAGGGAGAGCGGATCGAGCTGAGTCGACATCGGCGTAACGTTAGCGAACCAGACCCTTGAAGCCGTGTGACGACTGAATACGACAGTCCTGTTGTCGGACAGGTCTGGTGTAACTTTATCCCCGAGAACGTGGTCAAACGGCCCGTGAACCGCAGCAAGGGATTTCTCCTCGTCCTCGTCGCGATCTTTGCGTACCTCTCCTGGCAGCTGGTTACTCCCTTCCTCCAGTACGTTCTCCTCGCTGTGTTGCTCGCGTTCGTCCTGTACCCCCTTCAGCGACGCCTCGAAAACGTACTCTCGCGGTCGATCGCCGCGTTCGCGCTCGTGTTGCTTGCAGTCGTCGGCTTCATCGTTCCGTTCGTCCTCGTGGCCGTCGTCGTCCTCGATGATGCCGCGAACCTCCTGCAAGAGGTCGACCCCGAGGAACTCCAGCTGGCGGATATCGAATCCCGCATCGAGGAGACGACGGGAATGGAGGTCGATATCGCCGACTCAGTCGCCGGTTCCGCCGAACAGATCGGGACGATCCTCCTCGAGCAGACGGCCGCGTGGGTCGGCGTGTTCACCCACGCGCTGATCGGTTTCGGGCTGGCGCTTTTCCTGCTCTATTATCTGCTCAAAGAGGGCGATACGTTACTGGGCTGGATCAGGGATCGGACGCCGCTTCCCGAGTCCGTTCAAGACGACTTTTACGGCGAGCTCGACGAGGTCATGTGGGCCGTGCTCGCCGGTCACGTGTTGATCGCGATCATCGAGGGTGTCATCGCGGGATTGGGGCTGTTCGCGACCGGGATTCCAAACGCCGCCTTCTGGACGTTTGTCATGGTCATCCTCTCGTTGGTCCCGCTGATCGGCGCTCCGCTCGTGTGGGTCCCCGCCTCGATCTACCTCTTTGCGACCGGCGAGCCGATCCTGGCTGTCGCGCTCGCGGTCTACAGTGCAATCGTCGTCGGGGTCGCCGACGACTACCTGCGGCCGATCGTCGTCGACCGCTACGCCGACCTCAGCCCGGCGATCATCATCCTCGGCGTCCTCGGCGGCATCTACGCGTTCGGCATCATGGGGTTGTTCTTCGGTCCAGTCATCATCGGTGCCTTCCTCGCGACGGTCAACGTCATCGACGAACACTACGAGCGACTCTCGGGCGACGCCGACGGAACCTGACGGGGCGCTCGCGACGAGCGCATATTTCGTCCCGTTCACGTCCGTCGCAACACCGTTCGTCCCGTCTCGTCTACGCCGACCGCCGAAGCGCTCTGTACATCACGTACGCCGCAACACCGAGGAGTCCGACGCCGACGAGCGTCGAGTCAGGCCCCCGCCCGCGCTGGACGAGTCTGGTGTAGAGACTCGACTCGGCGACGTGGCCCTCGTATCCGCCTCGTTCCTCGAGGTCGCTGGACGGTCCCTCGAGTCCACTCTCGGCGTCCGGACGTGGCGGCTCGCCCGTCCGTTGCTCGTCGGCGAACACCGCCTCCATGAGTTTGTCCATCAGCCGGGAGGCAGACTGACCGAGCATGACCATCCCCTTCCCGCCGCCCCCGACGGTGACGTCTCGCTGTGGGTGTTCGGCGGCGTTGAGAATCGCGCGGCCGACCGTCTCCGGGGCGTAGACGGGTGCGGGAAGCGTCGCCGCCTCGTCCATGTAGTTTTTCGCGTGATGGGGGTAGGGCGTGTCGATCGCGCTCGGTTTGATCAGCGTCACGGAGACGGGCGCGCCCTCGTCCTCGAGTTCCATGCGCAAGGCGTCGGTAAAGGCCTTGACGGCGTGTTTCGACGCCGAGTAACTCCCCTGGAGCATCATCGATCGATCCGAGACGATGCTCCCGATGTTGATGATCGTGCCGCCGCGGTCCGCGAGGTGGTCGGCGGCCTCGAGCGAGCCGTAGACCACTCCCCAGACGTTGATATCGAACTGCTCGCGCATCTCCTCGACGGGGACGTCCTCGAGTTTTCCGTAGATCGAGACGGCCGCGCCGTTGACCCACGTGTCGAACCCGCCGTACTCCTTGTCCGCAGTGCGGACGATCTCCCGGACGTCGTCGCGGTCGCTCACGTCGGCGGCGATATACGTCGCATCGCCACCCTCCGCTTCGATGCCCTCGGTCGCGTCCTGCAACTCGTCCTCGCTTCGGGCCGCGAGCACGACTCGTGCACCTCGGTCCGCGGCCATCCGCGCGGTCGTCAGGCCGATCCCGGAGGAGGCGCCGGTGATGACGATCACCTGTTCCTCGAGCGGCTTTCGCGACTCCGTCGCTTCCCGTCCGCCGCTCCGAACGTCTGCAAGCTGTCGAAGGTAGCCCATGCTATTCGTGACTAACATGGCGACACGCTTGCGTCCGGGGCCTGTATTCGCGGGCTGTTTCCGATCGGTGCGGCTTGGTCATGATCGTGGTGCCGACCGGATCCGTCGGGCTTTTGGCCACTCGTACCCGACGATACGGTAGCACGGATGGCCCGGTACCATATCGAAACCTACGGCTGTACGTCCAATCGCGGCGAGAGCCGCGAGATCGAGCGACGGCTCCGTGACGCCGGCCACTACCGGGTCGACGGTCCCGCCGAGGCCGACGTGGCCATCCTCAACACCTGCACCGTCGTTGAAAAGACCGAACGGAACATGCTCCGGCGCGCCGAGGAGCTGTCCGACGAGACGGCCGATCTCTTCATCACGGGCTGTATGGCGCTTGCCCAGGGCGAGGAGTTCGCCCAGGCCCACGTCGACGGGCAGGTACTCCACTGGGACGAGGTCCCCGAAGCCGTCACGAACGGCGAGTGTCCGACGACGACGCCCGACGCCGAGCCGATTCTGGACGGCGTCGTGGGCATCCTCCCCATCGCGCGCGGTTGTATGTCGGATTGCTCGTACTGCATCACCAAGCACGCGACGGGCAAGATCGACTCGCCGTCGATCGAGGAAAACGTCGAGAAAGCGCGCGCGCTGATCCACGCGGGCGCGAAAGAGATCAGGATTACGGGCCAAGACACCGGCGTCTACGGCTGGGACGAGGGCGAGCGCAAGCTGCATCGCCTCCTCGAGGAGATCTGCGACATCGACGGCGAGTTCCGCGTGCGCGTCGGGATGGCGAATCCGAAGGGCGTCCACGGCATCCGCGAGGAACTCGCCGATGTCTTCGCCGCGAACGAGGAACTGTACGACTTCCTCCACGCACCCGTCCAATCCGGCAGCGACGACGTGCTCGGTGATATGCGCCGCCAGCACCAGGTCGAAGAGTACCTCGAGGTCGTCGAGACGTTCGACGAGACACTCGACTACTGGACGCTCTCGACGGACTTCATCGTCGGCTTCCCGACCGAAACCGACCACGATCACGAGCAGTCGATGGCGCTCCTGCGAGAGACGCGCCCCGAAAAGATCAACGTCACCCGCTTCTCGAAGCGACCAGGCACTGACGCCGCCGAGATGAAGGGGCTGGGCGGCACCCTCAAGAAAGAGCGCTCGAAGGAGATGAGCACCGTCAAGCGCGACCTCGTCGGCGATGCGTACGCCGATATGGTCGGCGAGACGCGCGAGGGCGTGCTGGTCGTCGAGGAGGGAACCGCCGACTCAGTGAAGTGTCGGGACGCCGCATATCGGCAGATTATCGTCCAAAATGCGAGCGAGCACGGCCTCGAGCCCGGTGATTTCGTCGACCTCGAGATCACGGCCCACGAGACGATGTACGCCTTCGGTGAACCGATCTGACCACGAATCGGCTGCCCTCGACTGGAAACACCGATCAGCTTCGAGGCGCTTGAACCGCGCGACAGGAACCAGTTTTCGGGAATCGACGCCCTACTCTACCCTCGTTCGAGGAGAATCATCGAGTATGAGCAACACAGCGACGGAGCCGTGTCCGCGCGTGAATCAGGACGGCGAGTTCGGCTGCGAGCCACTGCTGATCATCGAGTTGCTCGCCGACGACGATGCACGAGCGGTGTATCTGGCCTTCGAGGAACCGAAGACGGTCAACGAGATCGCAGAGACGCTCGAGCTCCCGCAGTCGACAGCCTACCGGAAAGTCGAAACCCTCCGAGAAGCGGGGCTGATTCGGCGGCTCAACGAGCACTCGAAGGGCGGACTGGCCGCACACTATATCCAGTCAATCGAGACCGTCTCAGTAACGTACGATGAGCCGCTGCGGATCGAGTGCGTCCACCACGGGAAGACGCTCTACTGTGAGCGTTGACCCGCCGACCGGCCTCTCGGTATGGGACGTCTCACGCCGCGGCTGGCTCGCGCTGATCAGTGATCGAATACGATAGCGTCACTCTCCTGAGAAGCGACCGCACCGTCTTGCGCGGCGAACGCCTCGTGAAGGCGGTCATACGTATCCTCGAGCGCCTCGACGATCACCGACGTGTCGCTGATGACGGGCATGAAGTTGGTGTCGCCCTGCCAGCGCGGGACGACGTGCGTGTGGAGGTGGTCGTCGATAGAGCCGCCCGCGCCGTCGCCGAGGTTCAGGCCGGCGTTGAAGCCGTCGGGTTCGAGCGCGACGGAGAGCGCGTCGAACGTCCGCTGTTTCAATCGCGCGTGACCGAGCAGTTGCTCGTCGGTCAGATCGCCGTACTCGCCGGTGTGGGCGTGTGGAATCACCATCGCGTGACCCGGGTTGTACGGATAGTTGTTCAACAGGACGAACGCGTGCTCGTTGCGCGCCACGAGGCGGTTCTCTCGGTCGTCGTCCCAGTCGGGAAGTTCACAGAAGACGCAGTCCGCTATATCGGGGTTTTTCGCCTCTCGCTCGATCCACTCGATCCGCCACGGTGCGAACACCTGCTCCATACTCACGTTCATTCGAACGAGCCCTTAAACGGCACTGTCAAATGAGGAACGGAAGTTGTTGTGTACCAATGACCACAGCGATATCTAGTCACATAGGAATAAGTATTTACGACATACGGAACCGATGTTACTTCATTAGAATCGCTATTAAACAATCTCGAACGCTTTCTGCTATTCCCTTTCAAATTTCCGGTGTTCGACGGTGTACAACTCACGTTTCGATATGAGGCATGGGTTTAAGACACCACTATCAGAACGGGTCTGATAATGGCAACGACAGATGACTCATTCAACGGGATGACCGAGCACTGCGAAAACTGTGATCTGGACACGCTCCACGAAGTATCAGTGCAAATTCGAACAGAGAGTATCAAAGAGGAGAACGCGCAGTTCTCCCGCGAGCCGTACCGCGTCAGCGAATGTCAGCAATGTGGCTTCCGGACGAGCCAGCGGATGAACAACGCCTGAACGGTTCGAAAACCGTCCACTCCCCTGCTCGGTCTCCCCACCCGACTCGTTGCCCTCCACTCCCCTTCATTCTCCAGAGTCCCATCTGATTCGCCGATTCACTCGGTTGTCACTTCGCAGCCGTCTTCGGTGATGATGATCGTGTGCTCTTTCTGACTGACGAGGCAGCCGTCCTCCTCTTTGAGAACGGGATAGCCGTGGACGATGTCGTTTCGCTTGAGCCGTCGAAGCGCCATCTCCGGTCGACTCGTTTCGAGCCAGCGGGTTGCGAACGGTAGCGTCCGGAACTCCTCGGAGATCTGGTCGAGCGCCTCGCGCGCCTGCCGGTTCCGAATCGTCCCCTCGCGTTCGAGCGCGAAGATCTCCTCGCTCGCGCCCTCGGTGACCTTGCCGCCGCCGTCGGTCGCGAACGGCTCGATCGCCACGACGTCACCGGTTTCGAGCGTCGTTCCCTGCGAGACGGCACGATTCGGGATGTTAGGGCTCGTGTGCTGTTCCCAGTGACCCAGCCCGTGTCCAGTCAGGTTGACCACGGGGTTGAAACCGTAGCCGTCGATGACGTCCTCGATTTCGGCACCGATATCGCCCGTTTCGATGCCGGGTTCGATAACGTCGATCGCCGCCTCGAGCGCCTGTTCCGAGGCTTCCGCGAGTTCCGGATTCCCGGAGAGGTCGACGGTGATCGCGGTGTCAGCGAGCCAGCCGTCGATGTGGACCCCGATATCGAGGTTGATCATCTCCTCGCCGAACGTCGACTCGTCGTCGATCGATGGCGTCGCGTGGGCCGCCTCCTCGTCGATCGAGATGTTGACAGGAAAGGCGGGTTCGCCGCCGAGTTCGCGGATTCGGTCCTCGGCGTACTCGGCAATTTCGAGGTGGCTTGCACCCACCTCGACGCGGTCGGCCGTCTCTTCGCGCACCTGCGAGAGGATCGCCCCCGCTTCGCGGTGTTTTTCGTACTGTTCGGACTCGAGGTCCACTTCGGATTCGGCCATGTACCGGGGTTATACCGGTCGACAAAAAGAGGTTCCGCTCCGGTTCGTCGCGTCACGCGACCGTCCTGTCACGGACTCTGTCGTCGGTACGGGAACGCTGTCGACTCCGAACGTCCAGAAACGACAGATGTTTCGCATAGTCCGTGCGAAAATCGGGCGGTTATCGTACGTTCCACAGCACCGACAGTCTTCACGGTGCAGTCGCAGGGTTAGTGACCGACTTCGGGGAAACGATCGCTTCGTATTATACGGCTGGGCCGACCCGAACTAGTTGGCGTGAGAGACGCCAGTTGTTCGGCGACGCGCACGCACTGACCCGGCACGCGACGATCGCGCCCTCGAGACTACCGGCGGATGGTCTTCGAGGGCACGATCGATCCGCCGTGCGACCGTCTCCTCCCAGCGCGAGCAGAAACCCCCATACTTACTTCGGCCGGGTTGTGAGTTACTCCCGACGATGACACCGGTCGGGTTGCTTGTCGGATTCTGTACGCTCCTCTCGATCATCGCGATCGTGCAACTACTGACCGACGAGCAACGCGATCTCGTCGACATCGGAACGACCGCGATAGTCGTTGCGATTACGCTTGCCGTGGTCGTCTGGCAGTCGATCCAGACGTCGTGGCTTCCGCTCGTTGGGCAGGTGCTCGTCGGCCTCGCTGCGCTCGTGCTGTTTGCGGCCGGAACGATTCTGGCTACCCAGCGGGCGAACTGGGCGGTCGAGGTAGTCTCCACGCTCTATGCGAAACTTTCGCCGACCTCGGAAGAAAACCGAGGCCGAAACCGTTCCTGAGCCGACCTCACCCGCAGAAACCGAAACCGGTCGACGTTCGACTACCGACTGACTCAATAATAATTTATAATAGGGTTTAATAATCCATACATGTTCGTACTCCTTTTGAGATAATCAGAGCCACAGCCGCCCGGATGTCGGACAATGAACGAGAAGCCGATGGAAATGGTAGGTCTTTTACCCTCATCGAAGCACCGTACAGACGAAATGAGCTACGAGAATATCGAGGTCCCTGAAAGCGGTGACAAGATCACACTGAAGGAGGGAACCGAGGACGAACTCGAGGTGCCGGACAACCCGATTATCCCGATCATCTACGGTGACGGCGTTGGAAGCGACGTCGGCCCTGCTGCACAGAAAGTGCTCGACGCCGCTGTGGAGGCAACCGGCCGCGAGATCAACTGGATGCGCGTCTACGCCGGCGAGTCCGCCCGCGAGAAGTACGACGAGAACCTGCCCGACGAGACCGTCGAGGCAATCAAAGAACACCGCGTCGCGATCAAGGGCCCGCTGACGACGCCCGTCGGCGCCGGTTTCCGCTCGCTGAACGTCGGCCTGCGAAAGCTGCTCGATCTGTACGCGAACGTCCGACCGACCTACCACTTAGACGGCGTTCCGTCTCCCGTCTCCGAGCCCGAACAGATGGACATGGTCACGTTCCGGGAGAACACCGAGGACGTCTACGCCGGCATCGAGTGGGAAGCCGGCACCGACGAGGTCCAGCAGGTCAAGGAGTTCGTCGAGGAGGAAATGGGCGCAGACGACGTCATCCACGACGGCCCTGTCGGCATCGGCATCAAGCCGATCACGGAGTTCGGAACGAAGCGACTCGTCCGTGAGGCCATCGACTACGCCCTCGAGAACGACCGCGATTCGGTCACGCTGGTCCACAAGGGCAACATCATGAAGTTCACCGAAGGCCAGTTCCGCGACTGGGGCTACGAGGTCGCCGAAGAGGAGTACGGCGACGAGGTCATCACCGAGGATACCCTCTGGGAGGAACAAGACGGCGAAGTCGACGACGACACGCTCGTCGTCAACGACCGCATCGCGGACAACATGCTCCAGCAGCTGCTGACCCGAACGGACAACTACGACGTCATCGCGACGATGAACCTGAACGGCGACTACATGTCCGACGCCGCCGGCGCACAGATCGGTGGCCTCGGCATCGCCCCCGGTGGCAACTTCGGCGAAGGCCGCATGCTCGCCGAACCCGTCCACGGCTCCGCGCCAAAGTACGAGGGCCAGGACAAGGTCAACCCGACCGCGATGATCCTCTCGGGCCGCATGATGCTCGAGTACATGGGCTGGAACGACGCCGCCGACCTCGTGCGCGACGCCGTCGAGGAGACCATCTCCTCGGGCAAGGTCACCTACGACTTAGAGCGCCAGCTCGAGGATGCAGAGAAGCTCGCGACGAGCGAGTACGCCGAGGAAGTCGTCAAAAACATCGAGAAACTCGCGTAGAGTCGATCAGAGTCGCGCGGTGAAACTCGCGCGGACATCGAGAAACTGCCGTCGACAGTGTTTGGCCGGTCAGCACACCCCACGCTGGCACGTTTCAACCGCTGTCAGACTCTCTCCGTTCTCTTTATCGGACTCCCGTATGCTGTCTGTCGATGCGCCATCGTGAGCGGGTTGTCACATCTCAGTGCGACTCGTCAGCACCATGTGATGCTGTGCCACAACATTCTCGTAGCGCGACGACCTGCGTGTGGACGATGGTCGACGTCCATGCAGTCACGGACGAGCAGGAACGAGCGGACGCCCTCGACGTTCGCCACGACGTTTTCGTCGAGGAACAGGGCGTCGACGAGGACCTCGAGTACGACGAGCACGAGGACGAGGCGGTCCACTTCGTGGCCTACGACGGCAACGAGGCGGTCGGGGCCGCACGACTTCGAGAGTACGAGGACGACGTCGGGAAGATAGAACGCGTTGCCGTTCTCGAACCGCGACGCGGTGACGGTATCGGCCGCGAACTGATTCGAACCGTCGAGGAGCGAGCGCGAACACTGGGGTTTGGGACGCTGCTGCTCCACTCACAGACGCGGGCTGACGATTTCTATCGGCAGTTAGGGTACGAGCGCTACGGCGAGACGTTCGAAAAAGCCGGTATTTCTCACGTAGAGATGCGAAAGTCGCTTGCGAACTGACGTCCAGTCGCCGTCTACTCGACCCACGTTCGCTGTGCGTTGGCTACTCGAGATGCGGTAGTTCGCCGGTCCGTTCTTTTCGGACGAGATCTCGGACGAACAGTCGGAGTTGTCGAACCAGTTCCGAACGGTCGTCGTACGTGTACACCCGCGCCTCCCAGCGGTCGCGAACGGCGGCGATCATTGCGCTTCTCACGCCCGACTCGTGAACGAACAGGACGCGCTCGCGGCGGTGATCGGCGGCTTCCTCGGCATACAACGCTTCGAGGACGGATCCGACCTCGATCCCGACGCCAAGGTTATCGCCGACAGCGGGAACGACGTATACGACTGCATTGCTCGCTCGAGCGAACGCGATACTCTGCGACGCAGCGTCCAGTTCTGACAGTGAGACGTCGACATCAATCGCGAGGAACGCGTTGACACCTGTGCTCGTTCGAAGCTGATCGCGGGCGTGGAGGAGGAGATCCACGGTCGCCTCGTCGCGCTCGAGGTCGTGATCAGCACCAGTGAGTGTCCCGAAGTCGACCGACTCTGGCACCGTCTGAGGATCACCGGTTTCGAGCGCCCGTTCGATGTCGAACGCCTCGTACGGGCCCATCAGATAGACGAGAAACCGTGACCGCGGTAAATCGCCCAGTTCGTCGACAATTCGGTCGCGCATACGCCGCGTGCTCACGGACAGTATATAAATACAGCTGATTTCAGCGGTTACTGACTCAGGGAACGCTTAAGCGATAGCGGAATCAACGGTGTCGTATGGTGGAGTCAGAGCACTCGGTCCGACGGTCGGGGGACGAGCTACTACCGGAACACAGCATCTTGAGTCTGTCAGAGTATCTCGAGATGCAACGGTCGATCGGCAACGAAACCCGATTTCGAATCGTCACCGCGCTGACCGAGGACGGTGCCCAGAGCGCGAGCGAGTTGCGCGAGCGATTGGGGGTTCGGTCGAACGTGCTTCACTACCATCTGGACGAACTGATCGACGTCGGACTCGTCGAAAACCGCAAACGGAAAGACCCCGATGCAGACGGTCTGTACTCGTACTACCGGACGACATCGCTTGGCGACGGAATTTTGGAGGACGGCGTTCGCGAACTCATGCGGCAAGAGTGGGACGCGCTCGAGGAGTACAGTTGACGAGTACTGACGAACACCAGCGTCGCTACCGTTCGGCGACACCGCCTGGTACCCACGTTCGTCCCGCGTGGCGAAGCTTAAACTACTGCGCGAAATCAATTCGAGATATGTACGCCGTCGTCGGCTGTAGCGAGTGTTCGAACCTCTGGATCATCGAGGGCCGCTCGGAGACGACACAGTGTCCTCGCTGTGGCTCGCGCCGGGCCTACGAGAAACGAAAGAAGTTCGTCGAGACCGACGACGCCGACCACGCCCGCGAGGTCCGCGCGTCGATGCTGGCGAACCGACAGGGCGAGGGTGAGGCGTTCGCCAAGGTCGACTCGTTCGGCGACCTCGAAGCCGACGTCGCGGACGGCGTCGTCGACGAGGGAGAGTACCTCGAACGGTCGGGACTCGACGTCGAGGCAGTCGAGGCGGCTGGCGACCGCGACCCCCGTGGACCGGCGCGAAGCGGAAGCAAAAAGGAAATCGTCGAGCGCGCACTCGCCGACCTCGAGCGGCCGACCGAAGACGAAATCGTCGACTATGCCGGCGAACGCGGCGTCTCGGCGGAGTACGTGCGCGATGCGCTCGAAAAACTCGTCAGACGCGGTGCGGTCAGCGAGAGTCGCGGGCGATACCGACCGTTGTGAGACCGTCTCAACTCCGTCTGGGCTGACCGCAGTCAGACGGAGAGCGGCAAGACTTTGCGTTGGCCGGCGAAACGTCAGGTCGATGGCCGAATCGGTTGACGTTCAGGAGCAGACGATCGGTGTCGGTACCGTGCTCGCGATTGTCTTCTTTGGCTACGGGACCTTCATCAACGAGACGATTCTGGGTATCGACGCCACCGAACTCGCGGCGTGGGTTTTCGTCGGAACGTTCGCTGCCGTCGCTCTCTTTCACAGCGCCTACGGTCGCCGCGACTTCGCCGTTGCTCACGCCGCCGCCGCGGTCGGCGTGGCGCTCGTGTTGCTCGCGACGAGCGGACCGCAGGTCCTTGTCGGTATGGGTGTGTTGCTGACCGGCGGTTCGTACATCGTCAGTCGGACGATTCGGGCTCGTCGAGACCAGACGTAGAGTGTCGCTCTGTCAGATCCACTTCACGCCGACGTCGTGCATCTCCTCGTTGTGCTTTGCGATGTTGATAACCAGCGGCGTGACGCTTTCGACCTCGGCGGCGTTCGCAAGCGGGCCGGCGTCCAACGCGCGCAGTCCGTCTATTTCGTCCGTGATGTTCCGAACGGTCTGTTTCGCATCGTCGTCGTCGGCCACGACGAGTGTGTCCAGGTCGAACTCGACGTCCAGGTCGGCGAGTTTGCCCGCCGCGAGATTGTGGTACGCGCCGACGATCGGAACCTCGTCGGGCGCTCGCTGGGCGACGAGTTCGGTGACGCTTCCCGCACCCGGCGGGTGGTAGTGCATGCCGTCTTCGTCGCCTTTCATGCCGACTGCGGGCGTGACGAGGATCGTTTCCGAATCGAGGACGTCCGCGACAGCCTCGACCGTATCGCCGGCGTAGTACGGTGGAACCGAGAGAACCACGATGTCGGCCCGGTCGGCCGCCATCTCGTTTACAAAGCCCTTGATCGTCGCGTCCACGCCGCGCTCGTCGAGGTCGGCCTCGTAGCCCTCGACCGCATCCCGGGCTTTTTCCGGATCGCGCGAGCCGATGAGGACCTCGTGGTCGGTATCACGCGCAAACCGGAGCGCGAGTCCTTCGCCGATGTCGCCGGTGCCGCCGAGTAGTGCGATTCGCATACTCGCCTCTCGGGATGGAACCCGAATAAAAGGGTGGGGGATCGGCCGATCTCGCCGCGATCCCGGTCGTCCTGGATCAGCGGATTATACCCCTCATACGGTTTACTGTAAGTTATTTTCGGCACAACCGCGACCCGGGCGGCAGTTGCGCCGGTTGACTCGCTTCGCTCCTCGACCGAGGCTCGTCTCACATAGTTCGACTCACCGCCGGTAAATCGTACAGCAATCCGTATCAGGGCGCGTCGTCGTCGTCCGGGTTCATCGCCGCACCGAGTCCGCTGTCGTAGGCACCCCGGTTTTTGACCTCGCGGATGCGCTGGTCGAGACGATCCGTGAGTTCGCGTCGGCGCTGCTCGTCGACGTCGGGGTTTTCTCCAAGATCGCGAAGGTCTTCTCGGGCCGTTCGCAGGACCGAAACCGCCTCGTCGGTCTCGAGTTCAGTTGCGCGATTCAGACTCCGTTCGACGTCCTCGAGCGTAGTCTCTGTCATGGATACGAATTCGGCGCGAAGCCTGTTCAAGGGGATGCCGGGACGTGCCACCTGCTGTGTCGGTCTCGACGTCTCTCCGGGCGGCAACGAGCACAGCACCCATTACCCCTGCGTTCGTCGCGCCACTATGTGCAGTCCAGCCGTCATCGCCCACCGCGGGTACGCCGGCGTCGAACCGGAAAACACCGTCGCAGCGGCCGTCAACGCGGCTGCCCGAGACGAAACCGCGATGATCGAGATCGACGTCCAGCCGGCCGCCTGCGACACGCCGGTCGTCGTCCACGACGAGCGCCTCGACGGCGAACGGGGCGGTCGCCCGCTCACGGACCTCACGGGATTCGTGTGGGAAACGCTGCTCGCCGACCTCGAGTCGACGCGGGTGCTCGGAACCGACGAGTCGGTGCCGACGCTCGCCACCCTTCTCGAGGCGATTCCCGAGACGATCGGCGTCAACGTCGAGTTGAAGAATCCGGGAATCGAGACGGTACGCCCGGACGAGTCGCTCTCGCCCGCAGTTCGGGATGAGCGACGTGCGATCTGGGAGCCGTTCGTCGAACGCGTCGTCGAGGACTGTGACGCGTTCGGCGGTGAGCTACTCTTTTCCTCGTTCTGCGAGGGAGCGATCGCAGCGATACGCACTGTCGCCCCGGAGTACGCGGCTGCACCGCTGATCTGGAGCGACCTCGAAGCGGGAGTTGAGATCGCTCGGCGCTACGACTGCGAGGCGATTCACCCGCCGCGGAACGCGATCGTCGGAACGGACCTCGTCGAGACTAGCTACGCCGGCGTCTCGGCTGGCGAGCCCGATCTCGACGTGCTCGAGGTCGCCCACGACGAGGGACGCGCTGTCAACGTCTGGACGGTCGAGACCTGGCACGAGTTCGACCAGCTCGCGGCAGTTGGCGTGGACGGAATCGTCGCGGAGTACCCTGGTCTCGGACGGCGCTCGGTGTCACCACGTCCTTCGACTCTGGACGACGGTGCTACGTAATCGACTCACGAACTGCCCGCCCGAATCCGGCGAGCAGGGCGGCTCCCTGTCCGAGGAGTGCGAGCGTTGCGAGGACCCACGCGTTCGAAATCAACGCGCCGATCGATCCGTCGAGCACTCCCGAAGCGGAGAACAGAATGTTGACCATGGCGACGACGAGCACCGTCGCGAACACGACGAAACAGGCCCGAGCGAAGTGCTGCGTCCGGACGCCGAGTCGGTCGAGACCGCCGTAAAACGCGAGCCAACCGCCAAGTGCAGTACACGCGATCAGATACGCTGACGCGACGGCCTCCGAACTTCCGCCGAGTTGTGCGAGCGCGTATCCGGTCGGAAAGAACGTAATCGGAAGGTAGAATACCGAGAGCCAGGCGAAGTCGCTGCCGCCGGTCGGATCCGCACTGAGTCGGCGGTAGCCGTCGCGTTCGAGCCAGACGGTTCCGAGGGATGCGACACCGAGGACACAGAGCCAGACCACCGCGTCCGGAACGGCGGGTTCGGCCGAAGCGGCTCTGCTTCCGTGCGTCCCCAGCGCTGCCACGTTTGCCGCGAGCCACGCGACCCCGACGAAGGTACCCACTGCTGCACCGATTTCGGTGAGCATCGAGCCTGCCGTCGTTCGGAGTGTCCGGATGGTCCTCGTCACGAGTATACCGTATTGCTCTCGATAAATGTTCGCGGAAATAAATACGTTCCCATCAGATGCGGTCGCTGCGAGTCGACTGTTTCGTCGCTGACAGTCGCTGTTTGCTCGGTTACACGGCTCTCGCCTGATACGGTCTGCTGTGCGGGCCGTTCGACTCTTTTGGCGTCCAGATGAGATGCTACTGACGGCCGCCCTTATCGGGCGGCTCCCGAGCAGATAGATCCTCGTTCGCCGGCCCCTCGATGACCGCACCGTCGGGCTCGAATCGCGAGCCGTGACACGGGCAGTCCCAGCTACACTCAGCGTCGTTCCACTCGACGAGACAGTACATGTGGGTACAGACGGCGGACGTCGCGTGGAGCCGGCCGTCCTCGTCACGAGCGCAGGCGACGGGTTTCCCGCCGCGCCGGAGGACGCGTCCCTCACCGGGATCGAGCGAGGAGAGATCGGGCGAGAGCAGCGTCTGCAGCCAGTCCGTTGCGAACTCGCTCGCGGCGTCCGCGTTCTCGGTGACGGCCGAACCCAGCGACGTTTTCGGCGTGAACCGGAGCGGGTCGAACAGTTCCCGTTCCGGTGGCGTTTCGCCCGTAATAATATCCGCGAGCAGACGGCCGGCGGCGACGCCGTTGGTCATCCCCCAGCCGCGAAAGCCGGTCGCAACGAAGACGTTTTCGGCACCGGCTCCGGCGCGTCCGACGAGCGGAACCTTGTCGACCGGCTTGTAGTCCTGCGTCGACCAGTGGTAGGCGACCGACTCGACGGGAAACCGCTCGCGCGCCCAACCGAGCAGTCGGCGGTACCGTTCGGCGGTCGAGCCGCCCTGTCCAGTTTTGTGGTTCTCGCCGCCGACGAGCAGGAGTTCGCCGTCCTCGTCGCGATGCGTTCGGACCGAGCGGTAGTTATCGCCCGTACGGTAGTACATCCCCTCCGGTGGACGGCCGTCGATCCGCACTCCGAGGACGTACGACCGCTTCGGCGAGAGCCGCGCGAAGTACCCCGCCCGGTCGAGGATGGGAAAGCCGGTCGCGACGACGACTCGGCGTGCGGTTATCGTCGCATCTTCCGTTTGTACGCGACACGGCGACCCTGGTGAGACGTCCGTGACGCGGGTCCGTTCGGCGACCGTCGCACCCTCGTCTTCTCGGAGTTCGTCAGCGATCGCGAGAAGGTACTTCTGCGGGTGAAACCACGCCTGCTCGTCGAATCTGACGCCCGCCTGCGCCCGCTCGAACGGCGGGACCGACGTGACGTAGGTCGCGGCCAGCCCTGCCGCCGTCGCCGCGTCGGCCTCGCGTCGCATCGCGTCCGGCTCGTTGCTGTAGAGGTACGACGGCTGGCGTTCGAACCCGCAGTCGATCCCGAGATCGTCGATCCGTTCCTCGACTGTATCGATCGACGCCTCCTGTACGCGAGCGTACTGTTTCGCCTGCCGATGGCCGAACTCGCGCCGGAGATGATCGTAGATTTCCCCGTGCTGGCTCGTCAGCTTGGCTGTCGATTTTCCGGTGACGCCCGACGCCACGCGGTCGCGCTCGACGACGGCAACCGTCTGGCCGCGCTCGCGGAGTTCGATCGCCGTCGAGATCCCGGCGATCCCAGCACCAATGACGGCGACGTCGACGGTTCGATCGGCTTCGAGCCCGACGGACTCCATCGACTCCGCTCTTCGGGCATGGTCGTCGGGCGTCGTCGCGAGCCACAGCGATGTCGGCTCGCCGGGCAGGTCGTCGCGGCAGGAAAACTCGGACATGGACTGGCGGCCCTACACCGACCGCGAGGAAAAAACGGCCGGGCGAACCTGCAGGCTCGGAAAGCGCAATTGTGACGACAACGGCCGACAGAACGCGAGGATCATCACACCCTACCGACCGCGCAGTTCATCTCATCTGGACGCCAAAAGATGACATGAGACGGGACCCCTCTGCCATCGAACACGCGATATCGATCCTCCTAATCGAACCGAACCCCGGGGACGCGAGACTGTTCTCGGAGTCGTTCGACGGGGCAAATATCGCGTGTGACATCCGTGTGACCGACGACGGCGAGGACGCGCTCGATTTCGTCCACCAACGAAACGGGTACGAGGAGCAGCCTCCGCCCGAGATCATCCTGCTCGATTTTCACCTGCCGGGCGTCAGCGGCGAGGACGTCCTCTCGGAACTCAAATCCGAACCGGTGCTCCGGCGGATCCCGGTGATCGTCCTGACGAGTTCGGACGCCGAAACCGACATCGCACGCTCGTACGATCTCCACGCGAACGCCTACGTACAGAAGCCGGTCGAACCTGACGAGTTCATCGACCTCGTCCGCTCGTTCGAGGAGTTCTGGCTCACGTTCGTGCACCTCCCATCCGCCGGAACGGCCGACTGAGCGACGTTAAGGGATGTTATTCAACTCGACGAGCCGTCGAGAAGATCGGGAACGTCGTTTATCGACTCACAGACGGCTGCCGCGCCGGCGTCCTCATACTTCTGACGACCGTCCTCGCCGGTGAGTCCGCCGGTCAGCACGCCGATGCCGTGATACGTTCGGGCGGGATCGGCGTCGGCCGCGTTGCGGGCCGTCCGAACGTCGTCTAACGTGTCCCCAACGAAGACGACCGACTCGGCCTCGAAGCGTTCGGCGAGCGTCGTCAACGCCTTCGGATGCGGTTTCCCTTCCTCCCAGTCGTCCATCGTGAACCGGTGCTCTATCGAAATGGCGTCTTCGAGGCCGACGCGATCGAGCGCGATCTCGGCTTCGGCTTCGGGTCGCCCGGTTACCACGCCGACGTCGTAAGGTTCGAGGAGCCGCTCGCGGGTCTCGGCCTCGAGCAGGAGCGGCTCGTCGTGAATGAATCCGCGCGTTTCGAGGGCAGAGTCGGGCTCGCCGTCCTCGAGCCCGCGGTAGAGGTCGGCACCGAGATAGAGCTGCTGAAAGACGTCGCGAAGTCGATCGCGATCCCAGCGGTCTGTCACCCGCTGGGTCGCCCGGGCACCGATCGCGTCGTGAACGACGGTCTCGGCCGCCTCGAGACCGCCGCCGTTTGCGGCGATTTCGTCGGTAAACGCGTCGATCGACTCGTCGTACCCCTCGCTCGTCGCGAGCACGTAGAGCGCGGCGGCGTACGTGAGCTCCCAGTCGTTGTTGAACCCGCCTGCATCCTTGAACTGCTGGATGTCCTCCTTTCGGATCGTCCGGTCGTAGACGTACTCGACGGACTCGACGATCGCTCGCCGGTAGGAGTCGGCGACGTCGACGAGCACCCCGTCGATGTCGAGGACGACGGCGTCTGCGTTCATACCCGAGCGAACGGGTCGGCGGGGATAAAGCCGGTCGGTTTCGATCGGAGGGCGCGCCGGGCACGCTGTGGTCGTCGAGTTCGCCGGTGAAATCGGTGACAGCCGACAGTATTACAGTCCGCACCGAGTAGTCGTTGGTATGCTCGGACTGTCGGACATCGTCGATGCGCGCGAGCGGGTGCGCGAAACGTCCAGACACACGCCGCTCGAGTACTCGTACACGTTCTCCTCGATGACCGGGGCCGACGTCCACCTGAAACTCGAGATGGTCCAGCGGACGGGATCGTTCAAGATTCGGGGCGCGACGAACCGGATCGCAACGCTCTCGGCCGATCAGCAGGACGCGGGCGTCGTCACCGCGAGCGCGGGGAATCACGCACAGGGCGTTGCGCTCGCGGCCACGCGCGCCGGCGTCGATTCGAAGATCGTCATGCCCGAACACGCCCCGATCTCGAAGGTCAAGGCGACCCAGAACTACGGGGCCGAGGTCGTCCTCGACGGAACGGACTACAACGAGGCCGCAGAGCGCGCCCACGAGATCGAACGCGAGGAGGACCGAACCTACGTCCACGCCTTCGATGACGAGCAGATCATGGCCGGTCAGGGGACGATCGGCCTCGAAATCGTCGACGACTGTCCCGACGTCGAGACCGTCGTCGTCCCCATCGGCGGCGGCGGCCTCATCAGCGGCGTCGCCACCGCGATCAAGGCGAAGTCCCCAGAAACCCGCGTGATCGGCGTCCAGGCCGAAGGTGCCTCGAGCGCCGCAAAATCACTCGAGAAGGGCGAACGGATCGCGATCGACGGCGTCGATACGATCGCCGACGGGATCGCGACGCGCAGCCTCGGCGAGCACACGTTCGCCCACATTCAGGAGCACGTCGACGAGGTCGTCACCGTCTCCGACCCCGAAATCGCCGTGGCGACGATCTACCTGCTCGAACGGACGAAGACGCTGGCCGAGGGGGCGGGTGCCGTCCCGCTGGCTGCGCTCCTGTTTGAGAAATTCGACTACGCCGCCGACGAGACCGTCGTCCCCGTCCTCTCGGGCGGCAACATCGACCTCAACACGCTCACGAACGTCATCGTCCGCGGCCTCGTTGAGACCGGCCGCTACCTGAAGATCCGGACGACGCTGAAGGACCAACCCGGCGCGCTCGAGGATTTGCTCGAAATCTTCACCGCCCACCGGGCGAACATCTACGCGATCCACCACGACCGCACCTCCCGCGACGTCGAGATGAGCGACACCGAAGTCGAAATCGACCTCGAGATGCGCGGCCCCGACCACGTCGAGGAGTTCCTCGCGGACCTCCGGGGAGCAGGGTACGAGGTCGACGTCCTCGTCTGAACAGATTCGACGCCGAAGCAGTGTCTGTCCCGAACGGAAGCCGGTTCTGTCAGCGGAACGGAATTCGGCTCCGGGTTTCGATGCGAAACACGATCTCGGGACTGTAGCCCGTCCCCGACAAGCCGTCGTTGCCTGCATCGTCCGAATCGCCCGCATCGTCCGCAGGCTCGTCGTCTGCAGCCGCCTCGTCCGCGTCGTCCTCGCCATCCGCAATCTCGTCGTCCACAGTCTCTTCGTCCGGTCGTCGGTACGTCACCACGTTGTCGTCACCCAACCGCCCTCCGAGTTCGTACGTGCCGTCGGAGTTCGATACCTCCGCCCCGTGGATTTCGTATTCGGCGGTCACCGTCTCGCCCGGATAGAGCGTCATCACTAGCTCCTCGCCGTCGGCACTCATCCCGCTGGGCTGTGCGTCGACGTGGTCGCTATCCTCGTAGGCGTCGGTCCACAGTCGGATCCACGACTCACCGTGGTCATCGCTCTCGCCGCGTAACTCGAGCACGCCGAAGGGCCGGATCCCCATGCTGACGAGCTCGAGGGTGTCGTCGGACTCGTTGGTCGCCGACAGTTCGAACGTGGCCGGCGAGTCGACGAGCACGTCCCGGTCGAACGTGTCGACGTCGAAGGAAAGCGGTCCGTCGAAATCGGTCGGGACGTCGATGTCGACGATCGAAAACTCGGTGTCGGCCAGACAGCCGGTGAGGGGAAGCATCGAGCCGGCGGCTGCACCGAGTACCGTTCGTCGACGAAGCATCGACCGTCGGTCGCCGCGAGCGTTGTCAGTCATCGGCGCTCACCCCCATCCGACGACTCGTCGGTGTGGGCGACGAAGATCGATTCGATCGACGGCTCCTCGACGGCCGCTCGCCGAACCGGGACGTCCGCGTCGTCGAGCGCTGCCAGGACGGCCTCGCGACAGTCGATCGACTCGAGGTGGCCGACGATCGTTCCGCCGGTGACCGTCTCAGCCTCGGTTCCGTCGACGGGTGCGTCGGCCGTCACGTCCGTCTCGGAGTCGTCGTCGGGTTCGCTGCCCGCCGCCCCGTCGGCCGTTGACGGTACCGAGACGTCGGCGACGCCCTCGACGGCCGCCATCGCCCGTCGAGCCCGCTCGAGGTCGCCCTCGACGGCGAGTTCGAGTTCGGTCGTCACCGGCGCGCTCGCTTGCAGTTCCTCGAGGGTCCCCTCCGCGACGAGTCGGCCCTCGTGGAGGATGCCGATCCGATCGCAGACGAGTTCGACCTGCCCGAGGACGTGACTCGAGAAAAAGACCGTCGCACCGCGGTCGTTCTCCGTGTGGGCGACGTCGCGGATCGTCCGAACGCCGTGAGGGTCGAGCCCGGAGAATGGTTCGTCCAGAATCAGCAGGTCGGGCTCGCCCACGAGCGCCATCGCGAGCGCGAGCCGCTGGCGCATCCCCCGCGAGTAGCTGCCGGCGTCGTCGTCGACGGCGTCGGCCAGCCCAACGCGCTCGAGCAGCGCCTCGGGGTCGTCGTCGGCGCCTTTCGTGTCGATGACCAGCCGCAGGTGAGCGCGTCCGGTCCGGTTCTCGTAGACGCTGAACCCGTCAGGGAGGATGCCGACACGCTGGTGGACGTCGACGACGTCTTCGCGCGGATCCATGCCGAGGACGCTGATCTCGCCGTCAGTTGGTCGCGCGTAGTCCATCAGCATGTTGATCGTCGTCGACTTGCCCGCGCCGTTTGGCCCCAAAAAGCCGTAGATTTCACCGCTCTCGACGGCGAGCGAGAGGTCCTCGACGGCCGCGTCGGACCCGTATCGTTTCGTCACGCTGTCGGTCCGGACGACTGGGTCGGCGCCCTCGCTCGGACTCACGCGAGATCACCCCGGTCGAACCGGTAGTAGGCGATCGAAAGCGGCACCAGCCCCCAGATGGCCAGAATAATCAGCCCGCCGGCCTCGTGGAGGTACAGCGGCACCGTACCGGGGTCGAAGGTGTTGTCGACGACGAGGACGTTGGAACTGACGTTTGGCTCGAGATCGTTGATTACGCTGCCGTGAAAGGCAGCCGAGTTGCCCGCCTCGAGGAGCCAGTTCGTCACGGTATTGTACGCCCCCGAGGGGGAAAGCCGGTCGATCAGAAACAATCGACCGTCCGCCGGCGGGTCGTAGAGGTTGACCGGCGTGCCGGTGAGCCGCGAGTAGAGCATCGGCCCCAGCATCTGCCAGACCGTCTCGAACACGATCAGCAAGCCGACGAACAGCGTTGCCGCCGCCGTGGCCGCTCGACCCGCGAGCGCCGAGACGCTCACGACGATCGAAACCAGCACCGCGAGGTACGCGAAGGTGACGAGCAACACCGCGAGATATCGCAGCGGCGAGAACAGGCCGAACCGGACGACGCCGATGACGGTGACAACCGCGAGCGCGACCCCGACCGGGATCGCGATGCCGACCGTCCGACCGACGAGTTTGCCGATCAGGACCTCCCCGCGGGTTAGCGGCAGGCCGAGCACGAACTGCAAGCTACCGGACGATCGATCGCCGACGATAGCCCGATAGCCGAGCGCGATCGCGGCCAGCGGGAGCAAAAACGCAGCGCTGTACTGGACGAACCCGATGGTCATGTCGGATCCGAGTTCGTCCCACGTCCGGTAGGCCGGGCGGTACGTCCACAACGGAAACACGACCGCGAGCAGCCAGACCCCCTTGGAGGATACCAGGGCCTTGCACTCTTCACGCGCGAGCGGGAACCATCTCATCACTGAGTTAACGATACTAGTCTAACATAAATTCACTGATAGCGCCGATCAGTGACGTCGCGATATGAAACGACGCAGCCGGCTCCGCGGTGAACCGCCGTCGTCCCATTTAAGCCACTTGACCGAGAGGATGTGAGCATGAAACGAATCATCGACACCGACGAGGCCCCCGCCGCGGTCGGCGCGTACAGTCAGGCAACGACCAACGGTGACGTGCTGTTTACCGCCGGACAGATCCCGCTGACGACCGACGGCGAGGTGCTCGCCGACGAGTCCATCGAAACCCAGACCGAGCAAGCGCTCGACAACCTCGCGGCCGTCCTCGACGCAGAGGGGGCGACGGCCTCGGACGTCCTCAAGGTCACCGTCTTCCTCGACGACATCGACGACTTCGACGCGATGAACGAGACCTACGCAAGCTACTTCGACGAGGAGCCGCCGGCCCGAAGCGCCGTCGAGGTCGCCGCCCTCCCGAAGGGCGTCGGCGTCGAGATCGAAGCCGTCGCGGATCTCGCGTGAGGGCCCCTCGCTGCGAATGAATCCGCGCACCAAATCCGCGCTGCTGTGGGGCGCCGTCGGCGTCATGGCGTTTCTGGTGCTCGTACAGGGGTACGCGCTCGTATCCGGCCCGCTCGTCTCGATCGCGCAGGGGGCAGCCGTCGCACTGGGGGTCGGCCTCGTGACGGCGGCCAGTGCGTACGCGCTCGAACACCGGATCGCGGCCTGGTCGGCCCGCCGTTCTGAGGGTGCGAATGACACACGCAACGGCGACGGTAAAAGTAAGAGTTAAACGACGGACGTGGTTACGGATACATGAGCCAGGATGGCCGAACGGTAAGGCGCACGCCTGGAAAGCGTGTTCCCTTTGGGATTCAGGGTTCAAATCCCTGTCCTGGCGTTTTCTGTGACGTCTGGTCACAATCTCTCCAAATAAGAGGATACATTTTAATTTCCCACCACTCTTGGATTTATATACTATGGCGAGACCAGTAGTCGTCAGTGGGCACCGACTACCTCCGTCGAACTGCGATCACTCGTCTGTCGCTCGACGACGACCAGCAAACGCTACTCGACCGAACGATCTCTGAGTGGAAGCGTGCCTGTAATACAGCCAGTCGAGTCGGATGGACAACAGGCGAAACCCAGACCGTGGCTCTGCAGCAGATCGTGTACGATGATATCCGTGACCAAACCTCGCTCGGAAGCCAACACACGATTCTCGCAATTCGCCAAGCAGCGGCCGCTCTCGACGGTATCGATGCCCTCGAATCAGCTGTCAGCGAGTACGACACCTCCCGTCCGACGTTCACTAGCGAAACGATTACGTACGACTCGAGATCAATGACGGTGTTCGATGACGACACCGTGTCACTAGCCACGGTCGACAAACGGATCCGGTGTGAATTGATCTTGCCGGCCGATGACGAGGGATACCAGCATCAGTATCTCGAAAACGAGAGTTGGGAAGTCACGGAATCGACGCTCTCGAAACGCGATGGAGACTACTACCTGCATATCGGGTTTCGGAAACCAGCGCCAAAGCCAAAAACCGAGACGGAGACCGACGCCGCGGACAGGACAGTTCTCGGTGTCGATCTTGGTATCGTTAACATCGCAACGACGAGTACAGCGTACTTCGCATCTGGACGGGAACTCCGGCACCGGCACCGTGAATTCGAGCGTGTACGAGGAAACCTCTATCAGAAAGGAACCGATTCGGCGTACCGAACGATCCGGCGAATGAGTGGTCGCGAATCGCGGTATGTCAGGGACGTACTTCATCGAGTTGCAAACGATATTCTCGAGGAAGCCACGGCTTACGAGTGTGAATACATCGTTTTCGAAGATCTGAAACATATCCGAGAGAACGCGCCGCCAGGAAAACAATTTCACCAATGGGCACATCGGCAACTCGTCGAGTTAGTCGAATACAAGGCGTCAACAAAGGGGATGCGTGTCGAATTCGTCTCACCCGAAAATACTAGCCGGCGATGCCCAGAGTGTGGCCACACGAGTGGCGTGAATCGAACGACACAATCCCAGTTCGAATGCGAACGGTGTGGGATGACTGCCAACGCAGACTACGTCGGCGCAAAAAACATCGGCATGCGGTTCGTCCGGCGCGGCCTACAGTCGTTGCGTCGGACGGGCGACGGTCAACTCGCCCTGAAGTCAGGAACGGTGACACCGAACGGAACGTTTCGGCCGTACGCTACCGGATAGCGTTAGAGGTCGAGTTCACTGACAAGTGCAGGTGTGGACCTGGACAGTTGATATCCCAGTTCTGGCGTTTTGTTGAAACGAACGGATAGCCGTATCACTGCCGAGCGCGTTCGGGTACCTATGTGTGGCCGCTACACTCTCTCCCTCGAGCGCGAGGACCTCGAGGGCCGTTTCGACGCGCGATTTTCGGACTCGTTCGAGCCCCGGTACAACGCAGCACCGGGCCAGCGGCTCCCGGTCATCACGAACGAGGAGCCGGCGACGATCCAGCGGTTCGAGTGGGGGCTAATCCCAGAGTGGGCCGAGGACGACACGAACGGGATCATCAACGCGCGTGCGGAGACGCTCGACGAGAAACCGAGTTTCCGCGAGGCTTACGAGCGCCGACGGTGTTCTCGTGAGGGAAACGAACGAGGGCTCGACACGCCTTCGGCGGGTCGGTGTCTCGTTCCGGCCGACGGGTTCTACGAGTGGGCCGAAACGGAGGCGGGTAAGCAGCCGTACAGGATTGCGTTCGAGGACGACCGAGTGTTCGCGATGGCAGGACTGTGGGAGCGGTGGGAACCCGAGACGGAGCAGACCGGACTCGACGCCTTCGGCGGCGGGCTCGAAGACGCATCCGACGAGGGGCCGCTCGAGACATTTACGATCGTGACGACCGAGCCGAACGACCTCGTCGCGGAGCTACACCACCGAATGGCAGTGATTCTCGATCCCGCGGCCGAGGACCAGTGGCTGTCGGGCGACGATCCCCAGGCGTTGCTCGGCTCGTATCCGGACGCAGAACTTCGCGCATATCCCGTCTCGACGGCGGTTAACGACGCTGGAAGCGACGAACCGTCGTTGATCGAACCGGTTGATGCCTGATCGATTGTACTTAAATATGTCGGGTATTTCGGAGCATGAGCAGGTGAGTGAACCGATACCACATCGAGTCAGCTTCTGAGAATTCGGCCGTAGTACGGTGGTTTTCGTTCAATTTGGATTCGTTCTCTAATCCACTCGCCCTACCAAACTTCGATACCCTTATATAGAAGGGCAATCAATGAATCGATTGACTATGAGCCAGCGAATGCAGCAGGGACAGCCGATGATCGTTATGAGCGAGGACTCCCAGCGCATCAAGGACAAGGATGCGCAGGATCACAACATCAGCGCGGCGCGAGCGGTCGCGGAATCCGTCCGCTCGACGCTCGGTCCGAAGGGGATGGACAAGATGCTCGTCGACTCGATGGGGTCGGTCACCATCACGAACGACGGCGTGACCATCCTCCAGGAGATGGACATCGACAACCCGACGGCTGAGATGATCATCGAAGTCGCCGAGACCCAGGAGGACGAGGCCGGCGACGGCACCACGACAGCCGTCGCAGTGACAGGTGAACTCCTAAAGAACGCAGAGGACCTCCTCGAACAGGATATCCACCCGACGGCGATCATCAAGGGCTTCCACCTCGCGAGCGAGCAGGCCCGCGAGGAGATCGACGATATCGCCGAAGAGATCGACACGGACGACGCGGAACTCCTTCGTTCGGTCGCCGAGACGTCGATGACCGGCAAGGGTGCCGAGGTCAACAAAGAGCACCTCTCCCAGCTCATTATCGACGCCGTTCAGTCGATCACCGTCGAGGACGACGAGGGACAGAACGTCGTCGACCTCGAGTATCTCAACATCGAGACCCAGACCGGCCGCAGCGCCGGCGAGTCCGACCTCCTCGAGGGTGGCATCGTGAACAAAGATCCCGTTCACGACAACATGCCCCAGGAAGCCGAGGACGCCGACATCCTGCTGCTCAACCAGCCAGTCGAAGTCGAAGAGACCGACATCGATACCGAGGTTTCGGTCACCGACCCCGACCAGCTTCAGCAGTTCCTCGACCGCGAAGAAAAGCAGCTCCAGGAGAAAGTCGAGCAGATCGCCGACACCGGTGCTGACGTCGTCTTCTGTCAGAAAGGCATCGACGACCTCGCACAGCATTACCTCGCCAAGGAGGGCATCCTCGCGGTACGTCGCGCGAAGAAGTCCGACCTCGAGTTCCTCAAGGAAGTCGTCGGCGCGAACATCGTTTCCGACCTCGCCAGTGCGACCGCCGAGGACCTCGGTCACGGTGACGTTACCCGCGACGACGAGGACGAACTGTTCTACGTCGAGGGCGATAACGCCCACGGCGTGACGCTCCTGCTTCGCGGCTCGACCGACCACGTCGTCGACGAGCTCGAACGCGGCGTTGGCGACGCGCTCGACGTCGTCGCACAGACCGTCTCCGACGGCCGCGTCCTCGCGGGCGGCGGTGCGATCGAGGTCGAACTCGCCTCGCGTCTGCGTGACTACGCCGACTCCGTCTCCGGCCGCGAGCAACTCGCCGTCGAGGCCTTCGCTGACTCGCTCGAACTCGTCCCGCGCGTGCTCGCCGAGAACGCCGGTCTCGACTCTATCGACACGCTCGTCGACCTGCGCGCAGCCCACGACGACGGCGACGTCGAAGCCGGACTCAACGTCCTCTCGGGCGACGTCGAGGACACGCTCGACGCTGGTGTTGTCGAACCGGCACACGCCAAAGAGCAGGCCGTGACCTCCGCCGCGGAGGCCGCGAACCTCGTGCTCAAGATCGACGACATCATCTCCGCCGGCGACCTCTCGACCGACAAGGGTGACGACGAGGGAGGTGCACCCGGCGGCGCAGGCGGCATGGGCGGCATGGGCGGCGGTATGGGCGGCATGATGTAAGACCAGCCACAACACCGCTTTGAGACCGTCGTATCGATCGCATACGATCTATTTTGGCTGTGCTGGGTGACTTCGATACCCGAACCGGAATGGCTGGTCAAGCAGGGCTCCCGGAATCGAGACGGGCTGTTCCCCAGTCGACTCACAGCATTGTTGACATTCAAATGACTTATTGAGCCGTCCGATGTACGGTCAACATGGCCTATCAGACCACGTTTGGCTGGTCGTTGGTTTCCTCGGGTATCGTCACGCTCATCCTCAAGGGGCTTCCGGGCGACTCGTTATGGTGGGGACTGTTGCTGCTGGCAGTCGGGATCATTGTACTATATATCCGCTAATATCTCGGATAAAATCATGTCCCGGTTCATACGGAATGCTGTAACGATTTATCGGTGTGACCGCAGCGCAGGTCGCGGTCGCATCGGAAATGGCCTCCAACAGACCGTATCAGGTATCGTCGACGTCGATCTCGAACTGTTCGTTCTCGGAAACGGCGTTGAGGACGACGCTAGTGTTCGACGCCTTGATATCTGGGTCGGTGAGCAACGCCTTGATCTGTTCGTTCATCCCATCAGTGTCTTTGAACTTTCCGACGGCGATGACGTCGTAGTCACCAGTCACCTCGTAGACGCTGATCATCTGTGGATGGTCCCGAAGCGTCTCGGTAACGGTCGGGAGTGCATTACCCTCCACCTGCAACTGGACGATCGCCGTCACGTCGTATCCGAGTGCACTGTAATCGACTCGTGGTGTGTATTCGACGATTACACCGTCGTCCTCGAGAGTAGAGAGATGATTGGAAACAGTTGTCACGGAAACGTCGAGCTCTTTCGCAAGGCTTCGAAGACTCGCTCGGCCATCGCCGAGTAGTTCATTCACTAGTTTTGAATCGAGATTTTCGTACGTCATCACATCCAAATACTGTATATCCCCTTTAGAAATTTACGAATATACAATTCCCTTCGGTCGAGAGGAGATTTGCATAAAACAGTAGGGTTTTAGCAGCGGAGTTTCTTGGATAGGACGACCAGAAAAATGACAAGCGGAAATATCACTGAGGCCGAGCAGGCTGTACTCGATGAGATTGAAGCGAAAGACGTTGATTTCCTCCGGCTGCAGTTTACAGATATCCTCGGAACGGTCAAAAACGTCTCCGTTCCCGCCCGCCAGGCTGAGAAGGCCTTCACTGACGGTATCTACTTCGACGGCTCCTCGATCGAAGGATTCGTCCGCATTCAAGAATCGGACATGCGTCTGGTTCCCGACCCGGACACCTTCGCCATCCTTCCGTGGAGACAGAAAGAAGAAAGCGCCGCCGGTCGAATGATCTGTGACGTCTATAATACGTCGTCAGGCGAGCCCTTCGAGGGCGACCCACGTCGCGTGCTCAAAAACGCGATCGACCGCGCGAACGAGATGGGGTACAAGGTCAACGCCGCACCCGAACCCGAGTTCTTCCTCTTCGAAGAAGACGAGGACGGCCGCGCCACCACGAAGACGAACGACGCTGGCGGCTACTTCGACGTCGCACCGAAAGACCTCGCCTCGGACGTTCGCCGCGACATCATCTACGGCCTCGAACAGATGGACTTCGAAATCGAAGCCAGCCACCACGAGGTCGCTCGCGGCCAGCACGAGATCAACTTCGAGTACGACGACGCCCTCTCGACGGCCGACAACGTCGCCACCTTCCGCACCGTCGTCCGTGCCATCGCCGCACAGCACGACCTGCACGCAACCTTCATGCCCAAACCGATCCCGAAGATCAACGGCTCGGGCATGCACACCCACCTCTCGCTGTTCACCGAGGACGGCGAGAACGCATTCCACGACGATGACGACGAGTTCAACCTGAGCGATGAGGCTCGCGCCTTTACGGCCGGTATCTTGGAGCACGCACCGGCGATTACCGCCATCGCGAACCCGACGGTCAACAGCTACAAGCGACTTGTCCCCGGCTACGAAGCGCCGGTTTACGTCGCCTGGTCCGACCGTAACCGCTCGTCGCTGATCCGCAAGCCGGCCGCCCGCATTCCGGCCGCGAGCCGCGTCGAGCTGCGCTCGCCCGACCCGTCGTGCAACCCGTACCTCGCACTCGCTGTCATGATCCACGCCGGCCTCGAAGGGATCGAAAACGACCTCGAGTGTGCCGACCCGGTTCGAGAGAACATCTACGAGTTCGACGAGGAAAAACGCGAAGAGTACGGCATCGAGACGCTACCGTCGAACCTCGGCGAGGCCGTCGACGCCTTAGAAGAAGACGAGGTCATCTACGACGCCCTCGGCGAGCACGTCGCGCCGAAGTTCGTCGAAGCCAAGAGCCAGGAGTTCGAAGACTACCTCATCGACGTCTCCGACTGGGAACTCGACCGCTACCTCGAAACGTTCTGAACGGCTCACAGCCTCGTCGAAGCGGTTCGAACCGGACTGTTTTTCCGATTTCCGATCACAGCTCCGATTCGTCTGCGGGTGTGCCGGAACGGACTGGCAGTAGTCAGTATACGGACTATTTTGACGTCGATTATAGGTCGTTCAGTCGAGTAGTAACGAACGAGCGGCGTACGGTCGGGTGCGAAAAGGGGTCGCCGAGGTCGAACGCGCAGCCGAGAGTCAGGAGCGTCGGTCGCCGATAATGTCGCGAAGTCGTCCCGGGACGCCGAGCAGGGAGAAACCGGCACCGAACAGCACCATCAGGACGTAGACGCCGAGCGTCGAGGTCCAGACGACGAACATCGCCACGATCGACGCCCAGCCGCCCAGGAAGTAAAACGCACCGAGCGCCAGCACCGTTCCGTAGAGTAAGACGAGGTATGGTCCCCAGTCGCGGGCGTGACCGCGGCGGATTCGACGACGGACGTAGCGTTTGAGTTCGCCTTCGAGGGACTCTTTCTCGACGGTTCGGCGCTCGACGCTCTCCTCGAACTCGTCGACCCGGTCGCGCAGTCGCTCGATCTCCTCTCGAAGCGCTTCGGGGTCGTCCGAACGATCCCGCGTTCGGGCGCTCGAGCGCGTTTCTGTGCGCGTACTCGCATCCGAACGGTCCTGCGTGCCCCCCTCGTCGGCACCCGTAGCGTCGTCGGTCATCGCTTCTGTATCGACCTGTCGAGCGCCGGGACTTTGTAGCTGCCGATCCATATCAGGAGAGGCAAGGACGGCGTTGAGAACCGCACCAAGGAGGAGGACGATCGAGCCGACGTACAACCAGATGAGCACGAGAAAGACGGCACCCAGTGCCCCGTAGATGACGTACCCGGTTGCGAACTCGGTGTAGATCGAGAACGCGCGGCTCAGGACGAACCAGCCGAGTGCGGCGACGACCGTTCCCGGTAGCGCCGCACGAACATCGACGTCTGAATCGGGGAAGATGACGTACAGCGGGAGGAACGTGACGATCAGTCCAAGCAAGATTAACACCGGACCCAACGGGCCAAGTCTGATCACGGGTAAAAACCGGATGACGAACTCGATGCCGCCGACGATCGCGAGGCCGAACGCGATCACGAGAAGGACGATCATCGCGTCCCAGAACGTGTCGAGCAGCGACTTCTGTGCGGCCGTACCGTACACCTGGGAGAAGGCGCGGTCGAGCCCGCGAAGCACGCGGCTCGATCCCCATAGGAGGCCGAGCGCGCCGAGAACGGTCGCGCTCTGTCTCCCGGTGTCGTCAAGCACTGTGTCGGCGAGCAGCTGCTGGGCGGCGGGCGTCAGCACGTCGCTCGCACCCGCCGTAAGCTGGGCGGCGAGCGCCTCGCCGCCGATCGAGGCGGCGATCCCCAATGCGAGCAGCATGAGCGGGACGAGCGAAATGAACCCGTAGAAGGCGACGCCGGCCGACAGCAGCGTCAGCTGTTCGGTCCGAGCGATCCGGACGATTTTGGTCGCGATTTCGAACCCCTCCGTTCGGTCGAACACGTGCGTCTCTACGGGCGGAATTGCCAAATAGCGGGTGGCACACATGTCATAAGGAAGGTACTTTGTGCTGGTTGACAACGGTTGCGTATGAACGAACGTCGATGTCCTGACTGTGGCGTCCGGATGGAATCCGCACAGGTTCGATCGAACGACGGCGCTCGGCTCGTGCTCGACACTGGCAGGCGCGACGGGATGCTCGGCAAACTCGGGATCAGCGAGACCGAGCGCGTCGAATCGGTCTGTTGTCCCGAGTGCGGGCTCGTCCGGCTGTACGCCGATCTCGAGTGACTACGTGAGGTTTCCTGCGGTCGCCTCGCGGATCTCGCCGACGCTGGCGTCAGTCTTGAATGTCGTTCCGCCGTAGTGGGCGCGCGAGGCGTCGTACCCCGCGTCACGAAGGTCGGCGAGGAACTCGTCCATCGCGTTCGCCGGCAGCCCCCAGTTCCGACAGAGTTTGTGCTGGTCGTAGTGGGTCGGCTCGTCGAGTTCAGCCTCGAGTTCCGCACACAGCTCGCGGGCCTTCTCCGCGGTTCCGAATTCGTCGGGAACCCGCCCGCGAACGTCGGCGACGAACTCGCGGTCGCGGACGGAGCCAAGCCAGACCGGGCCCGCCGTCAGGATTCGGGTCCCGTCGCAGTGGGGACACCGCTCAAGCGGCTCGGCGATCAGGCCGGGGTCTGCCTGTCGGTACATGCAGTCCTCGCAGTGAGAGATATAGCCCAACTCATCGATGGCCGCGTCGGCCGAGGTCGCCTTGTGCTCGAGTTCGAGGTAGGTTCGGACGTAGTGGCTCGTCGCGTGGGTAAACAGCGGCTCGACGCCGACGTCGAAGCGGGCGGCGCTGCGTGCGAGCGCGGAGAGGAGGATTCGGACGCCCATCTCGGCGTGGTAGTCGGTATTTTGCGGCACCGCAGAGTAGGATCGGACGCCGCTGTTGAAGTGTGCGCCACACAGCGGCGCGGTGTCGGTCGCAGTCACGCAGACCAGATCGCGGCAGTTCGCAAACGCGGCGTCGGCGAAGGGCATCGGCGTTCCGTAGGGGTCGAGATCGATCACGTCGAAGACCTGATCGTGCATGAGGGCGTTGACGTTGCGGTGTTCGACCGTCGCCTCGACGTCGTTTCGGTCGATATTCTGTTGAGCCAGTTCGATCGCTTCTTCCTCGACGTCACAGCAGGTCACGTCCCAGTCGTCGTCGGCCGCTCGGACGCCGCGAATACCGCTCGCCGCCATCGCGTCCAGATACGACTCGGCGCGGTCCTCGCGCTCGCGGTAGGCTCGCAGCGTCGCGATCGTCAGATCCCGATTCAACTCCTGTCGCGGATTGTAAAAGACCGACTCCTCGATCCCTTCGGTCTGTTCGCCGGGGACCTCGAGTTCGACTCCGCCCTCGGTGACGCGCATACGTCATCTCGTCGGGGGAGAGCGAAAAACGGCGTGATCTGTCGCGAGTATCACGACGACGAGTCCAACGTCGAATCGACAACCAAACCGATTTTACAGTTCGGTACGGAGGTTCGGGCGTGTCGAACGCGAACCCCGTCGAGCGATGGCAAGCCGAACTCGAGGAAGAAGGTGAGCTGACGCCCGAAATCGTCGAGCAGGTGTCACACCTCCACGGCGACCGAGGGGTTCGCGCCATCGAAGCGGTGAGCGAGAATCGGGTGAAGACCTACCGCGACTTCACCATCGTCGTCGGCTACGACGACGAGTACATCGTCGAGGACGGCGGCTGTACCTGCAAGGACAGCGAGTACAATCTGGATGGCGACGACCCGACCGAGCTCTGCTGGCACGTCCTCGCAGTCGCAATCGCCCGCCGGGTCGGCCACGTCGACTACCACGACATGTGGTACTCGGAGGTTCGCGAACTGTTGTAGTGTCCGGCTGCGTGTCCGCGGTCGCCGACTGGCTCGTACGGATCAGGCGAACGCGAGCATGAGCCCGATCATCAGCAGGAAACAGACCATCGTTCCGACGACGACCACTGCTATCTGTCGAGCCGACGGCTCAGCATCGTCCGCCGGCAGGCCGGTTCGAAGCTGCTGAATTCCGAACGCGACGAACCCGAATCCAGCCGCGAGCGTCAACAGTCCGAACAGCGACAGCGTCGAGTCCTGGGCGATCCCGGAGATCGCCATATACGAACCGAGAAAGGCGAACCCGAGGCTCCGGAGCTGCCACCATTCGATCGTTCGTCCGGCGAGCGCGATTCGGTCGGAGAGCCCGGCGAGGACGAACGAGAGGCCGCCGAGCAAGAGCGCACTCCCGCCGACGACGAGGGCGACGGTCGTAAGCGTTACCGGTCCACTGGCGATTTCGCCGCGGCTGATCCAGAGCGACCAGGCGAAGACGGCGAGGAGGACGACGCCGACGCCGAGACTGACCCGGCGATCGTACTGGGACATACGCGCAGTACCTGTCGGACCGTCAATAAACGTGTGGTTGTCGTCGGCCGATTCGAACGCAGAGACTGGGATTCACCGGTGGTTCGTCCGCATATAGCGGTCCTGCAGTCCGATCTGATCTACCTGTCCGTCGGTGCGGCCGTCACGTCGACGGTCGGGCCGGGCTCGACGCGAAGCACCTGATCGGCCGCACCGGCGTAGAACTGCGCGAGCGTCGAGGGAACGGCGTCCTCGTCGACGACGTTGACCACCGTGTCCGTCGCCTCGAGGACGCCGCCGTCGTTGTCGTACGTGTTCTCTCGGGTGGCCTGCTCGCCGAACGCGTGGAGTTCGCCGGCGATGTTGCCGATGACGAGCAGCGGCCGGTCCCGCCGCTGGTCGATTCGCTCGTTGATCTCCCCGAGCGAGTGGCGTCCGACGCCGAACACGTTCGAACCGTCGTCCCATTCGTCGAAGAGGTCGATGACGAACAGTCGATCCCGATCGACCGCCCGGTCGAACTCGACGCCGTATTCACGAAGCGTCCGCTCGAGACCCCGCCGATCGAGTGACGCGGTCGGCGAGAGCGAGACGGCGTACTCCGCGTCGAGCGCCGCCGCAACCAGCGTCGCCACGGTCTCGTCGGCGTCTCGATCCGACGTCTCTCCCTCGACCGTCACGACGCCGCGACACCCCTGCGGGAAGCCGCCGGTGGCCGCGTCGACGGCCTCGGTCCCGGACGGAATTCGCGGGACGCTCGCGAGTTGCCGTCGCCGCGTGGCCGTCGCGATTTCGAGCGCCTCGTCGACCTCGCTGATCATGTCCGTCTGCCTGAACCGCTCGTCTTCGATCTCATCGAGCGCGGTATCGATGCGGTCGGCCGCGTCGGCGGTCTCGTCGCACTGCTGTGAAACCCGTTCGCTCGCCTCCGCGCCCTGCGACGTCGCCGTCGAGACTTCGTCCACACCCACTGCGACGTCCGCGATCGCCTCGTCGACGGTCTCGAGTTCCGCCTCGGCGTCACTCGCTCGCTCAGCACCGGTTTCGGCGACCGCGACCGCAGTGTCGAGTCGATCCGAGAGCGCGGTCGTCGCCGCCGTGATCTCCTCAACGACCGCTTCGACCTCCTCGGTTCGATCCTGCGACTGGGTCGCGAGGGACTTGATCTCGTCCGCGACGACGCCGAATCCCGAGCCGGCCTGGCCCGCCCTGGCGGCTTGAATGGACGCGTTCAGTGCGAGCAGATTCGTCTCATCGGCGATCCCCGCGATCACGTCGACGATCTCGTCGATCCGCTCGACGCTTTCCGCGAGTCGGTCGACGTCGTCGGCGATGGCGTCGATGATCTCCTCGACGTCTTCCATCGACTCGGTTGCGTCCGTTGCGGCGTTTCGCCCCGCCGTCGCGGCCGTTGCGGCGCGGTCGCTTCGACTCGACATCTGTGCGGCCGTCGAGGCGACCTCTTCCAACATCGCGTTCAACTCCGCGACGTCCTCGGTGACGTCGACCATCCCGTCGACCTGTGACGTGGCCAACTCGTTGATCTCGTGAAGCTCTGCGTCGACGGCGGTCGACGTCTCCTCGACGACGCCGACGGCACCCTGGGCGGTCGCCAGCACGTCGCCGTCGATTTCCTGAACAGATGGGCCATCAGCTCGTTGCGTTTCGACTGTCTCCGTCGCACCCCGCTGTGACATATGCTATCGAATCTGCTAATCCGATAAAAGGGTTGATTGAAATATAATTTAACACACCATATATATTAAGATCCTAGAAGCGGGATCGACCGGGCTACTCGGCGCAGATTTCGACGAAGTTCCGCAGGATCTGCAGCCCCGTCTCGCCGCTCTTTTCGGGGTGGAACTGCGTGCCGAAGACCGTTCCGTCGTCGTTGGCGACGATCGAGGGGAACTCGCGCTCGTAGTCGGTCGTCGCGACCGCCGCGTTCTCGTCGTCGGGAACCGCGTAGTAGGAGTGAACGAAGTAGGCGTACTCGCCGTCGACGGATCCGCCTTCGACGGAGCCGCCTTCTCGTTGCGTCTCCGGCGCAACGCCGTCAACGCCCTCGACGAGCGGGTGATCGCGCTCGACGGACAGTTCGTTCCAGCCCATGTGCGGGACCTTCTGTCCCTCCGCGAACCGGACGTTCGTGCCGGGGATCAGATCGAGGCCCTGGACGGCCGACTCGCCGTCGTTTTCTCCCTCTTCGCTCGTCGTCAGCAGCATCTGCATGCCGAGACAGATACCGAACAGCGGCGTGCCGGACTCGGCGACCGCGAGGAGGTCCTCACGGAGCGGGTCCGCGTTCTCGACGCCCTCGCGGAAGGCGCCGACGCCGGGGAGGACGACGCCGTCGGCGTCGGCGAACGCCTCGGGGTCGTCGGTGATCGTGACGTCGGCACCCGCTCGCTCGAGGCCGCGGGTAACGCTTCGCAGGTTCCCGAGTCCGTAGTCGACGACAACCACGGACGCGAGCGCTTCCTCGCTGTGGGACGCAACGGTGCTCATGGCAAATACTCGGCGTGGCGCGTTCAAGTGCGTTATCCTTCGTGCAATCGCTGGCGGGGTGCGTTCAGGGGATGGTGCTGCGACCGTGTCGAAACTGCAGAGCGCGCCGGTGAGCGATACCGAAAAGTGCCGACGGGACCGATAGTCACCTGTGTACGTGTTCGTCTACGGAACGTTGACGGATCCGGAGCAGGTCGAAGCCGTCCTCGAGACCGACCAGGCCGTTTTCGGCGGGACAGCGACGCTCGAGGGATTCCACCGCGTCGACGGACGGTACCCGACGCTCGCCCCCGGCGGACGCACGGCGGGACGACTGCTGTCGGTCGACGAGGACGAACTCGCGCGACTCGATCGGTACGAGGGCGTCGAACGCGGGCTGTACGTTCGTGTCTCCGTCCCGCGAGCGAGCGGCGACGAAACGGCCGAGGTGTACGTCGGCGACCCGACGCGGCTCGGCGTTGACGACCGCCACGAGTGGCCCGACGGGTCGTCCGTTCGAGAGCGAGTTCGGCGCGCGATCGATTCCCGATCGGCCGTGATACGACGTCACGAATGACGGCTGTCTGCTGGGCGTCTGACGCAGTCGTTTCCCGGCTCCCGTCTTGCGATTTCACTTTCACTCTGGAGGGCTGGGATTTATGTGCTCTGCGTTCCCCACTTCAGTTGCACGTCACACGCCGTGCATCCCTGTATTCCCTGTCGTGCTGCCTCCGGGCAGCACGATCCTGTCACTGATTCGGTAGCGGCCGGGCTGTCGCCACGAAGTAGTCGGGCTGTCGATACGAAGCAGTCGGATCGATGCGGCCGACCGCTGCTCACGGTCAGCCGCCGGCCGAGAACGCGAGAAGCAAGAGGCCGACTGCATACAACTTGTCCACGTAGAGCCACGAAAGGACGTTCACGACGTAGATCACGGCGACGACCGGAACACCGAGCAGAACGATCGGCGAGGCCCGCCACTCGGCTCGCGAGCGCGTCCAGAGCGTGCTCGCGTCGCCGGTACTCGGGAACGCGTGGCTACCGATCGATAGCCCCAGCCACGCCAGCACGACGCCAGTGACGATCGCCTCGTTCGAAGCGGTTCGGACGCTCTCGGTCGCACCCACGAGCGCGACGAGTGCGAGAAACGCGGCGACGGCGAGGACCGTGTTGAACAGAAACGGCGCGGCGCTGATCGCGAACGACTCGCGGTAGCGCCCGGGCTGGCCGTGTCGAACGTATCCCGGCGGGTCCCCGCGCCGAAAGTAGACGACCTCGTGGACGGGAACGCCGACGAGTCGACAGACCGTGGCGTGGGCGAACTCGTGAACCACGACGCCGGGAAACGCAAAGAGCAGTCGGCTGAGACGAACGATGACACCGATTCCGAAGACAGCGAGAGCGACCACGCTGATCGCGACCAGCGCGAGCGCCGCGACGAGATCCAACGGGAGCACGAGTCGACACTGCGCCGGCGGCTACGTAATTCATTCGTCACGGCCGACGCTCTCGGCGAGGTGAGGATCGAGCGACGTACAGCGTTCCTTCCTGAATCGTTTTGCGCTCGACGTCCACGGCGGGTTGGTCGCCGCCGAGCGTCGTAAACAGGAACGCGGCGTCGGCCTCGCGGGCGACCGCGAGCGCCGGTCGGTGGAGTTCCGGCGGGAGGTTTCGCGCGTAGAGTGCATCGGCGTCGGCGTAAACCGACGGCTCCGGGTCGACGATGTCGTCGCGGACGAACCGAACGGCGTTCGGAACGTCGCGCTCGTGGACGTCCGTCGCGATAACGGACACGCCAGCGTTCGCGAGCGCCGCCGCCAGTTCGGTCCGTCGGCCGATCCCCACCTCGACGAGACAGTCGTACTCGCGGAGGAACTCGATCATTCCGCTCGGACAACGGCGAGAGTCGCACACGGCGGGACGTTTATAGCGTCCGCGGTCATAGCCCTTGCTATGCTCGTCGACATCGTACCGGTCGGCAACGTCTCCGCGGAGGTCAAGCGGTCGGCCTCCGCCGGCTTGCGATCGGTCTACGACTGCGAGGTTTCGATCAACGACTCGCAGTCGGTTCCAAACGGCGCGTACGATTCCGGCCGAAACCAGTACTCCGCAGAGTCGTTCATCCAACTCGCAGAACGGGTCGGCCAGGGAGACAAAAACATCGCGATCACACCACACGACCTCTTCTACCGGCGTCGAAACTACGTTTTTGGCCTGGCGTACCTCGACGGCAGCGGGAGCGTCGTCTCGACGTATCGTCTTCAGACCTCCAGTGATGGCGGCTTCTCGAATCAGAGCGCGAGCGACATCTTCGAGAACCGCGTCCGCAAGGAAATCGTCCACGAGATCGGCCACACATTCGGACTCGAACACTGCGACAACAACCGCTGCGTGATGAACTTCTCGCCAACCGTCCAGGAAGTCGATATCAAAGAGGAGAACCTCTGTGGGACGTGCCAGCGGATGATTCATTGACCGTCGATTCGCTGTTTAGATAACTGATCGTCGGATGGCACGCCCGTCTCGCCGAATCGTACGTATCACACGCCACGAGAGTCATGACTCGATGGAACAATACCTTACTTCGGCGAGGCCGTACAGACGAGACGAAGCGATACCGCGTCTCCGGCGCGTCGGCTCGCGGCCCTCGCTCGCGCCAAGCCACACCCATTCACGTCCCATGTCCGACACAGCCGACGAAACCGACGAGATAGAAATCGAGGTCGAGCGGCGCGACCGATCGACGAACCAGCGGCGTGACCGATCTCGGCGGTCCGCCGGTGTCACCGGCGAGACGGACGAGGAGACGCCGCCACAACGGTTAGAGGACGAACTCGGGCGCGTCGACGTTCGAACGACGGCCGAGGGGTACGTCGAAGGCCGCGTCACGGACATCGAGTCCGTCGACGAGTCGACGGTTCGGCTCGAGGTCACGCTGCCGCACGACGAGGTGGCGACGTTTACGCTCGAAAAGCCGATTCCGTGGTCCGAGGAGTTCCTCCTCGCTCGGATCGTCGAGGACGTCGGCTACGGCGCGAACTCGATCAGTCACCTCGTCGGCGAACGCATCTATCTGACGCGGGCGGACCTCGAACCGGACGCGGCGGATCGAGGAGATGGCAGTTGGTGGTCGGATCCGGTGCGATCCGCGGGAGATGCGCTCCTCGCGTCGGTCGGGAGCCGGTTTCGACTCGAAATGGACCGGGCACCGGAGTGGCGGCTGGTCGATCCGCGCGAGCGGCGGTCGGACGCACACGGCGAATCGAACGTCGGTGCAGAGTTGGCCGTCGGGACGCTGTTAGTGCTGCTCGGGCCCGTCGTCGCCGCGGTCGGCGTCGCGTCCGCGACGAGCGGCGGGCTCGCGGTGTCCGGTGCACTGGTCGGCTCCGTACTGGCCGGGATCGTCCTCGCGCTGATCGGAGCCGCGGCGCTCATCGAGACGGAAACGAACGAATCGTAGCGTCGATCAGGGCGCGTAGTAGTACTCGCCGTCGCTTTTCTGCTGCTTGTCGAGTTGCGAGTCGGGCTTGTTGATCCGCGGGCGCGAGGTGCGCTCGTCGCGGCGGAAGGTGACTTCGAGGTTCGCGAGGAACTCGTTCATGCCGTCACGCATCGGCTGTGGCGTGCCGGCGCGGCCGTGGACCGCGGGTTCGCCGTCGAAGACCATCAGCCGATCGGCGAGCAGGTCGATCATGTAGATGTCGTGATCGATGACCATGACAGTCGCATCCTGCTGTTCGGCGTAGCGTCGAATCGCGCTGGTCGCCTGCACCCGCTGTTCGACGTCCAGGTGGGCGGAGGGCTCGTCGAGCAGGTACAGATCGGCCGAGTCGGAGAGACATGCGGCGATCGCGACGCGCTGGCGCTCACCGCCCGAGAGATCCGAGAGGTTCTGCTCCATGATCCGCTCTAACTGCAGCGGCTGGGCGATTTCGGTGTTCCAGTACGAGGAGCCGAACTGGTCCGTAATCGACGAGAGGAAGGCGTCGACCCGCATGTGCTGGTCGATAGTGACGTACTGGGGCTTGTACGAGATGTCCAGATCGAGGTCGGCGTCGCCCTCGTCCGGTTCGAGGTTGCCAGTCAGCAGCTTTGCGAACGTCGATTTCCCGATTCCGTTCGGGCCGACGATGCCGAGCACTTCGTTCTCGCGGATCTGGCCGCCCTCGACCTCGAGGGAGAACTCGCCGTCGCCGTAGCTCTTGGTGAGGTCGGGGTACTCGACGAGGACGTCGCCGTGAACTGCGGACCGGGGTGCATGCTCCTGAAACTCGATCGGATCCGGCCGGATTCGCATGTTCTCGTTGTCGAGGTAGCCCGACAGGTACTCGTTGATCCCGTTGCGGACCGATTTCGGCGACGTGATGACACCGTACGCCCCGGGCTCACCGTAAGCGACGTGGATCGTATCGGCGAGCAGATCGAGGATCGCGAGGTCGTGTTCGACGACCAACATCGACTTGTCTTCCTCTTCGGCGAGTTCGCGGATGAGCTGTGCAGCAGTCACGCGCTGGCCGATGTCGAGATACGGCGTCACCTCGTCCAGGAAGTAAAAGTCCGTATCGCGAGCGAGCGTCGCCGTGATCGCCACCCGCTGGAGTTCACCACCGGAGAGGTCGTCGATCGACTGATCCATCACCGGCCCGATCTCGAGTCGGTCGACCAGCGAGTCGAGCGCGCCGCGCTCGTCCGTCCGTTCGAGCAACTGACGGGTATTGCCGTCGAAGCTATTCGGAATCTGGTCGACGTACTGGGGTTTTCGGGAAACCGTGACCTCGCCGTCCCGAACGTCCGCGATATAGTCCTGTAGCTCCGTCCCGCGGTAGGCCTCAAGGACCTCGTCCCAGCCGGGTGATTCCTCGTGACGGCCGAGATTTGGCTCGAGTTCGCCCGCGAGGATGCGGACTGCGGTGGTCTTCCCGATCCCGTTCGGACCGAGGATACCAGTAACCTGTCCCTCCTGGGGTGCGGGAAGCCCGTACAGCGAGAAGGCGTTCTCGCCGTACCGATGGGCTGGATCGTCCTGCAACTCGTTGGGCAGGTTGATGATCTCGATCGCGTCGAAGGGGCACTTCTCGACGCAGATACCACAGGTTTCGCCGAGACAGATCTCCTCGGAGATGTGGATCTGTTCCGGTTGCCCCTCGTCGGCCTCCTCGCCGCGGAGTGTGATACACTCCTTGCCGGTTCGATTCGGCGGGCAGTAGTTCTTACACTCGTAGCTACACCGGTCGGGCTGACACCGGTCTAAGTCGACGACGGCGATGCTATCGTCTGCCATGATTATGCGGTGTACTCCGCGGTCAGCAGAATGCCCCACACCACGAACCAGAACGAGAACGTCATGAACGTGATGAACAGGTAGTGTTTGATCCCGAACTCGTCGTCACCGTAGATGCTCGTAAAGTCGAAGAGAACGAACTGGACGAGGATTGCGCCCATGACGAACAGAAGCGGCGTCGTCTCACCGGCCGCCTGGCCCGCCTCAACGTCCCCCGTCACAGCCGCGGATGCGAGCGCCGCGGCGACGCCGAGCAGCGCCGACAGCGCCGTCACGCTGATCGAGCGGATGTGCTCGCGTCGATCACTGATCGATTCGGTCGACATGGATTGAACTCTGTGGTCGGTGGTCAAAAGGAGTTCGCATTGGCGGATCGGGGTCGGGGTATCCGTGCAGTCTCCGAGGTCGCCGGCAGTTATCGCTCGTCGTGGACCGTTCCGCCTGCACTCACATCCCCGTTGACAGTTGCACCGTGGTTGATAACGACATCGCCGTCTGCATGAACGTCACCAGTGACAGTTGCACCCCATTCGAGAACGATGTCGCCCTCCGAATAGAGGTCGCCATCGATCGTACTGTCGCCGACAGTGACGTCGCCGCCCGTGGTGACATCGCCGTTGATCGTCGAACCCCAGCCGGTCGTCAGACCGCCACCTGCAGTAACGTCGCCGTCGATCTCGGTCGAGTCAGCCATGGTCACCGAACCGCCGGCATTGACGTCGCCGTCAATCGTTGAATCCCAGCCGGTTGTAAGGTCGCCACCAGTCGTGACGTCACCGCCGATTTTGCTCGAATCACCCGTGGATACGTCGCCCTCAGAGTCGACGTTGCCCTCGATCACCGAACTCCAGCCGGTCGTCACGTCACCACCGGCCTGGACATCGCCGTTGATCAGGCTCTCGTCGCCCGTCTGTACCCATCCGCCAGCGGTGACGTCGCCGTCGATTACGGCGGTCCATTCCGTCAGGACGCTGCCGTCCGTCTGGATATCGCCGTCGTGGGAGTCTCCAGCGCTGACGACGACGTCGGCTTCGGAATCGTGTGGCGGCCCATCACCGCCATCTGAATGGCAATCGTAAGTGAGTGTCGTCGTCACGGCAACGCCCTCGACGGTCATCCGATCAGCGCCGGCGTACTCGACGTCGATCTCGACGCTCGTCGTGTCCGATCCCGGGGGCCCACCCTGGTGACCGTCACACGACACGAGGATCGGCTCCGTCTCACCGGCTGCGATGGTCTCGGGCGTCTCGGCCGTAAGTGCGTCGCCGGCATCGACGAACTCGACGTTCATCTCGATGGTGTGAATATCGTCGCCCATGTTATTGGTCAGCGTAGCAAGTTCGGTCTCGTCGCCTGGACCGTCGAGCGTGGCGTCCGAAGCCGATTCGACGCCGAGATACGCGTCCGCATCCGCGGCAGTGCCGATCTGGACGCCCCGGTCCGTTATGACCGAACTGAACCCGTAGACAGGGGCGGCGAGCAGCACGGCTCCGAGAAGCAGGAAGACGAGCCCCAGTTTACCGATCGTTCCAGTGACCATTACTCTCTGTCCGTCCTTACGGTGGCCGCTCCATCCCGCCGAGCCGTAGCCGTCGGTTCTGGGCGACGTGGACGACCGCCGAGACGGCAAAGAGGGCGACCACGAGCGTCGCCCAGCCGAGTTCGGGAATCGTCGCCGTCGGGATCCACTCGAACCAGAGTCCAGCCATCGTAGCGAAGCCGAACGCAGCGAGCCCGAGGTAATACGTCCCCCACGGAACCGAATCGCCGGGAACGATATCGAGATAGACGTCCAGATCGGCTGCCTCGTCGGTGAGTTCGATCGTCCGATCGTCGAACGCGATCATGTCGGCGCGTTCGAGCGTCGGCAGGTGATTCTGCTGGAGCGAGGTGTAAACGCGCTTTCGTTCGGCCGAGGTGAGCTCCTGGACCTCCTTGTCGAGTTCCCAGGCGGCGACGTGTTCTGCGAGCTCGCCGAGCGCGACGGGCTCGTCCTCGCGCTTGCAGTAGTGGATCGCGTATCGCCGACGTTGATTGCTCAACAAGTCGAAAATTTCGCCACGATCGGGCCGATCACCTGTCGCTGTCGCCATCTCCCACACTGTGTACTGAATGTATGCCGCTGTGATAGATAAGTTTTGTCGTCATCTCGTCGTGTATTAATCCGGACCGGTGTGGCCGGGACCGTTCGATTCACTGACGGTGATCGATGGTGATCATGGCAGACGATCACAACCAGTATTGGCTGAAACAGCCGAAATCGGGCGTTCAGGGTCGTCTTGAACGGGGTACGGGCGGCCCTGTAGCGGTTCTGGCAGGCTAATACAAAGGGGGACGGGCGACACTGTTCAAGCAAGCGCTTCCCGGCGATAGCGATCGCCGGTAGCGAATCTCCAGTGATCTCCAATGAGAATGAACAGACGCAACGTGTTAGTTGGATTGGGAACGATCGTCGCAGGTGGCGGGGCCGCACTCGGAACGGGTGCGTTCAGCAGTGTCGAAGCGACGCGAGACGTCGATCTGAACACGACCGGCGACAGCGATGCGCTGTTGCAGCTCGTCGACGGCGGCTCGGAGCTCGTGACCGTTGCAGAGGGACAGCTCGAGCTCGGATCGGACTCGCTCAACGAGGACGCAACGACGACGGCCACCGCCGCGATCGAAGTCACGAACAACGGACAGAACAATGTCGGGTTTTCCGTCCGGGATGACGGCTTCGATGTCCTCGACTTCGAAGTCGGTGGTGAGTCGATCGTCGGCAGCCCCGTCGATCTAGACGCCGATGGAGGGAACACCCTCGAGATCGACCTGATCATCGATCTCACGGACAGCACCGACGAGGACATCGCCGAGGAGATCACCTTCGTGGCCGACGAGGACGATCACAGTACCGCATAACGCCGCTCGTCGGTCTCGGCGCAACTGAGTCGGTACCTGGCCGACGACTCTCACTGATCAGCCGCGGCACCACCTTCAACGCGATGCCATCGTCCAACACGCTGCTCACCCTCGCCGTCGTCTGCCTGCTCGTGACGCTCGTCGTCCCGACAGCGGCAGTAAGCGTCGGGGAGGATACGGCAGCAGACGACGTCGTCCTCGAGCCAGCGAGCAGCCACTACGCGACCGTCGTGGACGACGAGCTTCGACTCGATCTCGCGGCGCTCAACGAGCGCACCGAAACCGCCATCGACGCGATGTTTGCGATCACCGTCACCGACGATGCGGTCGCGCAGGTGTGGATCGACCACGACATCGACGGGCTCACCTTCTACGCAAACGGTGACCGACCGACCCCGGTCTCGGAGTCGACGCCGATCGTCCCAGCGACCGGTGAGACGGTGACTATTGGCGTCGAAGTCGATACACACACCGCTTCCAACGGGACGGAATCGTTCGACGTACACGTCGCCTACGAGGACGAGGAAGACGGCGAGTCCGCGTCCGATACCGCAGCTGATGGTGTCCCGGGCGAGAAAAAAGACCATAGCGGGACCGACCTCGACGATCGCGAATCCGGACCGGCGATCGAACAGATGGACATCGAAATGACGCCGACGCGCGTCGAGCCGGGTGAGACGGTCGTCGTGAACGCGACCTACGAGAACGGCGGCAACGAGACCGGCGAGACGGTAGTCGGGTTGACCGTCGACGACAGTCTCGTCGATGATCGAGCCATCGAACTCGCGCCAAACGAGAGCGAAACGGTGCGGCTGACGTGGACTGCCACGAATCCAGGGACGTACGACCTCGGGGTCGACGGCGTCTCAGCGGGGACGGTCACCGTCACCGAACCCGAGCCGTTTGCGATCGAGAACCGCGAGCTCGCGGCATCGACGACCGCGGCACTCGCACCGCCGGCTGCGGCGGTCGGACTCACGGCGCTGGTTACAGCCGTCGGTCGACGGCGACGGTGAGCACCGATGACCGCCGAAACCGATTCGACGTCCGTTCGGTTGGTAGCGTGCGTGTGGCGAAACGTATCGATCGATATGCGTGTCGAGACGCTAATCGATCGATGCGTGTAGAGACGCCGATCGATCGAGCCTCGTTCGAGCAGTGGTGACAGTCCCGACTGCTTATGTATCCTCGTCACGAGCTACTTAGATAGCAAGACAGGCGTCAGACGTGGCGTTCTAGAAGCGATCGATAATGGGGGAAAACGGGTACGTCACGCAAGCGGTCGGTCTGGTCGTCGCAGTAGTCGTTATCGTACTCTTGCTCGGACAGTTGCTCGGACAGCCGATTCTGCTCGGCTACGTCGCGACCGGGAGCATGGAGCCGACGATGGCGACCGGCGACGGGTTCGTCGCGATTCCGAGCATCGTATCGGGAGACATCGAAGAGGGCGACGTCGTCGTCTACGATGCCAGGGAACTCCACGACGGCGGATTGACCACCCACCGTGTCGTCGGCGAAACCGACGAGGGATACGTGACGGCAGGCGATGCGAACCCGTTTACCGATCAGGACGGTGACGAGCCGCCGGTCTCGGACGACCAGATCGTCGCGACGGCCTGGCAGGTAAACGGCAACGTCGTGACGATACCCCATCTCGGCACTGCAATCATGGCCGTTCAGGGAGTCGCAGAGACGGGATACGAACACGTCGCTGCGGTTTTCGGGCTGACAACGACAGCCGATTCGGACGGGCTCGGTGCCTTGCTGGTCGGACTCGGCGTCGGCATGCTCGGATTCGGCATCCTGCTTGAGCGACTTGGGCCGGGTCGGCGGGAAACGACCCGCTCTCGCCGCCGAGAGAGCGTAATCGGGTTCTGGGCCGCGGTGGGATTCGTGTTGCTCGTCCTCGTCACGTTCGCGACGGCCGCCATGGTCGTCCCGTCCGGAACCGCCGAGTACGAACTCATCGCTACCGATTCCCCGACCGACGATTCACAGGTAGTTACACCCGGTGAGACGGGTGAACTCACCCGCACAGTCGACAACGCTGGCTACGTCCCGATCGTCGTCGTCCACGAGACGCCACACGAGAGCGTCGAGGCGGACCCAGGCTGGCAGACGGTCGGAATACGGGATCGCGGGGAGACGACGATCTCACTCACTGCGCCCGACTCGACGGGAGAGTACGTTCGTCACGTCGGCGAATACCGGTATCTCGCTGTCTTGCCCCCATCGGTACTCGTTGCACTTCACGGACTCCACCCGCTGGCCGGAATCGCCGCCGTCAACGGCGTCATCGTCGGACTCGTCGTTGCGATCGTCTTTCTCCTCTATGGAACGGCCGATTTCCGGCTTCGAAACGGTGGGAAACACGTTCCGCTATCGATCAGACTCTCACGAAAACTCCGAAAATGGCGATAAAACCGGTTGGAAACAGTACTATTATGATGATTGCACCTAATAATTCGGTGTACGAAACAGCGGATTGTCGTGTGGGACACGAATGATCGACAACCCTCGTCTCGACCTGGTGCTCGCCAAACATGGTCGAACAGTAGCGATTGTCCTCGCCGTAATCGGGATCTTCGCGATCGTAGCCACTGGATGGGCAGTCGCAATGCCGGAGACGAAGACAACGACCCAAACCGCCGACGAATCGGCAACGTCTACGGTCCACACGGGCGCGGCGGTCGTCGAGGGCGGGAGCCTCTGGGAGGAAGGCGATCGAGTGACCAACAGTCCGGTCTACGTGCTGAACGCCTCACCAGAACTCGACGTCGAGCCCGAGACGAGACTCCACAATGAAACCAGCGACACGGCGATCGAAGACGGATCAGTTTCACACGAGGTGACGCTTCGGTTCGAGGCGAGCCGTGACGGCGAACCGTTCTGGAACGAGAGTTACACGGAACTCAACGCCTCCGGCGATCCGTCCGACGGCGTCGCGAGATCGTCGACAACGATCGACATGGACTCGTATCTCGACCGTAAGCGCCATCTCGAGAACGAAATCGGGAGTGTCGGCTCGATCGAACTTCGGATGGATCTACACGTCGAGTACGATACTGGAACCCACCAGAATACGAAGATGACGTCGACGATGGTCAGGCTGACCGACGAGGCGTACTGGCTGGCCGAACCGCTGTCCGTCTCGGAGGACCACACCCATACGACCGGCGTCGAGCAGACGAGTCACGCGCGGAGTCCAGCGCTCATCGGCGCGTTTTCGCTCGTCGGAACGATAGCGCTCGCCGGAGCCGTCTTCGTTGCTCGTCGGTCGCCCGTCGACGTCGACGCCGCCCGGCGTGCGGTTCACGAACAGCGATACGGCGAGTGGATCTCCCGCGGCTCGATTCCGATGTGGATCGGCAGCCACCACATCGCGCTCGAGACGCTCGAAGACGTCGTCGACGTTGCAATCGACGCGAACGAACGTGTCGTCCACGACCGTCAACGCGGGCTGTTTGCGGTCGTCAACGGCGATGTCGTCTACTACTACAGCGAACGCGGGCTGTGGGAACAGACGACCTGGCCGGAGATGAATCTCTCTGACGACCAACCGGCTACGCCGACGAACGACCTGGTGCCGATCGAAGAGCTCTCGGAGTTCGACGGACACAACGAGTTCGCAGATGCGGGTGATCCTGACGGATTTGACGACGAGGACGTCTGGGAGCAGTTGTAATCCGGGGTCGGCTTGTATGGACCCTTCAGCACGTACTGACCAGACAGTCAAATAGCGTGATGGGCTGGTACAGGTTCCAAGGATACAATTTACGGAGTCCTTTGCTCGTACAATATACAGGTGACCTTCAAGTGAGGCTCAACTTTTATACTGCTGGGGAGTTTCGGTTCGTAACATGGGAGAGACCGACGGGGAGGAAATCGAAGACTTGCCACCAAGTGCGAAACTCGTCTTCAAAGTTCTCGAATACGACGGACCGCTTACGCAAAAACAGATCGTCGAAGAATCGATGCTCTCGGCTCGAACCGTTCGGTACGCCCTCGAACGATTAGAAGAGATCGGCATGGTCGACGAGGACATCTACTTTGCGGACGCCAGACAGAGTCTCTACCGACTCACCGAACCGGTTGCGGCCGACGGAAGCGGCGTCGAAGACGGCGCGAAAAAGGACGCCTGCTGTGCGGAGTAGTTCCGGCCGCTCGACGACCGACTATCGGCGACGATAAACGGCAGGATTATTTTGCCACAGTGACCGTCCACAGCCATGGACAAGGAGACGCTTCCGCGCTGGGGCTGGCTGCTGGTCGGATTGATCATTACCTCGGTCGCTGCAAACATTCTCAACGCCCTTCTGCTCGGACCGGCGGGACTCGCGGAGGAGTATCACGTCGTCACGGTCATCACGGCGATGTCGCTCGTCCTGATCTACATCGGCGTCTGGTACGACGAGGACCGCCAACACTACTGGGAACATTCCACGGAGCGAATCGTCGGTGACGTCTCGTTCGTCCTCATCGGCGCAGCGGCCGGCTCGTCGCTCGCGCTCGTCGTGATCGGCGATTTCGACCTCTCGCAAATCGTCCTGGACGTCATCGCGATGGTTTCGGGATTCTTGCTCTCGTGGGTTCTCTTCTGGTGGCGAAACCAGGATCTCTACCAGCAGGAAACCCCATCGTAAGACGTACCGCCTCGAATCCATCGTCTCGACGATGAGAGATCGCCGTTGGTCTCGTCACTCCGTCGTCTCGAACCGTCGAGCGTGCTCGTCCCGACCGCCGATCCCCGGCGTCGGCGGAACGTTGCGCTTGTGCGCCGTCTCGGCCGAGAGCCACGCGAGCGAGCGGGCCGTCTCGCGATCGATTTCGAGGTCGTCGGCAGCGGCGTCGATCGACTCGCCCTCGTCGACGAGCCGGGTGAGAAACGGATCGATCTCGTCGTAGGGCGCACCGAGCTCGTTGGCGTCGGTCTGACCGATCCAGAATCCCGCTGTCGGCTCCTTGCTGACGATCCGCCGCGGAATGCCGATCCGTTTTGCGAGCGCGCGAACCTCGGTCTTGTACAGATCGCCGATCGGATAGGTGTCCGCTGCACCGTCACCGTACTTCGTGAAATAGCCGAGCAGTAGTTCAGAGCGGTTCGCGGTACCGAGGACGAGTCGAGACTGTCGGTTCGCGACGTAGTACGTACACAGCATCCGGAGCCGCGCGGTCACGTTTCCGATCGCATGATTCCGCTCGTTCGGTCGGTCGGCATCCGAACCGGGCTCGAACTCGGCGGCGAACGTCTCCGTGAACGTCTCGAGCAGCGGTCGCAGGTGGACCTCGTGGAACTCGATCCCCAACCCTTCGGCGATCGTTCGTGCTTCGCTGACGCCCGTTCGTTCGGCTTTGTGGCAGGGAAGCCCGAGTCCGAACACGCGGTCGCTTCCGACCGCCTCGACGGCGAGGGCTGCGGTTACCGTCGAGTCGATTCCCCCGCTCATCGCGACGACGACGCCGTCTGCGCTCGCGTCCGCGACGGCTGTCTGAATGTCATCCGTAATCCGTGAGCGGACGAGTTCGAGTCCGGGCCGATCCGTGATGAACGAGCCGCTTTCGTGTCCGATTCCAGAGTATACGATCGTTTTCGCATCAACACCCATAGTGTTCAAACACCATCTTATTTCGTAGTTGGTTAGACGACCGTCTCGTATAAGTTCTTGACCCTTAAACAACTACTAGTGAGAATGAGGTCCAATGCCCGGTCGGTCACTCTATCGGTCGGGGCGGACACGTTCGTTCCATACCAGTTCCAGCCGACCGGCCGATAACGGGTACAATTATAATCGATCAGACACACACCATCGATAGTTACGTCCTCTGTCATAATGTCCCCTCCTACCGACCACGACCTCCGCCTCCGAATGCTCGTCGCGCTCGGGTTGCTCGTCGCCCTCCCGTTCGCATTCGTCTACACGTTCGTGTTTCTCGCAAACACTGTCGGCATCGCGCTACTCGAGTGGGCCAACGAGCGACCCTATCACGGCGAGTTCTACGTCGATCCCGTCCTTCTCGCCGTTGTCGTCCTCGGCGGACTCATCGCCCAGTACCGGTTCGGCCCGGGTGTCGTCGTCGGCTCCGTCGGCGGCCGATCGGTCGACGCGAGCGCGTATCCGGACCTCCACGCGGCCGTAACGCGGTTGGCCGCCCAGATTGACGTCGCGAAACCCCAAATCGCGGTCGTCAAGAGTCAGGTACCGAACGCCTTTGCCGTCGCCGGCGGCGGTGACGAGCGCGTCGTCGTCACCTCGGCGCTGCTCGAAGAACTCGACGAGGCCGAACTCGAGGCCGTCCTAGCGCACGAACTCGCCCATCTCCGAAATCGGGACGCGAGGCTGATGACCGTCGCGTGGCTGTTGCCGACGATTACCTACTACCTCGCGATCGCGGCGTTTTACGTCTTGTATGGGTTCTACCGCCTGCTCGGTCACGGATTCGGCGGCGGCTCGAGCGGCGGCGACAGCGACGGGCGCGGGCTCCTCGTCGTCATCGTCGTCATCACCGTCACGGCCGTCGTAACGTTGACCGTCTCTGCGATGTTCTGGGCTGCGAGCGTGCTCTTCTACCGCGTGCTCTCCCGGGAGCGCGAGTACGCCGCCGACCGGGCCGCCGCGGCGATCACCGGCTCGCCCGCCGCGCTTGCAAGCGCCCTCGAAACGATCGACGAGACGATGACCGACGTTCCCGACCGCGACCTCCGGAAACTCGACGGCGGCACGGAGGCGCTCTACCTCGCGCCGCTCGAGGGTCGCGATTTCGCCTCGAAAGAACTGGTGAGTACGGATATCTTCCCGGACACACATCCGCCAACCGCGGACCGAATCGACCGACTTCGAAATCTCGCGAGGAGTACGGATGACTGGTGAGCGACTCGGGAGACGACGCCTGCTCGCAGCGGTTGGAACTGGTCTCGCGACGGGACTCGCCGGCTGCGGTTATCAGGCCGCCGCCGGTGACTTCGACTGGTCCGAATCGATCGGGCGGTACGGGAGATCGCCAACCGTAACCTGGTTCGGAGACGGAACGCACCTGTACGGCGTCTTCGAGCGCACCGTGGGGCCGTTCGGTCCCAGCGACGGAACCGTACACGTCTACGATAGCAGCGGTCAGAGGGTGTGGTCCGAGAGTCCCGACGCCAGCCGTCACGGCGATCCGGCGATCGCTGACGGCGCCGTTTTCGTCCCGCTCGAGGACGGAACGGTTGTGCGACTCGAGCACGACGGCGACGAACAGCGGCAGACGAGGACCGATTCGGCCGCCGAGGACGGCCAAACGGCGTGGACTACAAAGTGGTACCGCGCCGACGAGCGCGACGCTTCCGATGCCGTACCGGACGACGGAGGCGATGACGAGGATCAGGTTCCGGCGCTTTCTCTCGAGGCGAGCGATGCACTCGTCGCGGGCGCCCACGCCACCGCCGTCGTCGCCTTCGATGCAACTGACGGGGACGAACTGTTTTATCTCTCGGTCGAAGACGCGGTATCCAGTGCAACTGACGACGAATCGGACGGCCAGCAGGTACGAGACCTCGCCATCACCAACGAATTCGTCTGGGCCGCCCTCAAGAGTCAAGAGAGCGACGACACGCTCCTCGTCGGGATCGACGCAAACGGATCGATAGTTGCCGACGTCGAACTGGACACATCGCCGGACTGGTTCGAAACACTCACACGTGAAGACGGGCCACTCCTCTTGTTGGCCGTCGATGACGAGTTGCGGGCGCTGGACCAGAACGGCGAGTTAGTGTATACGACCCCGCTCGAGTCGACGATACGTTCACACGATCCCACGATCGTCGAAACCGACGTCTCGAGTCGGCTCTACCACTCAAGTGGCAATTCGCTAACAGCGATCGACCTCGAAACTGGCGAACGCGAGTGGCACCGCGACGATGTCCGATTCAGCGCCACACCGGCTGCTACCGCCGACGGCATCTACGGACACGGGACGCTCGAAGCCACCGATGGACGCGGCTGTAACCTCATCGGCATCACCGCCGACGGCGACGACTGGTGGGTAGTGGATCAGTACGAGGACGTCGACTGCGGGGACGAGCTATTTTTCGTCGACGACCGACTCGTTGCCGTAACCGACGAGATGCTGTACGGATTCCGGCGAGAACCCGGCTCGCGATACACCGTTCTGTGAACGCTGTCTCCCTCCCCGCTCGCGTCGCTCACTCGCGGGACAGTTACGATGGCACGACCGTAATCGGCTCCTTGCAATGCACCTTTTTCTCGTCGGGTTCACTCACTTCGTTCGCGAACCACTCCTCGAAAAATCTGCACCAAAACAACGGCGGAACCGTGTTCCGCCGAGCCCTCGTTCACTCCGTTCACGAGGAAACCGCTCGTTCGCCACGCTCACTCGCGGTACAATTACGACGGAACGACCGTAATCGGCTCCTCACAATGGACCTTTTTCCGCTCGCATTCGCTGCGCTCACGCTCGCGCAAAAATCTCCTCCAAAAAGCCGCTCGTTCGCGTTGCTCACTCACGGGACAGTTACGACGGCACGACCGTGATCGGCTCCTTCCGATCGATCGCCTGCTCTAGCTCCTCGGCGATCGCACTGCCTCGAGAAACCTGTATTTCGCCGCCGCGGCTCACCGTCGCAGTAAAGAGGTAGTCGCCGCCAGCCTGGATCTCGACAGTCTCACCGTGGCTGCCGTCGACGGGAACCACGATATGTCGCGAGGTGATCTCGGGCGTGACCATCTGCCCTGCGGCCTGGCTGCCACCGCCACCGCCGTTCGCACTGGCACTGCCGCCACCGCCGGTCCCGGCGTGGGGATTCTCGTCGTGCGTACGGACGTCGATATCGATCCCGAGTCGGTTCTCGATATCCGTAATGCGACCGCCGCCTTTGCCGATAACCGTCGAGATGTCGTCTTCCTCGACGTAGACGACGGCTCGGTCCTGGCTCTTGAGTTGGACATCGACGTAGCCGTGTGCGACCGAGCGGATCTCCCGTTCGATCTCCTGTTTGGCGATGCGGTCGACGCCGGACTCGCTACCGGGGCCGCCTTCTTCGTCGTTGAGCGGGACGGTGACGACCTGGCGGTTGAAGGTGTAGATTTCGTACTCGGGCTCGCCAGTTTCGAAGCTCGTAACCTGGATAACCGGCCGAGCGAGGTCCTCTTCCGTGAGACCAGCGGGAACCTTGACCTCCGTACGGACGTCGTAGACGGTGTTGACCTCCCCGGCTTCGATGTAGACGACGGTGTCGACGACCTGCGGAATCATCCCGAGTTCGACCCGGCCGACGAGGCGCTGGAGGGCGTCGATCGGTCGCGTCGCGTGGACGACGCCGATCATGCCGACGCCCGCCAGGCGCATGTCCGCGAAGACCTCGAAGTCGTCGGTCTTGCGGACCTCGTCGTAGATGGTGTAGTCGGGTCGGACCATCAGCAGCGCGTCGGCCGTTTTAGCCATCTCGCCGCCGAGTTCCGTGTACTGGGTGATCTCGGGGCCGACCTGCAGGTCTCGCGGTTTCTCCATCGTCTTGACTGCGTAATCGTTATCGGAGATGAAGCGAGCGACCGCCTGCGCGAACGTGGATTTACCCGCTCCCGGCGCACCCGAGATCAGGACGCCGCGCTGGCGCTCTAAGAGGCGGTCTTTGAGCTCGTCAGCGTTCTCGTAGTCCTCGATATCGGTCTGGGCGATCGGCCGGACGGCAGTGATCTCGATGCCGTCCGAGAACGGCGGTCGACCGATGGCGATCCGGTAATCCCGAAACTGGACGATCTTCATGCCCGGTTCGGAGAGTTCGATGAACCCCTCGGCGGACTCTTTCGCGCCGTCGATCACCTCCCGGGCGTACTCGTCCATCGTCGCCTCGTCGAGCGGGTCGTCGGCGATCTCCTCGTAGCGCATCTCGCCGAGTTCGCCGCGTTTGGCCATCGGAACGGTGTCCGTCTTCAGATGGACGCTCATCGTCTGCTCGTCGAAGTAGCTCTCGACGGTGAGCGTGCCGACCTCTCGTACCTCGGGCGAGACGTGCTCGACTTCGAGGCCCTTCGCCTCGGCGACTTCGGCCTGGACGATATCGCTCGTGAGGAAGGTTGCCTCGAGGCCCTCCGCGAGATCCCGAATGAGGGCGTCGACCTCGCCTTCGGAGGCGTGACCGCGCTCGATGGCGCTGGGTCGCTCCCCGACGTACTCGAGGTCGATTTCGCCCTCGTCGGCCAACTCGGCGAGGCGCTGGAGTTCCTCGAGTCCGTCCCAGCCGGTTTCGATGCCGTCGTTCGCCTGCGCTTCGAGTTCCGCGACGACGGCTTCCGGCACCGAAATCGTCGCTCCCTCGAACTGCCCGTCTTCGATCGCGATCGAGACGCGGCCGTCGATGACCACGCTCGTGTCCGGCACGACGTTCATATCGAACGGTTCGCCCTTCGCAGGTAAAAGGATGCGGGACGCGTCGTCACGCCGTCGGCGAACGACGGGACCGAAGTGTCACATTCGGCATAGTAGCTCTTGAAACGGTTTACACACCGATCGCAACGTTTTCCTGCGATTGGGTGTGCATTGACTTTCAATTGCTACTAGACTGGTACAGCCGCTCGACGCGCTCGTCGAACTGGTCCAGAATAACGCGTCGTTTCTTCTTCATCGTCGGCGTGAGCATGTCGTTTTCCTCGGTGAACTCCTGGGGGACGAGTTCGAACGCCTTGATCGTCTCGTGTCGCTCGAACGCCTCGTTGATCCGGTCGACCTCCGCCTGAACGTACTCGCGAACGCGCTCGTCGTCGACCATCGCCTCGGGGTCGTTGGGGAGGTCGATCCCCTCGTCGTCGGCCCACTCGCGGAGATGCGTCGTATCGGGGACGAGCAACGCGCCGACGAACTTCTCGTCGTCGCCGACGACCATACACTGCTCGACGACCTCGCTGGCAGCGAACGCGTCCTCGATCGGTGCCGGTGCGACGTTTTTCCCCGTCGAGAGGACGATGATTTGTTTGACACGTTCGCGGAACTCGAGGTAGCCGTCGGGACGCCGGTGGATGATATCGCCAGTTCGGAACCACCGTTCGGACGAACTCATCCCCCCGTCGCTCGCGACGGGTTCGGCGTCGTCGACGAACGCCCGCGCGGTCGCATCAGGTCTGTTCCAGTAGCCGTCGGCGACGTTCGGTCCGGAAACGAGCAGTTCGCCGACCTCGCCGGGGTCGGCGAAGGCGTCCGGATCCGCGACGTCCTCGTCGATCCGGATCTCGACGCCGGGGAGGGGCGGCCCGATGGTACCGATCTGGACGTCTCCCGGTGGGTTAACCGAGATGACTGGTGCCGTTTCCGTCAGTCCGTACCCCTCGTAGATCGGCAGCCCCATCGCGTGATAGAGCAGACAGAGCTCCGCCGAGAGGCTGCCGCCGCCGCTTATCAGCAGCTCGATCTCGCCGCCCAGGGCGTCTCGAACCGTCGAGAAGACGAGTTTGTCCGCGAGTCGCTGTTTCGCGGCGAGCAACGGCCCGGGCGAATCCGCCGTCTGGTACGCGACACCGACGTCCGTCGCCCACTCGAAAATACGCTGTTTGGCCGCCGATTCGCTCGCCTGTTCGCGGACCGCGTCATATATTTTCTCGTAGACCCGCGGCACGCTCGTGGCCACCGTCGGCTGAACGGCGTTGAAGTCTTCTTGGAGGGTGTCGGGGCTCTCCGCGTACGCGACGCACGAGCCCGAGGCGAACAGGACGAAGTGGCCGGCCGTCCGCTCGAAGACGTGTGCGAGCGGCAGGTACGAGACCGCGAGCGAGTCCTCGTTGAGCGACGGCACGTCATCCCTGTCCGGCCGCGGTGCGAAGCGCTTTCGGATCTGGTTGACGTTCGAACGGAAGTTCCGGTGGGTGAGCCTGACGCCTTTCGGTTGTCCCGTCGTCCCGCTCGTGTAGATCAGACTCGCGAGGTCGTCCATCTCGGGCGCATCGACCCACGCCTGATAGCGTTCGAGGTCGAAGACGTCCTCGCCGCGGGCGTAGAGGTCGCCGAGCGTCAGGACGTCGTCGCGGTCGTCGTACCCTGAGAGGTCGTCCATCGAGACGATGAACTCGAGGTCGAGGTCGTCCTCGACGGCGAGCACCCGTTCGAGCAGCGCTTCGTTCTCGACGACGACGCCCGTTGCACCGGGGTCAGAAAGCAGGTACTGGACCTGGTCGGACGACGACTCCGGGTAGACCGTCGTGACGACTGCGCCGGCCCCGAGCAGGGCGAAATCACACTGCGCCCACTCCATTCGCGTCTGTGAAAAAATGGCGACTCGCTCACCCCTGTCGAGGCCGAGGTCGCGAAATCCAGCCGCGAGCGTCCGAACGACGTCGCGCATCTCGGCGTACGAAAGGGTGCTGAACTCGCCGGGCGCTGAGGCCGAGATTACCTCGTCGGTCAGCGATCGATCGTAGACGCCGCCTTTGTACCGCTGGGCCGGCCTGTTCGCGTTTCGCTCGGCAGTCTCCTCGAACAGTCGGCCGAGCGTCGTCTCGCCGATGACCTCGTCGTCGTACGCTCGTTCGGCGTCCCGCCAGCTCATGTGTGTATGACACTACCTCCCGCACGATAAAACATTATGAAACCGGTTACGCCGGACCGATCGTTTTCGACCTCCTTCTGTCATGTTCGGTCGGCTTCTGTCACTCTCGGTCGTCGAGATAGCCGAGCACGCCGCGGACGTTCATCTCCGCTTCGGCGCGTCCTCGGTCGCCTTCCCAGGCATCGTCGGTGTCCGTCGTCGCCGCGAAGTGGTCGATGACGGCCTCGTCGTCCTCAAGCGCCTCGCGTTTCGACTCGACCGCCTCGACCCACTCCGTCAGGGTGGCGGCATACGAGTCGAGTGCCGCGGCGAGGTCGTCGCCGACCTCGCGAGGGCCGAAATGGGTGTAGAGGAGGACGTCCGGATCGATCGCTTCGAGCGTCACGAGGTCCGCGAGACACTGTTCGAGGTCGAAATCCGATGGGGGCGAGCTTTCGACCGCCTCGCCGCGGTCGGGAATCCAGATTCCCGCCGCGTCGCCGGTGAAGACTGCATCGTTCGCGGGGTCCTCGAAGACGACCTGGTGGAACGCGTGGCCGGGAGCCTCGTGAACGCGAAGTTCGTGCTCGCCCAGATCGATCACGTCGCCGTCTTCGATCTCGACGAGCCGTTCGTCGGGCACCGGCTTCGGCTCGACGTAGTGTCTCCACTGGTCGTCGACGGCGGCTTTCGTGCCGGCGACGAGCGCGCCGGGGTCGGCGAGATGGCTCGCGCCGACGCCCGGAACGTAGACGTCGGCGTTCGGACACGCCTCGGCGAGAAATCCCGCGCCGCCGGCGTGATCGAGGTGGATGTGGGTGACCGCGATCGTCTCGACCTCGTCGCGGCCGATACCGAGCTCGTCGAGCGCGTCGAGGATCCGCTCGTGATTGGTCCCGATACCGGTCTCGACGATCGCCGGACGCTCGTCATCGAGGATGTAGACGGCGCCGTACTCGCTCGTCTCGAACATCCCAGTATCGAGGTAGTAGCAGTCCGAACAGCCTCCCGCTGTGACGGCTGTGACGTCTCCGATTCCCATAGCAGTATGCGGTCGCGGGCGAACTAAAGTTCTTACCACCCTCGCGTTCGAGTGGTGATCCTTGGTGAACGGTAGCATTACATAATGGACCGGTACTATCATTTAGTGAGGGTCTCACGAATAGGATGAATGAGGCGGACAGCAATCGCACGCATCGTCTCACACAGAGCGATATGAGCACCGAAAACCGTTCACCGTTCCCTCACCGACTCCGTTCGCCCCTGCTCGTGAGCGCATTCGGCATCCTGTCGTTCGTGGCGTTCGTCGGGTGGCGGCTCGCCTTTCTGTCGACGATGGACGTGGCGTCGCTGGCGCTTGGATTCGCGACGGTCGGCGTTCCCTCGCTCGGGTTAGCGTGGGGAGGGTACCGAGTCAGCCGAAGCGAGATCGAACCCCGCAGGTACGGGCGCATCGTCGCGTGGTGTCTCGGCGGATCGGTTGCCTTTTTGGCGGTGAACGTACCATCGATGGTGCTGTTTCCGTGGTACGGTCTCGAGGGGACCGTTGCCTGGATTCACTTCTCGCTGACGTCGGGTGCGGTGGGCGGATTCACGGTCGGTTACGTCGAAGCGCGGGCAATCCAGCGCGAGGTCGAGACGACGTCCGCCGCCGTCCGGACCGACCAGCTCGCGGACGAGCGGGAGGTTCTCATGTACCTCAACGACCTCCTGCGACACGAGGTGTTGAACAGCGTCCAGATCATCAACGGACACGCGACCTTGCTCTTAGAGGAGTCCGTCGACGACGAGATGTGCACGCACCTCGAGACGATTTCCCGCGAGAGCGAGGCCCTCGAAACCGTCATCGACGACGTTCGGGTGGTGATCGACGCCAACGCGGTCCCGGAACAGTCGTCAGTCATCGATCTGACCGACGTGCTCGCAGCGGTCGTTGACGACGTACAAGCCGCGCATGACGCCGAGATCGATGTAACGGCCCCTGAATCGGCGTTCGTTCCGGGAAATCGTGGGCTCGAACGGCTCTTCTCGAACCTGTTCGAGAACGCGATCGTCCACAACGACAGCAAAACGCCGTCCGTGGACGCGACGATCGAGCGAACGGATCGAACCGTTACCGTAACGATCGCAGACGACGGTCCGGGGATCCCCGACGAGCAACGGGAGACGCTCTTCGAACGAAAGTCAAAGCATCACGGACTGGGCCTGTATCTCGCTCGAATCCTGGCGAACAGGTACGGCGGGTCGATCGACCTCGTCGAAACCGGATCGGACGGGAGCACGTTTGCGGTGACGTTACCGCGGGCGGCGACGGATTCGAACGACGAACCGAACCATTCGGATCGATCCGAGCCGGGAGCCGACGCCACAGAGACCGTCGACCGATCGGCATGAAACGGGCTGCCGACGATCGATTCCCGTCTCGGCCGATCCGACGCTACTCGTCCGGTTGATCCTTCCACTCGCCGATCCCCGATGGGTCGAGGTGAACGTGGGCGTCTCCGACGTCCTCTATCCCCCGAAGTCGGTCGACGAGGTCGGATTCGATGTCGTGAGCCTGCCGAAACGGCATGTCGCCGTCGACTTCGACGTGCACCTCGACCTCGAGAACAGTGCCGTCGTAGAAGACGGCCAGGTCGTGGACGCCCTCGACTGCAGCGTGGTCGTGGAGCGTCCCCGTGATCTCGGCGCGTTGTTCAGGATCGGCGGCGGCGCCCGTGAGGTACTCTGCGTTCTCGCGGCCGATCTCGACGCCCTGGTAGACGACGAGCACGCTGACGAACGCGCCGGCGAGCGGGTCGAGCACCGGGTGGCCAAATAGGACGCCGATAACGCCGATGACAGCAGCGAGCGAGGTGTAGATGTCGTTCAAACAGTCCGTCGCGAGCGCGGCGAGTGCGGTCGAACCGATATCGGCGTTGATGTACTCCGTGTACCGATAGACGAGGTACATGTCGACGATTGCGAAGCCGAGCGCGCCGAGCAACAGCGGGCTGAAGGTGACGTCGACGCCGTGGCGAAGCCCCTGGACGGACTCATAAAGGAGGTTCAGCCCGAGCAGTGCGATAACCGCGCCGACGAACAGCGCCGTCAACGGCTCGATCCGATCGTGGCCGTGGGGGTGGGTCTCGTCGGGTTCGTCGAACGAACTCCGTCCCCAGATCAGCACGACGACGCTCGCGACGAGGTCCGCGACGGAATGTGCCGCGTCCGCGAGCAACGCGAGGCTTCCGAACGCGAGTCCCGCGGCTCCCCCGACGGCGATCTTCGCCGCGTTTCCGACGACGTTGACGCCCGCCGCTCGCGTAAAGCCGCGCTGGTCGTCGTCCATGCATTGGTTTAGAGACAGTCTAAACTTGGGTCTTTCCTTCCGTTCGTCGAACGATCCCTTGCGGTCGTCGACGGCGTCGATAGCCGCGTAATGTGTGTGTCTTCCGAAATCCTCATGACGCTCGTGTGAGAACGCCGTCGTATCCGGGCGATGGGGCCCGCCCGACCCAACTGCCGATCACCTCGCGCTGGCGGTCCGTCGATACGGCGGTCGCGTTGGCGGCGAGGCGGCTGACGGTCCCTGTGACCACCAGCCATGGCAGACGATCACCCACTCGTTCGACTCGAAACGCTCGCACTGATCGGTATCGGCGGATTCGCCGGCTCGAACCTCCGATTCTTCGCGCTCGGACTGTTCTCGGAGATCCAGGCCGTGTTGCTCGTCAACGTCCTCGGCAGCTTCGCACTCGGCTTTCTCGTCTACGAGGCCGAGTACGCCGACCTCGTAGGGCGCAGGTCGCGTCTCGTCTTCACGACCGGCTTTCTCTCCTCGCTGACGACCTACAGCACGTTCGCGGTCCAGACGGCGGTCGACGCGGGGCCGACGGAGCCGCTTCTCCTCGGTGCCATCGTCGTCGGCAACTACGGACTCGGGTTCGCCGGCGTCCTCGCGAGCAGGTCACTCGCGCAATGGGTCTCTGACGGGACCCAGCCGTCTGCGGGAGGTGAAGCGACGTGATCCTCGAACTCGCGGCCGGTCTCGCAGGGTGGGTCGGTGGAACTGGATCGATCCCAGCGGCCGCCACATTTGATCCCGAACCCGCCCATATCGTCGGCACCGGTGGCGCGATCGGCGCGATCTGTCGTCACTGGGTGTACCGCCAGTTCGCCGACGAGCGGTTCCCGTGGCCGACGCTCGCCGTGAACGTGATCGGGAGCTTCGTCTTCGGTGCGGCGATCTTCGCCGGCGCGGGCGAGTCGACGATCCAACTTCTGGGAATCGGCGCCTGTGGTGCCTTTACGACCTTCTCGTCCTTCTCGGTCGAGACGGTCCAGTTGTACGAACGCGGCGACCGCCGACTCGCCGTCGCAAACGCCGGCGGAAACCTTGCGCTCTCGCTCGCGGCGATCGGCCTCGCATGGGTGCTCGTCGCCGCTGTCGGGCTCTGAGACGGTTTACTGGTAGTCCGCGTCCGATCCCGGTGGACGAACGACCGTCACCGGAACGGCCGATCGGCGGACGACGTTCTCGGCGACGCTCCCGAGGAGATATCGTGCCACCCCTTCGCGTCCGTGACTCCCGATCACAATATGATTTACGTCGTTCTCATCTGCGTAGTCGACGATCGTTCGAGCCGGTTCGCCGACGACGAGGTCGGTTTCGACGCTCGACCCTGTCGGGAGACGGTCGATAGCCGACTCGAGCACCGCCTCGCCTTTCTTCCGCTCGCTCGCGTACTCGTCGTCGGCAGTGTATCCCGGATACGCGCGTTGGCGACTGTAGTCGGCCATCGGATTCGCGACGTACAGAAGCAGCAGGTTCGCGTCCGGGAACTGCTTGTGTGCATGCTCGAGGGCAGCCTCGGCGGCTGCCGACCCGTCGACGGGAACGAAGACCGTTTGGCTCATACGGAACGGGCAATGGCCGGCACAAAAAATGGTACGCAAATCGACTCTGCGGCTGGCGGATCAGAGCAGTTCGGCCAGCAACACCGCTGCGAGGCCGAAGTAGATCAGCAGCGCCGTCACGTCTTTGACGGTCGTGATCAGCGGATCCGACGCCGCGGCCGGATCGAAGCCGAGTTTGTTCATGACCCACGGGATGACGTAGCCGACGACCGAGGCGACGACGCAGACGGAGACGAGGCCGACAAAGACGACGATCGCCAGTTCGGTCGCGTACGGCTCGTTCATCTGCCAGATATACGCCGCGCCCGCGCCGATTGTGCCGATGATGAGGCCGATCAAGAGCCCGATGACGCCCTCGCGAGCGAAGTGTTTCATCGCGTTCCGGTCGTCGATGTGACCGAGCGCGAGCCCGCGGACGAAGATGGTCGACGCCTGCGTGCCGACGTTGCCGCCCATGTCCATGATCACCGGGACGAAAAAGGCGAGCGCGACGACGGCATTAAGGGTGTCCTCGTAGGCCTCGATCACGAGGCCGGCGAGCAGGCCGCCGGCCAGTGCAACGATCAGCCACGGAAGGCGCAGTCGCAGAATGCGCGGGATCGAGGACTCGAGGATCGCGGAGCTCCGGGACTGTTCGACGTCGGTGAAGGAGAAACCGGCCGACTTCAGGATGTCCTCGGTGGCCTCCTCCTCGACGACCTCGAGCATGTCGTCGGTCCGGAGCACGCCGACGAGCGCGCCGTCGTCGTCGACGACCGGGATCGCGGGGAAGTCGCGGTCGGCCATCTCGTTGGCCGCCAGTTCGGGGTCGGCGTCGGCGTTGATCGTCACGAGGTCGGTCACCATGTGGTCCTCGACGACGTCGTCTTCGGGCGCGTTCAACAGCTCCCGAAGCGACATGACACCGACCAGTCTGTCGGCGTTGTCGGTGACGTAGAGGTAGTAGACGGTGGTCTCGTCGGAGACCGGTTCGAAGTCACGAAACGCGTCGATCGCCGGACCGACGAACGTCTCCTGTGTGACGGCGACGTACTCGTCGTCGGTGACCTCGGCGACGCGATCCGCGTGGAACTCGGGGATTCGTTCAGCAGCCCCCATACACCTCACCTCGGCTGTGGGACCGAATGACACCTGCGAACTCGCCTTCGAGCAGGTCGAGAATCAGTTCCTCGAGGGTGGGACCGTACTCGTAGATCCCGTCAGCGATTGCTGTATCGGTACCGTATCGACTGCTGTTGTTCGTATCCAGCATACGCTGCGAAATTATTAGATATATCTAAAATATTTTCTCATTAATGCTAATTATGGGCCTGCTCCTCATGCGACACGTCACCAACCCAGAAGATACTCCCCCCGCGGTGTGTCTCAACAGCCCAACCGATCGCCGAAGCCGAATCGACCGGGCTGGTTGGCACCGTTCATTGCGGCGACTGCTCCCGGTAAGCTTAACAACCGACTGGGTGATTCACTGATATGAGCGTTCGGCGTGATTTCTGGAATATTTATCGGGAAGCGATACCAATCTTGCTTATCGCGCTCGGCGGCGGACTGTTCGCTGGGCTTGTCCTCGAAGGAATCATCGAAAGCGTCGAGCGGTTCCCCGGACTCCTCGTGATGGTTCCCGTGTTTCTGGCCACCCGGGGTAACGTCTACGGCGCGCTCGGCGGCCGCATTTCGAGCGGCCTCCACCAGGGACTAATCGAACCGCAGTTTTCGTGGGACGACCGTCTCGTCAACGCCGTGCTCGCGTCGTTCGTCAACGGTATCGGCATCTCGATCGTCATCGGCGTCGTCACGTGGGGTGCACTGCTCCTGATCGGCTGGGAAGTTGCGGCCCTGTACGAACTCGTCGGCATCATGCTGATCGCGGGCGTGTTGACCTCGGTCGTCCTCATCGGCGGCCTGCTCGCGCTGATTTTCCTCGGCTACAAGCACGGCTACGACCCCGACAACCTCGTCGGACCGATCGTCACCACGCTCGGTGATATCTTCGGCATGCTCTTCATGCTGTTCTCGATCGGCCTCGTCGAGGTGATCGTCTGATGGTCGTCACCGGCGGTGGCGGCTCGCTCGGCACGTGGAACTGGAAGCGTATCGTCACCAACATGTTCCCGCTGCTCGTCGTCCTCTCGATCATCGTCCTCTGGGCCGGGATCACCCTCGAAAGCGCCGAGGAGCTGCTCGAACAGTACGCCATCCTCGCCGTGATGGTGCCGACGATGGTCGACATGGGCGGCAACCTCGGCGCGATCTTGAGCTCGCGCCTCTCGACCCGATTTCACCTCGGCACGACCGAGCTCGATCCCACCGATCGAGTGCTGTGGGCGAACGTGGGTGCGATCCTCGCGCTCGCGGCGACGATCTTCACCGCGCTCGCCGTCGGCGCGTACGTACTCGGCATCGTCATCGGCTCGACCCTGCCGCTGTCGACGCTGCTCATAATCTCGCTCGTCAGCGGGATGTCCGTCGCCGTGATCGCGATCGTCTTCAGCTTCCTCGCGACCTACGGCTCCTACCGGCTGGGGATCGACCCTGACGACACGACGATCCCGATCGTCACCAACGTCGTCGACGTCTTCGGCATGGTCATCTTCATCGGCGTCTCCGCGCTCGTTCTCGGGTTCTAGGCAAGGCTGGACGAGAGGAAACGTCAGCCTAACTAATATTGTTACAGTCTTTCATCGTGGCATGCTCCCACCCGTCGCGAACCGCTTCATCGCGGGCGAGACCGCGGCCGAAGCGGTCGAGTACGCCCGTCACTGCGAGACGGACGGACTCGTCCCGATGCTCAATAGACTCGGATCACACCACCGCGAGCGCGAGCAGGCGTATGCGGACGCTGCGGCGTACCGACTGTTACTCGACGACCTCGCCGACGCCGGACTCGACGCCGCAATCTCGATCAAGCCGACCCAACTCGGACTCGAAAGCGGCTACTCCGTTTTTCGGGAGTTGCTCGACGAGGTCGTTGCCCACGCCGTCGAGCGGGACATCGCCGTCTGGCTCGACATGGAAGAACACCCGACCGTCGACCCGACGCTCGCGGCCGCCACCGACCTCGCGGCCGAGCACGGCAGTTCCGTTGGCGTCTGCGTCCAGGCCGACCTGCACCGCACCCGCGACGACCTCGCGCGGCTTGCAGAGACGCCCACGAGCGTCCGCCTCGTCAAGGGCGGCGCGTACGATCGACCCGACGGCATCGCCTACACGGACCCCGAGCGTATCGATCAGGCGTACCGGAACCGACTCGAAGACGCGTTCGAACGGTTCGACGAGGGACTCGCCGTCGCGACGCACGACCCGGCGATGATCGAGCGCGCGGCGACGCTGGCCGACCGACACGGCACCGATTTCGAGATCCAGATGCTGATGGGAGTTCGGCCGGTGGCACAGCGAGAACTCGCGCTCGAACACGACGTCAGTCAGTTCATCCCGTACGGCGAGCGGTGGAAGCGATGGGCGCTCAATCGGGCCAAACGAAACCTCGCGTTCACCGCGCGGGCGATTGCCGAGAGCGCGGTCTCAGTCCGCAGCGCAGGTGCCAGCGTCGCGACACGGGATTAGGACTCGAGCCGCCGGGAGAGCGATCGGCCCGCGTTCAACACCGGCAGTGCCGGCGACGGGAAGCCGCGCTCGTAGACGAGCAGCGGGATCGTCTCCGCGCCGAAGTACTCCTTGAACCGGAAGACGCCGTTTCTGAAGTCCGGCGGCGAGCCTCGGAGTTCGTACGTCTCGTACCCCTCGTCGATGCCCCACTTGATCGCGTGCTCGTGGAGCAGTTCCGGCGCGTGGTACTCGAAGTGGTCCTCCGTGACGGCCGTAAAGAGGTGCTGGAGCGTGGATTGTTCTTCATCCAGCAGGTAGGCGTACATGCCCTGTCGACCGCCGTCGACCCGGAGCGAAAACAGCAGTAGACGGTCGCGAAATTCGCTCAGTTCGCGGAAGAACGACTGCGGAAGCGTCGGAAGCCCAACGCGGTCGGCCACCGTCTCGTAGTCGTCGTGAAACGCGGCAAGCGCGCGTTCGGTGACCTCCTCCTCGACGACCTCGAAGTCGTAGTCGTGGCCGCGTCTGATCCCGCGCCGCCGTTCGCTGTCCATCTCGTCGAACAGGTCGTCCCAGCCGCGGGTGAGATCGAGCGTGAACCGACACGAGAGGATCGTCGGTCGGTACCCCCTCGTTTCGAGCAGGTCGTGATACCGGACGTAGTTCTGGTCGTAGACTCTGAGTTCGTTGAACAGGATGCGACCAGTACAGAGGTCCCCCACTGAGTCGAGAAGCAGTTCGAGCGCTTCCTCCTCTTCGGTCATCGTTATCGGCCCGCCGTAGCCGGGTCTGATCGAACTCAGCCGGTTGATCCGGCCGAGTTCGGTGACGAAGTTCGGAAACAGCGCGATCGGGTTTCCCTTCTTCGAAACCAGGAGGTGTTTCGGCTCGTGAGAGAGGCCGGCTTCGATCGCTCGAAGCCACTCGTAGCGATGATACACACAGCCGAGGTCGGACTGTTCGACGACGTTGTTCCACTGGTTTCGGTTCGCCTCGTCGATGCTGTCGAGGCGGCGGACGTCGAGCCCCATCTAGAGGTCGGTTCGGGAATGGCGTATATAATTACGAACTCGTTTCTCGCGGTGGACATCTCTCTTTTTCTCGAAATTGCACCAAAATACTGTTATACGGCGTTAGGGCGTCGATCTCTCTCCGTCGTAGCGTGTAACTAAAAGCGTTCATATCGCTATCAATAGTTACTTATCGCCGAACAAACTCTCTTGGAGTAGGATGTCAGTCCTCTCAACAGAAGACGAAGGGAAGTTTCTGATGGACGTCAGGGGCGAGCAGATCGGTATCGTCACCGAAGTTGACCCCGTCGAGCAGATCGCCTACGTCGATCCCGAACCGAGCCTCACGAACGCGTGGATCCAGAGCCTCGGACGCGGCGGTGCCGGCGAGGACGACCTCGAGATTCCGAGCGACAACATCAAGACGATCACCGACTCGGAGGTTCGCGTCGACGCGGACCTGAGCAGCGAAGCGTAACGCCGTTTTCGGGCGCGCCGGCTTAGTACGCGTCCACTCCCCGCTCGTTTCGCCGCGTGAGATACGTCGAGAGCGCGTAGGCCATCCAGGCCTGACACCACCGCATCAGCGTGAATCGCTTGGTGTACCACCGCCGTTTCTGGTAGTAGAACTGGCCGTCGCCGGCGTACAGCGCGTCTCGCGTCCAGTCAATGATCTCTCGAGCGAACTCGAAATCACCAACCTCCGAGAAGACGATGATGCCCTGTGCGGCCGCGTGAATATCCCGTGGATAGGTGCTCGATTCGTCCCACCGCGGTGCGCCGCCGTCGAACAGCCGCTCCCGATAGAACGCCATCGCGCGATCGAGCGTAGGCCGGTACCGGTCCGTTCCGGTCACCTCGTGGTAGCGCAGGAGCGACTCGACGATGAACCCGTTGTGGAAACTGTCCATCGAGAGGTGCGATGCCGTCGGCGGATCGGTGTACATCCACCCACCGAGGGCCGTCTGCTTGGCCGCGACGTAGTCGAGGATCGCCGTCGACGCCTCGCGCAGTCGCTCGTCGCCGAACCTATTGTAGAGGTCGATCAAGAGCCGAGCGCCGATCGCGTTCGCGTTCAGCGTGTACGACTCCGACCCCTCCCGACCGTCTCGCCAGGCCGTGTAGTTGATCCGGGCACCCTCCTCGATCTCCGTGTACGCCAGATCATCGAAGACGAACTCGTTCGCCGTCCGCGCGACCGACGCGTACCGCGGCTCGTCGAGGACGTCTGCGCCCTGTAACAGCGCCTGGACGGCGTAGGCCGTCGAGACGACGCCTGAGACCGCACCCGGCGTCGAGGCGGTGTCGCTCGAGAGATCCTGCAGCGGGTGTCGGTGACCGCCGCCGCCGAAGCCGCTGCACCAGTCGTTCTGTTCCTCGAGCAGCCACTCGAGGAGCGTTTTGGCCTCGCGAGCGTAGCGGTCCTCGCCGCTGAGAGCGTAGCAGTCGAGGTTCGCCATCGCGAACAGCGCCGCCCCCTTGTAGTTGCGCCGCTGCTCGACGCGAAAGAGCGACCGGAGGTTGACCGGCGCTCGCTTGATCGTCTCCTGGACGGCGAGGTTGACGAACTTGTGCTCGACGGGCAATGAGCGGACGAACTCGCTGCTCAGCCCGTCCGCGTAGTCCCAGCCTGTGTAGTCGCGCTCGCTTGCGTACGCGAGCGTCTGCCGGCACAGGCGTCGAAGCGTCACAAACTCGCTCACCGACCGACCCTCCCCGGTCCGTTCAGCGGACGACGATCCCATACTATCCATGCGACTCACCCCGTGGCACCGCGCCGAACTCGCCCCGTTCACTCTCGACCGTCGGCAGTTTCCGCACGAGCGTCGCCGGCGGCGTCAGCCAAGCACCGAGGTCGCGACGGTCGACGTCCCAGGCTGCCCCCGGAGAACAGACCATCCGAACGAGCTCCGAAACCGACGCTTCGTCGCGGTTTTCGAGCTGAAACTTCAGCTCCCGGAGCGGGAACACCATCTCACCGCGCGCTTTGGGCTCGCCGATCGGACGCTCCACCTCGAGCCCGAGTTCCGCACCGACGAGCGTCGATGCGAACCGATAGTCGAACCCACTTGCCAGCGCATAGGACGCCCAGAACTTCGGGTTGATCTCCATCAGGACGAGCGTGCCGTCTCGTCGACGCTTGAACTCGACCAGCGCGACGCCGTGCCAGTCGATCTCGCTGAGTAACCGCGTTGCCTGGCGTTCGAGGTCAGACTCGCGAGACAGTCGAAGGTGCGTTCCGCTGCCACCGTGGCGCGGCACCGACCTGCGCTCCTCGTGGGTGCAGACGAGTTCGACCTCGTTGTCGAGACAGAGCACGCCACAGCCGTAGGTCGAATCCGAGCCGTCGACGTACTCCTGGACGAGGACGTCGCCTTCCGGCGCGCTCGCCGCGATCCGATCGTAGGTCGACCAGAACACGTCGGGGTCCTCAACGGGAGCCGTCGCCGCCTGCCCGTTCTCTCGTCGCGCCTTGAGGAAGACCGGAAACGGAAGCAGGTCCCCGACCGGCGGCCTGCCATCCGCATCGAGGTCCGAGGCGAGTCCCGAGTAGTCCGTCGGCGTCTCGAGTCCGATCCGGCGGCCGTGGCTCAACGTCGCCGCCTTGTCGACGGCGGTCCGGAACGAGTCCGAGGTGGGAAGACAGAGCGAGACGGTGGACGGAATGTCGTCTCGGATCGAGTCGACGCTGGCCGTCGACTCGTACCCAACCGGAAGCACGATGTCTGGGCGATATGTTCTGATCAGCGAGCGGAGTGTCCCGGGGTGGGCCTCGTCGGTCGGCGGCGGAACGACGGCCGTGTAATCACAGTGTGCCGACCGGAGCAGCCGACTATACTGCGTCGTTCCGGTTCCGACGATCGTCGCTCCGAGATCCTCGGAGAGTTCCCTCGCGATGACGAGCGACGTGTCGTAGTCGCCGTCGAGCAGCAACACCCGTGGCCGAGTCGAACGCATGGCACCAGCGCCACCGACGAGACGCAAAAGTATACGACAGTTAGCTGACGGTCCCTGGTGGTATGATACCCTTATATTTCTGAAGTGAATTGAATCGATGGATAATTCGGACGAAGTCGAAATGCCGGTTCGGTAACCAGTACGTTACGGCCGATCGAAGAGAACCGAGGTCCGATTACCCCGCCGAAAGCGCGTCGAACGCGTCCGCAGCCGTTCGTGTTCCTTTCGAGATGAGGACGTCACCGGCCTGCAGCGTCGCATCGGAGTCGCCGACCAGCAGCCACCCCTCGCCGGGGCGGCGGATCGCGATGACGGACATGGTCGAGTCCGCGTCCGGGACGCCCGTGGTGACCGCGGTGCCGTCGAGGTCGCTGCCGGCTTCGATCTCGACGCGAGTGATGATCTCGTCGCTCTCTTGGACGGCGAGTTGGACGACGGGGTGGACGTCGAGATCACGGAGGACCCCCTCGCTGATGTCGATCGCTGCGTCGCTGATCACCTCCGTGCTGGTTCCCAGTCGGATCAGTCCCCGCAGCGCGACTGGGTCATCGGCGTCGGCCGCGGCCCGGAGCGTCCAGGCTTCGAAGCGCGACTGCATGGCGTCGACCTCGACCTCCAGGTTCCGAACCTCCTCGGCGAGTTCGGCGCTGTCGAAGAGGATGCTGCTGTAGGCCAGATCGACCGCCAGCTCTGAGAGGTTCTTCATGTGGACGATCGTATCGACGGCTCGCTCGAGATCCGGGATTCCGGGCGTGTCTATCGACGGCGTCTCGTAGGGCTCAGCCGTCAGATCCTCGTAGACCTCGCCGATCGCCGAGTCGGGACCGCGGAGGAGCGCGACGTCCTCGCTCGTGATAGTCGTCTCCGGGCCGGGGTTGAGGAGCCACTCGTCGCCGCGTCGAAGCGCGATGACGCGGACGCCAGTTTCGGACTCGAGATCGATGTCGACGAGCGTCCGACCCGTGTACGCCGAGTTCGAGTCGACGACGCCGCGGACGAGCGTTTCGGTTGCCTCGGGCAAGGCCGCTCGCATCGCCTCGGGAAGCCCCATCTCTTCGAGGACGATCTTTGCGATATCCCCGGCGGCGTCGCTGATGTCGTCAGTTGCGGCGACGATACCGAGAACGGGTGCGAGCTCTTCGGCATCGTCCGGGTTTCTGACGGCCATCATCAGACTCATCCTCGCCCGAAGCTCGAGGACGTTCATCCGCTCTTCGAGCCGAAGCACCTCGCGTGCGAGGTTCTCGTTGCGGTGAAGCACCGCCGAGTACGAGAGGTCGATCAACAGCTCTGCGGTGTCTTTCATCTCGACGAGCACGTCCTTGACGGTTCTGGGCTCGTACTCGACCGATGCCGACGACGCTTCGCCCTCGAGCGGGTCCATACTCGAACCAGCGGTCCCCGTCGAAAAAAACGTTTCCCGCCGAATCCACCTCGTCACCCCGATTCGCTCGTCGAACGCACGAAACGACGACTTCCGACACGGTTTTGGCCGGGGACACAGAATCCACGGCCAATGATCGACCGGACCTACCTGCGCGAGAACCCCGACGAGGTGCGCGACGCCCTCGAGAACCGAGGCGCGGACGTCGACCTCGACGAGATCATCGAAATCGACGAACGGTGGCGGGAACTGAAAGCCCGCGGCGACGAGCTACGCCACGAGCGAAACGAGATCACGACCAAGATCGGCAAGTTCGTCGCCGACGGCAAACAAGAGAAAAAGGACGAAGCGATCAAACAGTCGAAAGAGCTCAAACAGGAGATCGAAGACGTCGAGGCCGAAGCCGGCGAGCTTCAGGACGAACTGCAGGAACGCCTGCTCGAGGTTCCCCAGATCCCCCACGAGAGCGTCCCCCTCGGCATCGACGAGCGCCACAACGTCGAGGATCGCCGCTGGGGCTTCGACAAGGCCCACGACCTCCCCGAGGAGGTTACGCCCCACTACGAACTCGGCGAGGAACTCGACATCATCGACGAGGAACGCGCCGCCAAGACGACCGGTTCCGGCTTCTACTTCCTCAAGGGCGACGGTGCGCGACTCGAGCACGCGCTGGTGCAGTTCATGATGGATATCCACCGCGAGCAGGGCTACGTCGACCTCTTCCCGCCGATTCCCGTCAAAAGCGCGTCGATGCGCGGTACCGGCCAGCTGCCGAAGTTCGCCGACGACGCCTACCGACTCGGCGGGGACAACGAGGAGGAATACGACGACGAGGACCTCTGGCTCTGCCCCACGGCGGAGGTGCCCGTCACCAACATGTACGCAGACGACATCCTCTTACAGGACGATCTCCCGCTCAAACATCAGGCCTACACGCCTAACTTCCGGCGCGAGGCCGGCGAGCACGGCACCGAAACCCGCGGCATCGTCCGCGTTCACCAGTTCAACAAGGTCGAACTCGTCAACTTCGTCGAACCCGAGGAGAGCTACGACCGACTGGAGGGTCTGCTCGACGAAGCCGAGGCAGTCCTCCAGCAACTCGGCCTTCCCTACCGCATTCTCGAGCTCTGTACCGGCGATCTGACCTTCGCCTCCGCGAAAACCTACGACATCGAGGTCTGGGCCCCCGGCGACGACATGGAGGACGGCCCCGAGGAGGGCGGCCGCTGGCTCGAGGTCTCCTCGGCCTCGAACTTCGAGGACTTCCAGGCCCGGCGCGCCGGCCTGCGCTACCGGCCCGAGCGCCACGAGTCGGCGGAGTATCTCCACACCCTGAACGCCTCCGGGCTCGCGCTGCCTCGCGTGATGGTCGCGATCCTCGAGTACTACCAGAACGAGGACGGCACGGTGACGATTCCGGAACCGCTCCGGCCGTACATGGGTGGAAAGGAGGTCATCGAGGGCCACGAGAAGGTCGGCGAGGCGGCGCTCGGTGCCGGCGAACGGGAGTAACTGACCAGTACTGATCAGTACGTCTCGACGGCGACACCCAGTGTCTCGAAGTCCGAGGGGTTGCCCGTCAGGACGGCGTCATCGAGGATATCTGCGACCGCGCCGATGTATGCATCGTTTGTCTCGACACCGCTGTTTCCACCGGCCTGTTTGTCGGCTTCCGCGAGCAACCGACTGGCTGTGCGTGCGATTTCTTCGTCAACATCGACCCTTGGGTATCCGAGCAGTGCATTTTGTACTCGTCGCCGCTCGTCCTCACTTTTCGTGTACGCAACACCGTAGTATACTTCGGCAACGACCGGCGACGGTAGCCACTGCACTTCGCCTCGTCCTGTGAGGTCGTGTCCTTGCTGAATCGCCGCTGAAGACCCGTCCATGAGATCAAAGAGGTATGACGTATCGAGAATCACTCCTCGAACGCCTCCCGCGCTCGTTTCAATCGCTCATTGTCGCGTCCACCGAAGCGCTCCGCGGCCTGCCGTGCGTCTTCAACCTCTTCGGATGTCAGAATTCCGGCGAGCGCCTCGGGATCGGGCTCACGTGTTAATCGGCGAAGCGTCTCGAACATCGTCTCGTCGTCCCGATTGTGCGCTTTCACCCAGGCGTGGTACTCGTCGGGGACACGGATCATCTTCGCCATGTCGTAAAATCCGATTTACAGCTGCAAAAGCGTTCTGCCGTTACGGTTGCGACTCGAGCACGCGCCGATACCGCTTCCCAGCCTCGTCGTCGGCCGTCAGCGCGTCTCGGATCGCCGGCGAGATCCACTCGCGGCCGGAAGCATCGTCGTCGCCGGTCCCCTCGGCCGGCACGCCGTCGAACTCGTCGGTTCGGAGGTCAGCCGGCAGGAACCGCTCGTACACCGGCAGGCGCTCGCCCAGCGGGACGCCGGCGTGGTCAGCGATCTCCTCGAGTTCTCGCAGGGCGGGCCACGCATACTCGGGATTGATGTGATCGTCAGTCACGGGGGACACTCCGCCCAGATCGTCCACTCCGCAGTCGATCAGCTCTCGAGCGGGCGCGAGGTTCGGCGGCACCTGTACCGAGACCTCCTCGGGAAGCGCGGCGCGAGCCATCGCCGTTACCCGCCGCATCGTCTCGACGTCGGGCGAGCCGTCGTCCCAGCGCTCGTTGTTCACGACCGGCTGGACGATCACCTCCTGGATGTGGTCGTACCGGTCGTGCATCTCGGCGATGGCAAGCAGGCTCTCGGCGCGGTCGCGCCAGGTTTCCCCGATACCGACGAGGATGCCCGTCGTAAACGCCACGTCGAGTTCGCCGGCGTTCCGAATCGTCCGCAGCCGCTGGCCCGGCTCCTTCCGGCGCGGGCCAGCGTGAGCGTCGACCGCGGCCGTCGACTCGAGCATCACGCCCATGCTCGCGTTGACGTCCGCCACCGTCTCCATCTGCTCGCGAGTCTGGTCACCGGGATTGGCGTGGGGCAGGAGCCCTTCCTTGAGTGCGACCTCGCAGGCATCCCGAAGGTAGGTGTGAATCGAATCGTGACCCCACTCGTCGAGCTGGTCGTAGAGTTCGGTGTAGCGCTCGTCGGGGTCGTCGCCGAAGGTGAACAGCGCCTCCGTACAGCCGGCGTCGGCTCCGCGCTGACAGATGTCTCGGACCTCCTCGAGCGAGAGCAACGAGGCCTGTCCTGGCGGGTCGAAGTAGGTGCAGTAGGTGCAGGTGTACCGACACGCCGTCGTCAGTGGCACGAAGACGTTTCGGGCGAACGTTAGCGCCGGCGGAGCGTCGACATCGGCGGGGTCGACAGTCAGTAGCTCGTCAATGGCCGCGTCGTCGATACTGACGTCGACGCCGTACTCGCTCGCCCCGGGAATCATTACCCGAGAGTGTCGCCGCTCCGCACATAAGCCCTTCACTTCCGACGCCGCGGAATCGACAACCGAGGTCGATTACAGAAAGTACAGGCGAAAGCCCACGGCTTTAGCCGTGCGGATGAAGCCGTCACTGCTGAATCAGTCCACGTTTCACAACAAGCCGGATATTCCACGTTGCACGATCCATACTTTCAAGTAGGTTTCTCTACATATGTTACGTATGGCGAAACAGGTCGTCACTCGCACCTACACTGCTTCCATCAGGAACCAGCAACAGGTGTCTGACGACCTTGACTCGCTCGGGTTCGCCGCCAGTAAACTTTGGAACGTCGGACGGTGGACAATCAGTCGTGTCTGGGACGAAATCGACTACATCCCTGAACACGACGAACTCACCGCCTACCTCAAGTCACACGAACGCTACGATGACCTCCATTCTCAGTCAAGTTCGTTCGAGACGGCGAGCCGTCTCGTGATGCCAATGAGCTTCGCTCATTGAGCACAGCGAGTCCTTCAAGAACTCGCTGAGGCGTTCGCAAGAGCGAAGCTCTTGCGCAGCCCATCAGAAATCTCCGATTTCTGAGGACGTTCAACAGCTGGTACGGTAAACGACGCAACGGAGACACGAACGCGAACCCGCCCGGCTACCGCAAACACGGCGACGACCACCCGCGAAGCACGGTCACGTTCAAAGCCGCTGGTTTCAAACTCGACACCCAATACGACCGCGTTCAACTCTCGAAAGGGTCGAACCTCAAGGAATACTGGTCGGACTTCACTCTCTGTGAGTACCAGACCCGACCCGACGTTGATCTTTCCACAGTCGAGAGCGTCCAACAGGTACGGGCGGTCTGGACTGGCGAGGAGTGGGAACTCCACTTCGTGTGCAACGTCGAGGTCGAAGTGTCCGAAGCACCGGGTGAGAACACCGTGGGTGTTGACCTCGGCATCAACAACTTCGCCGCACTCGCCTACGAAGACGGCCATGCCGAGTTGTACCCGCTGAACTGCCTGAAACAGGACGACTACTACTTCAGCAAGCGAATTGCCCGGTGTGACGACGCCGACTCCAAGCAAGCGAACCGGTTGCATCAGACGAAGTCGGCTCGCCGCACCCACTACTTCCACACCCTCTCAAAGCACATCGTCGAGCGGTGCGTTGAGGAGAGGGTTGGAACGATTGTGGTGGGTAACCTCTCCGGTATCCGCGAAGATGCGGAGAACGGCGACTCAAAGGAATGGGGTACGCACGGCAACCTCGACTTGCATTCGTGGGCGTTCGATCGCTTCACCGACCTGCTTGAATACAAGGCCGAGATGGAAGGCATCACGGTCAAAGAAGTGTCCGAGCGAGATACGTCGAAGTCGTGTTCGTGTTGTGGTCGCAAGCGCAACGCAAACCGTGTTGAACGCGGCTTGTACGTGTGCGATGACTGCGGAATGGTGGCGAACGCGGACGTGAACGGTGCAGAGAACATTCGACAACAAGTATCTCCGAGTCTTGCCTGTGATGGGGGAGATAGGAGTAACGGCTGGTTGGCACAGCCATCGACGTTCCTGTTTGACAAGGAAACTGGTGCGTTTGCACCTCAAGAACAGATCACGTCGTAAACCACAATATCCAACGGGGAATCCCACGGCTTCAGCCGTGTGGAGGATGTCAAGGCTCGTCGGGTCGGTTTTTGTCAGCGTACTCCTCGAGTCGTTCGAGTTCGCTCTCCGCCTCCACCGATCGCCGGTGCTGGGGCGAAACGATCGCCTCACCGGAGCCTTCGATCCGCTCGTCGGCGTCCTCGACGGAGATCCACTCACGAAGTCGGGAGACGAGGATTCGGAGCATACTCGAGTTTCTCGGACTACCTGCAAAAACGTTGGCACGATTGCATCGTCACACGTTCGTTGGACTGCCCGTCCGCTCGATCGGACGACGGCGACGACCGATTCCGGCCTTACTCATCCGCGCCGGAATCGGTCTCTACCCCCTGTGCGTCCTGGATCGTCTCAGTGCTGTAGTCGTTCAGTGCCGTGATTCCCATCCCCTCTTTGATCGTCGTGATCGTGAACTTCGAACTCGTTCGGCTGATCTCGTCGATCGACTCGTAATCTTCGACGAGTTTTTCGACCATGTCCCGCGAGGTGAGCCGAGCGATGACGACGAAATCGGTGTCCCCCATCGTGAAATACACCTGGTTCACCCCTTCGATCTCCGAGAGTTTCCGCCCGATCTCCTCGTGGTAGCCCTCGCCGTACTCGGCCCACACTTCCGAGATGACCGTGATCCCGAGTCCGATCTTCTCCCTGTCGAGTTCGAACAGGTCGTTGACGATCACTCCGTCCTCTTTGAGACTCTGGATGCGGTAGTGGACGGTCGATTTCGGAATGTCGGTCGCTTCGTGGATCGTTTCCGTACTCACGGAGTGGTTTTCGGCGATCGCGAACAGAATGTCGATATCTCGCTCGTCTAAGGTGGCGCTCATCGTTATAGCTGTCTGAGATGCCTATTGGCTGCAGGGGTGAAAAGCGTACCCGACTCGCGCCGGACCGAGGCGTTTCCCGTTTACTCGCGATTCGGGACGAGCACCACGCGCAGATCGTTGACGTTCGTGCTCGTTGCCCCAGTCATAATGAGCCCATCGTGGTCGTCCAGAAACCCGCCCGCGTCGTTGTCGTCGAGTGCCGCTTGGGCCGCCGAATCAGCGGGAATCGACTCCGGCGTCGCGATACCGCCCGCAGCACCCGAGTTGCCGTCGATGCCGTCCGTATCGACGCTCGCGACGGTCACCTCGGGAGCCGTCAACTCGAGCGCGGCGCTCAGCGTGAACTCCTGGTTCGGCCCGCCGGTTCCGTCGCCCCGTATCGTCACCGTCGTCTCGCCGCCCGACAGCAGCGCCGTCGGCGGTTCCTGCGGCGTTCCGGTAGCCGCGATCTCCTCGGCGATGGCGGCCATCGTCTTCGCCGCCTCGCGGGACTCGCCTCGCACTCGGGAGCTGAGAATCAGCGGTTCGTACCCGCCTTCGGCGACGACGCTCGCGGCGGCCGCGAGCGCCGTGTTTCCGTCCGCGAGGACGTGCTGGCGGACGGTTTCGAAAACCGACGAGTCGGTCGTCGGCGTCTCCGAAACCTCGCCTGCGGCCCCTCGATCGAGTCGGGTCGTCACGGCATCGGGAACGTCGACGTCGTACCGTTCGAGAACGTGCTGGGCGTCCTCGTAGGTCGAGCTATCCGGTGCGAGCGGCCCGCTCGCGATAACCTCGAGGTCGTTTCCGACGACGTCACTGAAGACGATTCCTGCGACCGTCGCCGGCGCGAGCGCGTCGGCGAGTCGACCGCCTTTGATCGCCGAGAGGTGTTTTCGAACGGCGTTGATCTCGTGGATCGTCGCGCCCGAGGCCAGTAGCGCCTCCGTCGTCGCCTTCAGATCCTCGAGGTCGATGCCCGCTGCGGGGGCCGGGAGCACCGCGCTGCCGCCGCCGGTGATGATCGCGAGCACGAGGTCGTCCGCCGACGCATCGTCGGCGACCCGGAGGAGTTCCTGCGTGCTCTCGACGCCGCGCTGGCTCGGAACGGGATGGTCGCTCGGTAACACTTCGACCCGGTCCGTCCCGACGGGATTGTCGGTGACGACGACGCCCTCGTCGAGCCGATCACCGAGGACGTCCTCGAGCGCGCTCGCGACCGCTGCGGCCGCGTTCCCGCCGCCGATCACAACGAGGCGACTGTGCGCTCCGAGGTCGTACGCCTCGTCCTCGATGCGTAGCGTCTCGCCCTCGATTGCGATCGAATTGGGGATCACCGTCTCCGGTTCGGCCGCTTCGATGCCCGCGACGAGGCAGTCGAGCGCAAGCTCTCGATCCGGCTCCCCGCCGATCTGCGTGCGATTGTCGATCATGCTCGAAAAAGTGGGACACAATCACATATACTGTTCCCCTCGGTTCGACACTGGCCGGTCCGGTCGATCGGGCTCCGCTGGTCGCACCTCGCCAGATCTGCGCCGAACGGTATCCTATAGGTGATCCGACGAGAACGGGCACACAATGGCACGACTCGAACGCCTCACCGCGTATCCGGTGAAGGGGCTCGATGGCATCGAGCTCGAGAAGACGACGATCCGAGACGGCGGGACGCTCGCGCACGACCGGGAGTTCGCCCTCTTCGACGGCGAGGACGTAATCAACGGAAAGCGAAGCGAGCGAGTCCACGACCTCGGAACCGACTACGAGCCGGAGACGGGCGACCTCGTCGTCGAGTTTGACGGCGAGCGTCTTCGGTTCGCCCTCCGAACGGACGAGGGACGCGAGCGAGCCGAAGCCTGGTTCGGCGAGTTCTTCGACGCGGCAGTGACGCTCGAACGCGATCGCTCGCTCGGCTTCGTCGATCGGCGCGAGATGGGCCCGTCGGTCATCAGCACCGGCACGCTCGAGACCGTCGCGTCCTGGTTCGAGGGGCTGACAGCTGATAGCGTGCGCCGTCGGATGCGGGCGAACGTCGAGGTGTCGGGCGTGCCGGCGTTCTGGGAGGACCGGTTCGTTGGCGAGGGCGCGCCGGCGTTCGAGATCGGTGGCGTCCGATTCAAGGGGGTGACACCGTGCGGGCGGTGTGTCGTCCCGCAGCGCGACCCCGACACCGGCGAGCCCACGCCCGAGTTCAAATCCCAGTTCATCGGCGAGCGCCGAAACACGTTCCCGGAGTGGGCTGACGAGGACGCGTTCGATCACTACTACACGCTCATGCTAATCGCTCGAGTCGACGAGGCCGACCGCGGGGCCTCGCTGCAGGTCGGCGACTCGGTGACGATCGTCGACGAGTAAGCCGCCTCAATTCTGATTCCGCTGGTTTTCTCTCATATCAGCCAGTGATCGGCTCGTCGAAACTGGATCGATCTACCGTGACGCGTGCGGTTATCGGTGGCGCTCGACGATCGATGAAAAGTTCTCGAACATGCGAGTCGTGTTCATGTCCCCGAATCCGTGTTCGCCGTCGGTCCAGTCGAAGCCGTCCACGAGGCGCTCGCGGTGGGCGGCGGTGAGTTCGGGGTGAAACTGGACCGTCCACAGCGGCGCGCTTCGGTGTCGGGTCGCGAAGGCGGGGTAATAGTCCGCCGAGGCGATCACGTCCATGTCGTCCGCGACGTCCGTGACGACGTCGCCGTGGGCGACGGGGACGACCGGCGAGACGCCGTCGAACAGCGGCTCGTCGGCGAACTCGATTTCGACAGGTCGGCAGTTCGACTCGACGTGTTCGACCGTGCCGCCCAGCGCCGAATTGACGATCTGGTGGCCGAAACAGACGCCGAGCGTGGGAATTTCGCGGTCGACTAACTCCCGAACGAGCCCCTTCTGCTCGTCGATCCAGGGCCGCTCGTCGGCCTCGTAGACGCCCGCGGTACTGCCGGAAAGCACGACGCCGTCGATGGCGTCGAGATCCGGCCGCTCTCCTGCAGGATAGTCAACTTCGCGACCGTTCGCGAAATTGGCCGCGATCGCATCGCAGTGGTACGCACAATCGGAATCGACCTCGTTGCGAACGACGGCGATCGTCGGCTGCGTCATCGACTGATCGTACGTGGCGGCGGCGAAAAACAGTGTCGAACGCTCGGCCGGTGACGATACTGCGTCGAACCCACCTCTCCCCGTCGACCTACGCCGGACTCGAGGACGGCGATCGACCACCGCGGAGCACCTTGACGACACCTTGTGCGGCCAGGCCGATAATCGTCCACTTCCAGGCGAGCGCGGCGATGCCGAGCAACACGAGTCCGCGGGTTCGCTTTCCGCGGGTGAACGCTCGCTTCGCCTCCGCAAGCACTGAGACGACCGTCAGCGACCGGGTCGCTTTCGAGCCGAGTAGTTTCTTGAGTGGCATACTTGTCCTTGGCAGAGCGACGGGAAAACGGACCGGCCGGAGCGCGCAAGGCACGCGACTCGCCGCACTGGTCTCCCGTCGATCAACGGCCGGTGGCGGGAACTTTTTCTCGCTCGGGTTTGATACGTCGGTCGAGACGCATGGACCTAGAGACGATCCCGGGCGTCGGTGAAAAGACCGCTCGGGCGCTGGCCGAACTCGACGAGCCGGAGCGAGCGCTCCGACGAGGCGACGTCGCGACGATCGCGAGCGCGCCCGGTATCACCCAGGGACGAGCCGCCCGGATCGCGCGCGGCGCGATCCGACTCGAACACGACGATCCCGGCGGCTTCCTCGCGACCGATCGAGCGCGCGAGATCTACCGCGAACTGCTCTCCCTGCTCACCGCGCGGACGGTCACCGACTACGCGGCCCAGCGGCTCGAGACGATCTACCCGAGCCCGCGACGGTCGCGCATCGAGGAGGTCCGGGCGTTCGCTACCGAGGCGGTCGAACGCGAGCCCGATTCGGACACGCTCACGGCGCTCGAAGGCCTCGAACCGCTCGAGAAGCCGGGCGACGTGCGCGTTCGCGAGCGCTGTCTCGCGACGACGGACGCAGAGCGGTACTCGGCGGCCCGCGAGGCGATCCCCGAACTCTCCGTCGAAATCGTCGAGGACGCCCAGGGACTGGCCGAACTCGCGAGAGGGTACTCGACGGTGATCGCGATCGACGAGTCGTTCGCGGGTGTGACGATCGACGGTGACGTCCAGGTCAGACCGGACGCCCTCGAGACGCCGGCCGAGGTCGTCCCGGAGCGGCCGCTCGCGTTCTTCGCGCGCAATCGCGACCGGATCGCCGCCGCGATCGAGGTCCACCGGACCGCCGGCCTCGAGACCGACTGCGACCTCGACGCGCTGGAGGACGGCCTCTCGCGGCTCGAGTCGGACGGCACCGTCGCCGGCGACGAGGAACTCGACCGACTGACGACGGCGGCCGACGACTTAGACGCCGCGGTCGGAACGGCCGAAAGCGTCGCGAACGACCACCTGCGCGAGGCGATCCGCGAGGAGGACGTGACGATCGAAGGGGCGGATCTCCTCTCGCTCGTCGAGCGCGGGGCCGGCGTCGACTCGCTGCTCTCGCGGGAACTGGCCGACGAGTACGCCGCGGCCGTCACGGCGGCTCGCGAGCACCTGATCGACTCGCTCGACCTCGATGCGGGCGAGGCCGAGATGGCCCGCCGGATCGTCGGCGACGAGCCGACGTTCCCGGTCGAGCGCGATGAGAACCCCGTGAGCCGACTGCGCGAGGAACTGACCGCGGCGAAGGAGCGACGCGCGGGCAAACTGAAGCGCGAGCTCGCGGCCGATCTGGCCGACCAGCGCGCGGACGCCCAGCGGCTCGTCCGGGACGCGCTCGAACTCGACGTCGAACTCGCGATCGCCCGGTTCGCCGACGAGTTCGACTGTACGATGCCCGCGTTCGTCTGGGCCGACGAGGAGCCGTCGGATGATGCGACTGGGTTCGCGATCGACGCCGGTCGCTCGCCGCTGCTCGACGAACCGCTCTCCGAGATCGATCCCGTCGACTACGACGTTTCGGGCGTTACGCTGCTCTCGGGGGTCAACAGCGGCGGGAAGACCTCGCTGCTCGATCTCGCCGCGAGCGTCGTCGTCCTCGCCCACATGGGGCTTCCCGTCCCCGCGGATCGGGTTCGACTGCGCCGGTTCGACGATCTGCACTACCACGCCAAAACGCAGGGGACGCTCGACGCGGGCGCGTTCGAGTCGACCGTCCGCGAGTTCGCGGATCTCGCCCAGGGCGGAGAGGGCTCGCTCGTCCTCGTCGACGAACTCGAGAGCATCACCGAGCCGGGTGCCTCGGCGAAGATCATCGCCGGCATCCTCGAGGCGCTCGACGAAAACGGGGCGACGGCGGTGTTCGTCTCTCACCTCGCAGACGAAATCAGCGAGATGGCCGCGTTCGACGTGACGGTCGACGGCATCGAGGCCGTGGGACTCGTCGACGGCGAACTCAAGGTCAACCGCTCGCCGGTGAAAGACCACCTCGCGCGCTCGACGCCCGAGTTGATCGTCGAGAAACTCGCAACCGAGACGGGCGGGGCCGAGCCGGCGCGCGCGAACGGTGGCGATCCCGCGGGAGAGCCGGAGCCGGGTTTTTACGATCGGCTGCTCGAGAAGTTCGACTGACCGATATTCGCGTGTTTGAGCAACCTGGGGGCCAAAACGCCCCGTTTTCGGCGAACAACTAAGTAGCTTCGACAGCGTGGTGAAAGTAATGGCAGACGACCCCGAGGAGGGGATGTTGTCGTGGGACGAGTCCGTGTTCAGAAACGAACACGTCTTCGAAATCGACTACGTTCCCGAGACGTTCAAACACCGCGAGACGCAAGTCGAGAGCCTGACGTACGCGCTTCGTCCCGCGGTTCGGGGCTCGCGTCCGCTCAACGTGGCCGTCCGCGGTCCACCCGGCACGGGAAAGACCACCTCCATCCAGAAACTGTTCGACGAGGTCGGCGCGCAGACGAGCGAGGTGCGGACCATCCGCGTCAACTGTCAGGTCAATGCGACCCGCTACTCGGTGTTCTCACGGCTGTTCGAGGGAACCTTCGACTACGAACCGCCGTCATCGGGAATCTCGTTCAAGAAGCTGTTCGGCCAGATCGCCGAGAAACTCGTCGAGCAGGATCGCGTGCTCGTGGTCGCGCTCGACGACGTCAACTACCTCTTCTACGAGAACGAGGCCTCCGACACGCTCTACTCGTTGCTGCGCGCCCACGAGGAGTATCCGGGAGCGAAAATCGGCGTCATCGTCGTCTCTTCCGACCCCGAACTGGACGTCATCGAGGAACTCGACTCGCGAGTCCAGAGCGTCTTCCGGCCCGAGGACGTCTACTTCCCCGTCTACGACCAGCCCGAGATCGTCGACATCCTCGACGAGCGGGTCGCCCGCGGGTTCAACGACGGAGTGATCTCGCGCGGGACGCTCGAGTACGTCGCCGACCTCACCGCCGAGGGCGGCGACCTTCGCGTCGGGATCGACCTGCTCCGACGCGCCGGGTTGAACGCCGAAATGCGAGCGAGTCGGACCGTCGAGCGCGAAGACGTCGAAAAGGCCTACGAGAAATCGAAGTACATCAACCTCTCTCGGTCGATTTCGGGACTGGCCGATACCGAACAGCTACTGCTCGAGGTTATCGCCCGCAACGACGGCGAGCAGGCCGGCGAGGTGTACGAGGCGTTTCGCGATCAGAGCGATCTGGGCTACACGCGCTACTCGGAAATCGTCACCAAACTCGAGAATCTCGGGTTAATCGAAACCGAGTACGCAGAAATCGAGGGTCGCGGCCGCTCGCGCTCGTTGTCGCTCTCCTACGAGCGGGACGCGGTGCTGGATCGTCTCGAGTGACGCCTTTCGAACGAGCCTCTATGCTTTCCCTGCGTTCGTTTTGGCGTGCCAGCGGCGGTATCTTCAAGTGATTGTCGCTGATTATTTCGGACACGACGAGAGCGGAACGGATCGCCGGTCAATTGGCGAGCAACGAATACCGCCGACTTCGTATTCGTCTCTGCTAGGCAGCCGGCCCATCCGGGAGTCTCGCCGGCTGTCGCAAACAGGAAACGCGGACGTCGTCTCGATAGCGATCCCCCACCGGAACCAACAATATCGGCAATCGTGTCACGAGCCAGCTACTGGACAAATCGCGGTCTGTTCTCCGACGCCTATCTGACGGAACGGCTTCCCGAAACGACGGCCTGGACGGATCTCGACGAGCGCGAGGTTCGGCCCGTCCTCGACGAGGTGAGCCGAATCTGGGAGCGAACGCGCGACGACGCCCCGTCGATGACCGCCGCGGAACTCGAGGCGGAGCTCGTCCGACCGCTGTTTCGTACACTCGGGTTTTCCCTCGACCGCACCGCATCCACAACGGCGACCGATCGGCCACGGCAACGACCTGACTACGTGATCGCCGAGCCCGCGGACGCGACTCGCATCGGTTCGTCTCGAGCCGATCCGGATGAAACGGACACTGCGTTCGAGAACGCAGTCGCCGTCGCGGACGTCCGTCGGTGGGGCCGGTCGTTCGATACCGCCGACGAGGGCGACTGGGACCGCGGTTTCGAGAACCCGACCTCGCGGATGGCCGTCTACTTGCGGGAGACGGCCGCACGCTGGGGGATCCTCACGGACGGGAAACGGTGGCGTCTCTACACCGACGCCGCGGGTACCCGATTCGATTCCACCTATGAGATCGATCTCGAGGCGGTCCTCGCGGCGGACGACCCGAACGCGTTCAAATACTTCTACTGTTTCTTCCGCCACGACGCGTTTCGGACGGCCGAGAACGGGAACGCCGTCCTCGACACTGTACTCGAAGAAAGCGACGCCGTCGCGGACGAACGACGGGACGCGTTCGGCGAGCGTCTCTGTGAATCGCTCGCCGTCCTGGCGGGCGACGTCCGCCGATCGGCCGACAACGATCTCGGTGTGGACGACCTCGAGACGATCCGCGAGCGGTCGCTCGCGACGGTCTATCGGCTCGTTGTGTCTAATTACCTCGAACATCATCGGTCGGCATCGGAACACCAGCGCAGAGACGGACAGCCCGAATCCGAGCCGGTCGACTGGTTCGACGGACTGGCCGTCACTGCACGGGACGTCGACGAGGCGACGCTCGAACGCGCCGCCGCCTGCCTCCGTGGCGCCGACGTCCCGACCGACGACGCGTTGCTCGCCGCGGATCGGCTGGGACGAAGCTACGAGGACCTCCTCGCGTACCACCTCGCGATCGCCGACGAGTCGCGGCCGCTCGGCGAGGACGAGTACGCGGGTGGAGCCGACGCTGATCACATTTCGGCGGGCGACGTGTACCTGACGAGCGATGCGAGCGATCGGAAGACGACCGGGTCGTACTACACGCCCGACTACATCGTCGAGTACATCGTCGAGCAAACGCTCGAGCCGCTGCTCGCGGAGAAACGGGAGGATTCCGAACGCTCCTGCGACGGTCGCGATGCGGGCGATTCGTTCGCCGAGCGCGTGTTCGAGTTGCGGATTCTCGATCCGGCGATGGGCTGTGGCAGGTTCCTCGCAAGCGCCGCCAACTCTCTCACGCGGGAACTCGTCGCCTGGCGCGAACGCCGCGCGGCTCGGGACGGAGTCGACGCGCTCGATCCGACCCGCGACATCGACCGGATCCGTCGAGCGATCACGGGCCGCTGTCTGTACGGCGTCGATACGGACCCGCTCGCGGTCGAACTGGCGCGGCTAACGCTCTGGCTGCGGGCGGACGGAGATAGGCAAACGCTGGCAACACTCGACGATCACCTCGCCGTCGGAAACGCGCTCGTGGGGTCGTCGCTCGCGTCGATCGACGGACTCGACGGCGAGACGCTCACGGAAGCGCTCGACGCCCACGATTCGGATCCCTATCGAGACCGCCTCAAAGCGCTTGCGGACGTTCATACTGCCCGCGAGTTCGGCCGTTCCGGCAGTCAAGCGCAGATCCCTGACGACGCCTGCGAGCGGCTGGCGGCTGCGCTATCGGACGACAAGGCGTGGCGTCGCCTCGCCGGAACGGCATGGTTCGAGGCGGTACAGCGCCGAGCCGATGCGGATCGGTATCTCCACTGGGAGCTCGCTTTTCCCGAAGTCTTCACCGCGGATGGCGGGCTCTCCGACGATGCCACGGGATTCGATGCGGTGGTCGGAAACCCTCCCTGGGTCGCGACGGCCGGTCGCGCCGACATCAGCGCGAGTATCGAGACGGGGGTCCGAACCTATCTCGAAGAGACCTTCGAGTCGACCGACGGCCAGTTCGACCTCTACGTCGCGTTCTACGAGCGGATGATCCGACTGGCCCGATCCGGTCGTGTCGGGGTCGTCGTCCCGGATTCGATCCTGACGCGAGAGCAGACCGAACCGATCAGGAGATTCGTCCTCGAGCGGGCACCCCCCTCGCGGATCGTCCGCGTCGGAACTGCCTTCGACGGCGTCGAAACGGGGGCAGTCGTCCTGATCAGCAACGGTGGCTCGGTCGATCCGGCGACCGCCGAGACCGGTCCACATCTCGTTGCGTGCGCCGACGCGACCGATCGTGACGACCTGCGCGGGCTCACCGACACCGAGATCCCTGCGGCCGTTTTCGCTCGGCAGCCGGCGACGCGGTTCCTGATCTACCTCGACGAGACGACGCGGCGGATACTCGACCGGATCGACGACCGGCCGCCGCTCTCCGAGTTCGCCGACATCACCCGCGGCGAGGAGATCAGCAAGCGGGCGTCGTTCCTCCACGGGACCGCCCATCCGGGGACGCGTCCGATCGCCCCCGGCAGTGCGATCGTTCGGTACGGAATCGAAGAGAGCGAGCTTCGGCACGTCGATCCGGCTGACATAGAGAAGGACACGCGTCGGTATCGCGGCCCGAAGCTCGTCTTCAGACAGACCGGCGATTCGCTCGTCGGAACGTACGACGCGGACGGGCTGGTGACGATCAAGTCCGCCTACACTGTCCGCGCCGCATCGGCCGCTCCCGACGAGTACAAACACCTCCTGGGCGTCCTGAACTCGCCGCTTTTGAACTACTACGTACAGCACCGCCACGTGGCGTACCGATCCGTCTTCCCGCAGTTCAACCAGTCGACGTTCGAGTCGCTTCCGATCGCCATGCTCGACGCCCCCGATCGCGACCTCGTCGACGCGGTCGACGACCGTCTCGAACGGACCGCAGAGCGACGCGCGATCTCGCTCTCCCTGCTCGATCATCTGGGCCAGTACACAGACGGGGCGCGACTCGCGGACCTCCCGTCATGTCGACTCGCCGACGGTGTCGACGACACGTTGCTCACCGCCACCGCCACTGAGCGCCCGACGCTCCGGCTCAGTTCGGCAGCAGTCGAGCGAAAGCCGAACGCGGTCACCGTCGCCGTCAGTCTTCGGTACAAAGCCGATTCCGACGTCGAGGAGACCGACTCCTGGGGGTACGCGGAGACGGAGCCGATCGAGGCCCTCCGTGTCGTCGATCCGGATGCGGATCTCGCGGTTCTCCTCGAAACCTTCGTTCCGTACGCGGTCGAGCAGAGCGACGGGTTCGCGAACGTCAGAACCGACGCGACGAAGACGACCTCGCCGCTCGATCGGCTGGTAGCGCTAACGCTCCCCCGACTCGAGGACGTGCGAGACGATCTCTCGACGTTCGTCGCCGCACGCGAGCGAGCGGGCGAGCTAGACGATCGTCTCGAAACCATCGATCGAACGATTCACGACCACGTCTGCTCGCTCTACGACGTTCCGGAGAGCGAACGCGAGGTCGTCCGCCGTACTGTCGACCCAACGGAGAACGTCAAGTAGACGAGGCGACGTCTGTAAGACGAACGACGTCCGACGGCCGTCCGTTGGCGTCCTGGAGCGCGATTTCTAGCTCGCCGCCCGTCGACTCGACCACGACCGTCCGACCGGCGTAGACGAACTCGAGGCTCGAAAAGCCCGAGTCCGGATCACAGAGCGAATCGAGGTGTTCGGGATCGATCGCGTTGTACAGCGGTTCGAGTTCGAGCGGATCCGTTCCGTCGGCGCGAGAAACGAGTTCTACCACCGCCATGCTAGGTTGGTCCTCATCCAATATTTCTTCTGCATGTTGTTTCACGTTCATACCTAATGGTGTCGCGAGCCTTCGTAAAGAGTATGTCCCAATATTTCAGAGACGGGCTATCAACGAAAATGAGCGTCCGCATCTAGCGTGACCGGACCGCCTTGTTCACCGGTATATCTACTATGGGATGCCTTCTCTCAAATATTTGTTTCGGTATCTCCCGTCCGTCCGAGGGGGTGTCCGTTACTCCCGTCGGGGAACCTCGTGCCTGCCGAACCCGTACCGGAGGCGACTCGCGAGCCGCCGGGAGAATCGGCCGTCGTCGGCTCGCGAGCCGAAGCGCTCGCCGAGCGCCGTGTAGATGAGCGGCAGCGGGACCTCCTGTTCGAGTCCCTCCTGAACCGTCCAGGTGCCCGTCGAGCCGCCCTCGATGCGGTCGGCGACGTCGCCGAGGTCGGAACCTTCCTCGCGGAACGCCTCCTCGCAGAGTTCGAGCAGCCACGAGCGGATGACGGCGCCGTTGTTCCAGACCGACGCGACGTTCTCGAGGTCCAGGTCGTACCGGCCCTCGTGGAGCAGTTCGAAGCCTTCGCCGTAGGTCTGCATCAGGGCGTACTCGACGCCGTTGTGGATCATCTTGACGTAGTGGCCCGAGCCGGCGGGCCCCATTCGCTCGTGGCCGTCCGGACCGGTCGCGACGGCGTCGAAAACCGGTTCGAGGTCCTCGTAGGCGGCCTGGGGACCGCCGACCATCAGCGAGAAGCCGAGTTCCGCGCCCGCGGGACCGCCGGAGGTCCCACAGTCGAGATACGCCGCCGGACAGGACTCCGCACGTCGCACCGAGTCCTCGAAGTAGGAGTTGCCGCCGTCGACGACGATGTCGTCCGATCCGAGGTGGTCCTCGAGCTCGTCGAGCGTCGCGTCGACCGCCTCGCCGGCCGGCACCATCAGCCAGATGCGTTTGCGGTCCGCGTCGGCCAGTCGATCGACGAGGTCGTCGATCGAGTCGGCGGGTTCGGCACCCGCGTCCGCGGCGGTCGCGACGGCTTCCGCATCGAGGTCGAAGGCGACGACGTCGTGACCGGCTTCGAGCACGCGGTCGACGACGATCTGTCCCATACGTCCGAGTCCGATTACGCCCAGTTGCATGGCGATACCTCCGGCGAGGAAGGTGGTAGTGGTTATGATTCTCGATTTCGCTCTCGAGGGCCGGTCTCATACGGTTTACTGTACATCATTCCGGCGCAACCACCGCTCGGGTCGCGGTTGCGCCGGTTGACTCGCTTCGCTCCTCGACCGAGGCTCGTCTCACACAGTTCGACTCACCGCCGGTAAATCGTTACAACAATCGGTATCAGTGCAACTGCGTTTCGAGACGCGCCCACCCGATCGCATCGAGAACGATGAACTGGTCCTCGTAGTGGACGTAGACGCCGTTGTACTCCTCGTCGGTTCCGTCGTAGTATGGGAGCGAGTCACGGATCGCGTCGACGACCGACCAGGCACCGTCACGTTCGAGGGTGACGTGTTCCCACTCCTCGCGCGCGCCGTTTCGAACGGCTCGTTTGATCGCCTGTCGGACGCCAGGAATTTCGTTCAGTTGGCGAGAAGAGGCATCGATGACGGTCGCCTGTGCGGGGACCTCGTCTGGCCCGACGAGTCGCGCGCCGAGGTCTGCCTTCGAGCGCGCGGGGTCGTTCTGTGATCGGCTCGAGCGGAGAGCGTATCCGACGGCCGCCGCCGTGCCGACCGCGAGCAGCGACAGGGCCATATCTTTCCCCCTGATCATTATGCGAGTACGTTACAGCAACCGACTAAGTATCTTTCGCAAGAATGTCCGAGTTCGATCGAACTCCGAGAAAATTGGCGTCGTTGTCGGACGAGCGGCGGACAGACGGCAGACACGGACTGGTCTCGAACGTGTCGCTCAGAGGAGCGTCTGGACGTTCGACGTGATCGCACCGGCGACGACGAGCAAGGCGATAGCGACGACCGCCGCCGCTCGGTACAATCCGAGCGCGTTGGCAGCCGGCTCGCGGAGTTTCTTCCCGTTGAGGCCGGTCTCAAGTCGTTTCGCCCCGATCTCGACGAGGGCGGCGAGGAGCAACCAGAGTGCAACCATCGCCAGCACGAGCTGCCCGTTGGTCGAACCGAACAGGCTGTCGGCGGTGTACCGTGCTTCCGCAAGATAGCTGCCGGTTGCCAGCAGTACGACGGAGCTAACCCGTGAGATAGTTGTCAACTTTCCCGAGATGCCCTCGATCGGTTTCGTCGTGTTGAACGCCCCATCCCGTGCGAGGGGCAACACGACGAACGCGACGTAGAAGACGCTGCCGGCCCAGATGGCGGCGAACACCAGATGCGCCGTCTGTGCGAGGAACGTATCGACCATACGGAGTGGGTCGGAGAGAGATGGTATCAGCGTTCCGACTTACAGTCGAACGGAACTGTCACCGATGTTCGAAAACCGCGGGTGGATGGCTCACTCGAGCCAGTCTGGCGTCCAGTCGACCAGCCGCCGCCGAAGGAGTGCGTAGACGACCGAGACGACGATACCGACGAGGACGAGCGCGCCGGTCCAGCCGTCGAAGACGAGCAAGACAGGAATCGCGAGTCCCACCGCGGCGACGGCGTCTTCGGGCGCACCGTCGTAGCGGATCCAGCGACGGGGACGGATCCAGCGGCCGCGGACGTGGTCGTAGACGGCGCGTTCGGTTCGGTCGTTCCAGGGATCCATCTCGGGGCCACCACCGAGCGCGTCGCTCGCGGCGTGGAGCCAGGCGGCGACGGCGAACGCCGCGAGGACGACGGTGCTCGGCGACAGCACGGTAAATGCGAGGGCGACTGCGAGGGCGGCGACAGGGAGCCCGACGAGCGGGAAGTGAAACGTTCGGCGGTGTTCGAGAACGAGGTCGAAATCGGGGGCTAACCCGCCCGCGATCGCGCCAATAGCGAGCGGTCCGGCGAGCTCGGGGACGGCGTAGGCGACCGGGGCGACGACGGCGAGCGCGACGAAGACGTGCGTCGTCGCCATCATCGGTCGTCACCACCGTCCGTTGACGCGGCCATACTGGGGATAACGAGCGCCGTCCCAAAAGTAAGTCGACACCGGCACGGCTCCGAATCATCAGGCTCACTCGGCCGGAGCGATCGAGGCAAGCTCCCAGTACTCGAGGACAGCTCCTGTCCTAACCAGGGCGAGCAGACAAGATCGCATACACCATCTAGTTGGATTTGTCACAAGAGTCTTGTGGACAGCTATCGAGAGACGGGAACGCGATGACACTGTGAGTTCAAAAAACGGAAGACACGACGACCCGTTGGCAGAAGCTGACGTTCAGTCGAGGTTTTCGCCCTGATAGCTGCCCTCGTAGACGTCCTCGTGGTTCGCTTCGGCGAACACGAGCTGTGCGATGCGCGCGTCGCGTTCGATCTGAATGTCGTGGTGGACCTGGAGGAGTCCCTCGCCGCGGCCCTGATAGCCAGCGTCCCAGACGGCTGTGTTGAGCATACAGGAGTTTCGCATCAGCGACGAGCGCGGGAAGACGAAGCCGACGTGTCCCTCGGGGATCTCGATTCGTTCGCCGTAGCGGGCGACGTACGCGCCCGCCGGCAGGTAGTAGGTGTCGGGATCTTTCCGCTCGAGCTCTTCGAGGGGACGAGCGACGCGCTCGCCGATCTCTTTCCCATCACGACCGATTCGGCCGGGCTCTAACTGCTCGAAGACGATGTCGAGGGTGAGGTCGACACCGTTTGGCTGCACCTGCTCGTCGGTCGTCGGCGAGACGTGGTCGGCGACGAACGCACCGGAACGGAACATGATCGTGTTTTCGAGACGACCCGGCACGGAGAAAAGTGTATCCGTTCGGGAGGCCCCTGACACGTGCTCTCGAAACTCGTCGCGCATGCGCCGACAAACGGTCACCGGTCCGGCAATAATTACGCCAAGACTGGCCTAATGGTCGTAATTGACACGGTTGATCCCCATAGAAACACGCTGGATTTATCAGGACGGACAGCCGAGATTCGCACGCTATGGGACAAACTCTCACCGAGAAGATTCTCGACGATCACCTCGTCGAGGGCGAACTCGAGACCGGCGAGGAGATCGGGATCGAGATCGACCAGGTGCTGACCCAGGACACGACCGGAACGATGGTCTGGCTCCAGTTCGAAGCGATGGGACTGGACGAGGTTCAGACCGAAATCGCCGCGCAATACTGCGACCACCAGACGTACCAGTTCGACTTTAAGAACACCGACGATCACCGTTTCCTGCGCTCTGCAGCCGGAACATATGGCGCTCATTTCTCTCGCCCCGGCAACGGTATCTGTCACAACGTTCACCGCGAGAACTTCGCAGCGCCCGGCAAGACGCTGCTGGGTTCGGACAGCCACACGCCGACCCCCGGCGGCCTCGGCGAACTCGCCATCGGCGCCGGCGGGATCGACGTCACCGTCGCGATGGGTGGCGCGCCGTACTACATCGAGATGCCCGAAGTCGTCAACGTCCGCCTCGAAGGCGAACTCCCCGAGTGGGCGACGGCGAAAGACGTCATCCTCGAGATGCTCCGCCGTCTCTCCGTGAAAGGCGGCGTTGGCAAGATCCTCGAATACACCGGCCCCGGCGTCGAGACGCTCACCGCACCCGAGCGGATGACGATCACGAACATGGGCACGGAACTCGGCGCGACGACGTCGATCTTCCCGACCGACCATCAGACCGAGGACTACCTCGAACGCGTCGGCCGCGGCGACGAATACGTCGAGCTCCAGCCCGACGAGGACGCCGAGTACGACGACGAGATCGTCGTCGACCTCTCGGACCTCGAGCCGCTGATCGCCCAGCCGTCGATGCCCGACAAGGTCGTCCCTGTCAGCGAAGTCGAGGGCGAATCCGTTGAGCAGGTCATCGTCGGCTCCTGTACGAACGGCGGCTACGAGGACATCCTCCCCGTCGCCAAGATGCTCGAGGGTCGTGAAGTCTCGATGGAGACCGAGACCATCGTCGCCCCCGGCTCCAAGCAGGCCTCCGAGATGCTCGCCCGGCAGGGCTGGGTCGCGGAGATGATGGCCGCTGGCGTCAACTTCTCCGAGGCGACCTGTGGTGCGTGTATCGGTATCGGTCACGTGCCGGCGTCCGATTCGGTCTCGCTGCGCACCTTCAACCGCAACTTCGAGGGTCGCTCCGGCATCGAAGACGACAACGTCTACCTCTGCTCGCCGGAGGTCGCCGCCGCCGCGGCGATCGAGGGCGAAATTATCGATCCGCGCAACCTCGACGACGTCGAGGCCCCCGGCGTCGAGCTCCCCGACGAGTACGACGGCTCGAAGACGGACCTCATCGCGCCCGACGAGGCCGTCGACGACGAGCTCATCAAGGGCCCGAACATCGGCGACGTGCCGATCCGCGACCAGCTCGGCTCCGAAATCGAGGGCGAAGCACTCCTCAAAATGGAGGACAACATCACGACTGACCACATCATCCCTGCAACGCAGGACATCCTGATGTACCGGTCGAACGTTCCCAAACTGAGCGAGTTCACTCTCAGCCGCGTTGACGACACCTTCGCACAGCGTGCACTCGACGCCGACGGCGGCTTCCTCGTCGCCGGCGAGAACTACGGCCAGGGCTCCTCGCGAGAACACGCCGCACTCTGTCCGATGTATCTGGGCATCGAGGGCGTCCTCGCACAGAGCTTCGCACGCATCCACCGCGCGAACCTCTTCAACTTCGGTATCGTCCCGCTGACGATCGACGAGGACACCTACGAGTCGATCGACCAGGGCGACGAGGTCGAGATCGTCGACGACGTCTACGACGCCGTCACCAGCGGACAGGAGGAGTTCACCGTCCGCGTCAACGACGAGGAGTACACCGCGACGCTCGACGCCTCCGAGCGCGAGCGCGACATCCTCGCGGCCGGCGGCAAACTCGCCTGGACGAAAGAACAGGCCGAAGGCGCAGGCGCTGCGCCCGCGGACGACTGACGGCGGAGCCGGCGACGCAGTCTCTCCATTTTCGTCTTTTTTGATGCCCGAATGAGCGGGTACGCCGGGACGAACATCCTCTTGGGAGTCCGGCCACTACGTCGACCGAATGACTGCAGGCCACGAGAACCGCGGCTACCGCCGGCTGTTCGAGCGCGAGGGGCTGACGTTCGGCGCGAGCTTTCCGTTGACGGGGGCGAATCGCTCGCAGCCGGACATTGGGGCCGAAACGGAGCTCGCTCGACACGCCGAGTCGGTCGGCTTCGACGGGCTCTGGGCGCGGGACGTCCCCACCTACTGGCCGAAATTCGGCGACGCAGGGCAGACGTTCGACACCTGGCCGTGGCTCTCTCACGTCGCCGCCCACACCGACGAGGTCGCACTCGGCACCTCGAGTATCGTGCTCACGCTCAGACAGCCGATCCACGTCGCGAAATCAGCCGCGACCGTCGATCAGCTTTCGGAGGGGCGACTCGTCCTCGGCGTCGCCTCGGGCGACCGCGATCCGGAATACCCGGCGTTCGGCGTCGACCGCGACGAGCGCGGTGTGCACTTTCGCGAGCGCTTCGAAGCGATCCGGACGCTCTGGAGCGAGCGGTTTCCCGAGCGTAAGGGCGAGTGGGGTCGTCTCGAGGGCGACCTCGACGTCGTTCCGAAGCCGACGACGGAGACGATCCCACTGTTGCCGACCGGCAACTCGCGCCAGTCACGCGAGTGGATCGCCGAACACGGCGACGGCTGGCTCTTCTATCACCTTCCGGAGCGCACGCTCGAGGACTACCTCGCGGACTGGCGCGACCGTGCGGGCGAGAAGCCGTTCGCCATCGCCGTTCGGGTCTCGCTCGCCGACGATCCGACGGCCGAGCCGGAGCCGCTTCATCTCGGCTTTCACGCTGGCGTCGAGTGGTTCCAGAACTACTTCGCCCGGCTCGAAGGATACGGTCTCGATCACGCCATCATCGGACTCGAATCCGACGAGCCTAAACGGGCGCTGTCGACGTTTGTGGACGAGATTATCGCCGAGCACTGATGAGTCTCTGCGACACGTTTTAAGATACGAGCCGTGCTTACGAGCCGTCTATGTCCCGAACGAGTCCGTTGCGCAGGTCGCGGCCGAAGTAGTAGCCGGCGACGGAAGCGACCAGTCCGACGGCCGCGCCGATAGCGAGGAGCGTGCGTCCGGAACCGACGGCCGCGAGCATCGGATCGAGCGCCACCGTCGTCACCGCGCCTGCGGCCGTTCCGGCGACGATCGTTTCGAGATACCGGCGTTTCGAGGTGACGAGTCCGACGACGAAGGTGACGACGAACATGCCGACCAGGCGGCCCGCAAGCGGCAAGACGGTGTCGCCGGCGAACAGACCGACGCCGATGAGCGCGGTGAGCGCGAGAAACGCCTTCGGCGAGAAGTACTCGCCGATCGATCGGCTCGGAAGGAGACGGTCGCGGAGCCCGGAACTCGTTCCGGCTTGGGATCCGGTATCGGTCGCAGCCGAGTCGTCCGACGAGTCAAGCCACGAGCCGGACTCGTCTGTCTCAGTGGCCGGCGCGTCTCGCGTGGCCGGCTCTCGCCGGTCGGCCGTCCGCTCGCTCGATGTCGACCCCGAGAGCAGCTGGTCCGTCTCCTCGAGGAGGTCTGCGGTCGAGTCGGGATCGCCGTCCCGACTCTCGGTCAGCTCGTCCGAGCGATCGCTCATACGTACACCCATACCGCCCGGGCTCATGGGCCTTTCTCTCAATCGCCGGATGCGGGTGACGTTTTTTAACCGGGGGCTGGTAGGAACGGTGGTGAACATCGATCTGGTCGCACTCGGCGTTCTCACTCTCGTCGTCGGAGGGGGACTGCTGTCTCTGACGCGGTTTCTCTACCCGCGGCTCGACCTCTCCGAGGACGGCGTCGCCTCCATCCGCTTTCTGACGGCGCTACTCGTCGGTATCCTCATCTTCACCGGACTGGGCCTCGTTGTTCTCGGCCTGTTCGTCTGATTCCGTCCCCTCACATCGAACGGGTTCGAACACCGACTATCGGCCTTGAGAGACGTGTGTCCCAACGCGCAGCGACTGCTGTGTGGTACCAGTCGATTATTGATGTTCAATTCAGGGGCCAGTGGATGAGAGCTAGCCGATACACCATATCGAAGGAAAAAGTTATTCAATACCTGCCTATGATATGCGAGCAACCACAGGTAGCGCACAATGGTCAAAATGCAAACGGCAGAGCTGGATACCGATCTCAGCCTCTTCAAATACGACAATCTGGAACAGCTTCCGCCGAGATACCGAGACCTCGAGGAAGACGAACGAACGGAGCGCATCGAGGCGGCACTCGACGAGCTCGGCGACGACGTAGTGATTCTCGGACACAACTACCAGCGCCGGGAGATTGTCGAGCACGCCGACTTCATCGGCGACTCCTATCAGCTCTCGAAGCAGGCGGCCGAGGCTGACGCCGAGTACGTGATCTTCGGCGGCGTGACGTTCATGGCCGAAAGCGCGGACATCATCACCGACGACAGCCAGACCGTGATCCTCCCGAGCATGGAGGCGTCGTGTCCGATGGCCGGCATGGCCGAAGCGCTGCAGGTCGACAGTGCGTGGGCCGAGATCACCGCGGCCGCGCCGGACGCGAACATCATTCCGATCACGTACATGAACTCCTACGCGGATCTGAAGGCGTTCTGTGCCAGTCAGGGCGGGCTCGTCTGTACGTCTTCGAACGCACACAAGGCGTTCGAGTACGCCTTCGAGAAAGGCGATAAGGTGCTGTTCCTGCCGGATAAACACCTCGGCGAGAACACCGCCTATCGACTGGAGATGGAAGACGAAATCGCCGAGTGGGATCCGTGGGACCCCGAAGGGAAAGACGCCGACGAGGTTGCAGAAAGCGACATCATCCTCTGGGACGGCTACTGTCAGGTTCACGAGCGCTTCCGTACGGACCACATCGAGCAGATTCGAACCGAACACGCGGACGCGAACGTGATCGTCCACCCCGAATGTCGCCGCGAGGTCGTCGAAGCCGCCGACAAGGCCGGCTCGACGGCGGCGATCTGTGAGACGATCGAAAACGCCGACCCCGGCGACACGTGGGCGATCGGCACCGAGATCCACCTGACGAATCATCTGCAGCGGTGGCACCCCGAAGTGAACGTCCTCCCGCTGTGTGGCGATGCCTGCATGGACTGCAACGCCATGCGCCAGATCGACCCGAACTACCTCACCTGGGTACTAGAGGAACTCGTCGCGGGTCGCGAACGTAACGTGATCGAGGTCGCCCCCGAGGAGAAGGAACTCGCGGGCGTCGCGCTCGATCGCATGCTCGAGATCTAACGATGACCGGGACACCCGACCGCGACACTGTGGACGCACACGACACCGCGGACGTCCTCGTCGTCGGCAGCGGTATCGCAGGCTGTTCGGCCGCCCTCGCGGCGGCCAGAGAGGGCAAAGACGTCCTCGTGCTCACCAAAGCCGAACGACCCGACGGCGCGAGCACCGACTGGGCCCAGGGCGGCATCACGACGACCCGTGGCGACCCTGCCGCGCTCAAGGACGACATCATCGAGGCTAGCGACGGCACTGCCGATCCCGACGCCGTCGACGTACTGGTCGAAGACGCCGACGAGGCCGTCACGGACGTTCTCATCGACACCCTCGAGATCGGATTCGACGAAGCCGAAAGCGGCGAGTTCGACTACGCTCGCGAAGCCGCCCACTCGGCCGACCGTATTCTACACGTCGACGCCGAGACGGGGACCCACATTCTGCGTCCGTTCCTCAATCACATCGATTCACACGACCGGATCGAAGTCAGACAGGACACGGCCGCGCTCGAACTCGTGACCCACGAGGGCCGCGTCCACGGCGTCGTCAGCGACGAGGACCCCTCCGGCCATCCGATCTACGCCGGCGCGACGATCCTCGCAACTGGAGGGATCGGCGCACTCTACGGCCGCTCGACCAACCCCGACGACGCCACCGGCGACGGCGTCGCCATGGCCGCGCTCGCGGGCGCTGACGTCGCGGACATGGAGTACGTCCAGTTTCATCCCACCGCGTACGCGGGAGAGGACCCGTTTCTCCTCTCCGAGGCGTTGCGAGGCGAGGGCGCGCTCCTGCGAAACGGCGAGAACGAGCGGTTCATGCCCGATTACCACCCCGACGCGGAACTCGCGCCGCGCGACGTCGTCGCTCGCGCGGTCGAAACCGAACGCGAGGAAACCGGCGAGGTCGTGCTGGACGTCTCGCCGCTCGCGTTCGAATCGGCGTTCCCGAACATCGCGAAGAAGTGTCGCGACCGGGGGATCGACGGTGACGAGATTCCCGTTGCGCCCTGCGAGCACTTCCTCTGTGGCGGCATCGACGTCGACGAGGACGGTCGAACCTCGCTCGATCGACTCTACGCGGTCGGCGAGTGCGCTCGAACCGGCGTCCACGGCGCGAACCGCCTCGCGAGCACGAGCCTGCTCGAAGGGCTCGTCTGGGGGCTGCGCGCAGGCGAGGCAGTGGCCAGCGCTGACGCCGACCCCGAAGTCGTCGAGGCTCCCGATCTCCTGAACCGCGATCCGGACCTTCCGGATCGGTTCGCCGCCGAGAAGTCCGTCCGCCTGAAGCGCACGATGGACGAGTATCTCGGTCTGGAGCGCGACCCGGACGAGATCGCCCGCGCGAGCGCCGTTCTCCGGCGGCTCAAGGGCGAAGTGGACGCCTACATCCGCACCCGGACGGCGCGGGACCTCTACGAACTCAGAAACGCCTGCGTGACAGCGCTGTTGATCGCGCGTGCGGCGGGCGAGAACCCGGACTCGAAGGGCTGCCACCACGTCGTAACCGATGAACAGTCGACTCGAGCGCCGCAATGACATTCTCCCCAGCGTGAACGCTGGGTTTCCTCGCGCTGGTCGTTCGGCGTGGAACCGTTCAAGTACCGGTTTCGGACGACCGTATTCGGTGGAACTGACTTTCGTTCGAGTATCGTCCTCGTGCCGGGATGGTCTACGTTTTCTGATCCGGCAGCGGCGGCCACGTCGTCGCGACCGTCTCCTGGACGAGTTGAGTCTGTGCGCGACGGAGTCGTTCGGATACCGAGGACGCAGCAATGTCTAATTCCGCGGCGATCTCCTCGAGAGACGTTCGGCGCGGAATCTCAAAATAACCCAGTTCGTAGGCCGTCCGGAGCGCCTCGTGCTGTGGATTGGTCAGTCCGTCACCCGGCGGCTCGGGCGTTCGGTCCCGTGTCAGACGGTGCAGTCGAAACTCACTGTTGGACTGCCAGAACGACGAGAACATTTCAAAGGCGTCGCGGTCGGCGAACCAGCCGGTTTGTCGCCATCCGTCCGGTTCGACCTCGATCCGTTCGATACTGGCGTTAGCCGTGGCGAGGGCCTCGAGACCTGCGAGGTCGTCGATCTGTTCACCCAGTTGTTCGTCGAGACTCAACGCTGGAGTGAGTTGATACCGACGCGTCTCACCAGCCTGTCCGATCACCGTCCACTCGCCGACATCGACGGCATCCGAGAAGGCACTCTCAATGTCGCGCCGACGTCCGCTGGTCACGGTTGCGAGAAACAGCGGCCGGTTACCGTGGTTGAACTGCAAGTCGAGGAGTATCGTCGCGTCCGGTACTGCCGCTGCGACCGTGACGAGTGGCAAGGTATCACAGCGGATTTCGAATTCAGCGACGAGACCCATACGGGGCCGTTCGTATCGAGCGGTATGGATGTGTCGAAAAGCGAACTCGAACCGGGCCGGGGTGTGACCGTCCGCCTATAGTAGCTATTGAAAGTCAATGCACACCCGATCGCAGGAACGCGTTGCGATCGGTGTGTAAATCGTTTCAAGAGCTACTATATTTAAACGGCCGCATCACTGAGAGAACGGCTTAGTCCGACAGCACTCGTACGCAGAGTAGCATGCAGACAACACAATCTACGGAAGGCACGGACAGAGTGTACGAACAACGCGGCGATGGCCAGCCGCTGATCCTCCTCCACGGAGGGATGGCACCACAGGAGTATTGGAATCCGGTCCGCCCGCATCTCGAGGAGTACACCACTATCGTTCCGCAGCGGCCGGGGTTCGGCACGTGTCTCGACAACCCATCGAAGACGAGTGCAGACGAGGTACTGGAACGTGAGGTCGAATACGTCCGCACACTCGTCGACGACGTCGCGCGTGAGCCGATCCTCGTCGGTCACTCCTACGGCGCACTCACCGCCATCGAGGCCGCGACGGAAACGACGGTCGATGCAGTCGTAGCCTACGAGCCAGCGGTTCTCCCCGACGAGTTTCGGACGCAGGCTGATCTCGCCGATCGAATGACAGCGCTCCTCGAGGAGGGAGAACATGAAGAGGCCGTAAAACGGTACGTCGAGCAAGTGCTTCATCCCGACGGGATCGACGACCTCGATGCGTGGTTAGCAACGTGGCCGGTCTGGCCGGACTGCGTCGAACTCGTCGAGGAAGTCGTCCGGATGAATCGCGCCGTCGAACAGTACCACCTCCCCCAGCGGCTCGAGGTCGATGCCCCGGTGCTCGTACTGACCGGTACTGACGGTCCGGACTTCCTGCGGAACAGCGCCCGTGAGGTCCACGACGCCCTTCCGCACAGCCGCATCGTCGAGTTCGATGCCGTCGGCCACAGCGGTCCTGCCGAAGCACCAAAACGGGTCACAGCGGCAATCGAGTCCTTCCTGAATACAACGAACCGATAGGACAGAGCAAGACCGTCTCACAGTCGATAACAGTCTGCAGATCGAACCGCAGACAGAGCGAGACCGTCTCGGCTGACACCGCACGTCGCTCGAGAGGCCCACAAACACCGTCGGGAGAATTTCTCGAATCACCACGGACGAAAACAGGCCGTTTATGCGGGATGGGATGCAGAGCAGTCACATGATTACTGACGCAGACGTCGACCGCTGGCTCCGCGAGGACGTCGGCCACCACGACGTCACGAATCAGGTTCCCGGCGAGACGACCGGTCGACTCGTTGCGACGGAATCGGGCGTTGTCGCCGGCCTCGACGCGGCGAGCGCCGTTTTCGACTACCTCGACGTCGACGTGACCGAGCGGGTCGAAGACGGAGCGACGGTCGACGCAGGCGAGACCATCTTTCGCGTCGAGGGGGCCGCACGCGAGGTGCTCCGTGGCGAGCGAGTCGCGGTCAACCTCGCCGGCCACGCATCGGGAATCGCGACACGAACTCGAAAGGCCGTCGACGCCGCTCGCGACGTCTCAGACGGCGTCCGAATTGCGGCGACCAGAAAAACTACGCCCGGTCTTCGAGGACTCGAAAAGCGCGCCGTCGTCGCCGGCGGCGGCGACACCCACCGGCTCGATCTCTCACACATGGTCATGATCAAGGACAACCACGTCGCGGAGATGGGACTCGAGGGCGCGGTCGAGCACTTCCGCGAGCGAACCTCGTTCGCGACGAAACTCGATGTCGAGGTCGAATCGGTCGAGGACGCACCGCGGGCGGCCGAGGCCGGCGCGGATATCGTCCTGCTCGACAACATGTCGCCCGATGAGACGGCACGAGCCGTGGCGCTTCTCGAGGAGTACGACGGCGTGCTCGCCGAAGCCAGCGGCGGGATCACCCGCGATACTGTCGCCGACTACGCGGCGACGGGCGTCGACGTGATCTCGATGGGATCACTCACTCATTCTGCGCCGTCGCTCGATCTGTCGTTCCGAACGGGCGAATAGCGACCGGGCGAACGAATAACGACCAACCGATCGGCGGCGACTGATCGGCAGCGACTAGTTAGCGGTGACTGATCGGCGGCAACTGGTTGGCGGTGACTGATCGGCAGCGACCGAACGGTCAAATACCGACGAGATGCCGCCAGCGACCGAACGGTCTTTTCTTATCGACGAGAACAGACGGGTATGGCGGAACCGATTCGAACCTGTCCGGACCACGGGCCGTACTCGGACGGTCTCGAGCGGTGTCCAGCGTGCGGTGCGAAGGGAGACCAGTTGCTTTCCGGACAGCGACGACGTCAGCTCTCAAAATTCGTAAGCGGCGCGCTCCGGCACTTCCCCGCAGACGTTGGACTGGAACTCGACGAGCGCGGCTGGACGACGGCGGACGAACTCGTTTCGGCGGTCGAACGAAAGTACGACTGGGCGGGCCGACGACACGTTGCGGCCGTGATCTCGACGGATCCGAAGGGACGATTCGAACGAACTCACACGGCGCAAACAGAGTGTGCGGACCACGAGAACGATGCGCTCGTTCGGGCGTCGTACGGCCACTCCGTCGACGTGACGCTCGAGCCGACCGACGGGCCGGTGCCGGACGTGCTCTACCACGGCACCGCGCCGGAAAACCTCGAGTCGATTCGCGAGGCTGGCTTGCAGCCAATGGCGCGCCAGCAGGTCCACCTCTCGGCGAGCCTCGAGGCGGCCCACCGCGTCGGCAGCCGTCACGCGTCCGAGCCGGTCGTTCTCGTCGTCGACGCCGCGGCGATGCTCGCCGACGACCATCGAATCACAAAGCGAGGGCGGGAGACGTACACGGTCGACGAGGTGGCATCGTCGTATCTGTCGCGGGCAGATTCCGAGTCGTAAGGTAACAAACCTCGCGGGTCGTTACAAATCGCGCTGAACAGGTTGCGAGCGCCGGTTGGTCGCGTTTCCTCGCTGGGAGGGGAGCCAGCAGTATGACGGAACGACCGCTTGCACCCGACACTGGCTGGAACGCGCTGTTTCTCGATGGCAAGTGAACTGAGTCCGACGGTCCTCTCGGATTCGGACAACGATATGTTCCTTGCGTGTAACGAACATTTCGGGCCCATCACACCTGTTATCCCCTATACGACCGACAGGGGCTATCGAGTTCGCGAACGACACGATTCACGGTCTCTTGGAACCGGGTCATAGAGTTCCGGGCGATCTTGACGGTCTCGCGCAGTCGAGTACGATCGTCGACGGTATCGAGACGGGGATAATCCACGGTAACGGCTACCCGGTCAACGACGAGCCCCACGTCTTCCGGTGGGGTGAAACAGTCGGGAGTCGGCCGGTACAACGACGAGTCGGTCCTCGAGGAAGCCACGACGACAAAATGGATCTCGGTACAGCGCGATCCTCGTGAGTACCCGTTCTAGCGGGCGATACGTCGGAGTGAGTCAGTTGCTTCGGTTGCCGGCAGTGACGCGGCGGTCGCGATCGGCCGCGTTCGCGCGCGATTCGAGCGTCGCGGTTACCTGTTCGACCGCCTCGTTCGCGGCTCGGATCCGGTCTTCCTGCGTGAGTCGTGGTGTCATGATCACTGAATGTTCGCAACGCGCCAGGTGGTCGCGGACGTGTACGACCACTTTTCGATCTCGATATCTTCGACCGAGTCCTGAAGTTGGACCATCAGCGCGCCAATCTCTTTCGGTGAGAGATCGACTTCATCGGCGATAAACTTGCCTTTGACGTACAGATCGCCCGATTGGCGCTCGAGTTCGTCTTTGAAATAGCTGACCAGTCGCTGTGCTTTCGGGGAACTGTGCTGTCCGGCGGGTGTGGCTCGTGTACTCATTGTGGATCAGTGTGGGGTGTGGTTGTGGCCGATGATCGCGCAGACACCGTACGTTGCGAGGAAGCCGGCCGTACTCAGTAGTGAAATCGACACGACGCTCGTTGCGACGAGGACGAGTGCGAGTATTGGGAGGATGACAGTCGCCCAGAACGCACTCGCCCGAAGCGGCGAGACGACGGAGTCGGTGACGGTGGACGCCACGTCAGTGGTCGTCCGGGTGTGGAGGTTCGTATTTGGTGTGGGGAGCATCTGTCTCACCTCATCCTCTGCTTATCGCCGGGACCCCATATAAAGGACATATCGTTAGTTGTGATTTACATTTTTTCACGATATTCGCCGCAGCGAACTCGTTTCTCTCGTTTTCACTGACGTTTTATACGCTATTAAATCGCTCTATAAATTTTAAAACCGACTCTAACGTGTTATCTCTCCTTCGGAAGTGACGGTCAGAGCCAACGAAAGGGTACCACAGATGAGGGAGATTCGGACGGGTTCCCGGGTGGGTAACGCCATGTTCGTTCGTGAACGCCGATAAAATGCGGCGTCAAACCGGCGCAGAGATTTACGTCTCGGAACTGTCGTTCCCGTATGGGCTGGACAGGAAATGACATCCCCAATCAACGCGGAAAAGCGATCGTCGTGACGGGTGCCAACAGCGGCATTGGGCTCGAGACCGCTCGCGAACTCGCACGACGGGATGCACGCGTCGTGATGGCCTGTCGCCGAGTCGATCGAGGTCGAGACGCGGCTCGTGAGATCCGTACCGACGTCCCCGGTGCGGATCTCCGGGTCGAAGCCTGCGACCTCGCCAGCCTCGAATCGGTCCGTTCGTTCGCCGATCGACTCGACGAGTCCGTCGACGTCCTCGTCAACAACGCGGGAACGATGGCCATCCCGCGCCGCGAAACCGAGGAGGGGTTCGAGACGCAGTTCGGTGTCAACCACCTCGGACACTTCGCGCTCACCGGTCTCCTGCTCGAGAACCTCCGACGAGGGGCTGGCGATCGGCCGGCACGCGTCGTCACCGTCTCGAGCGCCTTGCACGAGCGCGGCGAGATCAATTTCGACGATTTACACGGCGAGCACCACTACGACAGATGGAATGCCTACAGCCAGTCGAAACTCGCCAACGTCCTGTTCGCGTACGAACTCGAACGCAGGCTCCGAACGGCGGACGCGACCGTTCTGAGCGTCGCTGTCCATCCAGGATACGCGAACACGCGGCTGCAGTTTCGGGGGATCGAAGGACGAGGAACGGGGCTTCGAACGGCGGTTCGGTGGGCCATGAACACGTTGCTGGCCCAATCGGCGTCCAGCGGTGCGCTTCCGACGCTGTACGCCGCGACCGCACCGACCATCGAAGGTGGAGCGTACTACGGCCCCGGCGGGTTCATGAATATGCGCGGACCGCCCGAACGACAGGCGTCGTCGGAGCGGTCGTACGACCGAGAGGCCGCTCGTCGGCTGTGGCGGCGCTCAAGCGAGTTGACAGACGTCGAGTACGGGCTCCCGAAGCCGAAGATGCACACGTGACACGCACACGAATCGCGTCGACCGTAAAGCGAAAGACATCGCAGCCGAACGTCTACGTAATGACCGACGAGATCCAGCGCGCGAGCGACGTCGGATCGTCCGATGCGCCACCGATCGAGGAAAAGCCCTACAAGCTGATCTTCGAGGCTAACAAGTGCTTCGGGGCCGGCAAATGTGCCGAAGTCAGCGACAACTGGGAGATGTCTCTCGAATCGGGTATCGCCAAACCGAACACCTACTTCTTCGGCGAGGAGGACCTCGATCACAACGTCCGCGCCGCGGAGGTCTGTCCAGCGAAAAAGGACGACGGCTGCATCCACGTCGTTGATCGACGAACCGACGAGGAGCTCGCGCCGGACCCACACGGCGATGGCACGCTAAGCGTCGACTGGTAGCTCTGACTCGTTTCCGCGAACCTCCACCAAAAGCTTCCTCATCCCTTGCAGGGATTCGTCAGCCCGCTCGTTCGATACGCTCACTCGCGGTGATTCTCTGAGTAGACAATCGAAACGCACATCCCGTCCTACAAACAACGATCTGATGCCTTCTGTGCGAGGGTAGCCAAGCAGGCCAACGGCGGTGGGCTTAAGACCCGCTCCCGTAGGGGTCCTTGGGTTCAAATCCCAACCCTCGCATGTCGCCGCGAACAACTCGTGAGCGGCGACTGCGTTCTTGGATTTGAATCAGACCGAGGTTCTGCGAGCAGGTTCTCGGGCGTGGTTCAAACCCCAATCCTCGAATTGTCGTCGTGAGTACTCCACGAGCGACAGCGCGAGGTTGACCAGAACGTGCAGGTACAACCGTTTCACGCGCTCGTCCAGTACCGTTTCTGACCACTGATGGAGCGATCGGACGACTCACAAATCGCCGACAATCGGTTAGCAGCGTCCGTGGCAGTCGGATCGCTCATCGTCCTCGCAGCAGTTTGGGTCCTCTACTGGGTTGGCGTACTCGATTCCCTCGTTCCCGCCCACGGACCCGCCGCCGACGCCGTTCCCCTGTATCTGTTGATTGCGGTTGTCGCGATCGTCCTCGTCGTCTGGAGTTGGACTCGCGTGCTTTCGTTTCTCCGATGACGGACCCAGGCAGACCCGGATTACTCGAGCGCGTCGGCGACGAGTTCGATCGGGGTTGGCGGCTCTTCGCTCGCCGTCGGCCGGTTTTCGAGCTGGGTGCGACAGGACGCACCGGGGGCGACGACCTGCTCGCCGCTGCTGTCTGCGACCTGCTCGTAAAGGATCGACGCGATCGCGTCGCTCATGGAGGCGTGTTCGGCCTCGTAGCCGAAACTACCGGCCATGCCACAGCAGCCGGAATCGAGCGGGTCGACGTCGTAGCCCGCGCGCCGGAGCACGCCGACGGCGTGGTGATCCTTTCGGGTCGCCTTCTGGTGGCAGTGACCGTGGTAGGTCAGACTCGTCTCGTCGGCTGAAAACGGAATCTCATCGTCGAGCCGGAACGTGTCGACGTACTCACAGACGCCGTAGGTTGTCTCCGCCACGAGTCGAGTCGCGTCGTCCGAAAGGAGATCGAGGTAGTCCGACTGGAACATAACCGCGTCGGAGGGCTCGATGACGACGACGTCCCAGCCGTCCGCGACGAGCGGCGCGAGGTGCTCGACGTTCTCGACTGCCGTCTGTTTGGCCTGATCGAGAAATCCCTTCGAGAACGCCGGCCGGCCAGTGTCGCCTAACTCGTCGGGGACCATTACGTGAACGCCCGCGGCTTCGAGGACGCGGACGGCGGCCTTCCCGGCCTCGGGATGGTTGTAGTTGGTGTACGTATCGGGATAGACGATCGCCTTGCGCTCGGCCTCGTGTTCGTCGACGCGTGCACCGCCTCGATGCACGAACCAGTCTCGAAACGTCGTATTGTGAAAGGTCGGCAACGAGCGATCGGGTGCGATGCCGATCGTCGATTCGAGTACCGTCCGTGCACCGGGTAGTTTCGCCATCGTGTTCGAGAACGGTGCGAGCCGGGACCCCCACTTCGAGAGCGTCGCAACGTTCGCGAAGAGACGATCACGAAGCGTAGCTCCGTTTCGGTCGTGGTACTCGTGGGTGACCTCCGCTTTGAGCTTCGCCATGTCGACCTCGCTCGGGCAGTCGATCGCACACCCCTTGCAACCGATACAGAGGTCCATGACTTCCTCGACGAACTCGTCCGAGAAGGCCTCACCGGGCTCCATATCGCCGCTCATCGCCTGCCGGAGTGCGTTCGCGCGTCCGCGAGTCGCGGTGATCTCCTCGTCGCTCGCCCGGTAGGTCGGACACATCACGCCGCCGGTGGTGGACTGTTCGCCCCGACAGCCGCCACAACCGTGACAGAGTTCGACCATCCCCTGAAAGCCGTTGTCGTTCTCCCACTCGAGTGCCGGATCAAATCCGGCGTCGAACGCGTACTCGGGGTCGAATCGGAGATTCTCGCGGAGATCGATCGGTTCGTCCTCCCGGAAAACGACCTGTCCGGGGTTGAGTATCCAGTCGGGATCGAATGCCGTCTTGAGGTCCTGAAACGTTTCCCAGAGGTCGTCGCCGTAGAGTTTCTGGTTCCACTGGGTCCGTGCGCGGCCGTCGCCGTGTTCGCCCGAGACGGAGCCCCCGAGGTCGACCACGAGGTCGGTCACGTCGTCGGCGATGCCGTGAAGCTGTTCGAGACCGATCTCCGTCTTCGTGTTGATGAGCGGGCGGACGTGGAGCACGCCGGGGCCGGCGTGGGCGTAAAAACTGGCGTAGGTGTCGTGTTCTTCGAGGATCCGTTCGAACCCTTCGACGAACTCCGGCAGTCGGGCCGGTGGAACGGCGGTGTCCTCGATGAACGAAATGTGTTTCTCGTCGGTCGTCCGCGAGAGGAGGATCGGAAGCCCGGATTTGCGCAACTTCCACAGCTTCGCGCGCTCTTCGTCGTTGTACGCCTCGAGCGCTTCGAACGCGAGCGAGTCGGCATCGGTTTGCGGGGCGTCTGTGGCTGGCTCTCCCTCTGCGGTGGCGCTCGGACACCGATCAGCGAGCAATCCGGCGATCTGTTCGCGGCCGTGCTCGACGTCCTCGGCGTAGAATTCGACGAGCAAAACGGCGTTGGTCCGCTCGGGTAGCAGTTCGGTTACCGAGCCGAACTCGGCGGTGTCGCGGGCGAGGTCGAGCAGGACGTCGTCCAGCACCTCGACCGCTGAGGGATCGTGTGCCAGGATCGGTTCGACGTCTTCCATCGCATCGTGGAGGTCGGAGTAACAGAGCAGCGAGACTGCTTTCGTCTCGGGAACCGGTTCGAGCGAAACCGTGACTTCGGTGACGACGGCGAGCGTGCCCTCGCTGCCCGCGAGCAGACGCGCGAGGTTGACGGTTCCCGGCTCACCAGTGTCCTCGTCGCCCGGTAACGTGGTCCCTCGGGCCTCCGCAACCAGTCGATCCAAGTTGTATCCCGAGACGTTGCGTTTGAGGTCCGGATAGGCCGCCTCGATCTTGTCGCCGTCCTCTTCGAGAATTCGACGAACCGCGGCGTAGATCCGGGCCTCGATCCCGCCGTCGGCGTCGGCTCGCTCGTCGATCTCCTCAAGCGTGACCTCGCCGAACTCGGTGACGGTACCGTCGGCGAGGACGACCTCGCAGGACTCGATGTAGGCGTCCGTCTTGCCGTACTTGAGTGAGTGCGATCCCGTCGAGTTGTTGCCGATTGCGCCGCCGATCGCGCTCTTGTCGCCCCAGGCGGGGTCAGGTGCGAACTTGAGATCGTGCGGTGCGAGCGCCTCGTTGAGCGTCCCCAGAATCGTTCCGGGTTGGACGGTCGCCGTCCGCTCGTCGGGGTCGACGTCACGGATCGCGTCCATGTGGCGTGTGAAATCGAGGACGACGGCCCGGTTGACTGTCTGTCCGGCTAAACTCGTTCCACCGCCGCGGGGAAGGACCGGAATCTTTCGGTCGGCACAGTACTCGAGTATGCCCGCGACGTCGCTCGTCGATTCCGGAAAGGCAACTGCGATCGGCGTCATTTCGTACGGGCTGGCGTCCGTCGCGTACAACTCCCGAGAGTAGGTGTCCGCACGGATTTCACAGTCGACGAGTCGACGGATATCCTCGACCAGTGCCGGTCGATCGACATCGTCGCTCCGATACTCGTAGTTCGCCCGCCTGTCGGCTGACGGATCGGTGCTCGGCTCGAGGGACATATCTACTCCTTACTCCATAGCGGCTTAAAGCGTCGGACTCCGGTCATCCGCCGCTGTCGAGTCTAATCAGTTCGACGGTAAGTTCTGGTCGGCTGCGATCCCGAAGATGTTCGTGACTGTGCGAGCTAGCGAGGCTGTCTCTTGAAAGACGGAAGTGAGGGTAAATCGTTATTTCCACCATCATTACAGAAACATGTATGATCCGACCACAATTTGCTTCTGTGTTCCCAGAATATGCCGCAGTATATGGCACGTATATCGGGTCCCTTTCCAATATTCAATCCTAAATGTAAGGGAATAATATATTAGTACTTGAATATATAGATTTGTTAGTCGACAATATCAATTTACAATTTCCGACACGATCGCATGTTGTGTGCTCCACAAAAAACGAAACGGTGTATCGGGTGGAGGGCTACTCGTCCGTCCTCAGAAGATGTTCGGGAAGAGGACGTACGAGAACAACATCGCCCAGAACCCGACAAATATCGCGTAGTACGCGAGCGGAATCAGGTTCAGACGCATGACGCGACCCTCCTGACCGACGAGGCCGACGGTCGCAAGCGCGGCGATAACGTTGTGGATCGCAACGAGGTTACCCATTGCACCACCGACTGCTTGGGCTCCGACGAGGATCTGGGTCGGGAGCCCGAGTTCCTGGGCGGCCGTGAACTGGAAGCCGCCGAAGGTGATGTTCGAGACGGTGTTCGATCCGGTCATCGCTGCACCGAGTCCTCCGATCAGTGCGGCAATACCTGGGTAGACGACGCCGGTCGCGTTCGCGGTGGCGATCGCGAGTACTTCGATCATGCTGTCGTCGAAGGCAGCACCCTCGTAACCGGCGGAGTTGATCATCACTTGCACCATCGCGATGACGAAGATCAGCGCGATGAACGGCGCAACAAGTTTCTCACCCGCTTCCATCCAGGCTGCCTTGACCTGCTGGCCGGACATGCCGTAGAGTGGAATCGCTACCAGTGCGGTGATGACAAGCCAGAAACCGGGCACATTGACCCAATCGATGCCGGCCGAAAGCACTTCGTATCCGAGGATGTTTTCCCACTGGATTAAGATTCCGAGGAGAATCTCGCCCGCTCCGTCCAATGCAATCGCAACGGTGAGGTCCGTATCGACCAGAGTCTCGGAAATCATGTCGGGAACTCGCGTCGCGACTAGCAAGACGACAAGCAGGATGTACGGCGACCACGCCTTGAACAGCGACATCGACTCGTCGCCGTTAAGACCGGGTGCATCGACCTCGTCTCCACCGGGCTCGATCGTCCCGACCCAGTGACTCGGCCACTCTTCGCGGTCCGGGAAGTCCCACTCGTCGTCGGGGAGCAGGTACCCGGCACGAAGCAGGGAGACGGTGATTGCCCCACCGACCATCGAGCCAATCAACGCCGGGAACTCGGCCGTAATGAACCACGCTGAGATCCAGTACGGAATCGCGAACGAGATTCCGGCGAACAGACACAGCGGTGCGACCTCGAGCGCGGGCTTGATCGATCGCTCGTCGCGCGGACCGAAGAAGTACACGATCATCCCGACGGCGAACAGCGGCATCACGAATCCGACGAGCGCGTGATACGTCGCTGCCCACGCCGCGACTTCCTGTGCGTACTCGGTAACCGTGAAACCGCCTTCGGCGATATCACCCTCGTAGATGTTGAGCGGATCTTCGATACCGACAATGATCGGCGTCCCGACCGCGCCGTAGGTAACGGCGATGATGTGCCCGATCAGTGCGGCGATCACGGCCGCGAGCGCAGGGAATCCGAGTCCGAGCAACAGCGGTGCGACGACCGCTGCTGGCGTCCCGAAGCCGGCAGCTCCCTCGATGAACGTCGCGAGGAAGAACGCCAACAGGACGATCTGGACCCGCCGGTCGTCGGAGACGGCAGCGAATCCTCGATTAATCCGATCGAAAGCACCCGCCTGCATGAGCGTGTACAGCAGGACGAGTGCCCCGAAGACGATCCAGAGGATTTCGAGCGCCGTCATCACCCCGACGATGGACGACCCGAGGAGGAACTCTGGCGGATTATTCCATACGAAGAATCCGACTAAGAGCGCGGCGATCCACGCGATCGGCATCGCTCGCGTCGCCGGCCACAGGAAGCCGACGAGTAACACCGCCGTGATCAACAGCGGGATCGCCGCTGCGAACAGCTCTAAGGGCCCTGCCATCACGGATCACCTCCCCACCAGACCGTCCGTGCTTGTGAATGCCTAGCCACCCGTATGCCATCATGGATCGGAATTGGCATGGACGAACGATACGCCAAAAAGCATATAAAGATACCGGCTACGTAATAATTATTCATATTATACTATTCCGGTGACTGTTAATCAATTATGACAGAGAACGCCATCTGAATGTTAGATCAGGGATGAAATATCCAAGTTAGGCTCTTTTTTTCAAATTAGCCACTCCAATCTTGCCTGTTGCGTTATTACAAGGCGGGATCTCCCTGCGACAAAGCCGAGCCATACATCATAAAAGATAATTATCAGAGTTTTAATACACACATACTACAGGTAATACCGTTTGTCTCCGCTGTTTCCTGGAAATCAGCCAGCGAGGGAAAAGTGTGTTAATACGTATAATTGTCTCGAATTTCGGTCGTGCTACCGAGTGATTCGCATACAGACAAACAGCCCAGAGATAATAAATATTTGGAACAGGTATTGAGTACAGTCGTAGTATGTTGTTTGTAATCTCGAAATAGGGGCCGATTCCGAAACATCCTACTATACGGCCATGTACTCTCTGTACAATGGAGGCAGATCTCATCGACACCCTCGAACGGTCGCTGGGCCGCGTAAACGGTAGATCGGTTCGAACGAACACCGACGAGCTGCAGGCGACGATACGGGAGGTCATCGACGAGCCCGCCATCGGATCGCCGTTACCGTTCGGTGACGACGCACTTCCCGAAACCGTCGAAACCGAGCCGACGTACGCCGATCTCGAGGAGGCACGAACGGGCGTCACTGCCGCGGCGTTTGCAATCGCTGATTACGGCTCGGTCGTGATTCGCTCGTCGGAACGCGGCGAAGAGCCGATCAGCCTCTATACGGACACGCACGTCGCTGTCGTCGCCGAAAGCGACGTGCTTCCGGACATGCCGACCGCGTTCGATCGGATCGGCGAGACCATCCGGGGCGGGGACGGCGACCTCGTGCTCGCGACTGGACCGAGCGCAACTGCCGATATGGGTGCGCTGGTTCAGGGTGCACACGGTCCGAAGGACGTACAGGTCGTGGTGGTGACTGACCAATGAGTGAGTCACGAGAGCAAAAGGCTGCCCACATTCGTCACCTCCTCGAGACAGAAGGCGACGCCGTCGAGGAGAACACGCTGACGTTCAACCAGGGACGATACGAGTCCGTCGAGACGCTCGACGACTACGAGGGGCTCAAAGAGCGCGCACGGGCGATCAAAGAAGACGCGATCGCGAGCCTGCCGGAACTGATCGAAGAGCTTCGCGAAACCGTCGAGGCAAACGGTGGGACGGTGTACCTCGCGGACGACGAGGAAGACGCGAACCGGTACATCAGGTCCGTCTGCGACGATACTAACGCCGAGACGGTGGTCAAGAGCAAGTCGATGACATCGGAGGAGATCGAGGTCAACGAGGCTCTGGAAACGAACGGCGTCGACGTCTGGGAGACCGATCTCGGCGAGTTCGTCCTGCAGATCGCCGACGAGGCGCCGAGTCATATCGTCGCGCCCGCGATCCACAAGTCCCGCGAGGGGATCGCCGAACTGTTTCGCGAGCAGTTCGATCCCGACGAAGAGCTCGAAACCGCCGAGGACCTCACGATGTTCGCCCGCGAGTACCTGAGCGAGCGGTACAAAGAGGCCGACGTCGGCATGACCGGCGCGAACTTCATCACCGCCGACACGGGGACGATGGCACTCGTCACGAGCGAGGGCAACGCCCGGAAATCCGTCGCCGCGGGCGATACGCACATCGCCGTCGCGGGTGTCGAGAAGGTCGTTCCGACCGTCGAGGACCTTCAGCCGTTCATCGAGTTGATCGGGAAGTCCGGGACCGGCCAGGACATTACGGCCTACATCTCCCTGTTTACGCCGCCCGTCGCGACGCCCTCGCTCGATCCCGACTCGGACGAGCCGATCGGTGACGCCGACCGAGAGTTCCACCTCGTCCTGATCGACAACGGTCGGATGGAGATGCGCGACGACGACCAGCTCAGGGAGACGCTGTACTGCATCCGGTGTTCCGCGTGTGCGAACTCGTGTGCGAACTTCCAGCAGGTTGGCGGCCACGCCTTCGGCGGGGAAACCTACTCGGGCGGCATCGCGACCGGCTGGGAGGCAGGTGTCCACGGGCAGGACGCCGCCGCCGAGTTCAACGACCTCTGTACCGGCTGCTCGCGGTGTGTCAACCAGTGTCCGGTCGGCATCGACATTCCCTGGATCAACACCGTCGTTCGCAATCGAGTCAACAACGACGTCGAACGTGGCGAGTTCGACCACCTCGTCGACGGGCTCGTTCCCGACGAGGAAGCGACGGGGTATCCGCTCCAGAAGCGCTTTTTCGGAAACTTCGAGACGCTCGCGAAACTCGGAAGCGCGACCGCACCAGTCTCGAACTGGGCGACGAAACTCCCCGGCTCTGAAACGGTGATGGAGCGCGTCCTCGGCGTCGACAGCCGCCGTGACCTCCCCGAGTTCGAACGCGAAACGCTCGTCGACTGGTTCGAGAGCCGCGGCGGGGAGTCCGCGTCGGAAACGCGAGCGGCCCGCGAACGCGCCGACTCGCTCGACCACGACCGACGGGTGGTTCTCTACCCTGACGTCTACACGAATCACGTCCAGGTTGACCGCGGAAAGGCAGCCGTTCGCGTCCTCGAGGCGCTCGGCGTTCCGGTCACGGTTCCCGACGTGCCGGGTTCCGGCCGGGCACCTCTCTCTCAGGGAATGATCGCAACGGCGGAGACCAAAGCCGAGGCGGTCTCGGAGATGCTCGATCCGTATCTCGTGGGCGAGTACGACGTCGTCGTGATCGAACCGAGCGACCTGGCGATGTTCCGCGGCGAGTACCAAAAGCTTCTCGCTCCCGCGGAGTATGAACGGATTGCTACCGGTAGTTACGAGATTCTCGAATACGTCTACGGGCTGCTCGCGAACGGCGCTGATTCGGACGCGATCCGAACGGATGACGAGCGAATCGCCTACCATAGCCACTGCCAACAGCGCACGCTCGGTCTTGAAGAGTACACCGTCGCCGTCCTCGAGCGAGCGGGGTTCGACGTCGAGACGTCAAACGTCGAGTGCTGTGGCATGGCCGGCAGCTTCGGTTACAAAAGCGAGTACTACGAACTCAGCATGGAAGTCGGCGACCGGCTCAAAGAGCAGTTCACTCGGTCCGAAACGGCGGACCGACGCGTCGTCGCCTCGGGGACGTCGTGTCACGAACAGCTCGACTCGCTGCTCGACCGGCGGCCGACCCACCCGGTCCAGGTACTCGACCCATTCGCGCCTCAAACGGGCCAGTTGTAGCTCGACCCGTACCGACGTCACGTCGTGTACGCTCGGTCGAAACGGTATCGACCGGATCGATGTTTTGTCGGTACGTCTGGCCAATCGTCCAATACCACGACAGTTCGACGTTAGCGACACGAAATCAGCGGTTACAGCCTCCGAATCGACCACTGTATCATTACACACGTATGACCGTAAACACCCTTTCAGTTACACGCATATAACAAGAATTTGTTATTTATAGATGTGGTACCATTATACACTAGCTCTATCTAAAATCTGTCTTTGATAGTCATTTGACCAGATATAAAGTGATTTTCTATTTCGAGTTATGTGATAACAAAACTATATTTCCGATACAGACACGAACGATAGTGAGGATTCCATAACAGCTATATCGCGGCTTACGGAAGGTGTGATATGCTGGATTTCGTTCAACTCGAGGCCGACCTGAACCAAGAGGAACGGTTGATCCGGGATACGGCTCGGGAGTTCGTCGAGGACCACGTCATCCCCGACGTTGGCGAGCACTTCGAAGCGGGAACGTTTCCTATCGATCTCGTTTCGAAGATGGGCGAACTCGGGTTTTACGCCCCGAACCTCGACGGATACGGCTCGCCGAACGTCTCCGAGACGGCCTACGGTCTCTTGATGCAGGAACTCGAAGCGGGCGACTCGGGGGTACGGTCGATGGCCTCCGTGCAAGGGGCACTCGTCATGTATCCAATCTATACCTACGGAAGCAAAGAGCAGAAAGAAGAATGGCTCCCGAAACTCGGCAACGGGGAGTCGATCGGCTGTTTTTGTCTCACCGAACCCGAACACGGCTCGAACCCGGCGGCGATGGATACGACTGCCAGACGGGAGGGGTCGGCCTACGTCCTCTCCGGTTCGAAGACCTGGATCACGAACGCGCCGATCGCAGATCTCGCCCTCGTCTGGGCGCGCGATCGGTCGAGCGAGGAGGAACCAGTGCGCGGGTTTTTGGTCGAAACCGACCAGACGGGCGTCACGACGAACGAAATCGACGGAAAGCTGTCGATGAGAGCCTCGAGTACGGGCGAGGTCAGCCTCCGCGACGTCACCGTTCCTGAAGACCGCGTTCTCCCTGACGTTTCGGGTATGAAAGGACCGTTGTCGTGTCTCACGCAAGCGCGGTATGGGATCGCCTGGGGAGCCGTCGGCGCCGCACGAGACTGCTTCGAGCAGGCGCGAGCGTACGCACTCGACCGCGAGCAGTTCGGCGGCCCGATTGCCCGGTTTCAGTTACAGCAAGACAAACTCGCCGAGATGGCCACCCAGATAACCCTTGGACAGCTGCTGGCCTATCGACTTGCCGACCTCAAAGAACGCGGCGACCTGCGACCCCAGCACGTTTCGATGGCCAAGCGAAACAACGTTCGAATGGCCCGTGAACAGGCTAAGATTGCCCGGGAGATGCTCGGTGCAAACGGTATCACGACCGACTACTCGCCGATGCGCCATCTGAGTAATATGGAAACGGTCTACACCTACGAGGGAACGCACGACATCCACACCTTGATCCTCGGCGAGGAGTTGACGGGCCACCAGGCGTACCGATAGCCGTTTTCAGGTCCAGAAGGCGATCCGAGTTTGTCGTGTCGTGATACAACACGTGTTTCGCACATTCGAGACCGCAACCAACCTCGCAGAACAGCGTTCATCGAAAACGGACGGAGTTGCGTCGCTTCGAGACGGGCGGGTCAGATCGACGTGATTCGATCGTGATCGTCGTCGATGGCCTCGGCGTCTTCTGGGAGCAAGGCGACGACGAGGAAGTCGGTGTACTCCTCGAAGTACTCGACGAGGGCGGCGATTCGATTCGAGTCGAGCGCTTCCAGCGAGTCGAGCAGCATGAACGGGACGACGTCGTACACTTCGTGAACGAGATAGCCCGCCAGCCCGAAGATCAGCCCCGTGACCTCGCGTTCGCTCTCGCTCAGGTGGTTGATCGTGTCCTCGTACGTTCGCCCATCCTCGGTACTCCGAACGATGTGCAAGTCGAACGTCGTCTTCTCGACCGTTCGGCGACCCTCACGGACCGTCTCGTCGATCCGTTCGATCCAGATTCGCTCGATGTTTTCGTACTCGAGGACCTCAAGGATGGCGTCCATGTGATCGTTGAACGAGTCGACTGCTTCCCGTTCGATGCGGTCGATGCGGGTTCGTAGTTCCTCGAGTTGCTCGCGGATCTCCTCACGCCGCTCCTCGAGTCGTTGTTCGTCCTCAAGCGCGCGTTCGATCTCGTCGATCTCGTCTGTCGTCGTCTCGAGTTCGCGTTCGAGCCGACCCAGCGAGAACTCGAGTTCGTTCGCCCGGCGGTTGAGGTCGAGCAGTCCGTCCTCGTCACTGTCTTCCTCGTCCTCGTCGTCCGTCTCTGCTTCCAGCTCGGAGGCTTCGGCTTCAAGCTGTTCGATCTCTGATTCGATATCGGTTCGCTTCTCAGTTAGCTGCTCGAGGCGCGTCTCCCGTTGATCGATCTCGTCGTCGGTATCTTCGAGTCGAGACGTGACGCGTTCGTGCCTCTGTCGTGTCTGATCGATCTCGCGACGCTCGTTTCGCAGCGACTTGATCTGGGACTCGAGGTCATCGCGCTCGCTCAGTTTGGTCTCCTGCAACGAGCGCAGCGAATCGAGCGTCGATTCGATCTCCGACTGTTGGACCTCGCTTCCGCAGGTCCAGCACCGAACCGTCTCCTCTCCTAGCAGTTGGTCGGTGACCGCTCCGTCGGTCGCGGCATCGTCGCCGGCGGCGAGCAGTTCCCTGATTTCGGGGTGGGCTCCGTCGAGCATCTCCTCGTTGAACGAGATGATGCTCTGCAGCTGATTGACGACTTCGTCGATCGACTGTGACCGTTGCTGAAGTCGGTCGATCTCGTCGTCGATTTCGTCGCGATTCAGCTCATCGATCTCCGGGAGCTCCTCGGCTTCCTCCTGAAGCGAGTCCCGATCCGCACGCAGGGCTTTGAGACTCTCGCGTTCTGTTTCGATGTCGAATCGGACGTCTTCGAGATCGGATCGTCGCTCGCGCAGGTCGGCCAGTTTCTCCTCGAGTTCGTCCTGACTGTCGGAGGAACTCTCGGATTTGGCTTCGGTGTCCTCGATCGCCTGTTTGACTTCCGCGAGCGTCTCTCGTTTCTCCTCGATTTGACCCTCGATATCGTTTCGCTGTTGTTCGAGCTGTGGCAACTCGTTTTTGAGCGAGGAGAGTCGGTCGAGTTCGTCCGATATTTCGTCCTTTTCTGCGGTCAGGCGCGTGATCTCGGCTTCGATCTCGTCGGTGTCGACCGGCCGGAGGATGATCTCGCGCAGGTCGTCCTCCATCGTGACTGCCCGCCGAGCCGGATTGGTTTCGAGTAGAAACGCAAAGAGGTCAGCGAGTTCGGGCTCGTCGAGGTAGGGCTCGCCGCCCATGACGACGGAGCTTCCGCTGCGCTGGAGGGTGCGCCGATACGTCTCGTCGCCGAGTTCGAGTTCGGCGTACCCCTCTTCGGCATCGGCTTTAAGCGAGGCAGATTCACCGCCAAGAGCGGCCATAAATGCCTGCAGAAGCGACGTCCGATTGGTTGCGTTTCGACCTGCAAGAACGGTGATTCCCGACTGAAGGGAAACCGACGTCTCGGTGATTCCACCGATGTTCCGCGCGCGTAAGTGTGCCTCTCGAGAGACAGGTTGCTGCGTAGCCATTGTTCGAATAACTTCCCAGCCGAGTGATAAACCTTTGGTGCGACTTTCGGTGTGTGAGTAACGAACAAGAGATAGTATGCTACAGAGATATCTGGTTTTTCGTTCTCGGATGGATTCGCGAGGGCGTTGAGACGAAAGTCGACACCGAGTCAACTGATGACGGTCGGTATTCGACTACAACTCGCCAAATTATCTTCTTTAGAAATAATTATATGAACTGATACATATGGTGTCGGTCGGTCGTGGAAATCGGTCCCGACTGGGTGAACGAGCGCGATCGACAGTCGGCCGGCAGTGCGAGTTTGAATCACGCCGCGCTCGACGAAACGGTGATCGGAATCAACGGCCAGCAGTTATCGCTGTGCGCACTGTCGATCTTGGAATGGGTGGATTCTTGCACTTACGACTCGCTCCAACGGAAATAGCAGCGGTACCAAAGCGGTATCTCAGCGGTTTTGTGAGGATCATCGCGTCTCTGATGCCGTGTTTCTCGTCGATCACGCTTAGGGTCGTGCGACCTGTACTCCAACGGAGTTGGCACCGATTTCGTCCGGAACACCATGGGAATTGGAGCGATGCTGAACGTATATTTTTAGAGATAAGACCGGGGTTTTCTATTCTTACTAATATGTTCAGCCACGTCGATCCAGCAACCGCTATAACATAATTGCCGGCCGGATTAATCGAATTAAATCTTGGGCTGTGTGTGCAGTATCCGGTGCTCGTCGCTCGCTGTTCTATCCGTCGGCCGTTTCAAAAGAGCGCGGCGGCGAGGAGTCGTATCCAGAGACGAGCATCGTACCGGAGTTTTACGGGGACGTCCCAGTCGTCAACGGGAACGCCTGGCCACGGCTCTCCGTCGAACCGCGAGAGTATCGATTCCGGCTCCTCAACGGGTCTAACAGTCGGTATTACGATCTCGGGTTGCTCGAGTACGACGAAGCATCGGGCGAAACCGGCGGCGACGGCCCGTCGTTTCTCCAGATCGGAAACGACGGCGGCCTCCTCTCGGAACCGACCGAGATCGACGGGCGTCTCGAGATCGGATCGGGTCAACGCGCCGACGTCGTCGTCGACTTCAGCGACTACGCAGGGGAGACGTTGCTCCTCCACAACGATGCACCGTCGCTGTATCGCGGCACGCGAGAGAAAAGCGAGGAGACGAAACCGCTGCCGGAGATCATGCTCGTTGACGTCGAGGGCTCGGGCGGTGAAAACGGCATGGAGGGCTCGAACGATGGAGACGACGTCGCGGAGACGGGGCGGGTACCGAACGAGTTGACGACAGTTCCCGAGATTCTCGACGAGTCAGCGGACCGGCACAGACACCTCACGCTCGCCACGGACACCGACGAGTACGGACGGATGGTCCACCTCCTCGGATCCGAAGACAAGCCGGAGGGCCACAATCTGGACGATCCCGTGACCGAGGAGCCGACACTCGGTGACACCGAAATCTGGAGCATCGCCAACAATACCTCGATGTCCCATCCGATACACCTCCATCTCGTCCACTTTCAGGTGCTGGGACGACAGCCGCTGACCGACTACGGTTCGTCCGCTGACGGTATCGATCCGGATGCGCTCGAGTCGCCCGAGCCGTACGATCTGGGATGGAACGATGTGGTCTCCGTCGATCCCGCCGAGGTGGTACACATCATCGTCAACTTCGGGGAGTACGAGGGGGTGTTTAACGACCAGACGGGTGAGTACATGTGGCACTGCCACATGATCGAGCACGAAGACTACGACATGATGCGTCCCTTCAGCGTCCTGCCGAACGACGAGGCGGATTTCGATGGCGGGTGAAAGCCGACGAAAACGATCCGCGAGCGGCGACTGTGAGCACCAGCCCGATATCACCACACGGGTAGCGTGAGCAGTGTAAGCAGCGTGTCCGAGGCTATCGCTCCGTAAATGCACTCGCGACTAGCAGTGGGAACACGAGCGTTGCTTCGGCCTCAACTTGCGTGTAGTTCGTTTGTTCGTCCTTGATCTTCCCCCACGATACCGCCTCGTTGGGAGGCGCTCCCGAAAGGGAGCCGTCTCCCTCCATCCCCGTAGAGATGTAGACGACGTAGTCCGCGCCGCCGCGGAACAGGTTCGTCATGATCGCGTGGTGTTTCGGCACGCCACCGCCGACGGCGATCAATCCCGTCGTGTCCGCGAGCAACCCGTCTTCGATGAGCGAGTCGTAGTCGTCCAGAATTTCGATCCCGACCTCCGAGTCGTAGCCCTGCCGGTAGTAATAGAGGAAGTTCCCAACTTCAGCGTCCGTCAGCGCCGGGCAGTAGACGGGGACGTCGTTGTCTGCAGCCTGTTTCAAAACGGAGTCCTCGTCGTCGAGTGTCTCCCCGAGCTCGCGAGCGAACGCCGTCGGCGTCCGCACCTTCTCTTCCGCAAAGAAGTCCTCGAAGAAGTCGTAGAGATACTCCTCGAGCCACACGTACCGATCGGACGGGACGAAAATGTTCCCGAGTCGGTTGATACCGCGGTCGCGGAGCGTCGCCTCGTCGGCGTCCCACTCGCCCATCTTGAACGGCTTCGCCGTCTTGATGACGTCTTCCGTCAACGACCCGGACGTCGTGATGAGTACGTCGACGTACCCTTCACGGACCAGAGACGCGACGACTTCGCGCAGTCCCGAGGAGATGATGTTTGAGGTGAGCGTCAGGTAGATCGTCGCATCCTCATCTTGCATTCGTTCGGCGATATCGACGGCCTCGGCGAGTTGCGTCGCCTGAAATCCCGTCGTCTCGTAGGACGCCATGAGTTCGTCGAAATCGAACTCCCCGCGGAAATCGTATCCACGGACGTCCGCTGTTTGTAGTTCCTCGTCACTATCCGGAACAACGTGGTCGCGAGAATCGTTGTCTTCCATATGGGCCCGTAGCGCGACGACTGATTTGAATGAATCGCCTCGTGATCGACTCTCCGATCAAGTTGGGAGGCAGTGTACGGTGTGGGCCTCGTCTCTTGTCTCGGACCGTAGCAGCCACTGCCAGCCATCGCCTCCTCGATTCCACAGCCACCGTGTGATCAGTATACGAATACGGTCAGTTGTTACTGCATCCACAGTTCGGTGTCGCTTTCGGTTGGTCGGTGATCGTACTGGTACTCGGGATAGCGACCCGTACATTGAGATTGCTCATCCAAGAGTGGCCCTCGTAATCAGAAGGAGAACGACTCCGGATGCGAACACCACCGTTATCCACGCGAAGAAAATCGTCGCAGCTTGTCGGCCTGTGAGCTGGTCACCGTTAAGGACCTCATCGAGCGCCATATGCAGTTCTATCGAGCAGATCGAAATAAATCGTTTGGTCTGGTTTGTTCTCCGCCGCAGTCACGATTCGTCCGACTTGATCTTCTGGAGGTTCTCGAGGAGTTTGCCGGTCGAACTGGCCTCGTCGAACGTTATTTTCCCGCGGTACTCGTTCGGCTGATCGTCCGAATCCAACTCGATCTCGGAAATGGTTCGTTCGCGATGCTCGTACTCATCCTGGTCACAGTTACCTATACGCATATGTAGTAAAACGTTCGCGGGGAGCCGTAATCAGGGTATCGGTCATTCACAAGAAACCTCGTACCGAGGCCGAACGAGTGCTAACTTAATAGTCCAGCATAGTAGGACGAAATAGGTCTACGATCGGTTTACCCCACACTGTATTACAACTGTATGGTTGTAATATACTGGCCCCATCAGCCGATTTATCAATTGGCTGCCAATAGCATACGAGATCGTAGCCTCCTTCATTTGGCGAAGCGAATTGTGGCGCACCACAGTATATAACGGTCCGTGTAGATCGGACAAAACGGTGGCAGCACCGAGTCAAAACGGTGACAGACAAGGGTAAAAGTTATGATGGTTTCGAGTACAACCGGCACTCAGAGGGATTGTCGTCCCAATTTACCGGTACAACCAAAGACCGATAATGATTGCACCGACACTGGCTTACAACAGTCCCTCCCGGTCGTGCATCCGTCCACGTCAAAGCTGATCAGACCTGAAACGTACGTCGTTCCGGTGCGGATAGGAGCGCGTTCGGCAGCGAGACCGAACTGGTCGAGCGCAAATCAGCACGATTTAGAGGCTGTGCCGCCAATACGTCAGTATGGCAGAACTCAACCCGGTCGCAAAGCGAATACATCAACTCAGTCCCGACCCTGTCGAGCTTACGCTCGACGACGGAACCACGGCGGTCTTTCGTATTTCCGGGGCCGAGTTCTTTCAGCGGGAGTTTCAGGCAGAAGGTGTTCGCGAGGACGATGACGCCGCGTACCGATTCGTCTCGAGTGAGGATACCGAATCGATTCTGGTCGGACGAAAGGGCGTCGACGAATCCGAGTGGACGATGATCGGAACGGTTACCGAAGTCGACAGGCACGAGTCGTAACCGTCCGTTCGTCAGGTGGTAGAGACCCAGGATACGAGCGATGACGTTGTCGGGACTCGCCGACGAAGTCGAATATCGGAGTGCTGAGAGCCGATCAGTTACCGATAATCGTCCAGGTACGTGTCCGTGATCTCGGTCTCGAGGTCGTCGACGTACTCGGTCAGGATCGCCGGGAGCTCGGTGGAGTACCGTTCGTCCATGAAACGATACTTCGGACCGATGATAGCGATCGCACCGAGAACGGTCCCGTCCGGAGCGGTCACGCACCGTCCGACTTCTCTGAGACCGTCAACGTACTCCTCGTCGGCGAACGCAACGCCGCGCTCGCGAATCTGCTCGAGTTCCTGGAAGAACGCGTCCCGGTCCGTGATCGTGTGTGCTGTCTGTCTAGGGAGCCCCCAGTCGTCGAGTACCGATTCGACACGTTCGGTGGGTAGTTCGGCAAGGATCGCTTTCCCGGTTGCAACGCTGTGGAGATAGTAGTAAATTCCGGCGGAGCTCGGCGCGGTCGACGTGTACCGTTCTTTGGACGGAAAGTGGCTGTCCGGATGGAACGATTCGTGGACGAGAATGCCTCGATTATCGTTCTCGACGACGAATTCGACTTCTTCGTCGATCTGATTCGAAAGGTCTGTGACAGTCTGTTTCGCCAGCGTGTACGCGTTCTTTCGTGATCGTGCATACTCGCCGTGGTTGAGAAATCGCAATCCGATGTGATACACCGCACCGTCTTTCGTGAGATAGCCCGTTTCGAGGAGGGTCCGGAGGTGGAGGTGGATCGTGCTTCTCGAAATCGCCAGTTCATCGGTCAACTCTTCGAGCGTTGCACCACCCAATTTCTGGATCGTATTGATCACGTCCAATGATCGCTCCGTTGTTCTCGCCGTCTCGTTGCTCATATCCCTTCGTACCGGTTGGATCGGTATAGTGGTTCGGGTTGATCGGACTATTAAATGATCCAGCACTCCCCCTAAAACCGTATACAACGCATGGTCACCCGAGGCGCTCCCGCAGAATTCGATATCGGTACGATCCGTTGTACCCTCTCGACCACTTCTCCAGATACGACCGGCTTTCACAGAACAACCCGAACAGTTCCACGGAGAACCGCTCGTCGATCTCGTCTTCGATCTCCTCGTACAGTGTTCGTGATTTAATGTAGGGGCCTCTCGTCGGGTGATCCAGATACTCCGTTTGCAGATACTCGCACACTACGTCGTCTGTTTCCGTGAGATAGAACGTCTGTAACTGAGGAGGGACTTCGTTCATGGTGATTGTCGTGTCCCGAACGGACACATCTTTCGTCGCGTGTACGGATACCGTAGCCCGGATAAACCATAATGATACTGGTGTCGCCAGATCGTTCGACGGCGTGTAGATGAGCAAGTGCCGGTCGGGTTCGAGTGCTCTATGCCCAATGCTGGGGACGTTCCCAGCGACCGACTGATAGAGTTGAAATTGTATCGTGACCACACAGAGAATGAGTCAAAATAACATCATTTGGCCAAGAAACATCTATTTTAGAATATATTATTTATTTAGATGTGTTTGTCTCATGTGAAGTTAGATAGCAGTACACACATGGTGCAAACGGTGTACAGCCACCGAGTAGTGAGGGCCCAGATTGAGTTGCGGTCGACCAGAAACGATTCGGGTCAACAACGAGCAGCACTGCTGTACAGTGCGGTCGATTACGGCTCCACAGAGTCCTCGAATTCGACTGCCTCCAGCATAGATGATCTAGACGACCGTGAATCACACGAAGATCTCCGAGAGCACGACGTCCCCACTACCGCGTACCTCGTCGACGACGTTACCGGTCTGCGTAGTAGACTTCGGTAAAACCCTCAGACCCCGTGTTCAGTTTCGTGGGGACAAACTCTCGAAGCATAATAAAGCAAATAGGACCAGATATTCATATATTTTCAGACTATTTTGTTACCCCGATCAGACGATCGCAAAGTTGTGACGGGAAGACTACATCGGCTGGTGGAATAGGTGACGAAGTCGGTAGGAGATATATGGAGTATGGAACAATCCGCCTGGAATCGTCCTCGAGTGAGACGTTACAGACAACCGTGGTGATAAAATCGCTCCGTCGGAGCGACACGTCTTTTTGACAGCGCCGGGCAGTGTACGGTATGGATCCAAAGCGGGAACTTACGAGCGTCGACCTCGCTGCTCTCGTCGGGGAACTCGGAACCTACGAGGGAGCGAAAGTCGACAAGGCCTACCTCTACGGCGAGGACTTCGTCCGACTCAAGATGCGGGACTTCGATCGCGGGCGCATCGAACTCGTCTTCGAGGTTGGGGAGACCAAGCGAGCGCACACGGTTGCCCCCGAACGAGTCCCGGACGCTCCCGGTCGGCCGCCGCAGTTCGCGATGATGCTTCGCAACCGCCTCTCCGGTGCGGACTTCGTCGGCGTCGAGCAGTACGAGTTCGACCGCATCCTCGAGTTTACGTTCGACCGCGAGGACGGCACGACTCGGATCATCGTCGAGCTGTTCGGGCAGGGTAACGTCGCGGTCACCGACGGCGAGTACAAGGTGATCGACAGCCTCGAGACCGTCCGGCTGAAGTCCCGAACCGTCGTTCCCGGCTCGCGCTACGAGTTCCCCGATACACGAACGAACCCGCTGACGATTTCGCGGGAGGCGTTCGTCCGCGAAATGGAGGATTCGGACACGGACGTCGTCCGCACGCTCGCGACACAGCTCAACTTCGGCGGTCTCTACGGCGAGGAGATCTGTACTCGCGCCGGCGTCGAGAAGGCGATGGATATCAGCGAGGCAGACGAGGGCGTTTACGACCGGCTCTACGAGGCCATCGAACGCCTCGCGCTCGACGTGAGAAACCGGAACTTCGAGCCGCGACTCTACGTCGATCGGGCGGACGAAGACGAGACGGAATCCGACGAGGAGAACGCCGAATCGGGTCCAGAGCCCGTGCTCGACGTGACGCCGTTCCCGCTCGAGGAACACGCCGAGTTCGCGGCCGAGCCGTACGACTCCTTCCTTGCAGCGCTTGACGACTACTTCTTCAGGCTCGAACTCGTCGAGGAAGAAGAGCCGGATCCGACCGATCAGCGGCCGGATTTCGGGGAGGAGATCGCCAAACACGAACGGATCATCGAGCAACAGCAGGGAGCCATCGAGGGCTTCGAGCAAGAGGCCGAGGCCATGCGCGAGAACGCCGAACTGCTGTACGCCGAGTACGGGCTGGTCGACGACATCCTAACGACGATTCGGGAGGCTCGCGAGCAGGATCGGCCCTGGGACGAGATCGAAGAACGTTTCGAAGAGGGGAAAGAGCGGGGTATCGAGGCCGCCGAAGCGGTCGTCGGCGTCGACGGCAGCGAAGGGATGGTTACGATCGAGGTCGACGGCGAGCGGATCGACCTCGTTGCCCACGATGGCGTCGAGCAGAACGCGGACCGACTCTACACCGAAGCGAAACGGATCGAGGAGAAAAAGGAGGGTGCGCTGGCGGCGATCGAGGACACCCGCGAGGACTTAGAAGACGCCAAACGCCGTCGCGAACGCTGGGAAGCCGACGACGGCGACGATGAGGATGACGAGGACGAAGGCGACGAGACGCGAGACTGGCTGTCGATGTCGTCGATCCCGATCCGGGAGAACGAGCCGTGGTTCGATCGATTCCGCTGGTTCCACACCAGCGACGGCTACCTCGTAATCGGTGGGCGAAACGCCGATCAGAACGAGGAGCTGGTGAAGAAGTACTTGGAGCCGGGGGACCAGGTCTTCCACACCCAGGCCCACGGCGGCCCCGTTACGGTCCTGAAAGCGACGGACCCGAGCGAGGCGTCCTCTTCGGACATCGAGTTGCCGGCAACGAGCATCGAGGAGGCAGCCCGATTTGCCGTCTCGTACGCCTCGGTCTGGAAGGACGGCCGCTACGCGGGCGACGTCTACGCCGTGGATTCGGATCAGGTGACGAAGACCCCAGAGAGCGGCGAGTACCTGGAGAAAGGTGGGTTCGCGATCCGTGGCGATCGGACCTACCACCGGGATACGCCGGTCGACGTTTCGGTCGGCATCCAGTGTGAACCGTACACGCGCGTGATCGGCGGTCCGTCGGCCGCGATCGAGGGACAGGCCGCGACGACGATCGAACTCGAGCCGGGGCGGTACGCCCAGGCCGACGCGGCAAAACGGCTGTACCGCCAGTTCCGAGAACGGTTCGAGGACGAATCGTTCGTCCGCAAGATCGCGAGCCCGGATCGGATCCAGCACTTCATGCCGCCGGGCGGGAGTCGGATCGCAGAGGAGTAAGCGTCGCTGCAAGACCGACCCCGGTGGGCTGCGTCTGCCGGGCCCAGGATTACACCATCGATCGTGGTTACCGCGAGTATGGTTGATATCGATATGGACGCCGAGTCCGACCTCGAGCTCGGACGGGCGACGATCGTCTACGAGACGGCCGACGACGAGATCGAACGGGTCACCGTCGACAACGACCGGATCGCGTACTTTCAGGACCACTGGCTGTTCGAGTACGGTACTGACGACGACGGCAACGACGTGATTCGTCGCGTGCCGAAAGACCGCGTCCGTTACGTCGAACGGTCGGTCGAAGAGATCGAGGACACGTTCGAGTCGATCATCGACAGAACGAGAGGGAAACTCGAGGAACTCGTCGGTTAGCTGGCCGGAACGTCACGTAACCGGGCCGTCGTCCGTGCGAATGGCTTTCGGGGATCGCAGCCCACTTACCCGCGGTCTGCGAACGAACGCCTATGCAGATCAAAGACCGGGAACAGGTCGAGGGCGGGCGCGAGCGGGTGACGGTCGTCCCCGAGAGCGTCGACGACCTCTGGCACCTGCAGTACGTTCTGGAACCCGGCGACCGCGTCGCGGGCGATACGACCCGGCGGATCCAGCGAAACGACGACCAGATGCGCGACACTGGCGGCGAGCGCGAGCACATGTGGGTCGCGATCGCCGTCGACGACATTGAGTTCCACAAGTTCGCGAACCGGCTGCGCGTCGGCGGCGAGATCGTCGCCTGCTCGCGCGAGGATCAACTGGGTTTTCACCACACGCTGAACGTCGAGGAGCGCGAAGAGCTCTCCATCGAGAAGTACTTCAAACCCGATCAGGAGGCCCGGCTCGAAGAGGCAGAAGAAGCGACCGAAAATCCCGATGTGGCTATCGCCACAGTTGAGGAAGGGCAGGCACACGTCCACACGGTCGCCCAGTACGGCACCGAGGAGCGGGCGACGATCACTGGTACAACCGGCAAGGGGGAGTACGCTCGTGGGCGATCGGAACTGTTCGCGGAGCTTGCAGACGTTCTCAAACGGCAGGACGCCGATGCGATCATCCTCGCCGGACCGGGCTTTACGAAACAGGACGCCAAGAAGTACATCGAACAGAACGCATCCGATGTCGCCGAGAAGCTGACGATGGTCGACACGGCCAGCGTCGGTGACCGAGGCGTCCACGAGGTGCTCAAACGCGGCGCCGTCGCGGACGTCCAGCAGGAGACCCGCATCGAAAGCGAAGCCGAGTACATCGACGAGCTCACGAAGCGGATCGCCGACGGCGCGAAAGCAGCCTACGGGCCCGATCAGGTCGAAAAAGCCGCTGAGTTCGGCGCGATCGAACGACTCCTTATCCTCGATGATCGGCTGCGAAAGGAACGCGGTCCCGACGGCGAGTGGGCCGTTAATGTCGACGAGATCGTTCGCACGGCCGAACAGAAAGGCGGCGAAGTGACGGTTTTCTCGAGCGAGTTCCCGCCGGGCCAACAGCTCTCGAACCTCGGTGGAATCGCCGCGTTGTTGCGATACCGCCTCGAGTAGGATCGTCGTACGGAACGCAGGTCGTTTAAAACGTCCGTTCGCGCAATCGGTGTTCCTTCTGGATGAAATCGGCACCGAGTGCCATCGCAAGCGCAAGCGGCCAGAAGACGAGCAGCGTCAGTCCGATGCCGGTGACGGGGTGGATGACGCCCTCGGCAGCGAGCCGAAGCAGGCTGTAACATGTTGCGGTGAACGTGAGCGCGATGAGCGTCGGGAGGACCATGGCGCGAGACGGCGATGCACGTCTGAGACACCAGCTTATTACTGGGGCAAGAACGGTTTTTCGCAGTGAGAGAAGCCACGAGCGGCCGACGTATGCGTCGACATGAGATCCGACCATACACCGATTATGTTCTCACTACGGTATCGGCTAACTGCTTGCATTCATCTCTGTACTGTGTGGTAACGTATGACTTCCATTAGCTCTGGAATTCATCCGCGTCGGATACGTTGATCGAATACTAAAATGATTTGAACTAAATAGTATCTTTGGGAATTAATTTTGACTCACGTATCTGGTATAATTTTGATTTTGCCACCCAAATGTTTATTTAGGTACACATAGTCTGTTACTAGCCTATGACTGTGTGGTACCACTTCATTTATCGTCCCAAAGGTGAATAAACAGCCAACGAAACACAGCAGAAAGTTTTAATTATGAGTGTCTTCTGGGGGTGACAATATGGGCACTGGGAACAGCAAGCAGTCGATTCAATCGAGTGACAGTTCGTTCTCTCAAAACCGCCGTAACGTCCTCAAGGCGATCGGTGCATCTGGTGCTGTGGCGATCGCTGGCTGTACGAGTGACGAGGAGGTTCCGGTCGGGAACTATCCGATCGACGGTGACACCGTCACGTACGGATTTAACGGGCCACTAAGTGGGATCTTGGCACCCGACGGCGAGGAGCAAGAGCGCGGTTTCGAACTCGCGATCGACCACCTCAACAACGGTGGCGGCCTCGTCGACGAGTGGGATCTACTGTCCGGCGACGGCGTCCTCGACTACGAGGTTGATTACGTAGTGGGCGACTCCGCAGGTGACGAGGAAGCGTCGATCGACAACGTCAACGGGTTCATCGACGCGGACGATATCGTCATGTTCACCGGCGGTATCTCGAGCGGCGTCGATCAGGCGCTCCAGCCGGTCGCACAGCAAGAGCGAGTTATCCACATGGCGTCGTTCTCACACGCTGGACCGATTACTGGTGAAAACTGTGAACGGTACTCCTTCCGACCGGCGATGAGCGCGAGGACGAGTGCGGAAGCGCTCGCCCACGCGCTGCCGGATCTGCTCGGAGAGGAGCTGGACTTCTACCAGATTTACCTGGATTACTCCTACGGTATCTCGAACCGCGATTCGATGCGAGAGCTCATGGAGGGACAGGGCTGGAACGAGATCGGCACGAGCGCGATCGCCTTCGGCGAGACCGACCACTCGACGCAGGTCGCCGATCTGGGTGAAACCGACGCGGACGTCCTCGTCTTTACCAGCATGGGCGACGCTATGGCGAACGGACTGTCCCAGATCCGGGATGCCGGACTGATGGACGATCTGGAAGTCGTCGTTCCGCTGCTCAGCGCGTTCTCGATGGAACCCGCCGGCGAAGACGCCGAGGGCGTCCTCGGAACGGCCAACTGGCATCCAAACCGCGGCGATCCGCTCAGCGACGCGTTCGTCGAGGCCTACGAGGACGAGTACGGGATGGTTCCGGGACAGGCCGCCTACGAAGCGTACGACAACGTCCTTCACTTCTCGGCTGCCGTCGAAAGCGCCGAAACGTTCCACCCGCCGACCGTCGTCGAGGAACTCGAGGCGTTCGAGTGGGACATGGCGATGGGCGAGATGGCATACAGAGAGTGTGACCACCAGGCATCACGTCCCGCGTACGTCGTCCAGGGAGTCTCCGAGGAAGAACAACAGGAGATGGGAACGTATCTGGAACTCGTCGAGGAAGTCGATGCTGACATTTCCTCGTACGACTGCGATACGGTTCCGGCGAGCAACTGCGAGATGTCGGAGTACGAGTAATCGGAAAACCCGTCGGACCGATTTAAACAATTATTACTGCGATACTATAATGGAGCCAACATACGCATGAGCCTCGTAGAATCGGCAGTTAGTTTCACATATCTCAGCCTGAGCATCGCGTCGGTGTACATCCTGGTCGCGATCGGGTTCTCGATCTCGTTCGGATCGCTTAGATTCGTTAATATGGCACACGGTGCGTTGTATCTGCTTGGTGCGTACGCCGGGCTGTTCATCGCGTTCGAGTACGAAGTCGGCGGGTTATTGGCAGCATACTCGCCGCTCGGTTTGTCGTGGGGATTCGCCGCCGCGTTGATCCTCGTCCCGGTCGTGCTGTTCGTCATCGGAATCGTGATGGAGCGACTGATCGGGAAGCCGTTGTACGACCGGAGCATGCTCGACCAGCTGCTCGTTACGTTCGGTATCCTCATCATCATCCAGGAAGCGATGGCGCTTCTGGTCGGACGAGGCGGGTTCTCGTACAATCGGCCCGGATGGGCGGCGGGAGCGATCCCGCTTCCTGGAATCGGTACCGCGTCGCGATGGCGGATCTACGTGATCGGACTAACAGTGGTCTTACTGTTAGTATTGTTCGCGTTCTACAAGTACACTAACTACGGGCTCGCCGTCCGCGGTGGAACGGAAGATCCGGAGATGGTCGAACTCCTCGGTATCAGGGTCGGCCGTCCGTTCATGATAATATTCGCAATCGGTGCCGCCTACGCGGGACTGGGCGGCATTCTGGGCGGATCGTTGTTCACCGTTAATCCCGAAATCGGCATTGAAGAGGCGCTCATTCCTGCGTTGCTCGTCGTCGTCATGGGCGGCGTCGGCAGCATTACGGGAACTGTCGTCGCTGGACTGATGGTCGGCGTCGTGTTCACCGCGACGAACAGCGTCTATCCGTCGATGGCGATGGCGAGCGTCTTCCTCCTCGCCATCGTCGTCCTCACGATTAGACCAACCGGCCTCTACGGCCCGGACGAGGTGGCAGGATGACTGAAGAATCTGCACGGCCGGTGATTGACGGAGACGAGTCGCTCATCAGTTGGGAAACCTGGGACCAGATCAAGACGACCGAGTGGTTCGTCGTGGTGATGACCGCGCTGTTCGTCGGTCTCTGGTCGTGGTTGTTCGCCAGGGCACCGATCACCAGCGAACTCGGCGGCTACCACTCGCTCGCGACGACGATCCTGATCTGGGGGATCTTCGCGATCGGATTGAACCTCCTCCTGGGACAGACGGGCTATCTCTCGTTCGGTCACGCGATGTTCTGGGGTGCGGGCGGCTACGTGGCCGCACTGACAAGTATCCACTTCTACGGCGATCCGATCCTGATGCTCGTCGTGGGGACGCTGTTTACGATCCTGCTCGCGGTGATCACCGGCGTGATCGCGCTCCGTCTGCACACGGTGTACTTCTCCATCATCACGCTCGCGATGGGGCAGTTACTGTACTACATCGCAACCTCGCCGCTTCGGCCGATTACCGGTGGCCGAAACGGACTCACCGGCATTCAGGTCGAGCCGCTGTTCGCCATGTTCCACCTGCAGATGCCCCTCCCGGGCATATTCGGCACGCTGTGGGTCAACTACGAGTACCTGCTCATCGGCGGCCTGTTCATCGCCGTCGTCACGTTCGTAAACCGCGTCCGACGCTCGCCGTACGGGCTCTTGTTCCAGGCGGTTCGTGAGAACGAACAGCGAGCGTCGTTCGTCGGCGTGAACATCTGGCGGTACAAGTTCGCGGCGTACGTCATGTCGGGTGCGATCGCCGGACTCGCCGGTAGCCTCATGACGATCGAGTCCCAGTTCGCCGGCCTCGGGTCGCTGTACTGGATGACGAGCGGTGACGTCGTCATCATGACGATCCTCGGCGGCGTGGGGACGCTGTTCGGGCCGGTTCTCGGCGCGATCATCTTCCTCTACTTCCAGAGCGTCGTCGACGGCTTCCAGACTGTCGGACCCTACTGGCTCTTGATGCTCGCGATCGTGTTCACCGTCATCGTCGCGCGGTATCCAACGGGTATCTGGGGCATGATCAAGCAACTCGGTGCGGCCATCAGAGCGAAAGCAGAAGGGAGATAATTTCTTACCCCCTTCCGTCACGTAGCAGTTCGCCGTAACTCTCTATGCCTGATATCAACCGTCGAACGTTCTTACAGTCGGCGTCGGCCGCTCTCGTACTCGCCAGCGGCTGTGTGGCTCCAACGAGTCGAACCCACCCGGTTACCGATCCGACGGACTCGTGGCCGACGTTCCGACAGGGGCAGTACAACACGGGATACGCGCGAGGCGCACAGGACCTCGCCGAGAGCCCAACCGTCGCGTGGACGGTCGAGACCGACGACGAGATCTGGGGCAGTCCGGTCGTCAGCGATGACACAGTTTACATCGGAAGCGCAGACGCCACCCTGTACGCGTTGGATGCCGATTCCGGCGAGGTGCAGTGGCGCTACCGGACGGACCATCGAATCGAAGGTGCCCCTGCCGTCGCCGATGGAACCGTCTACGTCGGCTCGTACGACCGGACAATCTACGCGCTCGACGCTGAGACAGGCGACGAGCGCTGGTCGCACGAGACCGACGGGCTGATCCGCGCAAGCCCGACCGTCGTCGGGAACGCCGTCTACATCGGCGTCGGCTGTTTCAACCTCGCGTGCTCGTGGTATGCGGACGAGGACACGCCCGAAGTCGGCTGGCTTTACTCCCTGGATCGCGAGACGGGCGAGCTAAACTGGCGATACGAAACCGACGGCGAGGTCGTGAGCACGCCGGCAGTGACGGACGGCACGGTCTACGTCGGGAGTTCCGACGAGAGACTGTACGCGCTCGACGCGGCGACGGGTGACCGGGAGTGGGTCTACGAGGCGAACGACTGGATCTGGTCGAGCCCGTCGGTCGCGTTCGGCTCTGTCTTTTTCGGCGACTACGACGGCGACGTGATCGCGGTCGACGCCCGGACTGGCGAACAGCAATGGCGGTTCGATACGTTCGGCGCGTACGTCTCCGGCTCGACGGCCGTCGACGAGGACACCGTCTACGTCGGCGTCGTTCCGGGAAACTATCCGGGCTCGGGCGAGCGAAACGACGCCGAGGTGTTCGCCCTCGAGAGGGAAACCGGCGACGAGCGCTGGCGTTTCGAGACGGACGTCCTCGAGATCGGCAGCAGTCCGGTCGTCACGGACGACGCCGTCTACATCGGTTCACACAGTCCGGTCGAGGAATCGGGAACGGGAGTCCACGCCATTTCGACCGACGGCGACGAGCGCTGGCACTTCGACGTCGGCAACAGGGGTGTGGGTTCGAGCCCCGCGCTGGTCGACGGCACGCTCTACGTCGGCGGCACCGACGGCGTCGTGTACGCGCTTCGGTGACGGGAGAGTTGTACGGAGCCGGCGCCTCGAACTACAACTGGCGTTCGATCCACCAGCGACAGGCGACGATCGGAACGACCACCCACGCGAGCAACGCGACGATCCCGAACAGGTTCGGCAGGTGTGGCGAACTCGTCGGCGTACCCGCCAGCGTCTCGAACAGCCGCGGCAAGTAATAGATCGCCCCGTCGAACGCCTCGAACGGATTCAACCGGGTGAGATACAGGAACCAGGTCGGCTCTTCGAGACTCACGAGGAGCGCGCCGTCCTCGATGGGGTCCGTGGTGCCGGCAACTGCCATCGATGCGAGCGCGATAACGGTATCCCGCCAGAGGAATCCACACAGCGCGTAGAGTGCGAGCACGACGCCGACCGTTCGGATCGTCGATCCGCCGGCCGTCGAGATGGCGACTGTCGGAGCGAGCCACGCGAGTCCGAACAGCACCAGTGCGAGCAGTCCGCCGACGACCGAGGACGGCGCAACGGTGCCGAGCTGGGTAACGGTCAGCGCAAACAGGCCGGCGACGGTGATCGACAGCACGGCGACGAGCACTATCGCGCGACCGAGAAGCGCCCCGATGAAGCTCGAACTCGCCATCCCATCTCGGTTCGGTCGGGACGAACGGCCAGTCCGCGCGGCGGTGTCAGTCGCGTGGGCCGTCCCGAGAACGAGTGCGAACAGGGGCGTCCACAGCACTGCGTCTTGAATCGCGAACAACAGGGGCCGACTGTCGGCGTGGACGAGCGGCGAGCCGAGCCAGTACAGCCACGATCCAAGGACGAGACAGACGAACGCCACGGCCGCAATCGCGACCGATCGGGAACGAACGAGTTCGAAAGCGTCGCCGCGTGCCACCATCGCTGTGCTACGCACGGCCACTCACCGGTCCGGGGATCGAACGATACATGTCAACTACATCATCCCTATTCAGTCAACAATCCTATAAATCCGTCGCTCACGGCGGCGTCTGCGTGCTCGCTTCGATCAACTGGATGATGACGGAGGCAAAGAGGGAGCCGGCGCTCCAGATCGCCGTCTCGTTCCCCTCGTCGTCGACCACGCTCAACAGCAGGCTGTCGTCGTCGACGATGACGATCCGCCCCGACCGCTGATCGTCGCGCCGGTGTGTCGGTTCCGGGTCGACGTCGACACCGTCGAGCGAGCCGAAACGCTCGCGGACGGCATCAGTCTGGCTCACGGTCAGCACCGTCACGCCGGCCGTTGCCCGCTCCTCGAGCGTACTCTCGATCGAGTCAGTCACGAGTTCCGGGAGTCGCGTTCCGAAGACGATCCGCTCCTCGGCGCTCGAGAGCAGATCGACGACCCGGTCGTCGACCCGATCACGGCCGCGAACCGTCCAGATATCTTCCTGGGTTTCCTCGCCGGTCGACTCCTGTCTGACCTCGTCGACGTACTCGAACGCGCGCGCTTGTTCGTGCTCGAATCTGTTCCGGAGGATCGCTTGCGCTTCCTCGATATCGACCGGCCGATACCGGATCGGACTGGATTGCTGGACCTCGAGCAAGCCGCGCTCCTCGAGGCTCTCTGCGACGCTGTAGACCTGCGAGCGGGGAACGTCCGCGATCCGGGCCACGTCTCGTGCTGTCCCCGAGCCGAGGCGCTGGAGCGCGATGAACACCTTGGCCTCGTAGCTCGTGAGTCCGAGCCGTTCGAAGGCATTGACGGCCTCGTTCTCGTCTATCGTCACTCGTCGTCACCTCCGTGTCTCCGGGTCTCATCCCGGTTCTCATCCGTGTCCGGCGTCGCTCGTTCATCGTTCGCTGGCGGTTCGCCGTCGTCCGTCGCTCCGTCGTCATCTGTCCGCCTCGTTCCGCCGTCGCTCGCAGTCGGTGCCGGTCGCCGGACCTGTCGCACGTCGAAGGAGACGTCCGGGCCGAAGTACCGCGTCCAGAGGACCAAAAGCGTCGGCAAGACGACCACGCTCGCGAGGAAGGCGTAGGTGATCGTCAGCCCCGTGATGATCCCGAACTGCCGGAGGACGGGGAGGATGGCGAACGCGAGCGTGCCGAAGCCGCCGACGGTCGTCGCGGCGCTGCCGAGCAACGCACCGCCGGTTCCCGTTACCGTCGTGTGTAACGCCGACCAGACGTTGCCCTGGCGCTCCAGTTCGAGCGTGTAGCGAGCGCTGACGTGGATGCTGTAGGCGACGCCGAGGCCGATGGTGAGGCTGGTGATCATCCCCGTCAGGACGTTAAACGGCATGCCGATGAGGTACATCGTGCCGAGGATCCAACTCACGGCGAACGCGACCGGCAGGAGGGTCACCGCACCGAGGGTCGCGCTGTTGCCCGTCAACCGGTAGGCGATCGTGAGGAAGGTGAAGACGGCCACGAGCGTGATCAGCAGACTCTGCAGGACGGTGTCGAGCAGATCCTGCTCGACGATGTGGTTGACGATCGGGTCGCCGGTCGCGATCGCGCTGACGACCGCTTCGTCGTCTTCACCCTCGATCTCGACTACACCGGTCTCGGCGTCGACCGCGCGTTCGTCGCCCGCACCGTCGCTGTCGATCGTCGACGCGATGGTCCGCATCTCGGCGGTTGTCTCGTCGAACGCTGCATCACCCTCGACGGCGACGAGCAAGCGAGCCGACTCGTACTCGCCGTCCGCGCTCTGGTGGATAACCTGGCTCGCAGCCTCCTCGTTGACCTCGAACAGTTCGTCGTACAGCGCGGTGACGTTCTCGTCGGGCACGTCATTTCCAGTCGTGTCCGCGGCGGTGAACGACTCGTTGAACGACTCGTTCTGGGCTGCCGTCTCCTCCATCACCGACAGCGGCCCCTCAACGTCGGCCTCGCCGTTCGGCAGCGTGTAGGCCACGTGACTGTCCGCGGCATCGTTTTGGGCCGTCTCGAGGCGTTCCAGTACGTCACCGTCGGCTACGTCGCCCTCGACGAGTATCTGGGCCTGCATATCGTCGCGCTGGAAGTTGTCATTGACGTAGTCCATATCGTCGGCAGCCTGATACTCGCCGGGGCTCATCGACCCCGGCAGCGACTCCGTCCAGGCGGGCGGACTCTCGGCAAGGAAGTCCTCGTCGTCGAAACTGGTATCGACCTGGCTCGCACCGTAGACGCCGCCGGCGGTCACCAACAGGACGACGACGAGCAAGACGAGCGGCGCTCGCCTCGCAGCGACCGAGCCGACGGTGAGGACGTCGCTAAAGCGACTCTCGCCGGTGCCGAAGGCGCGTTTGTGCCGGTCGAAACCGCGCGCTTCGAGCAGCGAGTCGATCTCGACTTTCGCCGCGGGGATCAGTCCGCCGAAGACGATCAACGCGGCGAGGATGCCGAACGAGCTTACGACGCCGAACTCCCGGATCGGCCCGATCGGACTGACGAGGTTCGCGAGGAAGCCGATCGCCGTCGTCGCGGTCACCCAGACCAAGGCGATGCCGACGCCGGCGAGCGCGATGGACATCGAACCGCGGACGGTGTTCGCATTGGACGGGTGGTCGTCCGCCTCGCGATTCTCGCCGCTTTGGGCGCGATCATCCGTCGTGCGTAACGTCTCGCGTTGCTCCCGGTGGCGCATGAAGACATGGATCGCGTAGTCGATCGAAAGCCCGATCAGTAAGACCGGGATCGCGATCATCATCTGGTTGAACGCGATCCCCGCCCAGCCCATGAAGCCGAACGTCCAGACCAACACCGCGCCGATGCCGACAACTCCCAGTACGATATCGAGCGGATCGCGGTAGGCGAGCAACAACGCAGCGACGACGAACGCGAGCGCGAGCGGGCCGACGATCGCCAAGCTGTCGCCCATCGAACGGTCGATTTCGTCGGTGATGATGCCGACGCCGAAGACGACGTGATCGTGCTCGTGGTCGGCCGCGAGGTCGCGCAGGTCGAGTTGGGTCTCGAGGACGGCGTCGTCGACGGCACCCGTCTCGATATCGGCACCGTCGCCGATCTCCTGGGTGACGGCAGTCATCCGCGCGTCAGCGTCGGTCGAGCCCGGATCGTAGTCCGACGGCATGAACCCGAGCGCGGGGCTCTCGTTCTCCTCGTCCTCGGAAACCGTGTCTCCGAGCGTCTCCTCGAACGCCTCGTCGTCGAGTTCCGCGAGCGCCTCGATCTGCTCGTCGAGCGACGGCTGCTCGTCGTCTTCGAGGTCGTCTTGCATCGCCTCGAGTTCCTCGGCGTCATCTGCGAGTTGTTCGTACTCCGCTTCGAGTTGCTCGCTGTCTTCCTCGAGTTGTGCGGACTCCGATTCGAGTTGCTCACCCTCGTCTTCGAGTTGGGCGTACTCCTCCTCGAGGACACCCATCGTCGCGCCGACGTAAACGTCCTCGAGCGCCTCGTTCAACTCCTGATACTCGGAGTCATCCTCGGGCTCGTCGGTGGTCTGTTCGATCGCGAACCGATCGGACTCGATCCCTCGCGCCTGTTGCGCCAGCTCTTCATATTCGGCGGCCTGCTCGTCGTCGAGGCCGGCGGTCGCTTCATCGATGACCGCATCGAACTCCGCCTCGAGTTCGTCAGCGCCTTGCTGGTACTCCGGATCGCTCTCGTCGTAGGTTGCGGCCAGTTCTTCGTACTCGCGCTGGATACCGACCGACTGGTCGATACCCGCCTCGAGTCGATCGCTCGTCTCGTTCAGTTCGGCCTCGCGCTCCTCGAGTTCGCCACCGCGTTCCTCGAGTTCATCGCCGCGTTCTTCGATCTCTTCACTCGTCTCGTTCAACGCCGTCTCGCGCTCCTCGATATCTGCGCCCAGGTCTTCGAGTTCGTCGACCTGCTCGTTCGTGATCGCTGTGATCGCGACGAGGTTCTCGACGCCGGTGATCGGATCGTCTTCGACGAGCGTCTCGTTGATTGATTCGTTCGCCCTGATCTCCTGCTGGAACTCGAGGGATTCGAGCAACGACTCCTGCGTGAGGACGTTCTCGTCGTTCCCGCGCGTTATCAACTGGACGCTCGTCGTCTCGTCCTCGTCGTCGACGCCGAAGTTCTCGTCTATCTCTTCCATCGCCTCGCCTTCGGGCGAGTCGCTCTCGAACTGCTCGAGCGAGGAGTCGTCGTCGACCATCGGCATCCCCGCGCCGACGAGCGCGGTTAGCAGGAGAAGCGCGACGAGGACGATGCGCGAGTGGGAGGTGACGGCGTCGGCGATCCGTTCCGCCGTGCTCATTCGACCGCCTCCTCCGGGGCTCGTGTGCTCTGTTCGGGAACCATGCTGTTGTTATGATCCTAAAAACACGCCCGCTTATACCTGTTTGGAGATTTACAATTTCGCGAACGTCACAACGGCTGATACGATAACAACCGCTTTACCGGGTCTATCCGTGTCGTGTCGCCATTCACAATATATCAAATATCATATCTCAGACGAACCTTCAGCAACGGTTCGACTGAGTCAAAAATGTTATTCTGCCTACGATAGTAGTCGAACGTGATGTCGTCCGATCCGTCGACGGTGTGCAGTCGGCTTCGGATCCGGAACCCTCGCATCACCAGCTGGATCGTGGCCTTTTTTTCTGGCGTTCGTGTTCCTCAATGCCATCAGCTGGCTTCCGCGAGGGCTCACCGCGTTTCAGGGTGACGTCGTGGGCGCAGTCTACCTGTTCGGCTCGGTGCTCGGACTCGGAGTGAGCGTCCTCATAAACCGTACCCGGCCACTCGGGTTGGTTGGGGGAGTACTCTTCGTCGGTGCCGGCTTCGCAGAAGCCGTCGCAACCAGTCCCGAGTTTTCCACTCCGGAGGAGATAGCCAGTGTCGTCGCCGTGTATCTCGTTGGCTGTAGCCTCGTCTTTTTGTGCCGTGACGAGTTTGTAACCGATGACCTCGGGTAAACCAACTATTGTTTCGGACACTGACCACACGGTGAGCCCGAAGAAGAATCACAGAAGAAGCGCGGCGACGAGCCCGAAGAAGACGACGAGGCCGATGGCGGTGATCGCGGTAACGATCGCAAGCGGCACCGCAACGCGACCGATTCGGAGGATTGACTCGACGGTGGTCGATGCCACGTCCGCGGAGCGGGGGAGTTGCTGGACCATACGAACGACGCCAACGGATTCGGACTTGAAAGTCAGTCAGACGGACGAACGACAACCCGGGCCAACTGCTGCGTGGATGCGCTCTGTAAAGTTTAGACCCCCTGGCTCATCAGGTAACTCCGCAGCACGTCCGCCTCCTTGTTCCCGGTCGCGCTGTTGCAGATCACGACCGTCTCGTCGCCGTCGAACGCACCGCTTTCTGCGAGTTCCCAGACGCCGCTGGCGGCGGCCGCACCGCTCGGCGTCATCTCGAGGCCCTCGTGGCTCGCCACCCGCACGCCCGCTTCGAGGATATCCTGATCGTCCGAGGCGATCGCACCGCCGTCGGTCTCGCGAACGGCTTCGAGGAGCCACGAGCCGGCGACCGGGTCGGCGATTTCGATGCCGCCGCAGATCGTGTCCGGTGTCTCGACCGGTTCGACCTCGTCGCGACCCGCTTCGACGGCGTCGACGAGCGGCGCGCAGCCGTCGGCCTGGGCGGCGTACAGCGACGGGCGCTCGTCGACGAGTCCGAGCGTTTGCAACTCGGTTGCAGCCTTGTACGCCCCGATCAGGCCGGTTCCCTGCCCGGTCGGGTAGCAGACGACGTCCGGAACCGCCCACTCGAGTTGCTCGACGATTTCGTACAGCACCGTCTTTGCGCCCTCGTGGCGATAGGGCGTCGTAAACGCCTGTACTGACGTCCAGTCGTCGTGTTCCGCGAAGCCCTCCTCGTACGCACCGAGGGCGTCGCCGAACTGTCCGCCAACTACGTTCATATCGCCGCCGTGGACGTTCACCATCGCCTTGTTCGTAAAGCCCGACCGCGAGGGGAGATAGACGTGCGAGTCGAGCCCTGCCCGCCCGGCGTAGGCTGCGGCCGCCTGTCCACCGTTTCCGGGCGAGGCGAGCGCGACGTCGCTCGCCCCTCGCTGCATTGTGGCGGTCACGGCGACGCTCAGGCCCCGATCCTCGATCGTCCCCGTCGGGTTTCGTCCTTCGTCCTTGAGAAAGACGCGCTCGACGCCGAGTTCGTCCGCGAGCGCCGGACACGCGACCAGCGGCGTCGCGCCTTCGTCCATCGTCACGGCCGTCTCGCCGGCGAACGGCAACAGTTCCTCGTAGCGCCACAGCGATCCGAACGGTCGCGTTTCGAACGTCTCGCGGTCGATCTCGAGTGCGTCGTAGTCGTAGCTCGCATCCAGCAGGCCGCCACACTCCGGACAGCGTCGGTGCTCGTCGGCGTCGAACCCGGTCTCGCAGTCGCGACACTCGAGGCCGTCGAAGGCGTCAGTCGTCTCCATAGCGAGACGTTGCCCGCTGGGGACTATAGTAGCCACTGAAGTCGCCCCAGACTGGGGAAGATACTGAACGGGAACCGGTGAACGCCGACCACGCCCCAGTCCGCCATCACCAACTCCTACGAGTGTGATCGGCATCTGAACCGTGTTCGCCGACAGTACGAGTCGACTGCCCGATTGGCCGCGTTGTCCGACGGGGAAAGGCGGCTCAACGGCAGCTATCGCTCGATGGGGGAATCGAGAACGACAAACGAGAAAGAACCGTCAGTTGTCGCCCGTTTTCGACTGCCACTCGTAGCTGCGGCGTTTGGCAGATTTGCCGAAGCCGCACGACGAGCATTCCTTTTTCTTTACGTGGTAGGACTTCTCTCCGCAGCGACGACACTTCACGTGGGTCGTCTTGTTCTTCTTTCCTTGGCTCGGGGTTCCTGCACCAGTCATGGAGTGATCGAAACGACGTTATCGCCGCGTATAATCGTTGTGTCTTCGACCGGCGCCTCGTCGTCGCTTTCTGTCTCGGCCGGGATCGTTACGTCTTCCAGGACGAGGTTCATGTGTTGATCGTAGCCAGCGAGGTCGCCGACGTACTCGTCGTCACTTTTAAGCCGTACTCTGACGCGTTCTCCCAGTGACGCCTCGAGGACGTCCAGCGGTCGTCCACTCATACGAAAGAGCGCATGTGACGGACACTTAATCGTACCGGTCCTGGCCCCGATAGACGGCTGTTTCGAGCGGCACGCTACCGAAACACACCCAACCAAACGGCTAAGTGTGCCCTCGTTGACTCCCCAGACATGGGAGAGAAGAAGTTCACCTTTATCGAGTTGCACCTGGACGGCGACACCCAGTTCGGCCCGCGCGCGATCGACGATGCGCTACCGTTCGGTGAGAAACACGAGTCGCCCGAACTCGAGGGCGAGACCGAACCCGAAACCGACGAGGCCGCCGCCGCTGACGACGATTCCGGAAACAAAGGCAAGGGGGTGCTCGGCGTCCTCCTTGCGCTCGCCGTGCTCGTCGCGATCGCTGCCGCCGCGAAGAAGTTCCGCGGCGGCGACGACGAACCGGAGGTAGAAGCGGAGACGGAACCCGACGTAATCGTCAACTGATACTGTCGGACGGTCGTCAATCGGTTCGAGCCGAACGCTTTTGCGTCCGCCCGCCGTACCCGTATTCGTGAATCTCTATCGTAGCGCCCGGGCCGTTGCCGGGGCGTCCGGCGACGACATGATCGACTGGCGGTCGGCCGCCGATGCCGCGAAGGCGGCGACCGATCCCGGATCGATCGCGCTCGAACCCGGCGAGCGCGAGGCGTACGCGAGCGACGTCCGCGAGGCTCGCGAGGCCGTTCGGACGGTCGCAGACGTCGAGTTCGACGTTCCCGACACGATCGAGATCCAGAACCGCCACCACTGGATCGACGCCAACGTCGCGACGTTCGAGCGCGTGATGGGGACCTTAGAGGAACACGCGGGACCGTTCCCCGGCGTCGCGCGGACGATCAACACCGGGACGATGACCGTGCTCCTTGCCTTTCTGGGACGGAACGTTCTCGGCCAGTACGACCCGCTGTTGCTCGCCGAGACGCCGGATGACGACCACGCGCTGTACTTCGTCCGACCGAACATCCTCGGCGCCGCCGAGACGCTCGACGTGGACGCCGATCGGTTCCGCCGCTGGATCGCGTTCCACGAGGTGACCCACGCCGCAGAGTTCGGCGCGGCCCCGTGGCTGTCGACCCACCTCGAGAACCGAATGGAAGACGGCATCGCCTCGCTCTCGGACGGTTCGCTCAACCGGGAGACGTTCCGCGAACTCGATGCAGCGATGACCGTCGTCGAGGGGTACGCCGAACTCCTGATGGACCACGCCTTCGACGACGAGTACGAGGACCTGCGCCGGAAACTCGACGCGCGCCGGCAGGGACGCGGGCCGCTGCAGCAACTGTTCCGTCGCCTGCTCGGCCTCGGGCTCAAACGGCGACAGTACGAGCGCGGAAAGAACTTCTTCGAGCACGTCGTCGCCGTCTCCGACCTCGAAACGGCGAGTCTAGTCTGGGAGCGGCCGGAGAACTTGCCGACCCACGACGAACTCGAGACGCCGGGGCTGTGGCTCAACCGCGTGAACAAATAACCGACGTCTTCGCGGCTCCCGTCTTATTCGTTAGCTGACGATCCAGTTGAGGTACCACAGCAACGCGCCGCCGGCGACGAGGCCGCCGACCGTCGTCGCCCCGACTACCGCGGCGGAGGCATCGCCCTGCAGAGCCATCGTTCCACCGGAGAGTCCGACGAGAACGACGAACGCTGCGCCGAGCCGCCTGCGACCCGACCCGTTGTTGTCCGTGTTCGACCCTCGTTTCCCGTCTCGGCGTCCCCGGCTCATAGTTCGGCCGGCGCGCTGACGTGCATCGTCGCGAACGCCCAGTCGTGATCGTCATCGCCAGAATCGTCGGCGTCGCGGTCAGTTCGGTGCAGCGTCCCGCTCCAGCGCGAGTCAAATTCTCGAGACTCGCCGCTTTCGGTGTCGGTCCAGGCCATCGTCACCTCGTCGGCAACGGTGGCGACGCCGTCGCGCTCGTCGACGACGAGATGATCGCTTTCGACCGTCCAGTCCGTGGTGGTCGCCGTCTGCTCGCGGAGGGCGTCGGCCACCGCCTCGTAGCCGAACAGCGCCTCGCTGATGCCGAACTTGACCGTCGTCTCGGCGTCGAGAAAGAACGGCTCGAGCGCCTCGCCACGCCGGAGCGCCTCGTAGTAGGCGCGAACGAACTCGTCGGGAGCGGTGTACATACTCGCGTATTAGAAGCCGCTCTCAAAGTACCTTTTTCTCGTCGGGTTCGCTCGTGTTGCTCGCTCACCGCTCCTCCAAGGCGGTGTGGCACTCGTATACGCCGAGCGAAGCGAGGCGTTTCACCACCGGAGCGGGGTGTACCCCGCGACGGTGGCCTTTTTTCATCGAAGTTTTTTGCCGGGGTTCGATCGAGTGAGCGGAGCGAACGAGGGAGGACCCCAGCAAAAAAGTTCGGTTCACATAAACCCGCGATCCACTTCGTCCGTCTCGATCAGGTCCTCGAGTTCGGCGCTCAGCAACTCCTCGGCTTCGTCGAAGCGGTCGGCGAGTTCCTCGAGTTCGTCCGGCCGGTCGTACTGATCGTACTCCATCGGCCCGAACGCGGGGCTCTCGACGGCGTCCATCACGTCGTCGAAGAAGTCCTGCGGCCGAGTCGGGGCGTCGGCGTGGGTCTCGACGACTGTCTCGAGGCGTTTGGCGACGCTCTCGGCGTGGGCTTCGTCCTCCGGTGGGGACTGGACGGCGAACCGGCCGCCGGAGTCGTGTTTGGGGAGAAACGAGCCGATCTCGTCGTCGAGACTGCGGGCGACCTGCGTGCCGACGCCACGGACCTCGAAGGGATTTTTCGCGTAGGTTTTCAGGAAAAAGACGCCGGATCGGGGATGTGCGAGGTACATGTCCTCGCCGACGCCGCCGGATCGGTCGCCGGCGACGGCGCGCCAGCCCTCGGGGTCGACACTGCTTTCGGTGACGTCTTCGAGTATGTCCTGCCACTCACGAATCCGCATAGGAGAAGCTAGTGATGCTGACGGAATGAACGTATCGGTTACACAGATCAGTTACAATGTCATTGCTATCGTGACAATCAGGGACTCGTGGCCCCGTTACGAACCAAAAGGAATACGACGACATCGCCAACAGAATACGTAACTACTGATTTCCGATGTCTGTCAGACAGTCGTTCTCGCTCGTCGAACTGTTTCGCGCCACGCCGGCACAGAGCGCGTTGCTCGCGTTTGGTCCGATCGGGCTGGCGTTCGGACAACTGCTCAACAGCTACGTAAACGGCGTTTCGCCGGTTGTTTCACTCGCGTTTGCGGCCGTTATGGTGACGTTTGCCGTCGTCGCGACGGGCCACCACGCCGCCGAGCTCCGACTTCGCCGGCTCGAAAGGACCGCCGAGCCCGAGTTCGACCGCAATCGCTAAGTTCTACGCGCCGGCTTGGTCGGTCGCGACCGTCCGGGCCTCACGCGCCTCGTAAGCGTTGTATCCGGCGAGTCCGGCGATGAGAAGCCCGGACGCGAGCGTGCTCCAGAACAGGCTGCCGAGCATGCCGAGCAGGGCCGCCGAGACGATCAACCAGATACCAAGTATTGCTACTAGCGATGCGACGCCAACGCTCAACGGAACGTCGTTCGAGATCCGATAAAAATTGTAGCCGGCTCCGACGAAGACGATCGCCCCAACGAGGACGTTGTTCCACAGCGATGCCTCGCCGACGTCGAAAATCAATACTGAAAGGGCGACCCACGCGCCGAGCGCAGCGATCACGGCGCTGACGACGGACGTTTTGCGGCGTCGTTCCTCGTTTGCGATCTGCGTGGACTCGTCGCGCGGATCGCGGTCGTTGCCGGGTCGGGCCTCGGGATCGGTTTCCGCGTTAGACGGCGCGTCCGGACCCGAACCGCCGCTGGAGTCGGTGGTCGCGTGCGTGTCCGTGCCTCGATGGGAGTCGTTACTGTTCGGGTCGCTCATTACTCGCCGTTCGCCACACCCTGTCTAAAGCGCTCGCGACCGTTTCGACGAGCGTCGCGGTAAACGAATCGGTAATCGGTGATTGTGATGCACTGATCCCGACGAAACGCGACGTCGATTGCCGACTACCGACTGTTAGCGGGTGACTGTCGGTTGCCAGCCGACTATTGACCGTCGACTGCTGCTCGCCGACCGCCAACGGCCGACTGGCAGCCGCCGACCGCCAACGGCCGACTGGCAGCCGCCGACCGATAGCGTTTTTGATCGTTCGGCCCCTGATGCACAGTCGTGTACGTACGCGGAACCGTCGCGGGCGAGGTCGAGGTGCGTTCGGTGTCGACGAGCTACGGCGAGAGCGACCTCGCCGAGGTCCCGCTTCGGATCGAGGCGAGCGGGGAGAACGACGAGTCCACGGAGACGGAAGTCACCGATGGCGGGCTCACGGAATCCGACACCGGGAACGAGACCGCGACGGTGACGCTGTGGAACAAGTGGACCGAGTCGGCCGAACTCCTCGAACCGGGGATGGACCTGCTCGTCACGGACGTCAAGACGGACGAGTGTCAGGGAGAGACCCAGTACGCGACGACCGGCGACTCCTACGTCGTCGTCGAGCCGAGCTTTCTCGTGAACGTGACGGCGATCAGAAACTGGGTGGAGTGTCCGCGGCTGTACTATCTAAACAAGCTCTCCGGCGTGCCGCTCAACTACCCCGTCGTCAAGGGGACGATCGTTCACGAGGTCTTCGGCGACTTGCTCCGGGGTCGAGACCTGGAGGAGTCGATCGACGCCCGTGTCGAGGAGCGGGGACTTCAGTTGGGGCTGCTCGGCGAGACGACCGAGGCCGTCGCCGACGAGGTCAGAGAAAACGCCGCGGCGATCGAGGGCTGGCTCGAGCAGGGTCGACTCACCGAGGAAGACTCGTGGCGCTCCGAGCAGCTCCTGATCAGCGAGACGTTCGGCATCCGCGGCCGCGCCGACGCCATTCGACGAGGCGCGCCGGTCGAGCTTAAGACCGGCAAGAACCTCAAAAAAGAGCCCCGATTCAAGGACAAGGTCCAGGCGGCCTGCTACGCGCTCTTGCTCGAGGAACACGGCGGCGACGTCGATACGGGAACGCTCCTTTATACCAAGAACTCGGCGATCGATCGGAACGAAGAAACCGGCGATCTGACCCCGGCGAAGGATTTCTCGATGGGCGACGGCCTCCTGAAGTTCGTCGTCCGCCTGCGCAACGAACTCGCTGCGATGGAGACGAAGGGAGACGTGCCGACGGGCTACGAGGGCTCGGCCAAGTGCGAGTACTGCTTCGAGCAGGACACCTGCATGGTCGTCTCCGGTCGACTCGATCAGGAGTCCAAGGCCGGTCAGATCGGGCAGGCCCTGCCCGCCGAGGAACGCGAGTACTTCGAGCGATTCTACCGCGCGATCGAGGAGGAACGGCGCGAGGTCCACCGCGAGTACGCCAAGCTCTGGGAACAGGACGCCGAGGAACGGGCCGACGACGACCGCGCGCTGATCGACCTCGAGTTTAGCGAGATGCGCGAACTGTCGGAGGGGCGCTGGGAACTGCGAGCGCGACAGACGGGCGGGGCGACCTCGAAGCTTCGGGAGGGCGATCTGGTGCTGGCGAGCGACGGTCACCCGGTTCGGGGGAACTCCGAACTCGCGATGATCGAACGACTGGGTGAGGAGGTGGTCTTGACGGCGGACGAGCCCGTTGAAGTCACCAGACTGGACGTCTACCCCTCCGAACTCACCACGGATCGGCTGCTCGCCGCGTTGCACGACGCGCTCTTGAAAGGCGACGAGCGTCGGAAAGACGTGCTGTTCGATCGCGTCCAGCCGGAGTTTGAATCCGTCGACGAGACCTTCATCGACAACAACGAGCGCCAGAACGAGGCCGTGACGAAGGCCGTCGGCGCGCGCGATTGCGCGCTGATCCACGGCCCGCCCGGCACCGGGAAGACGTATACCATCGCCCGCGCCATTCGCGCGATGGTCGAACGCGGTGAGCGCGTCCTGCTCTCGGCGTTTACGAACCGCGCCGTCGACAACGCCCTCGAGGCCTTACTCGAGCAGTTGGACGATATCGTTGAAACCGACCGTGTCGTCCGCGTCGGCTCCGAAAGCGGCGTCCGAGACGACATGCAGCCGTACCGTCTCGAGCGGGCAGGCGACCCCGAAAACCGTCTCGCCGAACTCCAGAACGCGCAGGTGGTCGCAGCGACGACGGCGACCTGCGGCTCGCGAGTGATGAAAGAGCAAGCGTTCGACGCGGCGCTGGTCGACGAGGCGGCTCAACTGACGGAACCTGGGACGCACGCGGCGATCAACCTCGCCGAGCGCTTCGTGCTCGTGGGCGACCACGAGCAGTTGCCGCCGGTCGTCCGCGCCGAGAACGAGTTGACCGAATCGCTGTTCGAGCGACTCGTCGAGGCCCATCCCGACGCCGGCGTCATGCTGGACCGACAGTACCGGATGAACCAGCGCATTCAGGCGTTCGCCTCGACCGAGTTCTACGACGGACAGCTCCGACCCGCAGAACCCGAAGTCGCCGCCCGAACGGTGGACGACCTCGACGGCGTTTCCCGCACGGCCCTCCCCGAATCGCTCCGCGACCCCGTCTCTTTCGTCGACGTCGAGGGTGACGGGAGCCGGTACACTGACAGCAAGGAGGCCGAACGGATCGCGGCGCTGATCGAGACCTACGAGGACGCCGGCCTCGATCGCTCTGACATCGGCGTCATCGCCCCGTTTCGCGCGCAGGTTTCGGAAATCTCGAATCGCGTTCCGGACGACGTGATGGTCGATACGGTCGATCGCTTCCAGGGATCGAGCCAGGAAGTCATTATCGTCTCGTTCACCGCGACGGAAACGCTCGATGGGCCGATTTTCGAGGACTATCGGCGGATCAACGTCGCGCTCACCCGCCCGAAACGCGCGCTCGTGCTCGTCGGGGACTCGCGGGCGCTCGAATCGGATCCGGTCTACGCGCGGATGCTCGAGTGGGCTCGTCGGTGACGATATCCGAACGGTCGCCGTTACTTTTCTCGCTGGCACCCGAACGTCGCGTATGGACATTCCGCTGGGAACCGGAACGGTCGACGCGTCGTTTCCCCACTGCGACGTGACGGTCGCCGAACCCGCGGGCGGCACGCCGGTCGACGTTCGCCGAGCCGCCGAGCGCGCGCTCGACGAGCCCCTCGGTCCGTCGCTCGCATCGTGCGTCGACCCAGACGACGAGGTCGCGATCGTCGTCACCGATATCACGCGAACCGCGCCCGACGACGTCCTGCTCGACGTCTTGCTCGATAAGCTGGATACGTGCGGCGTCGACCGCGAGCAAGTCACCGTCGTCGTCGGACTCGGACTCCATCGGCCGATGACCGACGAGGAGATCGAGGCGATGCTCGGTCCGCACGCCGACCTGGCGGTCAACCACGATCCCGATTCGGTCGTTCGGGTCGGCACCGTCGGCGCGGGCGAAATTCCGGTCGAGGTCGGCGAGCCAGTCGCGGCCGCCGAGACGGTCCTCTCGACGGGCGTCGTCGAGCCCCACCAGTACGCCGGCTTCAGCGGCGGCGCGAAAACGGTCGTTATCGGCGCGGGGAGCGAATCGCTGATCCGGTACACGCATGGCCCCGAGATGCTCGCTCGTGAGGGCGTTCGATTGGGCCGCATCGAGGACAACCCGTTTCGCGAGACGATAGACGCCGCGGGCGACCTCGTCGGCATCGATCTCTCGCTCAACCTGACTCACGGGCCGACGGGCGTCCTCGGCGTCCGAGCAGGCGAGAGTCGACGCGTCGTCTCTGCCCTCGCGAGGACTGCTCGAGACGCGCTTTCGGTTCCGATCGACCACGAGTACGACGCCGTCGTCTGCGGCGTCGGCGCGCCCAAGGATGCGAATCTGTATCAGGCGACTCGCGGCGCGACCTACGTCGCGCTCGGCGATCGGAACCCGCTGCAATCGGACGGCCGACTCGTCGTTCCGGCCGCACTCCCCGAAGGTGCAGGCGAGGGGACCGGCGAGGAGCGATTTCACCGACGCCTTCGCGAGGCAACGGACGCCGAATCGCTCTACCGCGACCTTCGGGACGGGTACGAACCCGGCGCACAGCGTGCGTTCGTTGTCGCCCGGGTTCTACGCGAGTACGATCTCTACGTGACGAATAGCGAGGATCCGGCCGTCGTCGACGACTGTCTCATGCACGCCGAAGCCGACGTTTCCGACGCGCTCGAGCCGGGAATGGACGTGCTCGTGATTCCGGACGCGCTGAACACGTTGCTCGTCGAGAAAAACGGTTGGGCTGGTCCCAGCGGCTGAGGTCGAGACGGCGTGCTCGTCGGCTACTGGGGCGGTTTCAGATCGAGTTCGTCTTCTAGATACCGAATACACCACTCGACGTCGGACATACTCGCGCGGTCGCTATCACGCTCGATCGAGACGAGGACGCCCGATTTCCGATCGGGGGCGTCGGGGTATGCGACGATCCACGCGTTCTCGAACACGCGTACGACGGCGTCGAGTTCACCCGCCTTGAAGGTCTCTTCGTGACGGCTGTAGCTCAGTTGCGAAACGATCGTTTGATCGACGACAGCCTGACTCTCCGTCGAGGAGTACGTCGCCCGGACGTCGTCTCGCATTACCGACGTCGCGTCTTTCGGTCCGTACCGGATAACGACGCGGAGGTCGTCCTCGATCCGATCGTAGACGGCGTTCCAGACCGCTCGTGCCTGCGAATGTTCGCCCGACATAAATACCCTTGAATTATAAGGTATCGTACTAATAGATATATCCTCTGGTATCCGGGCCGAGGATGGCGGATCGAGTCGATCAGCCGAGGTCCTCGTCGCGTTCGGATTCCCGGAGGATGAACGGCCCCATCGCGAGCGTTCGCTTTGCGATCGTCGCGATCCGCAGGATGTACGTGATAAATATGACGAACGGCGAGATGCCGACGACGAAGCCCGCGCTGGTCAACCAGACCAGATTGTCGACGCCGAGTGTCGTTCCGGGCAGCGCGCCGCCGTCGATGTACATGATCATAAACGCCATCACGGTCAGTGCGGGAACCGAAATATAAAGCAGCGCCCGCGAAAGGTTGATCAGTTCCCACTGGAAGTACAGCGTCTTGAAGTGTTCTCGCGCCGGTCCGAAGAGCTGTAACGAATTTATCAGCTCGTCGATCTTCTCGTTTGCGCCCTCGGAGAGTGAGTCCTCGTGGTCAGCACGGATCTTCCGGGCGTCGTAGATCTTTCGTGAGTAGTTGAAGTTCAGCGCGCTCCAGATTACGTCGAACGTGCCAAACTGGGCGTCTTCGAGGTCGGATTTGACGCTTTTCGCGTTCTCGTTCGTGTCCTCAACGTAGTCGGTCACCGTTTCCCGAAGCTCCTCGTCGCGTTCGTCTTGTATCTCGCTCTCGAGATCGGTCGCGTGCATCTGGACGCCGTCGACGAGTTCGAAGAGGAATCCACCCGGTTCGGGCGGACTCGCTGACTCCTCGAGTAAGTCCTCGGTGTCGCGGCGAAACGACATCGCGGACTCCATGCGGTCGCGTTGGCTGCCGACGGCCCCGAGTTCCTGTGAGAGGACGAGTTGGTTGATCGTGACGACGATCGACGTCCCCGTGATGATCGCGCCGATGAACGCCGAAAAGAGGAATTCGAGGCCGTCCTGGTTCTCGACGATTACCCGAAGCGGCGTCAACTCGAGTAAACTGGCCGCGACGAGAGCGGCGAAGACGACCGCGAGGATTGCAGCCGTAAGCACCCACCGGTTCACCCGGAGCAAGAGCCACAGTCGCGGACCGCCGAGCCGGTCCTGTCCGTTCGAGTCGGAGTCACTCATCGACTGTGGCGAAAGACCACTTTCTCGGCTAAAATACTATGCCCGGGAAGAGACGGGATTCGGCGTCCGGTGGGCAGTCCGAACGAAGTCTCAGTCAGAACCCGCCGGTGTCTGCGATTCGGTTTCCCCACCGTACTCGACCTCGAACGGCCCTGTGCCGGGATCCTTTTGTGGAACCATCGGCCCGGTCGAGGACGTCCGCCGGGCGATAGTCGCGGTGCGAAGGATGAACGCCGAAAGCAGCGCGAGCGGCGAGGCGACGACGGTGACGAGCGCGCTGGCGGCCAGCGGCAAATAATCCATGCTGATCGACGCACCGCCGACGTCCCCGTACAGAAAGCCGAGGATCATCGCCGATAGGATCGCCGGTACGCCGAAGTAGATCGTCAGCTGCGAGAATCGCGTGAGTTCGCGCTGGAGATAGGTGGTCTTGAAGTGCTCGCGGGCGACGCCGAACAGCTCGAGTGCCTCGATCAACCCATCGAGCGATTCGCGGGCCTCGTCGGGGAGGTCCTCGTCGTACTGAGACCGAATGTGTCTGGCCGCGTAGAGCTGCCAGGCGTCGTCGTAACCGACGGTCGCGGAGACTGCTCGAAACGTGTTGTACTCGTCGGCGTCGAGGGTGTCCTTGATCTGTTCAGCCTGCTCGCGGACGTCCGTCGCGTACGGCGTTATCTGGGTTTCATCTCCGAGATCCCTGCTCGAAAGAACCGTTTCGAGTGTTTCTGCCCGGTCGTGAATCGCCTCGGCGAGCAGTTCGAGGAGTCGCGTCGGCGACGCCGGTACGACGGGGACACCGACGACGTCGGCAACGTCTTCCCGAAAGGAGAGCACGCCGCCGAGTTGGTCTTCCGCCTCGCCAGCCGCGGTAAACTCTCTCGAGAGAATCAGTTGATTGATCGAGACGACGAGCGTCACGAGCGAGAACGAGCCGGCGATCATGCCGCCCGCCAGCCGGGTGACCGAGTCGTCGTTAACGAACGAGATGAATCCGAGCGCGCTCAGTCCGAGAAAGAGGAGGAATATCACAGCCAACAGTAAGATCGTGACCAGGAGTCGATCGGCTTCGACCAGAAACCACTCTTTCACCCTCGTAATCGAACTCGTCCGCTTGCCGATATCCGCGCCGTAGGACTTAATCGCTTCTCGTTCGTCGGACGATCCCATACCGATCGTTTACCCTGGTCGAGGATAATTGCCCGCGTTGCATACTTCGCAGGCGATCCATTCTCGGGACAGACAACCCGTTCCGCGCGAGCGAAGGTGGCCCGCTTCGGTTTCGAGCAAACTCTCCGGTCAGCGGTCGTGTTCGCTCAGCGATTCACGCGTTGTACCCCCTCGTCGACCACGGCAGTGCAGGCCCCACACTCAAATGAACGCCTGTGGTCCGCTGTACACGATGGCCTACAGCGACGAGCAGTCCGCGAGGGAGTGTGGCCGATGACCGAATCCCCTCGAACGAGTCGCCGCCGAGCGCTCGCGCTCCTCGGCGCAGGGTCAACCGCCGCCCTCGCCGGCTGTAACGCGCTCGGCGGAAACAACGCACCAAGGTACGAGACCGGGACGGTCGGCGAGGTCGACGGCGACGAGCGGTCGGCCGACGAAATGGCGAGCGCCGCGGCCCTCGCCGACCAGGAGGCAAACGAGAGCGTAACGCCGCTGGATTCGCTGTCGCTCGTCGATCACGAGTTCGTCCACGAGGACGACTTCCGAGGCCCGACGGTTCAGGGAACGATCGAAAACGAGGGGGACGACCGAGTCCAGCTCGTCGAGGTTCGCGTCCGTGTCTACGACGACGCTGACGATCAGTTGGGGCGATTTCTCGACAGCACGGGCGACCTCGACAGCGGAGAACGGTGGGCGTTCGAGGTCATTCTGTTCGCCTCACCCGACGAGATAGCGACGTACGATATCACCGTTCTCGGCGTCCCGACGTGAGTTTTCGACGCGGTAGCCGACTTAGCGGGCGTCTTCCGGTTCGACGCCGTACGTGTCCTGAATTCGTTCGATGACGAGATCGTGGAAGCCGACGAGGAGGATGACCGCGACGATAATGACGGCCCCCTCGGCGACGGTCGACATTAGTCCGAGTGCGACGATGAGCGTCGTCGCGCAGGCCGCCGCGTGGTTCGTATCAGACCAGAGCATTCCGACCGTCGTCAGCACCATCGCGACGATCGCGCTGATGACGAGTCGTCCCACCTCCGTCGAGAACGGCTCTCCCTGGTCGAAGGCGTCGACGACGAGCAACCCGTCGGCGATTAACAGGTACGCCACGAGTCCGCAGACGGTTGCGATCGCGTGACCACCGATGACGTGGTAGGCACCCTCAGCGCGCGGCTGCTCGCCGGTCGCCATGAGGTACGCCGACGGCCCCAGGCTCGGAAAGAGAAACGGCTGCCCCGTCGCCCAGGCGATACCGCCGAGAAAGAGGAAGTGAAGGATGACGTTGACGCCGGCACTCAAGTCGTCTCGCAGCTCCATCGCCTGAAGCTACCACGACCGATTGAATAAACGTCAGGACGGAAATCGCCGTCTACTCGTGGCCGTCTCGAACGATCGCCTCGTCGACCCCCTCGTAGACTGTCTCGGGGCGACACCCAAGTGTGTACGCTGGTCGACCTTTTCCCGTCGGAGATCGCACCTCCGCGTCGATTTCGGTGACGAGTCCCGCATCCTCGAGGCGGTACAGCGACCGCACGATGTCGGCTTCCGAGAGCTGTCCGGCAACTGCCATTTCGAGGTCGTTCAGTCGGCGTTTACAGGGTTTGCGGATCTCGTTCGCTCGCACCGGGGTTTCGTCGTTCCGTTCTCGTGTGGCGATTTCAACGAGCACGAGCTGGCCCGTCAACGAAATCGAATCGAACGTCGAGTTCGGCGAGTTCGAAGTCATACTCGGCGCTTCCACGTAACGGATGGTAACTGTTACCCCGCCCACACCACGACCGGCGGAGACCAACGCGATGAGACGGTAGCGCTCGAACCACCGCCTGTAAAACCACCGTCTGCAAGAAAGCTTTCGAGCCGTTAGTTGTTCTCTTCGTCCTGCAACTCCGCGAGTTCGGCCTCGACTTCGCTGTCGCCGACGTCGGCTTCGAGGTCCTCGAGTTCGTCCTCGTCGACCTCGTCTTCGACCTCGCCCTCGGGAAGCGCGTCCGATTCGGCTTCGCCTTCGCCGACCTCCGATTTGATCGTTTCGAGTTCGGCATCGACGCCGCTACCGGCCGAGAGATCCTCGAGTTCCCGGTCGATCTGGTCCTTATCGGAGAGCACGTCGTCGAACGCACCCGTCTCGTGGAGTTCGTCGAGCGCCGCGGCGCGGGCCTCCATGTCCTCGGTCTGTTCCTCGGCGCGTTCGATGGCGCGGCCGACGTCCTCGAACTCCTCGCCCGTCGCGGTCATCGCCTCCGAGACGGTCGAGCTCGCGTCGGCGGCCTCGTAGCGGGCTTTCATCGTCTCCTTTTTCGTCCGGAACTCCTCGATGCGCGCCTGAAGTTCGTCTTTCTGCTCGATCAGTCGATCCTGCTGATTTTGCAGTTCGGAGACCTGCCGCTCTAGGTCCTCGATCTGGTTCATCTTCGTCTTCTTCTTTTCGAGCGCGCGCCGTGCCAGGTCTTCACGGCCCTGTTGGACCGCCGTTCGAGCCTGCTCGTTGTGTTTCTCGACGTTGTCCTCGAGGCGGCGCTTTTGCATCTCGAGGCGCTTTTTCTGCGTCGTCAGGTCGGCGATGCCGCGTTTGACCTCCTGAAGCTGGTCGCGCATCTGCTCGTAGGAGTAATCGAGCGTCTGCGTCGGATCCTCGGCCCGGTTGAGCACCGAGTTGATCTTCGACCGGATGACGTAGGAGGTCCGAGAGAGGATGCCCATACTCGTACCTATCGCTCGTTGCCCTTAAAAACATCACATCAACGACAGTCGGTGACGAAATCAGCCTCGTTCTGGTGTGAACGAGCGGGTTGATCCGTGCTTGATATAGTAACAACTGCAACTATTCACATACTGATCGCCGACTCGTCTGGCGATCAGGTGTGCATTGACTTGCAGTGGCTACTATAGCGGCGACGATCTGTTGGCGTCGGGACGTTCCCAGTGGGTTGTAGTTCGCACTCGACTTATATGGGACCGACGTCGAAATTCGCGCATGGCACGTGGTACTGCGCCCATCTCCGGGAGATCGATGTCCGAATCTGCGGTCGACACGTACCTCGAAACGCGAGGTCGGGGAACACTCGCGTTCGGCGACGAAGACGGTGGGTACGCCGTTCCGATGTCGTTCGGGTTCGACCGCGAGAATCAGCGGTGTGTCTTTCAGTTCGTCTCCACTGCCGACAGCACAAAGCAGGCGTATCTGTCCGACTCCAATCGAGTGACGCTCACCGTACACGACTGGAGCGCCATCGACGACTGGACATCGGTCGTGGTTCAGGGCACGCTGCACGAACTGCCGGCCGACGAGCGGGCTGTCGCCGCAGCTACGTTCAAGGCCCACGCCGCCCCCGTCTCGTTCGACGTCTTCAACGACGGCGCCGCGGACCTCGAGTTCGAGTGGTACGTCCTCCGCGTTCAGTCCAAGACCGGACAGCGTGGCGTCGCCCGCGGGGGCGACAACTGATTATCGCTCGCGTCCAACGGCTGGCCATGACCGACGTGTTGATCCCTGGCGGTCGTGACGTTCGCGGGACGCTGTCGGAGCCTGCCGGCGAGTGCGAGACCGTCGTCGTCGCGTGTCCGCCACACCCACAGCAGGGTGGCTCTCGGAGCGATCGACGACTCGTCGCCGTTTCGGAGGCGCTCGCTGCGGCCGGCATCGCCTGTCTGCGATTCGATTACGGGCCGTGGGACGAGGGGAACGGCGAGCGCGAAGACGTTCGCAACGCCGTCCGCTGGGCTGTCGATCGGTACGATCGGATCGGGCTCTTCGGCTACAGCTTCGGCGCGACGCTCGCGGTGCTCGCCGCAACCGACGTCGACGGACTGGACGCGGTTGCCGTCCTCGCGCCGACGGCCCGTCTCGACGACGAGCTCGATGCGGTCAACGCAATCCCCGCGCTCTCCTGTCCGCTCAGTGTGCTCTACGGCGAGAGAGATACGACAGCCGACTGGGAACCGGTCGTCGAAGCGAGTCGAGACCGCGGCGCCGAGCTCCGCGCGATTTCAGCGGATCACTTCTTCGTCGGACAGTCCGACCGGATCGCCGACGAGGTGGAGTCGTTCTTCGCGCGAACACTCGGTAAGTGAGCGTCAAGAGTCGTCGAAAAAGCGTTCGGCGTGTCCGTCCGCTATGCTCGCAATTCGTTCAGCTTCTCGCGGCCGGGTGCGACGAGTTCGTCGAGGTAACTCGCGAGCGTGCCCTTCGCGTCCGCCGGATGGAGTTCGCCGGACTCGAGATCCTCGGCGAGGGTGTCGTACTCCTCGTAGGTGAGGTCACCGCCGTACTGTTCGGGGCGTTCGACGGTGATCGCCTCGAATCGCGGGAAGACGTGGTACTCGAACAGTTCGAGGACGGGGTTCTCGAGATCGTCCTCGGGGTCGCGCGTCGGCGGACAGAACGCCGAGTTGACCTTCTCCTCGAGTTCCGCGGTCGAATCTTCCATGGAGATGGTGACGCCCTCGCTCGAGGACATCTTCCCCTCGCCGCTGGTGAGGTCGGCGACGATCGGGGTGTGGAGACACGGACGCGCCTCGTACTCCAGTTCGGGGAGCTCCTCGCGGGCGAGCATGTGGACCTTGCGCTGGTCCAGACCGCCGACCGCGAGGTCGAGATCGAGATATTCGATGTCGAGACACTGCATCAAGGGGTAGACGAGGTGGCTGACCTTTGCGGTCTCGCCCGACTGCAACTCGGCCATCGCGCGCTGGGCGCGGTTCATCGTCGTCGCGAGTTCGAGTTCGTGCAGGTCGAGCGTGTAGGACTCGTCGAGTTGGAACTCCGAGCCGTAGACGAACTCGGTCTTGTCCTCCTCGAGTCCGTAGGCGACGAACTGGGCTTTCATCTGCTCGGCGGTGTCGCGGATCTCGTCGAAACTGCCCTTCCCGTTGAGATAGGCGTGGACGTCCGCGAGCAGGACGACGACCTCCATCCCCGCGTCCTGGAGGTCGATGAGTTTGTTCGCGGTCAGCAGGTGCCCGAGATGGAGCACGCCCGAAGGCTCGTAGCCGACGTAGGCACGCTTGCCCTCGGGATCGGCGGCGAGTTCGCGCACCTCCTCGTCGGTGACGACCTCCTCGGCGTTCCGGGTGATCAGGTCGTAGGTATCCATTGCTGTTCGAACGGAATCAGCGGACGGATTTATGACTTCTTGAACGCCGCCGCCCGGCGGGAGGGGCAGAAATCACGGTCCTGATCGAAACTTTCACCGGACGGGAATTGCCGCTATCCGTTATGGCCAGGGTACCGTACGTGTACTTATGCCAGGCTTTCGCGCAACACTCGTCGTCCACGATCCTGCCGACTGTCCGGTTGCCAGCGTTTCGGCGGCCACAGACGAATCGGTCGGTTCGGTGAATCGCACGCGAGTAGCGGACGATGGCGAGACGAAAGCCGTCGAGGAGTTCGCTCTCCCCGAACCCGCTTCGATCGATCACGACGCGGACGTCGAGTTGACACCCGTCCAGGCCAACGACCGAGAAACGATCTACCGATTCGAACGCGAGGCGACCGATTGCGCCTGCGAACTCGTCGAAGATAGTGGCACGCCGATTACGTCCGTCCGCGCGCAGGACGGCTCATTATTGCTTTCCTTTCACACGGTCGAACTGGAGGAGATCGCGGATATCGTCGAAACGCTCCGGAACCGATTCGACGGCGTGCTGATCGAGGAGTTGAGCCAGAACCACGAGAACGAGACGGCCGATCCGGTGCTCGTCGATCGGGACGTGCTAACCGACCGCCAGCGAGAAATTCTGGAAACGGCTCACGAAAGCGGCTACTTCACGTATCCGAAAGGCGCGAACGCGACCGATATCGCGGACGAGCTAGGAATCGCCCGCTCGACGTTCGCTGAACACCTTGCCGCTGCACAGACGAAGCTCATGAGCGCAATCGTTGAAAAATAACGAAAAATAATTCCCATTTCGAGTGAAAAGTAGACACATGTCCACTCGTGTACCAGTCACCTCGGTCTGTTATTCCCGTACCCGTGGGTAAGCGGATACATCGTACGCGTTCGGCCGTGAGGGCGAACAAACGACAATACTTTTCCATCGGGCGGCGAAACTCAGACCATGGTTGACGAGCTCAAAAAAGGGCTGGAAGGTGTGCTGGTCGCGGAGTCCGAACTCAGCTCGATAGATGGCGACGAGGGTCGGCTGATCTATCGAGGCTACCCGATCGAGGAGCTCGCTCGCCGCGCGAGTTACGAGGAGGTCGTCTATCTCCTCTGGAACGGCCACCTCCCGACCGAGGACGAACTCGCATCGTTCACGGCATCGGTGGCCGAGGAGCGATCGGTCAGTGCCGACGTCCTCGCGACGATGGAACGACTCGCCGACGCCGGCGAGCGACCGATGGCCGCGCTTCGAACTGCGGTCTCGATGTTTTCGGCATCCGAGCCGGAGTCCGATGCCGACCCCGAGGACCTCGAGGCGACGCTCCGGCAGGGACGACGCATCACCGCGAAAATCCCGACCGCGCTCGCGGCCTTCGAGCGCTACCGACTCGGCGAGGACCCGGTCGACCCTCACCCCGACCTCGGCCTCGCGGCGAATTTCCTCTACATGCTGACCGGCGAGGAGCCGGACGACATCGCTGCCGAGACGTTCGACCAGGCGCTCATCCTGCACGCGGACCACGGGCTGAACGCGTCGACGTTCACCGCGATGGTGATCGGCTCGACGATGGCCGACATCTACAGCGCCGTGACCGGCGGGGTCAGCGCCCTCTCCGGGCCGCTTCACGGCGGCGCGAACCAGGACGTCATGGAGGTCTTGATCGAGATCGACGAGAGCGACCTCGACCACCGCGAGTGGATCGAACAGGCGAACGAGGAGGGACGACGCATCCCCGGCTTCGGTCACCGCGTCTACGACGTCAAAGACCCTCGCGCGCGAATCCTCCAGGAACGAAGCGAGGAACTCGCCGAAAACGGCGAGGACAAGTGGTACAACTACACGACGACGATCGAGCAGTTCCTCAGCGAGGAGAAGAATCTCGCCGAAAACGGGATCGCGCCGAACGTCGACTTCTACTCGGGTTCGGTCTACTACCAGCTTGGCATCCCGATCGACATGTACACCCCGATTTTCGCGATGAGCCGTGCCAGCGGCTGGATCGCCCACGTGCTCGAGTACCAGGAGGACAACCGCCTCATTCGACCGCGAGCGCGCTACACCGGACCGGACGATCAAGAGTTCGTCCCGCTCGACGAGCGATAACGCCGTCACTCACCTTCTAACCGAACGCATTCTAACCGTTATGCCGTTTCGTCAGCCGTTTCCCACAGCGGATAGAGATCGTCAGCGACGGGTTCAGTGAATCGTTCGCCGTCCAACACCAGACCATCGTCACCCGCAGTGACCGTGCCGATCACGGCGGCGTCGATACCGTTCTCATCGAGCGCGTCGAGACAGGCAGCGCAGTCGTCGTCCGAAACCGTCGCGAGCAACGCACCGGAGCCGAAGATCCGGAGCGGATCGATACCTGCGGCGTCACAGAGCAGGCGCGTCTCCTCACGAACCGGAACGTCGTCCCGATCGACCTCGATCCGGACACCCGAGGCACGTGCGAGTTCGACCAGTCCGGCTACGACGCCACCCTCCGTTGGATCGTGCATCGCGGTCGCGTACTCGCGGACGACCCGCGCGTCGGGAACGACGCTGATCTCGTCGAAAAACCGCTCGGCTCGAGTGCGGACCGCACTGTCGACGGTGAGTTCGTTGCCGAAATCGCTCGCAAGGATTGCCGTTCCCTCGATTCCCGCGGCCGTCGTAAGGACGACCCGATCGCCAGGTTCCGCGCCGCCGGTCGGAATCGGCGAGTCGGTCGCCCCCATCGCGGTCAGCGAGATGAGCGGCCGGTCGAGTTGGTCGACGTACTCCGAGTGGCCGCCGACGATCGACGCACCGACGTCTTCGGCGGCCACGTTCAGATCGGCCGTAATCGTCTCGAGGGGCGTCTCCTCGTCGGGAAGCAGGATAACGACCGTCAGCCAGCGTGGATCGGCTCCGGACGCGGCAACGTCGTTACAGGCGACGGCGACACCGAGAGTTCCGACTCGCGAGGCCGCGAGCGAGATCGGATCGGAGCTGACGACGAGGTCGCCGCCGGGCCAATCGATCACGGCGGCGTCTTCGCCGCTTGCCGGACCCTGCACGACGGCGTCGTCGACAGCGCCCGTCCGAGCGAAGACGTGTTCGAGCAACTCGTCCGGAGACACCTTGCCGGGCATACCGCAAACTGGGTCGATCGACGGTTTGTACCTGTCGCTGTCCGTCACGTCTGTAACTCGGTCGATCCAACGGTAACGATCACGGACACGACCACGACGGTGCCGCCCACGACATCCTCATCGATCACCTCCGTACCGATCTGACGGCCCTCTCGACGACGGTCGCAGCGATCGTCTCCGCGATGACCTTTTCGCACCTACGTCCTCGATCGGTACTGATCAGGATGTGTCGGGTGCCAACGCATCCATCGTCTCTCTGATTTCCTCGTGTTCGGCACCCCGAGGAAAACTAACGCCGACCGCGTCGACGCCGTCGATTTCCTCGTAACGCGCGATACTCTCCCTGACCGTCGTCGGACTTCCTGCAGCACAGAACTCGTCGAGGAGTTCGTCGTCGACCGAATCGAGCGCCCGCTGGCGATCCCCGTCCTGCCAGGCATCGTAGACCGCTTCGGCCTCGTCGTACCCCTGTCGAACGAGCGAATCACGGTAGAACGTCCCCATTCCGCCGACGTAGAACGCGAGGTGCTGTCGGGCGAGTTCGCGGGCCCGGTCGCCGTCGTCGAGCGCACAGCAGGTGACGCCGACGGTGACTCGAACGTCGTCCGGATCTCGATCGGCGAGGTCGGCCCCGCGCTCGAGATCCGCGAGCCGATCGCGGACGCCGTCAGGAGCGAGCATGATTCCGTGCCAGCCGTCGGCGAAGCGGCCGGCGAGTTCGACGGCTTTCGGACCCATGCCCGTCGCCTCGATCGACGGTGTTGACTCCGGCGGCTCACACCGCAGGCGAAAGCCGGAAAGCGAGGCCGTCTCCCCGTCGTACTCGACCGGCTCTCCCGAGAGTACGGCTCGAACGATTTCGATCGTTTCGCGCGTCCGCCTGAGCGGGTTCCCGTACGATTCGCCGTGCCAGTTCTCGACCACGGCGGGCCCGCTGGGTCCGATTCCGAGCCGGAAGCGGCCGTCGGCGGCCTCCTGGAGTGTCGCCGCAGTCTGTCCGATGAGTGCCGGCGATCGCGAGTAGGTGTTGATGATACTTGATCCGATCCCGATCGTCTCGGTGCGCTCGGCGATCGTCGCCAGGATGGTTACGGCGTCGCGGCCCCACGTTTCGGGAAGCCACGCGCAGTCGTATCCGGTGGTCTCGGCTCGACGGGCATGCTCGACGAGTGAGTCGATCGAGGGCTGGGCGGCGACTGGAAGGTGGATATCTCTGTCGGTCATTCGTGCGCTCGTGTGTGACGATGGTTGCGAACGGTATCGCGTTTGTTGTCCACATACAAACCCTTTTCTCGCGGTGAGGGCGTTGGAGCCAGAAACAGAGATGAGAGAGAGAGAGAGAGTCGTCGGTGAAACGAGTAACTCACTCGCACTCGTTGACCAGCACTGGTCGTGTCGTGGTAATTCACGAGCGGATGTGCGAAATCGTCGCCGACTATCTCATCACAACTGAAACTGTGTTTAGCGATTCCGTGATAGTGAGTGTCGAATTGCCAGAATCGGGAGGCCGTCGATTCACAATCAGAACGGATGGATCCGTACGCCGATCACGGTCGGTGGCGCGCGCCGGCCTCATCGAGCAACAAAACGTGCCAAAAGCGGGCCGATTACTGGCGGTCTCGATTGTACGAGCGATTGTTTTGTGCATTTGAAATCAATAGACAATAAAATAATGTACAACACTCCTATTTAGGGAGAAGGTGTTGTAAACATCCCGACCTATTTTGTTGTTATATTACCAGAAATAGTGGAAAACGTCCAACTGAAAGACGTCTGTAAATCAGCTACATGGCCCAAATATATTAGTGGGTTGCATACCTTCCTGATTTTCAGTGGCACCGTCTGTCAAGACCGACGCAAAACCGTCTCATACGGTCTGCTGTGCGCCAATGTCGGTGCAACTGAGTTTGAATTCAGCTGCATCGGGTATATCGCCACAGCAACCCGTCTCAGCGGACCAAAAAGGGGTCGGTGCAGCGTCACCGACCGGCCTTTTATTCCGGCGTCTCGAGTACGCCGAAATATCCGGAGACAGGCGGGATCAAAATCGTGTCGAGACAGTTACGGCCGCCTTGGACAGACAACACTAGCGACAGTACTCGACGACTATGAGCAAAAAGCAACAGACGAGTCACGAGGGGAACGGGGGATCGACTACTGATGGCACATCTGGAACGTTATCGTCACACACGACTCATCCGGAGGAGTATTCGTTTAGTTTCGAGGAGGTGACACAAATACTCGAGTCGATCGAACACTGGGTGTGGGTGAAAAACCGTGACGGGGAATACGTCCTGCTTAACGAACAACACGCCAAAGACGGGTTCGACGTCTCGCCCGAAGACATGATCGGAACGTCGGTGTACGAGTTCACGAAGGCCAACACTCGAGACGAGAACTTCGACGTCGAGCGAGAGCACTTCCGATCGGACGATCTCGAGGTGATGGACTCGGGTGAGAAAAAGGTCATCCCGCAGGAACGCTTTACGCGACCGGACGGTTCGGAGCGCGTACTCCGGACGGTCAAGTATCCGTTCGAGACCGATATCACCGAGCAGGACGCGACGGTCGGTATCGCCGAGGACATCACGGACCGCCTCCATACTGATAAACTGGTCGGCATCCACCAGGCGACGCAGGATCTCATGCACGCCCAGTCGATCGAAGAGGTCGCCACCATCGCCGTCAGGACCACGACCCGAGTGATCGAACAGGAGTACTGCACCGTCTGGCTGAAAGACGACGACGCCGAGCAACTCCGACTGTCCGAGTTCTCCAACGCGGTCCGATCGAATGCGTCGACACACGACCTTCAGTCAGTGACCGCCGGACCGGGGGACATTCAGTGGGAGCAGTTTGTCAGTCAGCAGTCGGCTGTCGAGACGAAGGTTCAAGAGGACATCGACCCGGAGGACGTTCCGGTCGATACGCCACTCGTCTCGCACATCCTTCTGCCGGTCGGCGAGCACGCGCTCGTCGAGATCGGCTCGTTCGAGCAGGTCCTGTTCAAGGACGACCTGGCGAAGATCTTAGCGTCTAATCTGGAAGCGGCGTTCGGCCGTCTGGAACGCCAGCGAGACCTCGAAAACGTTACCGAGGAGGTCGATTCGACCGTGACGGACGTCCAGCAATCGACGAGCAACGTCGCGGAGATGTCGAAATCGGTGACCGATCAGGCGGACCAGCAGGCGACGACGATGGAGACCGTGCTCGACGGCGTCACGCGGATGAACTCGGCCGTCGAGGAGATCGCCGCGACGGCAGAGCAGGTCGAAGCGACCAGCACCCGAGCCGCGGACCTCTCCGAGGAGGGCAAAGAGTCGGCCGAAGACGCAGAGCGCGTGATCGGCGACGTCACGGAGTACGCCGAAAGCGTCGCGGACGACGTTAACGAGCTGCAGAGCCGAGTCAACGAGATCGACGAGATCGTCGAGGTGATCGACGATGTCGCAGATCAGACGAACATCCTCGCGCTCAACGCCTCGATCGAGGCCGCGCGGGCGAACGAGGCCGGCGACGGGTTCGCCGTCGTCGCGAGCGAGGTCAAAGCGCTCGCCGAAGAGACACAGGACCACGCAAACGAGATCGAGTCCCTCGTCGGCGACGTTCAGCGCGACACCGACGACACCGTCGAGAGCCTGTCGCAGATGGTCGACCGAATCGAACGCGGGAGCTCGCTCGTCGAGGAAGCGATGGATGCGTTCATCGAGGTTTCCGAGGCGATCGTCGACGCCTCGAGCGGCGTCAGCGAGGTCGCGAGCGCGACCGACGAGCAGGCAGCAAGCGTCGAGGAGATCGCCTCGCAGGCCGAGCGGGCGACGGAGCTCGCGAACGAGGTCGCTGCGGAGGCAGAGCGGATCGCGAACGCGAACGACGAGATCGAAGACGAGGTCGCCGAACTCCAGTCCGCTGTCTCGGAACTGACCGACGCGAACTGAGTTCACTCATCGCCGGTATCGCCCGCGAGTCCGCGAAGCGACTCGTCGCCGATTTCCGCTATGACGCGCTCGTGAAACGACTGGAGCACCGCGCTCTCGTCCTCGGCGAGCACCACGTCGCTAGCTGACAGCGTGGCGAGCCCGAACGCCCGCGGGGTCGGCGAATCGAGCACCTGTCGCTCGACCGCGAGTTCGCCCGAATCGATCTCGTCGACGATCGATTCGATTGCGTCGACGGCGAGTTTGTCTTCGAGGATCTCGCGATAGGTCTCCTCGATCACGGCGAACTCCTCGAGATCCGCCGCGAACCCGAGCAACATCTCGCTCGAGACCTGTTGTTCGCTCGCGGATTTCTCATAGCCCTTGTAGCGTTTGAGGATCATCAGCGACCGGGTCGCGTTGATCCGGAAGTACCGCTGGAGGAGGTCGGTGTCCGATATCGCCGACCGAAGGTCCTCACGCACCTGATCAGCTTCCAGGTCCGCGAAAATTCCGTCGAGGTCGACCTTCCGATTGAGCGGCATCGAGAGGACGAAGCCGTTGTCCGCGACCGCGACGCGGACGTTGGCGGTCGCCTCCTGGGCGCAGCGATAGGCGAGCAGCCGCGAGAGACCGTCGTTGAAACGCCGGCCGTACGCCGAGTGGACGTAGTAGTGGCGTTCGTACTCCTCGCGGTCGCGGACGACTTCGGTCGCGAGTCGCTCGTCGGTGCTGATGCTTTCGGGACCGGCGTACCGGAGCTGGTGTTCGAACAGCCGCGCGATCGCGCGCACGCTGTCGTCGTCCAGCGGAAACTCGCGGAGCCAGGCCCGAACGCGCGGCGACCCGCCCTCCTCGTAGTGCTCCAGGAGCTCAGACTGAAAGGAAAGAATTTCCCGACCAAGATCGTACGACAGCGGCAGTCGCTCCGAGTACCACGAGGGAACCGTCGGCCGGGCGCTCGTGCGGTCGACGTAGACCTTCGAGCCGCGTCGGTAGCGGTACTCGAAGTGGTCGCCCCCGAGGACGAAGACGTCGCCCTTCTCTAAGGTATCGAGGTAGTTTTCATCTAGCTGGCCGACCCACTCATCAGCGGCGCGAGTGTGGACGTCACAGCTAAAGGAGTCCGGAATGGTACCGATGTTGGTCATGTAGATCACTCGCGCGAGGCGGCCGCGCTTGCCGATCAGGGGCTCGCCGACTGGATACTCCTCGTAGTGGTGCTCGCCGTCGGGCGGATCGTTTTCGTCGCGCCAGATCTTTGCGTAGACGTTTTTCTCCTCTAACCCGGCGTACTCGGCGGTGAGATAGCGCGCGAGCGACTCCCAGTCGACTTCGCTGTAGTTTCGGTACGGATACGCGCGGCGCAGAATCGCGGTGATCTCCGACTCGGGGCGAATGTCGGCGATTGCCATCCCGTAGACCTGCTGGGCCGCCACGTCCTGTGCGTTCTCGGGGATCGAGACACTATCGACGAATCCCTCTTCGGCCTTTTTGAGCATCACCGCACACTCGAGCAGTTCGTCTCGATCCAGCGCGATGACTCGTCCCGTAACGGTTTGTCCGACTCGGTGGCCCGCGCGACCGACCCGCTGGAGCAGCGAGGCGACGGATTTGGGCGAGCCGACCTGGACCACGAGGTCGACGTGAGGCATGTCGATACCCAACTCGAGGCTCGTCGAGGACGTGACGACGTCGAGGTCACCCTCCTTGAGCCGTCTCTCGATGTCCTGGCGGACATCCTTCGAGAGGCTGCCGTGGTGACAGCCAGCGTTGTCCTCGCCGTAGTCGCCGAAGCGCTCGCGCAGGTTGTGCAGGACGCGCTCCGCGCCGGATCTGGTGTTCGTGAAGACGAGCGTATTCGTGTGGCTCTGGATGTGCTCGTGAAGCATCCGGTAGAACCGGTCCTGGACGACCTCACGGGGCGTGTTGATCAGATCGTCCGTCGGACACTCGAGTTCGATATCAAACTCACGGGCGAAGCGGGCGTCGACGATGTCGTAGTCGCGTGGTTCCCCTCGTTGTTCCTCGCTGTCTGTCGGGTCGTCTCGCTCACTAGTGGTCTCGAATCCTCGCGGGTCGTGTTGCTCCCCGCTCGGTTCCTCCGAGGTGCCGCTAGGCACCTCGCAGGTCACGCTATTCCCCGCTCGCTTTTCCGAGACGCATGGCGTCTCGTAACCCACTAGAAACTCAGCAACCTGCGACAGCGGCTCGATCGTCGCCGAGCAGCCGATTCGCGTGATGTCGTGGTCGACCATCGCCTCGAGTCGCTCGAGGCTGACCGAGAGGTGGGTTCCTCGCTTGTTCGCCGCCAGCGAGTGGATCTCGTCGACGATGACGTACTCGACGGTTCGCAGTTTCTCGCGGAACTTCGGCGAGTTCAGCAGGATCGCGAGCGTTTCGGGCGTCGTGTTGAGGATGTGTGGCGTCTCCTCGAGCATCTTCTGGCGCTCGCTCGAGGGGGTATCGCCGTGGCGGATAGCGTGTCGGATCTCGCCCATCTCCTCGTCGCGGTCGGCAACAATCGACTCGATACCCTCGAGTGGCACCTCGAGATTCCGGTGGATGTCGTTCGCGAGCGACTTGAGCGGAGAAATGTAGAGACAGTAGACGGAGTTCTCGAGGCCGGCTTCCGTATCGCGATCCAGTTGGTAGAGGTAGTTGATGATCGAGAGGAACGACGACATGGTTTTGCCCGATCCCGTCGGAGCACAGATCAGCGTGTTCTGTCCCTCGTGAATCTTCGGGATAGCCCCTCGCTGTGGCGGTGTGAAAAAGCCCTCATTTTCGGGGACGAACTCGCCGAACTCCTCGAGCCACCACTCCTGAACCGCAGGCTCCAACAGATCGAACGCCGCGGCGTCCACGATCGGCGTCGAATCCGGATCGAACGGCAGGTCCTCGTCGGCGACCGGCAGCGCGAGGTCCGCGAACTCGTCCATCACCGTGGTCTGAGAACCCACCGCCTAAGAGGGTTTGGCCACCGGAGTGAAAGTGGACGAACGACGTCAGAGAGCGGTTTCGACTGCCCCGAGGAGAAACACGTCCCTCACAACAGACTATGGCTCACCTCGTAACCCGAGACTGTCGTCGTTCACTACAGTAGCCACTGAAAGGCAGTTCGCATCCGATCGTATGACGGCTCCGCGATCGGTGTGCAACCAGCTTCAGTTGTTACTCTAGCTCCAGATCCCCTGCTCGCGGTCGAGCAACGAGACAATCACGGTGTGAGGGGCGGTAAACACCGCGAGACAAACGAGGTAGAGGGCGAGAAAATCGAGGAGTTCAAACGAGGTCGGTGTCCGTGGGATCACGGTAGCGAGTGCAACGAGAACGACGAGTGCGCCGGTGGTAAGTGGTGCGGCGTCGCGAGCGAACCGGCGAAATGCGCGTCGTTCGTGTCCGGTTCCGAGCGCAGAAACGCTCGGCTCGTCGACGAGGAGCGTGCGGAGAACGTGTCGCAACGAGTGCCAGAACGGAAAGTAAAGCCCGATTGCGAGGATGGGTGGAACGAACGCAAACAACGCGAGAAGGCCGCCGGTCTCGGCGGCATCGAGAAGCCATGCATCGTTCGAGTCAGCAGTGACGAAACCCACTGCGAGTACAACGGTGACGAGCGTTCCGAACGCGACGCTAATCCATGGTCGAATGGATGGTTCGAAGGCTGCTCCGAGCATCGAAGTCGCCGTCGGGTTGAATAGGCCAACGACCGCCGTCGCGACGAGTTCGTACTGGTCCGGAAATGTGAGAAGGGGAACGACCATCGGAATCCCGCCACGAACTAGCGCCGTACCGACGCGATTGAGGCGGGAGTCGAGATGGTCCGCACGGACCAGTTCACGGAGGACGTACACGTCGCCTTGTCCCCAATGAACGACCGTAAGTGCCAGAAAAAACACGAACGCGGCGACCGGGGTGACAAACCACGCGAGCAGGTAGAGTCCGCTCAAACTGAGATAGAGGCTTCCGACGAATGCGAGCGATCGGTATGTCACCGGATCGTTCCGAACCCGCGGCAATACGAGATGATCAACCGCCCCATGCGGGAGGCCGAGGGCGATAACGCTCACCACGAGTGGAACGAGTTGAATCGATATCGGTGGCGTGTCGAGCACGATACCGACCAAAAGTCCGACAGCGATTGCTGCAAACCCCCAGTAGCGACTGATCGCCGCCGCGCGATTGCGCGCATCGTGGCGAATCCGAATGTCTTCCTCGTCTCCGCTACTCGCGGTCACGGTTGACGGGATCCCTCTCGGTCGATTGCCGACGGTCGATTTCGAATCGGTACGAGCGAGCGAAGTTCATGACGACGGTCGAGTACCCAGAGGTACAACACGAGCCCTTGCACGACGAAGACGTTTGTCACGAGAAAGAATAGCGCCTCTTCGATCGGAAGTCCGGCGAGTGCGTATCCAGTGGTATAGTGTTCGGATATCTGCCAAATACCGAGCCCGATAGCGATGCGATCGACCACCCAGAGATACACCGTCGGAACGAGGACTGCGATTCCGACTGTTCGTCGAACGTCCCACAGTGCAGACAGTCCGAATGCCCACTGAATTGCGAGAATGGGGCCGGCCCAGAGAAGGATTGCTCCCAGATAGAACGTCGAACTCTCGCCCACCCAGAGCCATCCGATTGCGGAAACAGCGAAGCCGAAGCCGAACCCGGCGACTCGCAGCGTCCAAGAGAGTTGAAGCAACCGCTCGGTGAGTCGACGCCTGAACCGTGAGAACTGGAAGAGCCAAAACCCGGTGAGGATCGGTTGGAGGACGAAAAAGAGGTACTCGCCGATCGGTGCGTGCCAGATCGTTTCGGCGATGGCACCCTCACCATACCACCAGACGCCGACATCAATGAGGTGGTTGTCCCACGGCGTGGTGTAAACAACTGCAAGCGTCACGAGGACGAACAACCCCAACAGCGGTTCAGTCCCCCATACTGCACCGGTTCGACTGAACGCGAGCCAACCGAGACAGATGATCGGCGGGAGAATGAACAGGACGTGAAACGCAAGGTAACTAAGCGGAACAGTCATCCACGTTCATGATGTCGCTTGTTTTCGATATGGCTCACAGTCGGGAAATATCTCGGGTATCGCGTCGAGTCAGATATCGAGTTCGTGGCGCGGCGTCGAATCATCGTCCTGTGGAAGACACGACCGGGTAATGAAGTGTGTGGCCAACGAGGACGATTCGTGCCCCTTGAACGAGATGGTCGACGTCTCGACTGATCAATCCCATTCAGTATTGCGGTCGGTAGCGATGCCGATTTGGCGACATCTTACCCATTGTCTCATGGACCGTTCGGGTCCGAGACTCGTTTCCCTGTTTCAAACCCTAACTAAGTGGGCACCACCACTAACGTACCCACCTTCTCACAACTCCGCATGGATGTCACAAGCGACGTTCTCCCAACCCGGTTTCGTCAAAGTTACACGACGAAGCTCGGGCTCGCATTCGCTCTCGTCACCGCAGTAACAGTGGCCTTCGGAGCAGCGATGTACATCGAAATCGTGGCCGCTGTCGGCGCCGGCGATCCCGAACATATCGGCGAAGTTGCGCTCTCTTCGATTCTCGGATTAGTCGTACTAACCGTTATTAACCTCGGTTTGGTGGCGGCGACGGTTGGCGGAAACACCGCGGCAGCGCTGTCATCGCTCTCGACAACAGCAACACGGATGGGTGATGGCAACCTTGACGTGGATCTGACTACGCGCCGCCAAGACGAGATCGGAGATCTCGCCCGTTCTTTCGACGAGATGCGCCAGTCACTGCGGGAGTCACTTCGCGAAACTGAAGCGGCCAAACAGGACGCAGAAGCTGCACGCGAGTCGGCTGAACAGGCCCAGCAGGAGGCTGAATCAGCTAGACAAGAAGCCGAACGCGAGCGCGAGCGCCTCGCCGAGGTAAACGACGACCTCGAGAACGAAGCTGAACAATTCAGTCGGGTAATGGCGCAGTGCGCTGAGGGGAATCTTACCGCTCGAATGGATCCTACCACCGACAATGAAGCGATGGTTTCCATCTCGACGTCGTTCAACGAGATGATGGACGGTATCGACTCGCTCATCGGTCGAATACAGCGATTCGCCGGAGACGTTTCAGACGCCAGTCAGGAAGTCCGCTCGAACGCAGAGCGCGTAATGAACAAGAGTAAGGACGTCAACGACACGGTCACGGAAATCGCAGACGGTGCCGATGTACAAACTGAGAAAATTCAGCAGATTGCGATGGAGATGGACGACATCTCGGCGACGACCGAAGAGATGGCAGCCAGCGCCACGCAGGTCGCACAGACATCACAGCAAGCTGCCAGTGCAAGCGAAAATGGGCTCGAAACGGCCAGAGAAGCAATTACCGAGATGAGCGAAGTCGAACAGCGGACCGAGCGGACGGTCGAGACGATAGAAAATCTTCACACAGAAATACAACAGATCAGTGAGATTACCGAGATCATCGCCGATATCGCCGAGCAGACGAATATGCTTGCACTGAACGCCTCGATCGAAGCCGCACATGCGAGCCGCGGCGGGCGAAACGCTGGAACCGATGGAAAGGGCGATGGATTTGCGGTGGTCGCAAGCGAGGTCAAATCGCTCGCGGAGGAGACAAAAGACGCCACCTCGGAGATCGAAGACGCGATCGAGCGCATCCAGAGTCAAACGGCGGACACAGTCGAGGACATCACGGTAACGAGCGAACGGATCTCTCAAGGTGTTGACACCGTCGACGAGACCGCCAACTCGCTCGAACGGATCGTTGAGGCAATTGACGAAGCGAACGCCGGGATTCAAGAAATAAATTCATCAACCGATAAACAGGCTAACTCTGCAGTGCGGATCGCCGAAATGACCGATGATGTCGCCGAGATATCGGAAACGACCGCTGCGGACGCAAACGGTGTCGTTAGCGCTTCTGAGGCACAATCGTCCGCTGCCCGAAGTGCTTTTGAGCGCGTTGAATCCCTCTCGGACGACGCAGAAACCCTGCTTGAGGTCTTGGAGGGGACGAAGGTCTCCGATAGCGTTGTTAGAACGTTAGATCGCGGTGAATCGGTCGACAAGCGGGGTAAAACAGTATGATAGAACCAACGCTCTGGTTCTGGATCGGCGCGCTCGGTATGAGTCTCGGCACTATCGTCTTCAGCTGGGGATGGTACACGACGAGCGAGTACAAACGATACTACGCGATCCTCAGTGTCATCAGTTTCATCGCAGCGGTCGCGTACATCGTGATGGCGTTTCGAATCGGATGGGTCGAAGTAGGGGATCGACTCGTCTTTGTACCAAGATATATCGACTGGATCCTCACGACGCCGCTATTGTTGCTCTTTCTCGGTCTCCTTGCTGGGAGTGATAGGCGCGAGCTGGGGACTGTCGTCGGCATCAATACGATCGTAATGGTGTGTGGGTTCGTTGCAGCACTGCTCTCGGGTGTTGCCCGTTTCGGTCTGTTCGCACTGGCTGCAGTCGCATACCTCGGATTGCTTTTTTTCGTTCTCGGTCCGATGACCGCCCGCGCGAACGAACGCGGTTCAAGCGTTGGATCGCTCTTTACGAGCCTTCGAAACCTCACTGTCGTTCTCTGGTCGATCTACCCAGTTATCTGGATCCTCGGTCCGCCCGGGTTGGACCTGTTGACACTCACGGTCGACGTGATGTTGATCACCTACCTCGACTTGCTCACCAAGGTTGGATTCGGCCTGATCGCACTCAAGACGAGCACGGTCGTCGGGAGCGAACTGGATACACTGACTTCACAGGAGAGGTCGGCCGCCTCATAGGAAAGTCCGCAACGATAAGAGCCACTGCACACCTGATCGCACGACAGGAGTGCGGTTCGGAACGAACAGAGTGAGTGAAAACCGCGGAGAGTACGATCAGTGCGTAACTAGTTCCAGTTGTTACTATAATTCAACGCAACCCTTTTGCCCGGGCCGGGCAGACGCTCTCGCATGCGCGTCACCTTTCTCGGAACCGGGAGCGCGATGCCGACCGGCGAGCGCTTCCAGACGGGGATCCTCGTTCAGGAAGGCGACCGAACGCTTCTGATCGACTGCGGCTCCGGCGTCCTCCACCGGCTCCAGCAGTCCGGCGTCGGCTACGAAGCCGTCTCGACGGTCCTGCTGACGCACCACCATCTGGATCACGTTGCTGACCTGCTTCCGCTGATGAAGGCCCGCTGGCTCGCCGGCGAGGAACACCTCGAGATAGTCGGCCCGCAGGGAACCAAAGGGTTGGTCGACGACCTGCTCTCGGTACACGACTACATGCAGGACAGACTCGACCTGCAGGTCCGGGAGGTCGTCGCCGGCGAGTTCTCGGTGGGCGGTTTCGACGTCTCGGCGTACGAAACCCGCCACTCGCTGCCGTGTCTGGCTTACCGCTTCGGCGACCGCTTTACCTTCAGCGGCGACAGCGAGGCCTTTGCCGGGCTGGCCAACTTCGCCGAGGAGTCGGCGATCCTCGCACACGACTGTTCGTTTCCCGACGACGTCGACGTCTCGAACCACCCGACACCAGACACGCTCGGGCGCGAGCTCGCCGGCCGCGAAATCGGGCGAGTCTATCTGACCCACCTCTATCCGCACACCGACGGCCGTCACGAGGAGATGCTCGAGTCGATCGGTGCGCACTACGACGGCGATGTTCGGTTCGCCGAGGATCTGAAAACGGTCAGCATCGAGTGAGCAACCGCTTCCATTGGCCGTCTCCGCCAGCTATCACACTCTCCGTCGACCGTCAGCCGATTCGTAGCGCTTTTGCCGGTTGTCGGGAAACGGAGCGGTATGTCTACCCCCTGGGACGACTGGAACCACATTCTCAAGATCGATCCCGACAAGGATCTCCCCGAGGGCACCACCTACGGCGATCTCTGTGCGACCGGCACCGACGCGATCGAGGTCGGCGGCACCATGGGAATCACCGAGGAGAACATGGAGGCCGTCGTCGAGGCCTGCGCCGAGCACGGCGTCCCGCTCTATCAGGAACCGTCGAGTCCCGATGTCGTCATCGACAACGAGGCGCTCGAGGGCTATCTCATCCCGACCGTCTTCAACGCCGGCTCGCCGTTCTGGATCACCGGCGCGCACAAAGAGTGGGTTCGGATCGACGACGGACTCGACTGGGAGCGCACGACCACCGAGGCCTACATCGTGATGAATCCCGAGGCCGACGTCGCGACCTACACCGAGGCCGACTGTGATCTCGAGGCCGGCGACGTCGCGGCCTACGCCGAGACCGCCGAGCGAATGTTCGGTCAGGATATCGTCTACCTCGAGTACTCGGGGATGCTCGGCGACGAGGAAATCGTCGCGGCCGCCGGCGAGGCGACCGACGAGGCGACGCTGTTCTACGGCGGCGGCATCCGCGACTACGACTCGGCGTACTCGATGGCACAGTACGCCGACGTGATCGTCGTCGGCGACCTCGGTCACGAGGAAGGCGTCGACGCGGTGCGGGAAACTGTCGAGGCCGCATCGGATGCCTGAGCGTTGGTATTAGTCGATATCGGGCCCGAAAAAGCGATTTCGGCCTAAACTGTTTTGCGTCTTCGCACACCATCACGGGCCATGAGTCTGCTCGCGGAGTTCGAAGCGGCATCCCCCGAGTTCATCCTCGGGCCGACGCTCGAGGCGATGCCGTCGCTCACGATTGAACTCGAGCGACAGTACGCGCTCGATCCGGATCGGCCGATTGCGTTCTGCTGGACTCGATATCACGATATCGAGCAGTTTGAGCGGGTTCTTCGGGATGACAGGACAGTCGACGAGTTCGATCGGATACTTGACAACGGTGACCAATCCCTGTATCGGGTGCAACAGAGCGATTCGGGCGTTATTCATGCGTATCGTCGGTGGGTTTCGGTCGGCGGCGAGTTACTCGACTGTCGTGGCTCTGCAGGCCGCTGGGAGGTCGAAATGCGCTTTCCGGACCAAGCGGCGTTCGCCGACTACCACACGTTTCTCGAGCGAAAGGACGTCGAGTTCGAACTCCAACGCCTCGCCAACGGCGACGAGGCCGTCCGTGACGGGAGGCCGAACACGCTGACGGAATCACAACGCGAGGCGCTCGTCCTGGCTCACGAACGAGGGTTTTTCGAGGTTCCGCGGCGGACGACCCTCTCGACGATCGCCGACGCGCTCGATATCTCGAATCAGGCCGTCAGCGAGCGACTACGCCGCGGACAGGCGCGATTGGTCGACGAGCACGTGCTGTAACGCACCATCGAACTCGTCTCGACCGACCCCAGCCGTTTCGGCAGTACGATACGATCGGTAGTAGCCGCAGTGAGTCACTCCGCACCTGGTGGACGACAAGGGCGCGGCTCTCGCTCGTTTCTGCTGGTGTTATCGCTCACAATCGTTCCGAGAAATCGGTATCGTTGCCCGCCTCAGTCGCCGTCGACGGCGGTTTCCTCACCATCTGGTTCGATGTCATCGTCCGATTCGTTCGATTCGAACGTTGCCGCGATGCGGGTGAGTAACTCGCGCCACTCGATCGAATCCGAGAGATACGCGTCGACCCAGTCGGTCTCGATCTCGAAGTGATCGAGTACATCGCCGTCGGAGTTGAACGCGGTCGCGTCGAGGCGCGCCGTCGAGAGCCCTCGCTCGACGCCGGTCGTGTAGCCGTCCGCGATCAGTTCGATCTCGGCGGCGACGTCGTCGTCCGCCGTTCCGGTCGCGTCGTATCCCAGTTCGATCCCGTCGTCGACGAGGTCGGCGGTGACCCCTTCGAAGCCGCGTTCCTCGAGCGACGATCGGAATCGGTCGACGAGCTCCTCGGTTTCCGCGTCGTCGGTCTCGTCGGTTTCTGCTACGTCGTCAGTCCCGTCACCCTCATTGTCCGCCGACTCGTTCTCAGGATCGGTCGTCGTCTTGCCACCGGACTCGGCAGTCGTACAGCCCGCGATCAGCACCCCTGCGGCTGCCGCCAACAGTGTTCGCCGTCTCATAGGCGTTCTCTATCCCGACAGCGTTGTCAACACGCGACGAAGGTTCGGCGCGAATAACGGAGGATCGGGTTAGGTAGTACCCACTGAAGCGATTTACACACTGATCACAACGCTGTCCTGCGGTTGGATGTGGATTGACTGTCAGTCGCCACTACCGTCCCTGCTGTGTCTCTAAAAAGTGGTCCGTTGCGTCCTAGCCCAGCACTAGGGCCTTGACGCTGTCGACTGCTGCGCTGATGCCCGCGATCACGCTGGAGCGCTCGCTGTTGTCAGCATCATCGTCGTCATCGTCGTCGTTGTCGTCGGAGTCGCCGTGTCCGCAGTTGGAGTCGTAGGACTCCTCGAAGCTACTCTCGTCGTGCTCGCTCTGTGAACTTTCGATCTCCGCGTCAGTGTCGGAGTCGCTACGAGTGCTCTCTCGACTGTCGACGTCGCTGTCGCTGTCGCTCTGGTCGAGGCTGTACTCGCTTTGACTGTCGTCGCTGCGTTCGCTGCGATCGCTCTCGCTCAGGTCGGACTCGGTGTCACTGTCGCTGCTCGACTCGCGCTCGACGTCGGTGTTCTCGACGGTGTCGGTGCCGCTGTCGCTCTCGCTGTCGGTGTCGAGTGCGGAGTCGGTGTGTTCGCTGCGGTCGCTCTCGCTCAGGTCGCTCTCGTCGGAGAACGAGCTCTGATCGATTTCGCTCACCGTGCGGTCACTCGAAATCTCGCTCTCGTCGACGGCGCTGCTTTGCTGTTCGTTGTCGTTATCCGAACTCTCGAGGGTGGTGTCGTGTTGTTCACTCTCGGTTTCGCTGCTCTCGCTTTCGCGGTCGTCGCTCTCGGACTCGCTGTGCGTACGGTCGCTGTCGGACGCACTCGAATCGGATTCGCTCTCGTCGTCGGTGTGCTCTGCGCCCTGACGGTCGCTCTGGCTCGCGTCGAACGCTGATTCGTCGCTCTCGCTGCGGTCGCTGTCGCTGTCGGAGCTGGAGCGGTCGCTCTGGGTGAGCTCGTTTCGGATCTCGTCGCGCTCGCTCTCGTCGAAGGCGCTCTCGCTCACGCTACGGTCGCTCTCGCTCGCATCGCGCTCGCTCTCGGCGCTCTCTTCGGATTCGCTGTCGCTGTCGCTGCCGATTCGGTCGAAGGTATCGCGGTCGTTCTGTCCGCGGTCGCTCTCGTCGCGTTCGTCGTGTTCGGACGCACTCTCGCTGTCGGAGCTTTCGCTTTCGTCGCTTTCGCTCTCCTCGCTGTCGCTTTCGTCCTCGTCGAGGCTGGATTCGCTCACGTCGCGTTCGCTCGCGGACCGCTCGCTCTCGTCGATATCGCTCTCGTCGGACTCGCTGTCGCTGTCGCTCTCGTCGAGTGAGCTCGCATCACGCTCGCTGATCTCGACGTCCGAGTCGTCGTGGTCGACGTCGCTCACGCTGCGGTCGCTCGAGTACTCGTCGGAGGCGCTGTCGCTCTCGTCGGTGTCGCTCGAACTCTCCATCACGCTCGATCCGCTCGCGTCAGCGGTGCTGTCGCTCGCGCCCGAATCGCTCTCGCTGAGCGTGCTATCGCGGTCGCTCGCGCTCTCGTCGCGTTCGCTGACGTCGCGCTCGAGGTCGCTTTCGTCCTCGTCGAGTTGGACATCCGCCTCGTCGATCTCGCTCTGGCTCTCGGCGCGATCGCTCTCGTCGATCTCGCTGACGTCGCGCTCGCTGCTGGCGTCACGTTGCTCGTCGCGGTCGTTCTCCTCGAAGGAGCTCTGGTCGCGGTCGACGTCGTTCTCGCTCGAACTCTCGCGGTCGCTCTCCTCGCGGTCGCTCTCGTCGAGTTCGTTCGCGCTGTCGCTCGCGCTGTCGCTCTCGCTCAGATCGGACTCGCTCGAACTCTCTCGCGTGTCGCTACTGGTCCGATCCCGCTCACTACTGCTGTCTGTCTCCCGATCCTCCTCGTCAGTCGCCGACGACGTACTGTCGTCAACGGACTCTCCTTCGTCACACCGATCGTCGACTTGCAGGCTGGCGGACTGGCCGGAACTCGCTCCCGCCACGCCGCTCGCGCCGGCCACGCCGGCAAGCATCACGAAGCCGATCACGGTGATGATCGCTAATCGTTGTCTCATGCTACGCTCGAACCTATCCTGTAGGTCACTGTGCTCTCCGCCAGCGGCCGTTAAGAAGCGGAGACGAAGCCCCGGGAAGATACGGAGTGGTTGGGCGCTTCTGGCGGCGATCCGTTCACGAACGAACCGACGACCGCTTGGACTACTTCGTTCACCGTGGTAGAAGACGACTTGAGCGGCTCGGCGGTACCCTTATTCATGTGTAGATGTTACACATTGCTGTGATGTCCGAGAAGAAAACTCGGGTCGATTTCAACGCCCCTTCGTCGCTCGTAGAACAAGCAGATGCTATTGCTGATCTTCTCGACGTCTCCAGAACACATCTCCTTACCGAGGCGCTTCGAGACGAAATCGAAGGCCTCGCTACTGATGACGAATTTCAGCGGATGATCGGCGACGCGTACTACTCCGAGGAGATCGATTTCGATACCGTCGAATCTATTCTCGGCACGGAGGAGGCGATGCGGATGAAGCTCCTTCGGGCATCGTTAAACCGCGATCCGCCCGAACCGCAGATCGAAGGCGACCATCTGTCGGAGACAGAGTTCTACGAGGGAGACGTCCCGGAGTGGACGCCAACTGACGAGGCGGACAACGCGGATTCACGCGCGTAGCGATGGGCGGTCCTCCCGTTATCGTCGTTGATACTAACGTTCTCCTGAATCTCGCAACACCGGTGGTCGACGGGCGCTCTCACGCACCAACCGGTGAAGACCCGCTCAAAACTGTCCTCGCTGGGTACGATGTTCACGTCCCGTCGAGCGTCCTCGGTGAAGTAAGCGAAGCGCGAGGGAGCGACGATCTCCTTTCGGCAGCGGCGGATCTGGTTTTCAACGCGTCGGACCATCTCACGACTCACGACGTCGATACCCAAATTGACGGCCCCCTGGAGTTTGGACTCGATCCCGGGGAGTCATACGGCATTTGGCTGGCAAACGAGATTTCTGCCGCCATGTTCGTCACGGACGAGTTCAACACGACAAACTACCTCTTCGTCTCCTTGGCACTGGACGATCGAAACACCTTGTTCACGACCCCACATATCCTGTGCGTGCTGGCCGAGCAAGACGTCCTCGATAGCCAGTACGTGAATTCGGCACTGACGTACTACGTCGAGACCAAACAGTGGGACAAACAGTACGTAACCCAACTGCAAAACACGTATCTCACCGAGTAGCCGATCACCGATCGATTCGGATTGTCTACTCATACTACCGGACGGAAGTCAGTGAGAAGTCGGTCGCGAATTCGCGGCCGTCACCCTCGGGGACGGCCACAGTAGCTCGACCGGTCTTCAAATAGTTCTGTCCGGTAGTATCAGAGACAGTGAACGCAAAATTTCCGACTCGAATTGAATACTGATGCAGCATTTATTCGAGCTTACTGACGTCGACGTCGAACGTTCCATCCCCATTCTCGGCGATGACGCCCTTACGCTCGAGTTCCTGAATGCTGTCGCCGGTGACGATCAGCCGCTCGGAGATCGTCTCACAGTCCGAATCGGTCCGCTGTTCGCGTTCGGTCTCGTCGCGCTCGCTCTGTGACCGCTCGCGCTCGCTGTCGGTGTCCGAGTCGCTACGGTCGCTGTCGCGCGTCTCGAGGTCCCGTTCGCTCTCACTGAGATCCCGCTGACTCTCGCGCTCGCTCTCGTCGTCGCGCTCGCTACGGTCTCGTTCGCTCGCGTCGCGCTCGCTGTCGTGCTCGCTGTTTCGTTCGCGTTCGGTGTCGATATCCTGGCGCTCGTCCGTGCCGGTGTCGCGTTCACGCTCGGTGTCGAGTTCGGACGCAGTTCGCTCGCTCCGGTCGCGCTCGCTCTCGTCGCGTTCGTCGGAGTACGTGCTCCCGTCGCGCTCGCTTACGGTTCGGTCGCCCTCACTGCCGCGGTCGGTCCGATCGTTTTCGCTGCGCTCGGTGTCGTTGTCCGTCGTATCGAGGCTGCTGTCGCGTTGTTCAGCTGCCGACTCGCTGCTCGCACCCTCGAACTCCTCGCCGTCGAACTCGCTGCGGGAGCTGTCGCGCTCGGCGTGACTCGCGTCGCCGTCGTGCTGGTCGAGACTGTGCTCGCTTCCGGCCCGCGTCTCGGCGCTCTCGTCGAGGACGGAGTCGAAGGTCTCGCTCAGGAACGACTCGCTGGTGAAGTCGCTGCGGTCGCGCTCCGTTCGGTCGGTCTCGCTCGCGCTCAAATCGCTCTCCGTGCGATCGGACGCGCTTTCCTCACTCTCACGCTCGGCCCCTGACTGTTCGCTCGCGTCGCGTTCCTCGCTGTCGGCGTCGGTCTCGCCCTCGTACTGCTCGGTCGCGTCGGTCTCGTCGCCGCGATCGAACCGATCGGCGTCGATCCGTTCCGACTCGCCGTCGCTCGCGGAGCGATCGCTTTCCTCGCTCTCGCTCGTCTCGCGCTCGCCGTCGCGTTCGTCGGCGTCGTGCTCACTCGTGGCGTGATCGTGCTCGTCCGCGGTTCGTTCGTCTACCTCGCTGTCGTTCGTCGCGCTCTCGCGTTCGTCAGATTCAACGTCGCTCGCGTCGCGCTCGCTCGTCGTGCGCTCCGCGTCGTCGTAGTCGACGTCGGTTTCGCTGCGATCGCTCTCGCTCTCGTCCGTGGCTTCGTCGCGTTCGTCGGTTTCGAGTGCCCGCTCGCTCGCGGCGCTTTCGCTTTCGTCCGCGGCGCTGTCGCTCGCGGTCGACTCGCTCTCGCTGTGCGTGCTATCGGCGTTCGACTCGTCGGTGGCGTGCTCGGCGACGTCGTGTTCGCTCTCGCGTTCGTGCTCGTCGAGTCCGGTGTCCGTGTCGTCGAACTCGCTCTGGCTCGCATCACGCTCGTGCTCGTCGAGTTCGCTGACGTCGCGCTCGCTGCTCGAGTCGCGGTGCTCGTCGCGGTCGTTCACCTCGGACTCGCTGCCGTCGCGGTCGTACTCGCTGTCGTGGCTGCTCTCGCGTTCGCTCGCGTCGCGCTCGTGTTCATCGAGCGCGCTTGAGCTGTCGCGTTCGCTGTCGTACTCGCTCAGGTCGCGGTCGCGTTCGGCCTCCCGATGGTCGTTGTTCGATCGGTCGCGCTCGCTCTCGCTCTGGCTCTCGTGCTCGTCAATATCGCTGGTGTAATCGACGGCTTCGTCCAGGTGTTCGGTCACGTCACACCGCTCGTCGTCGAGCGTGTAGACGACGGTCTGCTCGTCGCTGACGACGCCGGTCGCGGCGACGACGCCGCCCAGGACCAGCATGGCGGCCAACGCGAGGACACCAAATTGCTCTATCATGTTTGCCCCACTATCTAGCTGCGCCGTCACGTTCGCCTGATCGGCCTCTAGATGATCGTCGTTCGGCGCTGGCACTCAAAAGGAGCGGACGAAGGGTGGGGAAGGATCGCAGTCAAAGCCGGCATTTGTCCGGTATCGGGGACGAGACGCTTTCAAGCCGGAAACGCACGCTGACAGTTTACGAGACGAGGGCGCGACGCTACCCGCGTCGTTCGCCGCGACCCAACCGGCAGTCGCTGCAGTAGTAGCCGTGGTACGTGACTCCGCGGACGTAGAAGTCGCCACAGTTGATACACAGCGAATCGGTACGGTGTGCCATTGAAACACCTCCAGTCTTCCGTCAGAGACGAGCAATCGTATATGATTGGTGAACGATGGCGGCGATTCGGGGCCCCTGTCGTCTAGACGCGTCAACTGCTCGATTCGACGACGATCTCGACGTGATCGCCTGCTCCGGCGGCCGCATCGTCGACGGACTCGACGCCCTCGAGCACGTACTCCTGCGGATCGACGTCCTCGCCGTCGGCGGTGACCGAGATGTCGTCGCCGTTTTCCTCGGCGAACGTCTCGTTGCCGATCGCGAACCGGTCGACCGTCACGTCCATTCCGAGCGTTTCGAGCGCGTACTCGATGGTCACGCCCTCACAATGGGTGTGCCAGACCGCGGCGTCGTCGTAGCCGTGGAAGTGGAAACAGTCGTCGCGTTCGAGGTACTGCGAGTCGTCGAACTCGACGACCGTGTCGTCGTACTGGACGTCGATCGTGCCGTGCTCGTGGACCGGTGCCGACTCGTCGGGTTGGACCGCGGCGGAACTGCTCGTCATCCCGGGGCCGAAAACGAGCACGAGATAGCCGACGGCGAACGCCGCGAGGACAATGCCGATGCCCGCGTACAGAACCGCGTTTCGGCGACTCGCCCCGTCGTCGTGGCCGCCCACGCGTCGCCTGTCGATCGGCGTTAATTCCTCGCCGTGTTCCCGCCGGAGGTGGGCCTCGTACGTGCTATCCGGGACTGATTCGTCGCAGTAGGGGCAGTGTGTCGACATCGGGGTCGACAGTACACGGGTTCCGAGCAAGTATGAAGCGTGGTCGAAGAAACGGGGTACCTCGGTTCGAGTATCGCCGCCAACGAGGGTGGTGGACGCTCGGTTCTTCCCGATTTGCCGGCGAGTTTCACCCACTGTACTTGACCGAACGCGACCGTTTTCGACCATGCAGCGCATCGACCGTCGAACGTACCTCACGCTGCTCGCGGGCGGAACGATCCTCCTCGCCGGTTGTGCCGGTGACGAAGACGCCGATTCCGACGAGGCCTCGAGTCGCAACGACGAAACCGGGACCGATTCGCGGCAACGGTCCGAGCGAGACGAGTCCGAAGACGAAGACGAACAGTCAGACCCCTCGACCGCGGACGAGATGCCCGCTGATCTCGCGGTCGGCGACCCCATCGATATCGGGTCCCTTACCCTGGTTGTCGCCGATTTCGAGCGAGCAAACGACGTTCCGGTGGGGGAAAACGACGAGGTTCTGGAGGCGGACGAGGGGGAAGCGTTCGGGGTCGTCGACCTCGCCGTCCAGCAGACGGGTGACGAGGCAGTGATCGCGGTCGACGACGTGGTGACTGTCGATCTCGGAGCCGACGAGGACGGACGCGAGTACGATCGTGTCGCAGTCACGGCGGACGAGACGGCCGAGGTGATCGACCCAGTCACGAGCCGACTCGCGCCCGGCGAGGTCGCTCGCGGTGATCTCGTCTTCGAGATCGACGATGCCGACGGATTCGTTCTCGACCTCGAATCGGGCGGGGAAACGATCACCGTCGACCTCGAAACGGAATCGGAGTCGAGTACGGTACTCGAACAGGATCTGTCCAACGTGCACAGTTTCGGGCAGGGCATCGAGATGGCGGGGATGACGGTCACGGTGGCGACGCTCGAGCAGGGGAACAACCTCGGCGGATTCATGCAGTCGGACGAGGGACACGAGACCGTCGCCGTCGGCATCGACATCGAGAACGCGAGCGGGCGAGAGCGAACGCTCGCGCCGAAACAGGTTCACCTCAAAGACGAACTCGGCCGGAGTTACGCTGACGCGCCCGGTGTCCTCCGGGCGCTCGAAGGGGTCGACGGGCACGTCCTGCAAGACGGCGACGAGCACGAGGGGACGGTCATCTACCAGGTCGAGGACGGACTCGGCGAACTGTACTGGGCGTTCGACTTCTCGGAGTGGGGCGAAAATCGGCGGGCGTTCTGGCAGTTGCGGTGACAGATAGTCCCCAGTAGTCAGCCGCACGGTTTCTGTATTCCTTTAGCTGCGCCGGAACTGACAGACAGGAGCGCGAACACTCGTCCGTTCTCCCCACGAGCCAACCGAGAGAACAACGTTTACGGTACGGGCTGTCGATGTCTCGACTGCTATGTCGAAACAGGTCACCACCGTCTCCGAAGAGGGATTTAGTGCGACGAACGACGTTCGCGAGTTCGAAACGACGATCGACGCGGCCGGTGAGGAGTCGCCGGACACGCTTGAGACACTGCTCGCCGCCTACGCCACCTGCTACGTCCCCGCCCTGCGAGTCGGCGGCCAGCAGCGCGGCGTGGACGAACTCGGTCAGATCGAGATCGAGTCGACGGGCGAACTCAACGAGGACGACAAGCTCGACGCCGTCTCCTTCGATATCAGCGTCGAGGCCGACGTCGACGACGACACGGCCGACGAGATCGTCGAGCGCGCGAACGAACTCTGCAAAGTTCACGACGCGCTGAAGGCCGATCTGCACGCCGAGACGAGTATCGACGGCGGCGCGTTCTAACTCGGGCAGTCGAAGCGATCGACGCGGAACCGAATTCGTTTTCCGGACGTCAGCGGACACGACTGATCAGCGTTCGGACCGGCCCAAACCGCCATACTCTTCGAGACCGTCACGAGGAGTGTGTCTCGGAACCTGCGGGTTCTCGTCGTCGTTGGATTGCTCTGTCTCGGCGGCGGCCTCGGACAGGAGCCCGAACCCGACGAGCCAGCGGCCGTCGACGGCGAACTCGAGATCCATCACATCGACGTCGACCAGGCCGACGCGACGCTGCTCGTTACGCCCGAAGACGAAACGATTCTGATCGACACGGGCGACTGGCGAGCGGACGGACAGGACGTCATCGATTATCTCGACGCGCAGGGAGTCGATCACATCGATCACCTGGTCGCGACCCACGCACACGCGGATCACATCGGCGGCCACGCGGCCGTCATCGAGCACGTCGAGGAACACGGCGAGGGTGTCGGTGCAGCCTACGATTCCGGCGTCGCGCATACGAGTCAGACGTACGAGAACTACCTCGACGCGATCGAAGAATACGAAGTGCGCCTGTTCGAGGTCGCAGACAGCGACGAGCTCCCGCTCGACGACGACGCCGTCGAGACGACCGTATTGAACCCGCCGGCGGACGAGTCGGGAACCGATCTACACTACAACAGCGTGACGCTACTCGTCGAGTTCGGCGAAATTTCGTACCTGACGACGGGTGACGCGGAGCGAGACGCCGAGGAACGACTGGTCGACGACCACGGCGACGGACTCGAGGCGGACGTCTACCAGGCCGGCCACCACGGCTCGTCGACCTCGTCGACGGACCAGTTCTTCGACCGCGTCAATCCCGAAATCGCGGTCATCTCGAGTGCGGTCGACTCCCAGTACGGCCACCCACACGACGAGGTGCTCGAGGGGTTCACCGAACGCGGCGTCGAAACCTACTGGACCGGCGTCCACGGCGACGTCGTGTTACGAACGGACGGTGAGACCGTCTCGGTCGCGACCGAACGAGAACACTCGACCGACGCGGCCGAGTTGCTCGAGCGAAAGCACGACGCAACCGATCAGCCGGTGAATCGGATGGACATTGATGTGGCTCCCGCCCGTACAATCGGATGATGGCGAGCTATACTGCGGTTCTCGATCGACTCGTCGACGAGTCGGCGGTCCTCCTGCTGGAGCGAGACGGCGAGGTCGTCGACGAACACGTGACGGCCGTTTCGAACCTGCCGGACGCGGGTCGTCACGAGGGTGCCGTCTTCGAGGTCGAACTCGTGGACTCGTCGCTCGACGCGGTCGACTACCGACCCGCGGCCGAACGCGAGCGTCGGGACCGGGCACAGGAGCGATTCGACCAGCTTTCCGAGCGACTCTCGGACGAGTAAAAACGGAAGGATGGGGAGTCCCCAGGTGGCAACTGGGTGAGATGATGGGATGACGTACCAGTAGACCGTCGGTGGGGGAACCGAAGTCTACTGCATCCATTTCTGAGACGGTCTCGATATTAGACGTATTGCCAACACACATTGGGTGACCGCGGATTGACACGAACGCGGCGGCGAGAATGAGCCGATGAGTAGGTTCAAGGAACTGGTCGGACCAGACGGAGGCATGCTACGGTCGTTCGACGGAACGAAGCCGCAGATCGCCGATTCGGCCTACGTCGACGAGGCGGCGGTTGTCATCGGTGACGTCGTCATCGAGGACGACGCGAGCGTCTGGCCCAACGCGACCCTGCGGGGCGATCACGGCAGGATCGTGATCGGCGAGGGCGCGAACGTTCAGGACAACGCCGTGTTGCACGAGGACGCCGAACTCGGCCCGCGCTCGACGGTCGGCCACAGCGCGATCGTCCACGCTGCCACCGTCGAGGAACGCGCGCTTATCGGCATGAACGCTGTCGTCCTCGACGGTGCGACCGTCGGCGAGGGTGCCGTCGTCGCCGCCGGAAGCGTCGTCACCGAGGGAACCGAGGTTCCGCCCGCGACGCTCGTCGCCGGCGCGCCGGCCGAACCGAAGGGAGAAATCGACGATTCGGAGCTCGGTTCGACGGCCGATCGATACGTCGAGCGCGCGAGACGACACGAGGAGACGTCCGAACGGCTCGACTGACCGAAGTGAAGGGGAAACGCTGATACACTCACCGGTTCATGCGTTCGATATGAGCGATTCGTCGTGGACCGATCAGATCGTCGGCGAGCGTATGACCGTCGATCAGGAGTTCACCTCGCGGATCGAGAACTCCGAGTTCTCGAACCAGCAGTGGAGCCTGATCATGACCGCGACCGAGTTCGAGATCGAACAACCGGGCGATCCTGAGCAGGCCCGACTCGTCGCCAACACCGACAGCGTCGAGCAGATCATCCCCGAACTCGATAACATTCCAGAGGGAATGGGACCAGTGAAAGGGGACAGCGGCACTGCAGGCGGGAAAACCATCGTCGACTCGATCAAGAACATCTTCAAGACGAGCGACGCGACCGGGAAGCTTCGTCCAGAGGACAAGCTCCGTATCGCGGAGGATCTCACCCAGGAGTACGCCGACGAGCTGCAGGCACACCTCGAGTCGAACGGGCGCTGGGACTCGGTCCGTGAGTCGGTTGCCGAAGAGCAGTAGCTTCGTCGCGACCCACAGCATCTTTACGGCCGGTCGCCGACCGTAGTGGTATGTCCGACGATATAGACACAGTCACCGTTTCGATCGACGTCGACGACGACACGGCCGACGAGGTCACCGTTCCAGCCGGCCTCCTCGATCTCGTCGCGGAGGGCGATCAGACGAGCGCCGAGACGATCGGCGACGTCGTGCTTCTGTCATTTGCCAGTCGCGCTCACCATCTCGTCCACCACGGCGAGGGCGCTGACGATGACCTCGAAGCCCAAGAAGAGCGCGTGATGGATCTGTTCGAGGAACGATTCGGCGTCACGTTCGGCGAGGCGACCGGCCACCAGCACTGATCGACGAACAGCGGTTTGTGACTTGCGTCTCGACTGTCCGGTGCTTTTCCCGTTATTTCGACCTGTACGCCTGCGGTTCGTCCGCACCTGCTGCGTAGCGCTCGACGGTCGCGGCGCTGGATCGGATCGAAGCGCGGAGTGCGTGCGAGTCGACCGACTCGCTCCCGAGGACGGCAAACCCCACGAAGATCGTGAGGAACCCGACGATAGCCGGGGCGGCGATCGTCTCCTCGAGCAACGCCCAGCCGCCGATCGTCGAGACGACCGGGACGACGTAGAAGATCAAGTTGGACTGGATCGCGCCGGCCGAGTCGAGCAGTGCGAAGTACGCCATGTAGGCGAGGACGCCGGCCACGATGCTGACGTACGCGAGCGCCAGCAGCGCCTCCGGGGTCCACGCGATCGAGGCGACCGACTCGCCGGCCGACCAGGAGAGGCCGTGCGAGAGGAGCGCGGCGAGGGGAAGCCCCCACGCGATCCGAACCGTACTCGAGAGGGTCGACTCGGCGCGGCGGATGAGGACGGCTCCGAGCGCAGCGCTGGCCGCGCCGGCGAACAGAATCGCTCTACCGACGGCCTCGCCGCCGAGCAGGGCGGCCGGGTCGGGGCTGACGACGAGCACGACGCCGACGAGTCCGAGCGCGATCCCGACACCGCCGCGGGCCGACAGTCGCTCGTCCGAGAGGAGGACGGCCGCGAACACCGGCGTGAGAATGGGGTTGAGACTGAAGACGATCGCGCCGACCGCGCTGGTGGCATACTGCTGGCCGACGAACAGGAGCGCGTTCGACAGACCGATCACGAGGACGCCGGTCGCGACGATCCCTACGGCGTCGCCCACCGTCGTCGGCAGCAGGTTCTCGCGGGGAACCGTATAGAGGACGTACACGAGCATCACGGCGGCTGCGACGTCGAACCGGATCGCGACGAACAGCAGCGGCGGGAAGTACTCGAGGCCCGCTTTCGCGGCGACGAACGTGCCGCCGAAGAACAGACTCGAGAGCGCGAAGAAGGCGGCCGTTCGGCGGTCCATTAGCCGACCACCCCATCGCGCCGCGCAGCTGAGAGCCGCGGCCCCGGTCGCGTGGCGATACTGTGCGTCGTCATATCTCACTCTAGACGCACAGCGCACATAGTTTCGTTCAGAAACTCTTTCAGGGCAAGAAATTCGAGAGGGAGAGCCAATGCCGTTCGACCCGTGAAATAATTTCACGGTGCGAAAACCGTTTATCCGGGCGGCGACGAAACGGTGTATGGACTCGTCGCTCGAGGAGATCGAGTTCCTCGCCCGGTCACCCAACCGCGTCGACGTGCTCAGGTTGCTCTCGGCGGAGCGGCGTACTCGTCGCGAACTGGCCGAGGAAACGGGCGCGTCGCAAGCGACGCTCGGGCGGATCCTCGGCGACTTCGCCGACCGCTCGTGGATTCGACGCGATGGGAGCGAGTACGTCGCGACCGGCACGGGACAGCTCGTTTCGGCCGGTCTCACCGATCTGCAAGACATCATCGAGACCGAACGCGAGCTTCGCGAGGTCGTCGACTATCTGCCGACCCAGTCGCTGTCGTTCGATCTCCGTCGCCTGTCGAACGCGACGATAACCGTCCCTACTCAGACGCGACCGAACGCCCCGCTCCAGCGACTCCTCGCGTTGCTCGAGAACGGCTCCGAGATCCGAACCGCCTCGCACGCGTTCAACGAGCAGACGTTGACCATGGTTCGGGACCGAACGCTGGCCGACGAGCAGACGTTTCAGGGTGTCTTTTCCCGAAGCGCGATCGACGCGCTCGCCGACGAGGCGGGGCTCCGAGAGCGGCTCGGTGACCTCCTCGACGCCGACGGCGCAACCCTCAGAACAGTCGAAAACGTCCCGCTCGCCGTCATGGTCATCGACGACGCCGTCTACCTGCTCTTGCGCGACGACGACGGCATCCTGCGCGCTTCGATCGACGTTATCGACGACGTCGTCCGCTCGTGGGCTGAGGAGACGTTCGACGACTACTGGGACCGTGCGGAGCCACTCGACGCCGAGACGATCGAATCCGGCTGACGGCGCGACGCGAGTCGACCGCACGAGTCAAACGTTAGAACGGCGGCGGATCGATTGCCATCGGCTCGTTGTCGCCACAGCCGTGTCGGTAGAACTCGGTGGCGCTTCGCTCGCGCTCTGACGGCGCGTCGATCGTCTCGATCGTCACGTCTTCGGTCACCTGATACATGTTGATGTGCGTGATCGCGTCGCCCTCGTCCGTTTCCCACGATTCACAGAGGTGTTCGGCCAGCTCCTCGGGGGTCGACTCTGGTTCGTTTGCGGCGAGGTAGGTCATGTAGAAGCGCTCGCGGTACGTTCCGAACTGCTGTTGAAGCTCGTCACCCGGCCGCTCGTAGCTCAGTTCGCGCTCGTTGTAGACGTCGACCAGCTCGCCGTCTGCGGTCCTCGCCGGAAACACGTGATATCGGTCCGTCGTCCGCGGCGTCGGGGCGAAGATGCTCCACTCGGTCTGGTGATCGACGAACGCCGTCGCCGCCTGTTCGGTCCCGTCGACGGGGTCGACCTCGTTCTCGACGAGACCGCCGGCCGAGAGTGCCGAGACGAGTGCGACGAGCAAAACGGCGGCGACGAGGACGGATGCGGCCGCCTTGCGCGGCTCTCGATCGATCGCCCGGCCGAGTCCGAACGGTGCTCGCAGTCGCGGGAGCGCGGTGGCGACGTCGATCAGTCGAGAGCGGCGCGCGCTGATCTCGGTGACTGGAACGCCGATGCGAACGGCGACCCGTCGCAGGTCGTCCCAGAACGATGCCTGCAGGAACAGCGCGACGCCGGCGATCGCGACGTAGGGGAACGCGCCGATCCGAACCGTCAGCCCGAACGAGAGGTGAACGGCGACGAACGCCCCGACGAGCGCCGTTCGGACTCGCCCGCGAGCGAGCAGGAGGGCCCAGGCGAAAAGCAACATGTAGTACCACGTCAGCCCGCCGTACTGGAGCGCGGTCGGCACCGCACGGACGAGATCGCCGAACAGGAAGGTCGTATCGTCGAGTCCCAGGACCAGAACGGCCGCTTCGCCGCTCGTCCAGAGCTCGGACTGGGATTTGTGGTAGCCGTTGACGACGTACATCGTGACCATCTGGAGCAGGATCAGCGCCGAGCCGATGCCTGCGACGGCTCCTCGCGGCTCGCGGTCGGCGTGGACCGCGTCGACCGACCACCGGTCACCAAGCGGGAGGAAGATCGCCCAGAGCAACAGCCAGGCGAACAGGACGTCGGCGTAACTCAACACGAGCGGGTTCCGGAGATCCAGCGAGAGGACGAACAGAAACGAGAGGACGGTCGCGAGCCTGGTTTTGTATCCGACGAGCAACTGGACGGCGATCAGTCCGTGGAGGACGAACAACGCCGCCGTCGTCGCCGGTCCCGTCGCCAGGTGGTAGATGCCGGGGACGGCGATCGGTGCCGCCTCCATTGCGAGCGACTGCGGGACGACCCCGTCGTCGGTGTAGAAGATGACGAAGTTGCGAGAACGAAGAACGAGATCGGCGAGGATGAGCAACGCGGCCCCGATGCGAAAGGCCGCGAGCGTCCGCGTGTCGATCCGCACGCACCCCGCTACGTACGACCGAAGACGCGTCACGAGGGGCGATCGACGAACCGAACTGACGGACTCCATCTACGTGGTACAGGTCACGCGGGATTCACATGTCTTCTTATCGGTACACGCTCGCGGAACCTCCGGCGTCGGCTCACAGCGCCGAATCGCGCGACTCGTTCCCGACGCAGTGCTGTCTGTCCTCGAGTTCGGCGCACGCCTCCCGGACGAGTCCGTCGATGATCTCGGGCGTCGTCGGGTGATAGGCGCGGTTCGGAATCTCGCGAACGTCGAGTTTCAACTCGACGGCTATCTGCATCGTCTTCGCCATCACGTCGGCGTGGAGGTGCAACCCTTGATACCCCAGCACGGTCCCGTTCTCGGCGCTGACGACGAGCGTCGCCCGTCCCTCCGGATGCCCTTTGGTTTTGAACACGCCGTCCGAACTGGCCTCGCGGGTGACGGTAACCGTGTCCATCCCCGACTCGGCGGCCGTCGCGGGCGTGTGTCCGATTCGGGCGAACGGGTAGATGCCAAGTCCGGAGAAGATCACGTGATGGGGCACGTTCGCGTACGGCTCGCACTCCTCGCCGCGGTGGTGTCTTCGGATGTTCTCGGCGGTCGCAAAGCCCTGCTCTTTGGCGACGTGAAGGATCGGCTCGCGGTCGTTGGCGTCACCTACCACGAAGACGCGCTCGTCGTCGACCGCCTGCATCGTCGACGCCACCCAGCCGGTTTCGGGCTCGAGCCGCGTCCGGTCGAGCCCGAGTCCGTCGAGGTTCGGCCGCCGACCGGTAAAGAGAAACAGCTCGTCGGCCTCGAGCGTCCGGTCCTCGCCGTCTCGCTCGACGAGCAGTCGGACGCCGCCCTCGGCCGTCGGCTCCACGCGGCGCTCGTCGGCGTTCGTCAGCACGTCGATTCCGAACTGCTCCCGATAGAGGTCGAGGACGGTATCGCCGTACTCGGGTTCCATCTCGTCCAGCGGTCGGTCGTCGTGTTCGATCACGGTCAGATCGACGCCGCCGACCTCGCTGAGATACGGCGCGAGTTCGAGGCCGATGTAGCCGAACCCCATCACGATCCCCGACTCGGGGAACTCGGTCGCATCGAGGACGTCCGCGCTCGACATGTAGGAGACGTCGTCCATCCCGGGGAGGTCAGGTACGTTGAGTACGGAGCCCGTCGCGACGACCACGTAATCGGGTTCGATGCGTCGGTCGCCGACGGCGAGCACCCGGTCGTCGACGAATCGAGCGGTTTCGCGGCGGAACTCCACAGCCTCGCGCTCGGCGAGTTCGTGGACGTACGAGCGCCGGTGCTCGGCGAATCCGGCGACGTGCTCGTCCTTTCGCTCGACGACCGCCTCGGGGTCGACCGTCGGAACGCCGTCGAGTCGCTCGTCGTGGCGCGCCTGGTAGCGGTGTTGTCCCGCCGAGAGAACGTCTTTCGAGGGCATACAGCCCCGGAGAATGCAGAGGCCGCCGCCGGGCTCGCCGTCGTCGATCAGCGTCAACTCGAGTTCGTCCTCGAACGCGTCCGCTCGCTCGAGGAGTTCGTCCGCGACGGCGACGCCCGCGCTTCCGTACGCACCGACGATAGCGACGTGAACCATAGCGGCGATACGAACCGGATACAAAAAGTCGTTCGTCCAGCTTATTCAGTCGATGGAGGCCACGATCCGTGTCGATCGTTGGCGACTCCAGTCACCGAGACAGTTCGTCGCTCTCCGCTGCGACGACCTGTTCGACTTCCTCCTCGCTGACGAGCGCGACGTCGCCCGGAATCGTCCGCTTGAGCGCCGCCGTCGCCGCGGCGTACTCGAGCGCGGTCGGGACGTCGTCGCCCTCGAGCCGGCGCGCGATGAACGCGCCGGTGAACGCGTCGCCGGTGCCGATCTTCGAGACCGTCTCGGTCTCGTAGGCCTCCTGCTCGTGGACGACGCTGTCGTGCCAGCCGACCGCCCCCTCCGAGCCGCGGGTGACGACGACGGTTTCAAAGTTGTACTGGGAGCCGAGTTTGTGCGCCAGTTGGCGCGGGTCGCCCTCGAATCCGAGCACCGTCCGGGCGTCTCGCGCCGCGATCACGAGCACGTCGATCCCCGGGAAGAGCTTGGTCATCGTCTCGCTCGCCTCGTCGGGCGACCAGAGTTTGCGCCGGTAGTTGAAGTCGAACGCGGTCGTCGTTCCGCCCTGTCGGGCCGCTTTGAGCAGACTCGCCGTCGTATCCCGAAGCGTCGAGGACAGCGCGGGCGTGATCCCCGTCGTGAAGAACACGCGCGCGTTCTGGATCCGATCGAACTCGAACTCACGAGCCTTCGCCGTCGCGAACGCCGTGTTCTCCCGGTCGTAGATGACGCTCGTTCCGCGCGGCTTTCCTGCCCGTTCCAGGTAGTAGGTCCCCTGCCGACCACGGTGGCTCCAGACGACGTCGGTTTCGATGCCGTGCCGTCGAAGTTCGCCGACGACGCGCCGACCGAGTGGGGTTTCGGGCACCTTCGAGAGCCAGGTCGCCGGCATCCCCAGGCGCTGTGCCGCGATGGCGACGTTGCTTTCTGCACCGCCGGCTCGTACCTCGAACTCGTCGGCGCTCTCGAATCGCTCGTTTCCGGCCGGCGACAGCCGCAACATCGTCTCGCCGAACGTGACCAGCTCACTCATGGCTCATCCCCCACTCGGACGCTTTCGGAGCCTGCAAGGCGATCATAGCTTCCTAAACGGATCGTCTCCCCATAAGTTATAGTATTTTCTACTTGATATCACGCCGCTCCTATCCTGTTACTAACTCCACCCAATTGTATTACCAATGAGAATACAGTACGAGCTCCGAACTACTTCGACACCCTACATCGGGTCTCCGGTCCGTGATACCGTCGCAACCGTCGTCTCGGCATCGGCCACGAGGTCGATCGGCACGTCGAACGAGTCGAGCAACTCGCGGCTGGCTTCGACGTGGTCGGTCACCGTTGGGAGTCGAACGCGTCCGCCCGCGAGCGCGAGGAAGACGAGCAACTGGTCGGCCATGTGCCGATCGACCGGTGCATCCGTCTCGAGGAACCGGTTCGCGGCGTCCGCGGCGTCCTCGCCGACGCGTTCGGCCGGCTTCCCGCGTTCGCCGAGCGCGGAGAACCCCGCGACGCCGTGTGCGTGCTCGAGCCGGACGACGAGCGCGGACCCTGGACAGTCACTCGCAGCGGTCGTCTCGCGGCGTTCGAGGAGTTCACACGCTGACCCATCACTGTCATCGCCGTGATCCGAGGTGACCGTTCGACCGAGCGCGGATTCGAGCCGTTTTCGCGCACCTGCGGCCTGCCGCCGAGCCACGTCGCGATCCGCCAGCGAAGCCGCTTCCGTCGAGTACAGCCGAACTCCCGTGACTGCGCCGCGCTCGTGGAGGTCGATCGGCTCGAGTTGCGAGGGCGCAAGGTGCAGCGTCGCTCGGCCGCCACCATCGGGATAGAACCCGCGCCGGTCGACCTCGCAGGCGGCAACGAGGCCGAACCGCCGGAGCAGCGGGAGTTTCACGGACTGAAAGTAGTCGATCGGCGGCGACCACTGTACGTCGGTGCCGCCGGTGACCGTCACCGAGAGCGGCGACTCGAGGACGGTCGCCAGGGGGAGCAACGCGTCGAACAGCAGCGTCACGCTCCCGGCCGTGCCGATGTCGACGACGTACTGGCCGCCTGCAATCGCTCCGTCTCGGCCGCTCGAGTCGGTCGTGCGGCTCGATCTCTCGTTGTACGTCGCTGCGTGTCTCGTTTCCGCCGTAGGATCGAACCCGATCGTCTCCGAGCCGAGCTCCGCCCCGGAAACTGCGGCGTCACAGCACTCGGCCATCGTCTCGACGACGGCCAGGTGCTGGTGGCGAAGCCCGGGTTCCGAGCGATCCCCGCGGACGTTCTCGATCCGAATCGGCTCGTTTCGACAGACCGCCAGTCCGAGCGCAGTTCGCAGAAACTGGCCGCCCGCGTCCGATCCGTCGAGTTTGCGAACTGTCGTCATGCCGAGCGATACGGCGTCGAGCGCCGTACCGTTGCCGGACCTGGGGCGTCGTCGACCGGCTAACCGCAAACCGTCTCATCGAGTTTCGTTTTCCGCTTCGTGAACGTTTTCACCCCTTCGGTGGCGAGTTGAGACGAATGCGACTCTGGACCGATCCGCTCCGCAGGCGCTGGCTCCTCTGGGCGCTGCTCGGCGTCGTGTTTCTGCTCGTCAACGTCAACCGGCTCTCGACGGCGGTGCTCGCCGAGGACCTCATGGCCGCCTTCGAGACGACCGGAACCCAACTCGGGACGCTCCACGCCGTTTTCTTTTGGGTGTACGCGATCATGCAGATCCCGACGGGCATCCTCGCCGACCGCGTCGGCCCGCGACGGACCGCGGTCGCCGGCGCGGCAGTGATGAACACCGGCGCGATCTGGTTCGCGCTCGCGAACAGTTACTACGGCGCGTTCGTCGCCCGCGGACTCGTCGGGCTCGGCGGCAGCGTGATCTTCGTCTGCATGCTCCGATTTTGTGCGAGCTGGTATCGGGCGGACGAGTTCGGGACGATGAGCGGCCTCTCGTTCGCCGTCTCAGGTTTCGGCGGCGTCCTCGCAACGACGCCGCTCGCGCTCGCGGTTTCGGCGACCGGCTGGCGGACGACGATCGGCTGGCTCGGCGTGCTCGGACTCCTCTTCAGCGTCGTCGTGTACGCCTTCGTTCGCGATACGCCCACTCGCGCCGGATTCGAGCCGATCGAGGGCGTGCCGGGCCAGGAGACGCTGACGAACGCACAACTCCGAGGCCACCTCTCGTCGGTTCTGCGCGATCGGTGGGTCTGGGTCGTCAGCCTCATGATCTTCTGTGCGACCGGCGTGAACCTCACCCTCTTCGGACTCTGGGGCGTGCCGTACGTCGTCCAGACCTACGGCGTCTCGGTCACGTACGCCTCGACGTTCACGCTGCTCGGCGGTGCCGGACTGATGGTCGGCCCGCCGGCGATCGGCTGGCTCTCGGATCGGCTCGAACGCCGGGTCGGACTGATGGTCGCTGGCGGGGCCGCGTTCGTCGTCTGTCTCGGCACGGTCGCCGCCCTCGGCGAGCCGCCGCTGTGGGTCGTCGGTGCGGCCTTTTTCTTCGCGGGTGCGCTGCTCGGCGCGTTCGTCCTCGGCTACACTATCGTCAAGGAACGGCATCCGAGCGAGGCGAGCGGTATTTCGACCAGCGTGGTCAACGGGGCCGGCTTTTTCGGCGCGGCAATCCTCCCGACGGCGATGGGGTGGGCGCTAGACGCCTACTGGACCGGCGAACTCGTCGGTGGCGTTCGCGTCTACACCGAAACCGGCTACCGGCTCGCGTTCGCCATCGCGACCCTCGCGGGAGCCGTCGCGTTCGCCTGTACGATCTGGCTCTATCGCCAGGCATAATCGTAATTCGATATTTCCAGTAGCGAGGCCGTAATACACTCGTTCACGCGCTGAACGAGAGCCTGAACTATATCTTTCGCGCCGGTGTAACGAATTCGAATGACGTTCATCGGCGAGTTTTCGATCCCAGCGACGGAGTTTTCGTTCGGCGCCGTACTCGAGGGTCGCGACGACCTCGTAATCGAGTTCGAAAGCGTCGTCCCGACCCATCGCGGGCTGATGCCGTTCGTCTGGAACGGCGACGAGTACGACGAAATCGCGGCCGAAATCGCCGCGGATCCGGCAGTCGAGCGGATCGACGAGGTCGAACAGGTCGACGGCGGGCGTCTCTACCGGGTCGCGTGGTCGGACTCGAGCGATAGCATCGCACGCGCCGTCCGCAAGTCGGAGGCGACGCTCATCGAAGCGGTCGGAAGCAACGACCGGTGGACGTTCGAGGTCAGATTTCGCGAACAAGAGCGCATCGAACAGTTCCAGGACTGTGTTCGGGAGTACGACATCGATCTGGTGCTCGAGCGCCTCTCGACGGAGTTCGAGGTCGACCCGAGTATGGAGTACGACCTCACCGACAAACAGTACGAAACGCTGGTGACCGCCTTCGAGTCCGGCTTCTTCGAAAATCCGCGGGAGACAACGCTCGACGAGGTGGGTACCGAACTCGGCGTTTCGGACGCCGCAGCGGCGGGACGGCTGCGTCGCGGAATGACGAACCTGCTTTCGCAGACGCTCATGCGACGAGAGGGGCATGAGTAACGGACAGGGCGAACGGATGTCTCCCCCATTTTGAAAACCTGAACCAACTAACGGTGTCGTTGAGGGGGCTCCGTCGAGTACGTGTCCTGTCGGGGGTTATCTGCCCGGTAGATATCGATGAATGGATATCAGCACGAGCGATCCGAGATGGAACAGCCGATTCAAGTCACGGTAGGGGAGGACGAACAGCCATCGCTTGCGGTCGTCCGGGCGATTGCGGACGCGTCCGGCAAGTCACCGACCGAAATCGAACCGTTGTTCGAGTACGTCTCACCGGAGTCGCTCGACCACCTGTTCGAAAATACGCCATCGACGGCACGTCGTGGCACGGTAACGTTCTCGGTCGACGCCTACGAGATCAGCGTCATCGACGGGGAACGGGTCGAACTCCGCGTCCGAGAATCAGCGGAGAGAACGTAGCGGATCGGTTTCGCAACTGGCCGGGTCAGGTACGGCGGAGTATTGGTTCGTTCGAGCAATTTCGTGAGAATCGAAAGTTCACCACAAGGGATTTAGCCCCTTCTGAGAGTGCCCCGGTATGGCCCTTCACCAGTGGCGTTCCCTCCGCGTTACTGCCGACGCCGTTCTCCCTGGAGCGACCGTTCGATACCACTACCGCGGCGGTAGCTCACTCGCGACGGTCACCGAGCGGACGGAGCGGTACGTCACCTTCGTCGGCGAGGACTGTGACGGCCGGTTCACGCACGACCAGATCGATCGATTGATCGAAGCCGATCGGCTGCAGGTCGTCCTCGACAACGAGCGCCACGTTCCGACTGACGGCCGCAAAATCACCGAATAGCTGTCGTCAGCGACCGTGTTTCGTACGGGGTACAGCCCTGTCTCACTCGCCGGGAAGAATATCGCCGAGCGAGCCGCCGATCGCCATCCCGGTGAAGATCACCGACACCTGACAGAGGTTGACCCACGGCTCGTCCCACGTGACTCGTCCCCACAGGGTCATCATCGCCGCCGCCGTCACGAACGCGATGGCGAGTACCCACGTCGGACGGCGCGGAACGACGCCGCCGTACGGGTCCGTGATGCGGACGTCCCGAAAGTCGGCGACGTAGAGGATACCGACGACCAGACCGATCGCCAGCAACACGTTGCCAACGAAAAAGGCCGGCGTCGCCGCGAGGAACTCGCCGATTTCGATGACCCCGTCCTCGACGAGCAGCGGCATTCCGATGACGACGCTGCCGACGAACGCCTCGGCTTTGTCCTTGCCGGAGAAGCTGGTGATGACGCGGTTGACCGTCCCGTTGTGCGAGAGTCGTGAGACCAGTTTCATCGTCCGGCGGACTTCGGTCCGCTCTTCGGGGTCGTCGACCGTCTCCTCTAACGTTTCGAGTTGGTCGTACAACTCGTCGATCGTCGCGTCGCTCGCCGTCCCGTCCGAATCGGTCATGCTGGCTCGTTTCAGCGGACCCGTATAATACTACTCGTCGAGGACAGTTCGTGTCGCCGTCTCGGATCGTCTTGTTCGGACATCGGTCTGGTGCCGTCGATTGCTGTGACCGACACGCCAACCGGATCGACAACCCGCGCGAATAACACGAACGAACATCCAGAACCGGTACCGTTTTGCGGTCGGCGGTGTCAGCGTGTACGTATGAACCACGCACGGGGACCGCTGTGTACGATCGACGTCGGCGAGCAGACGGTCGAAACGGAGGAGATCGACGACGTTCTCGAGTCGTCGGTCGGCGGGCGCGCACTCGGGACCAGGCTCGCCCACGATCGAATCCCGTTCGACGTCGATCCGTTGGGTCCCGAAAACCGGCTCTTTTTCGCGACGGGGCCGCTCCAGCACTCGACGATGAGCTTTACCGGGCGGATGTCGGCGACTGGCGTCTCGCCGCTGACCAACGGATTGCTCTCTTCGAACGCCGGCGGCTTCCTCTCGCGGAACTTCACCGGAACCGGCTACAGCGCCGTCGAGATCACCGGCGCGAGCGACGAGCTCGTGATCGTCCACGTCACCGATTCGGGCGTCGAGTTCGAAGCCGTGCCCGACCTCGCTGAGGCGACCGTCTCCGAGACCTGCGAGTACATCGAGGACGAGCACGGCCTCGAATCCGAGCACACGGTCGTCATCGGACCGGCCGGCGAGAACCAAGTCCGGTTCGCCTCGATCATGACCTCTAAAGAGCGCGCGTTCGGCCGGGGCGGGCTGGGTGCCGTCCTCGGCGCGAAGAACGTCAAGGCGATCACGTTCGACGGTGACTCGACGCGCGAAGTCGAGATTCCGCCGATCCAGATGGAGGTCCACGGCGAGGCCGCCCAGTCCGACCACATCATGAAACGGCAGGGGACGACCTCCGTCGCTGAGTACGCAGACAGCGTCAATGCACTGCCCACGCGGTACTTCTCGGAACTGTCGTTCGAGCACATCGACGACGTCAGTGGCGACCGCGTCGAGGAAAAGAAGTACAAGAAAGGAACCTGCTCGGCGTGTGCGTTTGCCTGCAAACTGCCGACGAAAGACGAGGAGACCGATCTCGTCACCGAGGGGCCGGAGTACGAGACGCTGATGGCCTTTGGCTCGAACTCGGGCGTCGACGACATCGTCGACGTGATGAAATCGAACAAGCTCTGCGACGAACTCGGCCTCGACACGATCTCGGCCGGCGACGTCGTCGCCGCCTACCTCGCGAGCGAAGACGAGTTCGGCAACGCCGACCTGATCCACGACCTCGTCGAAAAGATCGCCTACCGTGACGGGATCGGCGATCAACTCGCGGAGGGGATCGACCGGATTCACGACGAGCTCGGCGTCGAAAACTGGACCGCGAAGGGGATGGAGTTTCCCGCTCACGACGGCCGCACGTTGAACGGTCAGGGACTCTCGTTCGCGACGTCGAACCGCGGCGCGGACCACATGTACGCGGAGTTCTATCCGCTTGAGTATCCGCTGGTCGACGCCGAAAAGGCCGTCGAGAAAGAGGGCCTCGAGGGCAAACCGCCGAAATTGGTCGAGAAGGAGAATCTGAACGCAATCAAGGACAGCGCCGTCCTCTGTAAGTTCTCGCGGGACTTCGTCGACGCGGAGCGACTCGAAGCCCTGCTCGACGCCAACTACGAGGAGTTGCTCGCCATCGGCGGCGAGGTCGTCTCGCTCGAACGCCACTTCAACAACCAGCGGGGACTCGATCGAAACGACGATACGCTCCCCTACGACGAGCAGATTCCAGGGTTCGAGGCGGGACTCGATGCGTACTACGAGGAGCGGGGCTGGAACGACGACGGAACGGTTCCGAACGCCCAGTTCGAGGGCGACAGCGGTGCTCCGGCAGACGACTGATCAGCGCCGATCGATTATCGGCCGAATCGACGGTTGTGCCCTGCGATAACAAAGGCTGATTCTGACGGGTTACGCACCCAGCAATCCGAGCTGGAACAGCTGCCAGACGAACGCGAGGCCGAGGACGGCGAGCGCCGTCTGATGGAGACGGGCTCGACGAGACCAGTAGCCGTTGTGCCACGCGAGTGCAGTGGCGACCACCGTCGCGACCGCGAACAGCCCGACGAACGGCGGGAGCGCCAGCGCGACGCGTATCGAGAGCGGCATCACGACGAACGCGTGCTCGCCCCCACTACCGAACCCCACAATGAGTAGTCCGACGAGCGAGAGTGAGACGACACAGAGCGCGACGGCGGCGGCTCGAGCGAGCCACGACGGACGCCGGAGTCGTGACCGGAGTCGGCGGCCGATCGCCACGTTACTGGCCGACGAACCGTCGTCTTCTCCGCTCGCTCGCGCTCGCAACCGCCTGACGTTTCGCCACGCCGCGAGTCCGAGCCAGCCGAGGATCGACAGGGCGAAGCCGGCGAGTGCGGCACCGACGGTCGCGGCCACGACCACCGTTCGCTCGTGGACCGCGACCGGTTCGAACGTCGCCATCGGCGCACTGTTCAGGTGTACCGCTTCGACCGTACCGTCCTCGACCTCGGCGACGAGTACGTCGTCGCCATCGACCTCGTGGTAGACGTACTGCTCAGTCTCGACCCACTCTTGCTCGTCGAATCCGAGCATGTGGCTCTCGAGACGTCCGTCATCGGTCGCGTCGATCGACAGTCGGGAGACGACGCCGACGACCTGTTCGTGCCCCTCGTCCGGCAACATCGAGGTTTCGTACTCGCCGTCGATCGCTTCCGCACGCTCGGTCGCGTCACCCCCGACAGCACCGGTCTGGTCGTCGGGTTCGGTCGGAGTCGATCGGAGCTCGTACGCCGTCAGAATCTCGTCGACGACGTCCGACGGGGGTGCCTCCTCGTTTCGGACGTTGTACGCCACGAAGACGCCGACGTCCTCCTCCGGTGCGAGGACGAGCTTGGTGCTCTCGTGGAGCGTGCCGCCCGAGTGGGCGATCAAGTCGTCCTCGGGCGGACCGTACTCGTAGAAGCCGTACCGCCAGTCGGTGAGCGCGGGATGGCGCTCGTGATGGACGTCGTGCATCGTCTCGGCCGTCTCCGACTCGAGGATCCGGTCGTCGCCGACCGCGCCGTCGCCGAGGTGGGCGCTCATAAACGCCGCCATATCGGTCGCCGTCGCGCTCATCGAGCCGGCGGGTCGCCAGTTGATGTAGACCCGATCGTCGCGCTCGACGCCGTCGGCGGTCGGCGTATGTGGCGCCGCGAGTTCGCCCGGTTGATCGTCGGGAACGGGCTGGGCGAACGTGCTGTGGTCCATCTCGAGGGGCTGGAAGATCTCCGACTGGACGTACTCCTCGAAGGTGGTGTCGTGAGCCTCGGCGACGACGTGGCCGGCAAGCATCGTCCCCCAGTTCGAGTACCGGGGCTCCTCGCCGGGCGAGCTAATTCGATCGGGCTGGGTCTCGACCAGCGCCGTCTCGAGCGACGTCACCTCATCCGAATCGTCGACCATTCCGGGGTTGAGCGCCGTGTCGAAGCCGGCGGTGTGCGTGCCGAGGTGGCGAAGCGTGACGGGTTCGTCGTCCGTCTCCGGGATCTCGACCTCGGAGTCCTCGAGGTAGGTGTTGACGTCCTCGTCGAGGTCGAGCGTCCCGTCTTCGACGCCCTGCATCACGGCAGTCCAGGTCACCAGCTTCCCGACGGAGCCGATAATAAACGCCGTCTCGTTCGCGCGTACCGGCTCTCCCGCCTCGATGTCGGCCTCGCCGTACCCCTTCGCGAGGACCGCTTCGTCGCCCTCGACGACGGCGACGGTCGCGCCGGGAACGTCGTGTTCTGCCATCTCCTCGGCGACCAGATCATCGACCAGCGCCTCGAGTTCTTCCTCGTCGGCGAACGCCGCGTCGCCGTCGGGCGGCGCGTCGGTTTCCTGTAGTCCAGTCGTCGGATTCGCAGCCAGTACCGGGCCCGAAACGCCCGCAACGACCAGCGCAACCACGACTGCAGCGAGCAGCACGGACGAACGCATCGACCGACTGACAGCGCGAATCCGATCGGATCGGTGAGCGGGTGAACGACTCATCTCGTTCGTCCCATCGGACGGCACCATCAAAGCGCCCTGAGCACGACTTCAAGGGGTGAAGTCGTCGGTACGTCTATATGTCCACTCGTCCTGCACGTATCCATCGTGAGTGAGGAGCGTCTCGAGGAAGTCGCCGCCCTGCTGGAGGACGAGACGGCACGGCGCATCCTTACCGAAACGTACCGAGAACCCATGTCAGCGAACACGTTGAGCGAACGGTGTGGCGCGTCGAAACCGACCGTGTACCGCCGGCTCGAGGATCTGCGACGATGTGACCTCCTCGAAGAGCGAACGCGTCCGGATCCCGAGGGAGGCCACCACCACACGGTGTACGCGACGAGCTTAGAGCGGATCGTCGTCGAGGTCGACGACGATGGCATCGCGTTCCGGATCGATCGACAGGAGAACATGGCCGATCGGTTCACGCGGCTGATCGAGGGGATGTGAGATGCTCGAGGTACCACTCCAGGTCAGCGAGGTCTTTCGCGCGGACCAGTTCGAACTGGCGATGCTCGGGATCAATTTCCTGAAGGGGATCCTCGGGTTCGTGATCGCCTACATCGCCTACCGGGGCTACCGGCGAAACGAGAGTCGGCCCATGCTATACATCTCGACCGGATTTATCCTCCTCCTCGCCGTTCCGTTCGTCTTGGTCGTCGTCGCGATTTCGCTCATTTCGGTGACCGGCCCGTTACCGATCATAGAACAGGGTGTCGTCGTGGCCACCGAACTCAGTCAGGTGATCGGCCTACTCGTCATCTTCTACGCCCTCCGGCTGTGAACTCGTGGTTCGGTGTCCCCGTAATGGCAGTCTTCCGTGCGGACCGTCCAGCCACCGCTACCCACGTCGGTCCGCTGCGTTCGAGTCGTCCTGTCTCTCGTCATCGTCACTGGTATCGGACGCGTCCGACGACGATTCTCGCTCGTCGGCTCGTGATCCAAGTATCGTGTCGTCAGCCCGTGAGGGATGGATGTTGACGTTGTGCCCCCGATACGGATCGGTTTCGGGATCGTAGGAGAGCTCGCTGCGCTCGAAGAGGTAGATGAAAAAACCGAAGAGAGGGACGAGAAACGCGATCGCTGCCCACTTCTTCGGCGGTTCGAGCCCGACGCGTCCGGCGTCGTAGTAGACGAAGATCGTGAGACCGAGGTGCCAGGCCAGCGGGATTCCCACGATCGCCACCAGCAGGATCGTGCTCATAGGTGGTGTACGGTCTGCGGATACTATACTGTCATCCCTGACCGAATTAGCTGGTCACGCGGGGGCGGTGCAATGCCGAGCATCCACCTTCGACTGTCGCGAGCGCCCCTCGATTTGCTGTAGGTCACCCGTAACCGTCCGAAAAACGCCATTCGATGTGTAAATCCGGTTGTGACGGTCCGCTGTCAGTCGGTTCCGGTGCAACCGCGAACTGTCCAACGGTTGTGCCTAGAAACCGTACAGCGGACCGTATGAATTGATTTCGATCGTGCAACGATCACTGCGACGCCGACCGTTCTCAGTGTACGGTCGGTATTCCGTTTCCGAGACAGCCGTTTACGGAACAAACTCACAATTTTCACTCGAAAGGTATACTTCATCCAGTGAGACGATACGCCCCGTTTATTGACAGAATCACCGATCACCCACTGCCCCACGTGGGCGTCCACCAATGACGAGAGCGAACGGAACACCGACGAATCGATCCGAGACGTACCGACGAGTACTGACACTCCTGCTGGCCCTCGTGGTGTTACTCGCGATGGGGACCGGACTGGCGGCTGCAAACGTCAGCGAGGACGGAGAACCAGGAGAAACTGCAGAAACCGAAGACGCAGTCGAAGAAAGCGTCCAGCAGTCTGAAACCGTGTCTGAAGAGACAGTCGTGACAGAAGAGTCGAGTGCGGACCTTCCCGCGTTCGATGATGTCTTCGATGATGTAGATGACGACCCGCTCGACGATGATTTCGTCGACGTTCCTGCCGTCCCTGATGTTCCAGACGTCCCGTCCATCCTGGATGGTGACTGGCTATAACGCCCGCTGAGCGCTACTAACACCGATCGCACGGATACCGTAACCGGCGATTCGCTCAGCCGTTCCGCTGTACCGGTTTCCCGGTGAAATCACGACCCGTCTGTGGTTTCGTCGACAATGACGGGCAGCAGTCCGTCTCAATCGAAACGACAGCATCGGTCTGCGGACACGTGGTCCGGAAGACACCGTTTCAAATACCCATGTGACACCGTTTCCGAACGGCCATCGAATCCGCCGGATCAGACGTCGAACTCGATCGCTGCTCCCTGTCCGAAGCCGACACACAGCGTCGCTAATCCGAGCCCACCGCCGCGACGTTGCAGTTCGTGAATCAACGTCACGGGAAGTCGCGCACCAGAGGCCCCGAGGGGGTGACCGAGCGCGATCGCGCCGCCGTTGACGTTGAAAATCTCGGGATCGATTCCGAGTTCGTCTCGGGAGTAGATCGACTGGCTGGCGAAGGCCTCGTTGAGTTCCACGAGGTCGTACTCGTCGATTTCTCTGCCGGTGCGCTCGAGCAAGCCTTCCGTTGCGGGAACAGGACCGATCCCCATCACGGTCGGATCGACGCCGGCGACGTTGTTCGCACCGACTTCGGCCATGATTTCGAGGTCGTGCTCGTCGGCGAAGGATTTGCTGGTCACCAACAGGGCGGCCGCCCCATCCGAAATCTGCGAGGCGTTGCCGGGCGTGACGGTACCGTCGGATTTGAACACGCTTGGGAGATCGGCGAGGCCCTCTGCGGTGGTGTCGGGACGGATCCCCTCATCCTCGGAGACGGTGCCGTCGTCCGTCTCGATCGGCACGATCTGGTCGTCGAATCGGCCCGACTCGGTCGCCTCGGCAGCGCGTTGCTGGCTTCGGGCCGCGTACTCGTCCTGGGCCTCGCGGCTGATATCGTACTCCTCGGCGACTTTCTCGGCGGTCATCCCCATCTGTAGCTCGCCGACGTTGTACAGTTCGGCTATCTTCGGGTGGACGCTCGCGATATTCTCGCCCATCTGGACGCGAGTCATGCTCTCGACGCCGCCGGCGACGATTGCGTTGCGGTTACCGGCCGCGATCGCGTCCGCGGCCGACATGATCGCCTGCATCGAGGACGCACACCAGCGGTTGATCGTCGTCGCGGGGACCCCCTCGCCGAGTTCCGAAAGGAGGGCGATGACGCGAGCCAGGTTGTTCCCCTGTTCGCCGCGTTGTTGTGCACAGCCCCACATCAAGTCGTCAATATCCTCCCCGGAGAGACCGGTTTCGGCCAGTATCTCGTCGATCAGCGGGACGGAGAGGTCTTCGCTCCGACGGTCCGCGAACACGCCGTCTTCTTTTCCCTGCGGCGTTCGAACGGCCTCGACCACGACCGGTGTCTGTGACATACAGTATCGAACGTCACTGACGGCCTTAAATCCGACAGAACTCTCACTCATTCGGCGGGAGTTTACGGCACCCGCCAACCATCTGAACGACTCGTACCGCCTGCGTGCAACTGATCCACACCACCTTCGATATAACCGATACACATCATCCTGGATATCGAACGCGCGAACGGGCGCCGTTCGGCGCGGACAGGGAAGTCAAAAGGCTTATTCTTGGCTTGGGTCTGGTGAAACCTAATGAGTACGGATACCGAACGCGTCGAGGAGACGGAGACGTCGTTCCTCGAAACGTTGGAAAATTGGTATCACATCCCCGCTATCGGGGCTGTGATACTGTTTATGTTCTGGGTGCGCATCCAGGCGTACGACAACTTCGTCACCGAGGACGGCTCGCCCGCGCTGGGCGCGGTCGACTCGTGGTACCACTGGCGGACGATCGAGTGGACGGCTGAGAACTATCCACAGACGATGCCCTACGACGTCTGGACCGGATTTCCGACCGGTCGGTACGTCGGCCAGTTCGGCACCCTGTTCGACCAGATAATCGTCACCGTCGCGATGATCGTCGGACTCGGCAATCCCTCGACGGAAACGCTGTACACCGTCTCGTTGATCATGATCCCGCTCATGGCCGCGCTGGTCGCGATCCCGGTGTTCTATCTCGGTCGGCGTCTCGGCGGGACGCTCGGCGGCCTCGTTTCTATCGTCATCTTGGCGCTCGCTCCGGGACAGTTCCTCCAGCGAACGACCGTCGGTCAACTCCAGCACCACGTCGCTGAAGTCCTGTTCATGGCGATCGCCGTGCTCGCGTTCATGGTCGCGCTTCGCGCTGCCGAACAGGAACAGCCGATCTACGAACTGGTCGCCGACAAAGACTGGGAGACGCTTCGCACACCGGCGATCTACAGCGCGCTCGCCGGGATCGCGCTATCGCTGTACATCTGGGTGTGGCCGCCAGGCGTCGTGTTGATCGGTATCCTCGCGATCTTTTTCACCGTTCAGCTCTGTCTCGACTACGTTCGAAACATCTCTCCTGACCACGTCGCCTTCGTCGGCGCGATCAGCCTCGGTATCACGGCGATCGTGACGGCACTGTTGATCGAAGAACCCGGCACGAGCGTGACGAGCTTTGGTTACCTCCAGCCGGCAAGCGCCGCACTGGTTGCGATCGGCTGTGTCTTCATGGCCTGGTTCGCTCGTCAGTGGAACGCCTACGACATCGATCGGCGTCTCTATCCCGCGGCGATCGGTGGGTTGATCGTTGCGGTATTCGGTGCGATGTGGCTGGTCCTTCCCGACCTGTTTAGCACGATTGTTTCGAACGCGACACGGCGCGTGATTCCGTTCGGCGAAGTGGGAACCGACCTCACGATTCAGGAGGCCCAACCACCGGCTGACTTCACCGACCACGTGATCAACGAGTTCGGTGCAGCATTCTACACGATGCTCGTCGGGCTCGTCTTACTGGTCGCCCGTCCGTTCTTCGGGCGCGAGTACCGCACCGAACACACGCTCGTCATCGTCTGGGCGCTGTTCCTGACGAGCATGGCCGCGACCCAGATCCGTTTCGCGTACTACCTCGTACTCGCCGTGGCGGTCGTCAATGCCATCTTCGTCGCGGAGATTGCTCGCCTCGTCGATCTGGACGTCATGGGCAGTCTCGACTCGGTCAGGCAGGTCGAAGCCTATCAGGTTATCGTACTGGTCATGGTCGTCATGTTGCTGTTTGCCCCACTACTGCCGCCGATCGCTGCCAGCGGTACGACGGCGTGGGACCGTACTGACGGAGTCGAGCCGTCTGGCTCCTCACAGGTCTGGGAATCGTCGAACCACTGGATGGCTGAGAACACGCCCGAGCCCGGCAACTGGGGCGATAACGACAACGCAGAACAACTCGAACTCTACGGCACCTACAACTACCCTGCCGACGGGAACTACGACTACCCTGACGGCACCTATGGGGTGATGTCGTGGTGGGACTACGGCCACCTCATAACCACGCAGGCGGAACGGATCCCACACTCGAACCCGTTCCAGCAGAACGCCGACTCCTCGTCGGCGTTCCTCACGGCTCAATCCGAAGAACGGGGCGAGCTGATCCTCGATGCGATCGCAACCGGTGAGTCGGTGAGCGAGCAGTCCAACGAGGAACTCGAGGATATCGTCGCCAACGCGGACGACTCCGGCGAGGACATCCGATACGTGATGATCGACGATCAGATGGCTGCCGGAAAGTTCAGCGCGATCACCGAGTGGACCGGACCCGACTACGGCGAGTACGTGACACCCGAGAGTCATGAGGAAGGAGAGCCGATCCCTGCCGAGGAACTCGAGGAACTCACCCCAGAAATGCCGTACTACCAGACGATGCAGTCGCAGCTGTACTTCAATGACGGGGTCGGTATGGACCACTATCGACTCGTTCACGAGAACGAGGGGCAGATGGCCTTTACGAGCTTTGCCTTCGTGAACCCCGACACCGGTGAGGTACACACCGACGACATCGGCGATCTGATCGATCAGGCAATGGATCCGGAAGCGAGTGTCGAATCCGACGACGAGTGGGATCCACAGATCATCATGAACGAACGAGGCACGCCACAACAGATCCAGCAGCAGTACGCCTGGGTCCAGCAGTTCCCACAGATCGACATTCAGATCTTCGACGCTCGGCAAGCCGGACAGGTCAAAACCTACGAGCGAGTCGAGGGTGCGACGCTTACCGGCTCCGTCGACGTCGACGACACCGACGAGGCCACGGTGTCAGCCGCTGTCGAGGTCGACCCCGGAACCGAACGCGAAGCGTTCGACTACGTCCAGCAGGGCGAACTCGACGAGGACGGCAACTTCGAGATGACCGTCTCATACGCTACGAACGACGAGCTCGGTGTCGAGGACGGCTACACCGACAGTAGCGTCGAGGCGGTCGAGGACTACTCGGTGACCGTCACTGCGCCCGACGAGGACGGTGGCTTCAGCTCCTACGAGGCGAACACCTCCGTTCCCGAAACGGACGTCGTCACCGGTGGGACGATCGACGTCGACCTCGAAGAAGTCGAGTTCGACGACGTCGAGGACATCGAGAACGAAACCGACGCTGGCGAGGATGCGGACGTCGAAATTGACGACGAGATGCCCGCCGACGAACCGGCCGAGGATGAGCCGGTCGAAGACGAGGAAGTGACTGGCGGCGACGCTGACGCGGCCGAGTCGTTCGAGCCAGTCGCCGTCGACGCGGCAGGATAGCGCGCGACGCTCTCGGAACCGTTTTTCTTTCTATCGGCACGCGTTCAGAACCATCCGACAGAAACAACGGCTACGGGCGAAAACGTCAGCGTTACAGCGACCGGCCGGCGACTACGGATATGGAAGTGCCGTTCGTTCGCGTCGAGCGCGAGGAGGGTGAAGCAACGCGTCGCCAACTGGCGGACGCGGACCTGATCGACGACGAGTACGAGATTGACGTCGAGGACGGAAGTCTCTACGTTCCCGTCACCGAACCCGACGCCGTTGCCGACGAGTTCGCGGTCGTGACGCGCCCTGCTATAAAACGCGAAACGCAAACGACGCCCGCCGACCTGCTCGGATTCGAACCGTCCTACGAGCGACTCGGCCGCGCGGTCCTGCTGGACGAAGACGACGACGAGCGCGCACGGGACATCGCCGACGCCGTCCTCGAGTCGGATCTTCCCGTCGAGACGGTAGTGAACAAGCAGTCGAAAGTGAAAGGCGAGACGCGAGTTCGCGACTGGGACGTCCTCGCGGGCGAAGACACCGAGGTCGTGCACCGCGAATACGGCTGTGAGTTCGCGCTCGACCTCGCCGCAGTTTACTTTTCGCCGCGGCTGGCGACAGAGCGCCACCGCGTCGCCGAGCAGGTCGCCGCGGGTGAGCGGGCGTTCGACATGTTCGCCGGCGTCGGCCCTTTCGTGATCCCGTTTGCGAAACGCGGCGCGGAGTGCATCGGTGTCGACCTCAACGAGGACGCGATAGCCTACTTGCGAGAGAACGCGCGCCGAAACGGGGTCACAGAGTGCGTGACCGCAGTCTGTGCCGACGTTACGGAAGCCGCTGGGGAGTACGAGGGGTGGGCGGATCGGCTCGTGATGAACCTTCCACACAGCGCCGACGAGTTCCTCGATGCAGCCGTCGCGGTCGCTGGCGACGACTGCGTGCTCCACTACTACGATATCCAGCACGAGGACGATCCGTTCGGTCCGGGCGAGCGTGCGATCCGCGCGGCCGCAGAACCGGAGTACGAGGTGACAGTCGAGACGGAACGGACGGTTCGGTCGTACGCGCCCCACGAGGTGAACGTCTGTCTGGACGTCAGACTCAAGCGGTAGGTGACCACGCGAGTCGGTCGCACGTCCGTATCGATTCGCAACCCTTATGGCCGATATCGACCCTACGAGTAAACGCACGGTGCCGGTGTAGCTCAGACTGGCAGAGCGAATCCTTCGTAAGGATTAGGTCGAGGGTTCAAATCCCTCCACCGGCTTGTTGCTACGAACAATACGTGAGTAGCAACAGCCGTCGAGGGATTTGAACTAGACGAGACGCGCAGCGAAGCGAGCGTCTCGGCGTAGTTCACAATCCCTCCACCAGCCCGCAGCAAATTACTTCTCACCCCCTGACTCAGAGTTGGAAAATCCCGACGCTTGGTTGGGTTTCCACTACTCCAACTACTGCTGAGAGTGGCACTGAACAGCGTGTCCCGATAGGTAACAGATATCACGACGTAGTAGTCGGCCGCCGCGAATCCCGAGGCGGCACGCTGGACGGCACAGCCCAGCACATCTCCGAAGCCCTCTGGAGCGAGCTCGACGAGGAGGCTGATCGAGCCGAGTACACGGGCAACCCCGAACCAGACGGTGAAGAGCGGACCGAGCAAGAGTCACACGTCTCGATGTCGATGGGCAGAATCGTCTCCAACGAGGGCGGGGTGCCACGGCGCTCCCAACGAGACGAAACCGATGTCCCCGTTACCACCGGTGTCGATGACCTGTTATAAGCACGAACTACGTCGTCTGTGTGCTCGAGCACGCAGACGGATCGCGATACAGACGATCTCAGGGGTGTCCGGATCCAGTTCGAATAACTGGTTTGAGCATTCGCTCACCCAGAGACGGTGTCGCGATGAGGCCCTATTTTTCTTCAAGGAGAGAATCCCGTCGTTTACGACGTCCTCAGAACGCGAAGCGTTCTGATGGGCATCGCAAACCTTCGGTTTGCTCAACGGGCGTGAACCCGACAATACCTCTACAAACCTTGTTCAGCAGCAATACGGATATTTAACTGACAGCGTATCGTAGTATGACATACACCGAGGCGGTCACACCGCCCACTCAAATGCACAATATCGAGACTCCGAGAACCAGAACGTTCAAGACACTCTCTCGAACCGCTGTGGTGTCTCGGCCAACAAGATAACTCCGAGTCCCCTACTGGGATAGGAGTAACGGCGGTGTGGCCCCGTCCTCAGAAATCTTTGATTTCTGATGTCGAGGCGAACCGAAGGTTCGCCGACCATTGGAGAGCTTTGCTCTCCAAGAGGCTGCACGAGAACTTCGTTCTCGTGAACGCCATCGGCCCGTCATGCCGACGGGTCCTAAACCAGCAAATATCCCAAACCAGCGGTGCGGTGCCGTGGGAAGTCGTTCGACAGATCGAAGATCTGTCGTGATCGCGAGAGAGCTTGCTCTCTCGGGCGACCTCGCCGTCGTCGGGCTTCGCCCGACTGCTTGAGGGATCTTCGCTCCCTCTCCGTTTACGGCGAGGAGGAGGTCACACTCTTGTGCGGCCACGACATATGGACCCCCAATGGATTCATATAAACTTGACAATGTTGACAGAGGAATTCTTCACGCACTACAGGAAGACGCCCGAAACAATTCTGCGTCAGATATCGCTGAAAAAGTGGATGTTGCACCGAACACTGTCCGGAACCGGATCAAGAACCTCGAAAATGCCGATGTTATTGATGGATATATCCCACACATAAATTATGAACAGGCAGAATTTCAGCTTCGCGTCGAATTCGTCTGTACGGTTCCAGTGTCTGACCGTCGATCACTTGCCGAAAAATCACTCGATACCGAGGGTGTGGTTCAAGTAACTGAGATTCTTTCCGGTCGGGATAATTTGTCCATCGAGGTCGTCGGGAGTGACAGCGACGAGCTCACTACTATTGCGAGCCAGCTTGAAGACCTCGGGTGTAAAATAAATGATGAGAGGTTTATAAAAAATACGCGCGTGCAGCCGTTCGATCATTTTGGATTTGAGGTTGTCGACGGGACGAGGGACTAACGGCCACCTATTTCTATTCAAGAAAATGTTGAGGGAATTTTCAACGCATGCCGTTGCGGAATAATTCACTTCTAGAAATATAGGTGAATCATACCTCAATACGTCGGCATAGTGTTTATTTATGGCGCATCCTTCAGGAGGATTGTAGTAATGATAGAAGACGGAAATAGACTTGAAAAGATCACTGTGGGAAATGGTGGGTGAACGTCCTCGACGTCCTACTGAGCCAATAGAGATTCTTGTTGCAGAAGATAACCCAGGGGATGTTCGTCTCATAAAAAAGGCGTTTGATGACATAGACCGTGAGACAACGCTCCATATCGTTTCAGATGGATACGGTGCTATTTCTTATCTCAACCAGCAAGCAGCAACAGAGCCGGTATCTCTCCCCGATCTTGCTCTTCTAGATCTAAATCTGCCGGGGAAAGATGGGTGCGAAGTGCTCGAAACGATCAGAGATGATCCACAACTCAAACCCCTCACTGTAATTATCCTCACAAGTTCCGATAATAGTGAAGATATAACACGGTGCTACAACGCCCATGCCAATGCCTACATTACGAAGCCTGTCAATCCCGACAGTTTCATGTCGATGATAGCGTCCCTCGAACAGTTCTGGTTTACGTACGCCGCGCGTCCACCCACCACTACCATGTGACACGTAGCGAATGTGATAATCAGCCCTGTGGCGATTACACCTCCTTTCCATAAATCACCTGAAGAGAGACCATCACTGGGTTCAGCGTAGTGATATCCTCCGCGCGCTAACGGGCGCGGCTTCCTACCGCACGTAGGATATTTGCCGGTCTACGAACGTGCAAGTTCGGAGACTCGACTGAACAGCCGCGTCATAGCACTGGTACCGAACGGAACAAACCGTTGTCCGTGCCTACCCAAAACGGTTCGAAAGACCCACTCACTCGTCGATCGAAACCGATTCGAGGACCACGTCCTCGGTCGGTCGGTCCTCGGCATCGGTCTCGACGGTGCCAATCTCGTGAACGACGTCCATGCCGTCGACCACGCTGCCGAAGACGGCGTGTTGTCCGTCGAGGTGGGGCTGTTCCTCGAGCGTGATGAAAAACTGCGAGCCGTTGGTGTCCGGGCCGGAGTTCGCCATGCTCAGGACGCCTGCATCGTCGTGGCCCAGGTCGTCATGGAACTCGTCGTCGAACTGGTAGCCGGGGCCGCCGCGGCCGGTTCCGGTCGGGTCGCCAGTCTGGAGCATGAAGTCCTCGATAATCCGGTGGAAGAGAACGTCGTCGTACAGCGGTTCGTCCTCGACTTCCTCACCCGTCTCTGGATCGACCCAGGTTTGTTCGCCGGTCGCGAGGCCGACGAAGTTATCGACGGTGCGCGGTGCGCGCTCGTCGTAGAGTTCGACCTCGATGTCGCCCTTGCTCGTGTGTAGGGTTGCATCCGCCGCGCCGTTCGGCTCGGTTTCAGTCGATGAGTCCTCGTCGTTACTCTCGCCGTCGCTCGAACTCGAGCAGCCGGCGGCGATGCCCCCAAAACCTGTGGCAGTGACTGCCAGTAGCGTTCGTCGGTGGATACGCTCACTGTCGCGGGCGAAAAAATAACGATGCTGGTTTAGTTCGAACGCAACGGCGTTGCAGCCGAACGATCGGAACCGCCGCCGGTTCGAAACGAGACGTGGCGTCGCTACTCGTAGTCGACGGAGACCGACTCGAGGAGCACGTCCTCTTTCGGCTGATCGTTCGCGTTCGTCTCGACGGAGCCGATGTCGCGAACGACGTCCATGCCGTCGATCACCTTGCCGAAGACGGAGTGACGACCGTCGAGGTGGGGCTGGGCGTCGAGCGTGATGAAAAACTGCGAGCCGTTGGTGTTCGGGCCGGAGTTCGCCATGCTCAGGATGCCCGCGTCGTCGTGACCCAGGTCGTCGTGGAACTCGTCGTCGAACTGGTAGCCGGGGCCGCCGCGGCCGGTTTCGGTCGGGTCGCCGCCTTGGATCATGAAGCCCTCAATGATCCGATGGAACGCGACGTCGTCGTACAGCGGTTCGCCGTCGACTTCCTCGCCCGTCTCAGGATCCTCCCAGGTTTTCCCGCCGGTCGCGAGACCGACGAAGTTGTCGACGGTGCGCGGCGCGCGTTCGTCGTAGAGTTCGACCTCGATGTCGCCCTTGTTCGTGTGTAGGGTTGCAGTAACGTTGCCCATACGTCGGCGACGCGGGGCTGACCCAAAATGGTAGTGGTCTCGTATCGTCCACTCACCACCGACTTCGCTTACGTCTGTCAGACGGTCTGTTGTACGTCAGTACCGGTGCAACCGCGATCCGTCTGCAGTCGCCCTGGTCATGGTACAGCAACCCGTTTCAGACGATCGTGTACGAATGCAGCTCTCCGTCCTCGATACGAGCGACCAGCGAGTCCCCCTCCGAAATATCGTCGAACTCGTCGATCGGAACGACGAGCTGGTCGACGATGGTGCCGTCTTCTTCGAGGAGGCAAACGACGTGCTCGCCGTCGACGATCCGATCGACGGTCGCAGCGTACTGTTCGATCTCCGCCGGAGTGTCGTCGGCCGTGTCGCGGCTCGGCGAGCAGCGAGGTCGTCCCCGACCAGCAGCGCACTCGTCGGCGCTGGAACTGGCTGTCGCTGACGCGCTCATCGAGAGCACACAGAGCGAACCGGTTGCACCCAACACGCCTCGTCGAGACAGTCGACCTCGGTGTGACATACCCGCGTTGGACCCGGTATCCAATATAAACTCTCGGCCCAGTGGCGGGCGGGATACGCTGTCCAACAGAACCCCGACTGCCCGCCGTGCGGAGTTCGTCACACCGGTAATTCGGAACCGCGTCGTTCAAACGGCTGGCTCGCGGAATCGGGTGTATGACCGACGAGCACGAAAGCGGGGGCGAGTCCGGCCCCGATTCACACGAGGAGGGTGATACGAACGGGCACCACGAGCCCGAACGCGAGACGTTTTCTCACGACCCGGTCGGCCACGCCGAAGTTCGAGCGGGCATGACCGTCGGCGAACTCGCCGACGAGTACGGCAACGCCGGCGTCGGCGCGGCGAACCTCCACGAGGCGGTCGACGTGACCGAGGCGATGTTCGACGACGACGTGACCGTCTTCTTCGGTCTCGCGGGCGCGATGGTTCCGACGGGAATGCGCCGAATCGTCGCTGACCTGATCCGGGACGGCTACATCGACGTCCTCGTGACGACGGGTGCAAACCTCACTCACGACGCCATCGAGGCCATCGGCGGCAAGCACCACCACGGCGAGGTCACCGCCGAGGGGAAGACCGAACGCGAACACGACGAGCAACTCCGCGACGAGGGCGTCGATCGAATCTACAACGTCTACCTGCCACAGGAGTTCTTCGCGACGTTCGAGTCTCACCTCCGCGAGGAGGTCTTCCCGCCGCTCGACGCCGAATGCGATGAAGAGGGTGCTGTCTCCATCCAGCGACTCACCGAGGAACTCGGCCGGGCGAACGCAGACGTCAACGAGCGCGACGACGTCGATGAGCGGCCCGGAATCGCCGCCGCGGCCTACGAAAACGACGTGCCGATCTACTGTCCCGCCGTTCAGGACTCCGTTCTCGGCCTCCAGGCCTGGATGTACTCTCAGACGTCGCCGTTTACGCTCGACGCGCTCGCGGACATGACGCCGCTGACCGACATCGCTTTCGGGGCCGAGGAGGCCGGCGCGTTCGTCGTCGGCGGCGGCGTTCCGAAGAACTTCACGCTTCAGACGATGCTCGTCACCCCCGGTGCGTACGATTACGCCGTCCAGTTGACGATGGATCCGCAACAGACCGGCGGCCTCTCGGGTGCGACACTGGAGGAAGCTCGCTCGTGGGGCAAACTCGAGAAAGACGCCGAGAACGTCTCCGTCTACGGCGATGCGACGATCACGCTGCCGCTCGTGATCGCGGCTGCTCGGGAGCGACTCGAACGATAGCCTCAGCGGGTACCGAGAACCGTCAGATGACGCCGAGCAACGAGAGGCCGAACGCCGAAGCGGCGACCAGCACGACCGTCCACGCGCCGATCGAAATCGTCATCCAGCCGACGACGGCTCGGGTTCGACTGCCGGCGACGAGGGCAGCGATTGCGGCGATATGAACGCCGGTCAGTATCGGTCCGCCGAACGAGAGGCCCGGCAATCCGTACCGATCCCAGACGCGCCGCGCCCTCGCGTACCTGTCGCTCGACTCACCGTCCGTTTTACCCCGGCGGGCGCGCCACCATCGTGCGAGCCGGTGATGGGCGAAAACGATCGCGTACACCGATGCCACGTTCCCGGTGAACGCGGCGGCGCCGGTGGCGACTGGATCGAGTCCGAGACCTATCGCGATCGGGATTACGACGAGGATCTCGACCAGCGGGATCGCTGCGAAGACGAAGACCAGCAGGTACTGGAAGAATCCTGACGCCTCTTCGAGCGTCGTTCCGACCTCGACGAAAAGCGGTGCCAGCGCCGTCACTGTCCCATGAATCGCGGCCGATCGCGAGAAAGCTTCCGCTTTCGTCTCGGCGGGCGCATACGCACGGCACAACGTCAACCGTCTTCGGACCCCACGCTCGCTCGATGACCGCCCCTTCGATTCCCACGTACGAAGTCGCCGTCGTCGGCGGCGGGCCCGCCGGGTTGACGACGGCACTGTACACGACCAGACTCGGCCATCGTACAGCCGTCTTCGAGAAAGAAGGCGGTCGTCACGCAGCCGTTACCCACGTTCACAACCTTCCCAGCGCCTCCGAGGACGTCTCCGGCGAGCAGTTGGCGGCCCACGTCGTCGACCAGTTCGAACACTACGGCGGCGACTTCTACCCCGATGCCGTCGAGTCCGTAAGCCGATTGCACGGCGGTGGCGAAGACGACGAGACTGGTTCTCGGTTTCGCCTCGAGACAGCCCAGACGACCGTCGAGGCCGACAGGATCGTCTTCGCGACCGGCTTCCGGGACCGAAGTCCCGATGTGCCGGGACTCGAGCGTTTTACCGGTCGCGGCCTCTACTACTGTCTCCACTGCGACGCCTACACCCTGGGGGACGGATCCGTCTTCGTGCTGGGTCACACCGAAAGCGCCGCCCACGTCGCGATGACGATGTGCAACTTCACCGACGACGTCGACCTCCTGCTGGACGACCGCGAGCCCGAGTGGGACGACGACACCGACGAGCAGTTGCGAGCCCATCCGGTCGATCGAATCGAGACGGCGGTCGTCTCGGCGTACGCGGACGAGAGCATCGACTCCGACGAACCGCCGTGGCTCGGCGGCCTGTCATTTGCTGATAGCGTGGAACCACGCACTACAGACGTCCGGACGGAGGCCGGCGACGATACTCACCGCGACTACCTCGGCGGCTTCGCGATGTACGGCTCGGCGTACAACGCCGACCTCGCGGCGGAACTGGGATGCGAACTCGGGACGGACGGTGCGATCGAAGTCGACGAGCGCCGGCAAACGAGCGTCGAGGGCGTCTACGCCGTCGGCGACGTCACGCACGGCCAGAACCAGACCACGAGCGCCATCGGCGACGGAGCGTACGCCGGGATCGCGCTCCACAAGGATCTACGGCGATTTCCGAAGTCACTCGCGGAACTCGAGGAGTCTGAGATAGACAGCGGTGGAGCCGACGCGACGGCCGATCACGGCGCTCCGGGGAGCGCGCCAGACGTGCGAGCGCGGATGCGACGCGTTCGAGAGTTGGAGACGCATCCGGGGCTTCGTGCTTCGCCTCGAGAACGGGAGTAACGCCGGCACTGCCGGTGTCTCCTGTCACAGACAGCTCAGTACGTCCGGTAACTCGCCGATCCCACGTCGATGCGGACCAGCGTGTTTTCGGCGTAGGCGTCCGGCTCTGCCCCGTACTTGTCGTTGATTCGGCGGCGCGCCGCGGTCGTGCGCTCCTCGTCTTCGATCACGGTCGCGGTCCCGAGCAGGGTGACCATCCACTGGGGATCGCCCTCATCAGCAGCCTGGACGGAAAGGGCGACGCGCGGATTCTCCTGAATGTTGACGAGTTTGCGCCCCGTCGTCACGATCTCGACGCGACCATCCTCGTACCGGTACCAGACGGGTGCGACGTGGGGCCGTCCCTCGAGACAGGTTCCGAGGTGGGCCATCAGCGGCTCGTCCTCGAGCAACTGCTCCGCTTCCGGTGGGACTGTCACGATAACCTCCCCGACGGCGACCGGCAAAAGCGATCGCCCTGCGGTTGCGATGGCATGTCACCCTCGCAGGAACCGAACGTGCGCGCCCCGATCGCTCCCTCGGTCACTCACGCCGGTCGGCTGCTCTCTCGAATCCGCGCCGCATCCAGCCGGAGATAGTACCACAGCGTCCGCGTCAGCCCATCGTTTGCGACCCGCCGCCCGGAACTCTCGACCAGTACCGCCGGGCAGCAGCCCGTCGGATACTGGCGGGCGAGCCGACGGCTGAACGCCGTATCCTCGTTCGGAACGGCGGGGTAGCCACCGACCGCCTCGAAGGCTCGTCGGTGAACAACGCAGTTGAACCCCGGCAGGACGGGTCGGCCGAGTCGCAGTAGTCCATAGTTGATCGTCACCTCCACGAGCTTCGCCCGAACCGGCCCGGTCAGCCGACAGTACGAACTCGCGGCCGCCAGCCCGTTGCGCTCGAGAAATCCGAGCATCTGTGTGAGGTAATCCGGCCGCACCTGCGTGTCGGCATCCACGAACGCGAGCCACTCCCCGCCTGCGCGCTCGGCACCGAGGTTTCGCGCCCTCGCGATGCTCGAGCCGTCCTCGAAGACGACCGTGGCCCCGTGATCGCGAGCGATCTCGGCCGTCCCATCGCTCGAGTCGCCGTCGACGACGATCACTTCGACCTCGTAGCCGGTATCGAGTTCGGTGAGGCTCGCGAGCGTCTCGCGAAGGTATTCGGCCTCGTTGCGCGCCGGCACGACGAAACTCACGTCGTACTCGTCGCCCGCCTCTCGTCGGTCGCTCGCCTCGCCTGCCATAGTCGAGTGGCCACCTCACACTCCATAGTACCTTGTCACCAGTGGTGGCCCGTGCTCGGGTTGATTCAGGTATCACGACCGCGTCTCGAGCACCATCGGCCGCTTCCCCCGAATTGTCTCGTTCCGATTGTGTCTCGCGTTACCACCCACCACTATACATCATAAACTTTTATTATAGATTGTCTCAAACGTGACGGACAGATGTCGGTTGTACACGCCACACCTGCACGCCGGTCGTTCGACGAGTATCGCTTGCCGACAACCCGAGTGACGCCAACCGACATGAGCACGCACGACTTTCACTCCGATTCCGACCGCCCGCAATCGACGAGCCACACATCACCGACCTCGACGCGTTCCACCGACGAGCCCCGATCGGCAACGGCTCGCTCGCCGGCGATGTTCGCCACTCAAAACACGGTGCGGCTCCGGAATCTCTTCGATAGGTCGAATGGGGTCATCGACGGCGCTCGTCCTCGGTCGGACGACTGATCGGTCCAGCGCGGATCCAAACGGTCTTTGGAACGCCAGCCGTACGTGCGAGTGGCCGATGACGATGCACTCGCGCCGAGCCGGACTCGGCATCCGGTGACGACGAACCCTATGAGTGCCGAGGCCGCCTCTCCTATGTATGATTTATAGGCAGCGACGAGAATCGCATGGGACCACGACCTGGTTTCGCCAACAAACACGGCTTCAAGCCGAGAGCATATCCAAATCTGCGTGACTCGATCTCCGTTCGGTGAGAGGCGACGAGCTGAGTCGCAACTGCCGTCTACGTTCGCAGACGCCCTCCGAAATCACTCCTCGCCGACGCCGTCGGTTGCGACGCCGAGGGTCGCGATCGATCGGACCGCCTCCTCGACGGTGAGGTCGACGTCGTGGATCTTTTCGTGTGGCATGTGCAGGACGAATCCGTTCGTCGTCGGATTCGGCCCGAGCGGGACCATCACCGTCTGCATCCGTTCGACACCCGCGTTGTCCGCGATCAGTTCTGGCGTGTCCGCGGTGAGAAAGCCGAGGACGTACGCCTTCTCGTGGGGGAACTCGACGAGTTTCACCTCCTGGAACTGGTCCGTATCGTCGTCAACGAGGATGTCACTGGCTCGCCGGACGCTTAGGTAGAGCGTGCTCACGCCCGGAATCGTCTCCATCGTCCGGTGGACCACCTGCGAGATGTGCTGGCCGGGGGTGTACTCCGCGACGAACCCGACCGCGAGGAAGGCCGCGACGAGCGACAGCAGCGTCGTCGCCTGGATGACCGCAGTTGGTGGGTTGTTCGGCCAGAGCATCGCCACCGCCGCGACGACTGGCGAGAGCACGTTGAGGATGAACTCGAGAACGACGATGAGCACGATCAGCGTGACGACGAGCGGAATCGTGATCGCGACCCCGTTGATGAACCACCGTTTGACCGTGGCGGGGAGTTCCGACATGCCCCGGGCATATGCTGAGAACCCCTGAAATCGTTAGGATTGCAGTTGCCACCGTCGACGCGGGTCGGCGCGCGCTGTCTCGAGCCAGATCACTTAGAGAACCGCTCGAGAGCCGATTCGTCGACCGGCAGAAATCGGTCGGAAGGCGTGTTATCACCGTATCTGTAAGTACTCAAGATAGATAATACCTAGCATATTTCGGAAAGCTCTATTAAACTCGGTGACCTACGTGGTATTGTAGTGAGAACGGTGAGGGCTCACTGGACGACCGGTCTTTCTCTATCCACTGGGATAGAGAAGGAGTGGTTAGCGGTGACCACCAACGGACCCGTAACAGGGTCACAAGGACAAAGCCGCGAAGGAGAACCGAACCAACCCAGAACCTCGTCGCCTAGGCGACGCGGTACGAAGACCAAGTAACGGACATCACGTGAGTAATGTTCGTGAATCTGATGGAGTCAGTGCCGATTTGTGACGCTGACACACGTCAGAAGGGTCGTACGGGTTGGGGAAACCGTTTCCCGTCCAGGTCCTATTCATCGTTCTCGGCTCGGCCAGGTGCCGCCCGGTCTAATTTCTGAGGAGTCTCACTCGTACTCTGCATCTTGATCAGCATCCGTTGACTGGGTGACAACTCAGATGTACTCGAGCACGCGGCGTCAGCGGGCGGCAACTGCATACGACGCTGCTGGCGCCGAATCTCAGTCCTCGAATCCCGAAACACCCGTTGCAGCGAGGTACTCCTCGAGAAGCGTCGGGAACTGGGCGCCACGGAGATACCGGAGGCCGAACTCGTCCGCCCAGGCGATGATCCCCCGGTCCTCGGTGACGACGCCCGCGTCGAGTTCTCGGGCGAGAATGAGCAGGTCGAAGTCCTCTCGCGAGTCGAGTACCCCTCGTCTGAGCGCACGACGATACTTGTCCCGCAACTGTGAGAGGATGCGGTCGGCCTCGGTCATGAACTCTTCGCGCCCGTCGTTTGTATCGTCGCTCAGTTGCGCTGGATCGATCTGCTCGACCTCGCGGAGCGCTTCCTCCGAGACGCGAAGCCCGCGGTCGACCCGGTCGCTCATCTCGTCGATGAAGTCGTAGACGATGTTCGCAGGAATGGTGACGCCGTAGCGGTCCGGACTCTTCCGGATCACCCACGTGTCGAGTTGCGAGAACACCTCGTCGCTTACGTCCCGGTCACGAAGCATCGTCACGAGCTCGTCGTGGATGGACGGCGGAACGTAACAGGACATGTTGAGTTCGAGCCGGGCGGTAGCGATGAGTTCCAACAGCCGAAGTACGGCCTCTTCCAGCGATTCGTCGTCCTCTCGGATCTCCTCCGTGATGAAAAGCGACGTGTCCAGGACGAACTGCTGTCGCGGCGGATCACCGGGCATACCGTTCCGTTCGCCGTTGAGTTACAAAGATTCATCCCCGCTGTCGTGGCTGATGCGTTAACGGTGAAGAGACACGTCGACGCACCGGACGGATACTTTTGACGCGCCGAAACACCGGCCGGTTACTTGGCCCGACGGCCCGTTGGAGACGGTATGGACGAACGGGAGTACTTCGAGCGGTTGGACCCGACAACCGACGACCCCGAGGAACTCTTCGAACACTTCGAGCGGCGGTCCGGGGCCGGCCGAACGTGCTACGTGCTCCCCAGCGAACGCCACGGGGTCGAGCGTGGGACCGTCATCCTCGGGGACGGCGAGGCGGTGGTTCGGGGCTATCCCAGCGTCCCTCGCGTGCTTGTTCTTGAAACGGGCATTCCCCGGTTCTTCGACGCCGAGACGGCCGTTTCGGTCGAAGAGAAACTCAACGGATCCAACGTCCGGATCGCCGACGCTGGCGAGCCGCTTGCGTTCACTCGAAGCGGGATCGTCTGCCCGTACACGACAGCGCGAGCGCGCGAACGGCTCCCGCTGTCGACTTTCTTCGCGGACCACCCCGACAAGATGCTCTGTGCCGAGTTGATCGGGCCGGAGTCCCCGTATACGGTCCACGACTACGAGACCATCGAGACCAACGATTTCCGGGTGTTCGGTATCCGTGATCGAGAGTCCGGCGACCCACTCCCCGTCGCGGAACGCCGCGACTGCTGCGAGAAGTATGGGTTCCCACAGCCTCGCTACTTCGGCCAGTACGACCCGGAGACGGCCGCGAAAGGGGTTCGAGATGCCATCGCCGTGCTCGATGCGGCGAGGCGAGAGGGGGTCATGATACGGTCAGCCGACGGGGAGACGATACTCAAGTACACGACCGAGGCACAGCACCACGACGACCTCGCATACGCGTTCTCGTTACCGTTCGATCACGGGCAGGACTTTCTCTTCTCGAGAGTCGTCCGGGACGCGTTTCAAGCCGCCGAGTTCGACGAGGACGGCGACAGACTCCGGGAACGAGCACGTGACCTCGGCGAGTCGATCCTGCTGCCGATGGTCGAGACGATCCGAGACGTCCAGGCGGACGAGACGATCGGTGAACGACACGTGATCCGGGGTGACCCAGAGTCCGTCGAAGCACTGCTCGAACACCTCAGAGAACAGTCACTGACGCTCGAAATCAAAGGCGACTCCTGCAAAGAGGACGAACGCGTCGTCGAATTCGTAAAGGTCGCCAGTTCCACACAGGACCGCATTCGCTACTACCTCGATGGCGGCGTACAGGACAAGTAGCAGTCCCAAAAGAACGGACTGCAGTACTCTGGATCGATAGCGATATTGTGTGGAAATGGGCTGGGTGCGAAACAAATCCAGAACCCGATAAGTGGCCAAACAACAGTAATAATAATGCAGTATCCTACAACATTTGGTAAGCCTTTTATGGCAGATCGTGGGACATCTGCTAATGACAAAGAGTAGCATGCAGGTCAAGAAAACCGACTTTTCAACTGAATCAACGGTTCTCAACACGGTTGACTGGAACCGTGATGGCGAGACGACTCCGGTCTATGCCATCGTCTCAGCGGTTGCAGAAGTCGAAAAATCTGATCCCAACGAACTGCCGCCGCTCTACGACGTGATCGATCCCGAGGCGCTCAACAAGCTGTTTACGTCGCGGTCCGAGTCCAGTGTCGAGACGGTATCGTTCCAGTACGCTGGATACGATATCGTCGTCCGTGGGACCAACGAGGTCCAGGTTCAGGCAGCATCCGAAGTCTGAGTAGTCGCCGAGATGCGGTGTCAATCGATCGGCAACGCGAGCCGCTGGCCGTTGTCGCGGTTCTGACTCATTCGCCGATGCGCTCGAGATCAGATTCCTCGATCGGCAGGAACCGTTCCGGGAGATATGCCAGGACGGGGTCTGGAATTCGCTCGAGCAACCATTCGGCGACCCCGGCGAGCGGTTTCCGTACGAGCGTGTACCCTGCCGAAATCGCGAGTAGGGCAAGCATGACGGTCTGAATGTAGCCGTCGAAGATCACCAGTCCAGGAACGGCCAGTGCCCCTGCGAGCGCGAGGTCCATCGGCGAGCCGTCGTACCGGACCCAGCGCCGTGGCTCGAGCCACCGGCCGTGATAGTGGCTGTAGACCGCTCGATTCGATGTTTCCCTCCACGGTTTCAGTTCGAGACCGCCACCGAAGATGTCCATAAACGAGTGGACGGCAGCGGCGAGGAGGAAGACCGCGACGGCGACGGTCGCCTGGGTTGGAACGAGCACTGCGACGATGGATGTCGGCAGTGCGAGCAGCCAGTAGTAGACGGGAAAGTGAAGTGTCCGCCGGTGGCCCGCATAGAGGTCGAGATCGGGAAAGAGCCCGCCGGCGATCGCCGCAACGGCGACGGCGAACGCGAACTGCGGCGCGAGAACTGCGAGCACGGCGGCGAGCACGAGTCCCGCAAACGCGTGGGTCGATGCCATCATAGCGTGAGACGAGTGTTGGCGTGGCGGCCACATATGGTCGTCGCGTGTTCGGGCAAGCGATCGTCGCGTCCTCCCTCTCGCCGTTTTGCATTTGATCGCTGAGCCATGCGGTCCACCGTCGTCGATCGAAACCTGCAAGCCTCGAACTTTACCCGAAAACGGCTGTACGAGTGTACTGCCTATCGCTCGCGGTGACGCGAGACACATACCAGACGTTCGACGATGTCACGCACTCCAACCCGAGCGTTTCACGGTGAGCGATCGAACGCCTATCTCTCCTGGCTAGCGATCGCCGTGGTATTGGTTCTCGGAATACGAGCGCTCCTCGACGGCCTCGTCCACGAAGTGTTGTTCGCCGCAACCGTCGTGACCGTCGCGCTCGTCCCCGCCATCGCGCTCGAGTCGAAGCGCGCTGCGCTCCCGTGGGAAGTGACGACGGTCGCGGTCGCACCACTGCTCGCGGCCGTCGTCGCACCCGATCTATGGAGCCGGCAACTCGTCCTCTACGCCGGTGGCGCGACGATCGCACTCGCGCTTACGCTCGAGATGCACGGGCTTACCGAGGTTCGCATCGAGCGATGGCTCGCCATCGCCTTCGTCACGATGGTGTCGGCGTCGGTCGCGGCGACGTGGGCGACGCTCACGTGGGTGTACGACCTCGTCGCGGGCACCGCCGTCCTCGCGAGCAATACGGAAGTGATGTGGCTTTTGATCACTGCAACTGTCGCGGGACTCGTGGCGGGAGTCTGTTTCGACCTGTACTATCGACACTTTCCCGGCGAAGAACTCGTTTCGGCGCCGATCGACGGCGTCGAGGAGGAAGTGTTCGCGATCGAGGCCGATATCGACGGCCATCCACCGCTCGAAGAGCGGCTTCCGTTCTCCAGCCGTGTACAGTACGGCCTCGTCCAGACGTTACGCCTCGGCATGGTCGTGATACTCGGCTACGGTGCCGTAACGCTCGATTTCGGTGCCGTCTCCAACGCAGCCGCGATGCTCGCGGTCACGTTCGTACCGACAGTACTCCGCAGACGATACGACGTTCCGTTCGACACGGGGCTCGTGCTCTGGATCACGACGGTCGTCTTTATGCACGCGATCGGCTCCTTTTACATCTACGACCGCTCGTTCTGGTGGCACAACCTCACCCACCCACTCTCAGCGACGCTCGTCGGTGCGGTCGGATACGTTGCGATCCGAGTTCTCGATGAACACCGTGACGAGATCCATCTGCCGCCGGAACTGACACCGACTTTCATCGTGATTTTCGTGCTTTCGTTCGGCGTCTTCTGGGAGATCGGCGAGTTCGGATTCGACGTCATCGCCAGCCTTACCGGACTCGAGATGCCCCTGGCTCAGCACGGCCTCGACGACACGATGACGGATATCGTGTTCAATACGATCGGCGCGATCGTAGTTGCGCTCTGGGGTCTTCCGTACCTCACTGACGTGACAGACACCGTGACGGATCGCCTCGACGGATGGACGGTTTTCGATCGATGACCAGGCGGTAAACGCAGGTTCGACTCGGACTGAACGCGTTCGACGACTCGGTGAGACCGTCGAGCGATGGGATGCCATCGAGTTTCTGGAACGGCTCGAGGGCCCCGTAGATCGTCCGCACATCGATGAGATTCCCGTCCTCGACGGCGGGACAGTTCCCCTCTCGATTCTCACTCTGGTGGGGCGATTTCGGTCGGTTCGTTGTCGTCACAGCCGTGGCTGTAGACCGGATCGACCGTTTGATCGCGGTTCGCCGGCTCGTCGATCGACTTGACGTGTTACCGCGACCGTTGACGAGTTCATCCACTGTCGGCGACGTGAACGAGAACGTCACACCCGTTTCAGGTTCGCCAAACAGCATCATCGCGGTGTTCGATACGTGCCGACGACAGGAAGACAGATCCGGTCCGAGCAGGTTCCACGTGGCTGTAGAAACGCCGAAATCAGTAGACATGAAGGACCTCATGAACAAAGTATATGTGTGCCCGTCTGAACCAGTTGGTATATGCAAGCAGTCGTGCTAGCCGCAGGCAAGGGAACTCGCCTCCGGCCGCTGACCGAGGACAAACCCAAGGTCCTCGTCGAGGTCGACGGCACACCCCTCATCGAGGACGTCTTCGACAACTTACTCGAGATCGGCGTCACCGATCTCGTCGTCGTCGTCGGCTACCAAAAGGAGAAGATCATCGAACGCTACGGCGACGAGTACGAGGGCGTGCCCATCACCTACGCCCACCAGCGCGAACAGCTGGGGCTCGCTCACGCGATCCTACAGGCCGAGCCACACATCGACGACGACTTCGTGCTCATGCTCGGGGACAACGTCTTCCGTGGGAACTTAGGTGACGTGATCAACCGCCAGCGGGAGGATCGTGCGGACGCCGCCTTCCTCGTCGAGGAAGTCCCCTACGAGGAGGCCTCTCGGTACGGCGTACTCGATACGAACGAGTACGGCGAGATCGTCGAGGTCGTCGAGAAACCCGACGATCCGCCGTCGAACCTCGTTATGACCGGCTTCTACACGTTCACGCCCGCCATCTTCCACGCCTGCCACCTCGTCCAACCGTCCAATCGCGGCGAGTACGAACTCCCCGACGCGATCGATCTGCTCATCCAGTCCGGTCGAACGATCGACGCGATTCGGATGGACGGCTGGCGTATCGACGTCGGCTATCCCGAGGACAGAGACGAGGCCGAAGCGCGGATCGACGGCGACGGCGCGGAAACGGCGGCGACGCCGACTTCCGAGTAACCGTCGCGAGTGGCCTGCCTCTCGATGCGACCCAAAAACCACTAACACCCGCCCTGCTTTCCTCTCGGTATGAACGTCTCTATCGTCGGCAGCGGATACGTCGGCACGACGGTCGCCGCCTGCCTCGCGGATCTCGACTACGAGGTCGTCAACGTCGAAATCGACGAGGACATCGTCGACACGATCAACGCCGGTAACGCGCCGATCCACGAGTCGGGGCTGGAAGAACGGATCGCCGACCACGCGGGCGACGGCCTTCGGGCCACCACGGAGTACGCGGCGGTTCGCGAGACCGACGTCACGTTCCTCTGTCTGCCGACGCCCCAGTCCGAGGACGGCAGCCTCGATCTGGCACCGATGCGCGCCGGGACGGAGATGCTGGGCGAAGCCCTCGCAGCGAAAGCCGACGATCACCTCGTCGTCGTCAAGAGCACGGTCCTTCCCGGAACCACCGAAGACGTTGTTGGCCCGATCCTCGAAGCCGAATCCGGAACGGCGGTCGGCGAGGGACTCGAACTCGCGATGAACCCGGAGTTCCTCCGTATGGGATCCGCTGTTGCCGATTTCCTCGAGCCCGACAAGGTCGTCATCGGGTCGACGAGCGCGGACGCAGCTGCGACGCTTCGAGAGCTCTACGCACCGATTATAGACCGCGAGAAAACCGACCTCGTCGAGACCGACGTTCGCGAGGCTGAACTCATCAAGTACGCGAACAACGCCTTCCTCGCCTCGAAGGTCTCGCTGGTCAACGAACTCGGCAATATCGCACGGGAGTACGGCGCGGACGCCTACGAGGTCCTCGATGCGGTCGGCCTCGACGACCGGATCTCCGCACGCTTCATGCGCTCGGGACTGGGCTGGGGCGGCTCCTGTTTCCCGAAAGACGTCGACGCGCTCCGAGCCGGCGCGCGCGAGCAGGGGTACGAACCCGACCTGCTCGATGCGGTTGTCGCTGTCAACGACACCCAGCCACGGCGACTCGTCGACCTGCTCGAGCGCCACGTCGACCTCGAGGGCGCCCGGATCGCCGTTCTCGGCCTCTCGTTCAAGCCGGGGACCGACGACATTCGCAAGTCGCGCGCGCTTGACGTTCTCGACTATCTGGACGAGCGCGGCGCGAGCACCGTCGCCTACGATCCGGTCGCGATGGACAACGTCCGCGAGCGCTATCCCGACCGCGTCGACGAGTTCGCCGACTCCGCGGCGGACGCACTCGAGGGGGCCGACGGCGCGGTGGTCGCCACCGACTGGCCCGAGTTCGACGAGCTTTCGTTCGACGGGATGGCCCGCCGCGTCCTCGTCGATGGCCGCCGAATCGACGTCGACGAGGCCGAACTCGAGGTGTACGAGGGGCTGACCTGGTAACGGACGGCGGCTTTCAATACTCTTTTGCGGACCGGCGAACGAATTGTGGGCGATGGAGAATGATGGGGTCCGCGCGGACTCGGTCGGTCGTGACGCGGGTGTCGGCGGCATGAACGAGCGGACGCGCGACGTCTCACCCGAGGACGTCTGCATCCTCATCCCGACGCTCGAGGAGGCGGCGACGATCGGCGAGGTGATCGACGACTTTCGCGAGCGAGGGTACACGAACGTGTTCGTCGTCGACGGCGGCTCCGAGGACGAGACGCGCGAGATCGCGAGCGATCGGGGCGCGCAGGTGCTGGTTCAGTCCGGCAGCGGCAAGGGCCAGGCGATCCGGGAAGCGATCGAGTACGTCGACGTCCCGTACGTGTTGATGCTCGACGGCGACGGCACCTACGACCCGGCCGACGCCGAGACGATGCTCGACCCCCTCACCCGCGGCTACGACCACGTGATCGGCAACCGATTCGCCGACATGGACGACGACGCGATGCGCGCGCTGAACGGGGTCGGCAACCGGCTGATAAACCGATCGTTCCGGTTCATCCACGGGGCCGACTACGACGACATCCTTTCGGGGTATCGCGCCTTTACGACCGACTCGTTCGAACGGCTCTCGCTCGATTCGGACGGGTTCACGATCGAGACCGAACTCGCCGTCGAGTGTGTCAAACACGGCGTCGAGACGACGGTCGTTCCGGTCAGTTACGGCGCCCGGCCCGAGGACTCGGAGACGAACCTCCACCCGATCAAAGACGGCGGCACGATTATCCTGGCGCTGTACTCGCTTGCCAAGACGAACAATCCGCTGTTTTACTTCGGGAGCCTCGGTGCCGCTGGCATCGCCAGCGGCGGAGTGCTCGCGACGTACGTCCTCTGGCAGTGGGTGCAGTACCAGCAAGGCCACGAGATCCTGGCGCTCGCCTCCGCGGCGGCGATCTTACTCGGCGTTCAGTTGCTCATGTTCGGCGTCCTCTCGGACATGCTCGTCACCTTACACCGAGAACAGCGCCGCCGCCTCGAACAGATCACGCGAAACGCGCGCGAGCGGGACGACGAGTAACCAGTCGTTCGCCGGGGTACTGGAAACGGGGTCCGTCAGAACGGAAGCATCGATCGAACCTGCTGGACGACGCCGCCTGAGTGTTCCTGTCTGTACTCCTCGAACGGCTCGTGAAGTTCGTTCAGTAGTTCCTGACGTGACCTGAACTCCTCCGTCTCGACTTCCGCGAGCATCTCTCCCAACGAGACGTCGTGTCCGTGGACGTCGTAGGGAATTCGCTCGTGACCGAGCTCCGCCGCCACGTCGTCTTTCGTCGCCGGAAAGGAGAGATCGGCGTGTTTGAGATAGGCGTCGACGGCGGCGATACCGAACTCGACGCTTTCGGGTTCTTCGTCGTCTCCGCTCGATGGTGGCCGGACTCCCATACTGTTGATTTGTGATCGGAATATAAAAACCGCTACGAAGACGGTCGTCCCGTCGACATTCATTTGGGGGCGGCGACGGAGTATGGAGTATGACCGACTACACGACCGTCTCGATCCCGAAGGAACTGGCCGAGCGCGTCGAGGAGACCATCGACGGAACGAGCTTTCAGAGCACGAGCGACCTCGTTCGCTTTCTACTTCGCAGCATCGTCATCCAGCACCAGCGAGAGGGCGAGTTGACCGAGGCGGAGTTCGAGGAGATCACCGAACAGCTCAGAGGACTCGGCTACCTCGAGTAAAACCCTCTCTGCCGTCGCACCCATCGCGACCGGCCTGCTACTTTTCAGTCTCGAAGCGGTAGCCTCGCTTGGAGGCGAGTTCAATGCCTCACGTTCCGGATTTCCCCGAGGATTCGAACGACGACGGTGGCGAATCGAACCGGAACAGAATCATCGATCGAATCATCGACGACTGGCCGACACCGAGCCGCGGATAACCGACGCTGCCCGGCGCGCCGAACTCCCGCAGCGTGCGATTTTTCGGCGAAACCCGATCGTTCATCCCGGGAGCGACTGCTCCGGCGGCTCCGCGTCGACGATCTCGAGCGGCTGGCGCTCGCCGGTGCGGGAGAACGCGCCGAAAGCGTCCTCGTCGGTCGTCCACGGCGGGACGGCGACGAAGATGACCTGTGCGAAGTCGTCTCGCTTCGTCACCTCGAGTTCCCGAACCGGGTGGGAGACGAACTGGCCCTGTGCCTGTCGTGCAGGCGTCGAGAGGTCGACGCCGAAGACGGCGTTAATCGAGTTCCCCGGATCGGGCAGATAGAAGTCCGTGAAGACGGGCGTATCGGGTGGGATACCACCCGCGCCATCGAGTTCGCCCGCGGGCGTGACCGAGATACCGGTCGTCACGCGGTTCGGGTCGGCATCGCTGGCAAGGTCGAGGAGAACGTCGACGAGTGCGCGTGTAATGTAGACCATGTGTTCCCGTAGGAACGGCCCGTAGTTAGATGTATGCCTGGCAGTGCCACAGTCAGAGACGGACTGCTGTCGGTCGTTGTCGGTGAAACCACGACCGGCTGTGGTTTCGCCGGTCCACCGGGACAGCAACCCGTCTGACTACACCGGCAGGAACTGTCGCATCGTCCCCGCGTACAGCAGCGGCGCTCGCCGGCGCGAGCCCGAGAGGGCGTCTTCGAGCGCGGCAGGTGCGCGGTCGGTGATGCCGGCCCCGTGTCCGACGAGGATTCGCTCGGGAGCGAAGCCGCCGAGTTCGTCTCGTGGGGGAACGAGTCGGCGCATCGGGTGGACGCCGAGGCGTTCGTTGCGAGCGAGAAAGTACGCGCTCGTTCCGAGCGATTCGGGGACGATGAGCGTCCCGTCGTCGGGGTTGTAGAGGGCGGCCTCGCGCCAGAACCGGCTGTCGACGAGTGTGTGTGCTTCGATACCGGTATCCGAGAGTTCGTCCGAGAAGCGGGCGACGGGGGCGTCTATCTCCTCGGTGACGCCCTCGAAGAACCGGGGGAGAAACACCGGAACGTTGTGGCGATTCGCGATGGCCTCGGCGTCGCGCGTGTGCCGATCGAGCAGGACGACGACGCCGGTCACGTCGCCGTACTCGGCCAGCAACTCGTCGAGGCCGTCGGCGTCGACCGGATCGACGACCCAGACCTCGCCGTCGACGACGAGGGCGTGGCTCGCCCGCTGCATCCGCTCGTCGGGGTGGGCGATCCAGCCCACGCCGTTCTCGTACCGGTCTACCTCCGCGAACTCGTTCGCCCGTTCGTCGACACGAAACGTCATTGGTGGACGATATACAGCGCGTCAACGTATAAACGTGTCACGTGGCGGTACGACGGGTTCCCCGGCGACGGTTCTATGACGCCGCCACGCGTGAGTGTGTCTATGCTCACCGGGCTCGCCTGGCTCGCACTCGAGGTCAAATACCTCGAGCAGGCACGGGCGTTTTACGCCGACACACTCCGACTCCCCGTTCGCGAGGAGACGGAAATCGAACTCATCTTCGAGGCGGGCGAGACGGATCTGGTCTGTCGGCGGCCGACCGAACTCCCTCGCGGCGGCTTGCACACCCACTACGCGTTCTCGATCCCCGCCACGGCGTACGACGAGTGGTGGGACCGGCTGGACGAGAACCACGACCTCGCGGAAGCGCAGTTCGGTTCCGCGAAATCGCTGTACCTCTACGATCCGGACGGTAACTGCGTCGAACTCGGCCAGCAGGACGTCGAGGGGCCCGGAATCGACGGGATCTTCGAGGTGGTTCTCGAGGTGGAAGACCTCGACCGTTCGGCGTCGTTCTACGCCGACCTGGGGTTCGAGACGGTCGACGTTGGCGACGAGCGAAAACGCGTTCGGATGAACGGGCCGATGGCGCTCGAGTTGTGGGAGCCACACCTGGGACTCGCGGACGCTCGCGGCGGCGTTCACGTCGACCTCGGATTCGACGCCGACGAGCCGAACGCGGTACTCGAGGCGGTCTCTGACCGAGTCCGATCGATCGAACGGGAGACGGCCGAAACGGTCGTCGTCCGCGATCCGGACGGCCATTTCGTGACGTTTTCGCGTGATTCTGCTCGCCGACGCTGAGACAGTCTACTGGAACGATAGACTGGCGCAACCGGAGGACGGTTCGTGGTTGTGCCGTCACTGGCTGACAACAGTCAGTCTGAGTCACGGACACGAATACGAGTCACTGCGTTGCTTTCGTCACTGTCGAGGGCCACAACACCACCCAATCGAAGGGCTTTCGACCCGTGGCGCGAACAGGGACACAATGAGCGAGTCAACCGACGGGAGTGCGGGACTTTCTACCCTTCGGACGATCGGCGACTACCAGTTCGGTTCGGGTGCCGGGGGCGCACTCTTTCCACCCTCGGAGTCGCTCTCGATCAAGCGAACCACCTCGGGGCGCCCCCAGCAGGTCCTCAGCGACGACGGCCGAATCGTCTCGTTCGGGACGGACGGTCGGTTCACCCTCGGCCTCGAAGGAGGACGTCGCCTCGACGCGGCGCTCGACCGGCCGGCCTACCGCGTCGTCGTCGACGACGAGAGCGAGCCGTTCGTCCGGGAGGAAAAGAACGTCTTCGCGAAGTTCGTCCTCGAGGCCGATCCGGCCATCCGACCGGGCGACGAGGTCCTCGTGGTCCACGAGCGCGGCGAGTTGCTCGCGGTCGGCCGGGCCGAACTCGACGGCCAGGGGATCGACGACTTCGAGTCCGGCATGGCGGTCAACGTTCGCGAGGGTGCGCCCGCGGACGACTAATCGGATCGGAGCTCAAATCGAGCGGCACGGCCCGCATCGCCACCCAGGTGACGGGAAAAAAGTGCCGTCACGGCCGCCGCTGTGATCAGTGTGGCCGCATCCAGCGTCCGCCCGGAGAGCAATCCACCGGCGGCACACACGGTGCCGATCAGTACCGTCGCCGTCACTGGCTTCGACACTCGACGCCGAAGAAGTACCATCCCACCGAGATAGAGGCCGCCGATCGCGATTCCACCGACGATATCTCCCGGATAGTGGACGCCGAGTGCGACTCGCGAAAAGCCGACGAGCGAAATGACGAGCACACAGCCGGCGAGGCGCTTCCAGGACGAGCCGATCGAGAGGTCGACGGCGACGAGGCCCCAAAACACCGTCACCGCGACCGCGTGCCCGCTCGGAAAACTCGCCGAACTAGGCCCGACACCGAGATCGTACAGCGGCGAGAGCAGTGTCGGCAGAAGGTCCGGCGAAAACGGTGGATCGACCGGCGGCCTGGTGATCGAAAACAGCGGCTTGAGCGTTATGAATAGGCCGTACCCTCCGATTACGGTTCCTGGCCACGTCGCTGTTCGACGGCGATCACCCGTCACATACGCGAGGACGACGCCAGGAACGATGACGTAGACGCTCCCGAGAAACGTGACGAACAGGAGCACGACACCGAGCCAGGCCGGAATCGCGTTCCGAATCGCTTCTACAGTCGAGACGTCGAACCACATGTTATTCGTTGGATCGGTAACGGGCAAGATTGATTCGAGAACTTTCTGAGACGGAAAGTCGGAACGACCGTTTATAACTATTGTCGATCTAACGTATTGTATACACACGACGGTCTGTCGATCCAGTACGGGACACGGTCGTGTTCCGGATCGCCTGACCACGGTCTCACAACAGTATGAGCGTACTTGCCCCAGTCATCGAATACGCAACCCTGGCAGTACGAATCGCCGGACTTCCGGCCCTGTTCGTCATCTTCGTCCTGAAGGGCGCACTCATCGGAAAGGTCGTTCCGACGAGCGTGGTCCTCTGGGGGTACGTCGCCATCGCGGTCCCGACGTACTTGGACGCCGCTGCTCTCGTCGTTCTCATCACCGTCGCGCATCTGCTCGGGCAACTCGTCGTCTATGCGGGCAGCAGACGCTACGGTGAGGCGGTCCTCACCACGCTTCCGTACGTCGAGATCGACCCCTCCTCGGAGCGATTCCAGCGGATCGACCGCTGGTTCAATCGCTACGGCGGCTTCGCCGTCTTTCTCACGAACGTCATCCCATGGAGCCGCGGACTGATTGCGGTCCCGGCAGGGACAAGTTCGTATCCGAGCGGACGCTATCTCGTCCACGTCAGCACGTCGACGCTGCTCTATCACGCCGTCTACGTCGCAATTCCGCTCGTCGGACTCGCTGTGTTGGCATAGAATCACGCTATAATAACACCTGGGACGGTTTACAGACCGATCGCACTATTCGCGGTTCTCTTTCACTCCATCGACTCACGGCTCACTTCGTTCACCGTTCTGTGATCGTTCGAGACTCGTGAAAAAGGCATTTGACGCGTGGCATGGTGTGACTGATATGAATCGGCGGGAGGTCGTTCGATGGGGCGTGACTGTCGGGGCTGTCGTCACTGCCGGCTGTCTCGGTGGTGGCGCGAATGGAATCAACTCCGAGACGGGGGCGGCGAATACCAACAGCAGCAATACGTCAAGCAGTGATGCCGCGACGACCGCTCCTGACAGCGACGAGGCTGATGACGTCGAGCTCGAGCCGGTAGAATCCGGACCGATCACGGGGATTTCCACTATCGATGCCGACAGCATCGACCCAACCGAAACGGCTGGCTTGCACCGTCTTATCGTCGAGAACACCGGGGAGGAGACGCGGGAGTTTGCGATTCGAATCGAGCACGACGGAGCGGTTGTTCTCGATGGTACCGACGAGTTGCCTGCCGACACGGCCCTCGAACTTACTGTGGACGAGATTGGGATCTACACGACGACGGTCGAATCCGGCTCCGCCCAGAGTAGTGCCACGACGACAGTATCAGGCGACGGCTGTGACTCGCGGACGATCATCTCGTTCGGCACCAGCGGTGGACTCTCGATGTACAATGAAAACTACTGTTGATGCACATTGTGTTCTGATAGCCGACGATGATCGATCAGACGGGTGCGACGGATCAGCGGCCCGGCGGAAATAAACGCGATCCGCCGTCTCGAGCGGTCGGTAAGCGGGACAGGCTCTCCCGTAACGGGGAGCCGTCTCGTCTTTAATTGTACGTAACAGGGGCGGCTGGGGAAGAAACGTTGGGCAACGGATCCTGCCGCCTCCGCAGAGCGCGTGACGGAACTGAAGTCACGTCTTCCCATTCTGAGATGGTTCACCTCGCGTCTCGTGCAAACAATTGCGCGAGTGCTTCGCTATCGGTTCTTAGTTATTGATATTTTCTTGGTAATTGAACAAGTTGGCGATAAAGCTACTCGCACTGGCCACGTTTTCCTGCTGGTTGACATCACCAGCGCCACTGTTCACGTTCCCTTGGATGTTCGAATGGCTCCCAAAGAGCGACAGTTGCTCGTTGGCGTTGATCTGCGTGTTGTCAGCAGCGGCAGTGTTGTCGTTCACCTGAAAGTTCGAGTGGCCGCCACTGAGTGAGGCCTGGAGGTTATTGTTGAACTGCGTATTCTGGCTGGCACCCGCACTGTTGTAGTTGAATTGTTCGTTCACGCTGTCACCGAAGCCCAGTTGGCTGTTCACGTTGCTGTGGATATTGTTACCCGAGCCGTCGTTGACGTTGGACTGCGTGTTCGTATCGGCTGCTGCCGTTCCAGCGAAGCCAGCGACCATTAGACTACTGATCAGCGCCAGTGTTAGCATACTCGCGATTGCGCGTTTCATGTTTTTGTGTTCCGGGTACGTACACGAAAACGGCGTCACCACTGATTGCTACACCCGTGGGGACGCCCACTTGTTTGCGTGGCGAACGACCGTCCTCTGTACACTACCCAACCAAGAGTACCAACCAGGATGTATTAAACTCGAGATACAGTTTCTCTGATGAGTACACAATTACCAGCGTCACCCGTGATTGGCAAAATATGAAATCTGGATCAATATTCCATCGACGTTGAAAATGGAGTCTTTATTTATTGACGGATAACCGATATATCACTACTCGTTTACTCTCCAGTCGGTGCAATTTGCTCATATTTCGGTATATGGGTGATTGTCTACCGAAACTGTCAATACAATATCCAATATAGATATTCCATCCAGGTATAGATCAGCATCAAAGCGCCAAATAGGTCCGTTATCGTGTATCAAGTACCTGCTGTCGTTCGCACTACCACCGTAACTGAGATAATTGTCATCCCAAATAGTATTGGTGCTAACCGATATCTTCGGAACGCTCTCACTCTCCAACTAGTATTCGATCATCAAACGACTATCACCGGCAGAGAGTGTATAAAAACTCGTCTGACGATCAACGACGAGATAGGCTCGTTGATGACACAGATCACATCCACCTTGTCCCGTCCCGAGAGCGGAGATTCCAGGCGAACGTTGCATCGGTCGATCCGTTCGGGACAGACCGCAGAGTAAAAGGTTGCGGGTGATGACGTCTCAGATATGTTTGGAGGAGGCGGCGGCGGACTCAACCCGCGCAAGATGCAGCAGATGATGGAACAGATGGGCATCGACGTCGACGAGATCGACGCCGAGGAGGTCATTATTCGGACCGACGAGTACGATCTCGTCTTCGACAACGCCGACGTGACCAAGATGGACGCCCGCGGACAGGAAACCTACCAGATCATCGGCTCGCCGGAAGAGGTCGAGTCCGGTGCTGCCGGCGGCTCGGATGCCGACGCCGGCTCGTCGATCCCCGACGAAGACGTCGAACTCGTCGCCGGCCGCGCCGGCGTCGACGAAGACGAGGCTCGCGAGGCGCTCGAGGCAAACGACGGCGACCTCGCTGCGGCAATCGAACAGCTCGAGTGACGCGTTCGTGACCGGAGACAACACGGACGACCACGACAGCGACGCGGCCGAGTCGACGGATCGAACCCCTGTGTTGCTGGTCCGCGACGACCGCGAGTTTCTCGTCCAGCCGGGCGAGGAGATGGGGACCGACCTCGGCGTCCTCGACGTACCCGAAGACGTCGAGCCGGGACAGACGATCGAGACACACCTCGACGAGGCGTTTACCGTCCGACGGCTCCGCGGACCCGACCTGTTTCACCACTTCGAGCGGACCGGCGCGCCGATGGTCCCGCGAGACGTCGGGCTGGTGATCGGCGAGACCGGCATCACACGAGGCGACCGCGTCTTGGACGCCGGCACCGGAACGGGCGTCCTCGCCGCGTCGATGGCCCGCGCCGGCGCGTCGGTCGTCACCTACGAGCGCAATGTCGAGTTCGCCGACGTCGCTCGCGAGAACATGGCACTCGGCGGCATCGAGGACGCCGTCGACGTCCGGACGGGCGACCTCGCCGAGGAACTCGAGGCGCTCGAGCCGTCATCGTTCGACGTGCTGACGCTCGATACGGGCGATGCGGACTCGATCGTCCCGTACGCCCCGGACCTGCTCGTCGAGGGCGGGTTCGTCGCAGTGTACAGTCCCTTCATCGAATCGACTCGCGAGGTCGTCGAGGCGGCTCGTGACGCCGGACTCTCGAACATTCGCACCCGCGAGACGATCCAGCGCGAGATGCAGTTCGACGACCGCGGCTCGCGGCCGTCGACGGCTCCCGTCGGTCACACGGGGTATCTGACGATCGCACGGAACGAGTAGACGCCATCGCGCACTTTCTTGGCCGACCATCGGAGCTCGTCCACCTCTCTCGGTACCGAATCAGAACCAGTCGTTACTCGATTTCCGGGACGGGTTTGTCCGGGCTCGTCGCGGCCGGCAACTCGTCGAACGACTTCACGCGGTAATCTCCGAGCACGCACTGGCCGCGTCGCTCGTGGCCGACGCGCTCGACGTGGATCGCATCGAGTCCGGCGTTCCAGGCCGCGCCAACGTCACACGCGCCGTCGCCGGCCAACACACCCCGGTGGCCGTTGTTCCCGACGCCGAGTTCGGCGACCACGTCGCGCACCGGATCTGGATCCGGCTTCCAGCCCGTTTCCTCGGTGCAACAGAGCCGCGCGTCGAACCAGTCGGTGATGCCGACGTTCTCTAAGACGGGTTCGCAGAGATACTCCTGACAGTGCGTTACCAGACCGACCGGTCCGTCGAGCGCCCCGACGAACTCGGCGTCGTCGTGAAGATACGTCTGTTCCGCCCGCACCAGCGGGTCTTCCTCCTCGTGAAAGACGGTCCAGAACTCGACGGGGTCGATGCCCCACGCTTCGAGCTGTCGGTCCCGGGAGCCGGTCAGGCCGTTCCAGATGATGTCCGCCTCCCGATCGGTGAACCGGCGGCCCATGCGGTCACCGACCCGGTCGAAGACTTCTCTGGTATACGACCACTCGACGTCGACGAGCGTCCCGTCCAGGTCGAGCAACCAGAAGTCGTATTCGGGGTCCATTGGGGGCACAAACGTACGGTACTCTCGACTAAATGCTTATCGGTCGGAACGACCAGCCGATCGAACTGATGACGATCGGTCGGCGTTACTCGTCCGCGCGGACTCTGATGCTCGAGCCGAGATACTTCGAGAGCACCTCCGAAACGTTGTCTGCGTTGAACGCCTCGAGGTCGGCGGCGATTTCGGATTTCAACGCCTCGAAGTACTCCTCGTCGGCCTGGAGTTCGCGAAACGAAACCGATTCAACGGGCAGTTCGAGCCACTCTTCTGCAAGCTGACAGGCGTACGTCTCGTCACCGACCTCGCCGCGCCAGAGCGTGTCTCGGAAGAACAGCCACCCCTCGGTTCCGGGTTCCGGAGCCGTTCGGAAGAGAGTGACCGTCGTCTCTTCGGTCCCCGGTTCGAGGCTGATCCCTGCTCGTTCGGGCACGATCCGTGCCCGGACGCGAAAGACGTACTGGCCGTCCATTCGGTTAGGCGGTTCGTTCTGATTCGATCAGTTCGGCCATCTCGATGTCGTCGTCCGTGATTCCACCCTCCTCGTGGGACGTCAGTCGGATCTCGACCTCCTCGTAGCGGATGACGAGTTCGGGGTGGTGAAACTGCGACTCCGCGATTTCGCCGACCATCTGTGCAAAGTTGACGCCGCGCAGGTAGTCGTCGAACTCGTAGGTTCGAACGATCTCGTCGCCCTCGCGCGTCCAGTCGTCGGGAAGCTGATCTTCGATCTCGTCGTCGGAAAGCAGATCGCCCATACTCGCAGCACGAAGGCCAATTAAATAAAATTATGCCGCGCACTCGGAGCGACAATTAACTCGACGGGGTACAGTCGCCGGTCCGTCGTCAATCGTCGTCGGCCGTGCCGACCTGAACGCCGGATCGGTCGTCCGTTGCGATCAGCGACGGAGCCGTTCCGTCGCCGCCGAAATCGGGATCGAACAGCTGTAACGCAGTGTTGATCGTGCTCCAGTCGTCTTCGGCCGCCGCCTCCCGCAGACTTCTCGTCGGCGGCGCGAGCATCTGGCTGACCAGCGCGTCGGCCATCGACTCGACGACCTCGCGTTGTGCCTCGGAGAACTCCTCGCCCTCGAGTCGGGAGAGCGCCGTTTCGAGTTCGCGCGCTTTCATCCGCTCTGCGGACTCGTACATCGCGGCGATGACCTCGTCGGCTCGCGCTCGCTTGTACTGATCACAGAGCAGTTCGAACTCGTGGTCGATCATCGACTCGACGTCGCGAGCGGCGTCGGCGCGTTGCTCGCGGGTCTCCTGAGTGATAGACTCCAGATCGTCGAGATCGTAGACGGTGACGTCCGACAGTGAGGCGGTTTCGGGGTCCACATCGCGCGGCTGGCCGAGGTCGACGATCACCTGTCCGGCGTCGTCGTTCGTCTCAATCGACTCCTCCTCGGAGAGATGGCGAGGTGCAAGTACCGGCTCGTCGCTCCCCGTTGCGGTGACGACGATGTCGACGTCGGCCACGGTGGTCGAGAGGGAGCCGAGCGGGACGGCGCGTGCATCGATATCGAGTTCGGCGACGAGGTGGTCGGCGTGCGAGACGGTTCGGTTCGCGACGACGAGGTCGGCGACGCCGGCATCGACGAGACTGCGGGCGGCGAGTCGCCCCATCTCGCCGGCGCCGACGACGAGCGCGCTCGCACCGTCGAGCGAGACGTCTCGGCTGGCGAGTTTCGTGGCTGCAGAGCCCAGCGAGACGACGCCTTCGTTGATCGCTGTCTCAGTGCGCGCTCGCTCGCCGACGTGGATCGCCTTGGTGACGGCGGCTTCGAGCATCGACCCGATGCCGCCGGCGGCACGGGCGTCCTCGTAGGCGGTTCGAACCTGGCCGATGATCTGATCCTCGCCGATGACGACCGACTCGAGGCCCGTTGCGACACGAAGCAGGTGTCGGAGGCTCTCGTCGTGGTCGGTTTCGACGACGGCGTCGTCGCCGACTCCGGAAAAGAACTCCGCCAGCGTCGCGCGGCCGACGGCGGGGTCGGGAGCGACGACGTAGGCTTCGACTCGGTTACACGTCGAGAGGACGTAGGCCTCTTCGATTTCGGAGACCGACAGGAGCCGCCTGACGCCACAGTGTTGACTCTCCGGGCTCGCAGCGGCGAGGTCGTCGACGCTGCCGCTCTCGTGTGTCACTCGTGCGGCCGTGACGACACCGGCCGAATTCACGGCCGCTCACCCCCAGACAGGAGATCATCTTCAAGCACGTCCTCGATCACTTGGCGGTTGTTGGAGGCACCGCTACGTAAAGCTGTCCAAACGGCCGGAGAATTGACGACATCGGTGACGATCTCACGTCGCCGGGCGGGCGACACGTCGCGGGATTTGAGCTCTCCTCGGAGCGCACCACAGAGGTCGGCCATCTCGCCGGCACCCGAAAGCGTTTGTTCGAGTTCCTGTCGCAAGTACTTGCTCAACGCCGGTGCGGTTCCGCCGGACGCGACTGAAACGACGACCGGATCTTCGCGAACGGTCGCGGGAACGACGACGCTTCCGACATCGCGCTCGCCCGATCGATCGGCGCGATTGACGAGGATTCCACGTGTCTGGGCCGTCTCCGCGACGGCCTCGTTGACCGCCTCGTCGTCGGTCGCGGCGACGACCAGTGCGGGAGATGTGCGATCGAACCACGCCTCGATCTCTTCGGGATCGGGCGCAGCCCGGATCAATTCGGCCGATCCGAACTCGCGGTCTGCAAACTCGGGGCTGACGACGAGGACCTCGGCCTCGCGGGCGAATCGTCGAGCCTTTCGTGCGCCGACGGGGCCGCCGCCGAAGACGAGCACCGTCGCGCCGGCGAAATCGTGCAGGAGTGGGATCATGTGCGATCGTGAACTCGTGAGTTACTCGGTGTTTGCATCCGCACGTTCTGCCAGGCGAATTCCGGTTTTCTTCAGTATCTGAGTCGAGAACAGCGAGTCCCAGTCGTCCTCGCCGACGTCCCAGTACTCGCCCATCGTCTCGCGAACCTGTTCGATACGCTCTTGGCTCTCTTCCTCGCTGCGCCCGTGGGTCATCGCGAAGAAGTTGTACGGCCAGACGCCCTCGTGGCGTGGGCGTTCATAACAGTGAGTGACGAAGGGCAAGGCGGCGACCTCGGGACCGACCTCGCCAACGAACTCGTCGGGCACGTTCCAGACCGTCATGCCGTTCTCGGTGTAGCCGAGCGCGTAGTGGTTCGGGACGACGCCGATGCGGCGGATCTTCCCCTCGCGCTCGAAGCGTTTGATCGTCTCGAGCACCCACCTCGTTTCCTGTCCGATCGCGTCGGCGACGTCGGCGTAGGGCGTCGCAGAGAGGGGAACCCCGTCTTGCACTTCGAGGACGAGGTCCCGTTCCGCCGGCGAGAGCGCGGTAGCGTCGGTCGGGGTGACGTCCGGACCGCGATCGGTGCAGTCGATACCGGCCGGCTCGTCGCCGGTTCCGTCGAGCGGGCCGTCGACGTAGAACTTCGCCTCGACCCGGAACTCTTGCTGTTTGGGCAGGTTGTACGTCTCCTGGCCGGTTTCGGCCTCGATTTCCGAGAGGACCTCGGCCACGCGGTCCTCGCTGGCGACCGAGACGACGAACCAGACGTTCAGATGGGGGTGTTCGCGCTCGTAGTTGTGGGCCACCTCGCGGTGGGCGTTGACCGCCTCGACGACCTCGTCGAACCGGTCCTCGGGGGCGTGCATGGCGACCAGCGTGGCCGCGCCGCCGATCTCCTGGGCGTTGACGAGCGGCCCGAATCGGGAAAGGACGCCGCGGTCGTCTAACTCTCGAATCGTCTCCAGCAGCTCGTCGGCGTCGATGTCGACCCCGCGCTCTCCCATTGCGGCTGCAGCCGGCTCGAATGGGTGCTCGACGACCGGAAACCCGCCCTGGTAGGCGTTGACGACCGCCCGCTCGCGTTCCGTGAGATCGACGTCCACAGTCATACCCGCAGGTCGGAACCGGCGATGTATAAGCGAATCGGCACAGGGCCACTCAGCGTGCGACGATCGCAGACACGTCGCTGCTCTGTTACCGCCTCCGGGACGTCTGCTCGGGTCGTGAACACCATCAACCGAGTAATTATCACTGAACAGTTCCACGAACGTACATGAGCGGGCGATACCGGTTGACGAGCGTCGAGACCGTCAAAGAAAACGGGTCGTGGCTGTTTACAGTCCGCGACCGGCACGGCACCAACGAGGAAGTGTTTCTCGTTCCCTGCGACGTCAACGGCCGGCCGCCGGTCGAGGCGTGGGTGAACCGCTGCACACACGAGCGCCAGCGCCTTCACCGCGAGGGTGTCGGTGCGGTACTCCGCGATGGGGGAATCGTCTGTCCGCGCCACGGGTCGGTGTTCGACGCGTGTTCGGGCCACTGCGACAACGGCGAGGCGGCCGACACGAGGCTCTCGTCGGTCGATATTACGGTCGAGAACGGACAGGTATACTTGACCGACGACGACGTCAGCTACCTGCGTGAGGGAGGGAGTGACGACGATGACGACGACGGCGGACCGCGATCAACCTCGCATCTGCAACTGTAGAGGTGTATCATAGAACGAGTTACACAGGGTAATCTCACACGACACTTTCGGATCCGCTGGTAACTACTGTTGCACACGTACCTTTTTCCGCGTCGGGATTCCGCGCTTCGCGCGGAACCACTCGCGCAAAAATCTACGCTAAAAAGCCGCTCGCTCCCGCTGGTCGCTCGCGGGTGCAATGCTTGTGGCTCGACAGCAACGGTAACTGCACCGCCTGTACTTACCGCCGCGCCAACCTAAAACGCAGAGTGTTATTTGTTTCTATATTGTCAGTTACTACACACGATTTGGTAGGTCGTCGCTGGGGTGGTGTGGGAACTGTTCTATGACGCCCTCGAAACTGTAATCAATCGAGTGGAGAAATAACGATGTGTATGGGACGCCGTCTTCGGGGACTGGCCGTCTACGCGACGATTGCGCTCACAGCGGGAACAGTTCACGTGATCTGGCAGACGCCGCGAGTGAGTTTCTGGATTGTTCCCGTCGCTGCTCTCGGTCTCCTGATCGAGTTTCTCATCGCGTACGACGGTCGGAGCAAGCTTTTTCGGGCGTTACAGATCCCGTTGATCGGCGGAATCGGTGGCATCCTCGCCGTACTCTCGTGGGCTGAGCTTCCGTTCGTTCTGGCCGTTCTGTTCGGGAGCACGGCGCTCTCGAAACTGTGTTTCCTGTACTGGCGGGAAGGTCGCGATGGCGGGCGGGTAGCCACCGCTCCGGAGTAACAGCGAACGCGTCTGTGAATTCGTAATTTCCTTTCCGACTACTCGTCGCAATACGGCGTTGCTCTCCGATATCGTCCGTCCTACTCCCCTTCGACGCCCGTTACGTCGAATCCCAACTCCTCGATATCCGCCAGGATGGCCTGGTGGTCGGCACTCGCTTCGTAGTAGATGACTATCTTGAAACTCCCCTCGCGCAGGAGTTGCTGGCACTCCCAGACGAACGCCTCGTCCTCAAGCGTCAGCCCCTGATGTTGGTTCGAGGAAAAGTCCGGATCGTCGTTGCCCGAGTGAACGTAGCAGTTTTTGGGGTCGTACCCCGAGTGCTCGGCGATGATCTCGCCGACGTCGATCGTCGCCTGCATCATCTGTACGTCCTCGTCTCCGCCGTACTCCGTGTAGACGATTGCACCGTTGAGTTCGATGTCACCCGGTTCGAGTAACGCCTCGGTCCGCCGATAGAGGTCCTCGTCGATCGCGTCTGCCATTGTTCGATCCGAGACTCCCCGAACGGATAGCCGTCACGATTCTCGCGAGCGATCGCCACTCGCGGCGTTCGATCCACCGGTGTCTCCGTGTCGGTGGTTATCACTGTCGGAGAGTGACACACAAGACACATAGTCATTGGTGACGTCAAATCGGACGATGAAGCGGTGGCTCCGCCAGCACGTCGATGCAGCCTACGAGCGATTGCTCTCGCGAGAGATCGCCGGCGCACCGACGCATGTCGCGGTGATTCAGGACGGGAACCGGCGATACGCTCGCCAGAACGGTGGCGACGCCCACGATGGGCACCGCGCGGGTGCCGAGACCGCCGAACGCGTCCTCGAATGGTGTTACGACGTCGGCGTCGAGGAGCTCACGCTGTATGCCTTCTCGACGGAGAACTTCGACCGACCGGACGAGGAGAACGAGCCGCTGTTCGATCTCCTCTGTGAGAAGCTCAACGCGTTCGCGGATTCGGATCGGATCCACGAGGAGGAGGTCTGCATCCGCGCGATCGGCGAGACCGAACGTCTCCCCGAACGGGTGCAGGACGCGGTCGACTACGCGGAAGCGCGCACCCGCAAGTACGATCGATTCGTCCTCAACATCGCCCTCGCCTACGGCGGCCGATCGCGACTCCTCGAGGCGGCTCGCGGCGTCGCTCACGAGGTCGAATCGGACGGACTCGACCCCGACGAGATCGACGTCGAGACGATCGAAAACCGGCTGTACGACCAGCCGGTGCGCGACGTCGACCTGATTATCCGTACCGGTGGCGACGAGCGAACGTCGAACTTCCTGCCGTGGCACGCAAACGGCAACGAGGCAGCCGTCTTCTTCTGTACGCCCTACTGGCCGGAGTTTTCAAAGAGCGACTTCCTGCGCGGCATTCGGACCTACGAACACCGGAAGGAATCGTGGCGCCGGACTCGCGCCCGTCGAGCGCTCGCGTTGCTCCGGGCGATGGGCGAGTCGGAACTCCCCGAGGCTCGCTCGGTCGTCGATCGGTTTCGCGACTCGTTGCCGACCGGGGAGCGATCCGACATCGAGCAACTCGAGGGTCTCGAGGACGTCGACGCGAGCGGGAAGGCAGCGGACTGACGCTCCGTTCGTCCACGAGACGGCAGGGTACCGGTACGGTATGTCGCAGTCTCAATCAGTTTCTCGTCTGACCTCGCGCCGGAGTATCGTCGAATCGCCGGTACGGGAGTACTCCGCCGCAGCGACAAACGTGATCGCCCAGAGGATGGCCAACCCGCCCCACACCGCGCCGGTCGAGCCGACCTGCATGGGGAACGAGATGGATAACAGCCCGTAGTAGGCCATCGGGAGGGCAGCGAGCAACGAGGCGAGACGCCAGCCCTCGAATCCGAGCGCGGCGACAAGGCCGTACGCGAGCGGCGAAATCGCGAGCGCGGCCATCATCACGTAGTGGCCGTCGAGCGCGTGCGGGTCGACCGTGCTCGTAGTCAGGCTCAACTGGGTCGCAACGAAGGCGAGGAGCGGAATCGCGGCGACGGCAACCAGCGCCAGAAGCACCGGACTGTACGAGTCGCTGCGTCGAACCAGCTTCCGGCCTGCCGGGTGCGCGACGAGCGCGATCGTCGTGAGGAGGAAGAACGGAACGACCTCCTCCGGTCGCCCGACACCGTACCAGACGGTGCCGGCGGTGGCGACGAGGATGACCACGAACGCCCCCCACATCGACGCGACGCGCTGTTTCGGTCGGTACGCCTGGGCGAACAGGCCGAGCAGGAACACTGCCACGACGGCAGCGATGCCCATCACGTGGAGTCGGTGGATGCCGAGTTCCGCGGCACCCGCGTCGGTCCAGCCGGTCACAAGGGTAGCGAGCAGGTCCGGCAGGAACAGCACCGTCATCACGCCGGCCAGCAAGAGCGGGAGGTAGAAGATACCCGTTCGAACCGTCGCTACGGTGGAGCGGCGGTCGTCAGCGTCCTCGAGCACATGTTCTTCCTCCGGATAGGTTGCATCGTCGATAGTCGTTCCCATGATACGGAGATCTATACGACCCATACGGCAATAAGCATATCCGAACCGACATAATATACAGAGACTCTGATTTCCGTTACTGAAGTACGAAGGAACGAAGAAATCTCGGGAAAACCTATTTCATGTAACTGTACTGTAGACGCGTTTCGTGTTTTCGAGCAAATCGTTTGTGAACCGAGAACTGGCATACTGTGACTGCTACAGAACCAACAGCAACGACCCGTACGCGAGCGAGCCGACGACGAACGGCCAGAACCGACTCGCCTCCGTCTGCGGCAGTTCGTCCTTGATCGCGTTGTAGACGATCCCGCCGGTGAGCAGGCCGAGCAACACCGCGAACGGGACGTCCGAAATCGTATAGACCGCACCAATGAGGGCACCGAGCAGGACCGCCGCCGTGAGCACGTGCCGGCCGATTCGGCTGTAGAACTCGCCGTGGTGTTGCGCCAGAGCCGCGTCGTTGCCGACGACGTGAACTGCCATCGCGACCCCGAACAGCAGGGCGTTCTCCGCGCCCGTCTCCCCCTGGATCAACGCGTAGCCGATGAAGGCGTTGTAGACGGCGAACCCGCCGATGTGGACCCAGAAGACCGGTGCGTCGGTGAACGATCGCAGTTCGTGACTGAACTCGTGGCCGCGCGCGACCGCCGCCAGCCGGTCGAGGCCGTAAAAGAGCGCCAGCCCGACGAACGCGACGGCGTAGACGTGGTGAGCCGCGAGCGTCCAGCCCAGAAACGAGACGCCTTCGACCGTCTCCTGGCGCGCATCGAGTTCGGGAAACAGGTGGAGGAAGGCGTAGACGATCGAAACGCCGCCGGTCGCCGACAGCAACGCGTGACGCGAAACGCCGACCGAGACGGAAAATTCGTCCGGCAGCAGGTGGGCGAGCGCGACGGCGAGAACGAGGCCCCAGGCGACGAGCGCCTCGTCGGCCGTCGGCGCGAGCGCGGCGAGCATTGACACTGAACGCAGGCGGGCCGGACGGGTTCCGCTTTCGCTGCGAGTGCCGGGTCGTCGAAGGCACGACGCAGCAGACCGGTGAAAACAGTCAGTGCTGTTTAGTATCACGGCGCGAGATTGAACGGTATGGACACGCCACAGCTCCTCGAAGGGCCGGCGCCCGACGGCGAGAAACAGACCTACGAGGACGCGATCATCTACGAGGGAACCAGCGCGGACGAAATCCTCTACGAGGGGTCCGTCGTCCTTCATCCGAACGGCTGGCTCCAGGTCGAGGACAACCGGCTCCTCTCGCCGAGCGCCGTCCACCATATCGACGTCTACGACGAGGTCGCATCCGACGACGGGTCGGCGGAGACGACGAGCGACGAGACGCCCGCTGTGGTCCGGATGAAACGATGGGGGTACAAGCCGGACCCGACGGACCGAAACCGGTAGACCGTCAGCGGCCGAACCGCCGCGAACGATTACAGTACTCTCTGACGGCGCGCAGGAAGTCCCGTTTTCTGAAGTCGCGCCAGTTGACGTCAGTAAAGTAGAGTTCCGAGTAGACCGACTGCCAGATCATGAAATCCGAGAGCCGCTCTGCACCGGTCTTGATCACGAGGTCGGGTTCGGCGGGAAAGACGAGATGATCCTCGACGCGTTCGTCGTCGATCTCGTCGGGCGCTAACTCTCCGTCGTCGACGCTCTCGGCGAGCGTTCGGACGGCGCTCGTGAACTCGTGTTTGCCGCCGAGGCCGATGCCGATCTGGATCGGCGCATCGGCACGCGTTCGGTCGTCCGGGCCGCGAACGGCGACCTCCCGCGGGGCGTCGATGCGCTCGAGTTCGCGTCGGAGCGGCGGCACCGCCTCGGCGTCCAAGACGCTGACATAGACGGTCACCCAGGAGGCGTACTCGAACGCCCAGTCGAAAAACTCGAGCAGCGTCTCGTAGGCGCCGCGTTCGAGGAGGTCTCGCTCAGTGATGACGAGCGCGACGTGGTCGGGTGGCTCCCCCTCGTGGCGGCGAATTCGATAGACGAGATACCGTTCGTACAGTCCCACGACCTCATTTCCAATCGAGGGACTATACGGATTACGGGACGTCTCAGCGCGAGAGAGGGTTTCCGATTTCGAATGGGGCGGCGAGAAACGCCGACACGGTCGAAAACGGAACCGACTCGGGTTCGGGAAGGTTCAAGTGAACGCCACAGAAAGACACCGGTATCGTGACATCACCCGTTCGGCGAGCCGCGGTCTTTGGGGCGCTCTGTACGCTCTCGCTCGCCGTTCCGCTCTTCGGGCCCGCGGTCGCGGCCGCGATCGCCGCGGTCGTCTTACTCGGCGCGTTCGTCGTCACCGACGGCCCGCTGTTCGATCTGTTAGCCTACCCCGACGACCACGAGGACGGGCGGCTGTACGGACTGATCACGTTCGTCCTCGCCGGCGTCGCGCTCGGCCTCATCGCGGTCACCTCGTCGATGCCGCTGGCCGTCTTCGTCGGAACCGTCTTTCTCATCGGGTACGGCAACCTCACAGAGCGGATCGTCCGGACCCGAACCGAGAACGAGGTCCTCGTCGTGGCCGCGTTCTGTCTTGCAGCGACGGCCGCCGCAGCCGTCGGACAGGCTGGAACGGCGCTTGCCGACGGAACCTCGATTGCGCCGATCGCGCCGACAATCGTCTTCCTCGCGGCAAGCGGCGCGTTGCTCGCCGCCTTGCTCCGGGACATGCTCTTGCTATACGACGATCCGATCGTCATGCTCTCGGTCGGCTTCCTGCTGTGGTTGCTCGCCGAACTCGAACCCGCCATCGGTACGACCGAAATCGCCGTTGCGCTCGCGGTTACGGCCGCGCTCGGATACGTCTCTTACGCCCTAGATACGGCCTCGATCGCTGGAATGTTGACCGGCGTCCTCCTCGGCCTGTTGACGATCGTCCTCGGTGGCTACGGCTGGTTCGTCGTCCTCATCGCCTTCTTCGCGCTTGGCGGACTCTCGACGAAGTTTCGCTACGGCCGCAAGGAAGAACTCGGCGTCGCCGAGGACAACGACGGCGCACGCGGCAGCGGGAACGTCCTCGGCAACGCCGCCGTCGCGCTCGCGGCCGTGCTCGGTTACGCGGCGAGTTCGGCGTCGATCCTTCCCGCGGGTGTCGACCCCGAACTGTTTCTGTTCGCGTTCGCCGGCTCCGTCGCGACGGCGATGAGCGACACCCTCTCGAGCGAGATCGGGAGCGTCTTCGAGACGCCGCGGCTGATCACCACCTTCGAGCCCGTCGAGCCCGGCACCGACGGCGGCGTGACGTGGCAAGGCGGGGTCGCGGGACTCGTCGGTGCTGCCGTCGTCGCCGCAATTTCGTACGCTCTCTTTCCCGAAGTCGGCGCCGTCGGCGCGGGAATCATCGTCGCCGCCGGCTTCATCGGCATGGTCATCGACAGTCTCCTCGGCGCGACTCTCGAAGGATCGCTGCTCGGTAATCAGGGTGTCAACTTCCTCGCGACGCTTTCGGGTGCGCTCGTCTGTGCGCTGCTCGTCCTGTCGTTCGCCGTCCTCGGATGAGTTTCGAGCGTGCGGTCTACGAGTCGGGTGGCGCGTTCGCGATGTCGTCGATCGCGTGAATCCGAACGCCGGTCGGCCGTTTGGTAAACTGCCCGAGCGAGCGGGCGACAATTCGCGTAACGCCGCGATCCGCGGCGAGGTCGAGTAACTGCTGGGTGAGGATGGCATCGAGAACGATCGTCGTCGGAACCGTTTCGACATCCGCGAGCGCGTCGTACGCCTCGCTCGCGTCGGTTTCGTCGAGCGTCTCGTTTTCGGATCCGACGAACCGAACTCGATCGGTTCCCGCTCTGATGACGTCGCTCGCGTGCTCGTAGACTGTCTTCGGTCCCGCTGTGTCCGCGTCCGAATCGTCAGGCGACGTCGATCGGGACTCAGGGGTCGAACTCGTCTCCGTCACCGCGTCCGACTGCGCGGCAGGCGTCGAGGTCGCCTTTGACTCGTCGCTCTCGCCCGCCGTCGTCGCCGATCGGCCTTGGTCGTTCTCTGTTGGCGTCTCGTCGGCCGTCGTTGGTGACGACGCTGCAGAATCAGTCGGGGCCGGTGCCGGCGTCGCGCTGCCGTCGGTCGCGGCGACGGCCTCGCGCGGCTCGTTCAGTCCGGAGACGCTGTCGTAGGGGACCTTGTTCCGGAGCGCAGCGAACAGTTGGTGGTGGTCGAGTTCCTCGACGGACTCTCCTGACGGCGCGAAGGCGACGTAATCGACGTCGCCGACCTGCGAGAGTTCCTCGAAGATCAGATCACCGCCACGGTCGCCGTCGAGAAAGGCCGTGACAGTGCGGTGGCGGGTGAGTTCGACGACGGCGTCTGGCACGTTCGTCCCCTCGACCGCGATGGCGTTTTTGACGCCGTATTTGAGCAGCGTGAGGACGTCGGAGCGGCCTTCGACGACGATAATGGCGTCGCTATCGGTCACGCGTGGGCCGGCCGGGAGCCCCTCATATTCAGTAATATCCTCGACGCGGACGTGCTCGCGGACCTCGGCGAGGATCTCCTCGGAGGACATGACCGAGTCGTCGAAACCGCTCCGGAGCAACTCCTTCGCCCGGTCGACGACCGCCTTTCGTTTCGCCGCACGCACGTCCTCGATTTCGGTCACTTCGAGGTCCGCACGGCAGGGGCCGACGCGAGTGATCGTCTCGAGGGAGGCCGCGAGCGTGGCGGTCTCGACCTTGTCGAGGCTCGTCGCGATGGTAAGGTGTCCGTACGACCGCCCCTGTGCACTGCTGATTTCGACGTCGATGCGTCCGACCTTCTGCGATTGACGGAGATCGCGGAGATCGAGCTCGTCGCCCAGCAGGCCCTCGGTTTGCCCGAAGATCGCGCCGACGACGTCGCTCCGCTCGACGACCCCGTCAGCCGTAACGTCCGCGTGAATGAGGTATTTCGTGGTGTCTTCCATGCGAGATCTGTCCCCGGGAGGGGCGGTGACGCGAGGGATGCGTACACAGACCGGTTTATGTATAGTATAGATCGTGATAGCCAAATAGCTGTTGACCTCTGGAAGAAATCCCGCGGCCGGTTGTCGGTCGGCCAGTGAGACGGACGCAGTAAGCCAGTTCCGGCGCAACCGCGACCCGTCTGTGATTGCGCCAGTACATCGGTACAGCGATCCGGCTGAATCGATCGATCGGTCGCCCGACGGCTTAGTACGCTGGCCGGTACCTGTACCAGTAGGCGGTCACGGCGAGCAACACGACGAGTCCGCCGAGAAAGAAGAGCAATCCCGGTGGCACGGTTCCGAAAACCGCGTCCGCGGTCTCGGCTCCCCCGTCGGAGAGGTGTTCGCCACCGGACGCGCCATCGTCAGCGACCGATTCGACTCCGTCGGTCGAGTCGGCCTCGTCACCAGTCGGTTCGGCACCATCTTCGGCCTCGTCCATCGATTCCGAATCGTCCACGTCGTCCGGCGAGTCCATCGCGTCCGCCTCGGACTCGTCCTCGGCGTCGTCCGTCTCGGCGATTCCGAACGTTTCGCCGTCATCCGTCTCCTCTACTGGCCCGTCTCTCGCCTCCGCCGGATCGTCTCCTGACTCCGCCGCGTCGGGTTCGTCGTCGGACTCCATCTCGCCGGCTGACTCGTCACCCGGCGGTGGCGATGCAGGCCCGCTGTCCGGTTGTCCTCCCATCGAGCTAAGCCAGCGCGTCGTCCCGTACTGGACCAGCAGACTCCCGCCCGCGAGCGCGCCGATACCACCGATCAGCCGGGAGAGCGCGGTTTTCAACTGCGTGGCCGTCGACTCGTCGCTGGTGACGATCAGCGGCCCGTCGGTCGTCGCGTAGACGCTCATCTCGTTCCCGCGAGAGGAGTACCAGGTGTCGACGACCTCGACGAGGCCGGCGTCCTCTAAGTTCTCGAGGTGGTATCGGACGTTCTGAATCGACGAATCGATCGCGTCGGCGACGTCGCTGGGGGTGGCGGGGTCCTCGTCGAGTTGGGCGTATATCCGGCGGGCCGTCGTCGAGGAGAGGGCGCTGAACACCGCGTCGGCGTCTTCGCCTTCGAGGTCGACGACGCGGGGTTGCCCGTCCTGGGCGGCCGTCTCGGAGCGAAAGGGGAATAGACGGGCCATCTCGTTCGATTCTCATTCGCTGTCCGACACGTATACGCTTTTTCCTACCTGAAAGAGCTCTTTTAGCTACGAAAACTGCGGGACGGCGTCACGTCGCTCACCGAGCGTGAAACGTCTCGATACCGACTGTCGACCGAAAGTGGTTACACGTGCCGCGTTCCGAGAGCCGGTATGCGCCGCCTGGAACTCGCCGGTTGGATCGCGACCGCGCTCGTCCTCTGTGCGCTCGCGATCCCGTGGTTCCTGTGGGGCGACGACCGCCTCGTCGCCGGAATTCCGCTGTGGCTCTGGTGGCATATCGGCTGGATGGGGCTCGCCTCGATCGTCTTCTGGCTCTTTACGCAACGTGCCTGGGGAATCGGGATCGAAACGGGTGCTGGGAGCGACGCTGCGGACGCCGGGAGCGACGCCGGAGGTGAGCGGACGTGACGCTCACCCTCCAGCTCGGCATCATCGTCGGCTACCTCGTCCTCGCGCTCGTGATCGGACTCGTCGCCTACCGGCTGACCGACCGGACGGCCGAGGACTTCTACCTCGCGAGCCGAACCTTCGGCACGGTCGTCCTGTTGTTTACGACCTTCGCGACGCTGCTGTCTGCGTTTACGTTCTTCGCTGGCCCGAACGTCGCCTATCAGGAGGGTCCCGAGTGGGTGCTCGTCATGGGGCTGATGGACGGGATCATCTTCGCGATCCTCTGGTACGTCATCGGCTACAAACAGTGGTTGCTCGGCCGGCGGTACGACTACGTCACGCTTGGGGAGATGCTCGGTGACCGCTTCGCCTCTCGGTGGCTCCGCGGACTCGTCGCCGTCGTGAGCCTCCTCTGGCTGTTCCCCTACGTGATGCTCCAACAGGTCGGAGCCGGCACCGCGCTGGAGGCGCTCACCGAGGGTGCCGTCCCCTACGCCGTCGGTGCGGGGCTGATAACGGCGTTTATGATCCTCTACGTCGTCGTCGCTGGGATGCGCGGCATCGCCTGGACCGACACGCTGCAGGGTGCGTTCATGCTCGTCGCGACCTGGGTCGCGATGATCTGGGTGCTCGCCGTCGTCGGCGGGCCGAATGCGGCGACGGCGGCACTCGAGGCCGAGGCGGCCCATCACCTGGCGCTCGGCAGCGACCACTACACCGTCCAGTGGATGCTCTCGACGGCGATCACGATCGGCTTCGGCGTCGCGATGTTTCCGCAGGTCAACCAGCGATTCTTCGCTGCCGGCTCGCGGACGGTACTCAAGCGCTCGTTCGCGCTCTGGCCGATCCTCTGTGTCCTGCTGTTCGTCCCGTCGTTCATGCTCGGCGCGTGGGCCCGTGGCCTCGATGTGACGGTTCCTGAAGGCGGCAACGTCCTCCCTGTCGTCCTCGCCGAGTTCACGCCCGTCTGGTTCGCCGCGCTGGTCATCGCCGGCGCGATGGCCGCGATGATGTCCTCCTCGGACTCCATGCTGCTTTCTGGCTCGTCGTACTTTACGCGCGATCTCTACCGGCCGACGCTCGGGTTTTTCGACCGGGACGTCTCCGAACGCCGCGAGGACCTGATCGCCCGCGTCGGCGTCGTGGTTTTCGCAACCGCCGCCTTCGCCGTGAGTCTCGTCACCCCGGCAACGCTGTTCGAACTCGGCGACGCGGCCTTCAGCGGTTTCGCCCAGCTCGCCCTGCCCGTGCTCGTCGCTCTCTACTGGCGGAACACGACCCGCGCCGGAATCACGGCCGGCATTCTCTCGAGCCAGCTCTTTTACCTCGCGAGTCTCTTCATTTGGTTCGTTCCCAGCACGTACGCCGGCTGGACGGCCGGCCTCGTCGGCATGGGGATCGGACTCGTCGTCACCGTTGGCGTCTCGCTGGTCACGTCGCCGGCGGCCGACGAGCGGCGAACGATCTACTTCGACAACCTGCGGGCGGATTGAACTGATTTGAGGATCGTGTCCGACGCGCTTTTGCCCGCGTATCCGCAACCGCTATCAGATGCAGATACTCGTCCCGTTCGCGGCCGAGACGCCGAAAACCCGTCTCGAACGCGTGCTCTCTCGCCCGGAGCGGTCGCGGTTCGCTCGCGCCATGCTCGCGGACGTTCTCGCGGCGATCGACGAGACGGGCCACGAGCCGACGGTGCTCTCGACGGCACCGCTTACCTTCGAGGACGAACTCGCGGCCGTTCCCGATTCGACCACGGTCGCGGTGGACGAGCGGTCGCTGACCGACGCCGTCACCGCCCGGTTTCCGGAGACGCCCGACGAGCCCGTCGCGGTCGTGATGGCGGACCTCGCGCTGGCGACGGCCGACTCGCTCTCCCGGCTGTTCGCCGCCGACGCAGACGTCGCGATCGCACCCGGCCGCGGCGGGGGGACGAACGCGCTCGTGGTTCGCCACCCCGAGTTTCGGGCGGACTACCACGGCGCGTCGTACCTCGACCACCGCACCGTCGCTCGCGAGGTCGGCGCCGCCGTCGAGACGGTCGACTCCTTCCGGCTCGGCACCGACATCGACGAGCCGGACGACCTTGTGGAGGTGCTCGTCCACGGCGACGGTCGCGCGTCCGACTGCCTTCGCGACTTCGGGTTCGAACTCGAGTGTGACGAAGGGCGGGTCGGCGTGAGACGGGCCGTACAGACGACCCAGGCGGACCAGTAACCGGCGTTACTCGAGCGCCGCACCCGTCCCCAGTCGATCGAGCGCCGCGAGGTCGATGTGCCCGTTCGGCATCGGCACGCCCTCGTAGGGATCGTCGGCGAGCAAGAGCGCGCCGTCGAGGTCGGCGTAGTCGAGCGCCGGGGCGAGGTGGCAGGCCGCGGCGATCGAGGCGTTCGATTCGAGCATGCAGCCGAGCATGACCCCGAGGCCGTGGGCGCGGGCGGCGTGGATCATCCGCCGCGCTTCCCGGAGCCCGCCACATTTCATCAGTTTCAGGTTCGCGATGTCACAGCGGTCGGCAATCTGCGGAACGTCCGAAAGCGTACGACAGGACTCGTCGGCGGCGATCGGGACCGGCGAGCGCTCGTAGACGAACTGCAGCCCCTCGGGGTTCTCGGCCGGAACGGGCTGCTCGACGAACGCGAGGTCGAACTCGGCCAGTCGGTCGATTTTCGCGAGGGCCTGCCGGGGCGTCCACGCCTCGTTCGCGTCGACGAACAGCCGCGCGTCGGGGGCGACCGCCCGGATGGTCCGAACGATTTCGACGTCGCGGTCGGTTCCGAGTTTGACCTTCAGCGTGCCGTAGCCCCGATCGACGGCTGACTCAGCCGTCTCGCGCATCGCCTCGATCTCGTCGATCCCGATCGTGTACGACGTCCCGAGCGAACTCGCTGAGTCGTATCCCCAGTACCGATAGAGCGGAACGTTGAGCCGTTTCGCGGCGAGGTCGTGGACGGCGATGCTGACGGCGGCCCGTGCGGACGGGTTGTGCCGAACCGTCTCGCGCAGCCGTCGTTCGATGTGCTCGAGTCGAGTCGGATCGCCCGCTTCCTCGACGATCGAGAGCAGGTCCGGAAGGACGGCCTCGACCGTGGCGGCCGTCTCGCCGTAGTGCGACGACGGCGCGGCAGCGCCGATGCCGATCCGCCCCTCTTCGTCCGTGACGTGGACGGTCACGACCTCGGTCTCGCTCGTCGTTCCGCGCGCGATCGAAAACGGCCGTTCGAGCGCCAGTGATCGACGCTGGAACGTCGCTTCGAGCCCCATATTATAAGAGCGCCTCCAGGAGTTCGTCCGTGTCGAACCGGAGCACGTCGGTCGCCGGCGCGTCGAGCGCGTCGCCGAACTCGTCGACAGCGTCTCGCGCCGTCACGTCGTCGAGCCCTGCCGTGTTGATCGCTCCGGCGGTAACGGTCGCACCGCCGACGGGTTCGGCGAGGTCCTCGTAGAGATCCACGTACGACGAAACTGGCGGTATCGGAAACGACTCGTAGCCGTGAATGTCCGTTCGCCCGGCCTCGTGACAGAGGACGAGCCGATCGGCCATCGAGCCGTGGAGGATGGCGCAGGTGACCGCCGAGTAGGCGGGGTGGACGATACTGCCCTGCCCTTCGACGAAGAGGTAGTCGTGCTCGTCGCCCAGTTCGAGGATCATCTCCTCGACGGCTCCGGCGGCGAAGTCGCTGATAACCCGGTCGATCGGGATTCCCCACCCCTCGATCATGATCCCGGTCTGTCCCGTCGGGATTACGGCGGCGTCGTATCCCGCCTCGCGGGCGTCGCGAGCGAGTTCCATCGTCGTCGTCATCTTGCCGACCGAGCAGTCGGTGCCGACGGTTAGGATCACCTCGGCGTCGACCTCGCCGGCAACGCCGTCGCTTACGCTGAGGTCGGCCGGCGGCTTTCGAACGTCCCGTAGCTCGCAGCCGTTCGCCGCCGCGAGTCGGGCGAACTCCTCGTCTTCGGAGAGGAAGTAGTGCAGTCCGGAAACGACGTCACAGCCGCCCTCGAGCGCCGTTCGAACGTCCTCACGCCAGCGTTCGTCGAACCCGCCGCCGATCGGCGCGATGCCGATCAGGAGGGCGTCGACCTCGTTCGCCTCGAGATCGTCCATTCCGGCGACGATCGGTGCATCCTGCACGTCCGGAACGAACTCGTCGACTCGCCGCCCGGGATTTTCCCTATCGAGCACCGCGACGACCTCGTCCTCGGCGTACCGAAGGACGCCGAGCGCCGTCTTGGCCCGGTCGGGAAACTGCCCGTGGGCGAGAATTGCGACGCGCATACCCGCGATATCGTCGGTTTCGTACTTAAACTCCGGTGTGTACGAGCTCGGAGGGTCTCAGATAGTCGCTTAAATGATCCGAAGATCCGTCGTCCAGAACGAGTCGTGGGCGTCCTCGAGTGCCGACTTCGGCTTTCCCGTCGCGTCGACGGCGGCGGTCGCGTCGGGATCGAGCGTCGACTCCTCGACGAGCGTGTCGACGACGCCGCGCTGACCGACGAGGTAGAGCGGTTCGTCCGCGGGGCGATCGCGTTGGTACTCGCGGAGTGCGTCACGGCACTGCTCGAGGTGGTCGTCGATCTGGTCGTCACGAATTCGCTCGAACCGGGCCTGCGAAAAGCCGCCTTTCGAGTGACTCCCTTTGACGTCGCTTTCAAACCCGCGGTAGTCGACCCGGTCGCCCTCATCGTAGCTGCCGAGTGCGAACAGGTCTGCCCGGACCAGCGCGAGCGCGTACCGGTCGGTCGGCAGGAACCACTCGCGATCGACGTCGAACCGGTCGCTCCACGTCGGTTCCAACTCGGGGAGTATCGGCGGCCCCAACACGACCGAGACGAGCCCGGCGTCGTCGATGTAACAGAGACACGGCGCGGCGTCGTCGACGAGTGCGAGTCGATCGTCGAGCACCGACTCGAGGTCGGCATCGAGCGACCGGGCGCTTCCGCGCTGATCGTCGACGACGGCCGTCAATGCGCCCTCGGGACCGGTTCGGATCGATGCGAGCCGATCGAGAACGTCGTCGAGTTCGGGCCCGGCCAGCCGGTCGCGCCGACGGTAGTCGACCTCGGCCTCGTCGCCCTGGACCCGCTCGAGTTCGCCCTCTAGCTGGGCGATTCGGTCCTCGAGTCGGTTCACGTCCGCTTCGGCCTCCTGTTTGGCTGTGGTCGCTTGGGCTCTGCGCTCGGATTCGGCTTCGTAGCGCTTTTCCGCGCGCTCGAGTTCCTCCTCGAGTTCGTCGATTCGCTCCTTCAGTGATGCGCGTCCGAGCAACTCGTCGACGTCGAACATCCGGGCGAAAACGCGAAGCGAGGCTACTTCTAGGTTCCGGCGTTCGGATAGTCGTCGCCCGGACCCTGATCGAACTCGGTTTCGCTCCCGGATCCGACACCCGACGGCTCCCAGCCGCTCGCGAACTCGAGCAACTGCCGGGCGCGCTCGCGCCGAGCGAGAAACACCTCCTGGAGCGACGGCGGATTTCTGATCCGCGTGTTCTCGAGCATCGACTCCGGGACGACGAGGGTGTCCGACGGTATCCCCTCGTCGCCGTGGACGGGGAAGTGTTGGGACTCGAGTTTCATCACGAGCGGGGCGTCGAGGCGTTCGAGCCCCGACCCGGTCGAGTACACTTCCTCGTTGATTCGTTCGTGCTGGTCGCGTTGCATGAGCGCGTGCTTACCGTCGCTGGGCGTCACGAAGAGTCGGCCGAGATAGTAGCTTCGTGAAAAGACCTCAAACATGCTATCATGACCCAAGGACTGGATCGATATAACCATTTGTGAACAGATTTATGAAGTATCACTATCAGTGGAGATTACTTGTCAAACCGTTCGGAATTGATGGCCAGTCTATAGTAGCCACTGAAAGTCAATGCACACCTGATCGCACGATGGCTGTGCGATCAGTGTGTAAATAGTTTCAGTTGTTACTATAGCAGTGATTTGTTTTTTGTGTGGGAACGAGGACCACCGCGATCGTGGGTATCGCTATCAATATTGCCAGAACGATTTTCATACTCGCGTTCATATTCCGGACCGAATCGTATGTCTCTAATACGTATTCTGGTTGTCGGAGCTGATAACCATCCAAAATTTCCGAAGGGATTTCGACATCAGTTCAATACGCATCTCGCTCCGACCGCCGACGCCGGACTCGCCCATCTCGAAGACGAGGGGTCCACGATCGACTGCATCGTCAGTCGGTTCGACCGTCTCGAAACGGACGGCTTAGACTTCCTCGAATCCGTTCGAGAGACATATCCGACGCTTCCGTTCGTGGTTCAGATCGAACGGGGACACGAGTCAACCGCGCAAGCCGCGATCGAACGCGGCGCGACCGAGTACCACCTCCGAACCGAGGCCGACGGCTTCCCTGCCCTGCTCGCGAACCGGATTCAAAGCGCCGTCGAGCGACACCAACCTCGCGACGACCTCGAGCAGCAAAACGTTCGACTCCAGACGCTCATCGACAACCTCCCCGGAATCGTCTATCGGTGCCGAAACGAGCCCGAGTGGCCGATGGAGTACATCGAGGGCGAGTGCGAGGCGATCACCGGGTACCCCGCCGCGGCGTTCGAGCGCGGCTCCGTCACGATGGGAGACGATCTCGTCCACCCGGACGACCAAGAGCGGATCTGGGGCGTCGCTCAAGACGCCCTGAACGCGCGGGAGTCGTACGAAGTCACCTTCCGGATTACCACCGCGACAGGGGCGACGAAGTGGATCTGGGAGCGCGGACGCGGTATTTACGACGGTGACGAACTCGAGTCCCTCGAAGGGTTCATGACGGACGTGACTGATCGGAAAGAGGCCGTCCGTGACCGCCGGCGCAACCAGCGACGGTTCGAAGCCGTCTTCGAAGATCCGGAGATGCTAGTCGGCCTCCTCGATCTCGACGGAACCCTGTTACACGTCAACGAAACCGCGATGGAGCACGCCGACGCCGAGTACGAGGAGGTCGTCGGCGCTCGGTTTTGGGACTCCCCGTGGTGGGCCGACGAGACCAAAGCTACCGTCCGGGAGTGGGTCGAAACGGCCGCATCGGACGAGTACGTCGACTACGAGACGGATATCAACAGCGAATCCGACGAGCTAAATCGGGTCAGCGGAACACTTCGTCCCGTCACGAACGACACCGGCGAGCCAACGTCGCTGATCGCGTCCGCACGAAACATTACCGAGCAGCGAGATCGAAACCGACAACTCGAGGCGACCCGCGATAAACTCGCGGTGCTCAATCAGGTCGTCCGACACGATCTCCGCAACCACATGCAGGTCGTCCGCGGACGAGGCCGGCTGTTGACGGACCACGTCGAGGAGGAGGGAGAGTATCACCTGGAAGAGGTAATCGACTCGGCCGAAGAGGCGATCGACCTGACTGAAACCGCGCGGGATCTGACCGAGACGATGTTCGGTGACGAAAGCGAGCGACGACGCATTTCTGTCGACCGAACCATCACGTCGGCGGTCGAGACCGCCCGATCCCGGTTCGACCACGTCGCGATAACCGTCTACGGGCTCGGAACGGGGACGACAATCTGGGCCGACGAGATGTTCGAATCGGTGATCCACAACCTGATCCAGAACGCCGTCATCCACAACGACGTGGACCTCCCGGACGTAACCGTTTCCATCGAGCGCGAGGGAGACACCGTTCGAGTAAGCGTCGCCGACAACGGCCCAGGAATCAGCGATCGGCGAAAGGAGACTGTTTTCGGACGAGGAGAAAAGGGCCTCGAGAGTCCCGGTACCGGTATCGGGCTCTATCTCGTCCAAACGCTTGTCGAACAGTATGGCGGCACCGTCTGGATCGACGACAACGAGCCGACCGGTGCGATCGTTCGCGTTCGGCTTCCAGTCGTCGACGCGAGCCCGGATGATCCCAGCGGCAGCGCAAGCGGGTGATCGCCGTAGCTGTCGAACCGAATCGACCGGTAGCGATCGGGACTATCCGGTGAACTCGTAGAGTTCGTCGCCGACGTGGTGTAGCGAGTCGACGACCTTGCCCTCGTCGCCGGCCATCTCCGCGCCGTCGACGCGAGCGCGACCGACCGCGAGCACCTTGCCGTGGGATTCCTCGGCGATGACGACCAGGTCGTCTGGAGAGATGTCCTCGGTGGCCTCGGTGATGCCGGGACGCATCACGTCAGCACCGTCGCTGACGAACGAGACGGCACCGGCGTCGACCGTCACAACTCGTCGCTCAGGATCGTAGGCGTTCGCACCCCGAACCGTCGGGAACGGTTCCTCGTCGAAGTACGCCACCTGCGGCTCGCCGTCGATGAGGACGACCTCCCAATCGGTGTCCTCGAACTCGACGAGTTCGTAGGTGTCCCCGTCGGCCGAAACGCCGAGATGGTCGGCGAGTGCGTCCTCGAGTTCCGAGACGGCGTCGCTCCGGAGATGGTGTCGAGATTTGACTTGCATACAGGCGCTTCCCGCCGTACCCATTTAACAGGTTAGATTCCTCGTCGGCGCCCACGCGTCGCTGCCCGCCGGAGGACGACGGCGTTCGACACGCGTCCGGGACGTCGGATCGCAGAAACACCGCATGCGAATCGGGGCAGCGTATTCCTCGTTGTCCGTCGAGAGGGGTGATATGGTCAGACTGCTCGGCGGCGAGGGAACCGACCGGATGGAGGGGTTGAGCGACGGGCTGTTCGCCATCGTACTCACGCTGTTGGTGTTGCAGTTCGACGTGCCGGACGTCTCGCCCTCGGAGCTGCCGGCGGCGGTAGCAGATCAGGAGACGCTGTTGATCAGCTACCTGTTGAGCTTTCTTATCGTCGGACTCTACTGGGTCATCCACCACAACCTCTTTCGATACATCGTCAGCCACGACCGCGCATTGTTGTGGCTCAATCTCCTCTTCTTGCTCTCGATTTCGTTTCTGCCGTACCCGACGGAACTGCTCGGACTGTACGGAACGCAGTTCGCCTGGACGCTGTACGCGATCAATTTCGTGCTGGTCGGTGTCACGTTGACGGCCGTCTGGGCTTACGCCGCACGAGCGGGGTTTACCGACGACAGGATCGACGCCCGATCGGCACGGCTGATAACGGTTCGCGGACTCATCTCGCCCGCCGTCTTCGTCCTCTCGATCGGCGTCGCGGCCGTCTCCCTCCAGCTCGCGTTCTTCGTTCCGGCGCTAATCGCCCCGCTTCAAATGCTGTGGGTCAGATACTACACCACCGATTGATCGCCTGCGGATACGACACCCCGACTGACCACCACCGACTACGACACCCCGACTGACCACCACCGACTACGACACCCCGACTACCCACCAGCGATTACTCACCCGGCTGATCAGCAGAGTGGTCACCCGCGGTTCGGTTCGTCCGACTGACCGATCGGTTGCAGAGATTGTGTGCCGTGATAGCATCTGCGTCAATCGTTAAATACTCACGAGGCGTGCGTGCTAGTATGTGGCCCTCACGGAATCGAACGGAGACGGTCACGTGTCTCGCCTGCGGGGACGAGCTTGCACGAACGGCGGCCCGCGAGTACGACAAGTACGGCGACCGCTGGAACCGCGAGGACAAGGAGTTCGAACACCTCTGTAAGGAGTGTTACCGCGATCTCTGTCACTTTCCGCGGGACGAACTCGAGGACCTGCTCGTCGAACTCGAGGACGAAACGTCGGATCAAGGCACGTTTCTTGCCGGCTACGCCTCGACCGTCGAGGAGCGCTACGGGCGGATCGAAGAGCAGTGACGCTCGGCGGTGACCTCTTTCTGCGCCCCGCGATACCATTGGAGGGCCAATATCCACGATTCAGCGGCTGCTGTCGCTCGGATCGGCCCCGGTCGGGTCGCGTTCCGGGCGGTGTGTCGAGCCCCGCCGTCCCGACACGACTTTCACACCCACGTCCGTAACCCTCCCTATGAGTGACGACGCACAGGCCGACGCCGGTACGGCCGAAGGGCAGGGTCCCGTCGAGATCTCCGAAGACCTCGCACGCCACATGGAGAACAAACGCGAGGAGTTGTTCGAGAAGTTCGAGATCCCCGACGGGTTTCCGCCCGAGGTCCTCGAAGAGGCCGAGGAGCGCACGCAGAACGTTCAGGCCGAGATTTCGGACGGGATCGACGAGCGCGAAGACCTCCGCGATCTGACGACGTGGACGACCGACCCCATCGACGCCCAGGACTTCGACGACGCGCTCTCGATCGAAGAACGCGAGGACGAGTACGTCCTCTGGGTGCATATCGCCGACGTGACCCACTACGTCAACCCCGATACGGCGATGTGGGATTCGGCCGTCGAGCGGAGTAACACGGTCTATCTCCCGGGCTATACGATTCACATGCTCCCGCCGGTGCTCGCCGAATCCGTCTGCTCGCTCGTCCCGAACGAGGAGCGATTCGCCCACACGGTCGAGATGCATCTGGACAAGGAGAACCTCGGCTACGAGACCATCGACATCTACAAGTCGGTCATCGAATCCGACGAGCGCCTCACCTACTCGCAGGCCGAAAACCGTCTTGAAGATCCGGACGCACCGCTGCACGAGGAGAACAAACTCGTCCACGAGGTCGCAGATCGGATGCACGAACAGCGAAAGGAGGACGGCTCGCTCGTCCTGAACCCCTCGCGGGATCGGGCCCACACGATCATCGAGGAGTGTATGCTCAAGGCGAACAAGGCCGTCACGCACGAACTCATGTGGTCTCGCGGCGTCGAGGCGATGTACCGCGTCCATCCACAGCCGAGTCCTGACGAGTGGTCCGAGGCACTTCGGGAGATTCAGGACTTAGACGGCGTTTCGATCCCCGGCGATTCCTGGGACGATCCGCGAAAGGCCGTCAACGCGACCTTAGAAGAGGCACCGAGCCGCCAGCTCGATAAGATTCAGTGGGCCGTGATGAAGGTGATGCCCCGCGCGAAGTACATGAACGATCCCTTCGGCGGTCACCACGCGCTGAACTTCGAGATCTACGGCCACTTCACGAGCCCCATTCGCCGCCTCTCGGACCTGATCAACCACTGGATCGTCTATCAGAACGACGTCCCCGAGAACCTGATCGAACTCTGTGATCGGGCCAGCGACAAACAAAAAGACGCCGAGCAGTGCGAGCGCGAGTACAAGACCTTCCTGCAGGAGGTCGGCCTCGATCCGATGGCGGTCAACAACCGCGGGATCGAAGTGGTCGAGGAGAGCGAAGCTGAGAAGACGTTGTAAGCGAAGTCGTCCGAGACGGTCTTTCCGTCTCGTGATTCCGAAAATCTCCCATTTTCGAGGACTTCGTATAGCGAACGGGGAAGGAAGTATAGAGCGACTATAGACGGTGCTCTACGATGGCTCCTATCCGTTCATCTGGTCAATTTCTCTGAACGACATTCCACAATAGGGCCGTTTTCAGGATTGATGTCCGCTCCATCATTCAATCGAATAGTTCCATCTTCGGTTCTCCTCACCACAGCGGAATCAATATAATACCATGCTAAATATGCGGCATCGTCAGCGAATTGTTCTTGATATGTGATGTCGAGAGAGACAGGTATGGATTCGATCGTCACATAATACTCACCAGAATCACTCTGAGCGGCTTTCAACGGTTCGGTAAGAACGATGTAGTTTTGTTCAGAACCTCTCCTGCGTATTTCCTCTTCTTGATGGAGAGACTCCTGTGCCGTTTCAATGGCAAGTGTAGACTTTTCTGGAAGCTCTTCAACATCAATAGGATCGACATCATCAGGAACTTCGATATGCGGATTTGCATCAATTATCACATCCTCTTTGATTGTACCACCCCAGACTGTCTCTGTCTTCACTAAGAATTCAGAATTGTCTTCTCGATACTCAACAATCTCCGTTGATGGGCTACTGGTTAATTCTCCTTTGTACTCTTCTTCGACATACTGTGCTTTGTAGGCCTCTTCATATTCCCCGACGAATGATTTAATTGTGGACTCAGTAAACTCGTCAGGTAACGACACATCGAGGTTTTGTGTTACTGGACACTCTTCTGGGACAGCAATAGGTCCATCTCCACGACCATTTCGTTCGGTTGAACTATCGGTGTTATCTGTATCAGAAGTGCTGGTCGTATTATCGGACGTATTTTCATCTAAAGCACAACCAGCTAAACCGGTGGTTGCTGTCGCTGTTAGCAAAGCGATATATTTCCGTCGTTTCATAGAGTGGTACCCGAATTTTCCACCAGATCCTTTAGAAAAAATATCTTCGAGGATCCACCTCGACTGAATACTGTGTTGACGAGATCCGTATTTTGTTCCACCATCTTCAATCACAACAGTTCAGGGTATTTTTATTACTAGTCAAGGGTCTATTAGGACCGTGTAGTATCAAATGGATATAATTTTTTGGTGGCGGGAAGGGATAAAGTATCGTCTCTGGAGTTCGGCATACAGCAGTTGATTTTACGGGTATTGGACGACTTGACGGTGGTTACGGCCGAATCCGCTTTTCGTACACGTACTCCTCGAGCGCGCTCGAGAAACCAGTCTTTCTCCGTTCGACCCGCTCGAATCCCGACGACTCGACGAACGACACTCCTACGTCGTTATCCGCGAGGACCGCGATCCGGAACCGATCGAACGAGTCATCGAATTCGGCCTCGAGTCGGTCGAGCAACGTGGTTGCCACCCCTTCGCGCCAGCTATCGGGGCGCACGTAGAGCTGGGCCAGATACGCCACCGACGAGTCCTCGGGCCACGGGACGACGTGTGCGAAGCCGCGACAGCCGTCTGCGAACACGCCGTCGGTACTCTCGTCGCCGGGATCGACGAGGACGAACGCGACGTTGTGCCGTCTGCTGGCGTCGTCGATCGAGGACTCGAGGTCGCCGATCGCGTACCAGTCGTCGACGATCTCGTCGACCATGTCGGAACCGAGCACGTCGTCGTAGGCCGCGTGCCAGCTCGCGCGCGCCGTCTCGTGGACGGCCCACACGTCGTCGGTCGTCGCTGGCCGAACCGCGAGAGTCACATCCTGCCTACGAGCGCGGCGATCAAAAGTGCGTGGCCGGCTGTTGAACGGTTTTACTCGGCTGGATCGCTTTCACCCGGGTCGAGTTCGAGCGTCCGAACGAGTTCGGAGATCGTCTCGCGGTCTCGCTCGGGATCGGCGTCGGGCGCGGTGACCGAGCCGTCTGTTGCCTCGAGTGGCAGGATGCCACCGGCGACGCCGTAGGTCGTTTCGGTCGGCCAGACGGCCACGTGAGCTTCGGCGCGAAGCCCCGCCGACTCGCCGGCCTGTTCGGAATCGAGCGAGTAGTCCATATCCATCACGTACCAGATACCTGCATCACCGGTTGGCCCCTCGAACTCGAGCCGATCGCGGACGCCCTCGACGGCGAGGCCGTCGCCCTCGACGAGGTCGACGAACTGCGATTTCGCCTTCGGCGCGGCCGTTTCGAGGACGCCGGCCGGCGAAACGCCGATCGACGGGAGCGACGGAGAGATCGTCAAGTCGACGACGAACAGCGAGCGCGGCGGGATCTTGCTCGCGACGACCTCGTCGAGCGGTTCCTGGGATGCACCGTCACCGGTCGCGTCGACTGGTTCGTACAGCGTCGTCTCGGCGGTGATCGAAGCGACGAGAACGGACGTTTCCCCGGTTCGCGTTCCGGCAGATTGCCACGACTCGGCCAACGGTTCCGGCAGCTCAGGCGTCATCGAACGCAGGTACGGTGGCACCGCTTTTCGGTCTGACGATGCGCTGGTTGGCACCTGCAGGTTGCTGAGAGAAAGAGTAGTGACGTTCGACGATCCACCACAGCAGGTTCGTGCCCCCCGACACGAGTGCTGCCGCGTTCTCCTCGCCGAACCTAAAACAGCGGCTCGAGTTCGTCCTCGTCGTCCTCGACGAGCTCTTCTAGGTTCTCTTCGCTTTCGGCCTGAATGTCGTCGATGTTGTCCTGTGCCTCGATCGCGACCTGCTGAAGGCGCTTGATACGCGGGACGTTCGTCACGCCCGAGAGCAAGATCGCCGCAGCGACCTCCGGCTCTCCGCGCGGATAGTCGCCACCGCGAACCTCCATGCTGCCGGTTTCCTCCTCGAGCCACTTCCGCCCGCGCTCTATGCCTTTCCGGTTCAGATACTCCGATGGGCCGGCGAGGACGAGCAGCGCGCGCTCGGTGCCGTCGATCTCACACGGAAGGGTGAGTCGGCCGAGCGCCGCCTTGCGGACGAGACTCGTGATGCGGTTCGTCGTGTTTGCGGCGTCGAGTTCGTCGCCGCTGGCGTCGTCGCCGGTAAAGCGAGAGAGGAGGCCGCCGCCGGAGTTGAGTTCGACGTCCTCGCTCGCGTAGCCGACGGTCGAGACACCACCACCCGAAAGCGTGTTGATGATCTCCGAGGAGTCGACGACGCTTTCTGCGACATCCTCACCGGCGCCGACCTCCCCGGCGCCAAAGAGAATACCGAACCGACGGACGATCTCTTCGTTGATCTGATCGTAGCCGCCTTCGACGGACTCGCCGGTCTGTCGCCAAGAGTCGTTGTCGAAGACCAGCAGGTTGTCCACTTCGCGGACGAACGTCTGGAACGATCGTGCCGCGTTGAGGGTGTAGATGCCCCCTTCGTCCGTTCCCGGCAGGACGCCGAGTCCGTAGACGGGAATCGTGTAGATCCGTTTGAGGTGTTTTGCGAGGACGGGTGCGCCACCGGACCCGGTGCCACCACCCATCCCAGACACGATCAGAAACGCGTCGACCTCGTGGGTCGGAATCGCGTCGATCGCGTTCTGGACCTCGTCGATGTCCTCCTCGGCGATCTCCGCGCCGAGCTCGTTGTCCGCTCCTACGCCGTGGCCCTTTACTCGGGCCTGACCGATGAGAACACGGTTCTCCTGCGGAATGCGCTCGAGACCCATAAGGTCAGCTTTCGCGGAGTTAACCGCGATCGCAGCGCGAACGATCCCGCTGTTCGTTCGATCGTCGTAATCGAGAAATCGATCGACGATCTTGCCACCGGCCTGTCCGAATCCGATCATCGCCAGCTTCATTGTTTGTCAGGGGGCTCCGTTGGATTGGAACAGTGCGATTAAGACTATAAGTCTTTTGATGATGTGAGTTTCTCTCATAATTCTATACCAGACAAAACCGGAAGACGGGGGCGGTTTTCAAGGAGTTATTTCGGCTTATAATGAATAGTCTACTGTGTATAGACCTGTTCTTTATACTAAGTTTTGATGGGCAATCCGCAGGAAGGATCGTCAGACACGATCGGTGAGGGACTGTCTGTTACTCACCGAGACGAGACGCCGAGATACGAACCGAGCGTCGTCAGTTCGTCTTCGTTCCGGCCGAACACGGTCACATCATTGGTCCGAACGGTGTTGTCCATTTTCAGTGACCGCGCCTGATCCGGACCGAACGGGACGAACGGAACAGGGTCGGCCGCCGCCAACCCGAGTTTCGTCAGCGCCATCGGAATCGGAAGGATCGTGACGGACTTTCCCTCGGCCTCGTAGGCCAGTTCCGTCGCGTCGGCGAGGGTGACGACCTGCGGGCCGGCAACCTCGTACGTCGCACCGACGTGTTCGTCGTCCTCGAGGACATCGGCCAGTATCGGCACGAGATCGCCGACCCAGATCGGTTGGAACCGCGTCTTTCCGCCACCCGGCAGCCCCGTCAGGTACGGCGTCGTCAGCTGTTTCGTAAAGTCGACGAACTCAGCGCCGTCGCCAAAGACGACCGACGGTCGGACGATCGTCCAGTCGAGGTCCGAGTCCGTGACGACCGCCTCGGCGCGCCCTTTGGCGCGGATGTAGTCGATCTCGCTGTCCGGATCGGCACCGAGCGCACTTATCTGGACGAACCGGTCGACACCGCCGTTCTCTGCGGCTCGAACGAGGTTCTTGGTCCCGCCAAGATGGATGGTCTCGTGATCGGTCCCACTCGGGGGTTGATAGAGCGGCGACAGCGACACGAAGTTGACGACGGCTTCGTGATTCGCGACGGTATCGGAAATCGAGTCGTAGGCACTGACATCGCCCGCCGCGAGCGCCACGTCGTCGGGAAGGTCGCTCCCGTCCGGGTTACGCGACAGCGCCGTGACCTCGTGGCCGCGCGCTGCCAGTTCCGTACACAGGTTCGTTCCGATGAAGCCGGTACCGCCGGCGACGAGGACCTTCATAGCCACAATATGGTTCCGAACCGATAAATAGGTTCTCGGAGTCTGCACGCTTCGCCGGGTCGATCCGGGAACCGTCGAACAGTACCGTAATGTAGGCGCCGTTCCGACGTGGAACCATGCTCGTCACGCTCGAGGGACTGGACGGGAGCGGCAAGACGACGGTCAGGGAGTCGCTCGAAGACGTCTATCCGGATGCGAGGTTCACGCGAGAGCCGACCGAATCGTGGTACGGCGACGCCGTCTACCGTTCGATCGAGGACGACGACGCCGACCCGCTCGCCGAACTGTTTCTGTATACTGCAGACCACGCCGATCACCTCTCGCGAGTGATCGAACCCGCTCTCGAGCGGGACGAACTCGTCATCTCGGACCGGTACTCCGACTCGCGTTTTGCCTATCAGGGTGCGACGCTTGCGACCTGGAACGAGCGAGACGCCGAGGACGATCGTCGACTCGACGACCCGCTCGAGTACGTCGTCGACGTTCACGAGCCGATCTCGATTGAACCCGATCTGACAGTGTATCTGGATCTCGATCCCGAGACGGCTGCGACCCGTGCAGGGACCACGAACAAGTTCGAGCGTGCCGAGTATCTCGAATCCGTTCGAGAGAACTACGAGCGGTTGATCGAACGCGATCCCGAGCGGTTCGTCCGCATCGACGCGACTCGCGACCCCGAGGTGGTTCTCGAGCGAGTGACGGACGCCGTGGCGGATGCGCTCGCCGAGTAAGGTGAGGGTGATGGCGCTGTCGATCAGTGACTGGTTGTGCTATAAATCTTCCAGGAGATAGATGGACGTGGCTGGCCGTTGTATAACCACACATGACAGCTGAACGGTCTCCGACGACCGACGAGCATCCGCCAGGACCTGATGGACTCCCGCTTCTTGGCACCCAGGTCGCATTTCTCCGCGATCCCTACGGGTTCATGACGCGAACGGCTCGCGAGTACGGCGACATCGTCCACTGGCAGGATCCCGGGGGACCGGTGTATCAGCTCAATCACCCTGAGTACATCGAGCACGTCCTCGTCCAGCACAACGAGCGCTACGTCAAAGGGGCGCAGTTTCAGAACGTTCTCGGCCCGATTACGGGTAACGGCATCCTGAACAGTGAGGGAGAAGTCTGGCGGCGCAACCGACACCGGATCCAGCCCGCGTTTCACCCCGACCGCATTCGAGAGTACGTGTCGATGATGACCGACTTCACCGAGGACATGCTCGAGCGGTGGGACGGCGGCGAAACACGACTCGTCCACGAGGACATGATGGAACTCACGCTGCGGATCGTCGCGCGGGCGCTGTTCGGCGCGGACGTCGACGACCACGTCCACACTGTCGGCGCTGCGCTCGACGAGTTCATGGATGCCACCGAAAACCTGTTGCATCTCGTCCTGCCGCCTTCGATCCCGACACCCGCACGACTGCGCATTCGTCGCGCCCGGAACGAACTCGACGAGGTCGTCTACCGACTCATCGAGCAGCGACGAGCCGACCCGACGGACCACGACGTCATCTCGAAACTCCTCGACGACGAGAACGGGCGCGCAATGTCGACCGAGCAGATCCGCGACGAGGTCGTCACGCTCTTGCTGGCCGGCCACGAAACGACGGCGCTCGCGCTGACGCTGACGTGTTATCTCCTTTCGACGAATCCGCCGGTCGAGGAGAAACTCGTAGCCGAACTCGAAGACGTTCTCGGCGGTCGAACGCCGACGATAGCTGATCTCGACGCGCTGTCGTACACCGAAACGGTCGTCAAAGAGTCGATGCGGCTCTACCCGCCGGTTCCGGGAATCGTCCGCGAACCCGTCAAGCCGGACGTCGTCGGCGGCTACGAGATCTCGCCGGGCGCAACAGTTCAGATGCACCAGTGGGTCGTCCACCGCGATCCGCGGTGGTACGACGACCCGCTCGCGTTTCGGCCCGAGCGCTGGACCGACGAGATGGAGGCAGACCTCCCAAAGCTCGCGTACTTCCCCTTCGCCGCGGGCCCGCGTCGGTGTATCGGCGATCGGTTCGCGATGCTCGAGGCCCGACTCCTCCTCGCGACGATTTATCAGCGGTACCACCTCGAACTCGTTCCCGGAGTTGATCTGGATCTACGGGCGATAATCACCGCTCGACCGAAAGAGGAGATTCCGATGACGGTGTCCGAGCGCTAGTCGAGCTCGTCGGTCTCGAGTTCCCATTGGGGCGACGCCTCGAGAGCGATATCGTCGACCGTCTCCCGAAGGTCGGATTCGGTGTGCCAGGTGCGACATCGGCCCGCTTCTTCGAAGCGGCGAAACAGGGAGCAGTGGACCCAACTGTAAGCGGGTTCATCACCGTCCGCGGCAGCGAGCGCATCCTCGAGGAACACCGTCAGTTCGTGTTCAGTCAGTTCGATGCCGTCGTTCTGGGCAGTGGCGATTAGGCCCCGGAGCTCCGCCTTTCGCTGAGCATCGTCGAGATCGTCAGCGAACGCGACGTGGCGAGCGATTTCCAGCACGTCGTCTTTCGTTTCGAAGGTCCTGCGACCGAGTCCGTAGTAGTCTCGCGGCAGGACGACAGTCCGTTCAAAGCAGTGGTCGTGACGGAGCAGACCGAGTTCGACGGCCTCGCCGCCGGAATCCTTCTCGTAGATCGCGACGTTTCGGTCGGCAAATTCGGTCAATAGGTGGAACGTGATCTCGAACTCGAGCGGGTCAGTCCGACCGCGAGCGGTAGTGAGCCCGAGGGGTGGGGTATCTCCTAACACGACAGCAGTGGCGGTCGTCGCCTTGGCGAGTTCGTACTGTGCGATCCGCAGGGACCGGTGGTAGTCCCCGCGATAACTCCCAAACACCACGTAGGACGTGTAACCGGCGGCCTGAAGCTGTGGAAGCTCCTCGTTCACCCACGTCCGAATCGCAGTGTAATCCTCGCTGGGAAGCTGTACGTCCGCGAGCGTCCGTTGGAGAGCAGCGTGTACGCGCCGCCGGTCGTCGCCTGGGGACATCGCTAGTACTGCCAAACTGTCGCCACCTAATGAACGTTTCTACCATGTCGGGTATTTCGAGAATAGCCGTCACGGTTCTCCCGAAACACTTACTGGATTGGCTCCGATAGTTCCGAACGAGATGAGTTATCCGCACGCCCCGAGGGATCGGATCGCGCCCGGGCAGGGCCCCTCGATCGATCGCGTCTTCGACGTGGACGATGGGGCGCCGTACGAGGCCCAGCGGACCGTTCAACGGTACCTCTCCCAGGAGACGCGACACAACCTCCTGCAGGTGATCCTCGGCCACCCGCACCACCTCGTTTCGGTCACCGAGTTCGACTACTACGTCCCGAAGAGTCGGTCGACGATCAGCGAACAGCTATCGAATCTGGCCGACCACGAAATCGTCGCGAAATACCATCACGAGCCAAATGCCGAACGACGCGACGTTCCCGCCGACTTCTGGGGACTCACGGCGTTCGGCGTCGGACTGCTCGAGGAGTACAACTACCTGCGAGGTCAGCCGCTCATGCGCGCGGCCCACGACGCGACCCACAAGACCGAGACAGTTCGGCGTCACGAAGGTGCCTCGCGACCGTCGCTTCCGGAAGCGGTCAGCGGGCCGCTCGAGTACGACGAACCGGACCGGGCGGAGCCGCTACCTTCTGAGACGTCGATTGCGGAGCTTCGAGCGGAGACGTTCTACGCGGACGCTGCTCCCGCCGATCCGGCCGTGCTAAACGAGGACACGGACGGTGGCCGAACGTTGGACGAGTTGTTCTAATTCCGGGTTTCGTGTCTTTCGCGCCTTACTCCCGTGAGAGACGCGAGCCGAGCGGAGGACGTCTCCGATCGCCGCCGACTCGTTCGACCGGCGAGGCCGAACGGCTGGGCTTAAGTTCCGGCGACCGGAATCGGGAGGTATGCAGGACAGAACCTACACTGCCGACGCCGAGCCGGGCGACGAGGTAACCGTCGCCGGCTGGGTCCACGAGGTCCGCGACCTCGGCGGAATCGCCTTCCTGATTCTTCGGGATACGACCGGCAAGATCCAGGTCAAATTCGAGAAAGACGAGATGGACGACGAGCTAGTCGAGACCGGTCTCGACGCCGCTCGCGAGAGCGTCGTCTCCGTCTCCGGTGCCGTCGAGGAAGAGCCGCGCGCACCGACCGGGGTCGAAGTGACGCCGGAATCGGTCGAGATCATCTCGGAGGCCGACCCCGAACTGCCGCTCGATCCCTCGGGGAAAGTCGACGCTGAAATCTCGACGCGACTCGACAACCGCACCCTCGACCTGCGAAAGGACGAGGTGCAGGCCGTCTTCGAGATCCGCTCCGAAGCGCTTCGCGCAGTGCGAGCGCAGTTCCGCGAGTTCCGCTGTACGGAGATCACCACGCCGAAGATCGTCGCCACCGGGACCGAGGGCGGCACCGAACTGTTCCCGATCACCTACTTCGGCGAGGAAGCGTTCATGAACCAGTCCCCACAGCTGTTCAAACAGCTGATCGCCGGCTCGAACGTCGAGCGCGTCTTCGAGATCGGCCCGATCTTCCGCGCGGAAGAGCACAACACGCCGCGACACCTGAACGAGGCGACCTCGATTGACTTCGAGGGCGCGTTCTGTGACGAACAGGACGCGATGGACGTCGCCGAAGGCATTGTCAAAGCGGCCTACGATGCCATCTCCGAGAACTGCGCCGACGAGCTCGAGACGCTCGGCCTCGAGGAGGAGTTCGACCTCCCAGAGGACGACTTCCCGCGTATCAGCTACGAGGAGGCCATCGAACGCATCAACGCGACGGGCGAACTCGACGAGCAACTCGTCTGGGGCGACGACCTCTCGACGGCGGCCGAGGAAGCCCTCGGACAGGACGTCGGCGGTCACTACTTCATCACCGACTGGCCGAGCGAGATCAAGCCGTTCTACATTCAAGACCACGACGACGATCCGGACCTCTCGACTGGCTTCGACCTGATGCACCCGCGCATGGAACTGGTTTCCGGTGGCCAGCGTGAACACCGCCACGAGAAGCTCATCGAGGGCTTCGAACAGCAGGGCCTCGACCCAAGCGAGTTCGAGTACTACACCAAGATGTTCAAGTACGGCATGCCGCCCCACGCCGGCTTCGGACTCGGTGGCGAGCGCCTGATCATGACGATTCTCGGACTGGACAACATCCGAGAGGCTGTTCTCTTCCCGCGAGATCGTCAACGTCTGAGTCCGTAGGGCGAAGTCTCTGGGTGCTAGCGAGACGAGCAATACGTGGTCCTCGTTTCACTCGAACCACGAAACGGCAAAGCCGTGGGCGAAGCGAATTTTTGTCCGTCGGTCACCCCGTCGACGTGACCGTACGTTCTCGCCCGAATGATTCGTGTTCGTTCGGACAGAATCGGCGTAGGCTACCGATTGTGGGTACTTACCGGGCGAACATTCTTTCGTTGAAGTGCGAACTTCAATACAATTAAATGCTGCTGGGATAAGCGGTGCGTATGCAGCGGCGACGATGCCTGGAGCTGGTGGGTGCTGGATCGACCGGCGCGGTAGCGGGCTGTTTGAGTTCGTTCACCGCGGTGGGAGAATCGGCGTGTACGACCGGAGACGATCCGATCGAAACGATCGACCTCGACCTGTCGAACGACGATGAGGACGATAGGTACACCGACGAGACGTACGAGGTGCAGGGGACCATCACCGAACAGTCGCCCACCCGCGTCGTTATCGACGATGGGACGGGGCTGGCGGTGGTTTCGGTGAAGGACGCAGGTTGGGTCTTCGACACCGACGAGTTCGATGTCGGCGACTGTATCGGGGGGACGGGGCCGCTACGAATTTCCAGAACGGGACAACACGAGGTTCCGCACATCGGCCTCGAGGAGGAATCGTTCGGATCGAGCGAGGCCGAGGTCGTCGCGCCGCCCGAGCGGCCCGACCTCACCGTGGACCTCGATTACAGCGGCATCGACGAGGAGTTGACGATCACGGTACGGAACGACGGAAGCGAAGTTCGAGCCGACGACCTCGTCGTCCGGTGGCGGCCCTACGATTCCGACACGCCCTGGACTGAGGTCGAACGTGCGGCGTGGCACGAACTGTCCGGTATCGACGTCGACGCCGACGAGGTGATCCCCGACGGAAGCCAGTACACGAGAGAGACGTCGCAGACGTCGTATTCCGTGCTGTGGATTACGGACGACCGTGGCTGGAGTCGGGAGCTGGACTCGCTTTCGGTCAGCTTCTGAGACGCGTCGCGGACCGTCGGCACCGACTGAAACGTCCGTAGCCCAATCGGTACCGATAGGAGCGCCTGAACCGATTCACACATCGATTGCAACGCCGTCCTGCGATCGGGTGTGCAGTGACTGTCAAGCGCACCGCTCGTAACAGTAATCCGAATCACCGTATTCGGCGCGTATCGCTCGGTCCGTATTCGACCGCTTGCTCGAGGCGCTCTCGGCCTCGCTCTCGGAGTTGCTCGCGCGTCGTTTCTCCCGTGAGAACGCCTTCGACGAGGTCGCACAGTCGCTCGGCGGCGAGTTCGTCCGGAATCGTGACGAACATTGCACCCCGTTCGAGAAGGGCGGCGCCGCTTTCGATGTCGGTCGCGCGCACGATCACATCGGCGCCGACACCCATCGAAAGGATCTGTTCGGCCCACGCCTCGCGCGCGACCGTTGCGACGATGAGCGTCGCGTCCTCAGCGTTGGCGACCTCCCAGGCCGATCGCGTCATCACGTCCCCGAAGACGTAGTTCTCACAGTGCTCGCGAACGACCGCCTCCCGCGTCGGATCGCTCTCGATAACGACGTACGGGTGGTCAGCCGCCTCGCACGCTTCGACCACCTGTTGGCCCTCGCGATCGTACCCCGTCACAACGACGTGGTCCGCGAGGTCCTCGTCGACCTCGCTACGGCGTCGAACTCGGTCGATATCGGTTTCGAACACGCCGCTGTCCACGAGGCGCTGGAAGCCGGTTTCGGCGTACTGGCTGGTGGCCGTCGAGGCGAACATAGAGACGATGGCCGCGAGCACGATCGCGTCGAACAGGGCCGGGACGAGGAGGCCGGCGATCAGCGCCTCGATGGCGATGATGAGTGCGAACTCGCTGACCTGATCGAGGTTGTAGCCGGTCAGGACGGCCGTTCGGGAGTCGTACGCGCGCCACCGGAGAACGAGGTAGGTGATCGCCGGGTTGAGCGCGAAGACGACGAGGAGGAGAACGCCTGCGATACCGAGCGTCTCGAGGGACGGAATCGAAAGCAGTGCGCCGAGTGTGACGAAAAAGATCGGCACGAAGAAGTCCTCGAGGTAGCCGATGGCGTCGACCACCTCGACGTCGTGTGGGTACTCCGAAGCGACAGCGAGGCCGGCCGCGAACGCGCCGACGACGATCGAGACGCCCGCGAGTTCAGCGAGCGCGATAAAGCCGATGATCAGCGAGACGCCGGTGAGCATCAGGATCTCGACGTCGCCCTCGGCGGCGCTGACAAAGCGTTCGAAGGCGAATCGGCGGATCAGGAGCGCGCCGGCGATCAACCCGATCCCGGTTACCAGGGTAACGGCGCTGCCGTCGGCGTAGACGAACGCCGACAGGAGCAAGACGACGAGAATCGCGACCACGTCCTCGACGAAGTGGATCGATTCGGCCAGCCGCTCGTGGAGGCTCCGCAGCCGGATCCGCCGTTCGAGCAGGCTGAGCGCGACCAGCGACGAGCTAAGCGTCGCGGCGAGCGCGAAGTAGACGGCGTTGAGACTGTCGAATCCCAGTCCGAGCCCGATACCGTACGTGATGGCCCCCGTCACCGACAACTGCGCGAGCGAAACGACGACGCTGTCCCGTTCCAGCCCGCCGCCGTCGAGAGGTTCGAGTTCGACGGCGAACGCAAACACGAGGAAGGCGATCCCCCACTGGGCGAGGTCGAGTAGCTGTCCTTCGTCGACGAACGCGAGCGAACCTACGAACGCGCCGGCGAGCAGGTAGAACGGAACCGCCGGCACCGAGTAGCGACTCGCGACGACCAGCAGGATAGCCGCAACGACGAAAATCACCGTCAACGAAGCGATGAACTCGAACTCGCTCATCGGTGCTCGGACTCACCTCGGTCGTCGGTGTTCGTTCCGCCGACGATTTCGGTATCGACGTTGGCTGCCGTCCCTCCGTCCTCCCGCCGCGGCTCCGGCGGCGCGCGGCCGCGGTCCCGGACGCGGCCAATCGATTCGCCGGCGGATTCGCGGAACCGATCGCGGTCCTCGAGGAACGCACGCACGTAGTCGCCGAGCAACTCGCCGGCGAGGATCTCCTTCAGGACGACGTAGTCGGCGCCGTCCGCGTAGAGGTCCTCGGCCTCGTCGACGTGTTCGGCGGCGACGATCACGATAGCGTCCTCGACGTCCTCAAGGAGTTGCCGGTTGACTGAGCCGGGACGAGCCATCGACAGCACGAACGCGGCGGTTTCGACGTCGATCGCCTCGCGGATCTCGCCGTGGCGGACGTCGCCGTAGTGGAAGTCGACGTCCATCTCCTCGAGGCCGTCGACGGTGTCGGCCGAGCGGTCGACCACGACGACTTCGTCGAATTCGTTCTGGACGACCGGGAGCGTCTCCCGGACGATCGGATCGTATCCGATCAGAACGGCGTGACCCTCCGTGACTGAGAGGTCGGTGTCCCGCTGATCTGCTTCCTCGAATCGCTCCAAGTACGGTTTGGTTCGCTCGTAGAGTCGTCCGTTGTAGAGGATGATGTACGTCGAGATCGTCATCGTCAGCAGCGCCATCAGGCTGAGGTAGCCGAGAATCGGCTCGTCGACGAGTTCCTCGGTGACCGCGAGCGCACCGACGACGAGCGAGAATTCGCTGACCTGCACCATGTTGATCGAGCCGAGAAACGACGTTTCGGGCGCGAACTCCTCCCGGTCGATCAGGTAGAACATGATGAGGAAGTTACCAACCATCAACACGGCCGACGCGATCACGGCCTCCTGCCAGTAGGAGAGTAGATACTCGGCCTCGAGTTGCAGTCCGATGCTCGTAAAGAAGACGACCAGGAAGAAGTCGGTTACCGGCTCCATTCGCTCCTGCAACTCGGTGCTGTAGGGTAACTGTGCGAGGCTCAGGCCGGCGATGAACGCACCGACCTCGACCGACAGTTCGAGCGACTCCGCGACGAAGATAAAGAGAAAGGCCCACGCTAGCCCGACGACGAAGAGGACGTTACGATCGCTGGCGACGGATTCGAGGAGCGTTGGCAGCAGGTATCGGTACGCGACGTAGGAGACGGCACCGATGGCCGCCATCAGTCCGAGGATCCGCGCGACGTCGAGCAGGATTTCCCCAGCGGCCCCTTCGAGGCCGGCGCCGACCAGCGCGAGGACGATCACGAGGTAGATGTCCTGGACGATGAGGACGCCGACGTCGATTCGGCCGGGCAACGTCTTGAGTTCGTCCTTGTCGTCGAGTAGCTTGACGATGATCGGCGTCGCGCCGAAGACGGTCGCCAGTGCGATGATGATAACGTCCATCCCGCGAAAGCCGAGTAGGAACGCGATCCCGAACGCCGCCGCGGTCTGGAGAATCGTCTGGCCGACGGAGATGTTGACGATCGGGCGGAGAATATCGCGAATGCGGTCGAATCGCATCTCGATTCCGAGCAAGAAGAGGAGAAAGCCGAGTCCGAGTTCGGCCATAACCTCGATCAACTGGTCCTCGGTGACGATTCCGAGGAGGACGGGACCGAGGATGATGCCGGTGAGGATGTACGCGACCAGCGTCGGCTGTCCCGTCTTGCGGGCAACGTAGGACAGCACTGTGGCTGCGACGACGACGATAGCGAAGTCCGCTGCCACTGCGATTCCGCCGAGTGCCATCTCGTCGAATCTCCAGAATTTAGAGTTGAAAGGGACCGAGTCGGTCGAAAGAGAATGACCGAAGCGGTGTTCGAGTCTTCGTATTGATCCGAGTACGTCCGACGGTTTCAACGTCAGGCTTGCAATCAATGGGACGCCGAAACGTCCCAATTTCGACGGTTCGTCGGGACCGAACCTGCAACGTTATACGCGCCGAGTCGCAAGGACGCCCCAATGCCCGACGAGGCGACGGCGTTCGTTCCCGGCCACATTACGGGATTTTTCAGCGCACATCCGGACGAGGACCCGACGAAAGCCGGCTCGCGAGGCGCGGGACTGACGCTTACTCGCGGCGTGGAAGTGACGGTGACCGCCGCGGACGACGACCAGTCCGCCGTCGTCCTCGACGGTGAGACAGTCGATATCGATCCGGTTCAGACAGTGCTCGCCACGCTCGATGCGTCCGCTCGCGTCGAGGTTGACTCCGATCTCCCGCTCGGAGCCGGCTTCGGCGTCTCGGGCGCGATAGCGCTCGGAACCGCGCTCGCGACAAACCGCGTGTTCGGCCGCGCACTTTCCGTGAACGAACTCGTGACCATCGCCCACGGGGCCGAGGTCGAGGCGGGTACCGGACTCGGAGACGTCGTCGCGCAGGCTCACGGTGGCATCCCGATCCGTCTCGAACCGGGGAGTCCACAGGTGAACAAACTGGACGCGATTCCGGCCAGAGCGCGCGTCGAGTACGTCACCTTCGGCGAACTCTCGACGTCCGACGTGCTCTCCGGCGATACCGAACAGCTGACCGAAGCCGGGAAGCAAGCGCTCTCTCGCGTCGTCGAGGAGCCGACCTTGCTCTCGTTCATCTACGCCTCGCGGATGTTCACGCGCGAGGCCGGCCTGTTGACCGAGCAGGTCGCGACGGCGATCAACGACGTGGCGGACGCCGACGGCCAGGCGTCGATGGCGATGTTGGGGAACACGGTCTTCGCGCTCGGGACGGGACTGACCGACGCCGGCTACGATCCGGACGTCTGCGGAGTCCATCCGGCGGGTGCGATGTTGCGCTGACAGCAGCCAGCGAGCCAGAGCCAGGAAGTAGACGGATTTTTTATCGACCGTCGCCAGCGTTCGGCCGTGAGCGATTACGAGACCGTCTCGGGCGAGGTCGACCACGAGGAGGAGATCCCCGAGGACCACCCTCGGTATCAGGATCTCCTCACTCGCCACCGGATCGAACGCGGCGTCGAGAAAGGAATCACGCACCTACAGGGGATGCACGCCGAAGGGCGAGGTAGCGCCTTCGACTACCTGCTGGGTGAGGAGACGATTCCGAGCGCCGACGAGGCCGAACGAGCCGCCGCCGCTCAGCTACTGCTCGCCGATCGACCCGTGCTCTCGATCAACGGCAACGTCGCGGCGCTCGTTCCCGGCGAGATGGTCGACCTCGCCGACGCCGTCGACGCCGACCTCGAGATCAACCTGTTCAACCGCACGCCCGAGCGAATCGACGCCATCGCGGCCCACCTGCGCGACCACGGCGCGACGGACGTCAAGGGACTCGAGGCCGACGCCCGCATTCCGGGGCTGGACCACCAGCGCGCGAAGGTCGACGCCGACGGGATCTACGCGGCCGACATCGTCCTCGTTCCGCTCGAGGACGGCGACCGGGCCGAGGCGCTCGCGGCGATGGATAAGACCGAGATCGTGATCGATCTCAACCCGCTCTCGCGCTCGCCGCGAGTCGCCGAGGTCCCGATCGTCGACAACATCATCCGAGCGGTTCCGAATATGACGACGCACGCTCGCGAGCTCGCCGACGCCGACGAGGCCGAACTCCGAGCAATCGTCGACGAGTTCGATCGGGAACGCGCGCTCGAGGCCGCCGAAACACGGATTCGGGACGGCCTGTAACGGAACTGTGTGAGTCGCACGCGACGCCGGGAGCGCGCCAACACCAAGACGAACGACGGTCGGCCGGCCCGTCGAAAGGCGTCCAACCGATCCCGATCCGGCTCGGGGCGGATGAGTTCCGATCGCGGCCCGACGTCGCCGTCGGATCGCATCGTCGCTCTCGACGCACTTCGCGGATTCGCGCTGTTGGGTATTCTGATCATCAATATTCGGCTGTTCTCGATGCCCGAAACGGTGCTCGCCAACCCAACGGTGTACGGCGATTTCACCGGAGCGAACTACTGGGCCTGGCTCGTCGGCCACGTCTTCGCCGAGCAGAAATTCATCACGCTGTTTACGATCCTGTTCGGCGGCGGCGTCGTGTTGTTCACTCGGAGCGGGAAGAAAGGCGGTCAGTCTGCGGTCGACTTACACTTCCGGCGGTCCGCGTGGCTGCTCGCGTTCGGCCTCGCACACGCCTACCTCCTGTGGTACGGCGACGTTCTCGTCGCGTACGCGATCTGTGCGTTCGGCGTCGTCTTCGTTCGCACCTTCGACGCGCGACTGTTGGCGGTCTTCGGCATCGCGCTGGTCGCGGTTCCGTCCGTCACCGAGATTATGTCGGGGCTGACCGTCGACCCGGCCACGGTCGCGAGCACGTGGCGGCCGCCCGAGACGGTTCTCCGGAGCGAGGTCGAAGCGTATCGAGGCGGATGGATAGCTCAGATGGAACACCGCGCTCCGACGGCGTTCCGTCGACAGACGACGGGATTTCTGGGGTACACCGCCTGGCGCGTGAGCGGGTTGATGGTGCTCGGGATGGCGCTGTTCAAATGGGGCGTGCTGACGAACGACCGCTCGTCGGAGTTCTATCGGCGGCTGATCGTGGTCGGGGCTGCAAGCGGTCTCTCCGTGATTCTCGTCGGCGTCTGGTACATCCAGACGAGCGACTGGGGGGCCGGATCGGCGCTGTTCTGGCGGCAGTTCAACTACTGGGGGAGCCTGCTCCTCGCCGGCGCGTACATCGGAGTGGTTATGCTGTACTGTCGCTGGCGGCCCACCGGCTTCCTGACTCGGGGACTCGCCGCCGTCGGCCGGACCGCTTTCAGTAACTACATCCTGCAGACGGTGCTCGCGACGTCGATTTTCTACGGGCACGGACTCGGGCTGTTCGGGCAGGTTACCCGCGTCGAAGCGCTCGGCATCGTCGTGGCCATCTGGGCAGTACAGATTCCACTCTCGATGCTATGGCTGCGGTACTTCCGATACGGTCCACTGGAATGGCTCTGGCGCGTGCTTACCTACGGAAGGCGCCAACCGTTCCGCGTCAGTCGAACGGACGACTGATCGAAGACGAGTGACTGCCATCTACCGATCCGCGATCCGCGGCGACACGGCGTCTCGATCCTCGTCTCGATCGATTTCGAGCGAGTCCTCGCCGTCGACGCCCGGCAGGTGCGATCTGACCGTCGCGATCGCTTCCTCCACTTGGTAGTACGACACGGAGAGATACTCGCTGAGCTTTCGCGAGGCCGACGTGTCGATTTCGTACTCGACGCCGACGCCCTCGAGTTCGTCGCCCGAATAGTTCGTGAGCCAGCGCCGAGCCAGTTCGACACCTTTCTCAGCGTCGTAGCCGCGGGCTACGTAGTGTTTGTAGGGGTGGCGAATCCACGAACACTCCCAGTGGGCGTAGACGTCGACGCCCTCGGCGTCCTCGAGCTCGTGGAGGACAATGTGTAGTTGGTGCGAGGAAAGCGGCGAGGAGCGCCACACCCACGACCCTTCGGAGGTGTTGCCGTCCGTTCGAACCTTGAGCGACGCGATCGGATTGCGCGAGAAACCGATCTCGTCGAGGACGGACTCGATCGTCTCCTCGTCGCAGTGGGCCGTCAGCGCGTACTCCTCGGCCGTCGTGTGGCTGATCGCGTAGCCGTCGAAGCTGCCTTTCAGGAGGTAGTGGACCTGCGGCAGGAAGCTCCGGCGAACGGCGTTGACGAAGTCCTCGGTGTATCCCATCGGTCGAAGGCTGTAGGGCTTCGATCCGAATGAGGGTTCGGCAGGCATTGTTCTGGTACCGAACGCTCACGCCCCGTCACAGGCTAACGATTATCTGCGACCAGTCCGAACGACCGATCAATGCCCGCACTCGAGCCACCGTGTCTGCGATCGAAACACGCCTCCCGCGGCGCAGCTAAGGGAGCGAAACTCGGCGGACGAATCGGCGGCGTCGCCGGTCCGGCACCGGGTGCAGTCGGTGCCGGCGTCGGCGCAGCGACCGGCTATCTCGCCGGAACGGCTCGCGATCAGGCCGAATCGGTCCCAAAACCGTTCTGACTGCGCCGTCCCGAGTCGTCATCGAGCGAGAGAAGCGACGCGGCGGACAGTCACACGGTCACAGAAGTGTTCAGAATTCGACTGGGACTCCGGCGGAACCGTCACTGGTGGCCCGGATAATCGCGCTCGAAGCGCGCTTTGATCTCATCGCCGTCGAACTGAACGATCACGGGACGACCGTGCGGGCAGGAGTAGGGATTCTCGCAGTCGTCGAGCGCCGCGAGCAGGTCCACGACCGAGCCCTCCGTCAGCGACGTGTTTCCGGTCAGCGAGGGGTAACAGGCCAGATCGCCGAGGAACTCGTCGGCCAGTGCGTCGACGGTTTCGGCACCCGCCTCGCGGTCGCCCTCGACGAACGACGTGAGGACGTCGCGGAGGTGTTCGGGCTCGAGCGTCTTCTCGAGAACCGCAGGAACGGTCGTGACGGCAATCGTTCGATCGTCGGTCAGATCGGCGTAGAAGCCGAGCCGTTCGAGCGCCTCGCGGTAGCCGTCGAACGCCGCGGCCTCCGCGGCAGTAAGCTCGAGTTCGACCGGCTCGGCGAGCGCCTGCGCAGCGGGGTCGTCAGCGAAGGCGTCCCGCAGGCGCTCGTAGTTCACCCGCTCGTCGGCCGCGTGCTGGTCGACCAGCGCGAGCCCATCGGGCATCTCGCAGACGAGGTAGGTGTCCTCGAGCTGGCCGAGCACGCGAAGCGGCGGGAGCGAGTCGTATTCAGTTTCCTCGTCCGTAACGGGGACACCCGCGAGTGTCCGTTGCTCCGTCGCGGCGGCGAACTTCCGCTCGGGATCGAGGTCGTCCACGCCGTCGCGAGTCGTTTCGTCCTCGCGTTCGGCTCGATGCACCGAATCGGCTGTCGATGTCGTCGAAGCCGGCGTCTCCCCGTCGCTCGCCTGTCCAGCGTTCGCATCGCTGTCGTCCCGTCCACCGAGCGGTTCGGCACGGCCGGTATCAGTCGCTGAGGAAGCGTCGGCTTCAGTCGTCTCCTCGTTCGGACGAGTAGCCGTTTCGGATTCCGCTCTCGCATCCGTCGACTCGACCGACTCGTTCGTTTCTGCGGGCGGCGATTCGGAGACGGCGGCGATATCGCTCTCCTCGCGGTCGTCGTCTTGCTTCCGTGGCGTTCGTGACTCGGATCCGGCGCTCGATTTCGATCCCTGCGGCGTGACGCGTGCGTCGTCCGGTGCCGATCGACCCCGAGGCGCACGTGAGCGGAGCAACCCGTGTTCGAGCAGAGCCGACTCGACGGCCGCATCGACCTGTCGGCGCACCGCATCGTCGTCGTCGTCGAACCGAACCTCGCGCTTTCTCGGGTGGACGTTGACGTCGACCGCGTCGCCGGGGACCTCGTGAAAGAGCACGACGAACGGGTACCGATCGCCGCCGAGTTGGGTTCCGTAGGCCCCCATGATCCCCTCGCGGATCGAGTCGGCCGTCACCGCGCGGCCGTTGACGTACGTCGCGAGGTACTCGCGGCTCGAGCGATTCGTCTCGGGATGGGAGACGAGTCCGGAGACGGATTCGAGCGGGCCGGGCGGGAGTTCCGCCGAGTCGACGTCGACCGAAATCATCGACGAGGCGACCTCGCGGCCGTAGACGGCGAGGACGGCGGCCTGCAGGTCGCCCTGGCCCGTCGTGGCGAACACCTCGCGGCCGTCGTGGGTCAGCGAGACGGCCACGTCAGGGTTCGCGAGTGCGTAGCGGGTGACAACGCGGTTGACGTGGGCGAACTCCGTCGCCGTCGTCTTGAGGAACTTCCGACGAGCGGGGGTGTTATAAAAGAGGTCCTCGACCTCGACCGTCGTCCCCTCGGGACAGCCCGCGGGCTCGACCGCGGTGACCTCGCCGCCCTCGTAGGCTAGTTTCGCGCCCGCACCGTCCTCGCCGCTGGGGCGCGAGCGGATGGTCAGCCGCGCGACGGAGCCGATGGTGTGCAGCGCCTCGCCGCGGAAGCCGAGCGTGCCGACGCCCGATTCCAGGTCCTCGAGTCCGTCGATCTTGCTCGTCGTGTGCTGGCGGACCGCGGCGCGGAGATCGGATTCGGACATCCCCTCGCCGTCGTCTGCGACCCGAATCAGGTCGGTACCGCCCTCCTCGACGGTGACGTCGACGCTCGACGCGCCGGCGTCAATACTGTTCTCGACGAGTTCCTTGACAGCGCTCGCTGGCCGCTCGACGACCTCGCCAGCGGCGATGCGGGCGACCGTGTCGTCGTCGAGACGGCGAATCGCCGTCTGGCTGTCGTCCGGTTCGTCCTCGCGTCCGTCCGATCGCGTCGGTTCGTCGGTCATGATCGTTCGAGCGCGTCGTCGGCACGCCCCGATTCCACTGCTATCGGAGTCGCAGCCGGGCGCGCGATTGCTTCGCGTACGATCCGGCGGTTCATACCGAATGCTCTCGCGGCGGTTCCAAAAGCGTACCTACTCGCGGACCGACCGGACGTCTCGACCGTCAACACGGCACCGAGTCCGGATCGAGCGGGCCGGGTCAACGTGGCCGACCGGCGCGAGCGTTCCACACCGCTTATTTCGGTTCGGGACGCCCGTTCGAGCAATGACCAATCAGGAACTCATCGACGCCCTTCGCGCGGCGGAGGCCGTCAAGTTCGGCGAGTTCGAACTCTCCTACGGTGGCACCAGCGAGTATTACGTCGACAAATACCTGTTCGAGACGGATCCGACCTGTCTCGAGACCATCGCGGACGCGTTCGCCGAGCGAATCGACGACGGGGATAAACTCGGCGGCGTCGCCCTCGGCGGCGTGCCGCTCGCGGCGGCGACGAGCGTGGCGGCCGACGTCCCCTACGTCATCGCGCGCAAGCAACGCAAGGAGTACGGCACCGGCAACCTGGTCGAGGGACGGCTCGAGGAGGGCGAGGAGGTCGTCGTCGTCGAGGACATCGTCACGACGGGAACGAGCCTCGTCGATGCAGTCGAGGCGCTGCGGGACGCTGGCGCGACCGTCGAGCGGGCGCTGGTCGTCGTCGACCGCGAGGAAGGCGGCCGCGAGAACGTCGAGGACGCGGGCGTGGAAATGGAATCGTTGGTGACCGCCAGCGAGTTATTAGCTGACCGAGACGAGAACACCAACTAACGACGTCCCCTCGATCCGCTGATTCAACCTTCCTCCTGCCGGTTTCGGTATCGTCGATACACCACTACCGAAAGGACGAGCGCGAGGATGCCGCCGACGAGGAGAATCCCGCCGACGAGCCACTGCTCGCGAAACCAGAGTAGCATGAGCCCGAGGCTACCGCTGAAGAGCCCGACGTGGACGAGCATGAGGACGGTGATGAACGCGAGCAGCGTCGAGCGCGAACTGGCTTCGAGAACGTCGTCGAGGTCGTCGTCCCCGTCATCGCCGCCGCCGATCGGGTCGCCGTCGTCGAACGGGTCGTCCGCGAACGGGTCGTCCGCGAACGGGTCGTCGAACGGATCGTCGTCGAACGGATCACCACTCCCGGATAACTCGAACACCAGGCCGACTTACAGGTGTGACGACAAAATTGTTCGCTCGGAGCCACACAGATTGTCCCGAACGGTCCGGATGGAACGTGAGACGACCTGTCGAAACCTGACCGGGAGCGAGACACCATCAGAACTGATGTTGCGAAGATACCTCTATGATGCACAGGTTTCAACCCCATCTTTTCTGAAATAATTGGGTAAGGACCTCTGAGGATACAGTTCTGAGAAAACTAGCGGATCTACATCCATCACGTCCGATAGCGACGCGACGACGGCCATGCTTGCGGAGGTTGTCTTTGCATCGTACTGAGCTCGATACGTTTCTGACTCTTGATCATACTCAACCGACCCTGTCAGTAGTATCAAGAGCTATTTCGATAGGTCTCTTTGACTTCTTTGATTGCTTCGGTTGAGCACTCTGATTCCTGGGTAAACGTTTGGAAGCGTAATCCAACAGAGTAAATTCTCACACGAACTGAAAGGCAGTCCGGGTTGCCTTCGTCTGCTGGTTCAATAGTTTTCCATTCCCCTCCATTTAACCGTGCTTGGATTGCGAATTGTCCGGGGGAATTTGGCCATGTGCGTTCAATATATTTTCCCGGCATTTGAGATTCATTATCCTTTCTCGCATCAAGGGAGTACGTTTGATCGTGGACAAGTTCATCATTCCACTCAACACGAAAATCAACTTCGTATTCAGTTGTATCTGCATTATCAATGGTCACTAGTCCAAGCCTCGTTGTGTCGAATGGACTAAATCTTGTGCAGCCCGCGACCCCAGTCATTGAAAAGGTTGCTAATATTTCTCTCCTATATGAACCACGCATAGACTATTATTGATGATTTATGTCGTAATTACTTGGGAAACGAGCCAGATCCGCCTGTGACTTTTGGATTTTTAGCCTGGTAAATAGGCTTATCTGTCTCATCCGAGTTTAGCGATGGCAGGTGAATATCTTCAGTGAGTTTTTCAAAATTATCCGAATCCTTGAGATAGGCTTCATAGTCTTCTTGAAACCGGACTAGCGAGCCCCAGTAACCCTACTCCCGCAGCTCCAACCGTTGTTGATCGTAATACATCACGCCGATTTGCAGTTGGTTTTTCAACCATAGTGTAATTCACCTCCGTTAACATAAAAATGTTATTTAACCTTTATTAAACTATAGTATATAATGCATAATATATCAGAAAACAACTGTTGGCAATATTTTAGAGGGGTACCCGTCTGTTCGGCTCTGACTGATCCCTTGCAAGAATCCGAAGGATTGGGCAAACAGCCCGGTGCCGTCTACAATATCGAGCGTGCTGTGAGCTAGGCAAATTCACGTAGTATAGCGATTCACCACGATCCAATTTTCATTTGTGAGCAAGGGGTACGCGAGACCACTCAGTCCGGAGAGTGGTCGCTGTCGGACCTATGCATTATTCCCATCTTCACAACACTCATCAGAAGGCTTTTATCCCGCTCGAGATAATCCGCACTCACGATGGTAGGTGTCCGCTTTACAGGGGCTTTCGCCCGCTTTTAACCCACACCTATCGCTCGCTGTGTCGGCCCGACTCCACAGCCGAGCGGCACACGCGGACGCCCGATCGGACTTCTCACCGAAGTTCCCAAACCAGCACCAGCACTACCCATGTCAGAATCAGACTCCCAGTCACACGGACAGATAGCAGTCGTCCTGCCGGACGGCTCCGAACTCGAAGTCTCGGCCGACGCGACGGTCGAGGACTGCGCCTACGAAATCGGTCCCGGCCTCGGCAGCGACACCGTCGCCGGCAAGTTAGATGGCGAACTCGTCGCCAAGGAACAGCCGGCATACGACGGCGCGGAACTCGAGATCATCACCGACCAGTCCGAAGAGTATCTCCGAGTCATGCGCCACTCGGCCTCGCACTGCCTCGCGCAGGCGGTTGAGCGACTCTACGACGAGGACGAGGTCAAACTCGCGATCGGCCCGCCGACGGACGAGGGCTTTTACTACGACTTCGATAACCTCGATATCGACGAGGACGGCCTCGCTGACCTCGAGTCCGAAATCTCGGAGATCATCGAATCCGACTACGAGATCGAACGCGAGGAGGTCTCGATCGAGGAGGCCGAACAACGCCTCGCCGACGAGCCGTACAAACTCGAGTTGTTGGCGGAGTTCGCCGACGAGGAAGACACCGTCTCCTTCTATAAACAGGGCGAGTGGGAAGACCTCTGTGCCGGCCCGCACGTCGACTCGACGGGCGAGATCGGCGCGGTCGAGCTGCTCGAGATCGCGGGCGCCTACTGGCGCGGCGACGAGGAAAACGCGATGCAGACGCGCATCTACGGCACCGCGTTCGAAGACGAAGGCGACCTCGAAGACTTCCTCGAGCGCAAACAGGAAGCCGAGAAACGCGACCACCGCCGGATCGGTAACGAGATGAATCTGTTCTCGATCCAGGACGTCACCGGTCCGGGCCTGCCGCTCTATCACCCGCCGGGCAAGACGGTCCTCAAGGAACTCGAGGACTTCGTCGAGGATCTCAACGAGGACGCGGGCTACGACTACGTCGAGACGCCCCACGTCTTCAAGACGGACCTGTGGCACCGCTCGGGCCACTACGAGAACTATCAGGACGACATGTTTATCTTCGACGTCGGCGACGACGAGTTCGGCCTGAAGCCGATGAACTGTCCCGGCCACGCCGCCATCTTCCAGGACCAGTCCTGGAGTTATCGCGACCTGCCGATCCGCTACGCTGAGAACGGCAAAGTGTATCGGAAGGAACAGCGCGGTGAGCTGTCGGGCCTCTCGCGGGTCTGGGCCTTTACGATCGACGACGGCCACCTGTTCATCCGCCCCGACCAGATCAAACGGGAGGTCGAACAGATCATGGACATGATCACCGACGTGCTGGAGACGTTCGATCTCGAGTACGAGATGGCACTGGCTACCCGGCCCGAGAAGAGCGTCGGCAGCGACGAGATCTGGGATCGGGCCGAATCACAACTCGAGAGCGTCCTCGAGGACCACGACCACGAGTACGAGATCGAGGAGGGCGACGGCGCGTTCTACGGCCCGAAGATCGACTTCGCGTTCGAGGACGCCATCGGCCGCTCCTGGGACGGCCCGACGGTCCAGTTGGACTTCAACATGCCCGAGCGCTTCGACCTGACCTACGTCGGCGAGGACAACGAGGAACACCGCCCCGTCATGATTCACCGGGCGCTCTATGGGTCCTACGAGCGGTTCTTCATGATGCTCATCGAGCACTACGAGGGCAACTTCCCGCTGTGGCTCGCGCCCGAGCAGGTTCGCGTACTGCCGATCTCGGACAACAACATCGAGTACGCCCACGAGATCGCCGACGAGTTCGACGAGTTCCGCGTCGAGGTCGACGGCCGCGACTCGACGTTAGAGCGCAAGATCCGCGCAGCCCACGACGATCGGGTTCCGTACCAGATCATCGTCGGGGACAACGAAGAAGAAGACGGTAACATCTCGGTCCGCGACCGATTCGAGGATCAAGAGTACGACGTCGAGATCGAGTCGTTCAAAGCTCACCTCGAGTCCGAGCGCGCCGAGCAGCGAGTCGAGCCGGACTTCCTCCGATAGCGAGTCCGACTGGGTGATCGGCCGACACCCGCGAAACGCGGAGTCGACGCCCCTAACTCCGTGGGCTCGCTGTCTCGAATCGAGATCGATGCGCGCCTTCCGACTCGCCTACGACGGCACCGACTACTACGGCTTTCAGCGCCAGCCCGACGTCCCGACCGTCGAGGACGCGGTTTTCGACGCGCTTCGTTCGCTCTCCGTTCTCGAATCCGACGCGCCGAAGCCGGACGGCTACGCCGCGGCCGGCCGAACCGACGCCGGCGTCTCCGCGCTCGCCCAGACGATCGCCTTCGAGACGCCCGACTGGCTGACTCCCCGCGCGTTGAACGCCGAACTCCCTGCCGACGTCCGCGCGTGGGCCGTCGCCGACGCGCCGGCAGCGTTTCACGCGACCCACCACGCGACTCGTCGGGAGTACACGTACCACCTTTACGCGCCGCCGAGCGACAAGAACGCGACCGACGACGACCGCCGTCCGGCCGGCGACCGAACCGACGAGCGAGCGGTCGACGACGATCGGTTTCGAGCCGCCTGCGAGGCGCTCTCCGGCGCGCACGATTTCCACAACCTCACGCCGGACGACCGCAACACCGATCGCTCGCCGACGATCGAGGCGACGCGAGACGGCGCGTACCTCGTTGTCACCGTCACCGCGGGCGGGTTCGCCCGCGAACTCGTCCGGCGACTCGTCTCGCTCACCGGCGACGTCGGGGCCGGCGACGCCTCGCTCGAAACGATCGATCGCGTGCTCGCGTCCGACCCCCTCCCCGGCCACGAGGGAATCGCACCCGCGCCGCCGGAACCGCTCGTGCTCACCGACGTCTGCTATCCGGATCTCTCGTTCGAACGCGATTCGGCCGCAGCCGAAAGCGCGCGGTCGATCTTTCGGGCGCGATCGATCGAGCGGCGAACGGGGGCGCGAGTCGCCGACGAGATCGCTGACGGCGTTCGGTGATCGGTGATCAGCGTCTCCAACAGTGGGTACCGTGGACGCGTGTACGAGCCCTTTTTACGGAGCAGGTCTCACCTCAGCGCATGGAACTGTCGCCGGAAGAATACGGTGCCTACTGGCGCGCGTCGGTTTATATCGCAGCGGGGGTCGTCCTGATCTATCTGAGCCACCGATTCGTCATCTCACAGCTCCTTTCGCACGCCGATGCAGGCGCGATTATCATCGGCATCTTCCTGTTCGCCGCGCTCGTGTTCGCGGGGACGTTCCTCGCGATGCTCGGCGTTGCTCGCGTCGTCCGAACCGCGGTCGATGCAGAGATGCGTGGGTAATCGGAATCCGAATCGCACCGATATCGGGGTCGGCGGCCGAATCGATGGCGATTTGTGGCGATCGTCGCTATTCGAGGTATGTCCCGCTCGGTCGACGTCTCGCTCTTTCTGGCGCTTTCGCTCCTCTGGGGTCTTTCCTTTCCGGCCATCGCGGTCGGCCTCGAGTACCTCCCGCCGCTGCTGTTTGCGGCCATCCGGTACGACATCGCCGCGCTCCTGTTGCTCGGGTTCGCAGCGCTTCGGTTGGACGACTGGTGGCCCGTCGGAGACAACGATCGGCTGGCGATCGTCGGCGGCGGCCTCTTTCTCGTCGCCGGAAACGGCCTGCTGTTTATCGCCCAACAGACCGTCCCAAGCGGCGTCGCCGCGATCATCACGACCCTCGCACCCATCGTGACGGCCCTGTGGGCGTTCGCCCTGCTCGGCGAGCGCCTCTCTGCCGTCGGCGTCACGGGCGTCGCGATCGGACTCGCCGGGATGGGGTTCGTTATCCAGCCCGACCTCGCCAACCTCTTCGCCGGCGACACCGTCGCCCGACTGCTCGTCGTCGGACAGGTGATCAGCATCGCCCTCGGCGGCGTCCTCGTCCAGCGAGCCGGCCCGACCATCGGAACGGTGCCGTTGACCGGCTGGTCGATGCTCGTCGGCGCGGTCGTCTTGCACGCGAGCAGCCTGGGCCGCGGCGAACTCCCGAACGCGAGCGCGTTCGATCCGACTGCGGTGGGTGCCGTCCTCTACCTCGGCGTCTTCGCGACCGCGATCGCGTTCGTGATCTACTTCCGACTCCTCGAGCGCTACGGCGCGTTCGAGGTGATACTCATCCAGTATCTGGTGCCGATCGTCGCCACGCTCGTCGGCGTCTTCGTTCTCGGCGAGTCGATCACCGCCCTGACGCTCGTCGGCTTCGGACTAGTCGCGGTCGGCTTCGCCGTGTTGAAGCGACGGGCCCTCGCCGACCTGGTGGACCGCTCCGTCGCACAGCGTCGAGCCTGATCACAACCTTCGGGCTCCGACACGCTTTACCAGCCGCGCTCCGAAACGGCGGCTATGAGTTCCGTTCCGGACCGGTCTGCGGTCGACGAGGAGTACATTTGGGACCTAGAGAGCATCTACGCGACCGACGAGGACTGGGAAGCGGCCTACGAGGCCGTCGCTGAGCGCGTCGAGGAGCTTGCCGCCTACGAGGGACAGGTCGTCGACGACGCGGAGACGCTCCACGCAGTCCTTCAGCTCCGCGACGAGATCATGCGAAACGTGTCGACGGTCGCGGCCTACGCCCGGATGCGCCGCGACGAGGACACGACGAACCAGGAGTATCAGGCGCTGACGGCCCGCGCCCAGTCGCTCGCGGCAGACGCCCAGTCCGCGGCCTCCTTCATCGATCCCGAGATCCAGGAGCTGACTCGCGATGAGTTTGACGAACTGGTCACCGAGGAGCCCGAACTCGAGACCTACGAACACTACGTCGACGACGTCCTCCGGATGAAACAGCACACTCGCTCGGCCGAGGTCGAAGAACTCCTCGCGGAGCTGAGCGAGGTCACCGGCGCGACGGGCGAGGTGTACAACATGCTCTCGAACGCGGATATGTCGTTCCCGACGATCGAGGAACCTGCCGACGAGGACGACGCGATCGAGATCACCCAGAGCAACTTCACGAACCTGCTCAAGCGACCGGATCGGGAGTTCCGACAGCGCGTCTACGAGGGGTACTTCGACGAGTGGGAGTCGATGCGAAACACGGTCGCGACAACCTACAAGAACAGCGTCAAAGCCGACGTCAAGACGGCCCAGGCGCGCAACTACGATACGGCGCGCGAGGCGGCCCTCGACGGACCGAACGTCCCCGTGGACGTCTACGACACCCTCGTCGAGAGCGTCCACGACAACCTCGACAAGCTCCATCACCACACCGAACTCAAGCGCGAGGCCCTCGAGGTCGACGAGCTTCAGATGTGGGACCTCTACATGCCCCTGACCGGCGACGAAGGGCCTGACGTAACGTACGATCAGGCCACCGAGTACGTCGTCGACTCCCTCGAACCGCTGGGCGAGTCCTACCAGTCTCGCGTCGCCGAGGGCCTGGACTCGCGCTGGGTCGACGTCTACGAGAACGAGGGGAAACAGTCGGGCGCGTATTCGGGCGGCACCTACGACACCCAGCCCTTCATCCTGATGAACTACCAGGACGACATCTCCTCGATGTACACGCTGGCCCACGAGCTCGGCCACTCGATGCACTCCGAACTGACGAAAGACGAACAGCCCTTCGTCTACTCGAGCTACGAGATTTTCGTCGCCGAAGTCGCCAGCACGGTCAACGAGGCACTGTTGACGAACCACCTGCTCGAGACGGTCGACGATCCCGAGTTCAGGAAGCACGTCTTAAACGAGTTCTTAGAGCGCGTTCGCTCGACGCTCTATCGACAAACGCTGTTCGCCGAGTTCGAACACGAGGCCCACCGGCTCGAAGAGGAAGGGGAGCCGCTTACCGCCGACCGACTGGACGACCTCTATCGCGGGCTCAAAGAAGAGTACTACGAACCCGCCACCGTCGACGACCGCATCGCTCGCGAGTGGATGCGCATCCCTCACTTCTACCGGGCCTTTTACGTCTACCAGTACGCGACCGGCATATCCGCCGCGCTCGCGATTACGGACCGCATCTTCGAGGAAGGCGACGAGGCCGCCGCGGACTACCTCGACTTCCTCCGGCGCGGCTCTCGCGAGTACCCCCTCGAACTCCTGCGGATCGCCGGCGTCGATATGAGCACGTCCGAACCGATCGACCGCGCGCTCGCGACCTACGGCGAGCGACTCGACGAGCTAGACGACTTGCTCGCATAAGGAGACGGCTTATTTGCAGACGGTCGTCTCGCGTTCGAATCCGTGACGACCGCCTTCGAGTTTCGATCCCGTCTCGAGCGCGTGGTTTCCCGATTCCGTGGCTCAGATAGCTTTCAGCGTTGATAAGGAAAATATTATTTGTACATTTGACAGAATATCTGCCATGAATAGACGGCAATATCTCTGCGCGGCCGGGGCCGCGACCGCAGGGTCACTGGCAGGGTGTACTAGCGACACTCCGGATACCACGACCGATGCTGAGAGCGACACGAGCGACGAGACGAACGCGGATGACTCGGACGACGAGCAGCCACCCGCGGAACTCGACCAGGAAGCGCTACGGATGGGCGAGTCGGTGTTGTTCTACACCGAAGACGGCAGCAAAGAGCTGACCTTTCGGCCGTCCGACCCCCTGTTCCGAGACGTCCTCATTACGGACAGACCGGATCAGGGACTCGTCGCGTCCGATCTCCCGGCCGACGACTCGTTGTATCTCACCGTTCAGATCGGTATGGAAAACGTCGGTGAGCGGTCCGTCGACGTCCCCACGACGATCGAGCTTCACGTCGACGGGACGACGTACAGTCACAAGCGAACGGCGCTGAACGACGAGTACAGCATCACCCAGGCTCTCGACGCCGACGAATCGACGACGCGGTACGCCGTCTTCGAGGTTCCACAGGACCGCTCGGACGCAGCGGGACGGTTGACAGCCGAGTGGGGAGGGGTGGAATCGGCGACTGCCGAATGGGACGTCGACCTCGGCGAGGCACCCCGAGAGAGAGCCAGTTTCGAGGGCAAGTCGGTAGGCGAGACCGTGATGATCGGGACGGACGACGTTCGGTTTTCCGTCGCGTTTCAGTCCGTTACCACGGAAGACGACGGCGACGAGACGTCCGTCTTCGCCACGCTGTCGGCGGAGAACACCGGCGAGAGGACAATTCAGGACCCGACGATACGCGGCGTCTCGCTGCTCGCGGACGGACAGGAGTTCGACCCCGAACCGTACGACGGCGACGACGAGTACGAGTCGGGCGAGCTCGATCCCGGTGCCGACAGAAGCGGTGTATTTCACTTTCGGATTCCGCAGTCGATCGAGCCGGACGAACTTCGAGTGGCACTTACCAGCGACCTCGAGGCGACGTGGAACGTAGAGTAGTACGGCGTAGGGTGGTACGGCATAGATGAGACCGGCGAACCGGGACTGACGTAGCTGTCACAGCGCAGCGCTCAGCACGTGACCAGCGCGAAATCACGACTCGATCTGACGTACGCCTTTGAAAACACCGTCTGTACAGAGGAATTCGCAGACAGCTCGACGATTCGATGAGCTGATGGAACGGTGAGAAAACCGTCCGCGACCCAAAGGCACATTTATCGTGGGGAACTTATCGGTGCACGTCAGATGTCTCGAAGCCCGTCCATACCCGACCGACCCCATCGCGAGATCGATCCGGATCTCCCCGACGACGAGCGACTCGAGGCGCTCCGCGGGCACTACGCAGATCTCGTCGATATCAACGACCAGCTGGAACGACAGCTCGACGAGGCCGACGAGCGCCGAACGCGCCTCCGCGAGGACGTCGACCGCGTCGAACGCGAAAACGAGACGCTCAAGAGCTCCTCGCTGTACATCGCGACCGTCGAAGACGTGATGGACGACGACGAGGTTATCGTCAAACAGCACGGCAACAACCAGGAGGTCCTCACCGAGGTCTCGCCGCGGATCGCCGACCGCGTCGACGCCGGCGACCGCGTCGCCGTCAACGACTCGTTTGCCATCCAGACGATCCTCGACGCCGAGACCGACGCGCGAGCCCAGGCGATGGAGATCACCGAAAAGCCCGACGTCGGCTACGAGGACATCGGCGGCATCGACGAGCAGGTCCGTGAGGTCCGCGAAGCCGTCGAACAGCCCCTCGCCGAGCCCGAACTGTTCGACGAGGTCGGCATCGACCCGCCCAGCGGCGTCCTGCTGTACGGCCCACCGGGGACCGGCAAGACCATGCTCGCGAAAGCCGTCGCGAACAAGACCGACGCCACCTTCATCAAGATGGCCGGCTCCGAACTCGTCCGGAAGTTCATCGGCGAGGGCTCGCGGCTCGTCCGCGACCTCTTCGAGATGGCCCGCGAGCGCGAACCCGCCATCATCTTCATCGACGAGATCGACGCCATCGCGACCACGCGAACGGAATCGAAGACCTCCGGCGACGCCGAGGTCCAGCGAACGATGATGCAACTCCTCTCCGAGATGGACGGCTTCGAAGCCCGCGGCGAGATCCGCATCATCGCCGCCACCAACCGCTTCGACATGCTCGATCGCGCCATCCTCCGCCCCGGCCGCTTCGATCGCCTCATCGAGGTTCCCGAGCCCGGACGCGAGGGCCGCGAGCGCATCCTCGAGATCCACACGCGCGGCATGAACGTCGGCGGCGACGTCGACTTCGGCGAGCTCGCCGAGGATACTGACGGCTACTCTGGTGCCGAGATCGAGAGTCTCACCACCGAAGCCGGTATGTTCGCCATCCGCAACGAACGAGACGAAGTCCACCACCAGGACTTCGTCGAGGCCTTCGAGAAGATCGAAAACGACGACTCGAGCGACGTCATTTCCTCGGCCGGCTACTTCTACCAGTAAGCGCGTTTCTCGGTTGTACCGAGGCTCGTTTGTCGTTGCGTTTTAGTCGCACCCGATCTCGTCGACAGTCGTTACCGTCGGGTGTCAGCGAGGGGCACGTCGAACGGCAGGTTGTTCGTGACCGTCGTCCGGAACCGACTCGAGATGACGAATAGCGCGCCGAAGTAGACCGCTGCGCCGATGCCGACGAGGCCGACGACGAACGGGGTGTTGTACTCCGCGAGCCAGTGGGACTCGCCGACCTGACGCAGAGCGTAGACGGTAACCCCCATCCCGAACGCCGCGAGCCACTGGCGCGCGATCTCGGCGAGCGGGAGCGAGAACGGGACGTGGGTGCTTGCGTAGTAGTAGGCGAGGAGAAGGCCGACTGCGGCCGAGAGCGCGGTCGCGATTGCAGCACCGAGCCAGCCGAGTTGCCAGATGAGAACGACGTTGAGTGCGATGTTCGTGACGATGAAGACGCCGTTCGATCGAAACGCGAGGTCGGGCCTGTCGATCGCGTTGAGGGTGTTGAGCAGTTGCTTGTTGTAGGTGTAGATGAGGAGGGCAACGATGAGAAGCGGGAGGACTTCGGTGCCGGCGACGAAGGCCTCGTCGTAGATCAACAGCAGCCGATCGCCGATGACGAGCGCGCCGATGAGTCCGGGGATCAGAATGAGTCCAGCATAGGTGAGCCCATCTTCGGCGAGTCCAGCGACGGCGCTGGCGTCGTTCTCCGCGGAGACTTTGCTCATCTCGGGGAAGAGCGTACTGCTGATTGCACTGGTGAAGATGTCCAGAAACTTCCCGATCGCCCAGGCGACCGAGTAGATACCGACTAACCCCTGGGAAACAAAGAATCCCAGTACTGCGATATCGACGTATTCGAACGTTCGGCTCTCGATCTTGCCGAGCCACGAGTATTTCGCGTACTCGAACAGACTCACTATATGTCGCTTTTCCGGTAGCGCAGGTCGAATACCGATAACCCAGAGTCCGATCGTGGCTGTCACCAGATAACCGACTGCATACCCCCACAACATTCCCGTTAGTCCAAGGCCGACGATGGCGACCAACGCGACCTGAACGAGCGCCCGTACGGTTTGTTTCCCGCTCGAAAGTATCGCGTACACGTGAACGAGGTGGTTTCCCTGCAACGACGCGTTGACGAACGACTTGTAGAGGGAGACGAACAACAGCAATACGACGAACTCCGCAACCGGGGCTCCGACGTAGGCGTTTACCTGTTCCCGAAATACGATGACCCCGATGGTCACGATCGCCATCATCGCGCCCATCACCACGAGACCGGCGCCGACGAACGCTTCCGGCTCCTGTCCTTCACTTATCCGTTTGGTGATCGCGCCCGAAAAGCCGACCTTGCCGACGATCCCCAACCACGCGAGCAACGCCAGGACGAGTGCGTACTGACCGAGAACCTCCTCGCCGAGGACACGCGCGAAATAAATCGTCGCGACGAACCCGAGTAGAGAGCCGAGGAATTTCGAGATGAGGTAGACGACTGACGTCTGTCCGAGGCGCATAGAGAGCGATAACAGCTACAGACTGTGGTTCGGAATAGTTTCCGATTGGGAACTGGTGTGACTACGCTTCGAACTCGATATCGGGATGATCACGATATTGGGCCACTCGTTCGTCTACCCGGGCAGTCTCTGGCGCTCGCTCGAACGTTTCTCGTATCGACTGCCACTGGCGATGGCGGACGACGACCCGAACGGGTACCGCCTCGAGGTTCAAGATTTTCGCGATGGCAAGCCGATGATTTCCATCTACGAAACGAAAATCCCCGTTCCGAGAGATGTGTACCGCGATATCTGTCCGTGAACGGTCGAACGATCCGCTCAAGAGGAGCGATTTGAGATCGGTATCGTGTATCTCAGACTGTGAGCGAAAGCCGTGATCTCGAATCGTCTCATAGAGCCGATCGAGTTGCTCACATCGGCTTCGGATATCGGCTGGACTTCGACAGCCGTTCCAGGTCGATTCTCCGGATCGGACGATCTCGAGTTTTCGCCGGACGTATTCTAGATCGTCCCACGCTTTGCCATCTTCAAACCGTGCTCGTAACGCCTGCACCAGTGGGCGCTCGTCATACGTTCCATCGGGTCGGTCCCAGTCTCCGCTCCGTATCTCTCCCATGTTCTCCCACTTGTCGAAACGACGCGTCGGCAACGCCACGATCGAGTTTGGATCAACAGTGAGCGTTTGGAAAAGGTCGGGTTCGTCGACGCAACGCTGTCCACGCAGTTTCTTGAACCGATAATTCGCGTAGTAGTAATAGCCCTCGTAGCTAGCGTTTACTCGACGGAGTGCGGCTTTTATGCTTTCTCGAGGGCCTTCACGACGGAAGTGAGTATATGCCTCGGTCAGCAGCGACTTCCTCAGGTTTCGAGGCATTGGTTTTCCATCAGTTATCGGAGAACGCTCTACCCTTTTTCGGTTCCATCGTCTTCGAGAAGATCTGTAAGATCTGGGTGGTCCACGTGCCTCCTAACGGATTCGGGGAGCGCCTCTAAATCGTCTGCATTCGCAACAGTGTCCCGGATTTGTTGCCATTGCTCGTGTCGAGCCGAGATGCGAACAGGGATTTCAGCGATTCCGAGAATCTTCGCGATTGCAAGTCGGTGTCTTCCGTCAACGAAGAGAAACTGACCGTCACGGCCGATATCGACGACGACCTCGTCGTAGCAGTTGAATCGATCGCCGTCGACGTACTTGTCCGGACGTTCGTCCCCGTGCTCGACGAGTTCACGCTTGGTCTGGTAGCCATTGTCTCTGATGTGCTCGTAGAGTTGATCAACTCGAGCGCACGCCTCGCGAACGTCCTCTTCGCACGCACAGCCTCGCCAGATGACGTTCCCGCGTTCGGCTTGCTCGAGGACGTGCTGAATAAACTTGATATCGTCCCAATCGTTGCCGTCCTCGAAACGATCTCGGAGCGCCTGGACGACCGGGAGGTCCTCGACGCGCTCGTCGCCTCGGTCCCAGTCACCGCTCTGAATTTTCCCGAGATCCTGCCACTGGAAGCGCCCCGGATTCGGACCGCGACCGGTGACGTGGGTGATCTCGGACGGATCGACGCGAACGATTTTGAAGGGATCAGCGATGGCGGAGTGTGACCGGGAGTTCCACCAGATGAGCAGTTGTCGGTAGCGAAGGCTTCCATAGAGACCTTTGGTCCCGAGTACGTGGCGGCAATGTCGAGGGACGAAGCGGAGGGACTTTTCGATCGTCGGTAGAAAACCCTCGGTCCGATAGGTTCGTCGTGCTCTCGTTACGAGTTGAAATAAATTCATCGTAGAGCCGTATCCGTACTGCAAGGGAGAGCCGATACAACCTTTAGTGGTTTGGAACGTTCTCTCTGTATGACTGGTGCATTTGAGCGCGCTAAAGAAGTATATTCCGAACGCGGAGCGCGTGAGGTCCTATACTGAAGCGCGAATCAGCTCTCGTCTCAATTCGAAGTGTCCGATCGACAGCGCTGATCGTGACGGCGTCGAGTCGGAGTGCTCCGAGAGGTTTATGCAGTCGCCACGTTATAGTCCGAACACGACGAATGTCCGACTCCGCGCCTGATTCCGAAGGGGAGACGATCACGACATACGAGTTGCTCGAGCGAAGCGCACGGGCCGCACTCGAACTCCAACGCGAGGGCGGGTCGTTTCCTTCGGGACGGAATTATACATACGACGAGCCTGAAACGCCGGTGCGGACGACTTCTCAATGGACGATCGTTCTATCAGAAGCATACGAGATAACCAATAACAAGAAATTTCGAGACGCAACGAACACCGCGGTAGATTATCTCTTAAACGAAGAGTTACGTCCACACGGATATACATTTCACTGCCGGAATGCCTCGGGGAAAGATCACTGCAACGGGTTAGTAGGTCAAGCGTATCCAATCAGGGCGCTCACACATGCAGGATTGATACTCGAACGAGATGACGCTATTGAAGCAGCAAAGGAAGTTTTCGAACTCCATCCATTCAACGAAGACCTCGGGATCTGGGAACGAGTAGAAATCACCGGTGAGAGACTTTCCTTTGACAGAACACTGAACCACCAGATTCTGTTTGCAGCGGGATGTGCTGAGTTGATTCCTGAGTCCCAACTGGCCACTGATCGAATTAATACTTTCCTCAATCACCTAAAAGAAAATATGCGGCTACATTCTGACGGACTGATTAAACATTATATTCGCCCGTCACCGTTTAAGTCCATCACGGCGACCGTTCGTGAGCCTAGACATTGGCGTCTACTACTAAATGAGGCTGTTCATCATTATTACTCACGTTCCACTAAGCGGAGGAAAAAGGAGATCGGCTACCAGTGCATAAACTTACGGGGATTAGCCCAAATAAAAGAGTCTGTTCCTGATCATCATTTCTGGAGAACAGAATTGTTTGAGAAGATAGCAAACTCACCCTTCATAGAGGAATGTAAAGAAGTGTTATATGGGAGTATAATACCTGGAACAAACGCAGCATGGACTAGTATTAGTTTTAATAACGATATTGATAGTGCGGCTTCCTATATTGCATTAGATTTGAGTACATCATCGAACTCAGATCAGCATTTGCTTGGGTCTTCAGCGGTTAATGATATTGACCAACTATCAGTCATTTCATTTTTAGTTGGACTTCCCAATATAGAGGTCGAAATTTAATCACTCAAACTTAATTAGAAACCTTTCGTGGCAACAACCTGAAGGTAGGTATACTCATTCAGTACTTCCCAGCTATCTGCCTTTACTTGGTTTTTATTTTGAGCACAGGCTTGAATCTCAAATTCTGAGTCTCGTAAGAGATTAATCAGATACGTTACCTCATCGGGTTCAAGTAATCGTTTGTGAAACTCTATCTGGAGTATAAGTGGTGAATCTGCCCGGAGAATTTCCGCACCAGAGGCTAGTACATCTGCCTCATGACCTTCGACGTCCATCCGTAGAGCATTGATGTCACTTGGTTCAAAATCATGTGTTCGTATCCATTCTGACAACGGGACCGTCTCTACCTCGATGGATTCATCTGTTTCTAATTTTTTTAGGTGTGTTCCATCATCCGTACGAAAGGAATGAAGATTCGAATGTGTTGAGAGATTGAGTATCCGTTGACCTACCTCCCGATCGATAGCCAACTGGTCAATCGTGACAACCTCCTCATAGCCATTTAATTCTATGTTCTTCCGTAACTTCTCGATATTCTCGGGTACTGGCTCGGCTGCGTAGATATGCACTTGTCCGTCCAGAGCACTCGCTGCAGTTAGGACCGTATAGCCAATATTCGCCCCGACATCCGCTATTACAGGAGTTTCATTCGTTTCCTTCTGTAATCGCCGTAGTTGCGCCTCGTAGGCTTTCGTGGCGACAGGTTCACGGAGGCCATCCAGCGCGAGATCGGTAGCGATTCCACCGTCAGAGACGTCAAGATACATCTGGAACCCGTTTACATCGCGTTTGATTGTTTTGCCGCGATATCTAAGTTGGATCGGAAGTCGGCGAAGCCGGTCTTTTACTTTAATAGATCGATAATATCCGAAATCAGTTATACCCCTAATTACTTCCGAAAGACCACCATCCTTATAGAGTTCAACAATTCTGGTCATTGTGTGTCTATAGTTAGTAGACCTTAATACAATTTTGGAGTCGTAGGTTTTGATGAGCAAGCGTTAGACTACTTACCAACGTATCCACTAATCACATATATAGAAGGATTCCTACAACTGGTTTCAAACTTGGTTGAACTCCAGAACCCCTATATCTATTGGCCTAATAGCTATTATCTGAATGCAGATAGACAATATTTCTCCAAAAGCATCAGTTATAATGCCCGTATATAATGACCCCGAAGGGGTACATGTCACCCTTAAATCACTTATGGACCAGACAACAAATATATATGAGGTTCTTCCAGTCGATAATAACTCGACAGACAACACTTCCAATATGATTGGTGAGGTAGAATCTAACTACCCAGATTTCGTCTATCCACAAAAAGAGGTATCAGTACAATCCTCCTATGCCGCCCGCAACAACGGTATCGAACACGCAACCGGTGAAATTATTCTCTTCCTCGATGCAGATATGTGGGTCCCAGAAACCTGGATCGAAGAAATGGTCAAAGTCCTCAAGTCCAACGAGTACGACTACCTCGGCTGTAACGTCGAAGTCGTCGCCGACGACCAGCCCAATTTCTGGGAGCGTTACGAACAGTCCCTGTCGTTCCCCGTCGAAACCTACCTCGAGGACAAACATTTCGCACCAACCTGTGCCCTCGCGGTCAGGCGCGAGGTTTTCGAGGAAGTCGGCTTGTTCGACGAGCGCCTTGAGTCCGGCGGCGACAAGGAGTTCGGCCAGCGCGTCCACTGTGCTGGCTTCGACCAAGGGTACGCCGAGGACGTGACCGCCTATCACCCGGCTCGAGAGTCCTGGGACGCGCTCCACTCGAAGGCGCTTCGGATCGGACGAGGTCGTGCACAGAAACGACGGTACCATCCGGAGCTCAGCGATCCCCATCCGCTGCACCCGATCAACTTCCTTCCGCCGAGCCCGTTCCGTCTCCGACAGCGCTTCTCAGGGCAGGACGTCTCGCTTCCATCACTCGTCGGCTTCTACCTGCTTGAGTACGTTTTGAAACTTACCCAGAGCTACGGGACAATTCGCGAAACGCTTTCCCAACGTCGATCGAAACGTACGGATATCTGAATGGTTTCGATCGTCGTCCCCGTCTACAACGAGCCTGAAGGCATCCAATCCACCCTCGAGTCCCTCCGCACCCAAACCACCACGAACTATCAAATCACCGTCGTCGATAACGACTCCACCGACCGCACCCCCGAAGTCGTCGACTCCTATAACGACGAGCGAATCTCCCTCCACCACGAAACGGACATCCAGTCCTCCTACGCCGCCCGAAACACCGGCATCCGAAACACCGACTCCGAGATCCTCGCGTTCGTCGACGCGGACATGACCGTTCCCGAGGACTGGCTCGAGTCCGCCCTCGCCACCTTCCAAAACCAAGACGCCGACTACATGGGCTGCAACGTCGAGCTCACCCTTCCAAACGACCCCTCCCTCGCGGCCCGCTACGATCACCACACCGGCTTTCCCATCGAGCAGTACATCGAGCACCAGCAGTTCGCCCCGACGTGCTGTCTGTTCGTCCGCCGCGAGGTCTTCGAGGACGTCGGCCTGTTCGATCACCGACTCGTCTCCGGCGGCGACAAGGAGTTCGGCAACCGGGTCCACGAGGCGGGTTACGACATGCACTTCGCCGAGGACGTCACGATGTTCCACCCGACGAGAAACTCGATCCGGGAACTCGTCAAAAAAGACCGTCGCGTCGGCCGCGGGCTCTGTCAGCTCCAGCGGTATCACCCCGACCGCTACGACACGCCGGGGGTCCCGCCGCGGCCGAGCGGGATCAAGTCGCCCGACCGTGACCTCGAGACGACGGACCGAGTTGCCTTCAGTGCGCTCTCGACGTTTCTCACCGGCGTGCGCGGTCTCGGCTACTACCAGGAGTATCTCACCGGCGAGCGACGAACCGACCTCGGGGGAGTGCCCCGACTCGAGGACTAACCTGCAGAGAAGGCGACGGCGGCCCGCTTGAGTCGGTGGGGTCCGAAGGTCTTTGTATCGGCCAGCCGTTTGCGATGATATGGGATCGATCGACGTTCCAGGAGACGTATACGATTCCCTGAACGTTCCCGAGGGGAAACGGGACGAAGTCCTGAGACGAGAGTTAGCTGTGGCGCTGTATCGCGAAGGCATCCTCTCGGTCGGTAAGGCGAGAGAACTGTCCGGACTGTCCCGTCCTGACTTCCATCGTCTGCTCGGCGATCGAGAGGTTGACCGTCACTATACTCTCGAGGAACTCGAGGAAGACCGAGCGTATGCCCGACGATGACCTCGTCGTCAGCGATACGTCTCCGCTCCTCAATCTAGCAGTGATCGGTCGTCTCGATCTCCTTCGAGATCAGTTCGCCACGATCACGACGCCGGAGCAGGTGTGGGAAGAACTGGAGTCGGGAAGCGACGGTCTCGAGACCCTCCGTTCGCTTCGTGAGGAGGGTGTTCTCGTAGTCGTCCCAGTCGAGCCGTCGGATCTGTTCGTCGAACTTCGTCGCGAACTCGACCTCGGCGAGACTGCAGCACTGGCCTACGCCATCGAAACGGACGCGGAGCTCGTCCTGCTGGACGAACGGGACGCACGACAGGTGGCACGACGACACGAACTCACGATCACGGGCGTGATCGGCGTCTTGCTTCGAGCGGCGAAAAACGACCGGATCGATCTTCGAACCGAACTCGATCGACTTCGACGGAACGGGTTCTGGATCAGCGACGATCTCTATCACGAGATTCTGGACGACGTCGACGACACGTGATCGAGTGCAACCGATTCGATTCCGTCACACCGTCTGCAACGGATCGCCGCTTTTCAGTCACCATCGAGGATCAATCGTCGCTCGCAAAGGCATCTCGCGCCCGTCGCTTTCGGTCGGCATCTCTGTCCCGAAGCTCCTCCACGGAGGTTGTTATCGCCTCGACCTCATCGGTCGTGAGTAGCCCGGTGGCCTCGTCCGAGTGGGAATCTCGCGTCAGCCGCCGAAGCGTCTCCGCTCTCGTCTCGTCGTCACGATTGTGCCTGTTCAGCCACTCGTGGTACCGCAGGAGTAGGCCTCGGCCGCCGTCGATGGACGACAGACGACCCCGAAGCCGTACGTGGTCTGCAAGTCCTCCATGTGCTTGTCCATTCCGCGTTCCTCGGCTGTGACGAACGAGTGGACTGTTCGGGAAAGCGATCGGCGTCGCCTCGCGTGCGATCGAAACTCACCTCGTTTCTGTCGATGATAATCTGACGACCTCGAGGGCACCTCTCGACTGGAGTCCTAACGTCGAGGACGCGACGAGGCTCGCTCGAGACGATAGAACGCGACGGTCGGTGTCTCGGCCAGTCGTTGGAGACAGGAGGGGGTCGATCGACGCACCGAGTGACGTGGCCGATATCTTGCTGGCGTGATACCACTCACGGAGATTCGACGTGGGCGAGGATCTCTGGTGCTTTGTACACTCTGTTTCGCTCTTTATCGGTCAGCTCGACGATGATTTCGTCGTCGCTGAGCGTCTCGATTGCGTCGTAGACTGCCTGTCGTGAGCGCCCGGTGGCGTCGATTGCACGCGGGGCCTGCAGATACGGCTCTTCGAACAGCTGGTCGATCACATCCCGGACTGCGGGACTGTTCGGGAATCGACTCCGGTAGTCGGTGCGCAGCGACACGAGTTCGACGCCACACTGGTAGGCATCGATAGCCTGTTCGGCGATTGCGTTCAGGACGAACGCGATCCACGATTCCCACTCACCGTGTTGACTCACGGCGAGGAGACGGTCGAAGTATTCCGTTCGGTAGTGGTTGAAATACGCCGAGAGATACAGATACGGCTCGGAGAGGAGATTCGCCTGATACAGCTGTAACATGATGAGAAGCCGTCCGAGTCGTCCATTCCCATCCCGGAACGGGTGAATCGTCTCGAACTGATAGTGTGTAATAGCGATATCGATCAGCGGCGGGTAGCTCCCGTTTCTGATATAGGATACCAACTGATCGAGGAGGAGCGCGACACTGTTTGGATTTGCCGGAACGAATCGAGCGTTTTCGATGTGGTTGTCCGGGCCGATCATCACGGGGATCTCGTCTCGAATGTATCCCGGACGCTTGTTCTCGCCACGGACGTCGACCAGTAACGATTCGTGGAGGTCACAGAGGAGTTCCTGATCGATCTGTCCGCCGTCGTCTAGGGCATCGAAGCCTGTTCGGATCGCCTCGACGTAATTATACGCTTCCCGGATATCCCGCAGCGTGGCTGCTGAACGCTCTGGGTCGTCGTCGAGATTGTGAAGGACGATATCGGAGACAGTGACATCAGTGCCTTCGATTTGCGAGCTCATCGCCGCCTCACGGACGACAAACGGAGCGATGAGGAGGTTCTCGTTCTCGATGTCGTCGTGGAGTGTCGAGAGCTGTCCGAGTGCATAGCGTGCGTCTCCGTAAGCGCGGAGGATGTCGTCAGTGTACGAGACCTCCGGTGGGAGGCCGGCAGGCTGATAGCAGGGGATCTCCTCGTATGGGTCGATCCATCCCGGCCCGTCCTCAAAATCGGCAGGATCCATTTGACTACGCAACTGTTGCGCACGTGCCTAAGTCTGTCGAAAGGCATTTTGGCATATTAGTGGCCCAAATATATCTCCGTTAATCAGGCATATCCGATATAGGTTGACGAATTCGCGAGCATCGCGGCCAGTATTCAATCTCGATTCGACGAGTCGAGTGAGTCTGCCACCTGTCGGATACGTTCTATAGTAGCCACTGCAAGTCATTGCACACCTGATCGCCAGACAGGTCGGCGATCAGTGTGTAAATCGTTGCAGTTGTTACTATAGCAGCCGAGTTCCACCAGACCTACGGAAGAACGCTGTGTCTGCCTTGGACTCGAGCAGACATCATGGCGGTTGTCTGCACCTTGTCGACCGCGTTGACGCGGTACGAGATTGGGGAGGGATGGGCGAACCGTCTCGGTTCCCCTCGAGTTCGATGGCGACCTCGAGTATGCGAGGACGAACCCGCATAGAAAGCGACGACGGCCCGCTCGATCCGATAGCACCCGGAGGTCTTGTATCGGCGATTCGGTGAACAGATCTCGAGGCCGACGGTTTATGATCGATCGGAGACAACCGTCTGCTATGAGCGAGATCGCTTCGACCGAGGGTGTGATGGGAGGCCAGCCTCGGATCGATGGCCGGCGAATCAGCGTCGTTCAGATCGTCGAGTGGATCCACGAGGAGGGAATGGATCCGGAGACGGTCGCGACGGAGTTCGCGCTCGATCTGGCCGACGTCTACCGTGCACTCGCGTACTACTACGACAACGTCGACGAGCTGCGTTCCTATCGGGAGCGCCGTGACGAACGACGACGTGAGAGTCGGAACCGCCAGCCATTACCGAACTCGGTATCCGAAACGCGATGAAGCGCTGCGTCGACGAGAATATCAAACGCTCTCTCACCGAACTCTTAGAGCAGGAAGGATACGACGTCGTTCGCGTGCAGGACGAACTCGAGCTCGGCTTCGAGGACGCCGGGATCGTTACCTACTGCCAGGACAGCGAACGAGTCTTGCTTACGAACGACGATGACTTCTTCGAGTTCGAAGAGCATCCAGGTGTGCTCTTTCTGGTCGAACAACGGACGCCACCACGTGACGCAGTAACTGCGATTCGACGAATCGACCGTCACGTCGACGATTTACGCGGACGAGTGTGGCACGTTCCCGACGGCTGGGTCTGAGAAACTGGACGACGGACTGCATAAGCGATAGCACCCGGAACTCTTTGTATCGCCGCTCTGTTGAAGATTATTCGTCGTTCGGCGGTGTCATCGAGGACCGTTCACTTGCGACCGCGTTCGCGCGCTCGTATCGCTGTTCGGCCGCACGCATTTCTTCGGGATTGGAATGATAGTACGCGAGGGCCTCGTACACGTCAGCGATGTCGAGATTGAAACGATCGGCAATCGTTTCTGGACGGAGACCTCGTTCGTCGACGTGGGCGTGAATTTCTCTGACGGTAAGCCGGCTCTCGGGGAGATGCGGCTCGTCGTGAATATCGGAGTCGGTCCCAGCGACGATTCGATACTGCGTAGTCGCCATCGCTCGGATATAGGTGACGAATCGACTGTAAGAGTTTGGTCGTGTACAAACCGCCAACGATCGAGTCCTATGTGTCGACCGAGCCGTCGTGATCGGTCGTCAACGTAGACCGATCGACGTCAGCCAATCCGTACAGGTACCCGAACCCGACCGCCGCCGTAAAGATAAAGATCGTCACCAGCTGCTTCGCCTTCGCCGACGAGGGATCACGAATCAGCTTCCCGATCCGATCGGGAACGAACTCGAGCATAAGTTGCCCCAAATACTCGTTCTTGTCCCCGGAGGCTTCGGGCAGTAGCAGATCCATGATTCGTTTCGAGTAGCCCTGCCAGAACGACCGGAACACCAGCCAGCGAAAGTCGCCGCGGTAGTCGAACAGCTTGTGGTTGACGACGGCGTTTCTGTTATAGATGACGCCCTTGCCGTATTTGTTCGCGATCCGAATGCAGACGGGCGCCTCGTGGGCCTGGATGTGGCGGTCGCCGTGTCGGCCCGTGTTCTCGTCGTAGCCGCCGACGTTCAAGAAGACGTCTCGGCGGTAGGAGATGTTCGAGCCGTACGTGTTCCGGAGTTCGTCCATGTGCTCTCCCATGCCGCGTTCGTCACAGCCGACGAGCCAGTAGAACTCGTCGGGGAAGAAATCCGGTTTTTCGGTCACCCAGTCGGGTTTGGCGTGGCCGCCGACGGCGATGGCGTCGGTGTCGGCGTAGACGCTGGCGAGTTCGGCGATCCAGTCCGGTTCCGCGACGCCGTCGTCGTCGATAAACGCGACGACGTCGCCGGTGGCGAACTCTGCGCCTCGCGTGCGGCTGTAGGAGATTCCCCGATTCGATTCGTTGCAGTGGAGGACGACACCGTCGAGGCCTCCGTAGTCCTCGCAGACGCGGTTGAAGACCGCCTCGTTGCCGTCGACGACGATAACGACTTCGAGCGAGTCGTACGTCTGGGCGAGCACGCTGTCGACGCACTCCGAGAAGACCTCGTACCGGTCCATCGCGTACGTACAGATGACGACGGAAACCTTCATCGTCCCGTCAGTTGCCCTGAACGCCGAATAAGCCTTGCTTTTTTCTCGACCGTTCGTTCCAATTTCGAGCGGTAGACGGTTTCGAACACTGCACGGCGCACGGCAGTTGAACGCATGATGCATCTTTCGTACATTGATAGTCGGTGCGCACCCGATTGGAGGATTGGGCGGGTCCGGCTCGAAGTGGGTATGGCTCGAAATGAGTACGTGGCTTTCAGACACATAGCTTCGTTCCGAATCGCAGAATAGCGATCGTGCGGGTATCAGAGCGTCCGCGAACCGTGTGAACGGGTACTCTGTGCCCACGAACGAGACGACGGCGGGACGAGCAGTGGGTACCCAGTTTTGACACTCTCGCTCTACAGCCCACCGTGCTATCGGCGAGGATGTGCACGTAAGCTGTCGGTCTGTGGCCGTCTCTCGATTTCACTGCGTGTGTATACTATTATGTTACTGCCGAAGAAATACAGGCGTATGAGTAACAATCAATCGATGATGGCTGCCGACGACGAAGAGTTCGTCCGAGAGACGATGTACATCATGTTCGTCTGGACGATCGCTGTTATCGTTGCTGGAATCGCGCTCGTGTTGCTTCGAGATCCGTTTACCGGAGTGTTCGCTCTCACAGGTGTTCTGTAAGGCTATAGTAGCCACTGCAAGTCAGTGCACACCTGATCGCCAGACAGGTCGGCGATCAGTGTGTGAATAGTTGCAGTTGTTACTATAGAACTTGTGCCAGTTGGCCGTTATCTTTATCGTAACTACTCTGATCAATCATAGTATCAACCGAGTTGTATGGAAACACGTGGAACGGGCTTCAGTTGCAATATGGGGGCTCGAATCCGGAAATCGATTTCTGGGGGTAGCGATGATCCACAGGAGTTGTGACCGCTTGGATTCCGGATGGGGACGACAGTCAGCTTGGCGTGAATATCCGTGAGCGTCGCGTGTCCTGCCCACAGTCGAAAGCGCGTACGGTTTGCCCGGTCGGCATGGTGTCCGGACCAAACGGTGAGTGCACGGAAGTTGCAACTGGAATCTAGTGAGGCCGCGATGGGTGCGTGAACGGAGTGTTCAGCAGGAAACCATGAGTCGAGATTCAAGACAATCCGAACTCCGCGATCAAGACCACGGCGACGGGAGAGGATCCCGTCGTTCGTTTCACGTGCTCTATGCGGACCCGACGCGGACCACTCAAACGCGAGTCCGCGACGAGTTGCGTCCGACCTATCGGGTAACGACGACGGAGGATCAGTCGACGATCCACGAGGAACTCGAGGAAGACGTCGACTGTCTGGTCGTCGGCGACGGGTTCGACGCGCAGACGGTGTGTGAACTGCTCGAATACGTCCGAGCGCACAGACCCGAACTCCCGGTTATTCGGTTCGGCTCCGCACCGCAGACGCCGGTGCTCGAGTCGATGCTTCGGCTCGAAACGGCAGATATCGTTTCCCGAGAGACGTCTGACGGATTCGTTCACCAGGACGAAATCGATTGCCTTCGGACTCGAATCGACGAGTACTACCGGCGCTCGATTTCGGATATCAGGGAGACGGTACTCGAGATTTCCCGGTCGCTGATGGGGGCAGCGCCCGACGAGACCGACGTTGAGATCGAGTGGGGGCTCGAACAGGTCGGCCGACGGCTCGATGCGGATCGATGTCTGGTGTTCGACTATCAGGACGAGACGTTCGAGAAGACACACTGCTGGGCGCGGAAGTCGGTTTCCACCTGTCTCTCGGAGCCGATCGACGCAGCGTCGTTTCCCGGCTTCGAAACGCTGTCGACGGCGTTTAGCCCGTACGCGATTCCGGCGGAATCCGACGACGAACTCGATATCGAGCTTCCCGAGGAGTTCGTCGGCGATCTCGGAATTCCACCGGACGCGAGTGATGAAGGCGAAGAGACAGCGGCCGGGACACGTCGATACCTTCGGGATCACAGCCTCGAATCGCTGCTTGCGGTTCCCATCATCGTCGACTGGGAGTTCGAGGGTGCACTCGTTATCGAACAGGAAACCAGACGCCCCTGGCCGCGGTCGCTGCGCCAGCAGGTCCAGGCGCTCGGCGAACTCATCGGCTACACGCTCGATCGAGAACGGCGGCGTCGGGAACTCGCTCGACAGAACGAACGCCTCGAACGGTTCATCTCGGTTATCAGTCACGATCTTCGGAACCCGCTCAATGTCCTCTCTGGGTACGCTGACCTGATCGAAGAGACGGATGATCCGACCTATATCGAAGACGTCTCCGTCGCCGCCGAACGCATGGAGACGATGATTGACGATCTCCTGACGCTCGCTCGCCAGAAAAGCGATCTCGACGAGCGCCGGTCGGTCGATCTCGAGGAGGTTGTGCGAAACGCCTGGGCCGCTGTCGATACGGCGGATGCACGACTCGAAACGGACGGTTTGGGACACGTCGAGGGAGATCCCGGGCGCCTCCAGCAGGCGTTCGAGAACCTCATCCGGAACGCGATCGAACACGCCGGACCGACAATTACGATGTGTGTCGCGGAAACTGATGATGGATTCGCGGTGATGGACGATGGGCCAGGGATTCCGCCCGACGAACGTGAACGGATATTCGAAGAGGGCTACACTGGCGGTGACGGCACCGGCCTCGGGCTTTCGATCGTCGAAACCGTTGTCGATGCCCATGGCTGGACGATCTCCGTCGCTGCCAGCGAGGACGGCGGCGCACGGTTCGAATTCGTCACAGAACCCGAGTCAGACTGATGCGACGGTCGGTACCCCATTTATGTGACTCGTGTTATCAAACTGCAGGAGGTCGATTTGGAGCGTTTGCAACAACGCTTTACTGTCTCCTCTGAGTTATCACGAACATGAGTGACGATACAAACAGCCACGAGTTTGCCACCGACAGCGTCCACGCCGGCCAGGAAGCTGACCCGACGACTGGTGCTCGAGCACCACCGCTCTACCAGACGACCTCCTACGAGTTCGAGGACACCGATCACGCCGCCGCTCTGTTCGGGTTAGAGGAGTTCGGAAACATCTACTCGCGGATCATGAACCCGACGAACGCGATGTTAGAGGAACGCATCGCGACGCTCGAGGGCGGCGTCGGCGCGCTCGCAACGTCCTCGGGGATGGCGTCGTTCGACCTTGCAACCTTCATTCTGGCCGATGTCGGGGACAACATCGTTTCCGCGTCGTCGCTGTACGGCGGCACGTACACCTACCTCACCCACACCGTCGCAAAACGCGGGATCGAGACGAAGTTCGTCGATACGCTCGATTACGAGGCCTACGAGGAAGCCATCGACGATGACACCGCGTTCGTCCACCTGGAGACGATCGGTAATCCTGCATTAGTGACGCCGGATATCGAGCGTATCGCCGATATCGCTCACGATCACGACGTACCGCTGTTCGTCGACAACACGTTCGCGACCCCCTACCTGTGCCGACCGCTCGAACACGGCGCGGACCTCGTCTGGAACTCGACGACGAAGTGGATCCACGGTGCGGGCTCGACAGTCGGCGGCATCCTCGTCGACGGCGGCTCGTTCCCGTGGGACGAGGGCGAGTATCCCGAACTTACCGAACCGAATCCGGCCTACCACGGCATCAACTTCTTCGAGACGTTCGGCGACCAAGCATTCGCCATCGCCGCTCGAACCCGCGGCCTGCGCGATCTGGGTAATCAACAGTCGCCCTTTGACGCCTGGGTTACCCTCCAGAAACTCGAGTCGCTGCCGCTTCGGATGGAAAAACACTGCGAGAACGCGATGGCCGTCGCCGAGTACCTCGACGACCACGACGACGTCGCGTGGGTCAACTACCCCGGCCTCGAGAGTCACGAGACCCACGAGAACGCGACGAAGTACCTCGATGGGGGGTACGGCGGCATGATAACCTTCGGTCTCGAAGGCGGCTACGACGCCGCCGAGACCGTCTGCAACGAAGTGAATCTCGCCAGTCTGCTCGCCAACGTCGGCGACGCGAAGACGCTGATCATCCATCCCGCAAGCACGACCCACCAGCAACTCACCGAGGAGGAAAAGCTCGCGAGCGGAACGACGGACGACCTCGTACGCATCTCGGTCGGCATCGAGGACGTCGACGACGTGATCGCCGACCTCGACCGGGCGATCGAAAGCGCCTGATCGTCCGACCGGTCGCCGCCCGATAGTATCGCGTTCCGACACTGGCCCACGATGTTAAGGTGTCACAGTCCAACCACCCACGTATGGCGACAGGCCTACTCACGTCAGGGGCAGCGGACCAGATCGTCACGACCTGCCGGACGGCCGTCGGCGATAGCCTTCGGTCGGTCACGTACTTCACCCGTGACGACTACGAGCAGCTCTACCTCCGTGACGACTTAGAGCGAGACGCAGACCTCTCGACGTTCATCGGTCACGAGTGGCGCGGCTTCAAGACCGCACAGACGGCCTACGAAAACTCCGAACTCGGGGAGTACAACTACACCATTCGCGTCTTCGACAACGGGTTTTTGATCCGCGTGACGAACGACAGCGAGGGCGTCTTCGCCACGACCGACGGCCTCACCGTCAAAGATTTCGAGGAGGTCGCGACGGCGCTCAACTCGTTCCTGTCGGATCGCGAGGTGTCCTAACGTCGTCGGCGTCCGGCTCGTCGGTCCGGCGTCGCGTGTCACCGACCTCGTTCGACTCGTCGGACGCATCGGACCGAGTCCCGATCGGCAAGCCCGACCCGAGTTTTCCGTCGATACCGAGGAGGCGGGCAAAGCGGCGACGTTCGGCGGCATGTCTGTCGATGGACATGCCGGCGAGAAACGTCGATATCCGTTGTAGTTATGTATGGTGTTTTCGACAGAAACAGCACCCTACTGCGGTGAAACAGTTACTGTTCGTACAGTATTACCTGTCTTCTACTCCACTGATCTCGCCATCGGGTCGAACAACGCAACACCCTTTTTCCTCACGACCGTTCGATACGACAATGACCGAACTTCCGTCGCCCGTCGAGCGAGCGCTCGATTCCCACGATGCGTTCGCGCCGACCGACGAGGGGTACGAACTCACGACTACCGTCTTCGAGACGGCCGTCACTGCGGACGACGCCGAGGGGAAGCGAGATGGCCGGTTTTCGGTCACCGTCGTGCTTCCGACGCTCGACGCTGCCGTCGCGGGCGAGGCCGTCGCCCCGGTCGTCGAGGACGGCTGGTTCGAGACGCTCGAGCGGCGACTCGGTGACGTCTTCACGGTCGCCCAGACGAGCACGCACGAGGAACCGACCATCGAACGGACCACCGACGACGTGACCGTCACGCTCGAGTACCTCGCCTGGGACGCCGGCGAGGGCGTCGACGACGCCAAGGCGCTCGTCGAGTACGTCGAGGGGAACTTCGCACAGGGGATAATCCCGGGCTACGAGTACCGCGGCGAAGCAGCCACACTGCTCGAGAACGCGCAGAGTCGGGGCCAGCAGGCGGCCGAAAGCGGTCCCGACAGCGAGAACGGTTCCAGCGGCAGTGGCGGCATGCCGATGTAGCTCGTCACACACGACAAGCAGTCAATTTCTATGGCCGAGAGTGCGCCGCGAGCACCGCGAGCGGCGCGCGACTCGGGGAAGGGCAGGCACCACCCACCGCTTCGACCGCGAGCGACCGCAGGGAGCGAGCGGGCCGACGACTGATGTGAGTGACTGGAAGGAACGAACGGAAGGAGGAGTGCTTTTCATCCAAGTTTTGCCGAGTGCGGTCGCGAAGCGACCGCGCGCAGGGCAAAAGTTGGGCCTTAGTCCATCGCGATGTACGTCTGCGTGTCTTCGACGCCGTCGATATCCTGAATCTGTGTCGCCGAAATATCCTTTACCTCGGCTGGCGTCCCGACCTGCGCTTTTGCGATGATGTCTACGTCGCCGGCGACGATGTGTGCCGACTCGACGCCGTCGATCGCCGTTATTTCGTCCCGAAGTCGATCCGCCTCGCCCGTGTTCGCCTTGATCATAACGAATGCTGTAACCATCAGTTGATCCCTCCGGTACCCGAACCCGCGTTCGCGGCCGCTCGACGCGCCGTCTCGCCGACGAGCAGCTGTCTGATCTCGCTCAACACCTCGAAGTCCGCCAGGACGACGAGCCGGTCGCCGACTTCGAGGGATTCGTCTTCGTCCGGAATCTCCAGTGGTCGTTCTCCCTTCCCGAACGCGAGGACGGTCGCGTCCGCGGGCAGTTCCAGTTCGCCCATCGTGTAGCCGTTGACCGGTGCCTGGTCCGTGATCGTCAACTCGACGACCTGCAGGTGCGGGGCGATGTCTGCGATCGCCCGAATCGTTCCGCCAAGCAACGCGTTTTTCGCGCCGATCGCGCCGAGGCGTTCGGGATAGATCACCTCGTCGACCTCGGTGGCGTACTTGCGATAAATTCCCTCGCGGTAGGCCTCGTCGATGCGCATGATCGTTCGACAGCCGTGGTGTTTCGCGATCATGCAGGCGGTGAAGTTGACGTTTATATCGCTGGTCAATGCACCGAGCGCGTCGGCGGTCTCGATGTCGGCTGTCTCGAGAACGGTTTCGCGGGAGCCGTCACCGTCGACGACCTCGAACCCGTCCTCGCGAGCCCGCCTGATCATGGCCTCGTCGCGTTCGATCAGCGTTACCTCGTGGTCCTCGTCGCGCAAGACACGCGCTGTGCGCAACCCGACCCGACCAGCGCCGATGATCACGAACCGCATGCAACCCCGTACGCTGGCCCTCGACAATAACTTTGTGCCTCGGTAACATACTATCAGCACGAGCGGGCAAAGGCTTTAGTCGTGGGACAGAGTACCACACCAGCGACTGATGGTTCATGCGTTCATCATGGTGAAGACGGCTGCCGGAAAGTCCGAAGACCTGCTTTCGGCGATCAGGGACCTCGAGCGAGTGACGAGCGCACACATCGTCGCGGGCAACTACGACATCATCGTCGAGGTCGACGCCGAGGAGGTGTACGACGTGCTCAAAGCTGCCTCGTCGAACATCCAGGAACTCGATGGTGTGACCGATACGAAGACGTACATCGCGATGGATTAACACACGCTCGGCGACGAGTCGGGACCTCGTCGGTCGCCGCAGAACGTTCAGAGGAGGACGAATGGTCCGATCGTGGACGCATGAACCGAGTTTCCGCGTGACCGTTGGCCGGACGAATCCAGTCGGCTAGTGTGAGAGTTCAATAACGGGAACGCACGCATCAATCACTTATCATTCACCGTTCTGAACGAAGATATTTTCGACATTCTTCCTAACGTATTTATGCCAATTGGACGCGTTTCTATCACTATCATGAGTATCCCGACACCTCGAGTCGACGACACGCTCTACGAGGAGGTGATTGCGGGCATTCCAGAGGGCGTCGTCTGCTTCGAAGAAAGTGGACTCGTCGTCTTCACCAACCGGGCCGCGGCGGACCTGCTCGGGTACGAACCCGACGAGTTAATCGAGCGGCCGATCGCCGAACTCGTCGCAACGGAGCGACGAGAGACGATTGGACGACTCATGAACCGAGCGACGACCGACGAGACGATCAGCACCGACCTCTCGCTCGCTCACCGAAATGGTCGACGGATACCCGTGACCCTCGCGTTAAAACGGATCGGCGGTACCGACCAGCACCGGTTCGTCGCCGCCTTCCACGAACGGCCCGCACGCGAGAAGCGGGAGCCCCACGAGCCGACCGTCGAACTTCGCGCCCTCCTCGAACGGTCGGCCGACGGGATGGCGATCACGGACGAGAACGACGTATACACGTTCATGAACGACGTTCACGCGAACCTGTTTGGCTACGACGACGGCAGCGAACTCGTCGGAACGAGCTGGAAGCGCCTGTTTTCCGCGTCCGAGGTCGAACGGTTCGAGGCGGAGGTGCGCCCGGTGCTGTCCGAGCGGGGTTCGTGGCGAGGAGAAGCCATCGGCACCCGCGCGAACGGGGACGAGATAACGCTCGAGATAACGCTCTCGACGCTCGAGGACGGCGGGCTCGTCTGTATCGTTCGTGACATCTCCGAGCGGAAAGCCAACGAGCGCCAACTCGAACAGCTCAACGACGTCGCTCGGGAGCTGATGAGCGCCGACGACGTCGACGCAATCGGCCGAATCGGGATCGGGACGGTCGAGGACGTGCTCGGGTTCGATAGGGCGTGTCTTCGACTGTTGGACGACGAGACGAAGCGCCTCGAGTGCGTTTCGCCCACGGCCGACGCGGAGGCGCTGGTCGAGGCCCACACGGCGTACGATCTCGAGGCAACGCTCGCCGGCCGCGCGTTCCGCGAGGGACGGACGGTGATCGACCGGCTGCCAGCCGACGCCTCGGCCGAGAGAGGCGGTGCTGAATATCCGAGCGTTCACGTTCCGATCGGCGCACGCGGCGTTCTCTCGATCGTTCTCGGAACCGATGAAACGGTCGACGACCGCGACGTACACCTGGCAGAAATGCTGACAGTCAACGTCGGGACGGCGATCGACCGGGCAGAGCGCGTCCAGTTGTTGCGAACCCACGAGCACGAGATGCGCCAGCAGCGCGACCACCTGGAGGCGCACAACCGGATCAACAGGCTCGTCCAGGAGATCGGTCGACAGCTCATCGAGGCGACGACGCGCGAGGAACTCGAGCAGACGATCTGTGACCGTCTGGCGAACTCTGAGCTGTATCACAGCGCCTGGATCGGCGACATCGAGGCGAGCACCGATCGGGTCACGACGCGCGTCGGTGCGGCGATTTCGGACAGGGATCTCGCGGCGATCAACGAGATGTCGGTTTCGAGCATCGGCAACGGCGCGGTCGAGCGGATGATCGAAACCGGCTCTGTCGAGGTCGTCACGCACTACCGCGTCGACCGACGGCACTCGGGCGTAGACGACTCCGCCACAGAACCTCGCTCGACGGCGGCGGTACCCCTCGCGTACGGCGACCGACTGTTCGGTGTACTAGTGGTAAACGGCACGGGGGAGGAGGTCGTCAGCGACGAGACGCTGCTCGGATTCGAGTCGCTCGGCAAGGTCACGGGGTTCGCGATCAACGCGATCAGGGATCGGACGCTCCTGCTGTCGGATTCGGTGATCGAACTCGAGTTCGAGATCACCGATCCGGAGTCGTTCTACTTCCGCGTTTCATCGGAACTCGGCTGCGAGTGTCGGTTCGAACGCTCGGTTCCGATCGAAGGGAGAAAGGTTCTCAACTACCATACGATAACGGGCAGCGATCCGGCCACGGTTCTCGAGGTGGCCGCAACCGCCGAGGAGATCGAAGACGCGCGCGTCGTCCAGGCGGACGAGGACCGCGTTCTCCTCCAGACGCTCACGTCGTCGTCGACGGTCCACATCGCGCTCGAAGGCGGGGCCACCCTCCGATCTGCGGTCGTCACGGACGGGGAGGCACGTATCGTTCTCGAAGTCCCGCAGACGGCGAACGTCCGCGGCGTCGTCTCCGTGTTCGAGGAATCGTTCGAGCGCGTCGATCTCGTCGCGAAACGAGAGCGCGATCGATCGATCCAGACGGCGGCCGAGTTCCGCCAGACGGTCGATAGCGGGATCACGGAAAAACAGCGGTCGGCGATCGAGTCGGCGTACGCCGCCGGCTACTACGACTGGCCGCGCGCGATCACCGCCGAGGAGCTCGCCGAGTCGATGGAGATCTCTCCGGCGACGCTCCATCAACACCTCCGAAAAGGGATCCAGGGACTACTTTCGGCGTTTCTCGACGAAAACGCGAGTGACGGGGCTGGCGACCGATAACGTCTCTCGGTACCCGATCCCGAGATGATTCGGCGCGCGACGGATGCGGGTGGCACTCGTACGAGAAAACGAGCACGGAGACGAAGCGACACACCGCCGCGTTGACGATCAATTCCCGTACTACGATGGACTATGCCACCACACGACGTTTCCGACGGCCGCCGTTCCGACCCAACTGACCCGACCGTTCCGCCGACTATCGTCGCCGAAACCGACGACGCCGGTCGCGTGACGATCTACGACGAGCACCGCAGACGGGCGTGGATCAGATCGACGCACGCGATTTCGATCCGAAACGTCCCGTAATCGATTTTCAGGGAGACCGAGCGACGAGGAGTGTCGCCGTCAGGGATGTCAGTCGGGTGTATCTGTCACGGCCGTTCGCCTATCTTCCCGAGGGGCACCGCTGCTTCGACTGGGGTTTAGGTCGTGTTCACCCGTCCATGCCGATACGAGCCGGCATCGGTGGGCCGTGATACCTGCACACCAGCCCGGAAACGGCAGACGAGTAGACATGACGACACATATCAAACTACACGGCGCGAAGGCTGACCGGTTCGAAACGATCAAACGCGAGTTGAGCGAGCGGATGGGGTACGAGCTGACGAACCCGGAAGTACTCGGTCTGTTGATGGCGGACATCGATCCGACGGTCGTGTCGGCCGACGGCCGCCGCCGGTGAGCACGGGCAACGCGGCGTCTCGGCCCGAGCGCGGCGGTTCGATCACTCGCCGAGGGTGATTCGCTTCGTTTCCTCGGTCGTCTGCTCGAAGTAGTCGGTCGCGAGGATCGTCACGTCGTAGGCCGCTTCGGCGTCGTCGGCCGCTCTGAGCGAGTCTTCCCCCGTTGCCTCGTCGTCACGCGCCATCGAGTTCGCGGTGTCGACGGCGTCGCTCCCGTCGGCGGGTCGCAGTTCGAGTTCGACCTCGTCGAGTTCGCCCCCTTCGTCCGAGACCGCCCACTCGACGACGGCTTCGGGCGTTCCGAGGAAGTCGTCCGTCTCGATCTCGAATCGATCGATACTGGGGGCCGGCGACCGCTCGTCGAGCGTGAGTCGGTCCGTTTCCTCGGTGACGTTGCCCTCGGCGTCGGTGACGGTGAGCGTCACGTCGTACTCCTCGCCGGCCCCGTCGAACCGGTCGCTGTTTCGGACCGTGTGAATGCCGCTCTCTTCTCCGCCGTCGATCTCGGATGCGATACGGTGGATGACCTCGTCGTCGCCGGCGTAGCGTAACTCGGTCGCGACGAATTCGAGCGCCTCGTCGCGGTCGGATACCGTCCAGTTGACGTTACACCGGACGAACTGGCTCGAACTGTCGTCGGTCGGCTCGAATCGGTCGATCGACGGGAGCCCCGGCTCGGGCTCCGTTTCGACCGTCGCTGTGTCGCCGGTCGCCGTCTCGCCGTTCGACTCGGCCGCGGCGACCGCTCTGATCTCGTACTCGGTTTCGGGTTCGAGCCCGTTGACCTCGGTTTCGAACGATCCGATCGACGCGAGCGTCTCGGGCTCGGTCCGCTCCCACTCATCGTCGCCGTTCGGGCGAACGTCGCAGGCGACCTCGACGGTCTCGGCGTCACCGAGTCCCCTGAGACCGCCGACCGCGCGTATCGTCCGGTGATCGACGCTTTCGCCCTCGTCGGTCTCGACGGCGAGGTCCGCGAGTCCCGTTTCGAAGGTCACGACGTTCGCGGCGGCGGGTTCGTCGCCGTCGTCGAGGACGGCACGGACGTCGTACTCGGTGTCGGGCGAGAGTCCGTCGATGGAAGTGCTGAACTCGTCGCCCGGCTCGACCGATTCTGGATCGGTCTCGGTCCACTCGGACCCGTCCGACTCGCGCCACCGAAAGGACGCCTCACTGGCGTCGTCCGCGAGCGACCTAAACGAACCGACGAGCGTCGCGGTGGTTGCTCGAACGTCGGTGACGTCCTCGGTGGAGACGGGTTCGAGTTGCTCGAAGGCGTCGAACGCGTTGAGGAGGCCATACCCCTGTTCGTCCTCGTCGAAGCCGACGTCCTCGGCGGTCTCTCGGAGCACCGCGCGAGCGCCGCCAGGGTCGTCGACGTCGTCCACGTTTTCGACGTGGGGAAGCCCCCGGCTCATCAGCTGCGCGCCGATGGCCGCGACGTGGGGCGTCGACATGGACGTCCCGCTGAGGGAGACGTACTCGTCGTCGGGTTTCGTCGACAGCACGTCTTCACCGGGTGCCACGAGTTCGATCCCGTCGCCGCGAGCCGACCAGTCGGGCACCTCGTCGCGGTCGTCCGTCGCACCGACGGCGATGCACTCGTCGTAGCCAGCCGGGTAGTCGACGCCGCCGACGGAGCCGTCGTTGCCCGCCGCGGCGACGATCAACACGCCGCGCTCGTAGGCGTACGCCAGCGCGTCTTCGAGCACCTGCGCCTCGTCGCTGCCGCCGAGGCTCAGGTTGATGACGTCGATGTCGTTGTCCGCACACCACTCGATGGCGGCGGCGATGTCCGAGTCGTAGCCGGAGCCATCGCCCGCGAGGACCTTGAGCGCGCAGATGTCGGCGCCCGGAACGGCCCCGACGACGCCGGTTCCGTTGTCCAGCGCGCCGATGGTCCCCGCGCAGTGGGTCCCGTGGCCGGTTTCGTCGTCCCACTCGGCCGCACAGGAAGCGCCGCCGCACTCGGCGAACGCCTCGCCGTCGCTGACCTCGAGACTCTCGTGCTCGGGATCGACACCGGAGTCGAGGACCGCGACGGACGCCCCGCCGTCACCCTCGTTCGAGCCGTGAAACGCCGTCGCACCGATGCGTTCGACGCCCCACGGCGACTTCTGCTCGTCGGCCAGATCCACGGCGTCGGCCGATTCAGTGCTGCTTCGAACCATCGGCCTTCGGACGTGATCTCGCTCGACGTATCTGACGTCGGAACGGGTTTCGAGATCCTGGCGTGCGTCCTCATCGAACTCGCCGACGAGGACGCTGCCGGCCGATTCGAACTGCAGCGAGCGGTACAGTGTCGCCTCGTCTTCGACGACGTTGGCGGTCGACGTTCCCGCTTCGAGGCCGACGACGTACCGCTCGGGTGGCTCGTCACCGGCGGTTCCGGCGCTCTCGTCCTCGCTGCCGGCCGCGCCGTCGTCACCGCCGGCAGCGGCCGTCCCGCCGAACGCGCCGGCGAGAGCGGCGCCGACGACCCCGAGCGTTCGTCGTCGCGAGACGCCGCCGGTGAGCAGCAACATCGTACGGCCGAAGATCGAAATCGCCACCGCGGCCGATCGGGCTCGCGTCAGCGCAGTTGATGGTGAAGGTTCGTCGTCGGTCGGGTAGGTGCGTCCCCGTTCGGTCATATCGTTCTCCGAATTGGCTTCACGGAGACGCAAGCAAAGTCGTACGCACAATTAGTATCGGTCCGAAACGGAATCGAGCCGATCCGAATAGCGTCGGGATTCAAATACGGCCGTCGGTCGCGCTCAGCAAACTGCTGGACGGGATCGATGGATAGCCGTCGGGAACGGTACGGAAAACCGCCGGTACTCGAGTCGTGAGACGATCGATCGATGGGTGATCCCCGCCGCATAACGTACGTCGGTCGGTGCGATCGACGGTCGTCGGCCCCGTCTTTCTCTCTCCGTATCGCCTGCTAGCTGTCGTGTGGACGAGTCCGCCAGAGAGCGTCGCGAGCCAGCCGCCGACAGACTCGAAACCGAGTACGGCCAATCGGACGAGCGCCGGCGAGGGCGAGCGGTAGCGACAGCGGTGGAACCCACCCGGACGACGTGACTGTCGATGAGTAGTACAACACCGACGCGGGAGCCAGGCGACTCGGAGGACCCGATCCGCGTCCTCTTCGTCGAGACCGATGGCTCGTCGAACGACGACGCTAGAGCCGTCTTCGAAGACGAGTTCGGCATCGACGTCACCGTCGCCTCGGGGACGGCCGACGTCCTCGAGTTGCTCGACGCGGTCGACTGCGTCGTCGACGAGGTTCACACGCCGGGCGGGGCCGGTCTGGACCGCCTGCGGACCGTCCGCGAAGCCGACTCAAAACTACCCTACATCGTCTACTCGGAGAGCCGAACCGAGGACGTCATCGACGAGGCGCTGTCGGCGGGCGCGACGGATTACCTGCGAACGGATCGAACCGACGCCGGATACCGGTTGCTCGCCTCGAGCGTCGCGCTATCGGTCGGTGACGAGGGCGGCAGTGCCGGTGACCGATCGCCGCGCCCGCTCGTCGACGTAACCGACGGAACCTGTCTCTTGGACGAGTCGCTCACGTTCGTCGCCGTGGGCGAACGCTACGCCGCGTTGCACGGCTACGACCGCGAGGAACTGGTCGGGAAACCGTGGCGCGTCGTGTTTCCGGACGACGAAACCGAACGGATCGAGACTGCTGGCAGACGCGCAGCGTCTCGCGGATGGGCGACCGAGGAATCGCCCGCGCTTCGACGCGACGGACACACGTTCGCTGCGGTCGTGGTGCTCGGCGAAGGGGTCGCGGATCGATACGTGTGTTCCGTCTTCGACCTCGACGGCCGAACCATTTCGACCGGTGGCTCCGCGGCTCGCGACGAACCCGACCTCGAACGGCGGTTCGCCGGACTCGAAGCGCTCGTCACGATCGGTGCCGACGAGCCGTCCGTCTCCGCCCAGGCGGTGTGTGACGCGCTCGTCGGGACGATCGGAAACGAGAACGAACTGGCCGCCGTCTCCGTCTATCTCTACGACGAGGCTGCGGACACCCTTCGTCGGCGGGCGGCGACGCCGCGACTCGCGGATGCGGCGTCGACGCTTCCTTTCGACGACCCGTCGGCACCCGTCTGGCACGCGTTTCTCGACCGCGAGCCGGTGTTCGTCGCCGACCTCGTCCCCCAGGCGACGGTCGTCAACGAGCCCGAGCAGGCCGGTGGCGTCGTCGTCCCGGTCGGCGCACACGGCGTGCTCCTCGTCGGCGCGCCCGCTACGAATCGGTTCCCGCCGTTCGATCGGGCGCTGGTCCGTCTCGCCGGCGCTATCGCAGGGACGGTACTCGATCGCGTCGACGCGAATCGGCGACAGCGAACGTGCGAACGACGGCTCGAGGAGGCAACCGCGACGACTGATCGATTCGCCGAGAGTCTCGACCTCGTCTGCGGTGTTGGACGGGTACTGACGACGGCGTGGACCAGGGACGAACTCGAGAAACGACTCTGCGAACGAATCGTGTCGAACGAGCGCTACGCCTTTGCTCGAATCGCCGAGTACGACGAAATAGGTGCGTCGATTCGTGAGCGAGCGTCGGCCGGGTCCGAAAAGCGCTACCTCGAGAGCCTCGAGACCGACGTGGACGTCCTCGTCAGTGAGGGCGAGCCGATGGCCGTCGCGATCAGAACCCACGAACCGCGACTAGCTCGGCGGCTGGTCGCAGCGGGGGGCAACGAGCGCTGGCGGCAAGACGCAATCGCTCGAGGGGTTCGCTCCGTCGTCGGCGTCCCCCTCGAGTTCAAAGAGCGGTCGTATGGCGGACTGGCGGTGTACAGCACGCACCCCGACGGCTTCGACGAGACGGAGCGTGCGATCTTCGAGGACCTCGGCGCGTGGGTTGGACACGCGATCCACGCCATCGAGACGAAAGCGGCCCTCGTCGATCGCAGCGGCGTCGAACTCGAGTTTCGCGTCCGCGACCGAGAGATCCAGTTCCTCGAGTGGGCCCGAGAAACAGAGAGTACCGTCGAGTTCGAGACGGTCGTCTCGCGTCCTGACGGGTTGATTCGGGGATTCTTTACGATAGACGGCGCTCGCGCCGACGTAATTCTCGAACTGGCGAGACGGTCACCGGCAGTAACCGAAACCCGGCTCGTGACAGAACGGGGCGAGAAACACCTGTTCGAGTGTACGCTCACCGAGGACAGCATCGTCGCACAACTGCTCGAGTACGGCGCAGTCCCGAAGACGATCACCGCCTCGGAGGCCGCCGGTCGGCTCGTCGTGATCCTCCCCGAGCACACGGACGTTCGAGAGTTCGTCGAGATATTCACCCGCCTGTATCCCGACTCGACGCTCGTCCGCAGGCAGAATCGCGAGTACGTCGTCCAGACGGAGTACGGGTTCCTCGGCGAGCTCGAGGGAAAACTGACGGCAAAGCAGTTCGAGGCGCTGGAGACGGCGTTCGCGAGCGGTTACTTCGAGATTCCGCGAGAGACCACCGGAGCGGAGGTCGCGTCGATCCTCGAGATCACACAGCCGACGTTCAACCGACACCTGCGCGTCGCCCAGCGGGAGCTGCTGTCGATGCTATTTAGAGATGGTTCGGCTACCGACTAGAGCGACAGCTAAAACTGTTTGTTCACCAATCGAAGAGCAGTCATGCGATCGGGCGCACACTGACTTGCAGTGGCAACGATCGCGTTTCCGGTCGTCTCCGTCCCGGTCAACGGACGTGGGTCTACCCGATCCAACCACGTAGGTAGACGACTCTCGGGAATGGGACTCGTTTGTGGATCTATAGCAGCGATCGGACGACATCCGACGACGCTCGCGAGACCAATAGCTCGCGTTCGAGCGCTGCTATCGGGATATTGCCGACCGGAACCCGATCGGAGAGACACGCAGTCAGACGAAACAGACAATCACAATCAACACGCCAGACGATCACCCTCCTACGACCAGCACGCCTGCGAAACGACGATCAGCACACTCCGGCAATCGCGACCAATACGCCACTACGACCAATGACGTCACACATCAAACTGTACGGATCGAAGAGTGATCGGTTCGAAGAGATCAAAACCAGCATGGAACAACAACTCGGGTACGAGCCGTCGAATCCCGAGGTCGTCGGCCTCATCATGGCCGCCTACGAAACTGAGGAGTCAAACGCGCTCCGCGTCGACAATGCGCTCCTGTGAGAATCGCGAGAGCAAACCGAACGTTCGCGCTGCGGGCCGTCGAAGTCGGTCCGCAACAAAACCTCGATGAAAACCACACCTCTCCCTTACGGGCCGGTCGTCGGCCCGCTCGCTGTGTTCGCTCGCGGATACAACAGTGAGTTCTTCGCCCGTTCTGATCGGTGTCTCCACCAAAACACAGAGTCGAGTTATTTCCGATTAAGACAACTGCTCTTGGCCGCCGATACTGAGGCGACACAACTCAGAACGTCGACCGACGTTCGTGGTCAGTAGAGTAGCCACGTACGTGAACGGTTCACCGATAGAGCGGGGTGAAAACTTGCGACGCCGACTGATTCCCCCGGTAAAAGCGGTTGTGTCACGTCTCGTTACTGCTTGCAACAGGAAGCGTAAACGAGAACGTCGCGCCCTTGCCTGGTTCAGACTCGACCCAGATGTCGCCACCGTGGCGCTCGATAATGCGTTTACAGAGCGCGAGGCCGATTCCCGTTCCCGAGTGGTCGTCCTTCGCGTGCAGGCTCTGGAATATCTCGAAGACACGCTCTCTGTCGTCCGGGTCAATGCCGATCCCCTCGTCTGTGACTGAGACGACAGCGTTCGAGCCGTTTCGCACGGCTGAGATGTCCACCTGTGGCGGATCATCGCCACTGTACTCGATTGCGTTAGAAAGCAGGTTCTGGAACACCTGCCGTAACTGTCCCGGGTCCCCCTCGACGTGAGGCAGCGACTCGGCCGTGATCGCGGCATCGCTCTCTTCGATTCTCATCTGAAGGTCCTGGCGAACATCCGCGAGAACGGCGTCCAGATCGATCGGCTCGAAGGGGTCGCCACGCGTTTCGACCCGTGAATACTCGAGCAATCCCTCGATCATGTCGCGCATTCGGTCTGCGCCGTCGACGGCGAATTCGATGAACTCCGCGCCGTCCTCGTCGAGTTCATCCGCGTAGCGATGCTCGATCAACTGGAGATAGCTCGTGACCATCCGCAGGGGTTCCTGCAGGTCGTGTGAGGCAGCGTAGGCGAACTGTTCGAGGCGCTTGTTGGATTGTTCGAGCTTCTGTTCGAACTGCTTGCGCTCGGTGATATCGGCAAGGGCACCGGGGAACGTCACAGGGTTACCGTCGTCGTCGTACTCCACGTGACCGCGCGCGACGACCCAGCGAAGTTCGCCGTCGCCGTCCCAGACGCGGTATTCCTCTTCGTACTCCGCTCCCGATTCGATGACGTCTTCGATCTTTCGTTCGATCCGCTCGCGGTCGTCGTCGTGGATCGCCGAGAGAAACTGTTCGAGCGGGACGCCCTCAGTGGCCGCGTCTGGATCGATCCCGAACTTCTTGGCGAACGACGCACTCGTGACCATCACGTCATCGGGAATATGCCATTCCCAGGTTCCGACGGCACCAGCTTCGGCCGCTGCCTCCAGTCGCTCTTTCGAGTCCTCGAGATAGCGCTCGCGTTCGACCCGTTCGGTTACGTCGTCTGCCGCCCCTAGCCATCGAGTGATTTCGCCATCCTCATCCAGAAGCGGTGTCGCACGCGAGACGATCCAGGCTACTGTGCCGTCTTCACGAACGACTCGGTGTTCCAACTCGAAGCTACTTTTTGTGCGAACGGCTTCGTCGATAGTTTCCTGAACGCGCGGCTGGTCTTCGGGCGGAACGTATCGTTCAACCCACGAGGGCCCGTGCTCGTCGATGTCAGCGAGGAAATCCGACCCCTCGACACTGTCCATCTCGCTCCAGTCCGCGTTCGTACTGAACACCGCATCCGACGTGGTGGTGACCAACGCTCGGAACCGTTCTTCGCTCTCGCGCAGTTGTTCGTACGCTTCTTGTTTTGCCTGTTGGAGCAACTCCTGTCCGCGCAACACGACGTCCGATGCAAGCTGTGAATCCGCCGCGTTTCGGTCCTGTAACAGTTCCTGCTCGCCTGCCGCCTGGAGCTCCTGGACGATCGGCGTGATGTCCTCGACACTGTGAACGATGTAGTCGAGTTCGCCAGTCGTGTCGAACACCGGCGAATTGATCGGACTCCACCAGCGCTCCTCGAACGCATCACCATCGAACTCGTTGCGCTCGGCAGATGTGGATCGCCTTGCTTCGCTCGGCTCACTCCTACCGGACTTGCGGTCGGGGATCGGATAGTGTGTCACCGGCATGGTGTCCGTGTTCCCGGTCTCCGTTACTCGCTCGAGCGACTCACGCAGGTTATCGACGCCATCAGCCGGATCGTCGGGGTTGTTCGGAAAGATCTCGAACAACGTCTTGCCCAGAATTTCCGCCCGATCGGTCATCGTCGCGTCCAGATATGCATCGCTCACGGCCACGATTTCGTAGTCCCCAGGCTGGACGATGAGGTAGTTGCCGGGCACGTTCTCGAACAGTCGACGAAAGGTCGCTTCGGTCGTTTCTGGTTTCGGCCGTTTGCGTTCGCCGATTTCGCGAACGGTTCCAACTGCTCCCTGCATGCTATCATCCGCGTCGAGCACGTTCAGCCGCACTTCACAGCGAATCTGTTCTCCGTGGGCGGCCTCCATGACGAGATCGAGTAGCTCGCTTCGGTCGGCGGCGTTCGATCGGAGTCGGTCGATCTCGCGTTCGATCGTCGCACTGTCGCCGCCGAAGAGCACGGACACGTGCTCGCCAAGCAGTTCCTCACGCGTGTACCCGGTCATCTCGACGATGGCGTCGTTGATTGAGACGAGGGAGCCGTCAGCGTCGAGTCGGTAGATCCCATCGTCGGTCGTATTGATGAGGGAACGATAGTGTTGGAGGGCCTCGGTGTCGTCGATCTCTCCCCAGAACGTCATTTCAGAAGACCCAGCCCGTTCACTCATATACGTGTTGAGACCCTCAACCCGGATAAGTTCCTTGCTCAGACCGCTCCCTATACTATTCGGCAATTTGAGAGCGAGCGATCCCACATCGATGGCCTTGTCGTCGCGGTTCCGGAAGTCGTCAGTCAAACGGCTTACATGTCAGAAGATCCCGTTTCAGCGACGAACGATTCCCCTCCGTGCCGCGTGTCAGGCGATCACGGAAAAGAGAGACGAACTGGTCTCGTGACGCCGTTCGGTACAGCAATCCGTCTCAGGCGTCGAGTTCAAACGGCTCGTCGGCCGAGAGCGTATGAACTGTGGCGTCGCTGCCGGTCGCCTCGACCTCACTCTCGAAGTCCGCAGGGTCCTGCTCGATTGGCGGGAACGTATCGTAGTGCTGAGGGAACGCCTGAGAGACGTCGAGCCAGTCGACGGCGATGGCTGCCTGCTGGGGCCCCATGGTGAAGTGGTCGCCGATGGGGACGATGGCCGCGTCGGGTTCGAGGTGGGCACCGATGACGTCGCGCATCTCGCTCATCAGCGCCGTGTCGCCAGCGTTGTACAGCGTCGTCGCATCCGCTCCCGCCTCGGTCGGATGCGTGTCGGAGATGACGAAACCGGCCGGCATCCCGCCGCTCGTGTCGTTTTCCGTCATGATGCCGTTGGTGTGATCGGCGCGAGTCATCGTGACGTAGGCGTCGCCACACTCGACGGTACCCCCGAGATTCATTCCCATCCCGCCGACGGCGTCCTCGAAGCCGAACTCCTCCTGGCAGTAGGAGACGAGTTCGGGCGTCGCGACGAGCGTGGCGTCGGCGAACTCGCCCGCGTGGGCGATGTGATCGGCGTGACCGTGGGTCAACAGCACGTAATCGGGTGTGTCGACGTCCGATGGTCCGAGATCGGTCTTCGGGTTGTCGAAGAACGGATCGATCAACAGCTCCGTGTCGCCAACGGTGACGTGCCACGTCGAGTGGCCGTGCCAGGTGAGTTCCATAGCAATCGAACAGTAGCCCTCAAACGGACTTAAAAGTGGGTGAGAAGGGCAATCCCTCCGCGAACGGGCACCGAGACGGACACCCATTGCTGCTGGTGCAACCGGCGCAGCGATGCCGTGTCGTTTTTTACCCGGCCTCCGTACCCCGAGTATGCTCGCACTGACGCTGGAGGAGTTCATGGTAGAGCTAAACGAGGGATCGATCAAGAACGTCGGCCCGAAAAACAAGTCGGCGACGGCCAAGTTATTCGACGTCGAGTCGGCCGAGGCCCGGGAGTTCGGCGACAAGCGCGTCAAACTCGTCTTCACCGACGAGGACGACAACGAGATCCAGGTGTCGCTGTTTCCCGAACACGTCGAGGCGCTCGCCTCGGACATCGAGGAACTCGAGGCGGAGTCGGCCGCATTCGACTGACGCGGCGTCGACTGCGGGTCGTCTCGCCCGGTCGAGCCTACGGGCGCATTTCGACAACCGTTTTAGGACGAAACTGCTTGAACCGAATAGATGGGTAACTGCATCATCTGTGGCACGCCCGTTGACGGCGAGGTTTGCCGGAGCCACGAGGAAGACGTTGTCTTCGAATTTCGCGGCAACGCTCCCTCGCAGCTCACCCCCAACCGCTACTACCGGGGGACCGTCGACGGCTACGCCGACTTCGGTGTCTTCATCGACATCGGAGACCACGTAACCGGACTGTTGCACAGAAGCGAACTCGACCAGCGCATCGAAAGTCTCGACTGGGAGCCAGGCGACGAGGTCTTCGTCCAGGTCCTAGACGTTCGGGACAACGGTAACATCGACCTCGGCTGGTCGATCCGCCAGCGCGAACGCGAGTTCCGCGGTAAACTGATCGAAACCACCGACGACGAGTTCCGTCCGGAGGAGTTCGGCGACGCTGACGACTCCGACTCGACGACCGACGCCGAGTCTCAGGAGCGCGACGCCGAACAGCCGTCTCCTGACGGCCCAAGCGCCTCCGAGTCCACGACGAGCACGAGCTCGAGCGGCTCCGTCGCGACCGAATCGGCGTCCGCATCGACGCCGGCGAGCGAGAGCGAGGATCTCGAGGAAGACACGGCCGAACCCGCGCTCAACCGAACGACGATCGACGCTATCGACGAGCAAGTCGGCAGCGTCGTCCGACTCGAAGGCGAGATCACGGGCGTTCGACAGACGAGCGGCCCAACGGTCTTCGAACTGCGCGACGAGACCGGCACCGTCGAATGCGCCGCCTTCGAAGAGGCCGGCGTCCGCGCGTACCCCGACGTCGAAATCGACGACGTCGTCGCCCTCGAAGGCGAAGTAGAGCGCCACCACGGCGATCTGCAGGTCGAAACCGAGACGCTCGACGTCCTCGCAGACGACGAGCGCGACACCGTCGTCGACCGCCTCGAAAGCGCGCTCGAACGCGAGGCGAGCCCCGGTGACGTCGGTCTCCTCGCCGACCACGACGCAGTCACGGCCGTCGAAGACGAGATCGCAGACGCCGCGACCGAGATCCGCCGCGCCGTCATGGAGGCGCGTCCGGTCGTCGTTCGTCACGGCGCGACCGCCGACGGCTACGTCGCCGGTGCCGCCATCGAACGCGCCGTGTTGCCGCTGATCCGTGAAAAGCACACGCGCGACGACGCCGTCTATCACTACTTCGAGCGACGGCCGCTCGACGGTCGCGTCTACGACATGGACGCCGCGACCAACGACGTCACCTCGATGCTCGAGGCGCGCGACCGCCACGGGGAACAGCTCCCCCTCGTCGTGCTGGTCAACGCCGGCTCGACCGTCGAGTCCGTCGACGGCTACGAGTTCCTCTCGCTGTACGACGCCGAGGCGCTCGTCATCGACGACAGCCACGCCGACGAGGAAGTCGTCGATGCGGTGTCGGCCGCCGTCGCGCCGTCGCTCGCCGATGTCGACGTCTCGGGGCTCACCTCGACGGCGCTCGCGGCCAACATCGCCGCACACGTCAACACCGACGTCCGCGCCGACCTAGAGCACCTGCCCGCGGTGAGCTACTGGACGGACACACCCCAGGCGTACCTCGAACTCGCGACCGACGCCGGCTACGACGAGACCGCAATCTCGGAACGCCGCGAGGCCGTCGCGCTCGAGGCGTACTACCAGTCCTACAAGGACAAACGCGAGCTCGTTGCCGATCTGTTGTTCGACGGTGAGACCACTCGAGACGGCGACCTCGCCGCTCACGTCTCCGAACAGTTCCGCGCAAAGATCGAAACCGAACTCGAGACTGCACGCGAGAACGTCGAAACCGTCGACGTCGACGGACTCTCCGTCACCGTCCTCGATACGGGCGCGTTCACGCACCGATACAACTTCCCGACGACGACGCTCCTGCTCGACGCGCTCCACCGAGAGCGCGACGACGAGACGGACGTCACGCTCGGCGTCGGTGACGACGAACTCCACGTCCGCGCGACCGACTCGCTGAACGTTCGCGAACTTGGCGACGCGATCGCTGAGGCGGCACCGAACGCCGGCGTCAGCGTTGTCGGCGGTCAGGACGGGCACGTTGAGTACCTGCCTGGCGAGCGCGACGCCGTTCGCGACGCCGCACTCGACGCGCTCGGCGAGACGCTCGCGTAAGCACGAATCGGCTGGGACACGCCAGTCCAGTTCTCCGGACCGCATCTCCCCCAGTGGCGACGCTCTCCGGTGGAAACAGCTTTCCACCTCGCCGGTGTACCCATCGACATGGATGACGATCCCGTGACACGTCTCCGGAACAATATCACGGAGATCACGGCAATGGTCCTCACCGGGCTCTGGCTCCTCGGGTTGTTTACCGGGCAGTGGTGGTGGCTCCCGCTCTTGCTCGTGAGCTACGTCGTCATCGTGCCGCTGATCGCGCTGTTGTTCGGCGACGAGGCAGACCGCGCGGAGTGGTGGGACTGGGGAGAAGAGTCGTGGAGCGAGTGGGACGAAGACGAGCACGACGAGTCCGAACCTGCCGACTCCGAACCGGGCCGAACGAACAACGCGGACGCCCTCGAGACGCTTCGCGATCGCTACGCTGCGGGCGAGCTGACCGACGAACAGTTCGAACGGAAACTCGAACGGTTGCTCGAAACCGAGACGCTCGAGGACGCAGAAGAGTGGCGACGGGACGCTCGCGAAGCACGGGGCGAACGCGATCGGTTGCTCGATAAGGAGTGAAAGAGATGGATACTACAGCCGTATATACGCATTAATTGATTTGTACCAGCTACTAACTGGGCTACTTATCCAGTTTCGGATGCGCTGTGTCCTATGAGCGTCATAGCCGAGTTCACGGTTCCCGCGAACGCCGTCGCGCTGGGAGAAACGTTCGAGGCGGTCGACGACTTGACCGTCGAGATCGAGCGGCTGGCGACGCACAGCCGCGAGTGGATCATGCCGTTTCTGTGGGCGACCAACGACGACTTCGACGACGTTTCGAGCGCGTTTCAGTCGGATCCGACGATCGACGAGTTCGAACTGCTCGATACCGAGTCGAATATTGGATACTACAACCTCCATTGGAGCGAATCGGTGCAGAAACTGATTGATAAGATCGTCAACCAACACGGGATTATCCAGGAGGCGGAGGCGACCGACGGCGTCTGGTTTTTCAAGCTCAAATTCGTCAACCGGCAAGCGCTAGAGGGGTTCCAGCGATACTTTCACGAGCAGGACTTTTCCTTCGAACTCCAGCGACTCCACGACGGAACGATGCCGAAAGAACGGGAGTACAACCTGACGCCGGAACAGCGCGAAACGATGGTGACCGCACTGGAGATGGGGTACTTTTCCGTTCCGCGGGAGACGCAGATCAGCGAGTTGGCAGCCGAACTCGACATTTCGACGAACGCAGTGTCACAGCGGCTTCGCCGTGCCACCGCGAACCTGACGCGGAACACGCTGACCATCTCATCGGAGAGAGTACAGACATTCTGAGATATCGACGACCGGACTTATAAACACTCTCGATTTCAAAGCAGTACCCGTTTCCACAAGCCAGACGTTCTAGTGGCCGTGAACGAGACATCTTCGTCGGGATCATCGGCCGGTCCGCTGGCTGATGACGATGAGGAATCGCAAAAGCGGAAAGTCGCTGTTACCTGTATCGAGTGTGGGAACGCGTACGCCGCCGAGAAGTGGCCCAACGGGAAGATCCTCTTGATCGGAAAGCGTGAAGGGTGCCAGTGTGGGGCAGACGAGTTCGATATCGTAACCGAGCAGGAAGGGGATTCGGGTGCACCTCGAACGAAACATAACTGAGTTGGCCGCTGTTCGTCGACCGTAACTCCAGACGAGCGGTAGCGACTCCGACACGCTTATTCGCGACGCGCGACGAAACTCCTGTAGTGAGTACCGAGACGCCCGACCCCACGGAAACCGACGCGTTCGAGCAGGTCTGTGAGACCCTCGTCGAACAGATTCTCGCGGGCGAACTCGAGCGCGACGAGGTCGAGAAGGCTAAGCTCGCGGCCTGTTCGGAGCACTCGGCACCCAAGGTGCCCAAAAACTCCGAAATCCTCGACTACGCGCCCCAGGAGCGCCGCGAGGAACTCGAGGGGGTCCTCCAGCGCAAACCCGTCCGGACGGCCTCGGGCGTCTCGCCGGTCGCGATCATGACCTCGCCCGAGCGCTGTCCCCACGGGAAGTGTCTCTACTGCCCCGGCGGGCCGGACTCGGAGTTTTCCTCCTCGCAAAGCTACACGGGCAACGAGCCTGCCGCGGCCCGCGGGGTGCAAAACGACTACGACCCGTACGGACAGGTGACACTCCGTCTGGAGCAACTGCGCGAGATCGGCCACCCCGTCGACAAAGTGGAGTTGATCCTGATGGGCGGGACGATGACCGCCCGCAGCCACGACTACCAGGAGTGGTTCGTCAAGCGCGCCTTAGAGGCGATGAACGACTACGACGTCGAGAAGGAACCCGAACCGGCTGAGGGCGAAAGCTTCGCCGAGGACCCCGACGAGTACGAGTGGAAGTACCTTGAGGACGTCATCGCCGAGAACGAGACGAACGACATCCGCAACATCGGGACGACGTTCGAGACGAAACCCGACTGGTGTGACCCCGAGCAGATCGACCGAATGCTCGACCTCGGCGGGACGAAAGTCGAGGTCGGCGTCCAGACGACATTCGAGCGCATAAACAGAGAGATGCACCGCGGCCACGGCGCGCAGGCGTCGATCGACGCCAACCAGCGCCTGCGGGACTCGGCGTTCAAGGTCGGCTTCCACATGATGCCGGGCCAGCCGGGAATGTCCACGGAGATGTGTCTCGAGGACTTCCGACGCATCTTCGAACAGGAGCAGTGGAAACCCGACTACCTGAAGATCTATCCGACGCTGATCGTCCGCGGCACCGCGACCTACGACTGGTGGCACGAGGGCGAGTACGACCCCCTCGACAACGAGACGGCCGCCGAGCTCGTCGCCGAGATCAAGGACATGATCCCGCGCTACACCCGGCTGCAGCGCGTCCAGCGGGACATCCCCGCGGACTTCATCGACGCCGGCGTCTGGAAGTCGAACCTTCGCCAACTGGCCCGACAGCGCATGGATGAGCACGGCTGGACCTGCGAGTGCATCCGCTGTCGCGAGGCCGGCATGAACGACGAGGACCCGGAGACCGTCGACCTCGACGTGATGACCTACGACGCCTGTGGCGGCACGGAACACTTCATCAGCTTCGAGGACTTCGAGAAGGACCTCCTGATCGGCTTCTGTCGGCTCCGGTTCCCGAACGACCCCGTGCGGGACGAACTCGAAAACGCCGCGCTGGTGCGGGAACTGCACGTCTACGGCTCCGAAGTCGCGATGGGCGACGAGGGCGAGACCGGCCAGCACCAACACGAGGGCTACGGCCGTCAGCTAATGGAGCGAGCAGAGGACCTCGCCGCCGACGCGGGCTACGACAAACTCAGCGTCATCTCTGGTATCGGCGCGCGGGAGTACTACCGGAACAAACTGGGCTATCACCAGGACGGGCCGTACGTGAGCAAGCACCTCTGATAACGGCCGATCACGAAATGACGGTTTCAGCACGAGAGACGTAGGATTGGGAATGACAGCCAACTTTATCCACTGCAGTACAAAACAGACGATATGAGTAATTCCTCGCTCAGTCGTCACCGTGACTTTCGTACCCTGTTCGATCAACTCGACGGGGTTGCGCTCTGGACGGTGACGACACCCGGCGAGTTCGACTACGTCAGCGCTGGCTTCGAAGACATCTGGGGGATCCCGCCAGCGGTGGTCGAAGAAGACGTAAGCAGACTGATTGATACCATACATCCCGACGACCGAGACCGTGTGCGCGAAAATATTGAATCATCCGATCACGAGCCCTCTGACACGACATACGAGGGTCGTATTGTTCGACCGGACGGCTCGATCCGGTGGGTGCTAACGCATCAGATTGTCCTTCGGAATCAGGATGGTGAAATCACCGAAGTCGTCGGCATCTGTACGGACATCACGGACCAAAAGCATCGAGAACAGGAACTCGAGATCCTGAACCGGGTCGTTCGTCACGACGTTCGAAACGATATGTCGATTGTGCTCGGCTGGGGAGAAATGCTCAAGGAGCACGTCGACAACGAGGGAGAGGCGTACCTCCGAAACATCCTCGATAGTGGCAATCACATCATCGAGGTTACAGATATCGCGCGTGAGTACGTGGAGACGCTGTCGTCGAACGACGAACTCACGCTCGAGCCGATTTCACTGTGTTCGGTCCTCGAGACGGAACTATCGCTTCGCAAAGAGTCCTTCCCGGAGGCGACGTTCGTTCTCGACAACACGACTCCCGACGTCGAGGTCGTTGCCAATGGGATGCTCAGTTCGGTGTTTCGAAATCTGTTGAACAACGCCGTCCAACATAACGATAAAGATCGTCCTGTCGTTGAACTCTCTTGTGCGGTGCGTACCGATACCGCCGTGGTTCGGATCGCTGACAACGGGCCCGGAATCCCGGACGAGCAGAAGGACGTGATCTTCGGAAAAGGTGAGAAAAGTCTCGGGAGTCCTGGGTCAGGAATCGGCCTCTATCTCGTTCAGACGCTGGTTTCTCAGTACGATGGCAAGGTCTGGGCCGAAGACAACGAGCCAACGGGAACTGTATTCGTCGTCGAACTCGCTCGAGCGACGTAACTGGACGCCAAAAACGATGGATGATCGTGCGCCGCCAGTTACACACCGCCCGTGCCATCGAGTGCGTCCTCGAACACCGTTATCGCCTGTGTAGCGCCCGCCTGAATGTAGTCGATGTCGACGCCGGCGACGACGAAGTCGAAGCCGCGATCGACCCAGCGTTCGACGTCCGACTCGTCGAGCGCGAGCGTCGAGACGGGTTTGTCGACCGCGTGTCCCGCCTCGAGCACGCGGTCGACGGCCGAGAGGAACCGCTCGTTCTCGACCTCGCCGACGATACCCAGCGCGGTCGAGAGATCCGCCGGCCCGACGAAGAGCCCGTCGAGGCCGTCGACGGCCGCGATCTCCTCGACGTTCTCGAGTCCCTCCCGGGTCTCGATCTGTGCGATCGTGACGATCTCGTCGTTCGCGCGCTCGACGTACTCCGGGAACGTCTGTCCGTACTCGGTCGCCCGGCCGAGGCCGACGCCGCGGACGCCGTCGGGCGGATACCGCGTCGCCTCGACGAGCGCCTCGGCTTCCGCGGCGGTGTCGATCATCGGTGCCATCACGCCGCTCGCGCCGGCGTCGAGGACGCGCTTGATCTCGGTGAGATCGTTCTCGGAGACGCGGACGAGTGATTCGGTGTCGGTTCCGGCCGCGTCGACGGCCCGGATCAACTCGGTCGTCGTCTCGAGCGAGTGGGGCGTGTGCTCGCGGTCGATCACGACCGCGTCGAACGCGAGGTGGGCGCTGAGTTCGGCGACCGACGGATCGGCGAGCGAGAGCCAGTTGCCGACGAGCGGCGTCCGGTCGCGAAAGTTCACTGGGAATGTCATACTGCGTGTTTTCCGATCGGCGAGAAAAAGCCACCGTCTGCGGCGGCGGTTTGATTGGTGCTCGTCGGTAGCGCTAACGTGTTAGAACCTGAGTTCCTCGTCGATCAACACGAGTTGGGTGCGGTCGTCGACCTGCTCGTACTCGAGCGAGACCAGCTTCCCGACGACGCTTCCCTGTCCGTAGACCTCCTGTGCGCGGGCGTCTTCGAGGGGGAGCGCGTACTCGCGGATCCGCTCGACGGCCGTCTCCCAGTCCGATTCGATCTTGTTCGTCCCCGCGACGAGGACGAGCGACTCGGCGCCGAAGGGCCAGGCGCCGACGGCGTTGCCGAGCGCGTTCGCGCCGAGGATCTCGCCGCTCTCGGCGACGGCGTTGACCCCGTCGAAGAAGACGTCGGCGGTGGTCGCTTCGCGCCGTCGGTCGGAGCGCTCCTCGTCGTCCTCGATTTCCTCGAGCGCGTTGCCGACGTAGTCGAAGCCGTCGGCCTCGGCGAGGACGTCGGTGAAGCCAATCTCTTCGAGCGTCGTCGAGTGGCCGTCCATCACCGCCGCACCGTCGGGGAGCTGGTCGACTAAATGCTCGCGGGCTTCGTCTCCGTCGTCGAAGACGTGGACGGCGACGTTTCGGTCCTCGAGCGTCTCTTCGTCCGGCCGGTCGTCGAACCGATCCTCGTCGACGTCGACCTCGTCGAGGAAGTCGTCTTTCGTTTGGTAATCCGGAGCCATCGTTTCGCTGGGATTTTGGTAGCAGGCCGGATCAACGCCCGGCCTGAATACGACGAACGACGGGCGAGTTCACACCGCGAGCACCGTATCGACGACCAGCATGATTGCGAACCCGAGCACGAAGGTTGCGGTCGCGGTGTCGGCGTAGCCGTGGCTGTGACTCGAGGGGACGAGCTCGCGAAAGACGACGGCGATCATCGCGCCCGCGGCGAAGCCGGCCGCGATCGGGAAGAGCCCGGAGACGACGGCGACGAGCGAGAATCCGATTGCGGCGGCGATCGGTTCCGGCACGCCACCGGAGAGCGTCGTGTAGCCGACGGTTTTGGCCCGCGAGACGCCCGCACGGGAGGCGGGGACGGCCATCGCGAACCCGTCGGGGACGTTCTGGACGGCGATAGCGGTCGCGATAGCGAATCCGATCGCCGTTTCGCCGCTGGCGAAGGCGATGCCGACCGCCAATCCCTCGGGGACGTTGTGGATGGTGACGGTCCCACCGACGAGCGCCGCTCGTCGCAGGTCGTCGAACTCGCTATCGGCGTTCTCGTTCGCATGGTCGTCCGATCCGCCCTCGATCCTGGACGGCTCGCCGACGAGAGCGTCGCCTTCGAAGCGCTCTCCGCGAAAGCGGAGGTGAAGGTGCGGCAAGACGGCGTTGACCGCGAGCAAGAACCCACCCCCGAGCAGTACGCCGGCAACGACCTCGAACGGCGAGCCGAGTTCGAGGCCTGGAAGGACGAGCGCGAAGACCGCCGCGCCGACCATGATCCCCGACGCGAGGCCGATCGCGCCGTCGTAGACGCGGTGGCTCACCCGGTCGGTGATCAGAATCGGGAGCGCACCGATACCGGTCACACAGCCCGCGACCGTCGCGATTGCGACGACCTCGACGAGCGAGACCATACGGACCGTTCATCGCCGCGATAGATATGGCTGCTGTCGCCCCCCCACCGCTTCGGAGAAACGGTTCGGACCAGGATATAAATAGATTATATCGATGTGTTATAATGCGTTCGCCTCTTTGATCGACCTATCGTATGGCGTTCAGCGAACAACTCCTCGACGACGGAGCAGAAATCTGGGACGCACAGAAAAGTCATCCGTTCGTGCGCGAACTCGCCGCCGGTACGTTGGACGAGGCGGCGTTCGAACACTGGGTGAAACAGGACTACCGGTATCTCCTCGATTACGCGCGCCTGTTTTCGATTGCAGGAACGAAAGCACGCGACGAGGAGACGATGACACACCTGCTCGGCGTCGCCCACGAGGTCTTAGACCACGAGATGGACCTCCACCGCGAGTTCGCCGCCGACTACGGCATCGACCGGGAGGAACTCGAGGCCGTCGAGAAGGCCCCGACCTGCGTCGCCTACACCAACTTCCTCGTGCGAACGGCCCACGAGGGCTCGATCGCCGAGATCGCGGCGGCGCTGTTCCCCTGCATGCAGGGCTACCTCGACGTCGCCGAGCACATGGCCGACCTCGCCGAAGAAGACCACCAGTACACGCCGTTCATCGAAATGTACACCGGCGAGGAGTTCCGCGAGGCAACGGCGTGGTGTCGGGAGTTCGTCGATCAGTGTGGCGAGCGCTATCCCGGCGAGCACGACGCGATGCGCGAGGCGTTCCTGAAGAGCGCGAAACTCGAGTACCGATTCTGGGAGATGGCCTACACGCAAGAAGGGTGGGAGCTGTGAGCAATGCGGAGTCGACTGGCGCTCAGATCCCGGAGACGTACGACGAGTACGCCGCCGCGAGCGACGCGGACGAGCCGCGATTCACCGACTGGCTTCGCGAGCGATCGGAGCCGGCGTGGACCGAGGCGGTCAAACATCCGTTCACGCAGGAGCTTGGCGCTGGAACCCTCTCCGAGGACGCCTACGCCGAGTACCTCGTTCAGGATTACGCGTTCGTGAACGATCTCGTCGGCGTCTTCGGTCACGCGGTCGGCCAAGCCCCGGATATGGCGTCGAAACGGCCGCTCGTCGAGTTCCTCGAGACGATTACCGATGACGAGGACGACTACTTCGAACGGTCGTTCGATGCGCTTTCGGTCGAAGAGTCACGCCGAACCGATCCCGACCTCGCGGAGCCGACCGCCGCGTTCGTCGATCTGTTAGGACGGGGTGCCCACGTCGGCGGCTACGCCGAGACGCTCGCGGTGCTCGTTCCGGCCGAGTGGATCTACGAGACGTGGGCGACCGCCGCCGTCGAGGAATACGCCGATCCGACAATCGACGGTCCGCCGAGTGCGGGGACCGAACTGCCGTTTTACTACGCCGGGTGGATCGACCTCCACGCCGTCGAGCCGTTCTGTGACTTCGTCGCTTGGCTCCGGAGCGAACTCGACAGGGTCGGTCCGACCCTCTCGCCCCGGCGGCAGGCTCGCGTCGAGCGGCTGTTCCGTCGAACGGTCGATCTCGAAGTCGCGTTTTTCGATGCAGTCTACGAGACGGGAGTGAGCGAGTAACGGCACCAGACTCCTTTTGCACCACCTCTGATACGTGGGGTGTACGCTCGAGACAGGTCTCGATCGGGTTCTCCGTACCGACACCGCGTGATTCAGTATTGTAGCGTCGACCTTCTTCGATCAGTTCCTCCGTTATACAGTTAGGTAGTAAATAATCTAATCATGTTTGAAATACGACAATACTATTACCCAGCGTGGTGTGTGATTATATGCCATGTTATTTAGAGGCATGGGTGAGCGGAGTAGGGCCGATTTTCCGTGACAGAGGCAGTGTTGAATAGAAAATAGATTCGAAATCGTTGGGAATACGAACTGAAAGAAAATGGAAAATACCGAAGACTCATCACGAGACAACGGGCGAAACGTTACAGCAGCCAGTGCTGCCGGTGTGGTTTCCGGTTTGACCGGGACCGCTGTCGCCGAAGAACACGAGCAGGAAGAAGAGGAAACCGTGACGGAAGACGAGGAGACGGAGGAGATCAGTTTGACAGTAAACGGTGAGGATCAGACGTTCGACGTCGATCCGGAGACGCCGTTGCTGTACGTACTGCGTAACGAGGCCGAACTGAACGGGCCGCGATTCGGCTGCGGGCTGTCTCAGTGCGGTGCCTGTGAAGTGCTCGTCGACGACAGTCCGGTTATCTCCTGTACGACGCCGATAAGCGACGTCGAGGGCGACGAGGTGACCACCGCCAGAGGACTCGGGACGAGCGATGATCCACATCCGATCCAGGAAGCGTTCATCGAGGAAGAGGCCGCACAGTGTGGATTCTGTAGCCACGGGCTATTGATGGAAACGAAGGTCCTGCTGGACGAGAATCCGGATCCGTCGGACGACGAGATCAGAGAGGCACTCGACGACAACCTGTGTCGGTGTGGCACGCACACTGAAATCGTCAACGCGGTCCACCGAGCAGCGGACAATATGGATCAAGCCAATGACTGAACCCACCACAGAGATTTCGAGACGGGGGGTACTGAAAGGGAGCGGCGGCGCGTTGATAGTCGGGTTCGGGCTCGCGTCGTCGACCGGGACGACGGTTGCCGTGCAGGAAGAAGACGTAGACGAGCTACCCGGCGGTCTTCAAGACGACGCGGAGATCGACTCCTGGATCATCATCGAGGAGGACGAGACCGTGACGGTCCAGACCGGCAAGGTCGAACTCGGGCAGGGGATTATGACGGCGCTCTCCCAGATCGCGGCCGACGAGCTCGACGTCGAATTCGACCGCATCGAGATCGTCACCGCCGAAACCGGCACGACACCCGACGAGGGGACGACCGCCGGAAGCCTGTCGATGGAAGACAGCGGAACGGCGATCACGTACGCGGCGGCCGAGGCTCGACAGATCCTCCTCGAGATGGCGGCAGCGGAGTTCGACGTTGAGGAAGCCGAACTGTCGGTCGACGACGGAACAATAACCGACGAGTCCGGGAACGAAACGACCTACTGGGAGCTTCTCGGCGGCGATTCGTTCGACGAGGAAGCGACGGCAGAGGTCGAACCCAAAGACCCCGACGAAAAGGAGATCGTCGGCGAGAACGTTCCACGTATCGACGTTCCGGGGAAAATGACCGGCGAGGAGAGCTTCGTCCACGACCTCCGGCTCGAGGGGATGCTGCACGGACGGGTCGTTCGTCCCCCGACGTACGATGCGACGCTCGAGTCCGTCGACGAAGACGAGGTGAGTGACATGCCGGGAGTGGTCGATGTCGTTCGCGACGGGGATTTCCTCGGCGTCGTCGCCGAGACCGAATGGCAGGCGATTCAGGCGATGGAGACGCTTCAAGACGAAGCCGAGTGGGATATCGAGGAGGAGTTACCCGAACAGGACGAACTCTACGACTACCTTCGTGATTCGGTCACGGACGAACCGACGTTCGGCGAAGTTGGCGACCCCGAAGACGCGATCGAGGAGGCAAGCGAGACCCACGAGGCCGAATACCACCGACCGTACCAGATGCACGCCTCGCTCGGTCCGTCGTGTGCCGTCGCTGAAATCGAAGGCGACTGGCAGGACATTCAGGCAGAGACCGCCGATTTACAGGTCTGGACACATAGCCAGAACGTGTACGGGTTGCGGGATGCGCTTTCGGACCTCCTCGACAAGGAGACGGATCACATTCAATGTACCCACATGGAGGGATCCGGCTGTTACGGCCACAACGGTGCCGACGACGTCGCCGGCGACGCCGCGCTCCTCTCGGAAGCCGTCGACGGCCGTCCCGTTCGGGTACAGTGGATGCGCGAAGACGAACACAGGTGGGAGCCGTACGGCTCGGCGATGGTAATGGAGGCTCAGGCGGGACTCGACGACGACGGCACGATCGTCGGGTGGGATTTCGACGTCTGGAGCGCTGCACACTCACAGCGCCCGCCTGGACAACCGCTGTTGCCGGCACGACACATCGAAGATGGACTGGAGATGGAGGACTTCGAGCCACCGGACTCGCCGACGAGCGGTTCGGTTCGAAACTCGGTTCCACTCTATGAGTTCGAAAACCAACGCGTGACGAATCACTTCGTTGACGAGTCTCCGCTCCGGAACTCGGCGCTTCGCGGGCTGGGCGCGTACGCGAACATTTTCGCGCTGGAATCGTTCATCGACGAGTTAGCCCACGAAGCGGGATCGGATCCGGTCGAGTTCCGCCTGCAGCACATGGAAAATGAGCGCGCACGAGACGTGATCGAGGCCGCAGCCGAAGAAGCCGAGTGGGGCGATCGAGACTTGGACGAGAACCAGGGGATGGGAATGGCGTTCGGACAGTACAAGAACGTCGCGGCCTACACTGCGGTCGTCATCCAGGCGACGGTCGATCCCGACAGCGGTGACGTCCAACTCGATCACGCCATCGCTGCGAACGATTCGGGCGAGATCGTCAGCCCGGACGGAATTCGTCATCAGATCGCCGGCGGAGTCATCCAGTCAGCGAGTTGGACTCTCCACGAGGAGGTCGACTTCGAACCCGACGGCGTCACCGATGAGGATTGGGCAGACTATCAAATTCTTTCCTTCTCCGAGGCACCGTCCGTTGACGTATCGCTGATCGACCGGCCAGGTGAGCCGTATCTGGGAACCGGAGAAGCGTCACAGGGACCAACCGGAGCCGCGATCAGTAATGCGATCTACGACGCCGTGGGCGCGCGTGTGCGGGAGCTTCCGATCACGTCGGACCGCATCACTGCTGCAATCGATGACTGAGAACGGGACGTGATTTCTCTCTCTTTTCGGACCGTCGTTCAGTCGATCGTGATCTCGAGTTCGAGGATGCCCAGATACGACGGCGCGTTCCCCCCGCTGGTCCGGAACTCGGTCGGCGTCGAGTCGACGTACTGGTAGAACTCCGACTGGGTCGCGGGCATCATCGTGGACCCGTCCTCGCTCTGGAGGTACGCCGGCGCGTTCGTCTGTTGGATTCTCGTCACCTGCTCGTCCCAGTCCTCGCCGGCGTGCAGGAAGATGCCGAACGAAAATCGGCCGGCCGACATCGCGGCTCGTTTCGTCGAAAACTGGTCTGCTTCTTCGACCTGATACTCCTCGTCGCTCAGCCAGGCGATCGCCGCCGACCCCTCCGTTCGGAGGAGATAAACGTCCCAGGAGAGCGTATTATCGAACTTCGCCCACGCGTTTCGAGGCCCGACGGTGTCGACCTCGACGCTGAAGGCGGGCCGTCCTCGCGAGCCGGTCGACTCGTGGACGAACGTCGCGTTGTAGCCGGGGACCCGAATCCCGCGGTCGTGGTAGACGACCCCCTCGGCGCCGATGTCGAGGTCGTTGCGCTCACCCAGATCCTCGACGAGTTCCAACACGGGGATGCCGCCGGTCTCCTCGAGCCGATCGAGAAAGCCGGGAAGCTCGTGGACGTCCGACCACGGCTGATAGCCCTCGGGCGCACTCATTGGCGGTCGTCCCCTCGGTCGAAGACTGTCTGCCTGATCGGAACGGGATGGCTGGTCGTACCTGTGCCGACAGCGTCGTTCATACTCCAGTGAAACGTCCCGATTCGGATTAGCTTTTCCGACCGAGTGTACGACCGGCGAATTCCGTATGGGCCACTGCTCTCGTGGGGCCCTCGCTCGTTCGAAACCGGTCTCTCGTTCTTGACCCCGGTAGAGACGGATGTGGATTCCGACTAACCTTTTGGTGTCCGTCGATAGTACCACATGTGAATTCGAAGGAAGTTTGCCGCCGGTGGGCAGAGCGGGACGGAGAGTACTCACCGGAGTATTACGCCTACTACGGGCCGGACAAGACGAGCGAGTCGGTTCGCAGTATTCTCGCTCGGTTCGTCGACCGAGACGCATCCGTTCTGGAACTCGGCTGTAGTTCGGGACGCCACCTCTCGCATCTCTCAGAACACGGCTTCGAAAACCTGTACGGAATAGAGGTCAACGGCGACGCGTTCGACGTGATGGAAGAAACCTATCCCGACCTCGCTGCCGACGGAACCTTCTACCACGACGCGATCGAGGACGTGGTCGAGGACTTCGACGACGGACAGTTCGATGCGATCTATTCGGTCGAGACGCTGCAACACCTTCACCCGGACGTCGACTGGGTCTTCGAGGAACTGTCCCGAATCACGGACGACCTGCTCATTACGGTCGAAAACGAGGGCGAGGACGATACCTCACAGCCGGACGACCCCGACGTGAACTACGTCAACGGCGATTTCCCCCTCTACTACCGCGACTGGAACCGCGTGTTCACCGAGTTGGGGTTCGTCGAAATCGACGCAACGGACGGAAAACGAGACACCATACGAACGTTCCGTTCGCGATGAGTGCAATCCGTTCGCGGAAAAGCGCGACCGAACGGATTGCTGCCGTTCTCCGTGACGGTTAGAACGTCTCGATTCAGACGCACCCAGGGAACTCCTCGCCTTTGATGTGGACGTCGTCGACCCACGGCGGCAACTCCTCGTCGGGCTTCGTGTAGCGCGAGCGCGAGCGCATGTACGACATGATGAGCGCGCGTCGCCACTTGTCGGTCGTGTTCGGCGCGGTGTAGTGTGGCGTCAGACAGTGGGTAAAGAGGACGCTTCCGGCCTCCATCGGGACCGCAACGGCGTCGTCCTCGTCGTACTCTCGCTCGGCGATGACGATGTCGGTGTCGTACTCGACGGACTCGTGTCCGAGCAGTCCGTTCGTGTGGGCACCGGGCACAACGTTCATGCAGCCGTTCTCCGGCGTCGCCTCGTCGAGGGCGATCCAGACCGTGAGGTGGTCGAGCGGCCGGATCGGGTAGTACGCCGCGTCCTGATGATACCCCTTCTCGCTGCCGACCTCGGGCGGTTTGAACATCGCCGCGCTCCGAAGGAGTTTGAGATTGGGGCCGAGAAGCTGGTCGGCGACCGAGACGATCGTCTCGTTGTTCGCGACCTCACGGAAGACGTCGTCCGTTTCGACCATGCCGAGCCCCTCGAACTTTCGGACGGCGTCGCCTTCTTCTTCGACCGCGAGTTCGCCTCGCTCGACGCGTGGCTCGATCTGGCTGTCGAACGCCGCCGCCTCGCGGTCGCCGTGGGTGTACTCGCGAAGCCGTTCTGTCACCCGTTCGACCATCGCTTCCGAGAGGGCGTCCTCGACGAGGAGATAGCCCTCCGTTTGATACTGCTCGAATTCAGTGTCGGTCAGTTCCATACTGGCTCTCTGTGGCTGGTCCCGGTAACGGTTTTGGTTATCCGTCGGTAGTACAACCGAGTAGAATGGTTTTTATTGGTGTGACCGATTGGATTCGCCAATGAGTGACGTTACGGTGGAAACGCCGGCGACAGAAAACGCCGGTATCAGGGGGTATTTCTCGGAATTAGGGCCGACCTGGCTGGCCGGCGCCATCGCTGCCGGTCCGGCGACGATGGCGACCGTGATCACTGCCGGGGCCGTGTTCGGGTACGCAATGTTGTGGGTCGTCGTCATCGCGGCGATTCTCGGCGCAACGGCGCAGTATCTCTCGATGCGACTCGGACTGCTCACCGAACAGGGAATCGTCACGACCGTCGAGGAACACCTCGGCGAGTTCTGGGCGTGGGTCCTGGTCATCGACACGGTGCTCGCCTCCGGACTTGCACAGATCGTAATCATGAAAACGGTCGCCGACGTCAGCGCGATGGTCACCGGGATCGACCCGTGGGTCTGGGGCATCGCGTGGGCGCTCGTCCTGGCGCTGGGGCTGGCCGGTGGCGGCTACGCCATCGCCGAACTCGGCGCGAAGGTCATCGTTTCCGCGGTCGTTCTCGCCTTCATCGCCTCCGTCTTCGTCGTCCCGACCGATGGCACTGCCGCGGTCTCGGGACTCGTACCGTCGATCCCGAGCGATCCGGGTGCTGCCCTCATCGCTGCAGGCGTCCTCGGTGGTGCGGTCCACATCACGCTCATCACGATGCAGACCTACACCATGCGTGCGCGAGGGTGGACGCGCAAAGAGTATGATCTCGGCCTGTTCGACGTCAGCACCTCAATGTTGCTCGCGTTTGGACTGTTCAGTGTCGCAACCTTCCTCGTCGCCGCGAGCGTGCTTCATCCGCCCGAAGTCCCGGCCGCACAGATCGACGCCGTCTACGCCGCCGAGGCGCTCGGCCCGCTGGCCGGCGAGTACGCCGCGGCGCTGTTCCTCGTCGGCCTGTGGGGAGCCGCGATTTCGACGCTCGGCGCAAATACCGTCGTCCCGCCGTACCTCGTCGCGGACAAACTCGACTGGGGCCAGGACGTGTCGGACTCGCGGTTCCGCGCCGCCGTCGTCGCCGTCGCGTTGATCGGTTCCCTCGGCGCGTTCCTCGAAGGCGCGTTCTTCCCGCTGCTGTCGCTCATGCTCGCCTTCGGCCTCGTCGGGACGCCGTTCGCGCTCGTCGTCGTCTGCTACCTGCTGAACGATTCCGAGGCGGTACCGGAGACGAACTCCACGGTCGCAAACGTCGCCGCCGTCGTCCTGATCGCCGTCACGGCAACGCTCGCTGCTGACTTCGTTCGGGACGAGTTTGCAACGGTGACGACGGCACCGAGTTCGGCCGCCGTCGTCGTCTTCGCCGCCGCCATCGGGCTCGCAACGCTCGGGCTGATCGGCAAGTACGTTCTCGAGCAAAGCCGGTTGGGAGCCACCTGACGGACGAGAGACGGCGTGTGAACGGCCATACTGGTCGTTCTCGCATGTACTATTTCTGGTTGGAGATCCGATCGAAACCGAACCATAACGCCTTACGACGTCCGTCCCCGACAGTACGTATGAGCATGATTCGAGTCGTCTGGGGAACGGCGTCCGCACCCACGGCGATGTCCTCCTACGATGCCGCTCTCGCAGATGCGGGCATCGAAAACTACAATCTCACGTCCGTCTCCTCTGTGATTCCTGCGGACACCGCCGTCGAAGCCGTCGGCACTGCGCCAGATCTCGGCCCCGCGGGCGAGCGACTTACCGTCGTCGAGGCCCGCGCCACCACCGCCGGGCCGGGTCGTGCGAGCGCGGCGCTCGCGTGGTCCCAGTCCGCCGAGGACGGCCCAGGGTTGTTCTACGAGACATCGGGCGAGACCGACCCCGAAACGGTCGAACGACGCGTGCGCGACGGCCTCGCAGCGGGGCAGGAACTGCGCGAGTGGGCGTTCGACGAGCCGTCGGTCGTCGTCGAAAGCAACGAGGCCGAGGCCGGCCAGTATACGACCGCGCTCGTCCTCGGCGTCTACGGCGAGAGCGAGCCGATCCTCTAAGATTGTCCCAAAGCGAACCCTTTTGATTGGGCAGAACGTTATCGCTGGTACATACTCCTCATGAACGGAAATACGCCGTACGCAGGACTGCCCGGAGAGACACAGGCTGGTCAGCGAGCCGCGGCGGACGTTCCGGACCTTTCGACCGCACAGAAACGACTGCTCCACCGCGACGTTTCGCGGATCGCCGCCCGAACCCGCGAGTACCTCCCCGACGAGTACGTCGTCGACTCGGACGTCTCGAGCGGTGTTACCGGTCCGCAGGTGACCGTTGCCGTTCGTCCACCGATCGGGCACGCCGTCAGCGCCGGCTTTACCCCCGATCTGGACGACGCGACGGAGGAAATCATCACCTCCGACGAGCAAAACGAGGTCGCGCGCGGACTCGCCGCAAGCGCCGCCCTCCAGATGAAACAGGCGCTCAACAACAACGTTCGGCCGACCGGCAAGTAACAGCGTCAGTACAACAGTTGCTCGAGTTGATGTGCTCGTCGCTCGAGGTCGATTATCGGCTCGACGGTCGGATCAGCACAGAGTCGATCGATCGCTAGCAGGGGGTCGGCACCAGCACGCTCGACAGCATGGAGGAGCGACTCGATAGCGGCCCGATTCGTTGCAAGCGATGAGCACCGATCGATGGCGAGCGCGAGCGGAATCGCCTGTTCGGGGGCAGTCGGGAACGCATCGCTGATGCGGGAGAAATCCGGTTCCGAACGGTCGCCCTCCGACGCAGCCTCGTTCGTGCCGGCCGGTTCGAGCGTGAGACAGTGCGTACAGACCCCGACCAGTGACGTCTTTTCCGGGACGAACCCGCGGTAATCGGACGGAATCGAAAACACGACCACGGGTGACTCGCACAAAGAACAGTCCATTGTAGATACTTGTTACGCGCGTATGCGCGACGTGACGCCGTGTCCGGTGAAACTCACGATCCTGCCGCTGCCTGCTCGACGGCCGTCTCCTCGTCGGCTTCGTCTTCTTCCTCTGCAGCCGCTTCGGCTGCCTCCTCCTGTTCTTTCTTCTCTTTGATCTTTTTCAGCCGGAACGTCTCCTCGCGTTCTTGCTCTTCGAGTTTCTGTTCGATGTACTCCTGATTGTCGTAGAGTTCCGGCAGGAGTTTGAACTCGAGGGCGTTGACGCGGCGCTTGGTCGTCTCGATCTCTCGAAGCATCTTCTTCATCGCCGTCTCGACTTCCGCGGCGAGGATAATGCTCTCTAAGAGGTCCTCGTAGGCCTCGGCGGCCTCGTCGATACGGGCCGACGTCCCCATGATCCCGTAGCCACGCTCGTCGAGACTCTTCGAGACGCGCGAGGATTCGATCTGCGGGACGACGACGCCCATGATGTTCTTCGATTCGGTGGTGATCTCGGGGTGTTCCTGCAGCGCGGCGGCGGCCCCGCGGACGGCGACGTCGCCTTCCATGGCACGGGCCATGTTGATCTTCTTCTGGGCGTCCTCGTAGTCGTTGGCGAGGTCGCCGCGAACGTCCTGGGCCTTGTCCAGAATGTCCATGAACTCCATGATCAGCCCGTCCCGTTTCTTCTCGAGGGTCCCGTGTCCCCGCTCGGAGAGTTGGATCCGGTCCTCGATCTCCATCAGGTTCTTTCGGGTTGGTTTGACGTCCTTGGCCATCTTGTGGAGGGGTTGCGTTCCCAGTCGGATAACTGTTTACAGTTGTTCCGGCGGTTTGGACGACCGGTACGCGGCCACAGACTACCCCAGAAAGAGATCGATCATCTGGCCCGAGGACTGACCGCGGTACAGCTCCGAGTAGCCACAGTTCGTACAGCTGATCACCATGAACCGTCTGTTCTGGATATCGAAGAACTTCGAGAGACCGGTTCCAGTCGTCGAGATCTCGTCGATCTCCGTCTCCGTGTGATTACACTTCGGACAGCCGCGATCGCCGTCTTTCATGAGCATTCGTTCGTGTCAGGTGGCAAAAATTTTGTGCTCGGAGCGCGTCGGTTCCACACTGATGATCGGCGCACTCATCGTCATGTCGCTGTTCGCCCTCTTGATCCCGCTCGTCCTGTGGGCACTCGTCCTCGACGAGACGTCGAATCCGACGGTCGTCGACCGGTCCGAAGCCGAACGAATCGCAAAAACACGTGGCTGGCGGGGGGCGGACTCGGACGACAGCGAAAACGAGGACCACTCTCGCAGCGAGCACCGTCCCCACACTGGAGGGGAGACTCACAATGAGGGTCCCGACCGTAACGACGGATCGAACGATCGATAACATCCAACTACTGCGGAAAAATCGAACCGGTGTGCCGCGTCGATCAGTCGGCCGAAACGGCTTCGGCTTCTTCGTCGCCTTCGTCCTCGCGGTAGTGTTCTTCGATGAGATCCTCGTCGATGCGGTTGAGCGCTTCCTTCGGCAGCGTCGAAAGCAGATCCCAGCCGATCTCTAAGGTTTCCTCGATCGAACGATCGGTGTCGTACCCCTGCTGGGCGAACTCGGACTCGAATCGGTCGGCGAAGTCGAGGAACTTGTTATCCCGTTCGCTGAGTGCTTCGCGACCGACAATGTTCACGAGGTCGCGCAGGTCCTCACCCTCCGCGTAGGCGGCGTACATCTGGTCGGAGACGTCGCCGTGGTCTGCGCGGGTGAGTCCCTCACCGATACCGTCGTCCATCAGCCGCGAGAGGCTTGGCAGGACGTTGATTGGTGGCTCGATCCCCTGGCTGTTCAGGTCCCGGTCCATCACGATCTGTCCCTCCGTGATGTACCCCGTCAGGTCGGGAATCGGGTGGGTGTCGTCGTCGCCGGGCATCGTGAGAATCGGAATCTGCGTAACCGACCCCTCGCGCCCTTCGATTCGACCCGCACGCTCGTAGAGCTGTGCGAGGTCTGTGTACATGTATCCGGGATAGCCACGCCGGCCCGGAACCTCCTCACGTGCGGCACCGATCTCTCGCAGTGCCTCACAGTAGTTCGTAATGTCAGTGAGGATGACGAGCACGTGGTAGTCCTTCTCGAAGGCGAGATACTCCGCCGTCGTCAGGGCGAGTCGCGGCGTGACCGTCCGCTCGACTGCGGGGTCGTCCGCGAGGTTCATGAAGACGACCGAACGCTCGAGTGCGCCGGTGCGTTCGAAGTCCTGCATGAACTCGTTTGCCTCTTCCTGGGTGATCCCCATCGCACCGAAAATGACTGCGAACTCCGAGCCGTCCTCGTCGTCGCCGTCTTCCTCTTCGGGCACGGTCGCCTGTCGGGCGATCTGGAGTGCGAGTTCGTTGTGGGGCAGTCCCGATCCGGAGAAGATCGGAAGCTTCTGGCCGCGAACCAGCGTGTTCATGCCGTCGATGGCCGACACGCCGGTCTGGATGAACTCCTCGGGGTACTCCCGGGAGTAAGGGTTGATCGCTTCGCCGACGATGTCGATTCGCTCGTCGGGGACGATGTCCGGGCCGCCGTCGATCGGGTTCCCGGACCCGTCGAGGACCCGTCCGAGCAGATCCTCAGTGACGGGCATCTTCATCGTCTCGCCCAGGAAGCGAACGGACGCGTTGCGGTCGATACCGCCGGTCCCTTCGAAGACCTGGATCGAGACGATCCCTTCGCTCGATTCCAGTACCTGCCCACGCAGGGTTTCGCCTGCCGGCGTCTCGATTTCGACGATCTCGTCGTATCCGACGGGCTCGTCGACCTCGGCGAACACCAGCGGGCCGCTGATTTCCGTGATCGTTTGGTACTCTTTCATGGTTCAGTACAGACTCCGAATCTGTTCTTCGAGGTCCGATTCGAGTTCGTCGATGAACTCGTTCCACTCGTCGGCAGTCCCCATCCGGTTGAGCCGCGGGGCCGCATCGACGTCGGTCAGCTCCTCGACCGGGACGCCGGCTTCGAGCGCCTCGAACGCTTCGTCGTTGAACGTCTTGATCGCGCCGAGCATCCGGTAGGTTTTCTTGGGGTCGCAGTAGGTGTCGACGTCGTGGAACGCGTTCTGCTGGAGCCACGCCTCACGGAGGTATCGTGCGACCTCGAGCGTGAGCTGCTGGTCTTCCGGCAGCGCGTCTTTGCCGACGAGCTGGACGATCTCCTGGAGTTCGTCCTCCTCGTCCAACACGTCAACTGCCCACTGGCGCCGTTCCGGCCAGTCCTCGGCGACGTTGTCGCGGAACCACGGGTCGAGCTGCTGGCGATACAGCGAGTACGACTCGTTCCAGTTGATCGACGGGAAGTGCCGGCGTTCGGCGAGGTCCGCGTCGAGCGCCCAGAACGTCTTGACGATACGCAGCGTGTTCTGGGTGACCGGCTCGGAGAAGTCGCCGCCCGGCGGCGAAACTGCGCCGATGACCGAGACCGATCCCTGGGTGCCGTTGATGTTCTGGAAGAGGCCGGCGCGCTCGTAGAACTCCGAGAGCGACGCGGCGAGGTATGCGGGGTATCCCTCCTCGCCGGGCATCTCCTCGAGTCGGCTCGAAATCTCGCGCATGGCCTCTGCCCACCGCGAGGTGGAGTCGGCCATCAGCGCGACGTCGTAGCCCATGTCGCGGAAGTACTCCGCGATCGTAATCCCGGTATAAATACAGGACTCGCGGGCCGCGACCGGCATGTTCGACGTATTCGCGATGAGACACGTCCGAGACATGAGCGGTTTGCCCGTCTTCGGGTCCTCGAGTTCTGGGAAGTCCTCGATAACCTCGGTCATCTCGTTACCGCGCTCGCCACAGCCGACGTAGACGACGATGTCCGCGTCGGCCCACTTTGCGAGCTGGTGTTGCGTGACGGTCTTTCCGGAGCCGAACGGGCCCGGAATCGCCGCGGTCCCACCCTTCGCGATCGGGAAGAGGCCGTCGAGGATTCGCTGTCCGGAGACGAGCGGAATCGTCGGCGTCTCTTTCGTGTCCGCAGGACGGGCCTCTCGAACCGGCCACTCCTGGTGCATCGTGATCTCCTCGCCCGAAGCGAGTTCGGCGATCGGTTCGTCGACCGTGAACTCGCCCGAGTCGATCGAGGAGACTTCGCCGCCGTCGGAATCCGGCGGAACCATCACTTTGTGGGTAATACTCGCGGTTTCGGGGACCTCACCGATGACGTCACCCGGCTCGACCGCGTCGCCTTCCTCGACGGTTGGCTCGAACTCCCACTCCTTCTCGAAGTCGATACCGGGTGCGTCGACGCCGCGGTCCAAGAACGCGGTCCCCATCTTCTCTTCGAGGACGTCGAGCGGGCGCTGGACACCGTCGTAGATCGCGTTCAGCATACCCGGTCCGAGGTCGACCGAGAGGGGTTCGCCCGTGTTCTCGACGGGTTCGCCCGGGCCGACACCGGAGGTTTCTTCGTACACCTGAATCGTGGTCAGGTTCCCTTCGATCTCGATGACCTCGCCCATCAGTCCTTCGTCGCCGACGTAGACGACGTCGTTCATCCGGGCATCGAGGTCCGCGGCGGTCACGACCGGACCGCTCACGCTTTCGATTACACCGTCTTCGTCGACGGTCTCGGTTTGTTCTGCCTGGCTCATAGTTTACTCACTGTCTTCGTCCTCTTCCATCAGATCGATACCGATCGCGCGCTTGATCTGATCGCGCAGTCCGCCGCCACCAGTTCCGCTCCCGATCGTGACGACGACTGGTTCGACGCTCGTCTCGACGGTCTGTCGAACACCACGCGAGAGGTGATCGAGGTCGTCGTCGTGCATGACGACGATACCGACGTCCTCGTCATCGAGGACATTCGTGACGGCGTCGTCTAACTCTGTTCCTTTCTGCTCGTCGACGACGTTCTCGAATCGGCGAACGCCGGCCAGTCGAAAGCCGGTCGTAAACTCCGGATCGCCGATCACTGCGATTTCCTGGCTCATAGGATCACCAGCTCCTCTTCGATTTCGCTCTCATCGAGGCCGACCTCGCGGCCGCGTGCGATCGCACGGATGTTTTCGACCTCGCGCTCTTTGGCGAGGATGTACGACAGGACGGCCGAAACAGAGACCGGATAGATGCTCGAGAGCGTATCGGCGTACTCAAGGAGCGCCGCGTCGAGTGCGTGTTCGAACTGGATGAGGCTATCTGCCTCGCGCAGTCGAGTCAGCGCACCCGAAAGCCGGTCGCCGTAACGTTTGTTCTCGGCGATGTGATCGACGAGTTCGTCGTAGTCCGTGACGAGTCGCGAGAGATCCGAGCGGTCGAACAGCACGCCGCCTTCGATGTAGTACTCCGCCGGCTCCAGATCGGCACCGCTTCGCGCGAGTCGCAGCGCGTTTCGTGCGTTCCGGAAGTCGATCTCGGCCTGCAGGAACTCGACGTACAGCGCTTCGGGCCCCGTCTGGGGCTCTGCGAAGGAGAGACCGTACGACTGGCTCAGATCCTCGACGAGGTGCTCGTAGAACTCGCGATCGAGCGCGTTTTCGAGCGGCACGAGCGCGCCGGTCTCTTCGAACTCCTCGTATGCCGCCTCGAGCGGGTCATAAAAGACCGTCCGACCGAAGATGTCGATGACGTCTTCGATCGTGTCCGCTTCGAGTGCGCGATCGAGCGTGCTGTCGTCGATCTCGCCGGCACGGATGAGGTCCGTCTCGATCTCTTCGGATGGCGTCTCGGTGTAGACACCGCGGATGATTGTCTTGATGTTCCAGACGTCGAACTTCCGCAGATAGCGGGCGATGAGATCGTAGAGTCGACCTTCCGACCAGTCCAGAAGATCGTCGAAGTGTTTCGCGAGATTTCGGTTCAACGCGTACTCGATCAGGTCGACGCCTGAAAAGCGCGTACCGAGTTCGTTGATCTCGCGTTCGTACTCCGTTTCCTCCATGAATCGTGCGATCCCGCTCGGCCCCATCCGGATCAGCTTGCGGTAGTCCTCGTCCGCGAACAGCGATGCTCGGCGTGACCGAACGCGGCCGTTCACGTACTCCGGATTCGAGGCACCGAGACTCATTGTTCGAAGAGGCGGTTGCTGATCTCCCGGAGGTTGTCTTCCCAGACGTCTTCGAGGATCGAGTCGAACGTGTTGTTGACTCGGACACGCGACTGCTCGCTCTCGACGACGACGCCGCCGAGACAGTCGTACTCGCCGGCGTACTCGTAGCCGTCGTAATCGGCGAGGATCGACTCGATCAGCTCCTGGTCGTCCGCTCGACCGTAGACACTGACGTCGTCGCCCTCGTCGAACTCGACGCTCGACGCATCGAGAAGCTCCCGAGTGAGCGTCTCGCGGTCGTCGCCGTCGAGTGCGGCGAGTTCGTCCTCGACTGCTTCGCGGACCTCACCGAGGACGTCACGGCGGGCCTCCAGGCGTTTTTGTTTCGCCTCCAGTTTCGCACTGGAGAGTCGCTGTTCGCGAAGTTGGTCGATCTCTCGATCGACGTCGGCCTCTGCGCGTTCGAGGGTTTCCGCAGCGTCCTTCTCGGCTGCCGAAACGATCTCCTCGGCGCGGGACTCGCCCTCATCGCGGATATTCTCCGCACGCGCGCGGGCCTCGTCTCGAATGTCTTCGACAACTGTGTCCAAACTCATTGTGGGACGGTTGGGTTACCCAACCAGGAAAATAACGACGATCGCGAAAATGACGAGCGTTTCAGGCAGAACCGTCATGACGATGCCCGGTACGAACATGTCGTCGTCCTCGGCGATTGCACCGACGGCGGCTGCACCGATACCTCGCTCGGCATACCCTGCGGCGAGCGCAGCGAGGCCGACGGAGAGGGCCGCTGCAGCTTCGGCGTAGTTCTCTGCCACCGCTTCATCAAACTCGTTCGCTTCGGCGGCCTCTGCGGCCTGCAGTGCAACATCAGCGATTTCGGGTGCGTTTTCGATCATGATTAGTACGGTATGTGGGTTGGATTGCTCCGAACAGGCGTATCTGTTGGTGCTCCCCTCATAAAACTCTCGAAAGAATTCGACATAGCTAAACGAGATCAACAGATTCCGGCCGCTCGTGATACTAATTGACAAGGTACAGGTTTGGCAGATTTTCGATATATTGCGGGAGAAAAACGACTGACGAACGCCGTCAGTCTGCCGGCTGCGTCGCGCGCTCTTCACCGAACGGATCGTACTCCTCGCCGCCGCCCTCGTAGAACTTCTGGAAGAACTCCACGTATTCGAGGCGGAGCATCTGGATCCCTGCTGCGGTGATACCCAGCAACAGGACCAGGATGTGTCCGAGGACGAAGACGACAACCCCTCCGATGATCGCGACTGCTGAAACGAGAGCGGTGTCGCCGGCGTGGACGAGGCCGATGAACTCAGGTGTGAGCTCGCCGTACTCGTAGCCGGAAATCTCCGTGATTCCCAGCCCGGGATAGTTGAAGTACGTGTATCCGCTGGGCGTCTCGTACGCGCCGAAGACCAGCAGGTTCACTGCGAACGCCATCCCACCCTTTGCGAGCAAGACGGCGACCATCCGCAGGTACGAGAGGACGTGGCCGAACGCCCACGCCGGAATCTCGAAGACGCCGGCGATCCCCTCGCCGACGGCAACCAGCACCGAGCCGACGAGGAGCATTCCGAGTCCCGCGATGCCGACGATTTCTGGTAGTCCGGCGAAGCCGAGGAACTCGTACAGGATCGCGTCCGGTCCGGTTCCGACGAGGAACTCCGGTTTCACCTCGCCGAACGTAAGATCCGCGGGCAGCGCACCGATGCCGTGGTCGAAGCTACCGGCATCGCCGTGTGAGAAGATCCAGATGAACAGGCCGTTCATCGCGAGGACCCACGACAGCCGCTCGTAGACGGCCGCCTTCAGCCCGTGGCCGAGCTCGTTGATGAAGCCCATGATGAGGCCGATGTTGAGGTGGACGATCCCGAACAGGATGCTCAGGAGGATCCACAGCAGCGCCCACTCAGTGAGCTGGAGCCCCTTCGAGAGGGTGCCGGCGAGCGGCAGGAAGCCGAGTCCGACGTCGGCCATGTGGATGCCGAAGATGTCGTCGTACAGATAGCCGAAGATGACGGTGAAGGCACCGGCCCAGATACCGATCGTCCCGAGGGCCTTCCCGGCGTCGGAGTCGAACACCTTCCAACAGCCGTATCCCATCGCCATGTACAACAGCCCGTAGCCGATGTCACCGATCATGAACCCGAACGCGAACGGGTAGGTCAGGAAGATCAGCAACGTCGGGTCCAGTTCGGAGTACTTGGGCTGGCCGACCATCTTGACCAACAGCTCGAACGGTTTCGCGGGCGTCAGGTTGTTCAAGATCACCGGCGGCTCGGAGTCCATCGTCACGGCACCGTTGCCGTGGTTGTCGTGACCCGCCTTCGTCGTTCCGCCGTCAGTGGCGGCCTTCTGTTTGTTCGGCTGTGCCGACGCGGCGTCTTCGTCCGCCTCGTCGTCGCCGTCTTCGCCATCGCCCGTATGAGCCGTCGCGCCGTGACCGTGCTCGTTGAACTCGGCCGTCTCGAGCTCTTCGATCTCGACGCTCTCACCGACGGCATCGGTGAGCGCGCTGACGAAACGATCGTACTCCGACGCAGGGATCCACCCCTCCGCGATAAATGCACGATCGCTCGTCGCGAACTGCAGCGGTGCTTCCGCACGCTGGACCTCGATCGTCAGCTCCGCTTCGAGGCGCAACAGGAAGCCGCCATCCTCGCGTTTGATCTGTTCGAGATCGGACGCGATGCTGTCGAGTTCGGACTCGAACCCGCGTTTGTCCGACTGCAGCTCGTTCACGTACTGCTCCGGGCTCTGCTCGGTCTCCGGAACGGCGTGACGAGTGAACTCGATGCCGACGAGCGCGTCGTCGATCAGCCCGTCCGTGGACTCGCCCTCGGCGGGTGCCGCGACGATCGCGACGACGTCACCACCGGTGAGGAGGTCGTACGCACGGATCTCCTCGGCCGCCGCGAGCGCGTCGTCGACCTCGGCGTGTGACCCCTCGCCGACGAGCACGTCGACGTGCTCGTAGCCCGAGAGGAGATCGAGATCGATCCCGAGCTCCGCGAAGGGTGCGACGCGGTCGATCTTTTCGTCGACCTGACGCATCTGCTCGCGGACGCTCGATTGCTGGTCGTCGAGTTCGTTGATCCGCGTTCGGATCTCCTCGAGTCGATCCTCCCAGTCGTCGTCGACCGTCCCGGTCGCAACGTCGTCCGGCGAGAGATCGAGCGTGCTCTCGAGAGCGCGGACGGTGACGAGCTTCTCGGACGCGTCGTCTGCGCCCTCGATCGGGTTTCCGTTATCGAACCCCTGCCAGGACCCATCGTAGTCCGAGAGGTGGACTAGATTGAGGTCGTGGATCGTCTCGATGACCGTGGGCATGACGCCCTTCGATCCGGCCACCGAGACCTTGCTCATCTGCTCAGGTCTGAGCATGGACGTCCTCCTGGAACAGGGAAACGATGTACTCGGTCACGTCGTCGACCTGCTCCTGAGCGCGGTCGGCGAGTGCCTCGCGCTCCTGTTCTCCCTCCTCGAGGACGCGCTCGCATTCCGCGTCAATCTCTGTGCGCGCCTCCTCAAGCTGCGTTTCTTTGAGGTCGCGCGCTTCCGCTTCCGCGTCCGTGCGAATCTCCTCGGCGCGTTCCCGGGCCTCGGCTATTCGCTCGTCGCGGTCTTCTTCAGCCTCTGCGACGATCTCGTCGGCCGATTGCTCCGCCGACTTAATTCGTTCGAGAACCTCTGGCCTCGGCATATTCTAAGCAAGCGACGTTTGATAGAGCGCGTATATGGTAGTTGCGAAACTCACTCGGAAATTCCCGGTCCGATAGCGCAGTAGTCGCCGATTGATCGGTTCCCGTCGGGTGGAACAGTAGACATATCCCGGTCGACACGAAACTCGTCCCCAATGGGAGTTCTCGAAAACAAAGCCCGGGCACGGCTGTTCTACAAGTACCTCTCGAAGGTCTACGACCAAGTGAACCCCTTTATCTGGAACGAGGAAATGCGGGCGGACGCGCTCGAACTACTCGATCTCGAGCCGGAGATGTGCGTCTTAGACGTCGGCTGTGGAACCGGTTTCGCGACCGAGGGGCTCCTCGAACACGTCGACGAGGTCTACGCGCTCGACCAGAGCGAACACCAGCTCGAACAGGCCTACGCGAAGTTCGGCAAGCGAGCGCCGCCGGTACAGTTCCATCGCGGGGACGCAGAACGACTCCCGTTCGCGACCGACACGTTCGACGTCGTCTGGTCGTCGGGTTCGATCGAGTACTGGCCGAACCCCATCCTCGCGCTCCGGGAGTTCCGCCGCGTCTTAAAACCCGGCGGACAGGTACTCGTCGTCGGCCCGAACTATCCCGACAACGTCCTCGCACAGAAACTGGCGGACTCGATCATGCTCTTTTACGACGAGTACGAAGCCGACGAGATGTTCAAACGCGCCGGGTTCGAGGAAGTCAAACACGCGTTCATGGGCCCGTCCTACGAGCCCGACGTGGCGATTACGACGATCGGACGCGCACCCGAATAACGTCACCGTCGCTATCACTCTCACTCTGCCGTCGTTTCGAGAGCCGCAATTTGGTTCCCATCGACCGCAAGCGCGACGCTCACCGGTTCGCCAGATTCGATCGACGGTTCGTTGTCCGCCGCGAGGTCAACTGACGCTTGCTCGCCGCTTCGCCACGTCGAGTCAGCCTTCGCGTTGAACGGTCCGTTCGGCGTGCCGTTGAACCCCTCCGCGCCGACGAACGGGACCGGTGGTTGCGAGGACAGGTCCGTTCCGTCGACCGCGATCGAGAGCGAAAGCTCCCGAACGTCGATCGCATCGCCGGCGCGGTGGTCGATCGCAACGCGTGAGTTGTCGCTGTCGACCGAGAGATCGAACGTCGCAGTCGGCGCAGGTTGTTCGATCGACCACGCGGTGACACCGGCCGCGAGGACAGCAATCAGACAAACCGTCACCACGAGCAACGCGACCGTCCCGACGAGCGGACTGATACCACGACTGTCGACGGAACGACCCTCATTGGAACGGGAACTGTTCGACGCACTCACACGGCCGTTAGCTGCCGCTTTGAATATAAACGTCAGGAGACGAACCGCTAGCCACCAGAGACCGTGCCAGTCACAGTTCCGTCATCCGTCTCCGCTGTCACCTCGTAGCTTCTGTCGGGCGGCAGAATCCATACTGTGCCGTCCTCGTCGGTGGTCCCGACCTCGTGGTCGTCTATCGAGATCGTCGCCGATTCGACACCGTCAGCCGAGTCAGTGACAGTGACTTCGACAGGCCCGTTTGCCGGCGTTTCGTTGAGCATCATCTCGAGATCGCCGTCGGACCAACTGTCGCTCGTCGTCGTCGGAAGGGATCCGATCGAGATCGACTGAATCTCGCGGTGTACTTCCCCGGAGCCACCGTCCAGGTAGAGTTCGAGATCGCCCTGATCGTGAGCGAACCTGACCTCGTAGATACCATCGGACGTAATGTAGTGATCCGAGCCGTGTTCGTCAGCCCACGGGTACAGTTCGCTCGCGTAGTTCAACGCGGGATACTCCTGCTCTTCGGTGTCCGCGAACTGGTCCTCTGCGCTCGGATTTCGGTTGTCGAACCGGACCGTCTCAGTGACATACGCGGAGCCATCAACCGTCGAAATACGGTAGCCGTCCTGTGACGTCTGAATCCGGAGGTCGTACTGCTGTTGCGTCTGGGGTGACTCACTCGCCGCTGCAAGGTTCGTCCGAAGCGACGTCGTGTGGAAATCGAGCGCCATCCCGTCGGCCAGCTCCTGCCCTCTCGGGAGCGAGTAGTCGGGAACCTGATTCGAGCGATCATCGAGCGTCTCGAGCGCGTTTTCGAGGGCGATCGCTTCGTTGTAGTTTCGAAGCACCATCTGCACCAACTCGCCGTCCGATCGGTCGCCGTTCGCGTGGCCCTGAACGATCTCGCGCTCGCGTTCCTCGAGCGCCTCGATTCGGTCTCTGAGCTGGGCGTGTGCCGTTTCGATCATCTCTTCTCGTTCGGCATCGCTCGCGTCGTCGAACTCGCGCTCGGCGATAACGTACTGTTCGTGATCGACGCGTAGCTCGTCGTCGCCGCTTGCAAACAGTGAACCGAGGTTCGGAGTCGTCTCGGTGTAGGCCGTTCTCGACTCGCCGATCGGGAGCCGGTTCGTCGTCTCGTCGACCTCGATCGGCGTCTGCTGAACGGAGGTATCCTGTATGCTCTCGTCGGGCCCGCCGGGATCTGCCGCAACGAGGCTCATCGCGGGGAGCGAGCAGACAAGAAGCAACGCGAGGAGGGCAGGCGTCGCGTTGGTCATCGAGCCGACGTATGAGTTCCTAGTACAAAAACTGGTCGCACCACAGACGGCTCGTAAGCCAAATTCTCGGTTGGCGAGAGTGTGCCTGACCGCAGGTAAAACCGCATTTTTCGGATGGAAAGTGTTTTTTCCCCCGGGAAACCACCCGTTGGTACGTATGCGGTTATCCACCGCTGTGACACTTGCCCTCACTGCCCTCCTCGTTACGTCGACGCTCGGAGTAGCGGTCGCGCCCGCAGCAGCGTCCGCGTCCGCCGCCGAGTCGGCGACCGCCTCTCAGCCGTCGGATGGGACGGCAGACACAACACACCACCACTCAGTAGCCGCCGATCAGTCACCACTTCCGCCTGCTGATCCGGCCCAAGAGATTCGGATCAACCTGAGCGATGACGGCGACGCTGACTGGACCATCGAAACTCGCTTTCTCGTAACCGACGAGGACGACGAAGAGCTCTTCTTCGAGTACGCTGACTCGGTCGTCTCCGGCGAGCGCGACGGCGGATACAACGCCCAACAGTTCCACCCGTACGCAGACGCCGCGTCCGCCGAACTCGAGCGCGATATGTCCATCGAAGACACCGGTTGGGACGACCCTCAGATCACGGACCGACAACTCGACGAGGACGATGCTGAATCGGACGACGAGGACGAGCCCCGGGTCGGCGTCATCTCGTACTCGTTCACCTGGACGGGCTTTACGACCGTCGAGAACGACCGGGTCCACTTCGGAGACGTGTTCCAGACCTCGGCCGGAACGGCGATCGACCTCGACGACGGCCAACGCCTCGTCATCGAGTCACCGGCGGACTACGGCCTCGAGACCCCCACGCAACTCGAGTGGAACGGTCCACACCAGTTCGACGACGACGAACTCGAGATCGTCTTCCTCCGGGGGCCCGGCTCCGACTCACTGGTCCCGTCGGAGCTGTTGATTCCGGCTGCGATCGTTCTCCTGTTCGTCGCCGGATACGTGCTCACCCGGTACATCCGTCGATCGTCCGGCGATCCGCTCGATCGGATTCCGATTCCACTGGGTTCGGATGCCCGACAGGACAGCGACGCCGACGAATCATCGGCCACTGCGGCCGACACCGACGTTCCACCGGACACGACGGCAGACGGTGTCGACGAGCGGCGAGACGGTGTCGCGACACGCATCGAGTACGACGAGGAACTCGACGAGGACATCGATCCAGAACTACTGAGCGACGAGGAACGGGTCCTCCGACTGCTCAAACAGAACGGCGGTCGGATGAAACAGGCAACGATCGTCAAAGAAACCGGCTGGTCGAACGCTAAGGTGTCCCAACTGCTCTCCCAGATGGACGACGACGAGGAGATCGAGAAACTCCGAATCGGCCGCGAGAACCTCATCACCCTCCCCGAAGTCGATCCGACCGAAATCGACTGAGCCGCGAGAAGCCGCCGGATTCAGTTAGCCTGACCCGCTGGAAGCGTCAGCGAAACCGTCGTTCCCTCGCCGGGCTCCGAGTCGATCCAGATCTCGCCGCCGACAGACTCACACTGGTCGCCTGCCGAGTTCGCGTCGCTCGCTCGAACGCCGTGGCGTTCGACGATCCGTCGACAGAGAGCGAGCCCGATCCCGGTTCCGGCGTGTTCCTCGTGGCTGTGGAGCCGCTGAAACACCTCGAAGACGGACTCGTGCTTGTCCGCCGGGATTCCGATCCCCTCGTCGGCGACCGAGATAACCCACTCTGAACCGTTTCGTTCGGCGAACACGCGAATCGATGGCGACGTGTCTTCGCTGTACTCGATCGCGTTCGAGAGCACGTTCTGAAACACCTGTGTCAACTGGCTCCGGTCGCCAGAGACACGAGGGAGCTCGCCGACATCGATGTCTGCATCGCTTTCGGCTATCTGTAGCTCCAAGTTTTGCTGTGCATCGGCGAGCACCGCCTCGAGTTCGACCGGTTCGAAGGGGGCTCCACGCGTCTCGACGCGAGAGTATTCGAGCAGTGCATCGATCATCGCTTTCATTCGCTCTGCGCCGTCGACCGCGAACTCGATGAACTCCTCGCCGTCCTCGTCGAGTTCGTCACCGTACCGGCGTTCGAGGAGATTTAGATAGCTGGTAATCATCCGCAGCGGCTCCTGCAGGTCGTGAGAGGCGGCGTACGCGAACTGCTCTAAGCGCTCGTTCGACTCCTCGAGTTGTGCTCGTACCTGTTGTAACTCTCGATTGCGCCGTTTGACCTCGCGTGCGTGTGTCCGTGCACGAGCGTCGTGAATACCAACTCCGAAACCAGCGACCGCAGTGACGGCCGTAAGCGCGAGCAGTCCGCGGTACGGATTGCTCAAGCTATCGGCAGGCTGCAGGTGATAGATCGAAAGCAGCACGAACATGACACCCATTCCACCCAGACACCAGCTGCCGACGAGCGGATAGAACTCCGCGTCGATGTCGGTGTGTGGCAATCGATACCCGCCAGCGACGAGTACAGTACCCGAGCCGACGGTGATCAGGGAGATGATCAACAGATTCAACATCGGCTCGCCGCCCGCAGTTCGAACGAGCACCCACCCACCGGTAAACGCGACGTAGAGCACCCCGAGGAGTGCGATCGTTCGTCTCCCCATCGCAGGAGAGAGACGATCGCTCGCGAGAGCCATTATTGCCATTTAACGTCTGAATATGATATCCCTTTCCCCAAATTGTACATACGTTTAACTGAGACCTACAGTTACATTATACTCGATTCCACGTGGAGTAGGTACAACCCATCGCCTATGAGTAGTATTACGACCGGTTTCTCGTCGGGACCGCTCACTCCGTTCGCGACCCACTTCTCGAAAAATCTCGACCAAAGAAACGGCGGAACCGTGTTCCGCCGACCCCTCGTTCACTCCGTTCACGAGGAACCCGCTCGCTCGCGGAACAGACCTTATACCAACGGCGTCCGCTCAACTACTTGTCCGTCATAGCTCGGATACTGCGTCGCGACCTTTTTCTCGTCGGGGTCGCTCACCCCGTTCGCGACCCACTTCTCGAAAAACCTCGACCAAAAACCGCTCGCTCACACCGTTCGCTCGCGGAACAGACCTTATACCAACGGCGTCCGCTCAACTACTTGTCCGTCATAGCTCGGATACTGTTCGACGATTTCACCGTCGTCGAGATCGCCTTCTTCGATCATCTCCTCTAAGAGCCACCAGGCGATTTCGACGTGATCCGATTTGATGGTGTAGAACTCCTCGGGGACGCCCAGGGCCTCGAAGCGTTCGGGGTCGGCGCGGGTCTTGCCGTAGACGAGCGTGCCGTCGTCGGTGACGTCGTCGAACTCGCGACGGATGTTCCGGGCCATGCGTTTGAGTCGGCGGCGGTGCTGGGCGGCGTCTTTGAACACCGAGGTGCAGAAGTAGACGCGCTCGTGGTCGCCCATCACGTCGAGGATCTCTTCGCGGGAGCCCTCGACGGCGCTCATGTGGTCCTCTTTGAGTTCGTACCCCTGCTCTTGCATCCGACGGTAGTTCCCGTCGGACATCTCGAACTCGTTGACGTTACAGAAGTCGGCCGCACCCTCGTCGAGAAAGTCGAGGAACTCGGTTTCGGCGCGGATGCCAGGAATCTCGAACGCGGGCGTCAACCCTTCCTCACGGGCAATGTAGAGGATTTCTTCCCATTCGGTGCCGTGAAGCTCTCCCCACCGTTCGTACGGCGGGTGGAACCGAATCTCGTCGAGACCGGCCTCGGAGAGTTTCCGCATGTTCTCTCGCCCGCCCGTGATTCCCGTGTAGAGGTGGGTGTGGTGGTCCTCGCCGAACTCGTCTTTGAGGAGTTCGAGGTAGTGACAGGTCCGGTCGAGGGCCTCCTGAGGCTCGCCACCGGTGATCGACGTCCCGAGCGCGTCCATCCGCTTTGCCTCGGTGATGACGTCCTCGTCGTTCTCGACCTGTCGCTCGTTCGCGTAGACGTCGGTGACGTTCTTGCGGTTCTCGCCGAGCGGGCAGTAAAAGCAGTCGCGCTGGTCGCAGTAACCGTAGACAAAGAGGACCATCTTTCCGCCTTTCGCGCACTGCTCACAGCCCTTCGAGATCATTCGACCGTACGTATCCGTCCGAGCGTGAAAAGCGGTGCGAAACGAACGGCGATCGATCCGTGTTGGCCACTCTCGTACTGCTTCGATCTCGAACCGCCCGTTTCGTCGTCACGTCTCTCTGCCCGCTCGTCTGCCCGCCGGTCGATTTCGTCGTCCCAGAAGATGGAAATACCGTCGTGTTCAACCACCAACCGATGCTGCTTATCCTCTGTGTCGACCTCGACGACGACCTCGGTCGCAAGACCGGCTTTTCGACGCCGGTGATCGGCCGAGAACCCGTCGAGGAAGCAGCCGTCGCACTCGCGACTGCAGATCCCGAGGACTCCGACGTCAACGTCATCTTTCAGGGACTGCACGTCTACGACGACCTCACGGAACGCGACGAGAGCGTCGAGGTCGCCGTCGTCACCGGTAACGAAGACGGCGACGTCAACGCAAACCGCGAGGTCGGCGACGAGGTCGACACCGTCCTCGCGAGCCTCTCGACCGGCGAGGACGTCACCGCTCTGGTCATCACCGACGGCGCACAGGACGAGTCCGTCATTCCGGTGATCCGCTCGCGGGTCCCCATCGACGGCGTTCGCCGCGTCGTCGTCCGGCAAGCCCAGGACCTAGAGTCGATGTACTACACGATCAAGCAGGTGCTCGACGACCCCGAGACGCGCGGGACGGTGCTCATCCCGTTGGGCATTTTGCTGTTGATCTACCCGCTCGCGCTGATCGGCAGCGCCCTCGAGATGCCGGGATTCGTCCTCGGAACGACCTCGGCACTGTTGGGACTGTATCTCATCTCGCGAGGACTCGGCCTCGGCGAGCGCCTCGACGTCGCCGTCGAGCGCGCCCGCCGCTCGTTGTACGCCGGCCGAACGACCCTGCTCGCCTACGTCGTCGCCGCCGCGCTGTTCGTCCTCGGCGGCGTCAGCGGCATGAACGAACTCGAAACCGTTCAGGAGGCGACCGCGGGCGACGTCAGCGCACCGGTGATGGTCGCCGCGCTCGTCTACGGCTCGATCCAGTGGCTCGCCGCCGCCGGCGTGACGACGAGCCTCGGCCAGATTACCGACGAGTACATCGCCGGCACCCTCGAGTGGCGATACCTGAACGCCCCCTTCTACGTCGTCTCGATGGCCGTCGTCCTCCACGCCGTGAGCGCGTTCTTCCTCGATCTGGTCGGCGTTACCTACCTCGCGACGGCGCTGACCGTTGGCACGCTTCTTGGCATCGCGAGCACGCTCGCGTTCGCCGTCGTCGAATCGCACCTCTCGGACGCCGACGAGGCCGGCGACGCGCGACAGCCCGAACGGATATCGTAACACCACGTCGACGAGTCCGAACCAGCTACCCGGCGCGCGCTGCTGTCGATGTCGAGCGCTGCGAGACGTCGACAGCGGCTCGTGCGAGGGAGCGCTGAGCGAAGCGAAGCGCCGAGGCTGGGGAGGGTGAGGCGTCGTGGGCGGGACTGAAAGGGGCCGGGGGCTTTCGAGCGATTTGCAAGTCGTCTCCCTCCGAGAACGGATCGATAGTTGGTTGCGATAGTACCAACTACAACGAGTGACACACTGATCGCCGACCTGCTCACGGGCACGGACGCCCGTTCGCTTCGCCGCGGCTCTCACTTCGTAGCTCGCGGGTCACTGTGTTCTCCGTTCGCTTTCCCGCGGTTCTCACTCACTCCGTTTGTTCACGTCTCACTGCGTTCACCGTCTGCTCACGGGCACGAAGTGCCCGTTCGCATGGTTCGCGGGATCTTTGATCCCGCGCTACTCACTCTCCGCGGTTCTCACTCACTCCGTTCGTTCCGAACCGCGTACTCGTTCCGAACCGCGTACTCGTTCCGAACCGCGTACTCGTTCCGAACCGCGTACTCGTTCCGAACCGCGTACTCGTTCCGAACCGCGTACTCGTTCCGAACCGCGTCCGCTCCGAGCCGCGCACCCTCTGGCGATCAGGTGTGCAATGACGTGCAGTGGCTACTATAGTGGACGTGTTATCGCTCGCGTTCGACGACGAACTCGGCCAGATCGAGGAGATACGTCCGCGCCTCCGGATCCGAGCTTTCGACGCGCTCTAAGGCGTCGATCGCTCGATCAGCCTCGGCGCGAGCGCGAGCGTTCGCCTCCTCGGGCGTCAGATCGGTCACCTGCACGACAGAGGGGCGTTCGAGCGCGGCGTCGTGGCCCGCCGGCTTCCCCAGTTCCTCGGCGTCGGAGACGGCGTCGAGCACGTCGTCTCTGATCTGGAAGGCGACGCCGACGCGCTCGGCGTACTCGCCGAGGGCCTCGACGGTGAACGGGTCCGAGTCGGCCGCGATCGCGCCGAGTTCGGCCGCGGCCCGAAAGAGCGCGCCCGTCTTTCGCCTCGCGAGAGTCATGTACTCCTCCTCGTTGCTCGGTTTGGCCGAGAGCTCGGTCGCCTCGCCGACGCCGAGTTCGACCATCGACTCGGCGACGACGCGAGTCGCGTCCGGGCTCGTCGAAAAGAGCGCGAACGCCTCGCCGAGCAGGCCGTCGCTGGTGATGATCGCCGGCCCGTAGCCGAACTCGGACCAGGCGCTCGTCGTGCCGCGCCGGAGCTCCGAGCGGTCGATGATGTCGTCGATGACCAGCGACGCGTTGTGGACGAGTTCGATGCCGACGCCGAAGTCGACGGCGTCCTCTGCTCGCCCGCCCGCGGTCTCGCAGGCCAAGAGCGTGATCATCGGGCGGACGCGTTTGCCCCCCGAGAGCGTGACGTGGCGAACTTCCTCGTTGAGCGTCTCGGGGTCGACCCCGTCGACGACCTCGACGAGACGCTCCTCGATCAGCGCCCGACGGCGCTCCAGAAGTTCCATTGGCGGTCCTTAGGAAGGGGTAAAAAAGTAGGTGACGGTTCAGAACGACCGTTTTCCACTCGGGTTCGCTCACTCCGCTCGCTCGCCTTCGTGCGAAAATCTCGACTAAAAAGCGGCTCACTACGTTCGCGGTGCAAGACTGGCCTACCACAATTCGCAAGAGGGTATTTATCTCAGCTGTCCTGACTGGAGTCCTGCAAACGAATACGAGTCCGACGCAGAACGCTAACTCGTATTCTTTTTAGAATCTAGTTTGATTGCTTTAAATATCTGGTAGCGTCCGTTCGACGCGTGCGTTCTGAAGCGTGACGTCGTCCGGTAGGTCGCCGTCGTGGGGGACGGTAACGAGTTTCCAGAGGTACGCGAGTTCGCCCGTGTATCCACCGGCCGACCAGCAAGTGTACACTTTCACGTGATTCGGTCCGTCTTGGTCGACGCCGAGAACAGAAAGCGGTGACGGCCCGCCCCCGGCCTCGACCACAATTAGAATCGCGTACGTCTCGTCGTAGTTCATCGTCGGCGCAAACCATCCGTCGCGCACGTCGTCTTCGGACGTGATGAGAACCGCCCCCTCGGAGAGGCGATTTCGCTCGCGGAGTTCATCCGGAACCGATAGCTCCTGTGTCTCGTACGGTTGTGGGTCGTCAAGGCTCGGTTCGGGACACGACTGGTGGTCGTCGAGCAACGCGTAGCCGATAGCCGTGCTCGTAACGCCGACCGTCGCGACAGCACCGCCTTTCAGCAGTTGGCGTCGAGTCACGCCGTCGAGGCCGAGCGATTCTCGCGGGCCGCTCACGACCCATCACCGGCGGCCGTGTCGCTCTCACTTGGCGAGCGTTCGGTAACGGTAACGGTCACCGTCCGCTGTGTGTCGATCGTCGGTTCGACGTCGAACTCGTGCGTTCCCGGGTCGAACGCGTCCGTTTCGAGAGTGACCGTAACCGTTTCACGAGCCCAGGCATCGAGGGTGTCGACCTGTTGTTGGGCGACCGGGTCATCGGCCTCGTTATCAGCGCCACTCCGATAGAGTTCAACAGTCGTCGATGCGATCTCCTCGTCACCGTTGTTGACGACGGTAACGTCGAGCGCCACGTCCTCGCCCTGACTGACAGTAACTGCCGTCGGATCGACCGTCTCGACGGTGGGCACCGGGTAGTGATATTCAGTGGGGACTTCTTCAAACCCGTCTGTGCCGCCTAAACAACCGGTGAACGCGACGATCCCGCCACCGAACAGTGTTCGGACGACCCGGCGGCGAGACGCCAGTTGACACGCCGGGCGGCTCCGATAGTCATCTCGCAACAGGGGGCACTTCATGCTGATTCGGGATAGTTGGTATAGTTCCCGAAATTACATAAAGTGCATTGTTCCACCACGGAAACTAGCTGTAAGAAGTGTCCAACCCGAATTGATCGCTGTCTTCGATCAACGAAATTGCTCGGTCAGCGCCGGCACAACGTCGAAGAGATCGTCGTGAATCGCGTAATCCGCGATGTCCATGATCGGCGCGTTCGGATCGGTGTTGATCGCGACGATCGTCTCCGACCCCTTCATGCCGGCGACGTGCTGGACCGCCCCCGAGATACCGATCGCGATGTAGACGTCCGGCGTAACGACTTTGCCGGACTGGCCGACCTGCCGGTTCTTGGGCAGCCACTCGTTGTCGACGATCGGTCGCGAGGCCGACACCGTCGCGTCGAGCGCGTCCGCGAGCTCGTGGATGAGCTCCAGATTCTCCTCCTCGTCGATACCGCGGCCGACGCTGACGAGCACGTCGGCGTCACCGATATCGACGTCACCGTTGCCGACCTCCTCGAAGCCGTTGACCGTCGCGCCGAGTGCGTCCTCGTCGATGTCGGCGTCGAAGGCTTCGATTGCGGCGTCGCTGGTCCCTTCGGCCGAAGGCCACTCCGCGCCGCGGACGGTGATAACTGCGGGCCCGTCGAGTTCGACCGCGGTTTCGACCTTCCCGCCGTACATCTCACGGGTCGCGGTCAACGTCTCCCCGTCGGTGTCGAGGTTTATCGTGTCGGTGACGATCGGGACGTCGAGAACGGTCGCCACGGCGGGCGCGTAGTCGAGCCCGTTGACGCTGTGGGGCGTGAGGACGTACTGAGCGTCGAGCTCGTCGGCCAGCTGCGTTGTGACCTGGGTGTAGACGCCGTGGTCGAACTCCTCGCCGTAGTCGACGGTGTGGACGGCGTCGACGCCCTCGCGGGTGAGCTTCTCGGCGAAGCTCTCGACCGTGCCGCTGATGACGGCGACGTGAAGCTCGCCGCCAGTCTCGTTGGCGAGCAGGCGGCCGGCCGTGAGCAGTTCGTGGCTGACGTCGCGCAACTCGCCGCGACGGTGTTCCGCGACGACGAGGACGTTCGTCATTCGGCCACCCCCTTCTCGCGAAGCATGGCAGCGAGTTCGGCGGCCGTCTCCTCGGCAGCGCCCTCCCACACGGTCGCGTCGGTCTCGCTCTCCGGCTCGTACATGTCGGTCAGCGTGAGGTCGGGCTCGACCGCCGTCTCGTCGAGTCCGAGGCCGCCGAGCGTGCGGACGTCGAGTTCCTTGCGCTGGGCCTGGCGGATCCCCCGCAGGCTGGCGTAGCGCGGCTCGTTGATCCCCGTCTGAATCGTCAGCACGGCCGGAAGGGAGACGTCGGTCAGCTCCTCGACGCCGCCCTCCAGCTCGCGCCGGACTGAGGCGACGCCGTCGTCGAGGTCGTGATCGAGGTCGTTGACGACGGCGGCCCACTCGTAGCCGACCGCCGCGGCCAGCGAGACGCCCGTCGCGGCGAAGCTGTCGTCGCCGGACTGGACGCCGGTCAGAACAAGATCGGGCGCTTCGTCCTCGACGACGGCGCCGAGCAGTGCGGTTTTCGTGCCGACATCGAGTTGATCGGCCTCCGCGAGGGAATCGTCCCAGACGCGGATCGCCCGATCGGCACCCTTCGCGAGGGCCTGGCGGATGGTCTGTTCGGTCTCGTCGGCACCGATCGTGACGATGACGACCTCGTCGGCGACGCCCGCTTCCTGGAGTTGGACGGCCTCCTCGACCGCGTAGTCGTCCCACTCGTTAAGATCGGACCCGCGATACTGCTCTGCGATCGCGGTCCCCTCGATCTCGAACTCGTCGTCGACGGTCGTGACGTCTGTGACCGAAACGAGGATCTTCATTGTTCATCACTCCCACGGCGGCCCCGTAAACGTTTTCGAAACTGCATGTCACGCAGTTTGCGTTTATGTTCGTCCGCCGACGAACGGCAATCCTACACGCGTCACCCCGTCATTCCGAGACGGAAACGGTTTAACGCCACCTCCGGTAGTACGTCGTATGCCAGACTGTCCACTCGCCGACGACTGCCCGAGCTTTTCGGAACGGATCTCCGGGATGGGGTGTCAACACTACGGCGATCGGGGTGGCAAGGAGTGGTGCAATCACTACAGTCAGCCGATCGATGACTTAAAAACCCAGCCCGTCAAGTCCGGCGAGGAGGTCGTCATCGACGTCGTCGACATGCACGAAAGCGGCGCCGGCGTCGGCCGAACCGAAGACGGGTTCATCGTCATGGTCGACGGCGTGCTGCCGGAGGCTCGCGCTCGCGTCGAGATCACGCGAGTCCACAGCAATCACGCACGCGCGGACAAACTCGAATTACTCCCGATGGACCCCGACGAGGCCGAATCGGACGACGAGTCGACCGACACCGACGACGAGGCAGAGGTCGACGAGGACGAGTCGGCCACCGAAGACACGGGGGACTCGCGGCGAGAACGTCTCGGAAGCCGCGAGAACTTCTGGGGCTCCTGATCGACCGGACGAGTGGACAGTTCGTTCGCCTCCACGAGTGTGTCTGCAACAAGAGGTAAGTGGCGGTTTCTCGTACTGTTGTGTGAGTAATGGCAGCTAGAGCGGACGGTGCGAGGCGGTTCCTCGCTGTCGCCGCGATTATCTGTGCAGTCTGTGGATTGGTACTCGCGGCGAGCGCGATGCCGCTGCTCGCCTCGGACTCCCCAACGAGTGGCATCTCGGAGGGGGCGAGTTCAGGGACGACGACCGGCGAATCGGCCTCGTCGATGGAACCGGCCGCTTCGCAGTCCGGCTCCGACGGAGCTGCCGGCGGAATAGATGGGGGTGGTGAAACCGAGTCCGGCGATCAGTTACCGGGTGACGGCTCGTCGCTCGCGGGCGATCGAGCATCCTCGGGCGTCGCGGAGACGGTGGCTGGTGGCGCGTTGTACGGGCTCGGAACGGTGTTTTCGATGTTCGATGACGATTCGAACGGCGGTGAGACGACGAGCGACGCCGCTGGGGACGGCACGCTCGACGAGGCTGTCGCTGGCGAGGACGATGCCGCCGCCGCAGCGTCCGATTCCGACGTGTCCGGAATGGGCGGCGAGTTCGGGTCCATGCTTTCGGGAGACGACGGACCGAACGCCGCTGGCGACGGCACATTCGACGAGGATGGCGCCGGCGAGGACGTGTCAGCTTCTGATGGTGATCCCGACGTCTCGAACGCGGACGATCCAGCTATCGCGGACGGGAACGGTGACCAGGAATCGCTCATCGGAGACGGCGGTTCAGATGCCCCTATCGAAGACAACGAGTTCGACGTCTCGGATGGAGATGGGAGCGTCTCATCGGCTGAGGATGAGAGCGACTCACCGGCTGATGGCGAGACAGACCCCGCCGACGAGTTCGATGCCGACGAGCAGGGTCCAAGCAGCGGACTCGACGAGGAGGGTGTCTCGACCGACGGGGATCGGGATGAAACGGACGGTGACGGGGAATTCGACGCCGACGTCGATGATGAGGAGAGAGACGCCGACACAAGCGAGGGAGAACACGACGATGCCGACTGGGCCGATGGCGACGACGAACGCGGTGGAGACGAACTGACCGACGAGTCGAGCGAGACTACTCTCGACGACGGGTCACAACTCGAGGACGGAACGAACGGAAACGAAGACGATGTGTCCGCAAGCGAGACGACAGGTGAGGAGTTCGATTCAGCCGCGGACGAGGCGGTGGGCGATGGAATCGACGAGCGTGCGGACGGTGGAGACGAAGCGGCGGGAGTTGAAATCGGGGACGATCACTCCACCGACGCCAGCGCGGCCGAAAGCGATGCCAGCGAGGCTGCACAATCCGGAGAGACGGAGGACGACGCGGGCGGTGGAGGCGAATCAGGACAGAACGGCGAGTCGACGCTTGACGACGGCTTGTTCGATCTCTCGGGAACCGCGATCGCGGCCGTTCTCGGCGCGATCGCCCTGCTCGTCGCGGGATACGTCCTTTACACCCGAGACGACCCGATCGGCGCGCTACGGTCGCTCCCCGGTCGACTCCACGCGCTCGTCCTGTCTGGCGTCGTCGCCTGCTCGCAGGCGCTCGAACGAACGGTGGCGGCACTTCGCGGCCTCGGATCGATTACCGAACTGCCGGCCCTCGTCCTCGCGACACTCGCACGTTTCCTCGATCGCGTCAGAACGCGCACCCAGACGGCGCGCTCGTCGTTCGAGGCCGGCGGTGGCGAATTCGCGGCCGGCGAGGCGGGCGGGGGGGACACCGTCACCGATCGCGAGCGGATCAGAAACGCCTTCGAGAGCGTGATCGACGCCTCGACGATGTACCGAGCACAGGTCGCGAACGCGACCCCCGCAGACGTCGCCGGCAGCGCCAAACGCGCCGGTGCACCCGACGAGCCGGTCGAGACGATCACGGCCTCGTTTCGCGACGTCGAGTACGGGAATCGGGATCCGCGTCCGTATCTCGATCCGACGGAGTCGGCTCACGAGCGCCTGCAGGCTGCGCTCGCGCCGACTGATCCGGATGCAGACGGAGAATGGGCGACGGATGGCGGGGTAGACGGGCCGGTGGAGGCCGCCGAATGAGTCGGACGCCGTCGACCCGCGGGCTGGTCGCCGTGACTCTCGCCGCGTCGGCGTCGCTCGCCGTTGGCTGGGCGTCCCTCAGCCGACCCGACCTCGTCTTCGATCTGGTTCCGGGACTGGACGCGATCCTCTCGGCGCTCGATCCGGGAACGGTGCTTCTCGTCGCGGTTCTCGCGCTCGTCCTGTTCGGATCGACCATCGGTATCGCCGGCAAGTTTCGCCCGACGACCGTTGAGCCACTGACTGCAGCCAACGCAGCAACAGAGCGTCGGTTGCAGGGTGATCGAGGGCGACGAGTAATCGGCGAGCAGTTCGACCGCTACGTCGACCGCGCGACGGCGTACGACGACGAACCGCGCGAGGTCCGCGAGCACGCGGGGGACCGACTCGTCGAGTCGGTACGTCCGATCGCGGCGACCGCGTACGCGAACCGAGCGGGCGTCTCTCGGGAAGCCGCAACGGAAGCGATCGAGGAGGGCACGTGGACCGACGACCGGCGTGCGGCGGCCTTTCTCGCCGGCGAGTCGGGACCGTCGACGCCGGTGTGGCTCTGGCTGTTCGACCTCCTGACCGGCGCCGATCCGTTCATCCACGCGCTCGAGCGGACGATCGACGAGATCGAGGCGCTCCAGTCGACTCCGTCGGTTCGGTCGATGAACGGGACGCGCCACGACGGACCGACTCGCGAGGAGGTCGCCGGATGACCGCCGCGACACACCACGCGCGCTGGCAGGGAGCGCTCCTCGTCGCGTTGCTCTCGTCGCTGCTCGCGATCGCGTTCGGCGCTCCCGGCCTGTTTTATCTCGCCGCTGTCGCACTCGGGTTCGTCCTCGTCGGGCAGCTAAGCACACCCCCTACCGCGAACCTGCGGATCGAGCGCGACCTCTCGGAGTCACGAGCGCGCCCCGGTCAGCCGGTGACGGTGACGGTCTCGGTGACGAACGAGGGCGAGGGCGTCCTTTCGGACGTCCGAATCGCGGACGAGCCGCCGGCAGCGGTTCCCGTCACGAACGGGTCGCCCGCGTTCGCGACCGCGATCCGGCCCGGCGAGACAGTTACTCACGAGTACGAACTCATGCCTCCGCGTGGAACCTACGAGTTCGGCTCGACGCGCTGTCGGCTGCGATCGCTGTCAGCGACAACCGTTACGACGGAAGAGCACGCGGCTGATGGCGAGCGGTCGCTTTCCTGCGAGACGGTGCTCGATTCGTTTCCCTTCCACGAGCGGACGATCCAGTTCGTCGGGCAGACACCGACGGACGACGGCGGCAGCGGCATCGAGTTCTTCTCGACCCGGGAGTACCGCCGCGGCGATCCGATCAACCGCATCGACTGGCACCGCTTCGCCCGGACGGGCGACCTCGCGACCGTCGAGTACCGCGAGGAGCGCGCGGTGACGATCGTCTTCGTCCTCGACGACCGCGACGGCGTTCACTGCGGCGTGCCCGGCGGCGGTCCCGACTCCTACGACCTCACGCTGTACGCCGCCTCCCGCGGCGTGGTCGCCTCGCTCGAGGACGGCAATCGGACCGGCGTCGTCTCCCTCTCCGGCGACACCTGGATCGAGCCGGGCGCCGACAGCGGCGTCCGACGGCAGTACGAGGACGCGATAGCCGACAAGGCCAGCAATCGGGCCGCAACGACGGCCCAGGGTCGGAACAATCGCACCGCAGCCGCGCAGTCGTCGCCGGCCGCGAACTCGTCGAGCGAGCACCCGCTCACCGACGGCGGCTCGTTCGCGCTCGACCTCGAGAAGCGACTGCCCCGGCGCGCACAGGTCGTCCTCTGTACGCCGCTGTCGGATCGAGGCGTGGTCGACCTCGTCGAGACGCTGCGCGGTCGCGGCCGTGCGGTCACCGTCGTCAGCCCCGACGTGACGACCGGCCTCGGCTCGGCGTCGGTCTCGACCGGTACGCGGGTCGCCGGGCTTCGGCGAGCCAACCGGATCGACGCGCTTCGGGGCCTCGGCACGACCGTCGTCGACTGGAACCTCGCGGATCCGATTTCCGTCGACCTCGCGCGGGCGTTCCGAACGGGGGCAAAAAGCGGCCGACCGCGAACGCGAGGTGGCTCGCGGTGAGTGGCGATTCGGTATCCGGTCGAGGTGAAACCGGCGGTGGTGCTGGTTCGAGAAACAGCGGTGACGGCCGAACACGAGCAGATCGAATCGCCGACCGAGCGGCCTCGGCGCGAGCGACTGTACTCGATCGGGGGGCATCGGGACTCGCGTCGGCGATTCGAAGCGTGCAAACGGCGCTCGCGCGACCGACGGCGAGCGACGTCGCGACGATCGGCTGTACGCTCGCGATTGCCCTCGTCGTCGGCTCGACGCTCGTCGGTGTCGGTCTGGCCGTCCTCGCCGTTCTCGCGGGCCTCGGTGCAGCGCTCGTGACCGTCTTGCTGGCGAGCGATCGGCCGCTCGTTCGTACTCTCGGCGGGGCAATCGCGGTTCCCGTCAGCGTCGTGTTCGCCGCACCAGCCGTCCTCGCCGGCGCGCTCGTCGCGACCGGCGGCGTCGAATTCTTCGCCGGAATCGCCGTCTGGGCCCTCGTCGTCGCCGCGCTCGCGTCGGGACTCGTCTCCTGGAAACGCCTCGGAAACGGCGGGGCGAGACGCGGGGCGACGGGAACGATGCTCGCGTCCACCGGCGTGATCGCCGTCGTCGTGCTCCGCGTCCTCCCCGAGTCGGCCGTCCACCAGCGGGCCGGGGCGGCCGCCTCGGCGATCGGCGGTGCTCTCTGGAGCGTACTGGTCGCCGCCGACGGCTCGTGGGCGCTCGTCTGGTTCGTCGCTCTCCTGTTCGTAACTGTCGTCGCTGTCAGGCTCACGCTCGCATACGTTCCGTTCGAACGGCTACTCCCGCCCGACCGCCGCGATGGACTCTCGACGATCATCGGAACGATTCAGCGAGCGTGCTCGCACGTCGCCCGCCTCTCGGTACTGCTCGTACTCGCCGCGTTCGCAGCGCCGGCAGTTTCGGACCGACTCGAGGACATTCCCGTTTCACCGAGCGAACTCGCCGCCGAACTCCCCGCGTCGGTCGGCGTCGTCCTCGCGTCGGTCGCGACGGCATCGCCGCTCCGACTCGGGCTGCTCGCCGTCCTTGGTGCGACCGCCTCGCTCGCCGCCCTCGAGTGGGTTCGGCGCACGTTCAAGCGAAACGTCGCGCTCGTCGTCGCGCGGCTGTGCGCGCCGGCCGTCGGTGGTGCAGTCGTCGCAACCGTCCTCGCGGTCGTCCTCTCGGATGCGGTGCTCGCCGTCGAACCCGCGGCAGAGATTTCGGGGACAGCGCCGGGGCCGATCGTCGACTTGGTCGCCGCGCTCCCGCCGCTCGCGCTCGCCGCAGCCGTCCTCGTCCCCGCGCTCGGAACGCTCGCGTCCGCCCTGCTCGGGATAAGTACGCTACGAGCGATCCGATTGCTTCCCGCCCGGGCGATCGGTGGCGCGCTCGCGGCCGGTTCCGTGTTCGCGCTCGCCGTCGGCCTCGTCGCGGTCGGCCGGATCGAACTCGCGATTGCGACCGCCGGCGGTGCCCTGGTTCTCTGGGACGTCGGCGAGTACGCGGACAGTATCCGGACGGAACTCGGCCGCGAGGCCGACACGATCAGGGCCGAACTCGTCCACGTCGGTGGATCGCTGCTCTCGGGTGCGGCCGTCGTCAGCGCGGTACTCGCCGTGTACTGGGCGGGCGTAGCCCAACTCTCGGTCGCGGACCCCGCGGCGGCGACGGTCGCGCTGGGAGCGGGACTCCTGGCGGTCGTCCTCGTCGCGTGGGCGCTTCGCGCCTGACGTGCTATCCGTCCATCGAGGGGACCGGGACGCCGTTCAACGCGCCGTCGACGACCGTTCGCGGATCGACGCCGCGGACATCCGCTTCCGTCGTCAGCACGATCCGGTGGTCGAGAACCGCGTGGACGACGGCGTGGACGTCCTCCGGCGCGACGTACTCTCGACCCGCAATCGTCGCGGACGCTCGAGCCGCCTCGAACAGCCGCTGGATGCCCCGCGGCGAGACGCCGACCGAGACGCGTTCGTCCTCGCGAGTCGCCCGACAGACGTCGACGATGTACTCTCTGATCGGCTGCTGGACGTCGACCGTCTCCGGAACCGACTGAAGCGCCAGTACCGTCTCGCGATCGACGGCGCGGCTTGCGCTGGGCATCTTCGACTGCCGGCTCGCGCGCCGATCGAGCAACTCGAGTTCGCCGTCTCGCGCCGGGTATCCCATCTCGGTTTTGACCATGAATCGGTCGACCTGCGCCTCGGGGAGCGGGAAGGTTCCCTCCTGCTCGACGGGGTTCTGCGTCGCGATGACGAAAAACGGCTCCGGCAGCTCGCGCGTCTCGCCGCCGGTCGACACCTGGTTTTCGCCCATCGCCTCGAGCAACGCGGCCTGGGTCTTCGGCGGCGCGCGATTGATCTCGTCGGCCAGCACGACGTTCGCGAAGATCGGTCCGGGTTCGAACTCGAACTGGCCCGCGTGCTCATCGTAGATGTGCGTGCCGGTGATATCGGCCGGCAGCAGGTCGGGCGTGAACTGAATGCGGCTGAACTCGAGGTCGAGCGCCGTCGCGAGCGCGTTCGCGGTTAGCGTCTTCCCGGTGCCGGGGACGTCCTCGAGCAGGACGTGGCCCCCGCCGACGACGGCCGTCAGGATCGTCTCGAATCGCTCTCGCTCGCCGATGACTGCGGTTCGGAGCTCCGAGAGGACGTCCGAACACGTCGCGGCGGCCTCGGGTACGTTCATGTCCTCCGTCAGTTCCGCGAGCGACATATAGCGTTTGGCCTCGGACGGATCGCTGGCGGTCGACACGCCGCACGGCGAATCGACGAGGGCAAACGGCTCCACCGACAATCGTCCCGCAATGGACGTTCGGTTCCTCGGCGGAGCCCGCGAGATCGGGCGCAGCGCGATCCTCATCGACGAGACGCTGTTGCTCGATTACGGCATGGACTCGGGTAACCCGCCCTCGTTTCCGCTCGACGACGTCGACCCCGAGGCGGTCGTCGTCAGCCACGGCCACCTCGATCACGTCGGCTCGCTCCCCTCGTTGCTCTCCGGCGACGCTCGGCCGCCGATCCACTGGACGCCGCCGACGAGAGACCTCACGATGGTCCTCGCACGCGACACGCTGAAACTCCACGGGGGGACCTACGACTGCCCGTTCACCGAGACCGAACTCGCCCGCCTCACGCAGGTCTCCGAAACGCACGGCTACCGCGAGCGTTTCGAGGCCGCGGGCTACGAGATCACGTTCTTCGACGCCGGACACATCCCCGGCAGCGCGCACGTGCTCGTCGACGACGGCGACACGCGGCTGCTCTACACCGGCGACTTCTACGTCGACGAAGCGCCGGACGACGTCGAGTCGGCGGGCGACGAGCGCCGGGACGGCTCCGCTCGCGGCCAGCAACTGCTCGCCGGGACGAGCGCGCGTCCGGATGCCGACGTCGTCATCTGCGAGAGTACGTACTCCGACACCGTGCGGCGGCCGCGCGCGGAGACCGAACGCGAGTTCGCCGAGAGCCTGCGAACGACGATCTGGGAGGGCGGAACCGTCGTCGTCCCCGCGTTCGCCATCGGTCGCACCCAGGAGGCGCTCTGTCTCTGCGAGCAGTACGATCTCGAGTGCTACGTCGACGGGATGGGCAAACGCGTCACGGAGCTGTTTTTGCGCGAGGACAATCGCGAGTTCCTCCGCGATCCCGACCTCCTGCGGCGCGCGAAGGGCAACGCCCGGTTCGTCGACGGTCGCGACGGCCAACGCAAGCGAATCGCCGAGCAAAACACCGTCATCGTCACGACGAGCGGGATGCTCCACGGAGGACCGGCGATGACGTACGTGCCGGCCGTTCGCTCACACCCCGCGAACAAGATCGCGATGACAGGCTACCAGGTCGAGGGAACGCCCGGAAGATCCCTACTCGAGTCCGGCAGCGCCGAGATCGACGGCCGAATGATGCGCGTCAGCGCGCAGGTCGAACAGTACGACTTCTCGGCACACGCCGACCGCCGCGGGCTCCGCTCGGTCCTCGAATCCTACCGCGACAGCACCGTCCTCGTCAATCACGGGGACCGCTGTGACGCGTTCGCCGCCGAGTTGCGCGAGGACGGGTTCGACGCGAGCGCGCCGGCACTGAGCGAGCACTACGAGGTTCCGTAGCGAGCCGATACACTGCGACCTGGCGGCCTCACTTCGCAGCCGAGCGCGTTCCGGTCGCCCGCTCGTCGGTTGCGCCGCCGCTTGCCGGCTGAAGCTCCTCGTCGACCAGCGTCTCGTAGGCCCGGCGAAACCGCTCGGAGAGCGCCTGATGTGAGATGCCGAGCTCGTCGGCCAGTTCCTCCATCGAGATTCGCCGGGGAATCTCGAAGTAGCCGTGTTCGAGTGCGGCCTCCAGCGCTTCTCGCTGTTCCGGCGTCAGGCGCGTCTCCGGGTCGTCGGACTCGGTCACGTTCGTGACGCGTCGCAGGTCCGCGTTGATTCCTTGATCGACGAGCCGATCGTAGGCGTTACAGAGTGCATCTCGGTCGGGGAATCGCACCCGTACCTGCCACCAGCCGTCCGCCCCCCACGCTTCGAGCAGCGAGCCGCCGTCGGCGAGCAGCGGATCCCAGAGCTGGTCGATTCCAGCCCCGTCCTCGAAGGTAACGTCGAACAACAGCCGCGAGTCCGTCTCGACGACGAGTTCGTACGCCTCGACGGACGGATCCGCGTCGAACGCCTCCCGCGCGAGCCCGAGGCTCACGTCGGAGACCCAGAGACAGGGTCGCGTCTTCGACACCGACGACTCGAGTTCGAACGTCGCATCGGGGGCGTATTCGAAAGCCGTCTCGAGTGTCGTGTCCGGAAACGGAAGCCGGAGCTCGGCTATTGTCGACATCACACCATGTACACCAGCATCCCGTAAAAAGCGCTGTCAGCGTCTTCTTGACTGTCGGCTTCGTTGATGTGCGCTTCCCGTGTTACGGCGTGTCCGATGGAGCCTCGTCCTCGATCACGGTCGTAAGTTCGCGAACGCCCGACTTTTCGGTCCGGTCGGGATTCGCGAGAACGCGAACCGATTGCGTTCCGACTGGAACGAATCCGAGATCGAGCGTGGCAGCCGTTTCGGCGAGGCCGAGGCCGGCGTCGGCGTCGCCGTCGATCACCGTGCGAGCGGGGCTCTCGTGAGCGCGCAACCCGAGTCCGAAGCCGTCGATGGCGTCCTCGAGTTCATGCTGGTCCGTGTCACGGTCGGCGGCGATCTCGCCGAGCGATTCGCGCAGGCTCGCACGCAGCCCCGATTCGGTCGTCCGGTTGATAAATCGGAGATCGCGCTCGATCAGGTCGGCGAGCCCCTCGATCTCGGCCGGATTTCCGGGGCGGACGATCAGCCCCCACTCGCGCTCCCAGCCACCGAGTTCGGTCGCGTCGATCGCCGTCTCCGTCGGGCCGGCGACGACGGCTACGTCGGGAGCACCGTCGTCGAGCCGTCGCAGCCCGGGACGAGAGCCGATCGACAGGTAGCGCGGGTTCTTGAGCCGGTCGAGAAGCCGGTTCATCGTCGGATCGTCCTCGCCGACGCCGAGCAGGGTCGGCGGCCGGACGTCCGGCGAGAACAGCCGGACGGAAACGTCCTCGCCGACGTCGAGGTAGTTCGTCTCGGGTGCGACCTCGACGACGCCGTCGGCCTCGGCGAGGCTCGTCGTCGCGCCGCTGCCCTTGTCGACGGGATAGACCAGCGTCTCCCCGTCACCGTCGGTGACGAGCCCGACGGGCATCAGCCGCGTCCGGCCCTCGTCGTACCGTTCCCGTCGAGCCATTCGTCCGGTGACGGTCGCCGTTTCGGGCTCGGGGAGTCCGGCGGCCTCGCGGATCGCCGGCGCGACGAAAGTCCGAAAGACCATCATCGCCGAGACGGGGTAGCCCGGAAGGCCGACGTACGCCGACGACCCGAGGCGGCCGACGAGCATCGGTTTGCCCGGCTTGACGCTGACGCCGTGGAGCAGCAGTTCGCCCTGCTCCTCGATGACGCGGTAGATGACGTCGACCGTGCTCGCGCTCGTCGACCCCGAGGAGAGCACGAGGTCGCACTCGCTCGCGGCCTCGCGGAGGAGCCGCTCCATCTCCTCGCGGTCGTCGCCCGCGTGGGGGTAGAGAACCGCCTCCCCGCCCGCGTCCTCGACGCCGGCGGCGATCGTGTAGCTGTTGACGTCGTAGATCTCGCCGCGTTCGCTCGCGAGGTCGCCACCCGGCCGGACGAGTTCGTCCCCGGTCGAGACGATGCCGACGCGTGGACGACCGCGGACGGGCACCTCCTCGACGCCGAGCGCCGAGAGGAGGCCGATATCGCGTGGCGTGATCCGCGTGCCCGGGCCGAGCGCGCGCTCGCCAGCGGCCACGTCCGCGCCGGCGAACATGACGTTGTCGCCGGGGGCAACTGCGGTTCGGACCAGGACGTCGGACTCGTCCATGTCGGTGCGCTCGACCGGCACCATCGCGTCCGCGCCGTCTGGCATCACCGCACCCGTCGAGATCTCGACGGCCTGGCCGTCCTCGAGTTCGACGTCAGGTTCCTCGCCGGCGTGGACCTCGCCGACGACGGTGAGTCGGGCGGGATCGACCTCGTCAGCGCCGAACGTCTCCCGCGCTCGAAGGGCGTAGCCGTCGAGGCTGGCTCGATCGAAGCCGGGGACGTCGCGTTCGGCGTCGAGTCGGGCGACGAGCACCCGGCCGCGGGCCTCTGCGAGCGGGACGCGCTCGAGGTCGCCTTCGAGCGAGAGCGAGTCGATCGCCGCGTGTGCCTCCGCCGGCGAGGCGAGGTCGCGAAACTCCGTTCGTTCCATAGCGGGCCTTTCGGGTGGAGAGAATAAAAACGTCGGTCGAACACGTCGCAGCGGTCGCGGCGGGCAGCCGCACGAGGATTGTTCGGACCGGGGAAGCTTTGATCCCGTTGCTGGTTAGTGTGTAGATATGAACGTGCGAGTCCGAGGGTACGGACGCGACCAGAGCCGGAGGCGATCGAGATGATCGACGAGACCGAGTCGTTGCTCGAGGATATCGGCTTCGACCCCGAGACGAGCGTGTTGACCTACCGACAGGCGCAGGTGCTCGCGCTGCGCGAGCGCGACGTGTCCCAGGCGAACATCGCCGAGGCGTTGGGGACCTCCCGGGCGAACGTCTCTTCCGTCGAGGCGAGCGCCCGCGAGAACCTCTCGAAAGCGCGCGAAACGGTCGCCTTCGCGGAAGCACTTCGCGCGCCCGTTCGGGTTCGCGTTCCAGAGGGGACCGACCTCTACGACGTGCCACAACTCGTTTACGAGGCCTGTGACGAGGCCGGCGTCAAGGTCGATTACACCGCACCGGATCTGATGAAAGCCGTCAGCGACGCGGCCGGGGCCGCCGTCGCCGGTCGCGAAATCGCCACCCCGCTGATCGTCGGCGTGACCTCGGAGGGGATGGTTCGCGTTCGCCATCAGGAGTAAGCCGGGATAACGTAACGAGTCCCGCTTCGATGGAGACGACTGCAGGTAATCGGTGTGTCATCGTTTCATACGGATTGCTGTACCGATTTACCGGCGCAACCGCGACCCGGCGGCGGTTGCGCCGGAAATGACTTACAGTAAACCGTATCAGAGGCGGTTGGAGCCCGGCAACGCCCACGACGATCAGGCCTGATCGAGTTCTTCGCGGTACGACTCCGCTGACTCGAGGGCGCGACCGATCCGATCTTCCGTGTCGCCGCTGGCTCGCTCGCGGGCCTGCCGAAGGGTGTTGAGATGTCCGTCTAGGACGGCGTGGTCCGGTTTCTGGTCGTCGTCGATGTACTCTTCGAAGGCGGCGGCCGTCTCGCGGACGTCCTCGCGAACGTCGCCGTCGGCGTCTTCCGCTGCTCGGTCGAGTTCGGCGAGCGCGTCCTCGAGTTGGTGGGACATACCCCAGGAGACCACGACCGGCCTCATAACGGTTGGTACCGTCTGCGTCTCGTCCCGACGGAGGGGCACACGATACCCATCATCGTCCGTCGTCGACGGCGACCGAACGAACACGGCCCAGGCCGGTGAACCGTGACGGATCTGGAACGAGCGCGACGGGACAACGTATATCTGTCCGCTAACAGTACCGGTCACCATGCGTCCCGAAGCCCGCGCCGCGTTCGTACGGACAACGCTCGTGTTGTGTGCGGTCGCACTGCCAATCGCGGCGATCGTCTCTCCACCCGATCCGTTTACGCTGCTCGCGTACGCGATCCCACTCTTGTTGCTCGCGCCGGTTCTTTCCTACGTCCTGACGGTCGGTGGCGGGTTCGACGCCCTCAAATCGAACACGTGATCCGGGCTCTCTGACACCGCTCTGTCGTCTGTCAACGAGGTCGCATTCCGCGACCGACGCCGTCTCCGACCCGACACCGAAATGCAGTTATCGGTTCACCGACACGGTCACTGCGTGCCACTCTCACCGGATCGGCGGCTCCAGGGCCGAATCGCCGGTGCGCTCGCGCTCGTGGTCGGCGTCAACGTGCTCGTGCTCTCGCTACTCATCTGGAGCGGCCGCCGAGCCCTGTCGGCGAGCGGGCGATCGGTGCCGGTCGAGGTCGGTTTCCCGCTCACCGTCGGAACGGTCCTCCTCGGCGCGATCGGGCTCGTCGCACTGCAGGCGCGATACGGCTCGCAGACGGCGGTCTCCGGACTCGAACCTCGCGATATCGACGGATATGGCCCGCGAAACGTCGGTGGGCGCGTCCGACGACTGGCAACGCAGGCGGACGTCCCGCTTCCCTCCGTGGCCGTTGCCGACCGAGCCGAACCGAGCTGTCTGACCGTCGGAAGCCAGCGCTCGCCGACGATCGTAGTCACGACGGGGCTGCTCGAGGCGCTTTCGGACGACGAACTCGACGCGGCGCTGGCCCACGAGGTCGCCCACGTCGCGAACCGCGACCTCTCGGTGGTGACGGCTGTCGCTGCGACCGTCGCGATCGGCGACCGATTGCTCGAGCGCGAACGACTGCTCCGTCAGCTCATCGTCGGTGCGACAACGATGGCCATCGTTACCGGCGCCGGAATCATCATCCTCGCGGTTCCGATTCTGGTGCTCGTGGCGGCGTACCTCGTCGTGAGTGCGGTCGCGCGGGGAGTGCTCGGCGTGAACGCGATCGCGCTCGGCCTGTTCGCGAAGACCAGAGAGTACGCCGCCGACCGCGGCGCGAGTCAGCTCACCGGCGATCCGGCCGCGCTGGCGAGCGCGCTCGAAACGCTCGAAGACGATCGTCCGGCGCGGGACGGTCGGGTCCACGCGAGCGCGACGCTTGGGATCGTGGCGCGGCCGCTGACACTCGAGGCGGAGACAGACGACGAGGACCACTGGATCGAACGGTGGTTCTCGAAGCCGTCGTTCGATCGAACGGACCCCGACGTGGTGGATCGGGTCGTGATAGTCGTCGGTCGGTGGCTCCGAACGCGGGTCGTTGCGCCGGTGACGACTCGCGTCACTCGGCTCCTCGGATGGCGACCCTCGACGCATCCGACGACCGCGGCGCGGATCGAGCAGTTGCGCTCGATCGAACGGCAGTGACGCGGCCGCAGCGGGGGATCAGCTAACCGGTCAGTCCGGCTCGCGAGGCGCACATTCAAATGCGAAGGGGCGACCAGGGACGGCATGATCGCGATCGTCGGTGCGAAAGGTGGGTGTGGAAAAACGACCGTCACGATCGGCCTCGCTCGGGCGTTCGAGCGCGCTGGCGACCCGGCGGTCGCCGTCGACGCGGACCGACAGCTTCCGAACCTCCACGCCGTCGCAGACGTCGAGCGCACGCCGACGCTCGCGGACCTCGGCGACGACGTCGGTACGGTCGTCCAGCCGTTGCCCGACGCGTCGACGGCGGGGGTCATCGCCGCACCGACGTCCGCCGATAGCGTCGATTTCGAAGCGGCGTTCGACCGACTCGCCCGCGAGGATGTTCGGATCTTGCTCGACTGTCCGTCCGGCGCCGGCCCGGACGTCACTGATCCGCTCTCGTTCGCCGACGCGGCCGTCGTCGTAACCACCGATACCGAACGCAGCAAACGCGCAGCGCGGACGACCGTCGAGATGGCTCGACGGCTCGGCGTTCCCGTGCTCGGTTCGATCGTCACGAAGGCAGACGGCGTGACCGACGACGTCGCGTCGACGCTCGGCGTCCCGGTTCTCGGAACAGTTCCCGAGTGCGAGGAACCGCTCGCCGCCGAGAAATCCCGCGAGGCGTTCGACTACGTCGCCGGAACGCTTCGGGGCGAACAGCCGCGACGACGCGGGGGAGAGGGAGACCGGCTGTCGACCGGAATCCAGCCCCTCGACGCGGCGCTCGGGGGCGGGTTCCCGCCCGGATCGGTCGTCGCACTGACCGCAGCGCCGGCGAGCCAGTCCGAACACCTACTTTACGATCTAACGACGACGCGAGGGACGCTCTATCTCACGACGGACCGATCGGAACGAAGCGTCGAGCGCGCGATCGAGTCGACCCACGGTCAGTACGGGACGCCGACCGTTCGGCGGCTCGACGAGCCCCGACTCGAATCGGCGGAGACCCTGATCGAGAAACTCCCCGAGGGAGCAAACCTGCTCGTCGACTCAGTGAACGCCCTCGAGCGTGCCGACAGGGACGCGTACGTCGCATTTGTCAACGATCTCGCGGACCGAATCGACGAGATCGGCGGTCTCGCCGTCCTCTGTTGTTTGAAACACGACTCGTCGCCGGCGAACCGCTCGGTAACGACGCATCTGGCGGACGCCGTCCTCGATCTCCGAACTTATTCGGCTGGCGTCGACGCGGGCATTCGGCACACGCTCTCGATCGCGAAGCTTCGCGCCGACAGATGGCGGACGGAAACGATCGACCTCGATACGTACCGTACTCCCGTTACGATCGAAACGGAACCAGCCGGCCGCGAGACAGGGACGATCGACGCCGGGAAGTCAGGCCCGACCGACGTCGGTTGAGGCGAGACCAGCGGGCCAGTTGGGACGGAACGTCGGATCGATTGAAACGAACGTCTGTCTGTGCGACCGGTATCCCCAGGGGAGTCGCGATTTGCGAATTGGCCGGCAGTCGTCCGACGAATGGACTGGCGACGGGACCGAACACGGGGAGTTATCGATTCCCGGTCGCCGATCGTTGCCCGCACCGATCGATCGTCCGTGCGACTGCAGCAAACGGTTCCGCGGCGGCGTTCGGAGCGACGTCACGAATCGGCGTTCCCGCTCGGCGTGCCTCGTCGATCGCCGCCCGCTCCTCGACGACCGTTACCGGCGTTTCGAACGTCGCTTCGACGCGGTCGGCGAGTCGTTCGCCGTCGCCGTTCGTCGATCGATTGAGCACGGTCGCCACCGGCCGCGTTCCGAGGTCGAGACCGAGCCGCCGGGTACGAAACGCGTCGAGCAACGCCGGCCGACTCGGCGTCGTTACGAGGACGGCGACGTCCGCACAGTGGAGTATCCGCCCGACGTCGCGTGCGAGCCCCGCCGGGCAGTCGACGACGACCCGCGAGAACTCTCGTGCGAGCCGATTGAGTACCTCACCCAACGCCGATAGATCCGCGACGCGCGACCCGGACAGCGTTCGGCCACACGACAGCACGCGGACCGTTCCGTGCTGTTCGATTGCGTCGACTGGATCGGCGTGACCGGCGAGGACCTCGCGGACGTCCGGCCCAGCTCCGTGAGGGAGATCCGGTGCTGAAAGATCGGCGTCGACGACGGGCACGTCGAGTTCACGAGCGAGGTTCAACGCGACCGTCGACTTTCCGACGCCGCCTTTGCCGCCGACTACCGCGACGATCATTCGTTTGGGGGCGTCGCGGCGCGACTCGGTTTCCACGGTTCGAGACCGGCGAGGACCGCGTTCGAATTCGGCGACTCGTCACTTGCGGCTCGTGAGACGGCGGTGACCTCGACCGACACCGTAGCCGAATCCGCGGGCGTGGCGAATCCGAATCCGCGAGTACGGTCGGGTTCGACGACGGATTCCCAGCGGCCGTCGGTCCACTCGGGGCTCGTGAGCCCGTCCCACCGCGGCGGCCACACCGGTCCGTCGGACTGGGGCTCGAGCCGAACGCGCTGGGGAGTCGTTCGCGTGTTAGTAACGGTTCCGCGAACGAACGTGATCCCGTTCCATCGTTCGGTTTGCGTCTCAACTGCAACCATGCCCCCCTTGGCCGCCCGATCGCGTATAAATCCACGATCTGTTCGGTCGATTCGCGCGATCTGGCAGAGACGAACGAGTTCGGTTAATCCGTCTCGAGCGCGTCCCACCCCGGCGTTTCCGGCGCACCGCGTTCGTCCTCGACGGTGGCCGCGATCGACGGCGGTGGGACCGTTCCGTCGTCGGTCGATCGCAGTCGGTTCCACTCGCGGATGGCAGGTCCAACCCAGGACTCGCCGTCCGGTTCGCCGTTCGGTTCGTCGTCCGTCTCGCTCGGCGGCGACTCGTCGGCGCGAAGCGACTCGAGCGCTGTCCGTTTCCCCCGCTCGTAGTGATGGTCGGAAATTGCGAGCGTCCCCGGACTGGAAGCCGATGCGACCGCGAGTAACTCCGCGCGGTCTTCGGGTCGCAGGTCGCCGGTTTCGACGCGGTCGATCGTCCCCTCGAGTGTCGCGGGCCGGGGATGACAGAAGAGTTTCGCGCCGATCGCCTGCGAACCGAGCAGCGGTCCGTCGCGTTCGTCCACCCCATCGTCGAGCAGCCGATCTCCACCGAAGGCCGCTTCGACGCGTTCACACTCCGTCTCCTGGTCGAGTTCGAGATTGTACGCCGGGTAGGCTCGACACTCGTCGGGGACGAACTCGCGGTCGTGAATGCGACACTGCAGCGTCGTCGGGTCGAGAAAGACGCAACTCGGCAGCCAGGTGGCCTTCTCGCGTCCGAACGGTGCGACCGGTTTCGGCGGTTTGCGGAGCCCGACGAAGAAAACCGGCCGGCCCGCGACGGCAGCGAGGATCCGTCCGTCGATCTCGACACCGCTGTCATCGTCACGAGCGGTCCAGAACCGTGGGGTGAGTGCGGCGGCCAACCCGCGTTCGAGAAACGCTCGGACCTCGTCACGAGTGAGCGGGACGAAGTTCGGATCACCGTCGATCGGCTCGCGTCCGGTAGCCGATCGTGACGAATCGAACGGCCTGACAGCTCGATTGTGGTGGTCCGCCCGCTCGTCGAGCAGCGGCGTCCAGTCCAGACAACAGCCCGCACAGCCCGCACAGTTCACCTCCATGCGCGCGAGTAGCGTGTCAGTCCATATATAGTTCCGGCCGGAACCGTCTTTGGGTATGTCGGTTGAAATCGCCTTTCTGACAGTTCGAGGACAACGACTTTCATCGTCCGATTCGAAGTTTTGGCTATGGGAAAGAACTCGTGTGACGGCTGCGGCCGAACGGTCTCGGTTGCCGGCGGAATGGCCAACATCTGGACGTTCGGCGAGGACGACGGGAGCGACGGCACCGCGATGACACTCGAGTTCGAGGACGGAACGACGCACCTGCTGTGTTACCCCTGCATCGAGGCGCTGCCGGACAACCCGAGCGAGACAGATCTCGATCGACTCGAACGCGTCGACGGAGAAACCTCTCGCTTCGGAGCGGCGTGAGAAAGTGGGTAGGGGTGACAGGGATGACGAGTGGAGCGGATCCGGACACGAACGGGGCGACGTTGCCCAGCGGAGACGAGCCGAACCGAAGTCGAGCGGAAGGGGTGGGATTTGAACGCCACGAGGCAAGTGATGCCGCCGCGGGCCAGAGGGCACCGCGGTACTCTTCCGCTGAGTGACCCTTCCGCATCCAAACCAAGGGCGGCGTTCGTATTTGTAATCGAGCGGCTACCCGGGGGTAGCCGGCAGCTACCTTGCTTTACGGACGTTCTACCCGACTCATACGGGCTACTGTAGTCAATTACCGCCGATCCCCGACCCTACCCCTGGTGATCGGCGGTATATAGTTACAGCAACCCGTATCACGCCGCGGGCGACGGTCCGTAGCCTTTAGGACGCGGCCGCGCCGTGAATCGAACGGTGAACCCCGAGCGGATCTTCGACGCGTTCCCCGCCCCCAGCTACCGCGGGAACCAGGAGCAGGCCCTCCGCGACATTCGAGACGCCTTCGCGACCGGCAACGACGTCGTGCTCGTGCGGGCGCCGACCGGCAGCGGCAAGTCCCTCCTCGCGCGAGCGATAGCCGGCTGTGCCCGGACTACCGACGAGGCCGAGCCGAGCGAGGCCGCCGGCGCGTACTACACGACGCCGCAGGTGTCACAGCTAGACGACGTCGCGGCCGACGACCTGCTCGCCGACCTGAACGTTATTCGCGGGAAGTCGAACTACACCTGCATTCTGCCCGACGAGCGCGAGACGCCGGTCAACCAGGCACCCTGCGTCCGCGAGCGCGGCTACGACTGCTCGGTCAAACATCGCTGTCCGTACTTTTCGGATCGTGCCATCGCCTCGAACCGGTCGATCGCGGCGATGACGCTCGCGTACTTCATGCAGACGGCGGGCAGCGAGGTCTTTCGCAAGCGCGACGTGGTCGTCGTCGACGAAGCCCACGGGCTCGCCGAGTGGGCCGAGATGTACGCGACGATCCAGTTGGGGCCCCGAACCGTCCCCTTCTGGGACGAGTTGCGCGTTCCCGAGATTGAAGACGAGGGGATCGAACGTGCCGTCCGCTACGCCGAGAACCTGTCACAGACGTGTACTCGCCGGAAGGACGATCTGCTCGCCCAGGAGTCGCTGACGCCCGGCGAGGTCCGCGAGCGCGATCGGTTACAGGAACTCATCGGCGAACTCGACTGGTTCGTCTCGGATTATCGCGACCCACAGAGTCCGACGACGTGGCTGGTCGACCAGTCCGAGCCGTCCGCGAGCGCTCGCGACGATGGCGACGACGTGGACGAGTTGGGCGGTCCGCTGACGATCAAGCCGATGAATCCCGAGAAGTACCTCGCACACACCGTCTGGGATCGGGGGAACAAGTTCGCGCTGCTATCGGCGACGATCCTCAACAAGGACGCCTTCTGTCGTCACGTCGGATTGAACCCCGAGAACGTCGCGCTCGTCGACGTCGGCCACACCTTCCCCGTGGAGAACCGGCCGCTGTACGACGTGACTCAGGGGAAGATGACCTACGAGCACCGCTCGGAGACGACGCCGAAGCTCGCCCGAACTATCGTCCGCATCATGCAGAACCACCCTGACGAGAAGGGGCTGGTTCACGCTCACTCCTACGACATCCAGGAGCGCCTCGCCGACCTCCTCCAGGACTTCGGCGTCGGCGACCGGATTCGGACCCACGACCGCGACAGCCGCGACGCCGACTTAGAGGAGTGGAAGGCGAGCAACGGCGCGGACGTCTTTCTCTCGGTAAAGATGGAGGAAGCGCTCGACCTGAAAGGCGATCTCTGTCGGTTTCAGGTGCTCTGTAAGGCCCCCTTCCTCAACACGAGCGACTCCCGGGTCGCCCACCGACTCGAACAGGATCAGTGGGCGTGGTACTACCGGGCCGCGTTGCGGACCATCATCCAGGCCTGCGGCCGGGTGATCCGCGCGCCCGACGATTACGGCTCGACGTATCTCGCGGACTCGAGTCTGCTCGACCTGTTCGACCGCGCTCGCACCGACATGCCCGACTGGTTCGAGGCGCAGGTCGATCGAATGGACCAGCCGGAGTTACCGCCGTTCGAACCGCAGGCGGCGCTCGGCGAGACTGGGTCCGAGCAGCCTCAATCGGCGCGAACTCGTAACAGAAACGCGGACACGGGCACGACCAGATCTTCGAGTCGAACCGGAAGACGACAGTCGAAACGCTCGTCCAGTAAATCGAGCCCGCTCGCCGACGTCTGGGATACGGACGGATAACCATACCCGAACGTATAGTAGCCACTGCAAGTCAATGCACACCTGATCGCCAGACGGGTCGGCGATCAGTGTGTAAATCGTTGCAGTTGTTACTATAGTAGAGAACGAAGTGTTCGAGAACCGAGTCGGCGGTTCGGTCGACACGACGGCTTAGAACGCGGCGAGTGCGCCCCAGGCGATCATCGAGGTTGCCATGAGGACCGCGAAGAAGAGGGCGAGGAATTGGCTCTTATTCATACGCTGACTCACTCACTGCGACAGTATGAATGTCACGACCGATGGCGGCTCTCGGAGCGACCGGGGGAGTCAGGGCGGCTGATCGAACCGAGCATCCACGACGACGTGCGAGACGCCGGCGCTGTGGCTCTTTACGCGACGTGTTTCGAGAATTTCGACGTCCCTGCCGGCGTCGTCGCTCGCGCGTTCGAGCCGTTCGAGCGGCCGGTCCCAGAGACGTGACTCCGGCGTCGCCTCGTGGTAGTGGATGACGCCGCCGGGGACGAGCGCATCGAGCGCGTCCGCGAGGAACTCGTGGGCCTCGTCGGTTCGTTCCGACGCCGCGGTGTCGTCTTCCGCTTCCGAACTGCCGTAGTACCCCATCACGACCCGATCGGCGTCGACCTCGCTCGCGAGGTCCCGACAGTCGGTCATATACGCGTCGACGCGATCCGCCACGTCGTTCAACATCGCGTTCTCGAGCAGGTAGCGAAACGCGGTCGGATTGATCTCGGTCGCGGTCACCCGCGCGCCGGCCCGGGCCATCGGCAGGGTGAAGTAGCCGATACCGGCGAACATGTCGAAAACGTGCTCGACGGATTCGGCTCCGTTCGATCCGCTTGCGCCGTCCTCCGAGCCCGAACTAGTACTGACGATCTCGCCCATTCGCGCGCGCTCGGCCTGGTTTCCCGGCGAGAACATCACCTTCGAGGGGTCGAGGCCGTACCGAGTGTCGTGTTCCGCGTGGATCGTCTCGGTGTCGGACTCGCCCGCGAGCAGCCGCGTCCGTGGCTCGCGGTGCGTCCCCGCCGGTCCGTCGTTTGCGATCCCCTCGTCGGCCAGCACGCTGTCGGCCTCGCCGTGGAGGTCGAGCAGCGCCTCGGCGAGTTCGGTCTCGTCGGGGCAGTTTTCGGGAACCGAGACGAGCACGACCGAGCCGATCACGGCCCACGAGCCCGGCGCCGACTCGAGATCTGTTTCGCTCCAGCCGCGTTCGATGAGGCGGTCCTCGAGGTCGGGACTCCGGGGTTCGGGTTCGAGCTGGCGGACGACCTCGCGAACGCGAGTCTCGGTCGGCGGCTCGGTCACCGGCAGTGCGACTCGCTCGGGTCCGTCCTCGCGCACGCGTCGCGAGTCGTCGTAAACGCCTTCCACCCGGAGCGACTCGATGGCCGTCTCCGAGCGGGGTTTGTTGACGACCGCCGCGAGCGGTGCGTCCGCGCTCGCTCGCTCGAGCACGTCGCGTTCGGTCGCGTTCTCGCTGTCAGCCGCGTTCGACTCACGAGCCTCGCCCGCCGCCGGCTTGTTGCTGTGCTCGTCAGAATCGTCAGGCATCGGTCTCGTCGTCGTACGGATCGTAGTATTCGTCGCCGTCAGCGTCGTCGGTATCGCCGCCGGGGAGAATGTGCAATCCGGCCCGACTCTTCAGCACGGGAACGGTGTCGACATCGGAATCGAAGTACGCCGGCCGGGAGACGGTTTTGGCCTGATAGGTCTCGGGATCCAACACCTGGACGGCGTTTTCGTCCTCGACCGCGACGACCGTCGTCTCGTCCGCGTCCTCGTACTCCCCGAGCCGTCGGGCGTCGGGCGAGTTCCCCTCCTCGTAGCCCGCCTCGTAGCGCTCGCCGGTCGTCACGCGGGTCCCTTTGAGGTTGCCGCGGGCGCTGCGGACCAGCACGGGCCCCTCGTCGTCGTCCTCGAGGTCGATGATCTCGCCGGGCGTGTACGGTGGGAGGCGAACGGCGAAGGTCACGCGGTAGACCTCGTTTCCGTCGGAGTCTTCGGTGACGAGGGTTTCGGCGTCGTTGACGGTCCCGCCGAACTCCTCGATCATCTTGTTCGAGATTTTCTTGCCGATCTTGTTGGTCGAAACCCGCATGTTCAGTCCGTCGTCGACCTCGCCCATCTCGGTGATGAAGGCGTTTCGGTCGCCCGTCGCCTCCATGTCGGCGACGATCTGGTTGGCGATCGCCTTCGCGCGGTCGATCTCCTCGCTCGACGGCGTTCGGTCCTCGGCGCGGATCTGGACGATGCTGGCGTAGTAGTCGCCAACGATCCGGCCACAGCGGGTACAGGTCTGTCGGGCGATCTTGACGGGGATCATCAGCTGTTCTTCGACCGGCGTTCCGCGGACGACGCCCGTGAAGTAACAGTGCATCCGGATCGAGTTCTCGTCGATCTGCTCGGGTTCGACCTGCCAGGCGACGTCTTGTACGTCGACGTGGACGCTCAGGGCTTCACTGACCTCTTCGATCGCGATGTCCGTGTAGTCCTCGGCACCGACGTCGATCCAGCGGTTTCCGCGATGGACCGCACCACACTGGGCACAGACGCGAACGTCGATCCGATCGGGCGCGTCGATGAACTCGAAATCGTCGAAGTAACACGACTCACAGAGGTCGACCTCCGCACCCGGACGGAGCGGATCGACCGCGTCCTCGTCGGCCGCGTCGCTCGACGACCGCTCGGGAACCGGATCGCCACACCGGGGACAGAACGCACGCGACTCACTCATAGTGGCCCCATTTTGAGTCTCACGGAGTTAAGCGACGCGCTCTGGTGCCATTGGACGCCCTTGCCCGGCCGTCGTTTTCACGGACTGATAATTCCACGCGAAACGAGGGGGTTCTCAGACCCGTTCTTTCGGGATATAGGTCAGACAGTCGTCAGACAACCAGAGCTGTTAGCGTGTCAGACAGTATCACGTCATGTGGTCTCCATGCGAAACGAAGGGGTTCCGTCTCAGCTTTTGAGAATAAACAGAAAGCGTATACGAACGGTCGATCCGAAGCGGTGACACTTATTCCGCTTCGTCCCCTAGTCGGCCCATGAACTGGCAGGCGGACTGGGGGCTTCGGTTTCGGATGTTCCTGACGATGTTCCTATTGTTTGCGTTGTACATCGTCTTCGCGGGGGTTCTCACACTGATGCTCACCGATGGCGCAGGGAGTCTCCTCATCTTCGGGATGCTGTTTGGCGGTATGTCGCTCGTCCAGTACTACTACAGCGACACGCTGACGTTGCGAAGCATGGGGGCGAAGACAGTCTCGGCCGACGAGTACCCGCAACTACACTCGTCGATCGAGCGACTCTCACAGCAGGCGGATCTGCCGAAACCGAAGGTCGCAGTGATCGATTCCGACGTTCCGAACGCGTTCGCAACCGGACGCAACCAGAAAAACGCGGCCGTCGCGGTCACGACCGGGCTGATGCGCACGCTCGACCGCGACGAGCTAGACGGCGTCCTCGCACACGAGCTCGCCCACGTCAAGAATCGAGACATGATGGTGATGACCATCGCCTCGTTCCTCTCGACGATCGCGTTCATGATCGTCCGCTGGGGAGCGTTCTTCGGCGGCGGCAGCCGCGGCGGCAACCGCGGTGGTGGCGGCATCGTCGTCGCCATCCTCGTCTCGCTGCTCGTCTGGATCATCAGCTACATCCTCATCCGCGCGCTCTCGCGCTACCGCGAGTACTCCGCCGACCGCGGCGCGGCCGCCATCACGGGCAACCCCTCGGCACTCGCCTCGGCGCTGCTTAAGATCTCCGGCGAGATGGATCAGGTCCCGAAAGACGACATGCGCGAGGAGGCCGAGATGAACGCCTTCTTCATCATCCCGATCAAGTCCGGCGTCGTCGGACGACTGTTCAGCACGCATCCGCCGACCGAGCGGCGCGTCGACCAGCTTCGCGACTTAGAGCGCGAGATGACGACGGCGTAAAATTCCCGTCGACGACGGCACAGCGGCCCTTCGAAGCGCTTTTGACCCGGCCGCCGAAACAATCGGTTATGCTCGACCGTGAGCGAATCATCGAAATCGTCGTCGCTGTCCCCTCCATCCTCCTGATGCTCGGCGTGATGATCTACATCGGCACGGAGTACGGCGGAGACAACGGCGTCCTCCCACCCGACGGCGCGGAGATACTCGTCGGCACGATCGTCGGCTTTATCCTCCTGATGACCGCCGTCGGCATCGGACTCGCGTACGTCCTCAACGAACCCGGCGACGGACTCGAAGACGACAACACCGACGCCCAGAGCGCATTGTAACCGTCGGTAGCTTTTTCATTACACGCAGTTGACGTTACGTATGGATAGTTCCGACTCCGATACGAGCCAGTCCGGACCATCAGTCGGCGGGCAGGTCGCCGTCGTCGGGCTGTTCGTCCTGCTCGGCTCGTCGCTTCTCCTGCGGTCCGCCACGCTCGTCTCCCCGACCGCACTCGCCGGCGCGGTGCTCGTCTGTGCGGGAGTTGCCATCGTTCTCCTGTGGCGACGGTCCGCAGCGGCGGAGTCAGCGAGTGACGGAGATGCCGAATCGGACGAGGAGGACGACTCGAGCGTCTGGAACGCGATCCCCTCCTGGCAGTACGAGGGTCGCCACGTCGAATCCGGCGGCCTCGCCCGCAGCGAGCAAGAGCAAGCGCTCCGAGAGATCGAACAGCAGGCAGAAGAACTCTCCGACGACCCCGACACCCCTTAATCGTCCGCCGACTCGCCCTCGGCAGCCTCGCTTTCGCGCCAGTCTTCGAGTTCGTCCTCCTCGGCATCGTCGACGCGTTGTTCGTAGTAAGCCATCGGGTGCGGAATGCGCTCACAGAGGTCGTCTTTGTTCACGCAGTCGCCGTACGATTGCATCGTCGCACACGAGGGTGGCGAGTACTCCGTCGGCGAGGTGTCGCCGCGGATGTGATCCGTCTGGTAGCGCGTCATCTCCTCGCCGAACGACGAGTTGATGCGGTAGAGATCGACGATTTCGTCGGTGCTCATCCCGATACTCGCCAGAAACGCCGTGATCGCGAATCGCGAGTGATGGGGGAGGTGTTCGCCCTTCTGGATCGAATCCAACAGGGCCTTCATACACGGCGGGAACAGGTCCGGAACGACGGTATCGATCTCGCGAGTCAGATCGAGATCGGCGAGCACCTCGCGGATCTCGGCTTCCTCGTCCTCGAGTTCGGTCGCGATCACGTCGGGAACGTCGAACGGGAGTCCGTCCTCGATTCGGTCCCGGATCGCCTCTCGCACGAGCGAAAGCAGTTCGTCCTCGTCGACGGGAACCGCACCGTCCGCGACCGCCCGGTTGACCAGTCCCCATTCGTCACCCCAGAGGTTGTCGGCGAGCGGAAGATAGGTACCGACGTCGATTCGATAGCCGTCGTCGTGCTCGTGAACCGCCTTTTGTAGATCGAACTCGTCGAGAAGTTCCTCGAGATCGATCCCGGTCGACTCGACGCTTTTCAGTTCGGTCGTGTTCTCGAAATCGGCGGTGAATCGGTCGTAGGCGCTTGCAGCCTCCCCCCGGGCGTACTTCCGGACGAGGACGCGCTCGTCGACCAGCGAGACGAGGACGCGCGCCACGGGATAGGAAAGTAACTCGACGCGAGCGTCGCGGTGTGGCTCGCCGGCGTTGCCGTCCTCGATCGCGGTAATCACGCGTTGCCGGGCGCGGTCGACGACGGCGTCCTCGCGGTCGACGACGGTCGCCAGATCGACCGCCTCCGTCGCCACGGTCTCGCGAGCCGCCTCGAGAAACGGATACCGGGCGTGCAGTCGCTGCATCGGTAAAACGATATTACTCCGGGGGGATAAACACGCTGGTGTCTGATCGGTTGTTTTAGGTCGCCCACCGCTGGCGAGTAATCGCGTGTTATATCGGTAAAACCGTATTACGGTGCGATTCGAGGGTGGAAGAAGCATCTCGAGAGAGAGAGCCTCGATTTCAAGAGGGGGCGACCCGTCTACACGAGTATGCCACGGGCGAGTCGTGACGGCGTGTCGATCTACTACGAGTACGACGAGCGAACGGATGAGTCGAGCCGCGGCCGCGAACCGGTCGTCTTCGTCCAGGGACTGGGGTACGGACGGTGGCTGTGGCGCTGGCAGCGCGAGGCCCTCGCCGAGACCCACGACGTGATCGTACCCGACACCCGCGGGACCGGACGCTCCGACGCCGGGTTGCCGCCGGTCGTCCCTCGATTCCCCCGGAAACTCCGCGTCCCGCTGCTGTCGAAACTCGGGGGGTACTCGATCGAAGGACTGGCCGCCGACCTGGAGGCCGTGCTAGCCGATGCCGGCGTCCGAAACGCCCACCTCGTCGGCGCAAGTCTGGGCGGGATGATCGCCCAACAGTACGCGATCGAGTACTCGCGGACGAAGACGCTGACGCTCTGTTCGACGAGCCACGGCGGGCCGGACGCGGTCGGAATCGCCGAGGAGACGTGGGAACATCTTTCCGAGACACCGACGGGAGCGAGCGAACGGGAGACGCTCCGCCACCGCATGCGACCCGCATTCAGCGAGCAGTTCACAAACCGAAACCCACACCTGATGGACCGACTCATCGAGTGGCGACGCGAACAGGACGCGACCGATCCGGCTCGCGAGGCGCAATCGGTCGCCGTTCGAAACTTCGATGTCAGCGACCGATTGCGTCAGATCCGTGCGCCGACGCTGGTTCTCCACGGAACGGACGACCGCGTGATCCCGGCCGGAAACGCTCGGCTGCTCGAAGAGGCGATTCCCGACGCCAGGCTCGAACTCGTCGAGGGCGGGTCGCACCTGTTTTTCATCGAGGAGGCCGATCAGGTGAACGAGACGCTCCGATCGTTTTTCGGCAACAAGGCGACGCCGACCCAGCGGTGAGCGGCTCGCAGCGCGCCAAAAAGTCGCTAACGGATACCGACGCGCGTCGATCGAACTCGACCCTCGCCGCCACTACCGCCGAGTCAGAGACGAACCGCGAGATCAGGTGTTCGAGCTCGATCCCGTCGTCGGGTTAGCGATCAGTACCTGGCCGTCGGACCGAACGCTGACGTCGAACCCCTCGTAGATGAACGAGAGCTGCTGAACGCCGGCGGACTCGGTTCGGTAGGCGTGTTCGACCAGCGAGTTGAGCGCGTCGGAGTCGACGACCTCGTAGAGCGGCGGGAGATCCATCGGATCCTGTTCGACGAGCGATGCGACCGCCGTGACGACGGCCTCGGTCGGCTGGTCTTTCTCGGTTGGATCGAACGTGGTGGTGTAGCTGGTGTCGTACTCGTCGGGTGCGTCAGCGGAGTCGTCCACGGAGGGCATACCGGTATTACTGTGTCTGACCTGGTACGTTCGATCCTTACTATGTAGCATTTTTAAATATGGAGATTATCGAACTGTCGTCCGTCAATCATCGAACGAACTCGCCCGCTCGATCGCCTTCGATCCGGCTCCTGACCCGAACAGCCCGCCGAGCAGGTTCCGATGCCCGCGACGGAGCCGTCCCGCAAGCGACTGGCGGGTGATACGCAACTCGTTTGAGAGTTCGTCGAGCGTCACTCGCCGCGGATCGTCGAAGTATCCGCGCTGAAAGGCGAGTTCGAGCGCTTCGAGCTGTGCCGGCGTCAGCTCGCCGTCTTCGGTAGTGTACTCGAGCGGCTGGATGCGCGAGACCGAAATCCGGATACCTCGTTCCTGACACCGGTCCTGAAACACACCGAGTTCGGCGTGATCGACCACGCGGAGTTGAAACGTCCACTGTCCGCGCTTGCCGACTGCAGAAAGCAAGGTCGCGTTCGACTCGGCGATCACCTCGACGAGGCCGTCGACGTCGGGGTTCCACGCCGTCCGATACAACAGCCCCCGGTCGCCGAGGTCGTCGACCAGCGAGACCGCCGCCGTCGCGCGAGCGTTTTCGAGGACCGTTTCGACCTCGTCCCGGCTCGTTCCACGAATCCAGATGTAGGGGAACAACGAGTCGCTCGTCGGGACGATCCGCTCGAGTTCGATCGAGACGGTCGGGAGTGAGTCGAACAGTTCTCCGAGCGGAAACTCCTCAGCGGCGAGAACGAACTCGACGAGCGTGGCCATGATCCAGTTGTGACGATGACGTGTCAGATAAATCCGGGGGTCGGTTACCGAGGGTGGGCAAACAGCGCCGTAGTGGAACCAATCAGCAGTATCCCGATGACGACGGCGTAGCCGGAATCGCAGCGATAGTCGTACACGTATCGGCAAGAATCGACCGACGAAAACGGTCAGAACGTTCAGTCGCTCTGAATCCGCGGCGCGAGCATGTAGGTGACCTGTCCCAGTCCTTCGCCAAAGCCGAAGTAGATCTTGACGGGGAACTCCTCGCCGAGGTCGAGCGTGACCTCGGTATCCGAGGGGATCGCCTTGTTCATGTCCTTGAGATAATCGAGCGAGAACAGCGAGTGGGCGGGGCCAAGCTGAAGGTCGATGAGGTCGTCCTGCGTGAGTTCGAGATGGACGTCGTCGGTGTCGCCCTCCGCGTCGACGTAGAAGTACTCCTCGCCTTCTTCGACGCCGAGTGCGATGTGGTCGCTCACCATGTCGGCCGCCGTGACCGAGCGGTTGACGTCTTTGCCCTCGAGGACCACCTGTGCGGGAAGATCGAGGTCCGGAATGTCCGGCTCCTGTCGAATGCTGTCGGGATCGATGAGCGCGAGGGTGTACTCGAGCCCGTCGATCTGGATGTGGAGTTTGCGGGTTTCCTCGTCGAGTTCGAACTGGATGAGCTGGCCGGATTCGGCCATGCCTGCGATGTCCTCGAGCCGCGAGAGGTCGACGCCGATCAGCCCGCCGTCGGCCTCGTAGGATTCGAAGGCGGCCGCGTCGAGCGAGAGGTCGACCATCCCGACGTTGGCGGGGTCGACGGCCCGAATTTCGAGTCCGTCCTCCTCCAAGTGGATCTTACACTCGTCGACCAGCACGCTCACCGAGTCGAGCGCGCTGGTGAGCGTTTCCGCGCTCACGATGGCCTTAAACATATGAATCGGGCTACGGACGGTCGGCATAAAAAGGCACCCTTTCGGTCGAGAACCGTGCCGTCGGTGGTGCGTGTCACGCCTGTTGACTCAGACGGTTTACTCGGGCACGGACTCGGAGTTACACACGGACACAGCGTAGGCCGAACCCGGAGATGGAAGTCGGTTCGAGTACCCCGATCGATTCCCTCCCGCTCCGTCACCGGACCCTGGCCCCGTGCTGTGCAGGCACGGTACCCTTCTGACCGCTCCCACTACGCCCGGCTATGAGCCCCACATTCACGGACGACGACGTCGGGAAGGCCGTCGAGCACGCGGACGGCGAGTCACTCGGCGTCGTGGTCGCCGTCGAGCCCGAAACCGCGTACGTCGACCCGGATCCGGCCGTCACCGATTCGATCAAGGCCGTGCTCGACTGGGGGAGCGAGTCGACGGGCGCGGTCCCCGTGTCAGACGATGCGGTCGAGCGGGTGACGGACGACGCGATTCGGCTGTCATCGTCCGTCCCCTCGGAGAGCATCACGAGCGACGAGCCGCGAGAGAGCGAGGACAGAGCCGAGCGACGAGAGTACCAGCAGGCGGTCACAGGCGCTGAACGCGGGGACGACGAGTACACACCCGGTGAGCCAATCGCCGGTGACGCCACCGAATCCGAAACCGGCATCGACGGCACCGAGGGCGGCCCCGGCACGACGGCGGGCGATACCTCGGAGCCGATGATCGACGACGAGCGCTACGACGACCTGGAGGACGAACCGCGCGTGGATCCGGACGAGCAGATGGGGACTGAAACGGAGATGGGGACAGAGTCGGAAGACACTGCCCCACCAACCGAGAGCGACGAGCGACACCCGGACGAGTTGGACGACGTCGAGGAGGAAGCGAGCCGCGGACTCGAGGTCGATCCCACCGAACTGACCGACCGCGATGCGGAGGGTGAACTGAATCCTGGCGAGGATCTCGGTCAGCGTACGGACACCGAAGTCGAACCCGAGATGGACCTCGAAGAGCGCTCGGATGCCGATGTCGCGCCCGGACAGATGGACGAACGTCGGCGTGACGACGCCGCGGTGAATCCCGATCGAATCGATTCCGAAGTCGGTGCAGGAGCCGGCGTCGACGATGAGACAGAACTGGACGATCAGGAACGATCCGACGACACCGCTGCTGAACGGACAGACGTCCCTTCCGAACGGACTGGTGAGGAGCAGGATGACGACACGTCTGACTCTCAGTAGCGCCACACCGCCGAGACACTTCCGCTGAACGCCGAACGCCGAAAGTCGCGACACTTCGTTTGAACACCAAACGCCGAAAGTCGCGACACCTATCCGTCTTGGCCCGCTACTCCAATCAACTGAGTATCGCGTATGGCACGAAAGGACCACTACTACAACAAAGCAAAGCAGGAAGGCTACCGCAGCCGAGCGGCTTACAAGCTCAAACAGCTCGATCAACTCGAGGACGTCATCTCGCGCGGCGATACGGTCGTCGACCTCGGTGCGGCCCCCGGCGGCTGGCTCGAGGTCGCCGCCGAGGAGGTCGGTCCCGAGGGGACGGTCATCGGGGTCGACTTCCAGCGGATCAAAAACTTCGACGAGCACGACACCGTCGAGACGATCCGCGGCGACATGACCGAAGACCGAACGCAAGAGCGCGTCATCGACGCCGCCGGCGGCGACGTCGACGTTGTTCTGTCGGACATGGCACCCAACATGTCCGGCGAGTACTCGCTCGATCAGGCGCGTTCGCTGTACCTCGCACGGCAAGCGTTCGAAACGTCACTCGAACTGTTGGGGAGCGACGGGGACTTCGTCGTGAAGGTCTTCGAAGGACCGGACGTCGACGAGTTCCGGGCCGACGTCGGGGAGGAGTTCCAGTACGTCCGGGTGACGAGTCCGAAAGCCTCGCGCGATGAGTCCTCCGAGGTCTATTTCATCGGGAAAGGGCGACTCACCGCGCCCGTCCGTCCGGGCGACGAACTCGAAGTCGAGATCGAAGACGTCGGCAACGAGGGTGACGGGATCGCCGCTGTCGAGGGCTACCGGCTGTTCGTTCCCGCGACAGCAGAAGGCGAGGTCGTCGAGGTTCGCGTCGAGGACGTGAAACCGAACTTCGGCTTCGCACAGCGGATCGATCGCGAGTAGGGGTCGCTATTCTTCCGTTTCGAGGCGGTCGTGGCGGGCATCGATCTCGTCTAACACGTCCAGTGTCTTCCGGATCGAGGCTCGAACCGCGTCGCTTCGGTTGACGAACTTGCCGTCGTCACCGACGTGTTCGTCTAAGTCCTCGAGCAGTTCTTGCGGGATTTCGACGCTGATCTTGGGCATAGTTAGGTCTCCATTATAATACTATTAAATTTGAACTGGTCTAATCGGACGACGTGTAACCTGTCTACGCTGCCAATTCCTCTCATAGTATGCTCCTATTCATATCCATGGCAATCCGATAAAAGCCCAACGAACATCGGATGCTGACGATAACAGTGGAGTTTCTGTATTCAGCACGTTTTGGAGAAAATCTGTAAGTCCTCAATGAGATCAATCAGCAGGGTGCGCACTACACATTGGATTGCAAATAACGAGCGGAATCCCTCGGAAGGAGATATTCTCAGGCTTCATAATGGACATCGATTTGATTGTGAACGATGCCTCCTTCTCAAAACCGATTGTCCCTCCTTTCACACGATAGGTCAAGTGCTGGGTCTTCTTGATGGCGTCAATCAAATCGTCATCATCTGATTCGATGTCATGGGGCGTGAACGGGTTTCGTGCTGCGACGATGTCGGCGTCACCTGTCTCTTCTTGGTCTAATGGATAAACCTCTTGCAGTTCCTGTTCATTCCCTCCTACCGATACTGTCGTTACGTCGGTTTCTTGTTGAGTAATTGGTCCACCACCGTTGTCTCCAATCAACTCCTCAAGGTTCGGCCAAGAGATAACTGGGTTGTCCATTAGCACACCAGATATCGCATCATACGAAATTTCCCATTCTGACTTATCTTCGTCTGTGTATGACCTGCCGCCTCTGAGAAAGAGATAGAACAGTCCGTATTCGACCGGTGCGAGAATTACGAAACAGGGACGATGCATCTCGAACTCTCGGTTGTATCTACTCTCCAGTGTGCCTTGTAATTCTTCACCGAGTGTGAACGAGGTTTGAATGTCCTCTTTGAGTTGATCGATACCACTGGCGTGGAAACCGTAGTCTGAGCATTGAAAGCTGTAGAAGAGTCTTCCTTGACTGGTGTCTGCTCCAAGGTGATCTTCGACATCTTTGATGAATTGTAGCACCTCTTCTGGTGACGCCCAGCTTTCAGCCACAGGGAGTCGAACTATCGAAGACGATCCCGGTTGTGCTGGATCATAGGTGTGAAAGCCATGATATGGGACGAGTGTTCCGTATCCGCCAATAGAGATGGCCCGTTTATCATATTGGTCCTGAATCATTGAAGTTCGGATATGAATTCTGGATGGCAAGAGTATATCCTTTTCGGACATTAGCAATGATGATTCAAGATGGTTTCTGAAGGCACCATGGAGCAAGTCTGTGCGACCCATTCGTTATATCTGCAAACAGCATACTCGCGAGCAGATGATTGGGGTTCTCAAGAAATTAGGAGATATGCGATCTCCCAGCGTAGTGTATCGTGGTTCTCTTAGAGGTGATCTTCTCTAATGAGGGCAATTCGATCAAGATCTGGATTACCACGGTCTTCAACAGCGGTTAGCAGATCGTCAATCATGTTGTTCATCGCATTATTCGAACTATTCTGATCTAGAAAGCTTTCGATCCGAGTGAGTATCGCGTCTTCTGAGTCCGTAAAGTCAGGACAGTCTGAGAGCAATTCGAAAATTGAGCGAGCCTGTTTCGTTTTAGCATCTCCAACCGCATTCACCAGAATCTCAACGCAGCGTTGTAGTTTTCCTTCGCTTAGTTCGCCTTGTACACTGTAAATGACCGTTGCAAGTTCTTCTGGAGGAAGTGATTCATCTTCCAATGCTTCGATGATCGCATCAGCCAACTGACGTTGGTACCGTGGTTCCACGTCACCGTCGATTGCCTCCCAGACTTCTTTGAAGGCCTGATAATCACTCGACGTACGCTCGTCAATAAATGCCTCCAACCGATCGATGAAAGTCTGTTGATTACTCTCTTCAATCTCACTATAAACGATGGCAACTGCCATCAAGTAGGACTGCCGATAATCGGTTTCTGCACGTCGCGCCTCTTTCAAGCAGGTATCAACAACCGTGGCCTGGCTTTCTCCGAAGCTATTTGGAACACTGCTGAAAATATCTGCACCCAGCTTCTGTTCATCGTCATCGCGACTATCAATCAGTCGTTCCATATCTTCATTCAACTCAGATTCAAAGCGTGTCGAAAACTGCGACACAGCAGTACTAACTCTATTGCTGTTGGAAAACTTCTCGGGAACTTGTGGCATATACGCCGTAAACACATTAGAATTCTCAAATATGGCGTTGGTGTTGTATTCGTTTGCCCATTTCAGGGCTTTCCGTGCGTGTTTCGCATTCCAGTTCTCGATAAGAGCGGCGACGGAATCCCCAAATTGCTCTTGAGTCTCGTCCGACGCTGAATCGTGATAATAAAATCCAGCCTCCACTATGTCGATTGCTTTCGAGTTCTTCGAGTTCACGACCTCTTGGATATAATCGTACAATTCATCCGCAGAGGTTTCATCGATATCAGGTTCAATATCCAGTAGATGCTCCGCTAACGTGTCGTATGTGCGGCTCGCCCTGTTTTCGTTGCTTTGTGGAGCGTACTCGAGTAAGCGTTGCAGAAATCGACCACGAATCCGAGGAGATGCCCCATTATCCAATTTGAGATATGAATCCACATTAATAAACTCTGATTCCTCTTCCTCGCGCTCAATCGCACTGATCAACGGTTCGAATAAATCATCGGTGAGAAGTCCCCAAGCTGGTCCACCCAAATATATGAATTCTAATGCTTCTCCGAATGGTGAGTCTTGAAACTCGTCGTTGCCATCTCCCCGAGGAAGTGTTAACAACTGGGTCGACAAGGTCCGCTTCGCTCTCTGCGGAAGTGGATGACGTGCTCGATCATTGTCCTCGTCTTCAAACGTGCGCGTGTGAGCAGTAAATGCTTCAAGCCTATTTTGCTGCCATTCATCGTCAAACACAACGGTTTCAGCAAATGCAGTGAAGAGGTTTGTCCGAATCCCTCGTTCTGAAATCCGATCCAGAAGCCAGACAAGGTCGTACAAATTAAACCGTTCCACAAAACGACCACCAAGCCGTACAGTAAGAACTCCAGCAACTGCATCAGCAATACGCTGTTGTGCAGTGTCGTCAAATTGGTCAAAGACCTCAAGGATGCTCTCTATTGTGCTGAACAGAGCTTGATCCCGGCCCTCTTGGTCATATTCATCTAAGATATTTTCGATGGCGGTGCAATGTATTCCAAATGGTTCTTCTGACTCGTCGTCAACATCGTTCAGAATTTGTTTAACTTCGTTGATCTGATTTGTACGTAATAACTGAACAAAGTTTGTGTCAAGAGCACCAGCATAGCGCGGTTCACTCAAGTGCAAGAATGGCTTGATATCTGGGACAGAGGTTGGACGAGTAGCCTTCAAGAAGGTACGCAAGTTAGAAACACCACTGGTCTCTGCCGATGTTTCCTCAAACAGTTGATCAACCTCTTTCTCCCGATCTTCCGTAAGATCCCCCGTAAAAAACCGATCAACGTCTTCCAGTAATCGAGGATTCTCTTGTAACGCATTATAGAAATTCGGATAGTCTTCTTCGAGTACTGCAATTTTGGCCAAAAAGGCCGGATTTCCGGTTACTCGCCCCTGTTCCAACCCTGCATCGCTATCTTCGATTTCCCCTGCAAGCATACTCAACGCCGTAACTCGATTGAGCCCTTGTTTGATACGACGTGGCGTTTTGATATACGCTTTTGTCAACACGTCCAGTACTTCAGGGTCATATGGTTGAGTTAGCCGGTCGTTTTGCGTTTCTGCATATACCTCAATATCGTCCGCAAGCATCGGGGGAATCCGAATTGTAGTTTGGAAGAACTTTCTCAAGAATTCACGCGTATTTTGGCCTTCTTTGAAGTATGTTCCCTCTTCGTGGTCAATCTGTTGAATATGGCTTTTTAATGCGTTATCATCACACGGAATGATGTAGATACACGGCGAAACATCCATGAACGTTTTTAGAGAGACTAATACCTCATAGACCGTTCTACTCTGGCATCGGTCGAGGTTATCGATTGAGATGATAATCCGATCCGTTCCAGTCTCGTCTTGAACCTTATCGATCAGTTGATGAAAAATCCGTTCATAGGCACCGGACCACTCCTTTCGGGGATATACAAACTTCCGTTGCAGGGTCGTAGTTGCCGTCTGCAACTGTTCAGCCATAAACACCAACAGTGGGGCCGCAATCAAAATCAGGAGACTCGTCGAAATATTATCGAACCCTAAGAAGCTGGATACGACTGCAACAAGAGCGAGAACGCCGATGATTAGAATGAGATGACTTGAATGTGTGAGGAAATTATAGACACCTTCAATGAGACTGTCTGTCTCTGCTCGCTTCTGTTCGTCCACATCATAAAGTTGCCCGGTGATTTTATCTTCACCAATTAACCCATCCTCTTTATTTGCATGTTCACCCAGCTCTTGGTCCAACGTAAGTAGGAGTTCTGTTCGGACAGAATCTTCAGCATGCTTCCACGCATCAAACTCAATACAAACTGTTTTTCCATTCGCATCCTGTTCCTCAATTCGACTGAAAAGCAAACGGATAATCGAAGTTTTACCAGAACCCCACTTTCCAAAGATTCCGATGTGCCACGGAGGTTCAACAGTGCCTAAAATTCGCTCAAGAGCATCAACATACTCCGTATGTTGGAACGCATCTTCCTCATCAGAAGCAATCGGCTCATCTGATAGGAAATTCAAATCATCCGGTTGATCAGACACAATGAATTATTCTTGTTACCTGTTATCAGGATTTCGGTTGATTGTCTATCCAGGAAGGGTAGTGGATCAGCTCTCTTAAACACATAAGTAGAAGGGGTTTCCGCTAAATAATCGCCCCACTCTTTGAATCCGGACCGTATTCTCATCAAAAAACCCTGAATCCGGCCATTCCTCTATGTATATTCCACTGGATCTCAGATACCTCCGTTCCTATCGAAACCCAGTCAGTATGTGTACTGACTAACGGCAACGCGGACGAATTGTGAAAGCGTGTCGGCGTCGGGATCGTTTTCGGCGGCCTGCTTCCACTCCTCTTTGGTCTCCGGATACACTACGATTCCGACCCTCTCCGTCCGTTGATCGCTCATGAGGAGACACCCAGATTGTATTTCTTGTCGGGGTCGAAGCAATCGAAGCACGGCAGTTCGTCTCCATCTGGACCGTCACAACCTATCCCACCATTCGGACAGGTGGCGCCATCGTTACTCAGCGTCTGTTTGCTAAATTCTGCTAATTAAACTGTTCTACTGGCCGCTGATGCCACTCTTCAGCTCATCTCTACAAATTATACATCGGCTGTCAAGATTGAATAGTTTTCTAATAGTTGACAATGAATCTTGGGCATGTGTTCGCTAGTGAATACGTAGTCAATATACGTTGGGATCGGGTATCCGGTTGGAAGCTGCGTGCATCTCCGGCGAGCGACGGGTAACGTCCGCCACGATCCGTCACGCGCCTGCGTCGTCTCGGGCGATCCGGCACATCGGGTGGACGGTCGACGCCGATCGCATCGTCCCGGACAGGGTATCAGTGTTCAGCGCGATTTCGACGGTCAATCGTCAGCGAATTACCGACCGAAGAGGCCGCTATCGAGCGAGGGGCCGCGACGCCGCCCGCCGAACAGCCGTCCGCCGCCGGTGAGCACGTAAAGAACGGCGAGGCCGAGCAGGTAGGTCAGCGCGATCGGGATGGCAAAGAGCAACATCGTGAGGATACCTTTCGGACTCGCGATGCCGGCGATGGCGAAGATGCCGACGACGACGGGCCGCCAGCCGCGCAACATCGTGCGGTAGTTGATGATCCCCCCGACGTGGAACAGCGCCATCGTGACGATGATGTTGAAGAGGAAGCCGATCCCGACGGTCGTGAAGATCACGAGCCAGAAGAAGCTACTGATGCGGAAGGAGACGACCATCCCGTTGGTGATCGCGTCGGAGACGAGATACGAGATGACCGCCGGCGCGACCCAGAAGAATCCGAGATAGGTCCCGAACGCGAAGCCACCGAGCAGCGAGCCGCCCCAGACGACGAAGATGCGCCGGTCGCCGTAGACCAGTCCGCGCTCTTTCAGTGCCGGCCAGGCGTAGTACAACACCAGCGGCAAGACGGCGATGATCGCCGCGAGCACGCTCACCTTGACCTCGAAGATCAGCACCTCGACGGGGTGGAGCGCGATCACGATGTCCATCTGCATGATGAGCTCTTGCAGTTCCAACCCCTCGGGGTCGACGCCGTTGCGGACCGCGACCTCCGAGAGGACCTCCTCGGGCACTCGATCGAGGAAGGTCGCGAGCACGCGGCCGAGTCCGCCGCTGTAGAGCCAGAAGAAGGTCCCGCCCATGACGAGCATGAACAGCCCGACGATCCGGAACATCTTCGAGGTCAGGCTGTTGAGGACGAACGCGATATCGTAGGCGTAGCCGCCGATATCGTCTTCTGTCGTCTCCTCGTCGGTGAACGGGTCGAGCATGCCGGCTGCAGTGCTCGCGAACATTCCGCCTTCCTCCTCCTCGGCGGCCCCTGACTCGCTTGCGGCGGCTGTTCCGGCCGCGTCGCCGTCACCGTCTCCCGCGTCTTCGGCCTGTGCTGCCTCCTCTTGAAGCGTATCGAACCGATCGAGGATCGCCTGTGCCTTCTCCCGATCGTCGTCGTACATCGCGCTTCGGGAGTGATCCAACGCCGTGTCCTCCTCCATCGAGAGGAAGACCTCGGGCGGAATATCCTCGATATCGTCCGCGGTGAGGGTTTCGAAATCGACCTCGTCGGGATCGCTCGCCTGTCGGATATCGTCCTCTCGGGGATACACCGGGGCCCGCAACACCTTCCCCGTGTAACCGATCAGAATAACGAATCCGACGCCAGCCGCGGCGATCAGTCCGACCGCGAGGTCACCGAGTGCCCCGTACTGGGCCACGAGCGAGCCGAGAACGCCGGTTCCCTCGGGACGGATGTGTTCGGGCAAAAGCGGGTAAACCGACTCCTCGGTGTACTCGAGTGCACCCTGATTGACCGCGGCGGCGGCCGCGACCGTCGCGACCGCGAGCACGGCGACGAACCGAAGGGCGGCGCGCTTGATGTGGTCGGTCCCCGTCCCGTCGGTTTCTGCGGCCCCGCGCCGTCGGATGTTCGCAACGACCTTGGCCAACCCGAGGCTGAAGATGTAGAGTGCGACCATCGGCATCGCCCACATGATGAGCGTGAACGGGTCCGGCGGCGAGAACAGCGCGCCGAAGAGCGTGACGCCGATGATCGCGTGGCGCCACTTGTCGCGGAACGTCTCGTAGGGAACGATCTCGGTGTACGAAAGGACGCCCATGAACAGCGGCAACTGCGCCGCGAGACCGAACGAGAGGGTCAACAGCGCGATGAATTCGGTGAACTCCGTGATGCCGAAACTCGGCTTGACGCCGGCGTTGACCGCGTTGGACGCGAGGAAGTCGAACGCGTAGGGGAAGAAAATCGAGTAGGCGTAGACGACGCCGATCCAGAACAGGACGAACGAACTCATGGCAAAGCCCGCCATGTAGGTCCGCGAGACCGGGACGACGCTTTCGTATCCGCGCTCCCGTAACGCCTCTCGCGAGAGATACAGCAGGGCAGGAATCGCGACGATAACGCCCACGAGCATACCGATCTTGGCCTGTAACAGGATGACCTCGAAGGGCGTTCGGGTGATGATGTCCGTCGAGTCGGCGACGTACTGGCTCATCTCCGCTTTGGCCGTCGCCTCGAGGAAGTCCCAGATCCACACGCGAAGGGCGTAAAACGAGCCGATGAAGCCGATTACGAAGACGATGAACACCTTCTGAAGATGCGTCTGAGCGCTCGAGAGCATCGCGCCGATGGTTTCCCGGCCGGTATTGACCGCCCGGACGGTATCCTCGCCGACGGCAGAACTCATTTACTGTCTGTGGCTAACTTACATCCAGTTATCAACCTTTCGAGTACATGTCGGTTGATCGAGGGCCACAAGCCGATCGACCCCGGTTCGTCGTTCGCTCTGGGTGCCCGTAAGAAAAAGGCCTATAACCAGCGGCCTATCTATATCTCGATAGATGTCGGACGAGCCGGTGGACGAGGGGGAGCCGGAGGACCCCACGGAGCCACGCGAAACAGACGACGAGCAGCCGCCATCGGACGAGAGCGAGCCGCCGCTCGAGACTGACGGGGAAGGCGCCGTCGGACACGATCCCGAGTCGGGCGAGCCGTCGTATCCGGACTACCCCGACCCCGACGAGGACGTCGACGGCATCTCGACGCCGCCAGGCGACGAGGAGATGCCCCTCGCGGACCACATCGAGGAGATGGTCCTTCGGCTCGCGGTCGTCTTGCTCATCGGTGCGGCCGGGACGGCGGTCGGTCTCCTGTGGGCGTCACAGGCCATCGAGTACATCTGGCTCAACGTCTTTCCCTACGAGATCGAGCAGGTGCCGCCGCCGCACGTCTACCACCCATTAGAGCTGTGGTTGACCCGGATCAAGCTTTCGGCGCTTTTGGGGATCATGGTCGCCCTGCCGGCGTTCGTCTACGAGTGTTACCGGTTCATGCGACCGGGGCTGTACCCCCACGAGCGCAAGTACTACCTCGCGGCGGTGCCGACGAGCGTCGTCCTCGCGGGCGTTGGGATGCTGTTTTCGTACGTCCTCGTCCTGCCCATCCTCTTCGAGTACTTCACGTTCTACGCGGAGGGCAGCGCGGACATCGCGTACGCGCTCGGTGAGACGTTCGACCTGATTATCACGCTGACCGGATTCCTCGCGATCGTGTTCCAGATTCCGCTGTTCATCATGCTCGCGATCATGATGGGCGTGACGACCCGCCGATGGCTCGCCGAGAAGCGGCTGTACTTCTGGGCGGCCTTCCTGGGTCTCTCCTTTATGTTCACGTTCGATCCGACGGCGATGGCACCCATCCTCGTCGCGATCACGATGATCCTACTGTTCGAGGGGACGTTGCTGGTCCTGAAGTGGGTCGGTCGAGAGTAACACTCCTCGACAGTTCGCTGCCCACTCGTGGCGGGTTACAGTCAAGCACGACTCAGAGGGCCGTTTCTGTCGGTTGAGAAGGCCGCTTCTGACAGGCGTTCGCCGTCTCAGCTACGTCCCTTAGTCCGTCGCTGAACACACCCTCGCTCAGCACCACCACTGTCCTGAATCGCCCCGGGGAGAAGTACATATGGTCAAATACATCCCCTAACTAGACACCAACAAGCAACCAAATTCGACTTGGGGAAATATTCGTCCACAAATTCAGTTCCTCTTCGACGGTTCGGCACCTTATATTGTATGCACCCATTCGTATATTTGGCTGATTTTCTCGCCACCGTCTACAGAGTGATGATTTGAAAAGGATTATCATTTTATAGCTACGAACGATTTCTGATATCGTGAAACAGTGCATGTTGTTGGCCGATATTCTCGATCAAAAGTGCGATTGTAAACCACGCACTTCGTTCGTTCGTCGATGGAACGGGTGGTCGCCGTGACCGAACTCGTCCAGACGACGTGTATGCGGTGTGCTGTGGGGTGTGGACACGTCCAGCGGCCCGTCGAGCAGGGGTACGGACTCGACGTCGTGCGGGGTGACGCGGCCCATCCGGTCAACAACGGACTCGCCTGCCAGCGCGGCATAAGTGAGACGGCCGACCCCGACGGCGAGTGGCTCACACGCCCGCTCGTCCGTCGGAACGGCGAACTCGTCTCGACGACCTGGGAGACGGCGCTCGAGCGAGCGGCCGAGGGGCTCGACACCGCGCTCGACGACGGCTGTGACACTGTTGCCGTCCTCGGTAGCGGCCAACAGACCAACGAGGCCGCCTACGCGCTCGGTAAACTCGCCCGCGGCGGGTTCGGAACCAGGTACTACGACGCCAACACGACGCTGTGTATGGCCTCCGCGGTGACGGCCTACTACGACGCCTTTGGCAGCGACGCGCCGCCGCCGACCTACGACGACATCCCCGAGGCCGAGACGCACCTCGTCTGGGGCGCGAACCCGGCTGCGGCCCACCCGGTCATGTTCCGGTGGATCAACCAATCCGCCGACGCCGAGGACTCCGAACTGATCGTCGTCGATCCCATCGAGAGCGAGACCAGCGAGGTCGCAGACCATCACGTCCCCGTCGAACCAGGCGGCGACCTCGCGCTGGCTCGTGCCGTCCTCGCACGCGTCATCGAAACCGACCGCATCGACGAGGACTTCCTCGCCGAGGCCACTGAGGGGTTCGACGAGCTTCGAGACGACCTGCCCGACGCGGTCGAAGCTGCCGAACGGGCCGGTGTCTCGATGGACGACGTCGACCGACTGGCCGCAGCACTCGAGGATCCCACACTACTCTACTGGGGAATGGGAATCAACCAGAGCGTCAACGGTACCGCGGCCGCGGGCGCACTGATCGACCTCTGTCTGGCGACGGGCAATCTCCGGCCCGGTTCGGGCCCGTTCTCGCTGACCGGGCAGGCCAACTCGATGGGGACGCGCGTCTGCTCGTCGAAGGGGACCTGGCCCGGCCACCGCTCGTTCACCGATCCGATACACCGCGAGGCCGTCGCGGACGCCTGGGACGTGCCAGTATCGCACCTTCCCGACGAGCCGGGTCCCGGTCCGGTCGGGATCGTCGACGCGATCGACGACGAGGTCGACGCCGTCTACGCCGTCGCGACGAACCCCGTCGCCGGGATGCCCGACACGACCGACGTTCGGGAAAAACTCGAGGACGCGTTCCTCGTCGTCCAGGACTCGTTCCGGAGCGAGACGGTCGAACTCGCCGATGTCGTTCTCCCGGCGGCGACGTGGGGCGAGTCCGAGGGGACGACGACCAACATGGAACGGACGATCTCTCGCGTGCGCGCTGCGACGGAGACGCCACCTGGTATCAAGACCGATATCGAGCTGATCGGCGAGCTCGCTGACCGAGTCGTTCCCGGCCTGTTCGACGAGTCGCCGACGCCAAGCGAGACGTTCGACGAGCTGGCGGCGCTAACCGAGGGGACACCCGCCGATCTCTCGGGAATCAGCTACGCCCGTCTTGAGGGCGATCCAGCGGTCCGCTGGCCCGCGCCGGCACCGGACGTCTCGGCCGGCTACCGATACCACGAGGAGCCGTCGGACGAAGACGACACGGCATCGTGGTCGTTCCCGACGATGTCCGGCCGCGCCCAGTTCTCGTCCGGAACGGAAATGCCGCTTCCCGAACCGACCGACGAGGAGTATCCACTAACGTTGACAACTGCTCGTCGACCGGACGCGTACAACACCGGCGTTCGAACGCGCGAGGACGAACCGCCGACCGCTCGGGTCAGCCCTGCAACTGCGGCCGCGTTCGCAGACGAGTTCGGTCAGACAGCTGGCGATACCGAGTACGCAACGGTCACGTCTCGACGAAGCTCAGTATCCGTTCGTATAGAGACCGACGAGGCGATTCCCGACGGAATCGTCTGGCTTCCGATCCACCACCCCGATGTCAACGATCTCACGATCCCGGACGTCGATCCGCGGTCGAAAGAGCCGAACTTCAAGCAGTGTGCGGTCTGCCTCGAAGCGCCGCGCGAGCGAGATGCTGGTACCGTTGCTGAAGTAAACGCGTAAGCTGATCGACACAGACGCCCTATTTTGCTGGTTGTGAACGCCCGACACCGTTTGTGAACGGTCACTCAACCCGCCCATCGGTGTGGGTAAACATCCTAATACAGACCATATCTGTTTGAGGATACTGCGGATAGACCCAAACATCCGTCACAAATACAAGTTTGTAAACAGTTACTGTTATACATGCCAAGAACATGGCTTGATAATACAGATTAAGTCATGATTGGTGAGAAAATAGAGATTTTCAGAGCCTATTGTTTGATAGAGGCGATATGGTATGGTGAATGAAAAGCGGACATTCGACGACAGTGGTCGGCAAAGCCGTGCTCGAAACAAGACTGAACCGAGCGACACACAGGTGAGTCGGTAATATGGGCGAAAACGGAACGTCAAAGCAGGCCGTTGGCAGCTCCGACATCCGCGGTAGCTCTCGGCGAGCGCTGTCGATGCTGACGTTCGGCTACTTCGTCGGGTTCGCCGGCGTCGTCGTCTATGGACCCGTTGCCACCGAGTTCGAAGGGCTCCTCGGACTGTCCGGTGTCATGCTCGGACTGCTCGTTGCGGCACCGCAGTTAACCGGCTCATTGCTCCGAATTCCGTTCAGTGCGTGGTCGGACAGTGTCGGCGCAAAGAAACCGTTCGCCATTTTGCTCGGGCTATCCGTCGTTGGAATGGCTGGCTTGCTTGGCATTCTGGTTATGGCCTACCCGGACGGGTTGACGATGGTCCACTATCCGTTGATTTTCATCTTCGGCTCGTTGAGTGGCTGCGGGATCGCCGCTTACTCCGTCGGTATTACCGACACGTCCTACTGGTACACGTCGGAAAACCGGGGAACAATGCTCGCGATTTTTGCCGGTCTCGGAACTACCTCGCCAGGTCTCTTCACGATCATCGCGCCGCTTGCACTCGGTGCAATCGGATTGACAGGAACCTACGCTGCCTGGTTCGTTTTCCTCCTCGTCGGAACACTCGTCTTCTTGGTCTTTGCCGTTGACTCGCCGTACTTCCAGTATCGGAAACGCGGACTCGCTGAGGACGAAGCCAAGTCAAAGGCTGAAGCCAACGGTCAAGAACTGTTCCCGAGCGGAGACGCACGTGAATCTATCCGCACGGCGGCGTCGCTTCGCCGATCTTGGATTCTCACTGCGATGTTTTTCGTCTCCTTCGGCGGGTACCTCGCACTTACGACGTGGTATCCTACCTACTGGCACAATCTCCACGGATTGGATCTCCGAACCGCCGGTGTTGTGACAGCACTCGCCTTCACTCTCTCCTCGCCACTATTCCGCGCCACCGGTGGCGCGATCAGCGACCGATTCGGCGGTGAGGAAACGACAGTCGCAAGCTTTGGGTTAGTCGTGGTCTCGACGTTCATGCTTATGCTTACACACGACCTCTACACAGCAATCGTCGCAACGGTGATCCTCAGCGCTGGATTAGGAATCGCAAGCGCAGCCATCTATCAGTTGCTCCCACAGTACGTACCCGAAGCCGTCGGCGGTGCCTCGGGTCTGGTCGGTGGTCTCGGGGCCTTCGGTGGCTTCGTCGTTCCGCCGATCCTCGGCCTGTTCGTCGACGTTCAGGGCGTATCCGGCTACGCGACCGGGTTCGTCGTCTATCTCGTCACCGGCCTCCTCGCGCTCGGGCTCGCCGTGAGTCTCTACCAGTCGGAGTCGGCGACGGTCCCCTCCAAGTCGCCGATACCTGCCGACGACTAGACGAGCGATCCGATCTACTTCTGCCGTCCGTGACTATGCCATCTCGGTATCCGTACTCTTGCCTTCGTCAGATGAGCGCAGCTTCTCCTTGATGTCCTACTCGTGGCGCAACCACAGCTTCAATCCACGATGTGTCTCCTGGATCGCGATGAACGTCAGCCAACGGGACGGCTCGTACTCGTCGAGAGCGTGTTGCGATCAACGGCAGCGTTGGTGTCAACGCCCGTCGAGAATCCGACCGTAGTCGCCGAGACCGCTGGTGGCATACGCCCTTATACAGATTATATCTAGTTTCACATTTCACGTCTGAGCCCAAAACACCAAGAATATCCGAGGAACGTAAACGAATAGGGTTATATGGTTTAGACTCGTGCCATGGAAACGTGAATTACGAAATGTTTGGAGTGGAAATTCGCGGATCTTCGACGGATCGTTCGTTCGGTATCGAGGTGATCGCCGATGGTGCATAAGAAAGAAGAGCAAAAAGAGGACTGTTACGGCGACGAGGTCCGGGAACACATCATCGAATTCGCCGAGAACGGCGGTTACGAGGCCATCCCGGAGGACGAACGCAGCACCTGGTTCACGCGATTCAAGTTCTGGGGGCTGTTCCACCAGCGCGACGGTCAGGAGTCGTACTTCATGATGCGCCTGACCAACGCGAGCGGCATTCTCGAGCCCGGCCAGCTCCGCGCGATCGCCGAGGTGGCTCGCGAGTACGCGACGGGTCCCGTCGAGAACCCCGAGTTCGGCAACGGCTGGATGGACCTTACGACGCGCCAATCGGTCCAGCTCCACTGGCTTAAGCTCGAGGACGTCCCGGAAATCTGGGAGAAGTTAGAGAGCGCCGGCGTCTCCTCTCGGTCTGCAGGCGGCGACACGATGCGTAACATCTCCGGGACCGCCCTGCACGGCAAAGTCGAGGAGTACGTCGAGTCCGGGCCACTACTCGAACAGTTCCAGGAGGAGCTTCGCGGTGACGACGCGCTCGCGAACATGCCCCGGAAGTTCAACATCAGCGTGACCGGGACCAAATCGGGCTGTGCACAGGATTCGCTCAACGACATCGGCTTCGAGCCAGCCCGCAAGGAAATCAACGGCGAGACAGTCAGAGGATTCAACGTCTGTATCGGCGGCGGACTCGGCGGTCGACAGCCCCGTGCGGCGACCTCGCTCGACGTCTTCGTCCGCCCCGAAAACGCCTACGAGGTCGGCCGCGGCTTCGTCGAACTCTACCACGATTACGGCGGCCGGACGAATCGATCGAAGAACCGCGCACGATTCTTCGCCGAAGACTGGGGGATGGAAAAGATCCGCGAGACGCTCCAGGAGGAGTACGTCGACTTCGAGATGCACCACGCGGGCGAGGGCTTCCGCGAGGAATACACCTACAACGCCGGAAAGCCACCCGAAGAAGGGAAACACGACCACGTCGGCGTCTACGACCAGAAGCAGGACGGTCTGAAGTACGTCGGACTGAGCGTCCCGGTCGGTCGACTCCCCGCCGAGGACGCCCTCGAACTCGCCGACCTCGCCGACGAGTACGGCTCCGGCGAGCTTAGACTCACGCGCCGGCAGAATCCCGTCGTCGTCGACATCCACGAGGACGACCTGGACGAGTTCCTCGACGAGCCGTTACTCGAAGAGTACCAGCCCGAACCCAGCCCGTTCGAGCGCGGTGCGATGGCCTGTACGGGAACTGAATTCTGTTCGATCGCGCTGACCGAGACGAAAGGCCGGATGGCCCGGATGCTGCGCTGGCTCAACAAGAACGTCGACATGCCCGAGGACGTCGAGAAGATCAAGATGCACTACTCCGGCTGTACGGCCGACTGCGGACAGGCGATGACCGCGGATATCGGCCTGCAGGGAATGCGAGCGCGGAAAAACGACCAGATGGTCGAAGCGTTCGATATCGGCGTCGGCGGCGGCGTCGGCAACAAACCGTCGTTCGTCGAATGGGTCCAACAGCGCGTTCCGGCCGACGAGGCACCCGGTGCGATCCGGAACCTGGTTCAGGCGTTCGCCGCCCACCGCGAGGGCGGACAGACGTTCCGTCAGTGGGTCGAGGCGACGCCGACCGAACAGCTCGTCGAGTTCTGTGAACCCGAGGAGACGGACTTCGAGGCACCGTACATGGACGACGCGAAACAGTCGTGGTACCCCTTCGCCGAGGAGTCGTCAGCCTCGGCAGCGGCCGAGGGGTCGGCGGCACCGTCCGACGACTGAGAGAGACTGTGTACGTCGTTGCCGGTGCAACCGTGGCCGGTCTTCGGGTCCGGCAGAACTAACCTCCAGTCGTTCAGACAACAGTTTCGCTGCGTTTTTCGATCGAGTACGTGATCAGTCGGCCGACTGGCCGTGTCCGTGTTGAGTGTGCTGTTCCGTTTCTCCGGTCTGCGTTCCGTGCAACCGATTGCGTCCCTGATGGAGCGTCTCTCGGAAGAAGCGCACGATCGCTTTCAGTCCCGTCTGCTCGCCGGGTGAGCGATAGCACGCAATGAGCGACCACATCACCGCGACGCCGAGCGAACCGGCCGCCGAGAACGTCATCCCCATCGTCGCGTACGTGAACGCGTACACTCCACCCACCGACATCGAGGGGACGCTCGAGCCGAGGGGAATGCGTGCGGTTGCGTCTCGTATCGTCGGTGCGAGAAAGACGATCGAGAGGGTGCTTCCAGCGAGAAAGACGAGGTCTTGCCACATCATCAAAACCAATTACTCGGACACGAGTAAAAGTCACTCGGTCCGGGAAACGGCACGTGGTCCGAACAGTCACGACCGGTGACCCGTGAGCGGACGAAGACGCGAGACGTGGTACCGTTGACGGGCGATCAGCGGTGTTCTCGCGTCCGCTCGTAGGCGTACTCGAGGGCGTCCTCGAGCGAGCCGGGGCCATCGTAGCTGGCAGCGAACAGGTCCATAAACTGGGTGGCAATCCGATTGCACCGATCGAAGGTGAGAACCGTCCTGACCGTGGTCGTCTCCGAGAAGTCGAGCCCGGGATAGCTCGTCGCCGTCAGCGCGTATCCCGGGTGGTTATCGCCATCGAGCGACGCCGGTGCGACCTTCAGGCGTAAATCACCGGACTCGTGTCGGTACGTTCGATACTGCAGCTCCCGATCGGTATCGGCTGGAGTATACGTTTGACGCTCTTCGATATTCCACTCAGGCGGCGCATCGGCGTCCATCGGTCACAGATACTATGCCAAACGCTACGTTCGTATCGAAGTATGCAATATTACCGGACGTTGCTCCAAAATCGAAACTATCGATATGCTGCCGGCAGAAATTCAGTTATATATTGTACGAACGTCGGTGTTTTCCTGCCATTTTAACCAATTTGGAACGATATCGGACTGGTTGCGTTAACTGTCGATCCCAGACTCCGTCGCGAGCTCGGCCTCCGACGACTCGTTCTCGTCGGGACTGACGCTCCCGGTGCGGTAGCCGTGGAGGTCTAGGGTAACGTGATCGAATCCGAGATCGGCGAGCTCGTCGCGGACGGTCTGGACGAACTCGCGTTCGAGCGCCCGATCGAGCTCGTCGGGAGCGACCTCGATTCGCGCGAGGCCGTCGTGGTCGCGGACGCGGAACTGGTCGAACCCCCACTGTCGAAGCAGCGCTTCGGCGTGTTCGACGCGAGTCAGTCGCTCCTCGGTGACCTCGAGTCCGGTCGGAATCCGCGAGGAGAGACACGCCATCGAGGGTTTGTCGGCAACCGAGAGGCCGTACTCGTCTGCGATCGACCGGACATCCGCTTTCGTAATGTCGTGTGCCAGAAGCGGCGAGTGAACCTCGAGCTCGTCGACGGCTTGCAGTCCCGGGCGGTGACCCGCGCCCGGATCGTCGGCGTTGGTACCGTCACAGACCGTCTCGACGTCGAACTCCCTGGCCGTCTCGAGCATCTCCCCGAGTCGCATCGTTCGGCAGTGATAGCAGCGGTCGTCGTCGTTCTCGACGAAGGCGTCGCTCTCGAGTTCCGAGAAGGAGACGACCTCGTGGCGAATGCCGATCTCGTTGGCGACGCGACGGGCGTCCTCAAGTTCGGCCTCGGGCAGCGTCTCGCTCTTTGCCGTGCAGGCGATCGCGTCCTCGCCGAGCGCGTCGTGGGCGATCGCAGCCACGACGCTCGAGTCGACCCCGCCGGAGAAGGCGATCAACACGCCGTCGTGGGTCGCGAGATCGGCTCGGGCCGCCTCGAGTTTCGTCTCGGCCGATGTCATACCCTGCTGTTCGGACCGAACGGGCAAAAGCGCGTTGTCCGTCGCCTTTCGTCCCGGCACGCCGTTCGATGGCTGACCGACGCCTGCGGTCGCCCGTTCGGAGGCCGATGCAGTCGCCGGCAGGGCGACACGTTAAGTCGCCACTCGTGGTACATCTGGTCTCGATACATGTCTGTGTCCGATCGATTGCAACGGCTGCGTTCCACTCGCGAACCCGACGACGAGACGGCTACCGATGACGGGCGCATGGAACACGCCACCTACTCTGCAATCCGCGGCCTGCAAGCCGGGTTCGTCGCGACGCTCATCATGACTGCATTCCGGCTGCCGATCCTTCGATCACTGCCGCCGTCGGCGAACTTCTGGACGCAGTACGTCGCCGACGGTGACCCCGACGACCATCCGGTCGCTGGCATCGTCTTGCACTTCGTCTACGGCATCCAGGCGGGCGCGGTCTTCGGTGCCCTCTTTGCACTGCAAGACGCCGAGCAGTCGATCGAGCCCGAACAGCGCGGCCTCGTCTGGGGGGCGGTCTACGGGATGGCGCTCTCGGCCTTTGGCTCGCAGGTCATGCTCAAAGAAGTCCTGGATATCCGCCTCGATAGCGACGAGCTCGCGCTCTTTCACGCGGGCCACCTGGTCTACGGTCTCGCCCTCGGCGCGTGGGTCGGCTCCCGAACCGAAGGCGTCGAGGATCCCGAAACAGAGTACGAGTACGCCGACGGCAACTGACGACCCATGCGTTCTCGCGTCAGGTTTCACATTCTATCAATCGTCGTTGCTAGCGCTTACTAGCCGTATTACGAACCCTCGATTCTGCTCATAACAACCTGTATTACCCCAAAACGATGGGGTTCTGGTATGGACCTCGGACTCGTCGCCGGCGTCGTCCTCATCGGCTTCGTCCACGGCGTGTTGCCGGATCACGGCTGGCCCATCGCGGCGACGTACGCGTTAAACAAACAGCGCCGGTGGCTGTACGGTGCACTCGCCGCACTGATCCTCGGCGTCGGCCACCTCGTGAGCAGCGTCGCCCTCGTGCTCGCGTACTTCTGGTTCAGCGCGTTCGCCGAGTTCGCCGAGGGGCCATGGCTTCGGTACGTCGCCGGCACGCTGTTGATCCTGCTCGGAATCTACGAGTACCGAAACGGTGGTCATGGGCACGGCCACGATCATCTCGAACACGACGACGCTCACGGGCACGACCACAACCACGGCCACGGGGAAAGTCACGACCACAGCCACGATCACGATCAGTATCACGAGGACGGGTCCGACCAGCACCACACTGATCACGAACATGGCAAAACGGATCACCAAACAGACGGCGGTGATCACACTCACGGTACGCACACGGACAGCGCCGGAACGCGGCTTCGCGATCGCCTTCGTAACGCACTCCCCGGCGGTGGTGGTCACCAACACCTCAGTCACGAACACGCAGAGCGCGGCCTGCTGGCGCTTGGCACCACGGCACTGCTGCTCGGATTCGCCCACGAGGAGCCGATTCAGATCCTCGCGATATGCGTCGGGACCGACGCCTGTCTCGAGCTCATGTTGATCTACTCGCTGGCGGTCATCATCGCGATTCTGCTCCCGACGTTGCTGTTGATCGCGGGGTACGAACACCACCGAGAACGGATCGAAGCAGTGACGCCGTACCTCCCGACGGTCACCGCAGTCGTCCTCGTCGCGATGGGCCTCGCGTTTATTACCGGCGTGATCTAATCGAGCGCGATCAGTCGACGACCTCGATATCGCCGGCCATCACGGTTTCGTGCGGTCCGCACACGTACTGCGCCATCTCGTCCCGTGCAACGAACTCGATGAACTGATCGGCACCGGGTTCGTCCGTGTACTCCGTTTGAAGATCGTCGACGACGCCGCCGTCCTCGTCGCGGAGTTCGATATTGTGGATCGCGCCGTCGCCCTCGATCCAGCCGATCGTATACTGCTCGTCCGCTTCGAGCACGAGCGTCGGGTTCTCCTCGCCTTCGATAGCGGCGGGTTGGAGCCCCTCCCAGCCGGCCGTCAGTCCGTCGAGAACGATGTCCGATCCGGGCTCGATGACCGCTCCGTCCTCGTCCTCGTCTTCGTCCGACTCCGCCTCCGTCGACTCGTCGATCGCGTCGACCCAGTCCGGTTTCGAGACGGGCGGTTCCTCGGACTCGAAAACCAGGTCATACGTGAGGGTGTCATCGTGCTCCTCGATTTGGCTGGTGAGAGAAACTGGTAGTCCATCAGCATCGACGTGTAACTCTCCGTCGATCACTTCGACCTCGGCCAACTGGTCCGATGTCCCTACGATTGGAACGGAGTACACACCCACACTCGAATCCCACGACGGTGTTCCCCACTCGGCGTCGCCAAGTGCGCCGAAGGTGGTATTGATCCACTGATCGGAGACAGTGTGCCGAAACGAGTCGAACCCGTCAGTCACTGTCTGCGGGTCGTTCGGACCGCGGTATCCGTCGTCCCCGTCGTAGTACTCGATCTGGGCGTCTTCGGTCGGTTCGAGATCGGTCGCCGAGTCGACCGCTGGATCGGATACCTGAAACTGGACCGCTTGCCGGCTGTCCGCGTTCACCCACGCACCGGAACCGATACGTCGAACGACTTGCCCATCGTTTACCAGCTGAACGATGCCTGCAGCGCGATACGACTCGCTCGTGACTGTATCGGTAAGCGTCGCCTGAAGCGTCTGAACGTCGACACCGTCCTGGTCCAGCCCGGCCGGTAGCTCATCCGGCTCCGCGACGCTCGTTTCGTCCGTCTCGTCGGGATCACCGCTGTCCGGGCCGTCGTCCGTTCCGTCCTCGTCCTCACGAGGGGCCGTCTCGTCGAGACAACCGGCCGTAGTGACGGTGAGGGCGAGCCCTGCACCCGAAATCGTTCCGAGCAATCGTCGCCGTGAGCGGTCGGTGGTCATGTTTCTAAAAATACAACTATCAGTTCATATAGCTGACGACTCTTCCGCATTCGTACTCGGCGATCGATTGTAACAGCCCGGCCGGCCGGTATCCGTTCGGTCATTCTGGGAAAGCACGTACAGATTGTCTGTCGGCGATCAATCACGGCGCAGCCGCGACCAGTCCGTCAATTTCAGGGACGCAGTGTCACTACTCCGTCTCACTCGAGCGCGTACGCGTAGTACGGAACCGTTCCTAAATCGGTGAACGCGTCGGTTTCGGACGCGTCGACCTGTCTGACCTCGACGAGGTCCTCTTCGACCAACTTCCGAATTCTGACTTCGAGATACAGCTTCGCGCTGAAGTCGGCGCTCGTGGGAACGTCGTGGCGTTTTTCCTCGTATGCGTCCTCGTCGATTTCGCCCTCCTCGTACAGGGCGGCGAGCTCCCAGTTGTCCTCGATCTTGTCGAACTCGGTGCCGATCACTTCGTCGGCGATCTCGCGAGGGGTAAACGCCGTCCCCGCGTTATCCGCGAGAAACTGGAGGACGTTCTTCGTCAGCGGTTCGGACGGTTCGCCGTCGGCCCACGCGTCGGAGTCAGTCTCGATCGGCATACCCGCCGATTGGGAGAGCGCTCACTCAAACGTATGGATTGACGAACCGGGATGGTCAGCCGTCTTCGATCCGCTCCGGTTCGAACCGACCGGACTCGCGTTCGTCCGTCGATGACTCGCGCCAGCGCCACGACCCGATCGAGCGGGGGGCGAGCGAGACGATCAGGTAGGAGCGATCGGGCCACGTCGCGGTTTCGACGTCGGTTTTGCTCGGCCGCGACGGACCGCGCGGATGCGAGTGATAGAAGCCGACGATCTCCTCGCCGCACGCCTCGAGTCGCTCGAAAATCGCCAGTTGCGCTTCGGGATCGATTCGATACCGAGTTCGAACGTTTTCGGCGACGTTTTCCGCCGGGTACTGCGATCTGACGACGCTTCGATCCGGATCGAACGAACCACCGAGGACGCCACAGATCTCCGCTGGCCGGCCGTCGCGAGCGCGCTCACAGATTGCGTCTCGAATCTCAGTCGGGACGACGAGTTCTGGCTCGTCGCCGTTGCTCTCGCGGTCGGCGACTGGCGGGTCGCTGTCTCCTGTCACGGTTCTGGCCGAATTTCGCGATCGACTCTATCGGCGAGCGCCTCGAACGGGGCCGCCATCTCGTCGACCACCGACGCGGTGGAGTCGGCTCGATCCGGCTGGATAATCGCTGCGAGCGCTTCCAGCGTGTCCACGAGACGCGGGCCGGGCCGATTCATATAGTGGTTGCCGTCCATCGCCCAGACGCGTCCCTCTCGAACGGCCGTTAGCTCGTCCCACCCGTCGCGTTCGGTGAGATCCGCGCGGTTCTCCGCTGTCTGTCCGAGGCCGAACCCGCAGGGGGCGACGATCACGACTTCGGGATCGTACTCGCGGATTTCCTCCCACTCGCGAGGCTGCGAGCGCTCCCCGACTGCGGCCAGCCCGTACTCGCCACCGGCCCACTCGACGAGTTCGGCCGTCCAGTGGCCCGCGACCATCACGGGGTCGGTCCAGTCGAAGACGGCGACGCGCGGTCGCTCGTCGGCGGCGAGGGCGGCGGTTCGGTCGCGGACGCGTTCGATCCTCGATTCGAGATCAGAACGAAACGCTCGTGCACGTTCCTCGCGGCCGATCGCCCGTCCGATTCGCTCGATGTCGGAGAGGACGTCGTCGACGCTGTGCGGGTCGGTCGTCAACAGTTCCGGATCGGCGCCGTCGGACACGGTCCGACTGCTCGAGGCGCGTCGCGCCGCTCGGATCTCGTCGACGGCGTCCGCGATGACGACCTCGTCGACGGCACAGACGTCGCACATCCCCTGCGTGACGATCAGGTCTGGATCGAGTTCGTCGAGCAACGCGACGTCGACGTCGTAGACGCCGCCGTCGTCGGCCGTCTCGAGGACCTGCTGGTCGATCTCGCCGCTCGAACCGCTCGCGTCCACCCGCGAGCGAGTGACCGACGGAAGCGACGCGACGTCGGGCGGATAATCGCACTCGTGGGAGACGCCGACGGGTTTGAGGCCGAGTTCGGCGACGATTTCGGTCGCCGAGGGAAGCGTCGTGACGGTTCGCATACCCGGGGCTACGGCGCGTGGTAGTAAAAACGGCGTCCTAACGGATCGCAATTTCTCGGCGTCGTCGCTACTTCCCGTCGTCGGCACCGAACTCGTCGTCGGCACCGAACTCGTCGTCATCGTCGCGCTCGTCGTCGAACAGCTCTGAACCCGGTTCCGCCGTTCCGCCGAACGACGCGGACTCGTCGCCATCGGCGTCGTCCACGTCGAAGGCGTCGGTCTCCAGTTCGTCCCCGTCGACAGTAATGGCACCCTCCTGTATCTCGATGGTGACGCCGTCTTCGGGCCGCCCACTGTGACCGACGAGCCGATTGGTCGCCGACTCGACCTCCCGGTTGACCGACCAGGCGAACCGGAGGACCGCCTCGAACTCGTCGCCGGCCCGGCGAACGCCTCGTTCGGGCGAGCCACTGCCGAGGCTCCTGGCCCCTTCGGGGTGGAGGAACTGGATCGGGTGGTCGTTCGGGACCTCGTGGAGGTCGACGTCGAACGACCAGAGGTACGGCAGCACCTGGATCGCGTACCCTTTCGGTTTCGGCGCTCGTCGACCGGCGGCGCTCAGAACGGTCGCGAGCGCGGTCGTTCCTGCATCCGTATCGTAGTAGACGCCCGGGACGCCCGGAATCGAGACGCGCATACTCGTTCCTGGGTCGACGGTCGTATGAGAACACGGCCGGCAGCCGCGGGGGGTATATTCGGCTGTGCTAGCGTCTCGGTTCCGCCGTGAGAGGACCCGTTCAGGCAGGGCGAACCGGCTCGACGAACTCGAACCGCTCGGTATCGACGAGCCCGCGGTTGGTGATCCGCAACTCCGGTAACACCGCCAGCGCGAGCAGCGACATGGTCATGAACGGCGCGTTGAGGTCGCAGCCGAGGTCCTCCCAGGCGTCCTCGAGATCCGAGACGCGCGCGCTCACCTCGTCGATCGGTCGGTCGCTCATCAGCCCGGCGATCGGCAGTCGGATCTCGGCGATAACTTCGCCGTCGTCGACAGCGACCATCCCGCCCTCGAGTTCGGTGAGGCGCTCGGCGGCCCGCGCCATGTCCGCGTCGTCGGTGCCGACGACGAGCAGGTTGTGGCTGTCGTGGGCGACCGTCGAGGCGACGGCCCCGCGGTCAAAGCCGAAGCCGGTGACGAAGCCGTAACCAGCGGAGTCGTCGTTGCCGTGTCGCTCGAAGACGAACGCTTTCGAGACGTCGCCCGCGAGTTCGACCGCGCCGTCGTCGACCGGGAGCGTGTGCTGTTCGCGACTCGTCACGACCTGGTTCTCGTGGACGCGACAGACCTCGGCGACGACGGCGTCGGCCGAACCGTCCTCGTCGGCCGCGTCTGGTGCCGGAACAGTGAAGTCGGACGGTTCGGGGGGTTCGAGGGCGACCGTTTCCCGCGCGAACTCGGGATACGCGTCGCGGACGGCCTCAACGTGGTCCTCGGCCGCGGGCAGCCCCGCGTCGTCGATCCAGTCGCCGTCGTCGACGACGAGTTCGCCGTCGACCAGTACGCGCGAGACGTCGACGGTCGCGAGGTCGTCGAGGAGAACGACGTCGGCGACTTTTCCCGGAGACAGTGCGCCCAGATCGGCGTCGACCCCGTAGTACTCGGCGGCGTTGATCGTCACCGCCTGAATCGCTGTCACCGGATCGAGGCCGTTCGAGATGGCGACCCGAAGCACGCGGTCCAGGTGGCCCTCGTCGACGATGGTGTCGGGGTGGGTGTCGTCGGTCACTAGCAGCAGGTGTCTGGTATCGACGTTCGACTCGGTGATCGCTTTCACCGTCTCGGGGACGTCCTCCCAGGCCGAACCCTGTCTGAGCTGGGTCCAGACACCTCGACGGAGCTTCGCGAGCGCCTCCTCGCTCCGAACCGACTCGTGACAGGCGGTGATCCCGGAGGCGATGAAGGCGTCGAGCGCCGCGCCGGTGTCGCGGCTGGCGTAGTGACCGGTCGCGACGACGCCAGCGTCGTAGGTGGCCGCGAGTTTGCGGTGGACCTCCGGGTCGCCGTTGACCACGCCGGGATAGTTCATCATCTCGCCGAGGGCGACCACCTCGTCCCACTCGAGTGCCTCGGCGACACCGTCGCTGTCGATCACCGCGCCTGCATCTTCGAAACCGGGTGCTGCCGGGACGCAGGACGGAATCGTACAGTACATCTTCAGCGGGAGATCGGCCGCCTCGTCGAGCATGAGCCGAATCCCCTCCAGCCCGAGGACGTTACCGACCTCGTGGGGGTCCATGAAGATACCCGTCGTCCCAGTAGGAACGACGCCGCGAGCGAACCCCGAGGCGGTCACCATGCTCGACTCGACGTGGACGTGCGTGTCGAGAAAGCCGGGCGCGAGGTACGCACCATCGGCGTCGATCTCGGTCGTCTCCGGCCCCGCCTCGACAGCGCCCGTCTCCGTCACGCGGGCGATTCGCCCGGCGGCAATGACGAGGTCCCTGTTCGGCTGGATCTCGCCCGTATGGACGTTCACCACCCGACCGTTTCGAACAATCGTCTCGGGCTCGTCGTCGCCGCGGGCGACCGCCGCGAGCGTGCGAGAACTGTCCGCGAGCGATCCGTGCGTACCGGCCGAAACGTATTCCATACGGTGGCGTCCCACACGGTCAGGATAAAGGTTCTGACCGACTAGCGTTGGACCGGTTGGTATTATCGCCATGGCACCCTGCAAAAGAGTTATTAGCAATCACCATTAACAATTGATCGCCCATCCAGGCGAACTCGTCTGGAGGCGTCTCCCCACCCATCCGTCTGACAGCCCACCCCACATCCCCAACAGACGCTTTCACGGTTGGGTTCGGTCATGCGGGACAATCGTCCCGAACGACCGTTTTTCGATCACAGTACTGCCGTTAGCGCCAGTCCGACCGCAATGATCAACACCGGCGCGTCGATCCGCGAAAACGACAGCGACGGTAACGTCGGCTCCCAGGTGAAACACCTGGCCTGCAGCGCGAGCGAGAGGCGATCGGCCCGGTCGAACGCCCGAACGAGCCCGAGGAGACTGATCGCCTGTACGCGTTCGAGCGCGCTCCGTTCGGTTCCGAGTCGGGCGGCCATCGCCTCGCGGATCGTTGCGAGATCCCGCCGGAGCACCGGCAGGAACCGAAAGACCAGCGCGACGCCGATTCCGAGTAGCTGTCCTGGTTTTCCCGGAATCGTTCGCTGGATCGCAGCCCGAGAGTCCCGAACTGGCGTCGACCGGACATAGGCCGCACTAACGAGTAGAATCAGGAGGACGCGGTAGCTCGCGCGGGCGGAGACGATCCCATCCGAAATGTCGATCCAGGGCGGCCCGAGCGTCGCGGCCGCGAGCAGGGGTGCGAGGACGAGCAGGACGAGGGCGAATCGGTAGTCATAGAGGGTTCGAAGCGGCGGCACTCGCGCGACGAGCAGGATGGCAGCGGCTACCACCGTGAGCGCGACGAGCGCCCGCAGGCTGGTGTGAGCCAGTGCCGTCGCGGCGAAACCGATCTGGACCGCGAGCTTCGAGCGTGGATCGAGCCGGTGGGCGATCGTCTCGTCTGGCTCGTAGGATAGCATCAGGGAACGCGAACCTCCAGTCCGCCGAGTTCGGCGAGTGCCGACTCCGGAACGTCGTCGACGACGACGCGCCCGTCGCGCATCGCGAGAACGCGGTCGGCGAGGTCGAGAACGTCCCGGAGGTCGTGGGTCGCGAGCAAGACGCCGGTGCCGTCCGCGGCGAGCGAGCCGAGTCGGTCGAGGACCGATCGACGCGCGGGGTCGTCGAGCCCGGTAAAGGGCTCGTCGAGGACGAGGTGGGTCGGTTCCATCGCGAGCGCGCCGGCGATGGCGACGCGGGCCTGTTCGCCGCCCGAGAGGGTGTCGATCCGCTCGTCGTCGCGGCCGGTCATGTTTACCGCGTCGAGCGAGGCGGCCACGCGCCGGTCGATCTCTGTCCGCTCGAGGCCGAGGTTTTCCGGGCCGAACGCGACATCGGCGCCGATCGTCGCGGCGACGAACTGATCGCGAGGGTGTTGAAACACCATCCCCACGCTCGAACGCGCGGCGACGAGATCCTCCGAGACGGGAGTGCCGTCGACGAGCACACGACCGCTGTCGGGCGAGAGCAGCCCGTTACAGTGGCGCAACAGCGTGGTCTTGCCGCTGCCGTTCGCGCCCGCGAAGACGACGAACTCGCCGTCGTCGATCGACAGCGAAAGCTCGCGGAGGACGGGGACGTCCTCGAACGCGTACGAGACGTTGTCGAACTCGATCATCGACTTCTCACGATCCTATCGGGCTGATGCGCTCGCTCTGGATAATCGCGACCGCAGCGACGATCTTGACCACGCCGCCGGGGACGAACGGGAACACGTAGGCAGTGAGCGCTTCCCACGGCTCGAGTTGGAAGAGCCAGGCCCCGTAGCCAGCCCCCATCGCGTAGATCAGCAGCGTCGCGAGGACGAGCGAGCCGACGACGATCCAAACCGGCTCGTCGGCGGGATCGCGCAGATCCGTTCCGCGGTGGACGATGAGGCCGACCAGCGCCGCGGCGAGTGGGTACGACCAGAGGAACCCGGCGGTCTCACCGACGAGGATTCCGGGGCCACTGGCAAACCCGGCGAAGACCGGGATACCGATCGCGCCGGCGACGAGATAGAGTGTCATCGAGACGGCTCCCCAGACGGGTCCGAGGACGAGGCCGGCGAGAAAGACGATCAGCGTCTGGAGCGTGACCGGTGCCGGTGAGAACGGAAGCGGTATCGCGATCGGTGCAACTGCGCCGAGTAGCGCTGCGAGCAACGCCGCCCGCGCGAACGATCGAACGACGTCGTCGTCGACGAGTTCGACCGAGTTTTGTCCGGTTGCCATACCCCCACCTCTCTCGTAAACCGGAATAAAAACTTCGGTTTACGAGAGGGTGATCGGCAGATCGGCGACGAACGATCGACGATCGGTAACTGCCTGCGGACCGGCCGAAACGGCGTGTTCCTCTCAACCGGAGTGACGATCCGTCGATCCGTCCGTTTCGTTTCGATCGGTTGAGAGAGACGATCCGGACGGCAACGCCACCGGTTGCGATCCGTTCGATCGAGCAGTAATACGTGATTATCTCACGCAAGTAACCGGAACGATGAACGCGCTTATCGGCTGTTTCGCTCCGGTGGTCTGGAACGGATGCAATTCGGGAAGACGAACGCGAACGGAGACGGTATCGACCGACGGAATCGGGATGGTGGGCGAGTTCGATCGGTGCGGGGTAGGGCGGAACCGATCGGACTGCGAAAGGCGCGAGACGGGTGTCGACTCCAGCGTGCGGACCCGGACGAACTGCCGGCGCGCCGGGTGGAACGGTGACGAACTCGCACGTCCTCGTCGCCGCACTCGTCGTCACGATGGTCGCGAGCGCCGTGGCGCTCCCGTTGATGGGAGGAGCGGGGCTCGCCGGCGAGGCTGGCGAGAACGGAGACGGAAACGGCGTCGAGGGAGACGTTGGCGGCCTCACTGCCGACGTACAGGAAGACGCCACCGCAGAGAGCGGATTGATCGAGATGGAGCCCGCGCCAGCAGCGGCGAACGCCGATGAAACCGAGGCGGGAAGCGGTGACTCGGCGACCGACGGGGAACTGATCCCCAATACGGGTACAGGGGACACGGCACAGGAGCAGCTCTCCCAGGCGAACGGCGACGCCGTCGAAGCCGGCGTCGACGAGGGGATCGAACTCGCCCAGTCACAGGGCGTCGAGGTCAGCCAGGAACAGCGATCAGCGGCGATAGAGAGCGCAGGCGCGTCCGCCGAGCAACACCAGGAGGCGAGCGTCGAGCAGGTGCAGGAGGCGACCAAGGGAGCGGTCCACGGATCGCTGATGCAGTCCCAGGAGGTCGAAATCGAGCAGTTCCAGTCCGCGGTCGGCGGGGCGACCAGCGGTGCACTCTCACAGCACCAGACGGTCAACGCGAGTCAGATGCAGAGTGCGACCTGGGGCGCGGCCCACGGCGGGCTCGCCCAGGAACAGCGCGTGACCGTCGAGCAGATTCAGGTCGCGACCCACGGCGCGGCCGCGGGTGCCGCAGGCGAGGCCGGCGAGAAGGAGATCGACCGAAAGCCGAAGATCCAGGAAGCCGCACAGGGTGCGGCCTACGGCGCGCTCGACCAGTACCAGAAGATCACCGCCGAGCAGCGCCAGCAGGTCACGGTCGAACACGTTCAGCACGCGGCCGCGGGCGCGGCGGCCGGCGCGCTCGACGGAACCAGCGACGTGGCCCTCGAGCAAGAACAGCAAATCGAGATCGAACAGCGTCAACAAGTAGATATCAAGCAGGTCCAGAAGGCGGCGACGGGCGCGGCGAAAGGCGCGCTCGTTCAGAAACAGCAGGTCACGGTTGAGCAGACCCAATCTGCGGCTCGGGGTGCTGGTAAGGGGTCGCTGTTACAGGTACAGTCGGTCGAAATCGAGCAGGTACAGCGAATTTCGATCACGCAGATTCAGGAAGCCGCCTTCGGCGCGTCGAAAGGGGCGATCGAGCAGAGCCAGGAGGCGACCATCGAGCAGATCCAGGCCGCTGCGACCGGTGGCGCGCAGGGGACGCTCGTCCAACATCAGGAAGTCTCGATCACGCAGATCCAACACGCTGCGCTCGGGGCCTCCAAAGGGGCCGTCGAGTCGGCGGTCCAGCACCAGGTCGTCGAAATCGAGCAGATTCAGGCCGCCGCCTACGGTGCCGGCGAGGGCGCGGTGCTCCAGACGCAGATCGTCGACGTCACGCAGGTCCAGTCGCTCGCCGCCGGGAGTTCGAGCGGCGTCCTCTCCCAACATCAGGAGGCGACGGCCACGCAGATCCAGACCGCGGCGAAAACGGCGTCCCAGGAGACGGCGCGGGCGGTTCAGTATCAGCGCGTTAGCGTCACGCAGCTACAGACCCTGACCCAGGAGACCGCGGCCGACGCGACCGCCTACGCCGTCGCGGAGGGTATCGACGACGAGGTGCAACTCGTCCAGTACGTCGAGATCGAGGTCGTCCAGAAGATCGAGGAGATCGACGAACTCGAGGGAACGGCGACGATCACGTTCGCCGATCAGGAAGGAGACGGCGAGAGCGTCGTCGTGGACGACGTCGAGCTCTCCGAGGGCGGCTTCGTGGCGATCTACGACGGCGTCGCCGTCGACGCCGACCCCGACTCCGTTATCGGCGTCTCGGACTACCTCGAGCCTGGCGAGCACGAGAACCTCACCGTCGAGCTGGACGAGCCGCTCGCGGAGAGCCAGCCGCTCGTCGCGGTCGTCCACCACGACACGACCGGCGACGAGACGTTCCAGTACGTCGACAGCGACGGAGCGGACGACGAGCCGTACGTCGCCGACGGCGGCGGGCCGGTGCTCGACGGTGCGTTCGTGACGGTCGACGAGCCCGACGAGCCCGCGGAGCCGGAAGCGTCCCTCTCGGTGAGCGACCAAGCGGGTGACGGCGAATCGCTGCTCGTCGACGAGGCAAACGCCTCCGTCGAGTACATCGTTACGGCGGAGTACGACGGCGAGCGCGTCGATAGCGAGTCGTTCGAGGCCGGCGAGACGATCGAAAACGAAAGTATCGATCTCGAGCCGCCGATTGAGGAGAACACGACAGTCGACGTCGCCGTGCGAGCGACCGAGGACGACGCCGAACTCGCGGCCGAATCGATCGAGTACACGCTCGACGTCGAGGACGACCCAACGGAACCAGAAGCGTCGCTCTCGGTGTCCGATCAGGAAGGTGACGGCGAGACGCTGCTCGTCGACGAGGCGAACGCCTCCGTCGAGTACGAACTCGTCGTAACCGACCAGGACGGCGAACAACGCGGCGAGAGCGGTCCGTTCGAAGCGACCCAGACGGTCGAGAACGAGAGCGTCGACCTCGAACCGACGCTCGAATCCGACGCCGAACTCGAGGTCGCCGTCGTCTCGACGGGTCCCGACGCAGCGGACGGAACGGCGACTGCCGACGGCGAACCCGATAACGGAGCGATACTCGACGACGGTCCGACTGACGGTGAGGCGACGACCGACGGAGAGGAAGCCGCAGTCCTCGAAAGCGAGACGATTCAGTACACGCTCGTGGACGAACCGACCGACGTCGAGTTCGTCGACTGTCAACGGGTCGAGGTAACCGACACCTTCGAGGACGGTGAGACGATCATCGTCGCCACCGCGTTCTACGAGTCGAGCGGTATCGGGAACACGCTGGGCGAGTACGCGATCACCGTCGGCGAGGACGTCGACGCGCCGTTCGAGGGGACGGTCACCTTCGAGGTCGGCGAGGAGTTCACCGTCACCGAGACGGACGAGGGCGCGACCGTCGAGGTGCCGCCGGGCGAGTTCGGCGCGGCCATCACGGGGATCAGTTCACCCGAGGCGATTCCAGGCGAGATCGATTACCCGAACCCGGACAGCGCTGATTGCCTCGCCGAGGTTCGGCCCGAACTGCCGGTGCTCGACGTCGCGGACGCGACGCCGACCGAGGACGCGATCGAGGTCACCTTCGAGTACGAGAACCCGAACGACGCCGAACTGATCGTCGACAGCCGGTTCACCGAGGGAACGACTGAGGACGAACCAGTCGAAGCACTCTCGGCCGACGACGGGAGCTTCACCGTCGAGTGGACGCCACAGAGCGACGACGAGCAACTCGTCTGGTTGGCCGATATGAGCAACTACGACTACGACGAGGCCGACTGGCCGACTGCCACCACTGCGACCGCGGGCGAGATCGATCCCGGCGAACCGGAGTTCGCGGTCACGATCGCTGAACCGCCCGCACCCGTCGAGCAGGGCGAGCCAGTCGTCGTTGACGCCGAGATCGAAAACGTCGGCGACGGCGATGGTACGCAAGCGATCGAGTTCGCCATCGGCGACACCGTCGTGAGTACGACGACGGTCACGCTCGATTCGGGCGCGTCACAGGTACTCTCGTTCGAAGCCGGCACCGACGGGTTCGAGCCGGGCGAGTACACGGCAACGGTCTCGAGCGAGAACGAGGTCGTCGAGACGACGGTGGTCGTCGAGGCGCCAGAGGAGCCGGAAGCGGAGGAGCCAGCCGGTGAACCTGGTGAAGACGGTATCGGCGAGGACGGACAGGATGGCGCACCTGGCGAAGGTGGTGAGCCCGGAGAAGACGGGGTGGGCGAGGATGGCGAAGACGGTGAAGACGGAGAGATCGTCTTCCCAGAGGGAGGTGTCGACTCCGGCGAGGATACCGACGATACGGGCGGTGAGTCGACGAACGGCCCCGCTGTCAACACCGGACCGAACGGAGCAACGGGAGACGCCGCCGGCTAGGCTCTTTCCCGACGGACGACGGGCGATTTCCTGCGATTTTCGGGCACCGCTGGAGCCGGAACGATGCAATAAACACTTACGAGGACGAATCGAAACCGATGGCTACGAGCGTCGTCGATCTGACCCGCGAACTGGTCTCGATTCCCAGCCACGAGGACGAGGCCGCGGCTGGAGCGTTCATCGAGGAGTGGCTCCGACGCGAGACCGACGCCGACGTCACCCGCGACGAGGTCGGAAACGTGATCGCCCGACGCGGAACCGGCGAGGAGACGCTCGCGCTGGTGGGCCACCACGACGTCGTCGAACCGGACGCGTCCCAACTCGTCGACGACAGCGGCGACGCGTACGCGATCACCGAGCGAGACGGCCGTCTCTACGGGCGCGGCACGGCGGATATGAAAGGGCCGCTCGCGGCCGCCATGCTCGCGTTTCGAGACAGTGAGGTGCGAGATGGCGCGGCGGGGAATACGGCATCCGCCGACGCCACGCCGGGCGGCGAACTCGTCTTCGCGAGTTTCGTCGGCGAGGAGGTCGGTGGCGTCGGCGCGCGCCACGCGATCGACGAGGGATTCGCGCCCGACTACGCCGTCGTCGGCGAGGGCTCGACGGGATACTCGGCAGACGGCGTGACGGACGTCGCCGTCGCCCACAAGGGCCGACGCGGGAGTACGATTATGGCGCGCGGCAGCGCGGCCCACGCGAGCGAGGTCGGCGCCGGCGAGAACGCGATCTACCGCGCGACCGACGCCGTCGACCTCGTCCGCGGGCTCGAACCTCCGACGCTCGAGGTGGCTGGCGAAACGGTTCGAGGGAGCGTCACGGTTACCGAAATCGACGGCGGAACGGCGATGAACGTCGTTCCGGACCACTGTACGGTAACCGTCGACGAGCGAACGGTCGCGGGCGAGCGGGCGCCACTCGACCGCGTCGAATCGATCGAGGGAGTCGAGTGGACCGTCGAGCAGGACCTCCCGCCGATGCAGTGTACCGACGAGTCGTTCGCCGAGGCGGTCCGGACGGCGGCGGACGCCGCCCAGCCGGAGTCGCCCGAACTCGTGACGAAGCCACACGCGACCGACGCGGGCTGGCTCTCACAGGCCGGAACGGAGTGCGTGATCTGCGGCGCGGCGGAGCCGGGCGAGGCCCACACCGCGGACGAGAGCGTCTCGATCGACGTGCTCGAGCGCTGTTTGGAGATCTATCGACGGACCGCCGAGCGAGTGCTGAGGTGAGCGTCTACTCGGACGGTTCGGTCTCGTCGTCGGTCGGTTCGTCCGAATTCACGTCGCTCTCGGCCTCGTCGTTCGCGTTCGGCTCATCGTCGGCCGACTCGCTCTGAGCGGTCGAATCGGCCTCGTCGCGGTCGTCCGTCGATTCGGTCGGCTCGCGTTCGACGATGTTCTCGGAGCCACACTCCGAACACGTCTCGCGCTCGGCGTAGAACCGGTTGTCACAGTCCTCGCAGGAATACCTCGCTTCCTCGGCGGCCGCCTGTTTCGCTTCGTGCGTGATCTTTCCGACCTTTCGCCCGAGGTTCTCGAAGAGTCCCATTACATTACAGTCGTCCGCCGAGTCTGATAATTCTTCGTCACGTTCGCGGCTGCAGTGACGAACGCTGGCTCACACGCCGGGGACGCCGACCGCCTCGAATCCGGTGACCCCGAGCGCCGCGAGGACGTAGAGGACGACCAGCACGGTGACCCACGCGAGGACGCCGATCATCGCGGCGGCGGTCCAGTCGCCGGGGTACCGGACGTTGATCACCGCGATGTACGCCAGAAGCGCCAGTAACGGTCCCGCAAGCGGGATCCAGCCGACGAAAAAGCCGACGACGGCCCAGACGATCGCACCGATCAACGCGGTGACGATCGCATGATCGTAGTCACCCGCGCCGACGATGACTCGCGCACCGATGTAAATACCGAGCGCACCGATCAGGAGGCTCACAACGAACACGATCGCCGAAGATAAGACCATGTTGCTGACACGCACCGGACGACGAACGGTCTGTTGCTTGCAATATCCATCCGTTTGTACTCTCCCGACCGGTAATGGGTCGAATGTGATCAGCCGCGTGAATTAGTGCCATAGTGAAAAATTATATAATCGCTGTCTCACTCAGTACGAGTATGTCTCGAGAAGAGATTGCACATCGGTCGATGGCTGACAACGAGTTCGCTGCGGCGGTTCGAACGGACCCATCGACGGCGCTCGAGTCGTACGACTGCTCGGACGAGGAGATCGAAGCGATCGAAAGCGGCGACGAAGCGAAAATTCGCTCCGCACTCGGTTTAGAGTACGACGCCGGCGTTCCGAACCAGGGCCCGCCTCGGCGTAACTAGTGGCGGTCCAAGCCTGAATTGATGAGCGGAATCATGCAGTGGGTGTCGATTTCGCTCATCAGTCGACGCTTGGGAGGGTACTAGACTGGAACCGACACGCTCACCGGCTCGGCGTATTTTTGAGAGCGTATGGCTACCAGTTCAGTTGACGTGTACATCGTCGGAACCGGGATGGTCGGCTATCGCCAGCTCACTCGCGAGCACGAGCAGGCGTTCGAGGCCGCCGAGCGAGTGTACGTTCTCAATCCGCTCCCGGAAGCGAAGGAGTACATTCACGATCGGTGTGAGTCGGTCATCGATCTCACTGACGAGTACGAACCCGGGGGAGAGCGCGCACAGAGCTACGAACGGATGGCCGAGCGCGTCGTCGACGGTGCAGAAACCGTCGATGGACCGGTCGTGCTGGCTGTCTACGGCCACCCGGTCGTCGGCGTTACGCCGACGGGGTTGATCCGCGACGAAGCGGCTCAACGGGATCTCACGGTCGAAATCTATCCCGGAATCTCTTCGTTGGACTGCCTCTACGTCGACCTCGACGTGAACCCCCTCGATTCCGGCGTGCAGGTGTACGAGGCGACGGATGTGCTCGTGAGGGAGGTACAACTCGATCCCGCGACACCGGCGTTTCTCATGCAGATTGGACTGGTCGGAACCCGGCTCTACGACCGCAGCCAAAGCGCTCCCGAGCGGTTTCGCGATATCAGAGCTCACCTCGAAGGGCAGTATCCATCGGATCACGAGGTGTCGCTCGTCCGAACTGCGACGCTTCCGCTCGCCGACGCCGAGCAACGTTGGTTTCCGCTCGCGGAGTTCGAGTCGATGGCCGAACAGGTCGACGCCACGCACACGCTGTACATTCCCCCCGCAGAGGGGCGAGCGACCCGAAACGAGCGGATCGCAGAACAGGCGTACTCCGACGCGCACCTGGATCGCATTACGGAGGAGTGATACGGACTGCTGTAAGCCGGTTTGGTGAATCCACGCACCCTGTGGTTTCGTCGGCACATCGTCACAGCAGACGGTCTGACGCGTCTCGGTCATAGGAGAACGATCGCAGTTCGGTCCGCGACCACAGAGCCGCTCGCAACGCCGAAGCCGTAACATTGGTTATAATTACTCGAGAACCGCCACTCGATGGAGGCCGTCATCGATATCGATTCGGAAATGCGACAGATCGTCGATACTATCGACGAGGACAGACGCGCGAGTCTCGGAATGTACGAGGAACTCGCGCCCGTTTACGAGTTCCTGTTCGCCGGCGGATACGACTACGACGTACAGAGCGACTACGTTCGGAAGGCCGCACCCAACGTCTCGGAGTTCCGTCTGCTCGAGGCAGGGTGTGGAACGGGACGGCTGCTCGAACGCCTCTCGGCGGCACACCCCAACGCCGCGCTCGACGGGATCGACTTGCACGAGAAAATGGTCGAGATCGCACGCAGTCGCCTCGACGGCGACGACACCGTCACCCTCGAACAGCGTGATTTCTTTGACGTCGCCGATACGTACGAGGTGATCGTCGGATTCAACCTACTTCCTCACTTCGACGCGGAGACGCTCGGCCTGTTCTTCGATCGCGCCGCAGCGAATCTCACCGACGACGGCGCGCTCGTCTTCGACTACAAGGATCCGCGAAACAACGAGAACGGGTTGTACGACCGGTGGGACGCGACGACGGACGAGTTCGCAATCACGGGTCGGTTTATTACTGTCTACGACGACGGCCAGCCACATTACGCAGTCTCCTACGAGTTCGAAGAGATCGCAAGCGGCGAGCAGTACTACACGGCTGAAGTGATGCCGATCAACTTCCAGACGCCGGACGAAATCGAACGACAGCTTCGAAACACGCCGTTCGACGACATCGAGATACACCGCGGTGTGGGAGATCAAAGCGGCGTCGTGATCGCGAGGAAGTGACGGGCTTCGTTACCACTCCTCGTCCGCTGGATCGTACAGGTAAGTGGTCACGAACGCACACACCCGGCTGAAGTACGGGTACTCGCGCTCGAACCCGTATCCGTACGTGAGCCGATCGGGGTCGGCGGTCGTCTGGATGAAGCGAGCGACGAGTCCGGCGGATTTCAAAATCGTATGCAAACTGGCGATCACGACACCGATCGTCGTGAGCGAAACGACGACTACCGTGGCCGTCGACGCCTCTTCGAGGATCGCCCAGCCGAGACCGATCCCCAACGTGAGAATCGCAAACAACAGCAGGAAAACCGTCTGTTGGTGAAGTTGACTTCGGTACTTGATCTCGACGTTGTTGTGACTGATCCCGGCCTGATGCTCGTCGAGCAGCGATGCACGGAAGGCGCTCACCGACGGCACGTCCTCGACCAGCGGCGTACCGTCGCGCGACGACCGGTCTTCGGACGAGCGGATGATCGATTCGTACGGCACCTTCTCCGGCGGAATGTGCCTGTCGTACCCGTGATCGCCGAACCCGGCGTAGAGCGTGATTCCGCGGTAGATATACGCCGCCAGCAGGATCGAAGAGAGCAACAGGAGAACGGACGTTACGACCCACGGTAGTGCCGCTGTTACCAGTGACGGGGAGTACGTAAACAGCGTCACGACACCGCCGAGCGCGAGGAGTTCGAGCCGCATGAGCGTGAGGATTTCCTCGTCGGTATCTTCAGCCATCTGAACCTGCACATCGACGACTCGACGGGTTTCGGTGAGCGCTTCCTGATAGAGGTCGAACTGGTCGGCGGTTTCGGCCGTGTCTTCGTTTCCGTCCGCTCGGCCACCTTCGTTTGCGAAATCCCGCCTCTCGTCCATGCCCTCCGTATGTTCCTTCGAACAGAAGTACTCACTGACCGATCACGGATCACAACGCCAACCCCAAATCCGATGCGGGTCCGTTCGAACGGGACGCCGACGGCAGGATGGGAGCCACTCGACTGCGGACCCACCGACTACCGATCGCTGCCGTCCTCGTGGTTCGAGAGAGCAGACGAAACACCGACGGTGATGGCCGTCCATTGCACGCACGCATGCCGGACAATGGACAATTCGATGAGCAGGTAGCGATCGTTACCGGTGCGAGTTCGGGAATCGGCGAAGCGACCAGCCACGAGTTCGCTGCCGCGGGCGCAAACGTCGTCCTCGCGGCCCGCAGCGAGGACCAGTTGACGGAACTGGCGGCCGGACTCGAATCCGAGTACGGCGTCGACGCGCTCGCTGTTCCGACGAACGTCCGAAACGAGGACGAGGTCGACGCGCTGATCGAGAAGGCGGTCGACACCTTCGGCGGCATCGACGTGCTCGTAAACAACGCGGGGCTCGCGCGAGGCAGCGACGTCGAAGAGCTGACGACGGAAGAGTTCGAGACGATGCAGGAGACGAACGTCGACGGCGTGTTCTACGCGACGCGGGCGGCGATTCCCCACGTTCGCGAGCGCGAGGGACACCTGATCTTCGTCGGCAGCTTCGCGGGCAGGTTCCCGCGCTCGTTCAACCCCGTCTACGGCGCCTCGAAGTGGTGGGTTCGTGGGTTCGCAAAGAGCGTCGCGGCCCAGGTCGGCGACGACGGCATCGGCGTGACGGTCGTCAACCCCGCCGAAGTTCGCTCGGAGTTCGAGACGGCAGACGAGCGGACGTATTCGGAAGCGTTCGAACAGGGGGAAGCGAGCGAGCCGATCGAGGTCGCCGAAGCGATCGTTTTCGCGGCGAGCCGACGGGGCTCGAGCGTGAGCGAACTCGACATCAACCGGCGAGACAAGTTCGCCGACAGTTTCTAACGCGGGATCGCGGGCCGAAGACGATCGATCATCGGTGCGATCGACCCGCACGACGACTGTACGACAGCGGCGGCTACGTCGAAAGAATCTCGTCGTAGCGAGCGCCGGTCTGTTTCAGCGTTTCAGTCGAGTAGAGCCGTTCGTGCTCGACGGGGAGGTAGTCCTCGGCTAGCTCGTCGATCCGCGCGTCGACGGCGTCGGGATCGCGGCCGTGGATCATCGTAAACAGGTTGTAGGACCACTCCTGTTCCGGCCGTCGTGGGCGGTGATAGCAAAGCGTCACGTACGGTAGCCCGCCGGCTCGTTCGCCGCGAGCGTCGAGTTCCTCGTCGGGGACGTCCCAAACGACCATACAGTTCGCGTCGAAGCCGGTGACGACGTGGTTGACGACGCAGCCGAGGCGCTTGATGCAGCCGGTCGCGTGGAGTCGCTCGATCCCGCCGAGGACGGCGTCGACGTCGGCATCGAGCCGGTCCGCGATGTCCTGATACGGCGTCGTCGAGAGCGGAAAGCCGTCCTGAATCGCGAGCAGGAGGTCGGCCTCGAACGCCGAGAGGTCGCCGGTCGCCTCCTCGCTGATTCGGGTCGCCGAGGCGTCTGTGCTCGCTTCGAGCGAGGCCGAACTCTCGCGAGCGAATCGGTCGCCGTTGACGACCGGGAACTCGAGGTCGATATAGTAGTCCGTCAGCATCGGCAGGTTGAGCACCGAACAGCCGGTTCGGCGCTCGATCTCGGACAGAATGTCGTCGCGCGTTTCTCGCGAGCCGGCCGTGACGACGAACCACATGTTCCACTCGTGGTCGCGCGCATAGTTGTGGTTGACCTGCCGGTACTCGTTGACGACCGCGGCGACCTCGTCGAATCGGTCCTCGGGTGCCTGGACGGCCGCGAGCGTCGACGAGCCGATCACCGGCGGGTTGAGGACGGCACCGAACCGGCGGACGATACCCGCCTCCATGAGTTGGGCGATCCTCGCGACGGCGTCATGCTCGTCGATGCCGAGTTCGGACTCGAACTGGCGAAAGGGTCGCCGCTCGATCGCCAGCCCGCTCTGGTAGCCGTCGATGATGGCTGCGTCCACCTCGTCGATGGTTTCTCGCCAGTCCCCCGCACAGGTGCTCATTGCTCGATCTAGGGTCGAGTCCTTGGTATCGCTTTCGGGTTCTGGAGCGGGCTGTCGTCGACGGCCGATCTGATTCCCGTCGCTGTCCGGAACTAACTCGACACACCGAATTGTGCTAGATCTCTTCGGGAAACCCGCCATTTGATGGGCGATATCGCACCGGAAGCGGGAGGCTTTTGCGTCAACCAGCCGAATCGCCACTATGGCTCAAACGACCCAGACGTTCGGCGAGTGGCCGCTCAAACGGCTCATGACCGAGGTCGTCGGCTCGGGGCACAAATCCGCCGACGACATGACTCGCGAGCAGGCGCGCGAGGCACTTCAGCGCATCCTCGCCGGCGAACCCGACGAGACGACGCTGGGCGCGTTCTGGCTGGCGAACCGTTGGAAACGGAACACGCCCGAGGAGCTCGCGGCGTACACGGACGTCATGCGCGAGGAGTCGGTCGTCACCGCCGAGCCGGACTGCGACCCCGTCGACTGCGGGGCGAACTACGACGGCAAGCACACCTCCGCCGTCCTCGGCGTCGGTGCCGGACTCGTCGCCGCCGCTGCGGGAACGCCCGTCGTCGTTCACTCGGGCGACCGCGTTCCGACCCAGAAGGCCACGGCGTACAAACACGTCCTCGACGAGCTCGGCGTCCGAACCGAACTCGAGCCCGAAGAAAGCGCCGAGATGGTCGACGAGACCGGGTTCGGCTTCTACTACCAGCCAGCGTTCAACCCCGGCATCGACGACCTCTACGACCGGCGCGATCAGATGGGCGTCCGCGTGTTCGTCAACACCATCGAGACCGTCGCGAACCCGGCGAACGCCGACGTCCACCTCGGCTCGTTCTACCACCTCGCGTTCGCGAAGAAGATGACCGACCTCATCAAAGGGAGCGAGCAACTCGACTACTCCCGTGCGATCTTTTTCCAGGGAATGGAAGGCTACGACGACATCCGCCCCGGTTATACGAAGGTCGCCGAGTGGGATCGCGAAGCGAGTGGCGACGAGTCGTTCGAGGACTACGAGATCGAAACCGCCGAGTACGGCATGGAGATGGAAAGCGAAGACCTCGACGTCGAGGACGTGACCGCCGACTCAGCGACGATCACCGAGGACGTCCTGAGCGGCGACCGCGAGGACCACTTCGCCGACGCGATCGCGCTCAACGGCGCGTTCCGGATGTACGCTCGCCAGGACGTCGAGACGCTCGACGAGGGACTCGAACGTGCACGCGAGGTCATCGACGACGGCAGCGCCGCCGCGGTGCTCGAGGACCTGCGCTCGTTCTGATCCGCGTCGACGGCGAACGCGTTTTGATCGCGGAGCGTGAACGGTTCGACGAGGCGTCCGTCGACTCGGCGGACGCCACGAATCGAGGTGATCGAGACTGTCGAAACACGTTCTTGTCGAGGTGTGTGAGGTGCTTCGATCGGCCGATGCGTTCGCTGGCATCGTTCCCGATCGCATTACGATCGGCGACTCTGCGATTCTCGTTGAACTCGCTCGGCGTCCCGACGCGGACGGAACCGCGTCGGAAACCGAGACGAACGGTGCCGGCCGTCCGCTCGCGGGAATCGCCCACCGACCACCTGGAGCGGACGCCCGATCCGTCTCCTCGAACGTCGATCTGAACGAGCTCGTAGCGCCGCTGGACCGCGCCGAGAACCCACCGGAAAGCGACGAGGAACAACTCGAACGAGCAGTCGCCATCGCGACGCTGAACGCCGTTTCTGCTCCGTGCATGGAGTGGGAAGATGGCGATCCGATGGCGCTTCTCGAGCCGTCGGTCGATCGGATCACGATGGTTGGTCTCTTTCGCCCGGCGATCCGAAAGTTCGACGGCGTCGAGGTTCGCGTGATCGAGCGAGCGGCCGTCGAGTCCGTGCCGGACCCCGACGATGTGACCGTCTCGTTGTTCGGTCCCGCCGACACCGAGGCGGCGATGGCCGGCGCTGACGTCGTCTTCGTGACGGGGTCGGCGTTCGTCTACGGCGGTGCAACGCGCTACATCGAGGCAGCGCCGGATACGGCGACCGTCGTCGTTGTCGGTGCAACGGCCTCGTTTTTGCCCGAACCGCTGTTCGAGCGAGGCGTCGACGTCCTCGCAGGTGCGGCCGTCGACGAGCCAGATCGTGCTCGTGGTGCGGTTCGGGACGGAGCCTGTGGCACGGGGCTCCACGAGGCCGGCGTCCGGAAGGGCTACGTCGCGAGCGAGTCGGACGGGCTCGCGCTGTAGCTGTCAGCTCTCGCGATTCCGCAAGTATATCAGTACGCTGCGCCGAGCAACGCATGGGGATGTGGCGTTAGTATGACAGACAGTGGAACATCCCCATGCGGTTTAACTCTGTTTCGAAACCCCATTAACACTTGTGGAAGAAGTTCGAGTATTTGGTATCGTTCCCCAAATTATTCCACAATTTAGTAAATAGAGTGGATGTGTTTCGATAACTCGGTCTGGGTGTGGGAGCGAGCGGAACACAACACCGAGACTGGCGTGGAAGAGACGCGAAAGAGTCGCTTCGTCCGAAACGGCTGGTGAATCAGGCCAGCCGACGACGATGTTTCACAGTGGTCGCAAGCCGGATATGGCCTGCAGATGGAATTACAGTAAGACAATAAATAAGGATATTCGACGCGTGAAAGAAGATCACGACGAGCAATATGTCTCGTCTTCGAGAACGTCCCGATTCAGACGGCAACGACTCTCGCTGCAGTAGGCATTGAATATTTTCACGAAGCAGTCGAAAACGGTATACGTCGGCTAGCTAACAGCGTTCTGGACCGGCTGCCGGCTTCGTCGACGCGGATCGAGGTTGACACAACCGCTGTCAAGAGCAACGGCGAGGGTCTTGTCTCTATTCTGTAATAGCGATCGACTCAAAGTTGCGTCTCGATATCGCATTATTTGATCGACATGCCGGTGATCCGGCGGTTGTATTTCTGTTCACACCTCCACAGTGCGTGTCGACCGCTTCCATACCTCAGGGGGTGGGCAGTCGAGCGAGCAGTTGTAAAATGATGAACTAGTTCTAAATTCTTATACCATCAGAGACCGCAGTAGTCGCTTGATGGAAAGATGCCAATCGAAGAAGTGTAAGCCGGAAAACATCATTTCCTACGACAGTATGTGAAATATATTAGTTATCATCCACGAATACAATCTCGTGGTATCTCCGCCACTTAGTTAAAACTAATTCTGAAGTGTATTTATATAGCATTTTAGCATATTGTTTCGTCAGTGAGACCATAAAAGAGGCCATCATATAATATATTATTATTTGGTTATTTATGACTGTATCATTACAAAAGCCAAATATATTTGGTGTATATGTTAGGAGAACGTAGTAAATTAGAAAATACATGACGTCTTTCAAAAACAGTTCGCTCCCACCAATCCTAGAAGATATTAACACTGGAATTACGCTACATGATCCTGAGTCAGGGGACATTCTTGACGTAAATAGTCAGTTGGAACACCTGTATGGGTATCCCAAGAACGAACTTCAGACAATGACGGTAGAGGACTATACGGCATCAGCATCAAGATTCACACAAGAAGAGGCCGTTCGGCGAATTCAAGCGGCTGCCAACGGAAATTCGCAAACCTTTGAATGGCAGATTGAACGAGCAAACGGCGAATATCGTTGGGTGAATGTTCACCTCACTCGAACTGTAATTGAACGAAACCAGTATGTTATCGCTGAAATCAATGATATTACGGAATATCGGGCGCGGGAACAGCTGTTGCGTCTCTTGAACCGTGTCATTCGGCACAATCTACGGAACGACATGAATGTTTTGGTAGGATATGCAGACAACATAAAAACCGCCGTTGAAAGCGAAAATGTTGAAGAAGAGATTAACACGATCCTAGATATCGCTAATGAGGTTGGCTCATTAAGTAACTCGCTTGATCAAATCGAGAATATAGTCAAACCAAACGCAACGCAGCGAGAACCGGCCAATCTTCGGGATTTAGTTCAAACCCACGCGAAGAAGGCACAGTCCGAGCATCCATCTGCTCGTATAACAGTCGAAACACAGTCTAGTGTTTGGGTAAGCGCAGATCAAAGCCTAGGCTATGCGGTTGAAAACGCGATCGAAAATGCGATTGAACACAACGATCAGGAGACACCGAAAATCACTGTATCAATATGCGACGATTCCGAAAATAATCAAGGTGTTATTAGTGTCTCAGATACTGGGCCAAAAATACCCGCCATTGAGATTGACGTACTAAAGGATAAGTCGAAAGCAGATAGTACGTATCACGGCTCCGGTGTTGGTCTTTGGATTATGAAGTGGTGCGTTGATTCTCTCGGTGGAGAACTGTCTTTTGAAGAGAATAATCCGCGTGGAAACATCGTCAAGATCGGTGTGCCAAAAGTCAAACATACCAGTGAGAATTGAGACGAGCACTATAGTAGCCACAGCAAGTCAATGAACACCTGATCGGCAGAGGGTACGCGGCTCGGAGCGGATGCGGTTCGGAACGAGTACGCGGTTCGGAACGAGTACGCGGTTCGGAACGAGTACGCGGTTCGGAACGAACGGAGTGAGTGAGAACCGCGGAGAGTGAATAGCGCGGGATCAAAGATCCCGTGAACCATGCGAACGGGCACTTCGTGCCCGTGAGCAGACGGTGAACGAAGTGAGCCGTGAACGAACGGAGTGAGTGAGAACCGCGGAGAGTGAATAGCGCGGGATCAAAGATCCCGTGAACCATGCGAACGGGCACTTCGTGCCCGTGAGCAGACGGTGAACGAAGTGAGCCGTGAACGAACGAAGTGAGTGAGAGCCGCGGGAAGCGAACGGGCGTCCGTGCCCGTGAGCAGGTCGGCGATCAGTGTGTAAATCGTTGCAGTTGTTACTATCGAACTGTTGTTTTGTGATTTTCCTGACACCGAGGCGGAAAGAGGGACAGACAGTGAGGATCTGGGATTGACCGATACGTTATCTGACAAGGAGGACAACAATTTTCCGTCGATCAATACTGTTAGGAGTCGGACGCCCTAATCCGGGCGTATGCAGACTCACATCGTCCCGGTCGGCTTCGATTACGACCGGCTGATCGCGCCACTGGTCCGCGATCAGATCGACGTCGACAGCGTCATCCTCCTCGAGGGGGCGGTCGGGAGCGAGGCGAACGTCGAGTACTCCCAGCACCTCTCGATGAAACTCGAGACGGATTTTCGGAACCTGTTAGGCGCTGAGACGGATCGGTTCGTCTTGGAGGACGTCTACGACTACGATGAAGCCTTCGAGCAGGCCTACGAGCTTATCACCGCCGAGCTCGACGACGGAAACGAGGTGTGGGTTAACGTCGCCGCGATGCCCCGGACGGTGAGTTTCGCGTTCGCGAACGCCGCCCACTCGCTGATGGTCGAACGCGAGGACGAACGCGAGCAGATCCACACCTACTACACCGCCCCCGAAAAGTACTTAGAGACCGAACTCGCGGAGGAACTTCGCGAACAGATCGACCTGCTCTCGGATCTCGCGACCGAGGAGGGGACGGACACACTCGAAGACGAGCGGGTGAACACGCGCCTCGAGAGCGCTCGCGACCTGCTCGCGGAGTTCGACGAGCGCGGGACGACGATCGGCGCGAAAGAGATCGACGGACGCCACATCGTCGAGCTGCCGGTCGCCTCGTTTTCGAACGTCAAACCCTTCGAAGAGCTCATCCTCTACAAGCTCGGCGAGGACGGCGAGTTCGATTCGGTTTCCGAACTCGCCGAGGCGCTCGCTCGCGAGTTGAACGAGGAGTACACGGACAGCTTTCGCTCGAAGGTCATCTACAACGTAGATCGACTGGGGCCGGGCGGGAAGGGGTACATCGAGCGCGAGGAACACGGCAAGTCCTATCGGACGCGGCTCTCACGGATCGGCGAACTGTGGGTACGGGCGCACTCCGACAACGAACGATAAGTAGGCGTGACCGTGTGACTCGACCGAAACGGGACGAGAGAAACGGTTCAATTCAGTACTCGTGTGCACAAACTCCGTTACATTTCGAACCAGGTCGAAGCCACGCTCGCAACGGAGACACCACTACCGACAACCATACAGACGGCTCCAAATAATCGGATTCTATCCTTGGTGTCGTCGGAGAGCGAGCTTTCATCGAACATCATTCCAAACTGGAACAGTGATGCCGGTGCGCGGAAACAGATGTACCCGAACCCAAGTAACAAGAGTCCGCCAAAGAAGTTCATACTTCCAAGAAGTAATACACTTCCTCAAACCCTTTTCTGACCCGCTTTTCGCTACCTCCCTTCTGCCAGCGACCGCGCGATAGTTGCCATCGGATCGTACCCGTTTTCGAGCATCATGCGCGCGAACCAGCCCGTGATCCGAGCCAGCGCGTTCAGGGTGTGGAACGTGAGAAGGAGCAGTATAGCCCCCGCGACGGTGCCGACGAGCGCCTGCGGAAGCGTCGTGATCTCCCAGTAGCCGAGCGTAAAGGCAGCCTCGAAGCCGACCAGCAGGTAGTTCCAGCCGAGATACAGCGTCTGGTGGATCTCGGGGGCTCGATCCGAGACGAGGCCGACGTACAACCCCGGTTGGTCGTAGTAAAACGGGAGCATGAGCATGCTCACGCCCGTCGACAGCCCCGTGACCGAAACCGTGAACGCGACGGTTCCGACCACGAACTTCGCCGGGAGGTAGACGAGCACCGTCCACGTTTTGACGTCAGTGAGCAGGGAGGCAAGCTGATCGCGCCCTCGCTCGCCGGCCAACTCCGTCCGGGATTCGATATCGACGGGGAGCATCGCCGTCGTCAGCCAGCGCTCGAAGCCGGCGAGCCCCAGTGCGAGCCCGAGCGTGATCGCGAGGATCGGAATTCCGACGACGATGATCGCGAGCCCGAGTCCGAGCGACACGCCGACCGTGACGAAGACGAAATACGCGAGTCCGAGCGGGAAGGCGAGCAACAGGTACGCCAGATTCAGATACGTCTGGCGTTCGAACGGGACCGCGACGAACCGTTTGAGGCCGGCGCTGGCCCACTCGAGGCGTTCGCTGGTCGTCGGGGTCGCGGTCCGTGCCATCTCGGTGGTGACTGCCCCGGCCGAGTACATAAACGTTCGGCTCGAGTTGGCGAACGAACAGATCGGCCCCCGGATATACTGTCGACGAGGGTGACCGGACGGACGGATGGGCGACGCAGGCGATCCGGGCGAATCGACCAGTGAACCTATTGGCTCGCCGATGAAAGCGGGAGGTAATGAGCGACGACGGTGAGGCGGACGTCGTCGACGTCCTCAGCGACGAGTACATGCGGACGATCCTCGAGCAAACCCGAGAGGAGCCACAGTCCGTCGACGCGCTGAGCGACGCCTGCGGAGCCGACCCGTCCACCATCTATCGTCGCGTCGAGCGGCTGCAGGAGGCCGACCTGCTCGAGGACCAGCAGCAACTCGACCCCGGCGGCCACCACTACAAGGTCTACAGCGCCCGCCTCCGGGAGGTCCGCATCCGTCTGGAGGAGGACGGGTTCGAGGTCGACGTCGAACGCGGGCCGCTGGAATCGGCAGCCGATCGCTTCACCAGACTCTACGAGGGGTTCAAATGAACGGACGCCACTACCCGCTCCAGCAGGTGACCGGCGGATCGCCCGAGGTCGTCGCGCTGGTGTTCGTCGCCCTGCTCGTCGCCACGGCGCTGTCGCTGTACCTCGCGGTGCGGCTCTATCGCGGCTACCGACGCGGCGGCGGGGTCGGCATGCTCGTCCTCGGAACGGGACTTGTGTTGCTCACGACGATGCCGATGGTGCTTCGCCTGGTGCTGTCGAACGCGCCCGTCGGGCCGGCCTGGCGGGAAGTGATCGCGACGGCGTCGCAACTGCTCGGATTGCTCTTGATCCTGGGGGTGGTCTATGGTCGTCGTTGACCCCGCGACCGTCCTGTTCGCGACGGCGCTTGCGACCGCCGTGATGGGAACGGTTGTCGCCGGCCTCGCCTATCACGGCTACCGGCGTAACGACAGCGACGCGATGCGGTTTTTGGCGGTGGGCGTCGGCTGCATCGCGGTCGGGCCGTTCCTCGTCAGCTACGGCCTCGCGCCGTTGGTCGCGCTCTCGGACGCCGCGACGCTGCTCGGCGTGCTCTGTGTCACCATCGCCGGCCTGCTCGCGATCCTCTACTCGCTCGAGGCCACCTAGATAAACGTTTTGCCGAGTGGTCCGGCCGACAGTCCGCCGGCCCGGTTTAGGACCGTTCCCGCCGTCGTCTCGAACGGAGCCATGACCACCACATCCCGACAGAACGACTCGTCGCCGCGACGAGTCGCCCGCGATCTCATCGGCGCACCGATCGACCCCTGGACGTACCGCTCGCTCGCGTACCTGCTGGTGACGATTCCGCTCGCAATCCTCTACTTCACGGTCGCCGTGACGGGCGTGTCGCTGACGCTCGGGCTAAGCATCACCTTGCTTGGGCCGCTCGCGTTCGTCGCGACCCTGCTCGCGATCGTCTCGCTCGCCTGGCTCGACGCCGCCCTCACCGAGGGACTGCTCGAGACCGACGTCTCGCCGGCCTTCCCGAGCAGCGACGACGGACTCGTTCCGTTTCTGAAGGAGTTAGTCCTCGGTCGAGCAACCTGGCTCGGCGCGGTCTACCTGGTCTGGAAGACGCTGCTCGGATTTCTCGCGTTCGTGGGGCTCGTCGTCGGCCTGTCGGTGGCCGCGAGCCTCGTCCTCACGCCGCTGTTTTACGGCGATGGCGCCGTCGTCGGCCCGTACGAGATCTATACGTTCGAGCGCGCGCTGGCCGCGGCCGTCGGCGGTCTCGGCCTCGGGTACCTGACGCTCGTACTCGTAAACCTCACCGGCCGTCTCGCGTCGACGGTGGCCGTCGCGTTGCTGACGCCGGACGAATAACTCGGCGGTAGCTGCTCGTTTTTCGTCTCCCAGTTGAAAAACAGACTCGGGTCTCTGCGCGTACGAAAACGATGTGCGACGCTACAGCGTCGTGAGAGTTATTTCGCCGGTGCTCACCTCGAACCGAAGCGTCGGTCCGCCGTCGCCGAGCGTGCCGACCACGAGCCCGTCGCCCTCCGTCACCTCGGTCAACTCGAGGCCGTCGACGTCGACGTCGCCCGTACTCGTCTGAACGTGTAGTTCGGCGTCGACGTCCGATCCGATCGCGGCGTCGATGCGGCCGGTGCTCGTCGTGATCGCCGTCTCACCGTCGATGGCCGGAATCTCGACGTCGACCTCGCCCGTACTCGTGTGGACGTCCTCGAGCGCCTCGACGTCGCGAACGCGGACCCGGCCAGTGCTCGTGTGGGCACCAACTGCGCCGTCGACGCCGTCGACGTCGACCTCCCCCGTGCTCGCATCGATCGTGAGGTCGCCGACGACGTCCCTGACGGCGATGCGACCGATGCTCGCGTCGATCCGTTCGAGCGCGAGTTCCGACGGGAGCTCGACGTCCATGTTCATCGTGGGTCGGTTACCGAACCAGCTATCCCGTCCGTGCCACGCAGAGCGCAGTTCAAGGCGGTCGTCGGTCCGTTCGGTCTCGAGTTCGAGGTCCGCGAGATCGGCGCTGATCGAACTCGACTGTTTCTCGATGTCGAGCGCGATATCCTCGCGATCGGCCCCGACGATCGAAATATCGCCGACTTCGCCGCTGACGGCCACTTGATCGGCCTCGTCTGTCGAAACCGTCTCGCTGCTCGTTGTTCGGCGGCCGACGAACGGCGTCATCGAACTGCAACCCGCCAGCGCCGCCAGTCCGCTCGCGCCGGCAGCCGCGAGCAGTCGTCGTCTGGTCGTGTCTGTGCTCATACGAGTTCCAACGAGGCGAGATGACGTTAAGTCAACCAGTCGACTGGCGACCGATCAACCGACCCCCGGGATTTTTATCCCGACCGCCGCCTCGTCGGGGATAGGTTTATACGTAACCTACCGTCCGAGACGGCCGAGCACTCGTTCGCGGAGCACGAGCAGACTCGGAAGCACGGTCAGACAGGCGACGAACGCGAAGACGATGCTCAGTCCCGTGACGAGACCGAAGCGCTGGAGCGGCGGGGCGAGCGCGAGCGCGAGCACGCCGAACCCCGCCGCGGTTGTCGCCGCGCTACCGAGCAACGCGCCGCCAGTGCCGGTGATCGTCGCCTCGAGTGCGTCTTCGGCCGTCTCTCGACGCTCGCGCTCGGCGACGAATCGCTCGCCGAGGTGGATGCTGTAGTCGACGCCGAGGCCGATCGCGAGGCTCGTGATGACCGCCGTCTCGCTGTTGAAGGGGACGTCCAGCAGCGCCATCGCACCGAGCAGCCAGGCCAGCGCGGCGACGACGGGAGCGAGCGTCACCAGCCCGAGCGAGAGCGCGCGGTGGCGAACCCAGTACAACAGCGTGAGAAAGGCGAGGATGACCGCGAGCGTCACGGCGAACGCCTGGACGAGCGTCTCGAGTAAGGCGTCCTGAACCACGGCGGTCGTGACGGGGCCGCCGGTCGCGACGACCGAAACGGGTGCATCGCTCCCGCCACTCGTCGTTTCGCTCTCGACGTCGGTCGCAAACAGGCGAACGTCCTCGGCGACATCCTGTGCGGCGGCGTCACCGCGAACGCTGACCGTGAGTCGAGCCGACTCGTACTCGCCCTCGTCCGTCCGCTCGAGGACGGTTGCGGCAGCGTCGGGATCGGCGTCATAGAGCAGGTCGTACAGTTCGGCGAGGTCCGAATCCGGAACCCCATCGCCGGTCGTATCGCGCTCGTCCACTCCCGCGGCGACCGACTCGTTGGTCGCGGCGACGTCTTCGAGGACGGAAAGCGGCCCGTCGACGACTGCCGTTCCGTCCGCGCGAGTGTCGATCGTCCCATCGGTCTCGGTTTCGACGCGCTGTTCGCGCGCGTCTTCGATCGCTGTCAGCGTCGCCGGATCCGTCACGTCGCCGCGTATCAGAATCTCCGCCTGCGAGTCGCGGTCCTGGAAGTTCTCACCGAGATACGCGGCGTCGTCGCTGATCGTGTACGTGTCCGGTGCGAGTGGTCCGGGGAGGGATTTCGCCCATTCGGGGGCGTCCTCAGGGAGGAAATCGGCCTCGTTGAACTCGGTGTCGATACCCGTCGCGCCGTAGACACCGCCGACGACGAGCACGAACGCGACGAGGACGACCGCGAGCGGGGCCCGCCGCGCGAGCACGACGCTCGTCGAAAGGACGCGATTTATCGGGCCCGGCGTCACGCCGAAGGCGGGTTTCGCTCGCGGTCGGCCGAATCTGTTCTCGAGGAGCCCGTCGACTTCGACTTTGAGTGCGGGGACGAAGACGCCGAAGGCGACGAACGTGGCGAAGATCCCGCCGGCGCTCAAGAGTGCGAAGTCCTGGATGGCGGGTAACGGACTGACGACGTTCGAGAGGAAACCGACCCCCGTCGAGAACGTGGTCGCCGCGAGCGCGAGGATCACGCCGCTGAGCCCGAGGGACATGCCGGTTCTGACGCCGCGGGCCACGTCGTTCTCGACGCCGGGGGCGGCACCGTCGGCAGTCGATTGGTCGTCGATCGCTTCGTCGGGCGTTGGTCGATCGAGCGTCCCCGCCCTGGCTTCCCGATACCGCATGACGACGTGCAAGGCGTAGTCGATCGAGAGCCCGATCAGCAGGAAGGGGACGGCGATCAGCAGCTGGCTCGTGGGAATCTCGAGCCAGCCGAGAATGCCGGCGAGCCAGCCCATCACGACGGCGATCCCGACGAGACCGAGACAGACGTCGACGACGTCCCGATAGGTGACGGCGAGGATCGTCAGGACGAGCACGAGCGCGACGGGCGTGATGATCGCGAAACTGTCGCCGACCGCGCTCGAGGACGCCGCGTCGGTGATCCCCTCGCCGAAGACGAAGCCGTCGTCGAACCGATCGTCGAACAGCGATTCGACCTCGAGTTGCGCCTCGGCGGCCGCCTCGGAGAGTTCGTCATCGTCCTCGGTGGTGTTGCCGTCCTGCAAAAGAAGCGTGAGTCGAGCGTCGGCCTCGGTGTCGCCGGGTTCGTAGTCGGCCGGAAGGAACTCCGTTGGCTCGGCGTCACCGCCGGTTCCGCTGTCTCCGCCTTGGGCGGGCGTTTCGGCGTCTGGATCGAGGAGGTCCGCGAGCAGCGTTTCGACCGCCGAATCCGACCGGGACTCGAGGGCCTCGATCTGCTCGTCGAGCGTCGGTTGCGTGGTGTCCGGTGGACCGTTCGCCTCGGCCGCTCGATCCTCGAAAACCGCAACGGTCGCGACGATGTTTTCGAGCCCGACGAACCCACCGTTTGCCGTCGCCCCGTCGTCGGCGAGCGTCGCGTTCACCGAGTCGATCTCGCGGGCGTCGCGCTGGAGCAGGAGTCCGTCGAGCAACGATTCTCTCGTGAGGACGTCACCGCCCTCCTCGCGGACGACGAGCTGAGTGACGACGGTCTCGTCCGCCTCGTAGTTCGCGTCGATGTATTCGAGCGCCTCGGTTTCCTCGGAGTCGGTTTCGAACTCACCGATACCGGCGTCCTCGACGTCACTGACCGCGATTCCGGCCGCGACGACCGCGGTGAGAAGCAAGACGAGAACGACGACGAGTCGACTGTGGGTAACGAGCGCGTCGGCGTAGCGGGCGGCGAGGGACTCGCTCATCGATGCTCAATCACGAGGGCGTCGTTCGGACCGCTGCACGTCAGTTTCGGTGCACTCGCAAGCGCGCCGTAGCCGTGCCAGGACGGCGGCACAGCAATCTCCCTCAGTTCGCATTGTAATCCGGTGACGAACACATCTCCGTGGTGCGACGAGCCGATAAATAGTCGTTCGGACCGTCATCGATCGCGATACGTTTCCGACGACGAAACACCTAACACGGATCCCGGCGGTACGTACTGGTATGTTCGAGACGTTCGCGGTCTCGGCCGGACTCGGCGGTCGATCGACCGACCCCGTTTTCGTAGGGGCGTCCTAGCCCCGCATTTCCCACCCCGTTTCGACGGATGTATTGGCACCGACCAGAACTTTCCGAGCAACGGCCAGTCACAGCCATGATCGATCGACTATCTCGACGTTCGACCCCGACGTACCGACGACGCCCGTGCCGGGCGGTGAGAGCATGAGCATGGACGGAGAACACGACACCCGCGAGGACGAGCCAAGCCTCGACGGCGGCTACGACCCCGAAGCGGTCGAATCGCGGTGGCAGGACCGCTGGGTCGACGAAGAGATTTACGCCTACGAGAGCGACCCCGAGCAGGACCCGAACACGACCTACGCGATCGATACGCCGCCGCCGACGGTCTCGGGCAGCCTCCACATGGGCCACCTCTACGGTTCGACGCTACAGGACTTCGCTGCGCGGTTCCAGCGGATGGCAGACGGCGACGTCCTCTTTCCGTTCGGCTACGACGACAACGGCATCGCGAGCGAGCGCCTGACCGAAGAGGAACTGGACATCCGCCATCAGGACTACGAGCGCCGCGAGTTTCAGGAGCTCTGTCGCGAGGTCTGTACGGAGTACGAAGCCGAGTTCACTGACAAGATGCAGGACCTTGGCACCTCGATCGACTGGAACAACACCTACAAGACGATCGAGCCTCGCGTCCAGCGCATCTCCCAGCTTTCGTTCCTCGACCTCTACGAGAAGGGCCGCGAGTACCGAAAGAAGGCACCCGCAATCTGGTGCCCGGAGTGTGAGACGGCGATTTCACAGGTCGAGACCGAAGACGACGAACGCCACTCGCACTTCAACGATATCGCGTTCGAGTTGGCCTCCGACGGCACGGACCGCGAAGAGTTCGTCATCTCGACGACCCGTCCGGAACTCATTCCGGCCTGCGTCTCCGTTTTCGTCCACCCCGATGACGAGGACAATCAGGATCTCGTCGGCGAGACAGCCAGAATCCCGATCTTCGGCCACGAGGTGCCGATCATCGAAGACGAGCGCGTCGACATGGAGAAAGGCAGCGGTGTCGTGATGTGCTGTACCTTCGGCGACCAGAACGACATCGAGTGGTACCAGGCTCACGACCTGCCACTGCGCGTGGCAATCGACGAGACCGCGACGATGACCGACCTTGCTGGTGACTACGAGGGGCTGTCCACCGAGGAAGCCCGCGAAGCTATCGTCGAGGATCTGAACGACGAGGGCTATCTCCGGGACCGCTGGGAGATCACCCACGCCGTCGGCGTCCACGAGCGCTGTGACACCCCCGTCGAGTACCGCGTCTCCAAGCAGTGGTACGTCGAGATTCTCGACCACAAGGAGGAGTATCTCGAGGCCGGCCAGGAGATGGACTGGTACCCCGAGAAGATGTTCACCCGCTACAAGCACTGGATCGAGGGCCTGGAGTGGGACTGGCTCATCTCACGCCAGCGCGACTCGGGGATTCCGTTCCCGGTCTGGTACTGCGAAGAGTGTGACAACGAAATCATGGCCGAAAAGGCGGACCTGCCAGTCGATCCGCTTTCGGACGAGCCGCCGGTTGAGGCCTGTCCAGAGTGCGGTCACGACGAGTTCGAACCCGAGGAAGACGTCTTCGACACCTGGGCCACGTCGTCACTCACTCCGCTGATCAACGCGGGCTGGGACTGGGACGAAGAAGGTGAGGAGTTCCAGATGGAAAAGCCGGAACTGTATCCCTTCGACCTGCGCCCACAGGGCCACGACATCATCTCCTTTTGGCTGTTCCACACCATCGTCAAGTGCTACGAGCACACCGGCGAGGTGCCCTTCGACGCGACGCTGATCAACGGCCACGTGCTCGACGAGAACCGCGAGAAGATGTCCAAATCCAAGGGCAACGTCGTCGCACCCGACGAGGTGCTCGCCGACTATCCGGTCGACGCCGTTCGCTTTTGGGCCGCAAGCGCCGCCGTCGGCGACGACTTCCCGTACCAGGAGAAGGATCTTCGCGCCGGAGAGAAACTCCTGCGAAAGCTCTGGAACGCCTCGAAGCTCGTCGACACGCTCGCTCCGGCCCACCCCGACGAGCCAGACGACCTCGAGCCCATCGACCGCTGGCTGCTCGCGGAACTCGACGACGCCGTCGCGGAACTCACCACTCAGTTCGAAGAATACGAGTTCGCCAAGGCTCGTGACCGCCTGCGGACGTTCTTCTGGAACACCTTCTGTGACGACTACCTCGAGATCGCCAAAGGTCGGGAGGACAACCCCTCGACGCAGTACGCGCTCCGGACGGCCCACCGAACCTTCCTCGAGCTATGGGCACCGTTCCTGCCCCACGTCACGGAAGAGATCTGGCAGGCGGTCTACAGCGACGACGCGTCGGCGCTCGAGGAGACCAGCATCCACACCCGCAACTGGCCCGAGTCTCAGGGGTACGATGCCGATCTCGAAGCCGGCGAAACCGCGATGGAGGTCATCTCGGCGCTGCGACGCTACAAGAGCGAGAATCAGCTGCCACTGAACGACACTCTCGATGCCGTCTCGGTCTACGGACCTGTCGACGGGTTCGAGGACGCGGTCCAGAACGTGATGCACGTCGCGGATCTCACGGTGCTCGACGAGGAACCCGAGGTGACGACTGCGATCGCCGCCATCGACCTCGACTACTCGAAACTCGGACCGAAATTCGGCTCGAAAGTCGGCGAGATCGACGCTGGCATCGATAGCGGCGAGTACGAAATCGACGAAGACAACGACGTGCTGCGCGTGGCGGGCGAAGAGCTCGATAGCGAGTTGTTCGAGGTCGAACTCGAGCGCACCTATTCGGGCGAAGGCGAGATGATCGAGACCGAGTCGGCGGTCGTCATCGTCGAGTGAACCGCCTCGGGGTCAAGTGGTTCGAGACGCCAAAGGCGTCTCGTCATCACGGAAGATCTTCGATCTTCCGAACGACCCCGAGACACTCGGCCTGCTCCGCCTGTAGATCGAGGCGTTTCGTTCGGTCCTGTGAACTGGAGAGGCGGCGAGACCTTCTTTACCCTCTGAGTATCCAATTCCAAATAGCATTTTGAAGTGAATAGTACGTTCTATAGGATATTACTGAACGAAAATGATCTATTGATGGTGTTTAAAAGAAAGTTTATGTGGTGAGCGGCCAATCGAGAACCGTGCTCTGCTGAAGTCGCTTCGAGCCGATTTCGTTGCCTGTTGTCGTGTAAGCTGAGTACAGAGCACCATGAACACTGATACGACGAACGTAGAAACCCCTGGTAGTGACGCTCATCTTCCAGCAGACGTAGTATTCGACCTCCTCCTCGATGGTCGACGTCGATACGCGCTGTATTACCTGTCCCGAAAAGTCGGCGCAGTGGACGTCGACGAACTCGTCGATCGAATCGCCGAGCGAGACGGAACGGAGACGGCGGACCACCGCGACGCGATCCGCCTTGAGTTCTGCCACAACCACCTCCGACGGCTGGTCGACGCGGGCGTTCTCCGATACGACCGCGCGAGCGAAACCGTCGAGCGCACGGCGATGGCCCGTGTTTTCGATCCCTACCTCGAACTCGCGTTCGTTCAGGATCTGTCGCGATAGACCGCTGACGAACGGCACGAATCACAAACCGAGTCGGGTCAACTGACTCGACCGCGTGTCGCTTCACACTTTTTGACACGGGTCGCAAGCGCGAGAAAGAGCGCGAGCAGCGTAAACGTCACTTCCCCCGCAGCGATGACACCGAGCGCGTCCGCCCCGAGAAACATCGGCGTCTCGCGCGCAACCGGGATGGTCGTGTGGTGTGGGTCACCGACGACCGGAATGAAGTAGTCCACGACCAGGTTGCTGGTGTACCAGATGAGCGCGACGGCGACACCCCAGACAGGGAAGTCGGTGATCCGGTGGAGGACGAGCGCCTGGACGACCATTCCGAGGTGACTCCAGAAGAGGAACTGGTACATCAGCGGATGGAGATACGAGTACGAATCGGCGAAGACGAGCAGCGTGTACGGTGTCCAGAGGCCGAGGATGATGTTTCCGAAAAAGGCGAGCGCCGTCAGCCACGGTAGCTCGTAGCCGAGTTTCCAGGCCGCGATCGCGAGCGCGACGAGCAGCGTCGCCATCGGACTGTCCGGAATCCACGGCCACATCACTGCCGGCGTTTCGGCGAACTGGCCCGAGTAGTACCAGAACCCGAAAACCGTTCCAGCGAGGTTGATGGCCACGACGAGCCACGCGAATCGGAGTCCGAGGTCCTCTATCGTCTTCGGAACGGGTGCCAGGTACCTCGGCAACGGATCGCGGTCAGGGAGTTCGGAACCACCGGACGAGACGGTCATCGTCCGGCGCGACGAACGGAGCACGCAAAACGGTAGCGATTACGGGTGAGGGCAAACGCAAGATCGGAATCCGTCCGGCGGGACGAAAACACGACACGCGTAAGTGCAGGGGGTTCGAACGCCGGAGTATGACAGCAGACACCGATCTCGAGGACTTGCGACGCGGGACCGACCTCGTCAAGCGAGGGTTCGCCCAGATGCAAAAAGGCGGCGTCATCATGGACGTCGTCGACAAAGAACAGGCTCGCATCGCCGAGGACGCCGGTGCCGTTGCCGTCATGGCTTTAGAGGCCGTTCCCGCCGATATTCGCAAGCGCGGCGGCGTTGCCCGAATGGCAGACCCCGCAGACGTCGAGGAGATCGTCAACGAAGTTTCGATCCCCGTGATGGGGAAATCCCGTATCGGCCACACGAAAGAGGCCCAGATTCTCGAGGCCGTCGGCGTCGACATGATCGACGAGTCCGAGGTCCTCACCCCGGCCGACGACGCCTACCACATCGACAAGCGCGACTTCACGGCACCGTTCGTCTGTGGCGCGCGCAACCTCGGTGAGGCGCTCCGGCGAATCGAGGAGGGTGCGGCGATGATCCGAACCAAGGGCGAGGCCGGCACCGGCGACGTCAATCAGGCCGTCCACCACCAGCGCACGATCAAAGGCGAAATCCGCAAACTCGAGGGTATGAGCCACGAGGAACGGGAAGCCTACGCCCGCGAGATCGAAGCGCCCGCGGAACTGGTCCACGAGACCGCCGAGATGGGGCGCCTTCCGGTCGTCAACTTCGCCGCCGGCGGCATCGCGACGCCCGCCGACGCGGCGCTCATGATGCACCACGAGTGCGACGGCATCTTCGTCGGCAGCGGCATCTTCGGCGCGGAGAACCCGACCGAGATGGGCGAAGCAATCGTCGAGGCCGTCAACAACTGGGACGACCCGGAAACGCTCGCAGACATCGCGAAGAACCTCGGCAAGGGCATGAAAGGCGACGCAAATGTCGACCTGCCCGAAGAAGAGAAGATGCAGGGACGGGGCGTCTAAACCGGACAGGATCCTGTCTGGGAGAATTGATACGAGAGGTCGAAACGCACGATATTTGCGTTTTCGAGGCTAAAGCGCCCGTTCGAGGCGTGGTCCTCACTGGTGCCCATATGTCGGCTACCCTTTCAAGTAGTATCGTGGCGTACAACTCATATGTCAACCATCCACCTGGATGGCCTCACAAAGCGCTATGGGGATGTCCTCGCTAACGATGCGGTGACATTCGGTGTTGAGTCTGGGGAAATATTTGGGTATCTCGGACCGAACGGCGCGGGCAAGACAACGACGATTCGCTTGCTGCTCGGGCTCATCAAGCCGACCTCGGGCACGGCGGAGGTGCTCGGGACGGATATTCGCGACCGACGAGCGCTCACCGAACGGAAGGCCGATGTCGGCTATCTCCCTGACTCGCTCGGATTCGAGGAGCGACTCACCGGTCAGCAGGTCCTCGAGTACTTCGCGCGGATGCGCGGCGACGAGCGACGAGACGAGTTACTCGAGTTATTTCATCCGCCACTCGAGAAGCCGGTCGAGACCTACTCGCACGGAAACAAGCGGATGCTCGGCATCGTCCAGGCGTTCATGCACGATCCGGAACTCGCGATTCTCGACGAGCCGACGTCCGGACTCGACCCGCTCAAACAGGACCGCCTCCATCAGTTTCTCGAGGCAGAGCGCGATGCAGGAAAGACGATCTTCCTCTCGTCGCACGTCCTGAGCGAGGTCCAGCGCGTCTGTGATCGAGTCGGAATCATTCGGGAGGGCGAACTGGTGGCACTCGAGGACATCGATGCACTGTTGGAGCAAAGCGGCAAGCGCGTATGGGTCCACCTGACGGAACCGATCAACGAGGAGCGGTTCTCGACCCCCGAAATGATCGACCTCGAGATCGTCGACAACGCGGCCCAGTTCACCTACACCGGCGAGTATAACGCGCTTATCGACCACCTGGGCGCGTTCGACATCGCCAACATCGATATCACCGATCCACAACTGGACGAGATTTTCAAGCACTACTACGGTGACGGCGATTCGATGGTGGCGACGTACGGGGACGAGGAGACCGCGCCGACGGAGGCAGAATGACGGCGATTCTGCGCGCCGAGTCCCGACAACTGGTTCGCAGTTCGCTCGTCCTGACCGGTCTATTGGCCCTGCTTTTGGCGTTCGTACTCGCCGTCTTTCCGGGCTTTGCAGAAGAAGCCGCACTCATCGAGGAGGCGTTTCCACCGGTGTTGCTCGGATTATTGGGAATCGAGGAAATTCACACGATTGAAGGATTCGTCGGCGGCTACATCTTTTCGATCATCTGGATTCTATTCGCTGGCATCTACTTCGCGTACGTCAGCGCCGGGATGATCGTCGACGATATCCGCACGCGCCGGATGGATCTCTACCTCTCAAGTCCGGTCTCGCGCGAGTCGGTCGTCCTCCAGAAGGTCGCCGCGCTGTGGGTGCCGCTGGTCGCGTTGCACGTCGGGCTGTTCGCGGTTCTGGTCGTCGGTATTCGCGTCATCGGCGAGTCGCTTGACCCCGTTGCGCTCGCGATGGCTCATCTGTTTCTCGTCCCCTATCTGCTGGTCTGTGCCGGGATCGGAATCGTCCTCTCCGTCGTCCTCGAGCGTGTCGAGAGTGCACAGGCAATGGCGCTGGGACTCGTGTTCGTTCTCTGGCTGGTCGACGGCCTCTCGCACATGGATCCGGAGTTCGAGTGGGTTGGCGCGATCGCGCCGAGTCGGTACGTCGATCCGGGAGCGATTTTGGTCCACGAAGAGTATGCATTCGGGGACGCAGGCATCCTCCTCGCTGCGTTTCTCGTGTTGCTCGTGATCGCCATCGGCGTCTTCGTCCGGAGGGATATCTGATGACGGCAGAGACGGGCGATACCACAGCGACTGACACAAGCGACTCCTCGGCAACGGGCAGTGTCGGGAGCGCAACAGCTATCCTCCGCGTCGAGTCAGGAAAGCGCGTCCGTGGCTCGATCGTCCTCGTCGTCGTGTTCGCCCTGCTATCGGCGCTGTACTTTGCGATGTTTCCGGGCCTGTCGGAGGAGATGGAGGCGCTCGAAGAGGCGTTTCCAGCCTTCTTTTTCGACCTCTTTGGGATCGAAGCGCTGCATACGATTGAGGGATTCATCGCCGCCGAGATTTACTCGTTCTTCTGGGTGATTCTCGTCGGCATCTACTTCGCGTACATCGGCGCGGGCCTGATCGCAACGGATATCCACGACCGGAAGATGGACCTCACCCTCTCGAGTCCGGTCTCGCGCGAGTCAGTCGTTCTCCAGAAAATCGCCGCGTTATGGGTTCCGCTGGTCGTCCTGAACGTCGCCGTCCCGGCCATTGTCTACGTCGGGGCGCTCGTCATCGGCGAGTCGTTCAACCCCGTCGCGCTCGCGATGGTCCACCTGCTCTCGATCCCCTACCTGCTGGTCTGTGCCGGGATCGGACTCGTGCTCTCGGTCGCTCTCGGCCGACCACGAACTGCGAGGGCGACAGCGATAACGCTCGTATTCGTGCTCTGGTTGGTCGACGCCGTCTCTGGACTGGATGCTGACCTCGAGTGGGTTGGCACGGCGACTCCAAGCCGGTACTACGACGAGACAGCGATTCTGGTCCGCGAGGAGTACGCCTTCGTGGATGCCGGCGTCCTCCTGGCGGCGTTTCTCGTCTTGCTCGCCGTCGCCATCGCCATCTTCGTTCGCCGGGATATCTGATCCCACGTGGCGATTCCAGACTGGGGCACAACGTTCAGCAAATTCTGAACGAGGGCCCGGGCTATATCGAATCTGTCCGCGTACGCTCGAGTGATGACATCGAATCGACGTGACATCCTCGAGTTCGTCGGCGCGACGGCGACGGCAACGATGGTCGCAAGCGGACTCGCAGGCTGTGTCGGCGTCGAGGCACAGGAAGCCGACGACATGCCGGCGTACACCCGGTGGCTCGCGATCGAGGACGGCGGCCTCGAGTTCGTCGCCGTCGACTGGGCTTCCCTCGAGGGGTACGTCGAGGACGAACTCGAAGACCTCCAGCCGGGTGCCGAGGAGGGCGTGCCGCCGGAGTACGAGGGTGATCCGATGATCGCACCCGCCTCCGAGGGGTTGCTCGAGGCGTACTTCCTCGTCGGACTCGACCTCGCCCAATACGGGCTCGGCAGGCTCCTCGAGGCAGATGCGTTCCAGTCGAACGTCGCGGAACTGCTGGTGACCGACGACGCGCTGATCGCAACGGGGGAGATGGACCCCGACGAACTGGACAGCCAACTAACCGGCGAGCCAGCGCTCGAGTTCATCCGCGAGTTCGAGCAGACGGACGAAATCGGCGAGTACGATGTGTACGAGACGGTCACGACTGACGACAGTGCTGACGACAATGCAGCGATTGGTGTCGCTGACGACGCGCTCGTAGTCGTTCCCGGCGAGGAAATCACCGCGAGCAGCGACGATCCGACGACGGCTCTCGAGGCGACGATTGCTGTCGGAGAGGATGATGCTGACCGAGCAGTCGATGATTCAGAGGCGTTCGCGTGGCTGGTTGAAGCCGCCGGCGAGGGCGACGTCGCCGTCGGACAGTACGGCGGTCGGATCGCTGCGGCCGACAACGAGGGACTCGTCGACCTCGCGTTCGGAGCGTTCGAGGAACTTGCAGACGCCGACGGCGTCGTCTCGTCACTGACCGTCGACGACGCGGAGACGTCTACCGGCAATTTCGCGGCGCTCATCGACGACCCTGACGAGGCCGCGCTCGAGGATGTCCTCGGGGCGTCGGCGGACGAGCGCTCGGTTGACGTCGACGAGGATCGCGTCACTGCGACGGGCACCTGGACCGAACCGAACTGACGATAGCCGTCTTCCGGCTCGCACTCCGCGACGAACAATCGGTTCGTTACCGGCTCGGTTGAAATCGCCTGCGGCCGACAACAGTCCCCAGGAACAGCAGGTATGCCACCAGTGCACCCGCCATCGCCGAGAGCACGCTCGAGGGTGCGACACTCGCGCCCACAAGCACACCGCCGAGTGCGAGAATAACGGAAGCCGCCTGTACGGACGTCCGCTCCCAGTACTCGCGAACGATCACCGGATCTCGAGCGGCGACGGCCTCGAAGGCGAGTGTGGCAAGGCTCCCGAGTGCGAACGCGAGGCGCGAGAGCGCGGCGTTCGTCAGGACGAATCCGACAGCGACGGCGATGAGAACGAAGACGGTGAGCGCAGCGTCAGTTCGAGCACCCATGCGCCCGCTATTCGGCGTTGGGGTACAGCCGCGCGCCCTCCCCGACGGTCGTCTGGTAGGCCTGACTGTCGATCCCTGCCGCATCGAACGCGTCGAGCATGGCTCCCGCGACTGCCCCCTGATCGGGGCGGTGACAGACGGCCAGAACGCCGGGTCCGGCACCGCTGACTGTCACACCGGTCGCACCCGCCTCGAGGGCGGCCTCTCGAACCCGGTCGTAGCCGTCGATCAGCGCCGCTCGCTCGGGGGTGACGATCTGATCTTCCATTCCGTGGCCGACGAGTTCCGGATCGTTTCGCGTCATGCCGACGGAAAGCGTCGAAGCCCGCCCGACGGTGTCGACGACGTCCTCCATGGGTGCTCGATCGGGAACGACGCGACGCGCATCCCGCGTCGAAACCGTCGTCTCGGGGAGACAGGCAACGACGGGGATGGACGTATCGACCTGCGTGACGCTGTCGTCGCTCACGATGGTAAAGCCGCCGAGTAGCGACGGGGCGACGTTGTCCGAGTGAGCCTCGCCGGAAACGAGCGCTTCGCCCTCGGCTGCGATAGGGACGAGCTCTTTTCGCGACAGGCCGCAGTCGTAGAGTTCGTTGAGTGCGACGGCGGCAGCGGCCGCACTCGCCGCCGACGAGCCGAGTCCCGAGGAGGGACGGACGCCCTTATCGATTCGAATGCGTGCCGGAGCGTCGAGCGCGTCCGCGACTGCGCCGACGGTGTTTTTCTCCGGATCTTCCGGAATGTACTGACTCCCGGTTCCGGTGACCGAAATCGTCGTCTCCGGGGCGCGTTCGACGCGAACCACGTCGGCGGGCGCTCCGAGAGCGACGCCGAAGACGTCGAAGCCGCTCCCGAGGTTCGCACTCGTTGCTGGTGCCCGCACGGTAAGCATGTCGCGTTCTTGCCAGAGTGCAGCCAAAAAGGTAGCGAACGACAGCGGCGGGACACCGGTGCGACAGATCGCCCGTCAACCGGAGTTCGATCGGCGCTATTCGTCCGACTCGTCGCCGAACGTAAAGACGTCGTCGGTGTCGGTGGGTTCCGCGTCGGCTTCGTCGTCGCCGTCGCCGTTATCGCCGTTGTCACCGTCGTCCGCGACGGACGAATCGGTCGTCTCGGTCTCGTCGGCTGTCTGCCAGGTGTCGTTCACGTCGGCTTCCGCCGACCCACCACCCACGACACCTTCTGCCAACGGGTCCGCCGTCTCGGCCGGCGCATCGTTGGGCGAGGCGTCGTCGGTCGGAGCGAGATCAGCATCAGTTTCGTCCGGAACGTCGTTCGACGAGCCGTCGTCGACTCGCTCGGTCGTCTCATCGGGTTGTTCGCTCGTTTCGTCGGCGAGCGGGTCGGCCGTCTCGGTGGCTGGCGTTTCGTCGACCGCCGAGTCGGCGACGTCGTCCTCTACGAACTCGATGCCGGCCGTCTCGAGGTCGGCCTCGTCTGCGCTCGCGTCGCCGTCCTCGCTCGCTTGGCTATCAGTGATCGATTCGTTTGTCGTCGCTTCGGCACTCGTCGTCCCCTCGGTGTCGCCATCGGACTCGTCGTCTGCGATAGTGATCCCACGGCCGTCGTCGCCATCGTCTTCACCGTCGCCACCGAGGTCGAGGGCAGGCTCGTCGTCCGACTGGGCTTCGAAGTCGGATGCGGAGAGCAGTTCCATCTCGGCGTGGTCGACGTCGGTGTCGAACCGGTCGAGTCCCTGTGAGAGGTGTGCTGCCTGCTCCGAGAGGTTCGACGCGGACCGCGTGACCTCCGTCAGCGCCGTCGTCTGTTCTTCGGCGGCGGCGGCGACGTTTTCGGCCTCCGTCGTCGTCTCCTCGGAGATCGTCGAGGCGTCGTCGACCATCGCTACGACCTCCTGGGTCGAGGCCGCCTGTTCTTCGGTTGCTGCCGAGATTTCCTGTACACCGATGTTCGTCTCCTGGGCGAGATCTGCGATCTCCGCGAGCGCGTCGACCGCCTCTTGGACCTTCTCGCCCGCGGTTTCGATGTCGTCGCTCGTCCCTTCGACCTCGGCTGCCGACTGCTCGGTCCGTTCGCGGATCGCTTTCAGCCGATCCTCGGCCTCGTCGGCCGCCTGCGCGACGTCCTCGGAGAGCGCCTTGACCTCCTTTGCGACGACGGAGAACCCTTCGTCGCTGTCACCGCTTGCGGATCGCGAGGCCTCGATGTTGGCGTTCAGCGCGAGCATGTTGGTCTGGCGAGCGATCTCGGAAATCGTCGCGATCAGCTCGTCGATCTGCTGGACTTCCTCTTCGAGGCGACGGATCTCGTCGACGGCGCTTTCGGCTTCGCCTTCGATCTCGTTCATCGCGCCGATCGCGTCCTGTGCGGCGACCTGTCCTTCCTGTCCGGTGTCGACCGTCCGCTTGGCGATGTCGGCAACCTCGTTCGAGGAGGCGGCGATCTCCTCGGTCGTCGTCGAGAGCCCGCTCATCTCCTGATTGACGGACTGGAGCGACTGGTTCTGCCGTTGTGCACCGTCGGAAATCTCCTGGACCGATTCGGTAACCTGCTGGGAAGCCGACCGGACCTCCTCGCTCGAGGCGGTCACCTGTTCGGAGGCCGTCGCGACGTCCGTCGCGAACCGGTTGAGTTCGGCAACCGTCTGCTCGATCTCCTCGAGCATCGTGTTGAACTCCATCGCGATCTCCTCCATGGCTTCGTTCTCGCTATCGGGGTCCATTCGGGCGGTCATATCGCCATCTGCGGCCGCCTCCATGACGTCGCTGTACTCGTCGGCTTTCATCTCCAGATTCGCGTTGATCGTCTCGATCCGCTCGCGCTCTTTTTCGACCTCTTCGATCTGTTCGCGCAACGCGTTTCGCATCGAGTCGAACCCGTCGTAGAGTCGGCCGATGTTATCGATCCGTGTGGTTTCGAGATCGACATCGAGGTCGCCGTCTTCCATCTGCTGAGCCTTGTCCGTGAGTCGGTCGATCGAAACGGCCGTACTCCGTCCGAGGACGGCACCGACGAGCCCGATCATGAGGACGCCGAGCAGGGTCGCGACGGTTCCGTACTGGTCGAGCGCGTTGACGAACCCGTAGGCTTCGTCCGTGGGTTCGTGAATCGCGACGACCCAACCGGTCTCCCAGACGGGTGCGGTACTCACGATGTAGTCGTCGCTGTCGAAGCCGTAGACGTCGTGACCCAGCGCGCCCGACGGCTGGCTCTCGACGCGTTCTTGCTGGACGCCGAACTGACGCGTCTCTGCGAGCATCTCGGCGTCGTCGTACTCCGCGCCGAACGTCTCGAAGTCCTCGCCGTAGGTGAAGCGTGATTCGTCGTACATCACGCCATCCTGATCGTCGAGGATCAGTCTGGTCACGTCACCTTCACCGAGCGAAGCGGACTCGTAGCCGTCGAGATCGGCGGTGTAGACGATCGCCCGGTCGTCATCAGTCGGATAGACGTACGTGACAGCGGAGAACTGATTGTCCTCGGCCCCGAAGAGGTGTGGCCCGATCAGCGACGGTGAGAAGACGCTGCCGTTCTCGTAGGCGTCGTCGGATATCGTGCTGTACTCGCTCATCGAGTCGCCGACGTACCACTCACGGCTACTCGCGAGGATCTCGTCCGAGTCGGTATCAACGTAAAAGACTCGGTCGTCATAGCTTTGGCTTCGACCCCAATCCTGGAGATAGTCCGCTACCTCGTCGGGTTCGCCCTCGTCGATAACGTCGGATCGAGCGATTGCACTGCCCGCCTCTTCTTTCTCTTTCGTCCACGTCTGGAGGTTCTGTGCTTCCTGTTCAGCGAGCGCGGCGTGCTCGTTCTGAACGATCTCTTCGGTCTCATCAGTAATTGCAGCAGTCCCAACCAACCCGATTGCACCCACCGATATCGCAAGAATGAGTAAAACGATCGCGAATTTAACGGTGTATCTACGGCGAATTGCTGCCGGTACCAGCCGTCGGCCGAATCTCATGGATACATAACCGGTGAGACCGTCAGTACATAAATTATAAGACTCTATTATCGAATCTGATAACAAATAACGAAGATATAATCTTTCTCCAATCGAAATTATTCCCGGAATTGTTCGTGAGTTTGTTGAGAGCGAACGACAATTACCGATGAAATAGCCAATAGTTTGCCGCGTCCAATCGCAATCCAGAAGGTCAGTCGGAGCCGTTCGAGTTCAATCGTTTACTTCTGGATCGGTGGCGACTCGCTCTCCTGCGTACAGTCGATCGAGTCCGAACACCAGTCCGACCGAAAGCGCCGCCCCAACGAGTCCGAAAACCGCGAGCATGGTGAAAAAGCCAGCCTGCGAAACGCCGAGGACGAACCCGCCGATCGCGATGCTTGCTGAGCCAAGGCCGAACTCGCCGAGGTAGGTAAAGCCGTAGGAGAGGCCGCGGCTGTCGGCGTCGGTGTAGACGGCGACGGCGTCCTGGTAGAACGGCTGGATGGCAAAGAGGAAAAAGCCGAAGACAGCACACAGAACGACGATCGCCGCAAGTCCCATCTGCAAGACTGGAACGAACGCGAGCGCGAGCACGGCGAAGATCGCGAAGATGGCAGCCATTCCTTTTGCGGGTTCGAACCGGTTCGTCAACTTGCCGCCGACGTACTGGCCGGCCATCCCGACGACGAGCAGTCCGACGTAGATGTAATCAGTCGGCTCGATCCCTTCGAGGCTGTCGGGAACGGCGAGTCCCTCTACTGCGGGAAGGTCGTGGAGAATCTCGGGGAGGAAAGTGAGCATCCCGCGGTAGTACAGCCCCTCGAAGGTGACGATAACGAAGACGACGGCGAACGCGCCGGCAAACAGCGCCTTGGAGCTCCGGAGGAGTTCTGGAAGCGAAAGCGCCTTCGTGGAGGAGACATCGACGTCGTCCTCGACTGCGGCGGTCGGGTCGAAGTCGGCAGTCAGTCCGTAGGCGAGAACGAGGAGTCCCGGAATTGCGAGGATCGCAGACACGTACTGCCACTCGAGAAAGATCAACAGGGTGGCCGCGACGAACGGGCCGAGCGCGATTCCGAGATTGCCCGCGATGCCGTGCCAGGCAAAGACGGTTCCCCGGTCTTCGACACCGGTGCTGATGAGCGCGAGTCCGGCGGGGTGGTAGATGCTGGCCGCGACGCCCCACAGGAAGAGCGCGATGACGACGACGGCGATCGACGTGCCGATCGAGAGAACGAGAAAGGCGACGCTCATTCCGCCCAAACAGACCAGAATCAGGCGCTTCGGGCCGTACCGATCTGCGAGGATACCGCCCGGAAGCGCGCCGAGGCCGAACGGCGCGTAGCCGACCGCGACGACGAGTCCCATCAGGGCGACGCCGACGTCGAACTCGGCGAGCCAGACGACGAGAAAGATCGGGATCGACATCTCGAACCAGTGGACGAGCGCGTGGCCCGCCATCGTAAACGTTGCAATTGAGCGATCGTTTTCGTCCATTCTCGGTCTTCGTTCAGACAGCGTTACTCCGCATACTTAGCCACTTGGAAGCGTCGCCGGTGATTTCGGTCGTTCCAGGGTCGAACGAGTACCGAGTAGCCGATGCTACAGACCGACAGCGAGCCGTCGACGGCCGCAGGTGCTACTCGTTTTGTTCGTCGTCGGCGATAGGCTCATCGTCGACGCCGACGGCCTGCGAGACGTCGACGTCCGCTGGCTCGTCTTGCCCGCCGACGAGCAACTCGCCGTCCTCGTTCTCGACGTAGACGTCGTCGGCGAACCCGCCCTCGGCGTGTGGATGGGTCGGGTCGTCGAGTTTTTCCGGCGTGGACGGCGCGCTCGGAATCCCCTCTTGCGGGGCGAACTGGCCGAGTGGCTCGTCGATCGTGATCTCCCAGCGCTCGAAGAACTCGCGGTACCGATCGTAGTGGGCCTCGAGTTCCTCGGCGGGGAACTCCATCATCTCGGTCCAGCCGTGGTTGTAGAAGTCGAAGTTCGCCTGAATATGAGTGATCTCGCGGGCTTCGGCCTCCGAATACCCCTCCTTGAGCGCCCGGAGATACGTATCGACAGTCGCCTCGAAGAGTCCGTCGAGGTGAGCCTCGCGTTCGTCTGCACGAGCAGGATCGGCCTTCCCGAGGAAGACTCGCGTGTGGAGACGAACGAGACCCGAGCGAGCGACTGATCGAAGCAGCGGCGTCTCGAGCGCTGTCCGCGACGCGAAATGGCGTGCGTTTTGACGGAGCTTCATACCCGGCTCTTGGCGCGGGACCCTAAAGAGGATTCGCCAGCGAGACGGAATCCCTGTTTCCCCACCGGCCGCGAGCTGTCGTTTGATAGCGAGTGGCAAAGATGACAACGAGAAAAGATACCGAAAGATGCAACAGAATTCCATAATATCTAAAAATAAGCCAATAATACCGATACTACATCGCGATTGTAAAACTATCAACGGAGTCGTCCATCACGCGTGGCGACAATTTACCCGGAGAGAGAAAAATAGACGAGATAGCAACCCACTTTAACCCGCATTACGAACCATCGATATATGACCCAGTACGTCATCATCGGTGACGGGATCTCGGGCAGTTCGGCTGCCGAGACCCTCCGGGAGGAAGACCCGGATTCGGAGATTACCGTCATCACCGATGAGGGGGAGCCACTGTACAACCGGATTCTCATCAAAGAACACGCAAAAGGGAAGCTTCCTGAGGCCCCCATCTCGATCCACGACGAGGAGTGGTACGACGAGCGCGATATCGATCTCTCGCTCAACACCCACGTCACGTCCATCGACCCCGACGAGAAGATCATCCATACGCATGAGGGGACGGACATCGAGTACGACAAACTGCTCGTCGCGACCGGCGGAACGCCGACGCAGCTGCCGGTCGACAACAGCGACGCCACCAACATTCATCACTTCTGGACCTTTCAGGACGCCCGGAAAATCCGCGAAAGCGCCGAGCAGGCGGAGGAAGCCGTCATCGTCGGTGCTGGCCTGTTAGGTATCGACTTCGCGGCCGTCTGTGGCTCACAGGGCGTCTCCGGCAAGTATCTCATGCGCGGTGATCGGTGGTGGCGCTACGCCCTTTCGGCAGACGGCGCAGAGATCATGCACGAAGGGATGCGAGAGGTTGGCGTCGAGCCGATCTTCGACAGCGGCGTCGACCACTTCGAAACCGACGACGAGGGCAACGTCACCGCTGCCGTCGACCCGAACGGCGACCGCTTCGAGTGCGACTTCGCCGGCGTCGCCATCGGACTGACGTTCAACACGGAGTTCCTCCGCGGCGTCGACCTCGAGATGAACAACGGCATCGTCGTCGACGAGTACATGCAGACGAACGTCGACGACATCTACGCGGCCGGCGACATCACGCGCTTTTACGACGTGCTCCTCGGCGAGCAGGCCCAGAACGGGTCCTGGGGGTCGGCGAAAGAACAGGGACGCGTCGCCGCCATCAACATGGCCGCAGACGCCGAAGACGAGGTCTTCGAGTGGGTTTCGTCGTACTCGATCACGCACTTCGATTTCCCCTTCCTCTCCTTTGGCCACCCGACGCTCGGCGACGAGCACGCCGAGCGGAAGTACAGCGACACCGAGTGGCGACGGATCGCCTTCAAGGACGGCAAGGTCGTCGGCGGCGTCCTCATCGGCGACCTCTCGCCACAGAGCAAACTCAAACAGCTGATGCGCGAACAGCGTCCGGTCGCCGATCAGGCTGAAGTCCTGCTGGAGCAGTCCGTCGATCTGGACGAACTCGCACCCACACAGGAACAGTAACGGTCCGAACGTCGCTTTTTTCGTCGCGCTCGCTCGCGGATCAGCGCTTGTTGCACACTACAGCAGTAACGCTGCCACCGATTCGCATCCGAATTACGGGAGATACTGCCGAGACCTGCACTGACTAACAGTCAACAGTAGCTTGCACATCCAACGAGGGAAACAAAGGTATCGGTCAAGGTAGCCTGTGAGGAACTGTCACAATGAGCACGAAGCGGCCATCCGAAGCCGATATCCTTCGGCCAATCACACAGACCTCGACGACGTACTACGTACTGGTCGCCATTGCTGGGTTGGCGTTTACACTGTTTCTCATCGGCTGGCTATACCAGCTTGCAGAAGGAATGGCTGTCACCGGTCTCTCCGACTGGGGCACTGGCGGCGGCGTCACGTGGGGCATCTATATCGGCGCGTTCATCTGGTGGGTCGGCATCGCCCACGGCGGGATCATCCTCTCAGCGGCGGTTCGATTGCTCGGGATGGATCGGTACATGCCCGTCGCCCGACTCGCGGAGATGTTGACGCTCGCCGGACTCTCCGCCGCGGGCTTTTTCATCCTCGTCCACATGGGCCGGCCGGATCGGATGGTCACGAGCGTGCTGGGACACTACCACATCACGGTCAACAACTCGCCGCTGGTGTGGGACGTGACCGTCATCACGGCCTACTTCGTGCTGACCGCGACCTACCTCGCGCTCACGCTTCGGTACGACATTACGCGACTGCGCGATCAGCTTCCGGATCACTTCGGCCCGGTCTATAGCCTGCTAACGATCGGCTATACGGAGAAAGAAGACGAGGTCGTCCAGCGGATGGTCTGGTGGCTCGCACTCGCCATCATTATCATGGCACCGCTGTTGCTCCACGGCGGTGTCATTCCGTGGCTGTTCGCCGTCCTCCCGACGTATCCGCGCTGGTTCGGCGGCGTCCAGGGACCGCAGTTCCTCACCATCGCCTTGACCTCGGCGATCAGCGGCGTCATCATCCTCTCGGCCGCGTTCCGCCGGGCCTACGACTGGGACCACATCATCACCGACGACATCTTCCGCGGACTGCTCCTGTGGCTCGGATTCTTCTCGCTGCTGTTTCTCTGGCTGCAACTCCAGCAAGTAACCGCGGGCACGTTCTTCCCGCCGGTGGATCTCGAGGTCGCGTGGATCGCGACCATCGAGCACCCGATCTATCTCACCTCGATGGGGCTCGTCTTCGCCGTCCTCGCGTTCATCTTCGCACAGACGATCCGCCCGTCGCTGTTCTCGAAGGGGAAAGCGATCGTCTGTGCGCTCGCGATACTCACCGCGACGCTGCTGGAGAAGGTGTTATTCGTCGTCGAAGGGTTCTTTCACCCGACGTTCGAGATCTACTACGCGACACCCGGCACCTACATCCCGAGCCTGATCGAACTCGCCTCGATCACCGGCACGATCGGGATGGTGACGTTGTTCTTCCTCCTCATCTCGAAGGTCGTTCCCGTCGTCGAACTCCACGCGATCGAACACCTCCAAGACCATCGCGAACACGAGCGAGAGCAGGAATCGACCGCGCACGACTGAGACGGGTTGCTGTAACGATTTGTCGGTGCAACCGCAGGACGATCGTGGTTCCACTGGCACTGACTTACAGTAGATCGGCTCTGTTGAAACCCTCAGTAGATGATAAGTGCTGGCTGCGGAATACAGAGCGCAGATTCATCACTGCCCATTCAGCATCTCTAGGAATACTATTACAAGAACAGGAGTAGAAATCTCCGATTGAAAATTCATGGGTGTGGAATTGTTGTACCACGATTTTGACGGCAACGGTAGTGTTTCTCCCTTCAATGACACTCTTGAAGAATTATCTGACGCCGAATCACTGGCTATTGCATCCCCTTATATCACACTGAGTATTCTTCGCGACCTCATCGACTCTTGCGAGTCTTGGCGGCTCATCACCGATGTCCAAGAATGGATGCGAACGCAGTCTGCCGACCAACGAGATGGTATTATTGAATTTATCAAGGAGAATAGCGAGTCAATCCATGACTGTCGAAACCTACACGCGAAGCTGGTGGTGGGTGATGCTACTGCGTTCATTGGTTCTGCTAATCTGACGGACGCTGGCCTCAGTAGGAATGCTGAAATTGGCGTTCGTTTAGATGATGAGTATGAAACAGAGGAACTCCAACAGTGGTTTGAGCAGCTCTGGTCTCACACCGAACTAACGAATTTTTCGGAGGTCAAGACGTATGCTGATGAGGTAGAGTCTACAGCGGGCTGCCCAACAGTATCCATGACCAACACTGGGCCATCAATCAACAACTCACTTCCATTCTCGAAGCCGTCATCACCACCTGTTGAGGACACCCAACACGAAGATCTCGTGGAAGCTGTTAAACACGCGCCCTCTAAGGGGTGGATAGAAGCCTGTTTTGATTGGATTAGCAAGTTGATTGATTTCACAGGGCTGGACGAAGGTGACGAGCGCATTGCAACTACGGTTCCAACTTCCCGAAAGATTGCAGTGAACGTGAACCAACGATACGTCCTAACGGCGTATCCCGATCAGGCCCAGATTGGTTTGATGCTACCGGGTGACAGTATCGCAGTCACAGAACTATCTGAATATATCAGTGATTTTGGACAGTTTTCAACGCCGTCAGATACCGACCCATATTGGTTTGAGTTCCCGACTCCACTTGACGTACACATTACTGACACAATCGAAGAAGATTGGCAAAGGGCAGTTCGAACAGAAATGAGCCGTGCAGAGCGGTCATCACACCGTAATTCGCATAATACAGCTGTATTCCGTACTGCTGTTGATCGTGAATACCGAAAAACAGTATTGTCTGAGTCATTTGAGTGGAAATAGTCAAACTCAGATGAAGGCTCTCAACTCCTTTCTGTGGCTGATTACATCTGAAAAGACAGTGAGATGATGGACAGATTCTCTATATTTAGCACAGTTCCTGAAACTGATCATGAATTGAGGGTTTCAACAGAGCAGGTAGATCGTATGAGCGAGAGTGATGCCCCGATCTGCCGGCGTAACCGAAGCCGGGCGCGAGTAGGCTGAAACAGACAGACTGTGGCCCGTCTAAAGCACACAGAATCCACTCGCCCAGCTAATCGTCACCCGAAACGAAGCACCAGGTAGCGTGCCGTGTTCTTACTCGGAGTAACCTTCCTGGAGGAACGTGCCCTCAACCTCGTAGATCGAGACGAGTTCCTCGATGAACTCCTCGTAGGATTCGTCCTCCTCGAGGTGGCCCTCGAGTCGATCCTTGAGATCGTCGCTGATTTCGATTGTGTGTGTCATGGTGGCAAAGGGACGATCCGTCGGACGTACAGTCGGCGGCAAGGGTCAAATAGCCACGGTGGTCGAGAGCAAGTTTCGGTCGAGACAAACAGTCGATCCGAGCGAATCGGCGCTGGGTAAAGCCCGAAAGATAGATTACTGGACTCGTCTAGAGTTATCATATGGTCTGGGCAGTCGATATGTTAACTGGGGGCTAGTTCGATGGAAATCGATATTCATTCGCTGAAGACGTACAACGATCTCGCGCGAGACGGCGCGACGGCCGCTGCAGACGCGCTGTCGGAACTGACGGGCGTCGAGACGCGTGTGACGGTGACGGACGTGTCGTTGCTGTCGTCGTCGGATCTCCGGTCGACGTTCGCCGAGCGCGAGTTCGCCGGGGTAGACGTCTCGCTCGGGTCCCCGCTGTCGGGCGAGACCGTCCTCGCGTTCGACCAGGACGGCCGAGAGGCGATCACGAGTGGTCTCGTCCCGACGCAAGACCCTGAGCGAGTCGAGGGTGCGATCGTCGAGGTCGGCAACATCATGGCGAACGGGTTCATCGGTGGCTGGGCTGACCATCTGGATACGAAAGTCGAGGTGTCGCCGCCGGAATACGTCGAGGGGCGGGGGATCGACGTGCTTCCCGACCGGATGATCGACGCCGACGAGTACGTGTTTGCCTTTCGGAGCCGCGTTGAGATCGTTTCCGAGGGCGTCGAGTTTCAGATTTTGCTGTTGCCCGAGATCGAGTCACTGGGAGAACTGATCGAAACGCAAGAGCAAAGCGGTGTCTCGGTCGAGAAACTCGAGGTGTTTACCGAGATGACAAAACAGGGCGCGGCCAAAGCGGCCGATAACGTCACCGCGATGACCGGACTTCCGACCGCGGTCGACGTGAACCGGCTGCGATTCCTCCCGATCACCGACATTCCGGCACAGGTCGGTGACGACCGCCGCGTCGGGACGGTCGTCGAGTATACGGGGCCGACGAGTGGCTACCTCGCGATCCTGTTCGATCCCGAGACCGCTCGGACGAGCGTCGATGCCCTGCTACCGGTCGAGAGCGACGAGGCGTGGGACGATCGGGAACAGGGCGCGCTCGAAGAGCTCTGTAACGTCGTCGCGAGCGGGTTCATCGACGGCTGGGCGAACGTCCTGGAGACCTCGATCAGACACTCGCCGCCGACGTTTATCACGGATATGGGATCGTCCATCGTGAGCCCGATCATCGCCGATATCGCACGCACTGACGACTACGCGTTCTTGCTCGACTCGACCATCGAAACGGACGCCAACGAGCCTCTGCAGTGCCAACTGTTCGCGCTGCCCCGCCGTGACGAACTCGAGTCCGCGCTCGACGACCTGCTCGTCGAACGCGCGGACAAAACGACCGTCTCCCCCGACGAACTGTTTTAAATTTGCCCGAGCGATTAGTACCGCTCCCGTTCGCCGTCGGCGGTTTTGACGATCAGTTGTCCCGTTCGGGGGTCGAACGTTACGTGACGACCGACGTTGCCGCCGACGTCGGCTGCACGGATCGAGACGCCTCGTGACCGGAGTTCGTCCTGGGCCGCCGCAACGTTCTGCTCGCCGACCGGCGTTTCGAAGCTATCAAAATCGAACATCGCCGCGCCACCCGCGAGTTTCGCCCACGCTCGCGTCGTGCGGCCGCCCTGTGCCTCGAACGCCGAGAACAGCGCCTCGAGACCCGCATCGGCAAACTTCGCGTCGCCGTCGCGGCCAGTCCGCGCGCTCGCTCGAGGTAACATGAAGTGCAAGAGGCCGCTCACCATCGCCGACTCGTCGTGGATCGCCACGACACCGCATGAACCGACGCCGCTCGTCGACAGCGGTCGCTCGTCGGTCGAAAGGGCATATTCCGCGACGCCGACGGGGATCGTCTCTAGTCCGGTCATGTGAGTCACTCAGTGCCAGTCCGTCAGTTGTTCCCCCCAGGTTCGTTCCCGGTCGACAACGAACGAACCCGTTCGAAAGCAGGTGTACGGAGGGAGATTGTCGCTTCTCAGTGGTAGGACTTCCGGCCGCAGCGAACGGAGACACCCGCTCGTCCAACTCCGAACGAGAATCGAGACAACAGCCGTCTGCTGTCACGACCGCCAGAACGAACACGAGTGGGGGCGAACGGACACCCAATGGATCCGATCGACCTTCGCGAGACCATGCCCGCCCTCGAGTCCGGCGTCTACTGTAACTGGGGTGCCGGCGGGCCGAGCCCGCGCCGCGTCGTCGAGGCGGCCGAAGCAGCCCTCGAGCACCACGAGTTCGAGGCCCCGACCGCCGAGGGGATGTATCCGGCGGCGTTCGACGCCTACGACGAGTCTCGGATGGCCATCGCGGACCTGCTCGGCGCGTCGCCGGCCGAACTCGCGTTGACGGAGAGCACGACCGACGGGATCAACCGAATCGCGAGCGCACTCGAATGGGGCGACGACGACGTGATCGTCAGAACGGATCTCGAACACTCGGCGGGTATTCTCCCCTGGAAACGCCTCGAACGCGAGCACGGCGTCTCCGTTCGCGTGCTCGACACCGAGGACGGTCGCCTCGACCTCGAGGACGTGAAAGCGGCCGCGGAGGACGCGACGCTGTTCTGCGTGAGTTCGCTCACCTGGACCCACGGGACACGGCTCCCGATCTCGGAAATCGTCGATATTGCACACGACGCCGGTGCGCTGGTGCTCGTCGACACCGTCCAGTCGCCCGGTCAGACCGCCGTCGACGTGACCGAGTGGGGAGCCGATTTCGTCGTCGGCGCGGGACACAAGTGGCTCGTCGGTCCGTTCGGTGCCGGCTTCTGTTACGTCCGCGAAGGCGTCGAAGACGATCTCTCCCCCGCTGCGATCGGCTACCGGAGCGTTGTCGACCCGAACGCCGACGAGTACCGCTACGCGGCGGGTGCGCGACGGCTCGAGGTCGGCACGGCGACGCCCGCGGCACACGCCGGGCTGGTCGAAGCAATCGACTGTCTCGATGAGATCGGTCTGGAAACGATCGAAGCGCGGATCGAGACGCTGACCGATCGACTCAAAAACGGAATCGGCGACGAGCGACTACTGAGTCCACAAGCGTTCGAATCGGGGCTCGTGACGATTACCGACGACGAGCCCGAAGCGACGGTCGATCGGCTCGCCGAGCAGGGTATCGTCGTCAGATCGCTTCCGTATCCGGACGCGGTCCGCGTCTCGGTTCACGCGTTCAATACGGCCGCAGAGATCGATGCGGTGCTCGATGCGCTCTGAGCGGGAGAGCAAGGGTCGAGCAAACACACGTCGATACGCGGTGTCGACGGCACGGTACGCGGTGTCGACGGCACGGTACGCGGTGTCGACGGCTCGCTATGCGTCGTTTGCGTCGTCGCTCGAGTCAGCCGACTCCGCAGCGGCCTCGTACACCGTCTGTCGCTCGTCGAAGTACGCCGGTGCATCGTGGTCGGCTTCGAACCGAACGACGCGTTCCATCGCGTCGCGCCCGTCCTCGACAGCCTGTAGCTCCTCGGCGAGTTCGGTGTATTCGGCAGCGAGGTCCTGAAACGCCTGCATCCGCGCCTGTTTCGCCTCAACGAGGAACTGTTTCTCCTCGAGATCACGCTGGAGTTCTTCGATCGCCTCGACGTCGATCTCGGTGTCGCCGCCGCTCGGACGGTCGGTCGACGACGGTGCCGCCGTCCCGGCAACGTCGCCCGGCCCGTCGAGGCGTTCCCGGATCTCCGCGACTTCCTCGTCGATATCGTCCAGCAACTCGTCGGCTTCCTCGCCCATTTGTTCGACCTGCCCCGAGAGGAGCCCTGCCTGGGTTCGACAGTATTCTACGAACTCGTCGATCGACAGGGAGGGCCCGGTGTCGTCGCCCATACACCGTCTTGGGGCTTCCACCCGAAGTCACTTTGGACACGTGTCGCTTCTATGGTAACAAATAACGCGCTATTAGGCTTTCAGACTCGTTAAGTTCCTTCGGCCACTGATGCACGTATAATGAATCGGGGATCGAGCCGCGAACCAACCCAGTCACCAGCCACGCCGAACCAATGAGCAAAGAGTACATCGAGGTACGGGGCGCAGAGGAGCACAACCTCAAAGACCTCGACGTCGAGATCCCACGCGAGGCCTTCACCGTCGTGACCGGACTCTCGGGATCGGGTAAGTCCTCGCTCGCCTTCGAGACGGTCTACGCAGAGGGCCAGCGCCGGTACATCGAGAGCCTCTCGGCCTACGCCCGAAACTTCCTGGGGCAGATGGACAAACCGCAGGTCGAGACCGTCGAAGGGCTCTCGCCGGCGATCTCGATCGACCAGAAAAACGCCGCGAACAATCCTCGCTCGACGGTGGGAACGGTGACCGAACTGCACGACTACCTCCGTCTCCTCTACGCTCGCGTCGGCACGCCTCACTGTCCCGAATGTGGCCGCAAGGTCGGCGAGCAGTCGGCCCAGAACATGGTCGAGCGCATCCTCGAACTTCCCGAAGGGACGAAGGCGAAACTCGCCGCGCCCGTCGTTCGCGACCAGAAGGGAGCGTTCGAGGACCTGTTCGAGGAACTCGTCTCGGAGGGGTACTCCCGCGTCGAAATCGACGGCGAGGAGTACGACCTTACCCTCGACGACCCTGATCTGGACGAGAACTTCGACCACACCGTCGACGTGATCGTCGACCGCGTGAAAGTGAGCGTCGAGGACCGCCCGCGGATCATCGACAGCGTCGAGACGGCGCTCGACGAGGCCGAGGGCGTCCTGAAAGTTATCCTCCCAGACGCTCCCGAGGAGGTCGCGGCCGAACTCGGCAAGGAGGCCCGCCGAACGGGCGCGCTGGGCGACGAGCGCGAGGAGGACGACCGCTTCGTCGTCGAGTTTTCGAAGGATCTGGCGTGTACCCACTGCGGGATCGACGTCCCCGAGATCGAGACGCGCTCCTTTTCGTTCAACTCGCCCCACGGCGCCTGTCCGGAGTGTGAGGGCCTGGGCGAGACCAAGGAAGTCGACGAGGACCTCGTCGTCCAGGACACATCCAAGCCGGTCAAACACGTCTTCGAGGCCTGGAGCTACAACCGCTCGTACTACCGAACCCGACTCGATGCGGTCGCAGAGCACTTCGGCATCTCGCTGTCGACGCCGTTCGAGGAGTTAGACGACGACGTCCAGCAGGCGTTTCTATACGGCACTAGCGGTCAAGTGCTGTTCAAGCGCAACACCAAGAACGGCACCCGACGCAAGAAAAAGCGCTTCGAGGGCGTGATTCCGAACCTCGAACGGCGCTACGTCGAGACCGACTCGGACTCGACGCGCGAGCACATCGAGGACTACATGTCGGTCACGGAGTGTCCGGCCTGTGACGGCACCCGACTCAAACCCGCGAGCCGAGCCGTACTCGTCGACGACACCGCGATCACCGAGATAAACGGCCTCTCGATCGGCGACGCCCTGGACCACTTCGAGTCGATGGAAGCCGACCTCACCGAGCGCGAAAAGGTCATCGCCGAGGAGATCCTGAAAGAGATCCGCGCTCGACTCGGCTTCATGGTCGAGGTCGGCCTCGAGTACCTCACGCTCGATCGTGAGGCCTCGACGCTGTCGGGCGGGGAGAGCCAGCGCATTCGGCTGGCGACCCAGATTGGTTCGGGCCTCGTGGGCGTGCTGTACGTCTTGGACGAGCCCTCGATCGGCCTCCACCAGCGGGACAACGACCGATTGCTCGACACCTTGGAGGAGCTTCGGGATCTGGGCAACACCCTGCTCGTCGTCGAACACGACGAGGAGACGATGCGCCGCGCCGACAACGTCATCGACATGGGGCCCGGCCCCGGGAAACGGGGCGGCGAGGTCGTCGTCAACGGCCCCGTCGACGAACTCAAAGACTGCGAGGAGTCGATCACCGGCGACTACCTCTCCGGCCGCCGGCAGATTCCGGTACCGGAGCAACGACGCGACCCGGAGGGAGCACTGACGATCCTCGGGGCCCGCCAGCACAACCTCGCTGATCTCGACGTCGACCTCCCGCTTGGGTGCTTTACCGCCATCACTGGTGTCTCGGGTTCGGGCAAGTCCACGCTGATGCACGAGGTGCTCTACAAAGGCCTGGCCCGCCAGATGAACGACAACACGAGCGTCATTCCGGGCGACCACGACCGCCTCGAGGGGCTCGACCAGATCGAGACGGTGCGGCTGATCGACCAGTCGCCGATCGGCCGCACGCCGCGGTCGAACCCCGCAACCTACACCAACGTCTTCGACTACATCCGCGAGCTGTTCGCCCAGACCAAACTCGCGAAACAGCGCGGCTACGAGAAGGGGCGCTTCTCGTTCAACGTCAAAGGCGGCCGCTGCGAGGAGTGTGGCGGCCAGGGGACGGTAAAGATCGAGATGAACTTCCTCTCGGACGTCTACGTCCCCTGCGAGGAGTGTGAGGGCGCACGCTACAACGACGCCACGCTCGACGTCACTTACAAGGGCGCGACTATCGCCGACATCCTCGAGATGTCCGTCGAGGAGGCCTACGACTTCTTCGAGTCCTCGAGCCAGATTCGTCGCCGGCTCGAACTCCTGAAAGACGTCGGGCTGGACTACATGAAACTCGGCCAGCCCTCGACGACGCTCTCGGGCGGGGAGGCCCAACGGGTCAAACTCGCCGAAGAGTTAGGCAAGAAAGATTCCGGCGAGACGCTCTACCTGCTCGACGAGCCCACCACCGGACTCCACAGCGAGGACGAGCGCAAACTCATCGACGTGCTCCACCGCCTGACCGACAACGGCAACACCGTCGTCGTCATCGAGCACGAACTCGATCTCGTCAAGAACGCCGACCACGTCATCGATCTCGGCCCCGAAGGCGGCGAGAACGGCGGCGAGGTCGTCGCCACCGGCACGCCCGAGGACGTCGCGCGGCTCGAGGGCTCGTACACCGGCCAGTATCTACGGGATCTGCTGCCCGACGTGGAACTCGAAGGCCCGCGCGGCGAGCGCGTCGAGCCCGTCAGCGCGCCGATGGACGACGATTGATCGATCACTCGAAATTAGCCGTTTTCAACGGTGACGGCCGAAATCCTGCAATCGATTCCTTACGGACATCTATCCGACAGTATCACCAGCAGCATCGTCGATCAACCGCTCGGCGCGTCGAAGGAGTCTCGCACTCAGTCGTGCACCGACGTCGTCCATCGCGAGCAACAGATCCTTCGCTTCCGCTGCAGAGGCATCTCCGCGTTCAACCGCACGGACGAGAATACCGATCGAACCCGACACCGGGATCGAGAGCGCTTTGCAGGTGTCGCGAAGGGGCTTGTCGTCGCTAACGACGACGGCAGATCGGTCGAGCGCCTGTCCGAGCAGTGCAATGTCGCCGGACCAGTTCGCGTCCTCCTCGGCGATAGGCGTGGTGGGGTCGAGGTGTTCACTCGCGCGCTCGTACGGTTCCGGAATCGGACCGTCGGCGACAGGAGCGTCGAGCACGCAAATGGCGTTCGATTGAATAGCCCGGATCAGTTCGCTCTCGGCAGGATCGTCACTGACCTCATCTCGAACGGCACCGGGAACGGCAAGACGCCCCCGTGTTCGATAGAGGAGTCCACAGGCCCCGATTTCGGCGAGTGTGATGAACGTGCTCGCGTCGATCAGCAACAGTCGCTCGCCGTCGCTCATCGCAACGCGTCGACGTCGGTCTCGAGGTCGGTTTCGTCGTAATTCGAGAGCACACCACGCTCGTTGGCCTCGCGCATCATCCGCACGATTGGCAGATCAGCGATTTCGGCGGCACCGCGCATCCCGACGGTACCGTCGCGATAGCGCTCGAGGGCGATTCGGATCAGTTCCTCTCGCGCACCACGTCGAACCGCTTCGCGGATCGCATCACTTCGACCGCCGCCACGCTCGTCTGCGAGCCGGTCGAGGAGATCGAGTTCCTCGTCGCTCATCCGTGCCGTGACGTTTTCCATGTGTATTGCATTGTGTTGCATCGCAATAAGTGTGGCTCCGACGCTCTCGAATTCGGTCATGCGTCGCTCCGAACGGTGTAGCGTGCCCGTATGCGAGTCAGTAGAGATGAAACCACACCCGTTCCCATGGCGACCGAAATCCGAACCGTTACCGAGCCCGACTCGAAACGAGGAGTATGAGTGATACGAGCGGTATTCGTGGTAATCTCGTCGGCGGCGGCGTCGTGACGCTGGGGATGGTCGTCGTCCTCATCGGCGCTACCGGCGTCCCGACGGGGGCAGCGGATCTCCTTCCAGTCGTGTGGTTCACCGTCGGCGGGGTGTTGCTCCTCGCGGCCGGTCGTCTCGACCGATTCCCGCTCGGCGTAACGAGCGTCGGCTGGCCGCGGACCGCGGCCGTTGGGTTGGCGATACTCGCCGCCGGATCGAGCGCGCTCGGCTTCCTGCAACTGATGATCGGTACCGACGGCTGGGACTTCGTCCAGGCCGGCATGTCGCTCGTTCTCTCGCTCTTTCTGGCCATCGGCGCGCTCGAGTGTTGGCACGGCGGCATCGCGCTCGACGAGGACGCATTCGTCGAGTAGAACGACGAACTAGTCGTACTTCCGAAAGCCCATATCGCGGGCCATCTCCCGAAACGATTGGCGACAGAGCCAGATGTCGTACTTGCCGATCAGTCCTTGCTCGCGGCCGGTGTCGCGACAGACGTGAGCCTGTCCGGTGTCCGCCGTTTCGGTGTCCGTTTGGTCGGTCATTTCGTGTCTGACCGACGACGGCTAGCGTCAAATAAGTTGTTAAATACAAACCCTAGTTTGTTAATAAGGGCGGTCGCTCAGGCACCGGCCAAGCGGTTTGTACGATCGAGTCGTACGATCGATATGGTAACAGCCTACGTTGCACTCCGGGATCGGCTGGTGACCTGTCGAACGCGAGCGAACGCGACGAGCGGAGAGTGGACCACCGAAACCCGACTCGAGGACCACGACCTCGAGTGCGTCGCCGCCTCATCCGACGAGCCGGATCGGGTGTTCGTCGGCACCTTCGAGAGCGGGCTCTTCCGGAGCACCAACGGTGGGGAGACGTTTGCTCGCCTCGAGACCGACGCTATTTTCGACAGTGAGGCGGTGATGTCGCTCGCGATCAGTCCGCACGATCCCGACGTCGTCTACGCCGGCACCGAACCCAGCCGCGTCTACCGCTCTCGGGACGCCGGCGAGTCCTGGACGCACCTCGAGGGGGTCGCCGACCTTCCCTCCGAAGACGAGTGGTACTTCCCACCACGACCGGACACCCACCACGTCCGCTGTCTCGAAGTCGATCCGTTCGATCCCGACCGGCTCTACGCGGGGATCGAGGCGGGCGCGTTCGTTTTCAGCCCGGATGGTGGCCAAACCTGGCACGAACGACCACCAGGCTCGCGGCGCGACAATCACAGCCTCGCGACTCACCCTGACCGCGAGGGGCTGGTGCACACCGCGGCTGGCGACGGATTTGCTGTCTCGAGCGACAGCGGAGAACACTGGGACCGACCGCAGGACGGACTCGAGCACACCTACTGCTGGAGCGTCGTCGCCGATCCGGGTGAGCCGGCTCGCGTCCTCGTCTCGAGCGCGCGGCGCATCGAGTGCACACACACCCGAACGGGCCGACTCGTACGTCTACCGACGGGACGGAGACGACGAGTGGCAGCGCCTCGACGACACGGGGATTCCGATGGGCGACGGCGTCGTCCGAACCGTCTTCGCGACGACAGGCGAGGACGGCGTCGCCTACGGAGTCAACAACGTAGGCCTGTTCGTCACCGACGATTTCGGCGATCGGTGGCGACCCGCAGGCATCGGCTGGGACGGCACGCTCGAGGGACAGACGCCCCGTGGGTTGGTTGTGCTAAGAGAGGTGTAGTCGTGTTCGACGGCTCACTCGCTCGTCCGCCGCATGGTCGCGTACACTGCAGCCCCAGCAACGAGTACGATGACAGCATAGGCCGACGCCTCCTCCCAACCGAAGACGACGCTATCGAGCGTTCCCTGCGAGGAGCCGACCGCCCACAGAATCGGCCACAGAACGAGGAGATTCCGATCGAACGCGCGAAAGAGCGTCGCGTGGACGGCTCCGAAGACTGCCAGCACGACGAGTCCCGTGAGTGCAACCGATCCCACGTGAAAGAGCACGAACGCCGCGGCTGCGAGCACGATTCCGAGTCCAGCACCGAACGCCCGCTCGAATCGGATCTGCAGCCAGCCGTGGACGAAAAGCGGCTCCCAGATCATTAGTCCGACCGTGACCACATGCGGGAGAAGGACGGCGAGGGGCTCGTCGACGGTAAGGAGGCCAGGAAGCAGTACCAGCGCAGCGATCGTCGACGCGATCAGGGCCCGTTTCCAGCCGTCCGCGGTGATTCCGACCGCCGAGAGGGGTTCCGATCGGACGTAGCACACGTAGTATATCGGAAACAGAACGGTGAGGAAGAGATTTCCGACGAGCAAAAACACGAGCACCGACGCGACCGACTCGCTGGCCGATTGGACGAAATAGATTACCCAGAGCGCGAGCAATGTGACGAGCGCGACGACTGTGTCGGTGTTCGGCTCGAACCGAACGTCCGTGACGGTCGAGACGCCTGTCTCGATCGTGGACCGGACGCTGTCTCGGAACGGTTGGTTGCCCATACGCGGCCGTATCCAGTGGTGGACAGAAGAACCCCACTGACGGTTTCCGTCTCGGAAAGCGGACCCAGCCGTGGAATCACCACTGAGAGCACGGCGGGACGAAGCAGTTTCATGCGAACCGTTTACACAGTTTGCTGTGCCGGTTCGTACCCAGAGAATTCCATCCGCGTGGGAAAACCAGTCAGGAATTACTCGCCAGCCTGCGTCGGTTCTTCCATGGAACTTACTGGAGAGACGACGATCGAGGCAGCGCCGGAAACCGTCTGGAAAACGGTCTCCGATCCGGAGGCGTTGGTTGAGTGCATTCCGGGAGCCGACGAGGTCGAACGAGTATCGGACGAGGAGTACACCGGGACGATAACGAAATCCGTCGCTGGGATCGGGGTGAAACTGGATGGCACCGTCGAACTCACCGAACTCGAACCGCACGAGTTCATGGCCGCGACAACGACCGCCACGGACAACCGATCGGGAACGTGGACGAAACTCACGGGGAGTGCGGAGATGGAGTTGATCGAAACCGACGAGGGGACGGCGGTCGACTACGTGATCACGATCGACGTTTCGGGCCGACTCGCGAGCCGCGGGGCCCACCTCGTGAAACCGACGGTGCGGTCGGACGTCGACGCGTTCTTCGATGCAGTCGCGGAGCAGGCAGAATCGTAATCGCACGCGGTTCGGCGTGCTCGCGCCCTGACCGCGTTACGCTCGCGGTTCCCCGTCGCACCGTTCGAGATCGAGAAAGGCGACGATCGCGACGGCGTGAGCAGGCGCGACGACGGCGATGCTGAGCGCGGTTCCGACGACGGGGACGTCGACGAGGAGCCACGCGGTCAATCCGATCGCGAGGGTCGCACCGAAGACGGTCCAGCCGTTGCCGCGGATCCGTCGATCGCTCTCGACGAGGGCCGACAGGAATCCTCGGCCGGCGACGAGCAACGCGGGGACGGCGAAGAGCCGGACCATCACGAGGAAGTACAGAATCAACGGAACGATCCCCCAGAGCCCCATCCCCTGTAGCACATCTATCGAACCGAGTAGTCGGTAGAGAAGGTCCATCGCGACGACGTACCCGAACAGCGGACCGACGGCGGTAAGCCACAACGACGCATCGTCCGTCATCGCACGACGGTTCGACATCGCGCGTCGCATCGTGATCGCGCCAGCGACCGCGACGGCGAGCAGCGGGAGGACGTAGTAGCCGATCCCCAGCGCGAGATACGAGATGTGGAGATCGATCAGCGACTCGAGCGGCACGGCCGTCTGGGTCGCACCGGTCGGGTAGCCGATATACTCGACCTGCACGTTGATGCCGTTGGAACCGATCCGCTCGCGCTCGACGAACGGGATCGGATCGAGCCGCCGAAGCCGGTCGACGAGCGAGAGGGCGACGCCGACGAGGAAAAACGGGACGAGCAACGCGGGGTCGCGCCGGAGCCGAAAGAGGACGGCCGACGACAGCGATCGCGGCGGTCGCTCCGGACCCGAAGTCGGTCGAGCAGTGTCGTTCGCGTACCCGGGATCACGATCGGCAGTCATTCTAGTCGGCCTCCTCCAGAGCGACGATTTTCTCGTTTCCGACCGCGTAGAGCACTCCGTCGCCGACGACCGGCTGCGAGAAGCCGGTGTCCTCGTCGTAGCTCCATCGCTGCTCGCCCGATTCGGCGTCGAACGCGACCAGTTCGGGGTACCAGAAACTCCCGAGGTAGACCACGCCGTCGGCGACGACTGGCTCGACCTGCAGGCCATACTCGGCCGTCCACAGTTCCTCGCCGGAGTCGAGATCGACCGCGTGGAGAGAGCCATCGCCGTCGGTCAGAAACACCGCGCCGTCGGCGACGGCGGCGCTTCCCTCGGTCGCGTTACCGTCGTGGTCGTACTCCCACAGAACCGAGCCGTCGGTCGGATCGAGTAGCGAGACGGTGTCCCAGCCAGGGACGACGACGCCAGCCTCGGTCGCCGTCGGCGCGAGCACGTCGGGGTGATCGAGCCCGACGGCCCAGCGCTGCTCGCCGGTTTCGGCGTCGAGCGCCGCGACCGTCGTGGGCCAACCGCTAACGTAGACGGTCCCGTCACGAACTGCCGGCCGGTGCGGGTCGCCCATCGGGAGATCGGTGCTTACGTACTCCCACTCGGTTCGGCCGCTGCTGGCGTCGATCGCGATGAGCCGTCCCGTTTCCGGGACGGCGGCATAGACCGTGCCATCGACGGCGACGGGTGAGGGTTCTCTCGGGTTGGCGCTCGTCCGATAGCCCGGCGCGTCGCCAGGGGCGTGCCACCGTTCGACGCCGACGGAGACGCCTGCGAGTTCGTAGCCGCCGCCGGCGTTCAGTCCGTAAATTCCTTCGCGACTGGTGACAGCCAGCGTATCGGTTCGGTAGGCGCTGGCTTTGGCGTGGGCCGGCGAGGACTGGTAGGATCCCGAGCGAGTGAATCGAACGCGGCCGGTTCCGGCGTCAAGCGCGACGAGCGATCGTCGGCCGACCACGAACAGCGTCCCGTCAGCACAGATGACCGCTGCCGATCCGCGGACTGACGCATCGAGTTCCCGCTTCCAGCGCACCTGAACACCATCGGTCGGACCCGACGCGGCGGGGTTGTGTCCGGTTCCCGCGGCGTCGTATCTTGCCATCGGCCAGTCGAACTCGTCGATAGACGACTGCGAGCGAGCGCCGGCGGTAGAACGCGGTCGAACACTGCCTGGGGCCGTCGATATCGCGCCTACAAGTCCCGCGGCGGCGAGTCCGCCGGCCGCGAGCAGCCTGCGTCTGGAGGGCATCGGTCACGACGTGATTCGACCGACATATATATATCTTTCTATCAGTTCGCAGTCCCTCGTGAACGAAGGACCGATTTCGGAGTTCGAGAGTCGGGTGGGTGGTTCGAAATCCTTTTAGTCGCGACACGGGGATAGTAGGGTAACTGAGTGATATCATGGACGTCGACATCATCTCCGAAACGGAGAACCCCATGTTGCACAGGACCGACGTGACCTTCGAACTGGCCCACGACGAGGCCACTCCCGAGCGCCTGCAGGTTCGCGACAGCCTCGCGGCGAAGCTGAACAAGGACGCCGACGAGGTCGTCATCCGCAAACTCGACACCAAGTTCGGGATGCGAAAGACCGTCGGCGAGGCCAAGGTCTACGAGACCGCCGACTTCGCCCGCGACGTCGAGCAGGACCACATGCTCGAGCGCAACAAGATCGGCGTCGACACCGACGACGAGGCAGACGCAGAAGCGGAGGAGGCCTAACATGGCGCGACACGAACTCTACGGCGACGACGGCAGCGTCGAGGGCGAGCAGTGTCCCCGCTGTGGCGACACCTTCCTCGCGGACCACGGCGACCGGCAGCACTGCGGCAAGTGCGGCTACACCGAGTGGGAGTAACGCCCGCCCGATAGAGACGCCGTGAACAGCACCCGAGTACTCGGCATCGAGGGCACCGCCTGGGCTGCCAGCGCGGCGGTCTACGACGCCGAGAACGAATCGGTTTTTATCGAGTCCGACGCCTACCTGCCCGAAAGCGGCGGCATTCACCCGCGCGAGGCCGCCGAGCACATGCACGACGCGATCCCACGCGTCGTCGAGCGGGCGCTCGAACACGCCCGCGAGACGTTCGACGGGCCCGACGCTGAGCCGCCCGTCGACGTCGACGAGCAGAGCTCGTCGGGCCAACAGGCTGCGCCTGTTGACGCCGTCGCCTTCTCTCGCGGACCCGGCCTCGGCCCCTGCCTGCGGATCGTCGGGACGGCCGCGCGGGCGCTAAGCCAGTCGCTCGGCGTTCCGCTCGTCGGCGTCAATCACATGGTCGCCCACCTCGAGATCGGTCGCCACACCTCGGGCTTTTCCTCGCCAGTCTGTCTGAACGCGAGCGGGGCGAACGCCCACCTGCTGGCCTACCGAAACGGTCGCTATCGCGTCCTCGGCGAGACGATGGACACCGGTGTTGGCAACGCGATCGACAAATTCACGCGCCACGTCGGCTGGTCCCACCCCGGCGGGCCGAAAGTCGAGGAGGCCGCAAAAGACGGCGAGTACGTCGACCTTCCCTACGTCGTCAAGGGGATGGACTTCTCCTTTTCGGGGATCATGAGCGCCGCAAAGCAACGGTACGACGAGGACGTGCCAATCGAGGACATCTGCTACTCGCTGCAGGAGACCATCTTCGGGATGCTGACGGAGGTCTCCGAACGCGCGCTCTCGCTGACCGGCAGCGACGAGCTCGTCCTCGGCGGCGGCGTCGGGCAGAACGCCCGCCTGCGCGAGATGCTCGCCGCGATGTGCGACCAGCGCGGGGCCGACTTTCACGCCCCCGAGCCCCGTTTCCTGCGCGATAATGCCGGCATGATCGCCGTCCTCGGCGCGAAAATGTACGACGCCGACGACACGCTCGCGCTCGAAGAGTCGCACGTCGATCCGAACTTTCGGCCGGACCAGGTCCCAGTTACGTGGAGAAGTAACGAACCGGAGCGTTTGATCGGACGGCGTGACGGGGAGACGCAGGTTCGCGGTGCCGAGGCGCTGGTCGATCTCGAACCCGACGAGGGCCGCGTTCGGAAACGTCGACGCGAGAAACGGTATCGTCATCCCGAACTCGACGACCGACTCCGACGCGAGCGAACCACCCTCGAGGCGCGCCTGACGAGCCTCGCCCGCCGCGAAGGGGTTCCCACCCCGGTGCTCTCGGACGTCGATCCGCTGGAGTCGCGGCTCGAACTCGAGTACGTCGGTACGTCCGACCTCCGGGACGCGCTGACCGTCGAGCGCGTTCGCGACGTGGGCCGACACCTCGCGCGGCTCCACCGTGCGGGATTCGTCCACGGCGACCCGACGACGCGCAACGTTCGGGTGGCTGCGGACCGCACGTATCTCATCGACTTCGGCCTCGGCTATCACACGGACCACGTCGAGGACTACGCGATGGACGTCCACGTCTTCGATCAGAGCCTCGTCGGCACCGCCGCCGACCCCGAACCGCTCCGTGCGGCGGTCCGCGAGGGGTACCGCGAGGCTGGCGACGAGCGCGTCCTCGAGCGCCTCCGCGACGTCGAGGGGAGGGGCCGCTACGGTGGTGGGTAACGCGTCTCGATGCGCGACCGAGCACCCAATACTCATATCAGGTGATACCGTACGTTCGCCCATGGCAGACAAGCCGACCTCCGGAGAGATCCTCGGAGTACCGTACAACTTCGACCGACCGAGCCTGAGCCGCATGATCTCGTCGTACTGGCAGCCCGGCGAGGGGATGCTCGTCGAGAAGCCATTCGGCGTCGGCTACACCCTGAACCTCGCAAACTGGCGCTCGTGGGTCGTCGTCCTCGTCGCCGGCGCGCTCCTCTGGCAGCAAGAACAGGGTTCCTCGGGCGAATCCGACGAGACCGAAGACGAACCCGTCGAGGTCATCGTCGACGACAACTGAGTCGCAGCTCTTTTCGCGTTCTGTCTGTGGTGGTGTGCGGCACTATCGGTCAACCTCGCCCATGATGCAATCGAGGCTGCCGATCGCCGCGATGAGGTCAGCGACGTACTCGCCGCGAGCGAGTTCGGGCAGGACCGAGAGGTTCGAAAAGCACGGGCTGCGGATTTTGAACCGAGCGGGCGTGTCGGTGCCGTCCGAGCGGATGTAGATGCCGAGTTCGCCCTTCGCGCCCTCGACGGCGCGGTAGAGCTCCGCGCCGGGAGCGGGTTTCAGCGTCCGCGGGACGTTCGCCTGAATCTCGCGGTCGTCTTCGGGCCACGCTGCTAACAGGTCGAGACACTGGGAGACGATCTTCGCGGACTCCTCGACTTCCTGCATGCGAACGAGCAGCCGCGAGTAGTTGTCACCGGCCGACTGCGTGATTACGTCCCAGTCGAGTCGGTCGTAGTAGCCGTAGGGGTCGTCGCGTCGGAGGTCGTAGTCGACGCCGGAGCCGCGGGCGACCGGCCCCGTACAGCCGTAGGATTTCGCCGTGTCGGCACCCAAGACGCCGGTATCGACGCAACGGAGCTGAAAGACCTCGTTCGTCACCAGCAGATCGTGATACTCCTCGACTTTGGCGGGCAGATCCCCGAGGAAGTCACGAACGAGTTCGAAAAAGTCCTCCCGAGGCGCCGGCAGATCCCAGGCGACGCCGCCGAGCCGGAGGTAGTTAAACATCATCCGCTGGCCGGTCAGCTCCTCCAAAATGTCGAGGACGAGTTCCCGGTCGCGCATCGCGTACTGGAAGGTGGCGGTGAACTCGCCGAAGACGTCGAGCGCGTAGGCACCCAGCGCGATGAAGTGCGAGGCCATCCGCGAGAGTTCGGCCCCCATCGTTCGGATCACCTGCGCGTAGTCGGGGACATCGAGATCGGCGAGGTCCTCGGCTGCGCGGGCGTAGGCCCACTCGTTCAACAGGCCCGAAGACACCCAGTCCCAGCGGTCGGGGTAGGGCATGATCTGGTGACGATAGGTGCTCTGCTGGCACAGTTGTTCCTCGCAGCGGTGCATGTAGCCGATGTCGGGTTCGGCGTCGACGACGGTCTCGCCGTCGAGGACCGCTTTGACGTGCATGACCCCGTGGGTCGCCGGATGGTGCGGGCCGATGTTCAAAAACAGCGTCTCGCCGTCGGGGTCGCGTTCGCTGCCCGCGATCGGGTTCGCGTGCTCGGTGAGCGTGACGATCTGGGGCTGGCGTTGGTCGTACGCGAGCGACAGCGGGTGCCCCTGCCACGTGTCGGGCAGGAGGATGCGCCGGAGGTCGGGGTGGCCGTCGTACTCGATGCCGACGAGGTCGTAGGCCTCGCGTTCGTGCCAGTTCGCCGTTTCGAAGACCGGGACGGCGGACTGGCTCGTCGGCTCGTCGAGCGGCGTCGGCACGACGACGCTCAGCTCCCGGCTCGCGTCGGCGTACGACCGGAGGTGGTAGATCGTCTCGTATCGATCCGCGTACTGCTGGGCGGTGATGCAGGCACAGTGATCGAAGCCAGCCTCGTCCCGCAAGGCGGTAAGGACGGTCTGGGCCTCGTCCGGCCGAATAACGATCCCTGGTGCGTTCAGATGATCGTCGCGGGCGAGCACGTACTCGTCGAGGTTCGTTTCGAGCGCGCTCGACTCGGACTCGTCCGGTTCGGTTTCGGCCGAGGCGACGGACTCGAGTGCCAACTCCGAAAGCATCCTACTCGAGATGTGGTATGCAGTTCGGGAATCGATACTGCGCCACTCGCTAGGATCTTTATATTTGCTGTCCGAATGAGGGCTCATGAAGTCCGTTCGGTTGACGCTCCAGCACAACGCCGAAAACATCCACCCGATGCACCGGTTCGTCGCCGAACACGACGATTTCTGCCGGTACTGGATGGTCAACTGGAACCACGCCCACAACGGCCACAACGTCTTTCTCTTTCACGTCGTCGGAGACCGCGAGGCGTATCGAGAGCGACTCGCGGCGTTCGACGGGTCGATGTCGTTCGACATCACCGACGGCGACGGAAAGGCCTTCTACGTCTACATTCGGGAGAAACCTGGTGATCTCGGAGAGAAACTAATCGCTGCCTTCGCCCGCGGGAGCCTGGTTCCGATCCCCCCACTCGAGTACCGGATGGACTGGTCGCTCCGCTTCGGCCTCGTCGGCGAGCCCGAGGACATCCGCGCGGCACTCGATGCGGTTCCCGACGAGATCGAGACGACGGTCGAGCGTGTCGGCGAGTACCAGGGCGGCGACTCGACGGTCGCCGTCCTGACGGACCGGCAGCGCGAGGCGCTTCGCGTCGCTCGTGAGATGGGGTACTTCGCCGTTCCGCGGGAAGCGAGCGTCGAGGACGTCGCCGCCGAACTCGGTTGCGCGCCGGGAACGGCCGCAGAGCACCTGCGAAAGGCCCAACAGCGTGTAGTAGGGAAACTCGAACTCTGACTGTCGGAGCGCCGAAAACATAGTGGGTATCGAACACGTTTGGCTACCTATGCACGATACCCTTCGGGCCGCCGTCCTCGGCAGTGTCGCCCTCCCGGTGGCAACGGCGGGGTACGTCGCCGTGGCAGACTACGTGTTCGAAGGGCTACTCCCGCCCGGACACCTCGCCGTCCTACTCGTCGTCCTCGGCGCGCTGATCGGGGGTGCGTACGCGACGGGAAACCGCGTCTCCGCGGTCGCCGCCGTCATCGCCCTCGTCGGTCTCGGTCCGCTGTGGTTCGTTCCACTCGAGCAGCTGTCGACCGACCCAATCGCGGACGCGGCGACGGGTCCGGTGCTGGCGGTGCTCGTCCTCGCGCTATACCTCGTCGGGATCGAATACGGGATTCGAAACCGCGAGCACGTGCTCGACTGGCTCACGCGGCGAACGATCGGCGTCGGACTGGCCGGCGGGCTCGTCCACGCGATCGTCGCGTTTCAGACGTACGCATTCATTCGGCAGGAACCTCTCTCGTCCCTGATCACACCGTCACAGCCCGCCGAGGTGCTCGTGGTTCTGTACATCATGACCGGCCTCGTCCTCCTCGGCGGCGTGCCCACCGTCCTCCTATATCGGCTTCGACTCGGAACGCCCGGTATCGCGCTCATCACGCTCTTTTCGTGGGTCTCGTACTCGAGTTGGCAATCGTACGAGACAGCCCGCGAACTCGGTGTCGATCCCGGCATCTCGCCGCGCGCCGATACGACATACGTCTTCCTCTGGATGGTCCCGCTCATCGGTGTCTGCGTTCTCGGCGTGCTCGAGTTTCACCTTCGGTCGGCCGTCACAGAGTACACATCGAGGGCCGACCGCGGGTGAGAAGCGTTCGGCGACCCGTTCCGACGGCTATATTCGCCCGGAGCGCGCCGCCTCGTACATGTCCATTCGCTTCGTCACCGGCAACCAGGGGAAGGTCCGCGAGGCCCGCGAGTACCTCGACGGACTCGCCACCGTCGAACAGATCGAGTACGACTACACCGAGATTCAGAGCGACTCGCTCGCCGACATCGCCACCCGCGGCGCGCGAGAGGCATACGAGTCGACCGGCGGCGAGGAACCGGTGCTGGTCGGCGACACCGGCCTGTTCGTCGACGCGCTCGGCGGTTTCCCCGGACCGTACTCGGCCTACGTCGAGGACACCGTCGGTGTCGAGCGGCTCTGGCGGCTCGTCGAGGGCGAAGAGAACAGACGCGCCCGTTTCCGGACCGTGCTCGCGTTCGCCGACGGGGACGGGACGGAGACCTTCGAGGGCGAACTCGCGGGAACGATCGTCGCGCCTCGCGGCGACGAAGGGTTCGGCTACGATCCGATCTTCGAGTTCAACGGGCAGACGCTGGCCGAGCTGTCCGTCGAGGAGAAAAACGCGATCTCCCACCGCGGTCGGGCGCTCGCGACGTTCGCGGACTGGTACGCCGAGCAGTACTGACAGAGTGTTATTCTCCGATATGAGATGGAAGATTCGAGCAGCGACGGCTCTCTCGTAACGTGTCTGTGCGATGGGTTTTTAGCACAGAACGATACTGATCGGCAAAGTGTCGTTCTCCTGATGAGTGTCGGATTGCCGTCGCCGGTTAGAACCAATCAATCGAGACACCGGTGAGATGTGGAGCAAACATTTATATCGAAGAAAGACGATATCAATAATCGAGATAGATCGAAAAATACCGATATGGATTCCGAACCAGACACGATCGAGGATGCCTGCCAGCGCCTCGAGGAACTGTACGACGACGCTGAACCGATCGACGATTTAACTGATCGACGGGTCACAGACGACGACGTTGCTACCCAGGCAGCCGTCTGTAGCGCACTCGCGAACGAGCACCGTATTCGCATTCTCGAGGCGCTTCGTGAGGGTGAACTGTGTGCCTGCGAGCTGCAGGTCGTGCTCGAAGCACCCCAGTCGACGGTTGCGACGCACCTCGCGACGCTCCGCGAGGCCGGATTGGTCAAGAGTCGCAAGAAGGGACGCTGGAGCTATTATCGGATCGCCGACACGGCGGTCCTCGAACTGCTGGACCTCGCCGGCGCCGTCGACGTTCCGACCAATGATTGACGCGAAATTGATCAGCGGTCCCGTATCCGATCATACGAATCGTCTATATTCGATACGACAATGACCGACTCATCTTCGACCGACGAGACGAACGACCGGTGTACAGACGAAACAGTCGAACGGCAGACAGCCAACTGTGAAACCGATCCGCACGCGGACGACGCGACCGGACGACGGACGTCAGTCCGCGAGGAATACGGCGCGATTGCGGCGGCCGGTGACGAGTGTTGTGATGCCCCGGACCCCAGCTCCGGTGCTGAACGGACGGATAGCGACGAACGAGCGCGATCGCTCGGCTACGAGGACGACGACCTCGCGGATGCACCCGAAAATTCGAACATGGGGTTAGGTTGTGGCAATCCCGTCGCGCTCTCCGAACTCGAACCGGGCGAGACGGTGCTCGATCTAGGTTCCGGCGGCGGGTTCGACTGTTTTCTCGCTTCCCGCGAGGTCGGCCCCGATGGTCGAGTGATCGGCGTCGACATGACACCCGAAATGCTCGAGCGTGCCCGAGGGAACGCCCAGGAGAGTGAATTCGACACCGTGGAGTTCCGATTGGGTGAGATCGAACACCTTCCGGTCGCCGACGCGAGCGTCGACGTCGTGATCTCGAACTGTGTGTTCAATCTCTCGCCCGACAAACCGCAGGTGCTCGCGGAGGCGTTCAGAGCGCTCCGTCCAGGTGGACGGCTCTCGATCACAGACCCGGTCGCGACCGAACAACTGCCGGCTGCGGTTCGCGAGGATCCAGACCTCATCAACGCGTGTGTCGGTGATGCGGCGACGGTCGACGACATCGAGACCTGGCTCGCGGACGTCGGGTTCGTCGATGTCACAATAGCGACGGAGAGCGAGTGGAGCGAGGAGTACCCGATTGTCTCCGCACGGATCGAAGCGCGAAAACCGGCGTGAACTGACGACGCGGATTGTCGAGCGGGATTACTCCCTGGGGTCCCGATCCGGTCCCGGATACTCACCACCCTCGACGGCCTCGTAGAGACTCTCGGGATCGAACAGCCGGGCGAAGGCATCCGGCGGCCGCGCGCTGATCGAAAGCCGAGGCTGCATCGAGAGGCCGGCTTTGGCCGACGTGAGGTCGTCATTGTACGTGAGGAGGTGCGCGGCCTCGCCCCGGTAAGCCGAGGCGAGCGCCGGGTGGTCGTCTTCCGGATGCTCGACCGCGACGCGTTCGGCCTCGAGCCGTTCCCGGTGGTCGGCCGCGAGTTCGGGATCCGCGAGTTGGGCAACGAGCCGTTCGGTTTGTTCGAGGAGCGGGTCGCTCGCGACGAGATCGACCCAGGAGTGACGGCGAACGTGATCGAGCGCCTCGCGGGCGTCGCCGTCGGCGAACAGGTCGGCCGCGAGCACGTCCGCATCTGCGACGACGCGGGCGGGGTTCGGTTTCTCAGTCATCGGTCTCTGGTACCGTTTCAGCGATCGAGCGGATCGTCTCGAGATCGACGTCGTACTGCTCGGCCCGGTCAAAGAGGTCGTCCCAGCGTGCGGTCATTGCCGTGAGGTCGGCCGGCGAATAAAAAGGTCCTTTCCTCCGCTCGAACGGAGATAAATAGGATATTATATATGTTTTCAGTGAACTGTTCTCCAGACAGGAAACACCATGGAACTGCTCGTCGGACCGCTGGGGATCATCGTCGCCGGTGTCGGCGGGTTCGTGTTGTACGTCGGAATTACGAACCAGTTGGTCCAGCGTCGCCGTCTCGAGAACAGCACCAGCGCGACGGGGACCGTGACGACGGTCGACGTCGAAAAAGAGACGGCGACGCAGACCCCGTACTACTGTCCCGTCTTGGAGTACGAGTACAGCCATCAGGGAGAACGCCGATCCAGCGATCAGCTCTATCCTGGCGACATCTCGAGGGGGTACAACACCCGTTCGCGCGCGGAGGCAGTCGTCGAGGAGTTCGAGGAAGGCAACCCCATCTCGATCTACGTCGACGAGACGGGAACAGACCCGGCGCACGCGTTCGTCCACCGGACGACGACCGCCGGGCGAAACGCCGCCGTGGCGGGCGTCGGGCTCGCGTTCTGTATCGCGGGGACCGGAATGTTTGTTTGGGCTGTTCAGCACCTGCTGTAGCGGCTGTGGACGAAGCGTAACGAAGTCAAACGGCGGTCAGCCTCGTGATAAGAGCCACCAGCCGACGGCACCGAGCACGAACGCGAGGCCGACGTTGATTGCGAGCCCGCTGACACCGACGGCGACGACGAGCGCGAGCGAGCGGGCGTCGGTCACGGGCTCAAACGCCGCGCGACCGAGCTCGGCGGCGACGACGACGAGCAAGACGCCGAGTAAGGCCATCGGGAACGCGGCCAGCAACGCGCCGGCGGCGACCAGCGCGAGCGCGAGGTAGCCGAGGCCGAGCAGGACGTTCGCGCCGCCGGTGCGCGCGCCGAAGGCGTACTTCCCGGCGAGACCGCCGCTGCCGTGACACATCGGCACGCCGCCGACCGGGATCGCCGCGAGGCAGGTGACGCCCATGCTCTTCGAGAGCGAGTCGGCGGAGACGTCCCGATCGTAGAGGTCGCCACAGAGCAAAGCGGTCGCGATCGCGGCGTTGCCGACCGTCATGCCGAGCTGGGCGACGGTTCCTTCGAGCGCCGCAGTCGAGACGGTCGGGGCACCCGCGGGGAACAGCGCGAGTTCGGGCGCGCGTAGCGTCGGAATTCCGGTTGCGACGACAGCCGCGATGCCGCCGAGGGCGAGGACGACCAGCACGCTCGTCCGGCGGTAGCCGACGAGCGCGAGAGCGGCGACGACGGCCAGTCCGGCCGCGGCGACGGGAAGATTGCCGACCGAGAGGCCGACGGCCGCCTCGAGCAACAGCAGGGCGACGGCGAACTGGACGCCCCGGATCACGGGCTCGCCGACGATGCGCTGGAGTCGGTCGACGAGACCGAGCGAGCCGACTGCGAGCAAGACGCCGCCAGCCAGCAGGCCGGCTGCGGCGAGTTCGGGGTAAGAGAGCGAGCCGACGACCGCGAGTCCGAGCAGCGCCTTCATCGGCTCGACCGACAGCGGCATCCCGTAGTACAGCCCCCAGACGATCTGGAAGACGCCGAAGCCGACCAGCACGTGTGGGAGCGAGACTGACGTCGTCATCGCGAGCGCGACGAGCAACGGCAGAACGGTAACCGAATCCCCTAGCGCACCCGTCAGTTCGGACGTCGTGAACTCGAGTTCAGAACGCGTCGACTGACGGGACGAGTACGCCATCTACTGCTGTATCGTCCGCAACCGAGTTTACTGTTTTGTGTAACCATTTGTGGCTATATCTGCTCCGAAACGAGTGAGGAATCAGTTACAGCGATCGGAGCCACTACACGGTATTGGACACCTGATCGCCAGACTGCTCGGCGGGCAGTGTGTAACTCGTTGCAGTTGTGACGATACCAATCCGAAACTGATCTATTGGCCGCGACAGACCCAGAATGGTCCGTCGACCGGCCGTTGCGGGCCAGTACATTCTTATAAATATGCTAGAAACCACTCGGATGATATATGACAACGACGCCCATCCCGGATGCGGTGCTCGAGGCGACGGGCGACGGGGAGACGGTCGACGTGGACGTCGATAGCGAAACGGTGTACACCGATCACGTCGCTGAGGTTCGAGAGGCGCTACACGAGCGACACGCGTCGCGGCTCTCGGAGACCTTTTCCGACCCGTCGGCGTTCGACTCGGCTGCTGCGGCGGCGACGGCCGACGGGTACGCAAAGGAGGGAGCCAGTTCGGCCGCGTTCGCATCGACGTACGCCCCCGTCCTCGACGAGCTCGTCGACGCCGCCTTCGACCTCGTCAGAGCGGGGCGGGTCGACGAGGCCGAATCAGCGCTCCGGTCGGGACTCCAGACTGCGTGTGCCGACATGACCGCTGGGCTCGAACAGTACGACGAGGTAGCAGAACAGGACGCAGACGAGTACGCCGACGCCGTCCTCACGATCGAGGAAGTCCTCGAGTCGATCCCGTTCCCGATCTACATGCTCGACGCCGACGACCGCGTCATCGGCTGGAACTACGGGCACACGGCGCTGGTCGGGATGAGCCGCGAGGAAGCGATCGGGAAGACGGCCAAAGAGAGCGTCGTCAAGGCGACCTACAGCGAAGGGGCACGAAAGCTCACGCTCGCGGAGAAGGTCACCGACGCGCCCCGAACGGCCCATCAAGAGTACGACGTCGAGCGCGACGACACGCCCTACTACGACGGGCCGGTGTACTACGACTCGAGCACGTCGAGCAACCTCAACGACGAGACGGTCGAGATCGAGTTCTGGGCGGCGCCGATCTTCGACGACGACGGCGACCTGATCGCGGTCTTCGAGATCCTGAACGATCGGACCGAGGAGGTTCGCCGACAGGAGGCGCTGACGGAACTCGTCGGCGAGATAACGGAGACGCTCCACGGGATCACCGAGGGGGAACTCGCGAGTCGCGCGGCGTTTACCGACGACGAGTACGTCGACGAGGAGTTACTCCTGATCGTCGACGAGGTCAACCAGATGGCAAGCGAGTTCCAGTCGCTCGTCGGCGACGTCGACGAGAAGGCGGAGGCGCTGGCGGAATCGATCGAGGAATCCGCCGACGTCGCCGATCGGGTTGACGACCGGCTCGAAGACCAGAACCAGGCGCTCGAGCAGGTCACGGAGGGGATGATGGACTTCAGCGCCACGATGGAGGAGATGGCGAGCACCTCGAGCGAGGTCGCCTCGGCCGCGACGGAAGCCAGATCGGAGGTCGACACCGGCGTCGACTCGGCACGCGAGGCGCGGGACGCGGCCGACGAGGTCCGCGAGTCGAGCGACGAACTCGTCGACACCGTCTCGGCGCTGGCGGATCACATTAGCGAGGTCGAGGAGGTCGCGGAGGTGATCTCGGAGATCGCCGATCAGACCAACCTCCTCGCGCTGAACGCGAACATCGAGGCCGCACGGGCCGGCGACGCCGGCAGCGGCTTCAACGTCGTCGCAAACGAGGTGAAGTCGCTGGCCGACGAGACCCAATCACACACCGAGGAGATCGAAACCCACATCGAACGGATCAAATCCCAGTCCCAACAAACCGTCGAGGCAGTCGAGCAGTCCCACGAGCAGGTTTCGTCGGTGGACGACCGGATCGAGTCGACGGTGCAGGCGTTCGAGGAGATCGCCGACGCGGTCGAGCGGGCGGCCGCCGGGATCGAGGACGTTTCCGAGGCGAACGACGATCAGGCAACCCGGGTCGAAGAGGTCTTATCGATGGCCGAGACGGCACAAGAAGAGGCCGACCGAGTGACCGAGGCGGCCGAGGAGATCGTCGAGGAAACCGAGGTGCAACAGACCGCCGTCCGCGACCTCGAGTCGAAGGTCGACGAACTGACGGAAGGGTAGGGGTCGAGGGCCTCGGTGGCCAACTGTTCTGCAGACCATCATCGATTTGTATAACCCCCGAATACGAACGAGTATGCGAACGCCAGCACCCGAGACACGACCGGTCGCGTTGACGATCGCGGGCAGTGACTCCGGCGGCGGGGCCGGAATCCAGGCGGATCTGTCGACGATGGCGACCCACGGCGTCTTCGGCACGTCGGCGATCACCGCCGCGACCGCCCAGCACACCCGCGGCGTCGACTCGTCGTTCGTCCTCCCGGTCGAAGACATCGACGCCCAGATCGACGCCGTCGTCGGCGACTTCGACGTCGGCGCGGCGAAAACCGGGATGCTCGCGACGACCGAAATCGTCTCGCTCGTCGCCGAGCACGCCTCGTCCTTCGAGTTTCCGCTCGTCGTCGACCCCGTGATGGTCGCGACGTCGGGCGACCGCCTGCTCGACGAGTCCGCCGAACGAGCCTACGAGGACCTGCTCGCCGAAGCGGCGCTCGTCACGCCGAACGCCGACGAGGCCGAGGTGCTGACCGGAATCACCGTCGAGGACGAAGCGAGTGCGCGGGAGGCCGGCGAGGCGCTCCTCGAGATGGGTGCCGACGCCGCACTCGTCAAGGGCGGCCACGTCCCTGGTGAGACGGTTCGGGACGTGCTCGTGACGGCGGGTGAGGATGGTCCTGCCGTCACGACGTTCGAACACGAGCGCATCGACACCGACGCGACCCACGGCTCGGGCTGTACGCTCGCAGCCGCGATTGCGGCGCGGTTAGCTCGCGGCGACGACCTCGAGTCGGCGGTCGACGGCGCGATCGACTTCCTCGCGCGAGCGATCGAGCACTACTACGACGTTGGACAGGGGCCGGGTGCGGTCAATCACACTGTCGATCGGTAGACGTTTCCGAGTTGCCGATCGTGGTGTCGGTCGGCGACTTTTTGATCGGGCACGTGCTCACATCAGCCATGGTCGACAGTCCGTTCGAGACCGATATTCGCGTGGGCGAGGTGCTCGCAGCCGAATCGTTCCCGGAGGCGAACAAACCGAAGATGACCAAACTCCGGATCGACCTCGGCGAGGAAGAGGTCCAGTCCGCAGCGCAGTTGGATCATCACTACGAGCCCGCCGAACTCGAGGGGAAACAGGTCCTCTGTGCGACGAACCTCGGCTCGGTGCGGATCGCCGGCTACAACTCCGAAGTCTTGACGGTCGGCGTCCCGGACGAGGACGGGTTCCCAGTCCTCGTCGAGCCGGAGTCGGACGTTCCGCTCGGTGGGACGTTGTTTTGATCTGTTGGAACCAGCCGTGAGTAAATGTCAGGAAGGGGATAGCCGAGTGGAATGATGACACGCATCACTGCAATAAGTGTTCTATACCCAATCCTATGGCCTCGTGGAGCCATACAACGGTGAACGGTGGAAAAAACAGCAGTATGATAATTACGCGGCAACAATACTTATGGACGTGACTGTCAGTTAGTGGTGTATGTCGTATCAGGATGGGCAATCGTCGCCCGGGTCGAGCGAGCGAGCCACACAGCAAGCGAGCAGTGTTGATCGGGCGACGATACAGCAGCTTAAGGAGTATGTCGGATTCACCGCCGAGGACGAACGCCGCCTCGAATCTCTCTCTCCAGTTTTCGAACGCGCGAGCCGTGATCTGCCGGCTGAGTACCACAACAACATCACGAACCAGCAGGCAGTCGCGGAGGAACTCCGACAGAGTAGCCTCACCGCCGACCAGTTCGAGCGAGAACAGCAGTCGTATCTCCGTGGCTTCGGCGAGGGCGGATACGACGCGTCGTTTTTCGAACAGCGAGCCGGCTCGCCCGCCGTCGATCCGTTCCTCGAAGCCGGCTTCCACCACTACGTCGGCTCGTTCGGGCTCTACTACGACCGCGTCCTCTCCGAAATCGGCGACGAGGTCAAAGACGAGTACGGATCGGCCGGCGGCGACGTCGAGGAAGCGGTCGACGAGGCCGTCGAGCGCTCGCTCTCGTTCCTTCGCGCGGCCGTCATGGATCAGTACCTCGCGATGGATACCCGCGTAAGCGGGTTTTTGGCCGAGCTCGAGCAACGCGAGCAACAACGTGACAACGTACGAGAGGACCTCGAAACGTCGGTCGAGGAGCTGTCCGAGTACGCCGAGCGAGTCGACGATGGAACCAGAGAGATCAACGACTACGCGCAGGAACAGTCGTCCTCGACGGCCGAAATCGCCGGCGAGATGTCGAACCTGAGCGCGACCGTCGAGGAGATCGCCTCCAACACGGAGGAGGTAAGCGCCACGACAGAACGCGCCGAAGACGTCGCGAACGAAACGGCGGAGACGGCCGAGGAAGCCATCGATAAGATGGAGCGCGTGAAAAGCGCCTCCGGCGAAGTCACCGACGACGTCGAGGACCTCCGCGAGGGCGTCGAGCGGATCGACGAGATCGTCGAGGTCATCAACGACATCGCCGACCAGACCAACCTGCTCGCACTGAACGCCTCGATCGAGGCGGCGACGGCCGGCGAAGCCGGCGACGGGTTCGCGGTCGTCGCGAACGAGGTCAAATCGCTCGCCGAGGAGTCCCAGGAGGAAGCGACCAACATCGAACGGATGGTCAATCAGATACAGGACGATACCGAAGAAACCGTCGAGAGCCTCGAAGAGGCGAACGACGAGATCGAAGACGGCGTCGACCTCGTCGAGGAGACCGTCGAGAACCTCGGCGAGATCGAGACGGCCATCGGCGAGGCGGCCTCCGGCGTCAATGAGGTCGCAACCGCGACGGACGATCAGGCCGCAAGCACCGAAGAAATTGCGGGAATGGCCGACGAAGCTATGGAGGCCGCAAACAAGATTGCGGCCGAAACTGACGAGCTCGTCGACGCGAACGAGGAGGCGAGAAAGCGCGTGACGGCGATCGTCGAGGGGGTCGACGAACTAACCGAGGTCGAATCGGACGAGATTCGGTAGGGAGTACGGTCAGCCGCACGATCTACGGAAATCCGCAGTCGGCTGCGCTGATACGCGAGAATCCCAGCACGTTATCCGTTGGAACACACCCACGCAGTGACGACAGTGGCGACGAGATCGGTTCGCTCAAAGAAGTGGTCGACGCGCAGCGACTGGCGATACAGTGTAATGTTTTCACGCCATCTCAACGAACTGGTCGGGCGTGGCTATCGGACGGCAATCACCGACCGGTACGAGGACGAACACGGTCGCGAGCCAGAAATGGCAGTAAAACTATCCGTCCGGCGAGAGCACAGCCAGTATGGACGACGATCCGCCACCAGCCCAAGGACCGTCGGCCGAAGGAACCAACGTCGACGGGGAGTCACCGCAGGTCGAGCCGACGGTCGAGACCGAGGAGGCGACGATTACCGACGACGCCGAACTCGAGCGAACGCTCGGACTCACCGGCGGTCTCGCGATCGGGATCGGGACGATGATCGGTGCGGGCATCTTCGTCTTTCCCGGGCTGGCGGCGGGCAACGCCGGACCGGCCGCGTCGGTCTCGTTCGCCATCGGCGCCGTCGTCGCCTTGCTGGTCGCGTTACCGGCGTCGGAACTCGCGACGGCCATGCCGAAAAGCGGCGGCGGCTACTACTTCATCTCGCGCGGACTCGGATCGCTCGCCGGGGCCGTCGTCGGACTCTCGCTGTGGTTCGGATTGGTGTTCGCCTCGGCGTTTTACCTCGTCGGCTTCGGCTACTACGCCGTGGACACGCTGGCCGAACTCGGTATCGCGGTCGGGACGGAGCTGGTCATCCCGGTCGCGTTGTTGTTCGGTGCAGGATTCATCGCGTTGAACGTCACGGGGACCGAAAACGCGGCGAAACTCCAGAACGGCGTCGTCGCGTTGTTGTTGTCGATACTGGTCGTGTTTCTCGGATACGGCGGGCTCGATGCCGTCGGGCTCCTGGGCGAGCCGACGGCTCCCGAGCAGTTCGCCCCGGAAGGAGCCTTCCCCGTGCTCACGACGGCGGCGCTGGTGTTCACCTCGTATCTCGGCTTCGCACAGGTGGCGACCGTCGCCGGCGAGATGAAAGATCCCGGCCGAAACCTGCCGCTGGCGATGGTCGGCTCGGTGCTCGTCGTCGGCGTTCTCTACGTGGTGACGATCTTCGTCGCGACGAGCGCGTTCGGCAGAGAAGCGCTTGCGGGATTCGGCGAGACGGCGATGGTCGAGGTCGGCCGCTACTATCTCGGCTCGATCGGTGCGTTCGCGATCGTCTTCGGCGGCCTGCTCGCGACGATGTCCAGCGCCAACGCGTCGGTGCTCAGCACGTCTCGAGCCATCTACGCGGTCTCGCGAGACGCCCTCTTGCCTCAGCGAGCGAGCCGGATCAACCTCCGGTACGGGACGCCACACGTCGCGCTGGGGCTTGCCGGCGGGCCGATTCTGGTGTTGACGGCGACGGGGCGCGTCGAACTGCTCGCCGAGGTTGCGTCGTTTCTCCACCTCATCATGTACGGGCTGATCTGCGTAGCGCTCATCGCGTTGCGTCGTGACGAGCCGGAGTGGTACGATCCCGACTTTCGAGTCCCCGGCTACCCCGTCGTCCCGGCGCTCGGTGCGATCTGTAGTTTCGCGTTGATCGCGTTCATGCAACCCGCCTCCCGGTACGTCGGCGGTGGGATCATGCTCGTGACCGTCGGCTGGTATTTCTACTACGCCCGCGACGTCGAACTGAAAGGTGCACTATGACACGCATACTCGTTCCGCTGCAAATACTCGAGGGGGAATCGGTCTCGGCCGGGCTCACGGCGTTGCTCGAGCCGATGAACGTGACCGTGCTGGGCTATCACGTCCTACCGGAGCAAACGCCGCCGGATCAGGCACGGCTGCAGTACGAAGAGCGCGCCACGGACGCGCTCGAGGATCTCGCAACGGAGTTCGGGGCGGGAGACGGAACTGCCGACTATCGCCTCGTCTTCACCCACGACCGCAAGCAGACGGTCGATCGAGTTGCGGACGCGACGGAGTCGGCGGTCTACGCTATTCCGGGCGCGACTGGCCCCGTCGATCGGATACTCGTCGCGTTGACCGGCGACGTCGCCGTCGAACGGATCGTCTCGTTCGTCGCGGAACTGGTCGGCGACCGCGAGATAGACGTTACGCTCTTTCTGGCGACTGACGAGGAGACCGCCGGCCGGGAACTCCTCGAGACGAGCACTCGAATGCTCTCCGGAGACGGGATCACGGTTCGAACCGAACTCGCGGTCGGCGAACCGCCGCTCGAGTCGCTCGTCACCGCCGCCGTCGATCACGACGCCATCGTCATGGGCGAACGTGCACCGTCACTCCGGACGCTCGTTTTCGGCGAGGAAGCCGAACGCGTCGCAACCGAGTCGGTCGGTCCGGTACTCGTCGTTCGACATCGCGAGGGGGACGCTGACCGGCCTGTGAGTACCGAGGAGTCCTGATCGGGGGGACTTTTAAACCGGTGGTATCACTGATCGAGTTGATCTCTCAAATCGGTGGTGCGTCGCTGACCCCGACGAGTCAGGTGGTGTCGCCGTTTTCGCCCCCGGTGGCTGTCGATTCGTCCGCGTCGGCGACCTCGAGGTACTCCCCACGGATGACGAGCACGGGATCGACGGTCTTTCTGGCGAGCGTTTTCGCTCGGTCACGAAAGATAAATCGACGAATCGACGGGCGACTCTCGCCGACGACGAGCAGGTCGTGCTCGCTCGCCACATCCAGAATCTCCCGCGACGGCGAGCCATCGACGCTGAGCGCCGTGTGGACTCGATTGCGATCGATTCCGAGTTCGACCAGTTCGTCGACGGCGTCGTCGAGGAGTTCGGTCCCACGGTCGCGGTCGTCCTCGTCGGAGACGACGTGGAAAAAGGTCACCTCGAGGTCGGTGTCCGCCACGAGCGCGCCGAGTAACTGGGCGATGTACTCGAGGTTGACGTCGCTTCGGATCGCGACGAGGACCGACTCGAGAACGGGTGCGGGATTGACCAGCAGGACGCCGGCACACTCCGTCTCCACGGCGACCCGCTCGAAGGTTTTGAGGCGATCGTGTGTAAAGACGACTCGAGTGGAGACGTCGAGACAGCCGGCGTCTTCGAACGTTCGCCGAACGTCGTCGAGTTCGTTTCGCAGGCGTGCTTCGTACTGGTCACGCGCCTGACCGGTCCCGGTCTGATCGGGGATTTCCCGGTAGCCGAGCAACACGACGGGAACCGATGCGAACGCGTCGACGACCGTCCGGGGAACGGATTCGCCACTGAGGACATCGATCGGGATCAGTACGCGATGGTCGCGGGATGCAGCCATTGGGTTCGTCTCACAAGGTAGGACGGCGATCGTAATAGAACCCGGTACGAACGCAGCGATGAGTGTCACAACGATCGATACGTGAAGTGAGAGCGGCGTTCAAACGGTCTGTCGTGACGATGTATCAGCACAACGACGATCCGTCCTCCCGGTCGTGTCGGTACGGCCCGCCGACAGTCCGTCTCGGACCGGCGATGGCCCAATACGGTTACTTCCACCGCGGATCCCGCAGGGTTTTTGTCGTGGCCCGCCAGTCACCGCACATGACAGAGGCGACGGGGATCGTCGGCGAGTTCTTTTCGCTCAAAGAGGGGACCGACGCGGAGCTGCTGGCGATGCAGTGTGGCGATTTCTACGAGTTCTTCGGCGAGGACGCCGAGACGGTGAGCGAAGAGCTCGATCTGAAAGTCTCTCAAAAATCGTCACACGGCTCGTCGTACCCGATGGCCGGCGTGCCGCTCGACGATCTGACGCCCTATCTCAAGGCCTTAGTCGAGCGCGGCTACCGGGTCGCCGTCGCCGACCAGTACGAGACGGAGTCGGGCCACGCGCGCGAGGTCGTCCGCGTCGTCACGCCAGGTACCTTACTCGAAACGACCGACGCCGACGCACAGTACCTCGCGGCAGTCGTCGACGGCGAGGCGAGCGCGTTCGGCTCGACGGACGCCGCCTACGGCCTCGCGTTCGCGGACGTGACGACCGGCCGATTCCTCGTCGCCGAGGCCGAAGACAGAGACGAGGCGCTGACGGAACTGTACCGCTTCGACCCCGTCGAGGTACTTCCGGGCCCCGAGGCGCGGGCGGACGACGACCTGCTGAGCGCCGTCCGCGACCGCGCCGACGCCGCGCTCACGCTCCACGAGACGGAAACCTTCGCCCCTAAGCGTGCCGCCCGAACGGTTCGCGAGCAGTTCGGCCGCGAGACGGTCGAGCGGCTGTCAGTCGGCGACCCGACGCTCGCCGCCGCGGGCGCGATCCTCGCCTACGTCGAGGAGACCGGCGCAGGCGTGCTGGCCTCGATGACGCGCATTCAGGCCCATCGCGGCGACGACCACGTTACGCTGGACGCGACGACTCAGCGCAATCTCGAACTGAGCGAAACGATGCACGGCGACGGCGACGGCTCGTTATTCGAGACGATCGATCACACCGAGACCAGCGCCGGCGGCCGGCTGCTCAAGGAGTGGCTCCAGCGGCCTCGCCGATCGCTCGCGGTGCTCGAGACGCGCCAGGAGAGCGTCGCGGCGCTGTCCTCAGCTGCGCTCGCTCGCGACGAGATCCGGGAGACGCTCGGCGACGCCTATGACCTCGCGCGGCTGGCCTCGAAGGCGACTCACGGCAGCGCCGACGCGCGCGATATGCTCGCCGTCCGGGACACGCTCGCCGTCCTGCCCGCGCTCGCCGAAACGATCGAGTCCACGCCGGAACTGGCCGACTCGCCGCTGCCCGAAATCGTCGACCGACCGGACCGCGAGGCGGCCCGCGAACTGCGCGAGACGCTGTCCGACGCCATCGCCGAGGAGCCGCCGTCGACGGTCACCCAGGGGGAGCTCTTCCAGCGAGGCTACGACGACGAGCTAGACGAGGTGATCGACCGCCACGAGGAGGTCAAGCAGTGGCTCGATAGCCTCGCCGACCGCGAGAAGCGCCAGCACGACCTGAGCCACGTCACCGTCGATCGTAACAAGACCGACGGCTACTACATTCAGGTGGGGAAATCGGCCGCCGACGGGGTGCCGGACCACTACGAGCAGATCAAGACGCTCAAGAACTCCAAACGGTTCACGACGGACGAACTCGAGGAGAAAGAACGCGATATCCTGCGACTCGAAGACCAACGCGGCGACCTGGAGTACGAGCTGTTCGAGGAGTTACGAGCCGAGGTGGCCGAGCGAGCCGAACTCCTCCAGGACGTCGGCCGGGCGCTCGCGACCGTCGACGCGCTCGCGAGTCTGGCGACCCACGCGGCCGAGAACCGCTGGATCAAGCCCGCCCTCCACGATGGCGACGCACTCGACATCGAACAGGGTCGCCACCCGGTCGTCGAGCAGACGACCGAGTTCGTCCCGAACGACGTCCGGATGGACGGCACGGACCGGGGCTTCCTTGTAGTCACCGGTCCCAACATGTCCGGCAAGTCGACGTACATGCGCCAGGTCGCCTGCATCGTCCTGCTCGCGCAGGTCGGCAGCTTCGTCCCGGCTAAAGAGGCCGAGATCGGTCTCGTCGACGGCATCTTCACCCGTGTCGGCGCGCTCGACGAGCTCGCACAGGGTCGCTCGACGTTCATGGTCGAGATGAGCGAACTCTCGAACATTCTCCACACGGCGACCGACGAGTCGCTCGTGATTTTAGACGAGGTCGGCCGCGGCACCGCGACCTACGACGGCATCTCGATCGCCTGGGCCGCGACGGAGTATCTGCACAACGAGGTGCAGGCGAAAACGCTCTTTGCCACGCATTACCACGAGCTGACCGGGCTCGCCGAGAACCTGCCTCGCGTCGCGAACGTCCACGTCGCCGCCGACGAGCGCGACGGCGACGTCACCTTCCTCAGAACCGTCCGGGACGGACCGACCGATCGCTCCTACGGCATCCACGTCGCCGATCTCGCGGGCGTTCCCGATCCCGTCGTCGAGCGCTCCCGCGACGTCTTGGCGCGACTGCGCGAGGAGAAGGCCATCGAGGCAAAGGGTGGCTCGAGCGACCCGGTCCAGACGGTGTTCGACCTCTCGAGCGGCCAGTTCCGCGGCCCTGCGAACGCCGACGGCGGGGACCCGGACGAGCCAGGAGAGACGGTCGATCCGAAGGCGAAGGCCGTCCTCGACGAGTTCGAGTCGATCGACGTCAATGGAACGGCGCCGATCGAACTCGTCTCGAGGGTCCAGGAACTGCAGCGGCGTCTCGACGAGTGAAAAAGGGTCCGCCGCTGGATTACCAGGGTTCGTTCTTCAGCCCGAGTTTGTAGGCGATCATGTTCGTCGTCACGTGGAGAATCGGCGTGAGCACGACGACGACGAGGATGACTTCCCACGTGAACACCTCGCGGAACCAGCCGGTCGCGAGCAGCGCGGTCAGGGGGAGTGAGACGACGACGAAATCGAGCTGATCGAGTCCGGGGAACATCGCGCCGCGCTGGCGGCCGCTGCGGCGCTTGAGGAACGAGGCGAGGATGTCGCCGAGCATCGCACCGCCGGCGAGGCCGAGCGCGGCGAGCGGTTCGAACGCGGGGACGTCGACGCCGATCGCGGCGCTGACCTCGGGGGCGAGTACCGTGAGGATGGCGGCGAGCGCGAGACCGGCAGCGGTTCCGGCCGCGGTGCCGCGCCAGGTCTTCCCGTCGCCGAGAACGCGTTTGTCGCCCCACGTTCGCCCGCCGTCGATCGGTCGGCCGCCGCCGGCCAGCACCGCGGCGTTGTTCGGAACGTAGGCCGGCAACATCGCCCAGAACGCGATCACGACTGTCTCGAGTACTGCCATATCGGCCGGAACGGACCGGCATCTCTTAATCGGGGTGGTTCCGATCGGTGACGTACTCGAACCAGTCCGCACAAACGTTTTCCATCAGTCCAACGTACCGACAAACGTTGTACCGCGCTTTTCCCGACGTTTACCACCCAACTCAATGACTGCAAACACCTCCGATCGGACGACCGGTGTCGAATCGTCGGCCGAAACCGACGCTGACGGCTCTCACTCGGCGCTCGTTATCGCCCGTCGCCAGCTCGAGCGCGCGGCGACGCACGTCGACGTCAACTCAGGCGTCATCGAGCGGCTCAAACACCCGACGCGAGTACAGCGGGTATCGGTCCCGCTCGAACGCGACGACGGGAGCGTCGAGGTCTTTACGGGCTATCGCTCCCAGCACGACGACGTTCGCGGCCCCTACAAGGGCGGGCTGCGCTACCACCCCGACGTGACCGCCGAGGAGTGCATCGGCCTCTCGATGTGGATGACCTGGAAGTGCGCCGTGATGGATCTGCCCTTCGGCGGCGGAAAGGGCGGTATCGCGGCCGATCCGAAGTCGTTGAGCGAGGACGAGACCGAACGGCTCACCCGTCGGTTCGCCGAGGAGCTACGCGATATCGTCGGCCCGACGAAAGACGTCCCAGCGCCGGATATGGGGACGGACGCCCAGACGATGGCCTGGTTCATGGACGCCTACTCGATGCAACAGGGCGAGACCATTCCCGGCGTCGTAACCGGCAAGCCGCCTGTCATCGGCGGCAGCCACGGCCGCGAGGAGGCACCCGGCCGTTCGACCGCGATCATCGCCCGCGAGGCCATCGACTACTACGACTACGACCTCGCGGAGACGACGGTCGCCGTCCAGGGCTTCGGCAGCGTCGGCGCGAACGCCGCCCGCCTGCTCGACGACTGGGGTGCGACCGTCGTCGCCGTCAGCGACGTCAACGGTGCCATATACGATCCGGACGGACTCGATACGCACGAGATTCCCAGCCACGAGGAAGAGCCCGAAGCCGTGCTCGAACAGGACGCGCCGGAAACCCTGCGCAACGAGGCGGTGCTCGAGTTAGACGTAGACGTCCTGATCCCGGCCGCCGTCGGTAACGTCATCACGGACGAAAACGCCGACGACATCGACGCCGATATCCTCGTCGAAGGGGCAAACGGACCGACGACGTTCGCCGCAGATACCATCCTCGAGGAACGCGGCGTCCACGTCATCCCCGACATCCTCGCCAATGCCGGCGGCGTGACCGTCAGCTACTTCGAGTGGCTCCAGGACATCAACCGTCGCCAGTGGACGCTCGAGGAGATCAACGACGAACTCGCGTCGAAGATGCTCGCCGCCTGGGACGACGTCCGGACGGAGGTCGAGGCCAAGGGGCTGACCTGGCGCGACGCGGCCTACGTCGTCGCGCTCTCGCGGATCGCGGAAGCGAAGGCGGTTCGCGGGCTCTGGCCGTAGCTTACGGCTGCGCCGGAACCGGCGTGCAATCCTTCTGATACGGGCTGTTATCAGTCACTGCCGCGACAATCATCGACGGTTTGCGATTATCCAGATGAATCGTTACAGCAGACCGCATGAGTCGGAGCGAGGACGACGTTCTCGAGTTTCCCACCGGCTTCGAGCGTCTCGACGCTGTGGCAACGAGGATGACAAGCTGCGGTCATCGAGATCCAGTTTCTCAGCTGTTGTGCGAACCGTACGCATGACCGCACTAATGTTATGTGACAGCCAGTCATGCTAATCAGTATCATGTCCGAGCGTGTCCGCCGCCGATCCGTTCTCGCGGCCATCGGTGTCTCGGCGGTCGGTCTCGCCGGCTGTCTTGAGGGAGAAGAAGAAACCGATGACCCCGAAGAGAGTTCAGTCGGCGACCGCGAGTTTACGCTCGAGTCTGACTTCGACCCCGTTTTCGTCGGCGATTCACCACCGACGGACGAGCCCGACGATGCGCCGCCGTTCTCGGATCGAACGCGACCGATTCCGCTGTCGGTAGAGGAACTGTCCGAACGTGCGACCGATGGCGGACCGCCGCAGGACGGTATCCCCTCCGTCGACGATCCAGAGTTCGTCTCACCCGTCGAAGCCGGCTTCCTCGTCGCTGAAATGCCCGTTCTCGGGATCGTTCGAGACGGACAGGCGAAGGCGTATCCACGACGCGTACTCGTTCATCACGAAATCGTCAACGACGAACTCGAGGGAACGCCGATCAGCCTCACCTACTGTCCGCTGACCGGGACCGCACAGGCGTTCGAACGCGGCGACACCGAGTTCGGTGTCTCCAGGATGCTGATCAACAACAACCTCGTGATGTACGACCGCAAAGCGGAGCGGTGGTGGCCACAGATTCCCGCGGTATCGATCCCAGGTCCGTGGCACGAGACGGACGGCGGGGCGGCGCTTCGGGAGTTCAACGTCGTACGAACCACGTGGGAGCAGTGGCGCGATGTGTATCCGGATACGCTGGTCATGTCCGAACGAACCGGCTTCGCGCGCGACTACGAGTTCGATTCCTACCAGATTCGTGGCTACTACGACAGCAGCAGTACGCCGTTCGAGAACACCCACACAGACGACACGTACCACGCGAAAGAGTGGGTTTATGGCGTCCGAACGAGCGAAGGGGCAGCGGCGTTCCGTAAAGAATCACTTCACGAGGTCGGCCTCATCGAGGGAACGATCGGCGAGACACCCGTCGTAGCGGTGCACGATCAGTCTCTGGATACGGCGCATGTCTACGCCAACCCGGATGGTGATTCGTTCACAGACGATCGCGGAACCGTCATCGACGACCAAAACACGAGTACGATCCCGACGACCTCCCGCTCGATCGACTCTGTTCGATCGATGCCTACTGGTTCGCGTGGGTCGCGTACTACCCGACCACGACAGTCTATGCGTAACCGGAACGCCGTCGATCACGAGGGAGGCGACCGATGACGTCCGTCGTAACCGCCGTCCGGATGACGCTTCGAAATCGCCACTCGCGGGCCGTGGCACTCGTCTCGGTACTGGCGTATCTCGCGGCGTACCTCTCCGCCATCGACAAGCTTCGATTTGGATCGACCCAGTTCGACGTGATCGTCACTGAGCGTCCGCTCGACCGGCTCTTTCAGCAGACGTTTGGAAGCGTCATGTACGAACCGCTTGTCCTCGTCCGTGCCGGGATAGCGACGTACCAGCTGTCGTTCAACACGGTTATCGGGCTGGTAATCGGGACGCTCGTCGGCATCAATATCGGCATCTCGTATCTGGCCTGGCGCCAGCCCGCCGCCTGCGGTGTCGGCTCGCAATCCGCCGGCATCCTCGCTGGCATCCCTGCGTTGCTGTCCGGGACCGCCTGCTGTGCACCGGTCGTCGTCCTCCTGCTCGGCATCCAACTGACCGGAACGCTACTACTGTTCTTCGAGTTGCTGTTACCGATCGGAGTCGCGTTGCTCGTCGGCTCGCTGTTCGTCGTGAGCCGACAACTCGATTCACCGACTTCGACCCAGTGAGGGCTCACCGGCGCAAAAATACCCTTACGGCTCGAACTCGATACACCGAATATGCTCCCGCCGATCGCGAGCCGGTTCGTCGCCGGCGAGTCCCCCGCCGAGGCGCTCGATCACGTCCGCCGGCTCAACGAGCGAGATATTGGCGCGATCGTCAACCTGCTCGGCGAACACCACGGCGAGCGTTCGTCCGTCCAGGCCGATGCGGCGACCTATCGCACGCTCATCGAGGACATCGCTCGCTCGGATCTCAACGGCTGCATCTCGGTCAAACCCTCGCAGTTGGGGCTCGACCTCGGTGAGAACGTCTTTCGTGAGACGCTCGCGGACATCGTCGCCACCGCAGCCGACCGCGGCGTCTTCGTCTGGATCGACATGGAAGACCACACGACGACCGACGCAACCGTTGACGCCTTCGAAGCGCTCGCCCGCAAGTACGATGGTGGCGTCGGCGTCTGTCTCCAGGCGAACCTCAAACGAACGCGAGGGGACGTCGAACGACTCGCCGACGTTCCCGGCAAGGTCCGGTTCGTCAAGGGTGCCTACGACGAGCCAGCCGAGATCGCCTACACGGATTCCGATCGGATCAACCGGGAGTACCAATTTCTCCTCGAGTACGCGTTCGAGCAGTTCGACGGCGGCATCGCCGTCGGCAGCCACGATCCGGCGATGATCGAGTACGCGACCGCCCTCCACGAAGAATACGGCACCGACTTCGAGATTCAGCTGCTGATGGGCGTTCGCGAGGACGCCCAGGACGAACTGGCCACCGAGTACGAGATCTACCAGTACGTTCCGTACGGCGACCGCTGGCTGTCCTACTTCTACCGACGCGTGAGAGAGCGGAAAGAAAACCTCCGATTCGCCGTCCGCGCTGTCGCCGGCCGCTAAAGGGAAGGGCTCATTAGCCCGTGGTGTGAGTCTGAGAACATGGCTTCGTGGAAGCGGGACTTTGCGAGCGGGCTGATCGTCCTGGGCCCGATTCTCATCACCCTCTACGTCATCTACTGGATCTACGGACTCGTCGCCGGGGTCACGCCCGGACTGATCCTCGATCCTGACGCCCTCGAGACGCTCGTTCCGGGCGACAGCGACCAGGCCGTCCAGACCCGCGAGCAACTCGCCCAGTTCCTCCGTGTCGTCGTCACACTGACCGTCTTTACGATTCTCACGCTTTCGGTTGGCTATCTCATGCGGACGACCGTCGGCGGACTCGTCGAGCGCGTCGTCGACAACGTCGCCAACCGCGTCCCCGTGATGCGCGTCGTCTACAACGCCTCGAAAATGGCCGCCGAGACCGCCTTCGGCGAGCAGGAATCCCTCCAGACCCCGGTCAAACTCGAGGTCTGGGAGGGGCTCAGGATGACCGCGTTCAAGACGGGCAAGATCACCGAGGACGGCCGAGAGGTACTTTTCTTACCGACGTCGCCGAACATCACGACCGGATTCGTCATCGAGGTCAAGTCTGACCGGATCACCGAACTCGACGAGGACGTCGAGGACGCGCTGACGCGGGTCTTGAGCGCCGGATTCGGCGACGCGGACCGTCACCGTGGGATGGACGCGGGCGTCTCCATCGACGTCATCGACGAGGCGACCGCCAGCTCGGACCGCTCGAAGAAGACGGCGGATGACGACGACTGAGCGGGACGATCGAACCGTTGCAGTCTCAGAACTGGGTGTCTCGGTGAACTCGGTTTCGAACGCTTACTGACCGAGTTCGCCGACGAACGCTTTTGATGCAGGCGCGTTCGGCGTTCCGCATCCGTCTCTGCGGAGAATCCATAGTCTGGGACTGTGAGGCGAAACCGACGCGTAACCTGTACTCTCGAAACAAAGATTGTGCTAACCGGTCGGCCACGGATCCAGCGGAATCGCCGTCGGATGACGGCCGTCAGAAGTCGATCAGAACACCTGCCAGCCGCCGTCGACGAACAGCATCTCGCCGGTCACGTAGCTCGCGTCCTCGCTGGCGAGATAGCAGAACGCCCCGATGAGGTCCTCGGGTGTGCCTGCACGGCCGAGCGGGACGGGTTTGACGAGTTCGTCGGACGCCGCCTTCTCGGTCGCTTCCTCGGTCCAGCCCTCGAGAAACTCCGTCGCGATCTGCCCGGGTGCGACCGCGTTCACCCTGATACCGTACTCTGCGAGTTCTAGCGCGCCACCGCGCGTGATCATCCGAATCGCGCCCTTCGAGGAGTCGTACTGGACCTGATCGAACTGCGCAACGCTCGAGCTGATCGAGGCAGTGTTGATGATACAGCCCGGCTCCTCGCGCTCGATCATGTCGAGTGCAGCGATCTGGGTGCCGAAGTAGGTCCCTCTGGCGTTGACGGCGTGTATCCGGTCGAACTCCGCCGGCGTAAGCTCGAGAATCGACCCGCCGACGTACAGCCCGGCGTTGTTGATCATGACGTCGACGCCGCCGAACTCGCGGGCCGACTCGACGAGCGTCTCGAGCTGGTCGCGATCCGTGACGTCCGTTTCGACGTACTCGGCCGTTCCACCCTCACGTTCGATCAGCTCGTGGGTCGGCACGTCGCTGTCTTTCGGTTCCTCGTCGATATCCGCGACGAGGACCGACGCGCCCGCGTCACCGAACCGGCGCGCGACCTCGCGGCCGATGCCGGACGCTGCCCCCGTTACGATAACCGTCTCGTCGTCGAACTGTGGCTCGAGTCGGCCCATGACCGCACCTCCATGCCAACACAATTAGATTTTCTGGGAGACGACTCTCGGCTCATCTGTCGGGACGGGCTGTGATTCGATCAGCCGTCCAGATCGAACTCGAGGACGTCCCCTTCCTCGACGTCGTGCTCGTCGGTCCACTCGTAGACGACTTCCAGCACGTACTGGCCGCGTCCGGGATAGACGTGTTCGGGTTCGGTTCCGTCCTCGTCCGGGTCGGGCTGGGGTGCGTGATGAATCTCCGTGATAACCCCCTCGTCGTCGGCGTACACGATGTCGATCCCGAACGACATGTTCGGCATGCCGAACGTTCGGTCGTCGACCTCGTCGTAGACGAACAGCATACCCCGATCCTCGGGTAGCTCGTCGGTCTCGCTCAGCCCCACGCGTCTGCGCTCCGGCGTGTCGACGATCGCCGCCGTCACGTTACCCAGTTCCTCGCCGTCGGGGGTCATGACGGAGACGTCGGTCGACTCGTACTCCTCGTGAACCTCACCCGAGAGCCCGTCGTCGTTCGAATCGGAGTTGTCGCTCGAATCTGACCCGTTCGTTAGCTCGTCGTCGCCGTCGGTGTCAGTGTCGTCCGTACACCCTGCGAGTCCGATCGAGCCGAGAGTTGCAGCGAGCCCCGTCAGAACGGTTCGTCGGTCCGTGGTGGATGGGCGCGGGGAGGTCATTTCGATACTGTCGACCACAGGGGCGCTGATAAACGTTTGTTGCGGTGCCGATGAACGTCGTACTCCGCCGCGGCGTCGAACAGGCTCGGTCGTTGGTCGTTCGACGAGCGATGGCGAACCCCGTCCACAAGTAGAGAGGAATCTAGACGTACCTGAACCACTCGTCGTACTCGTCGGTCTTTCGCTCGACGACATCGAAGAATTTCGACTGGACGTTTTCGGTGACCGGGCCGCGCGAGCCGTCGCCGATGACGACGTTGTCGACCTTTCGGATGGGTGTGACCTCGGCCGCGGAGCCGGTGAAAAACAGCTCGTCGGCCGTGTTGAGTTCGCCCCGCGAGATCGAGACGTTGTCGTGGACCGTGTAGCCGAGATCCTCGGCGAGCGTGATCACGGTGTCGCGGGTGATGCCATCGAGAATCGACTCGGAAAGACCGGGCGTGTAGATCTCGTCGTCGCGAACGAGAAAGAGGTTCTCGCCGGGCCCTTCTGCGACGTTGCCCTCCTTGTTCAGGACGATCGCTTCGGCGTAGCCGTGGCGGCGCGCTTCCTCGCCCGCGAGCATGCTGTTGACGTACAGCCCCGTCGTCTTGGCGTTGGTCGGGATCTGACTCGAAGCGTGTTTGCGCCACGTCGAGATCATCACGTCGATCCCCTGTTCGAGGGCCTCCTCGCCGAGGTAGGCACCCCACGGCCAGACGGCGATAGCGGTGCGCGTCGGGCAGTCCTCTGGGCTGACGCCGAGTGAGTTGTATCCGTAAAAGGCGATCGGGCGGATATAGCACGAGGAGAGGTCCTGGCGCTCGATGAGTTCGATCGTCGCCTCGGTGAGTTCCTCAGCTGAGTGATCGATCTCCATCTCGTAGGGCTGTGCGGACTGATAGAGCCGTTCTAAGTGTTCCTCCCAGCGGAAGATCGCGGGCCCCTGCTCGGTGTCATAACAGCGTGCGCCCTCGAAGACGCCGCTGCCGTAGTGGAGCCCGTGCGTGAGAACGTGGACCTGCGCGTCGTCCCAGTCGACGAACTCGCCGTCCATCCAGATCGTATCGACGTCCATCTCGTCGAATCCCATGGTGGTGAGTGTTACAAGCCACCGTACTAAGTGTTCGCGATTTCCGGAGAAATCCGCGTTCGAGCGGATGGGATCGAACGCTGCCGGCTCGATGCCGAACGATACTCGATGCCGAACGGTACCCGTCGCCGTCACTCGAGCAAACTGTCGACGAGGCGGGTAAACCGATCGACCAGCCGATCCGGAACCGTCGGTTTGACCGTCGTCAGTAACTGCCCCGTTTGTTCGGGGTTCGCAAGTTCGAGGACGACCCGATTACGGTCGTCGTAGCGCTTCTCGACGATCTCTCGCTCGACGAGCCGATCGAGGTGATACTCGAGCGTGCTTCTGGCGATATCGAGAGCCGACGCGATCGCATCCGGTCGCGTCGGCTCGTGTTCGATCAGGTAGACGACGATCTCCCGGGTCGTTTCGCGACGAAAGAGTGCCAGTGCGGCCCGCTCCCACTCGTCGTACTCCGGCGGGTAGTAGTGCGTTCGCCCGTAGAACTCCCCGCGGACGAGTTCTTCCTCGTCGATCAGCCGCCGGATGTGATACTGGATCTGTCCCGGTGCGAACTCGGAGTTTCTGACGAGTTCGTTGAAGTGAACGCCGGCGTTTGCCCGGACGTGTGTTCTGATTTGTCGTCGTGTTTCGTTCATGGCATCGATCGTCTCGTAGCGGCGATATCGGGCGCTAGCGTCGCCACCGTGATAACGGATTCTACTCGTTCCCGAGAGACGAGAACGGTGCTTTCTCGGCCGTTGTCCTGTCTTTTCCGGAGACACTGTCTGAGCGAAGACGTAGTGTCAGATTTACAACCGAAGCACATACATCCCTCTACGCGCGATATACGCGCAGGCGGAGATGCATCACACGAATCCGTTCGATGTCGCGTGGCTGAACCCCGAACTCGCCCCGGTACTCCTCGCCGTGATCGTTCTCGCGGTTATCGGAACGACGGTGTTGTTTTGCTGTGGCGTCGTCGCGTACTCGCGTCGCCGGTCGTTTCGGTATCTGTTGATCACGATCGTTCTCGGGCTGCTCGTTGGTCGCTCGATCGTCGGACTCGGCACGGTGTTCGGGATCGTTCCGATGACAGTCCACCACCTCGTCGAGCACAGCGTCGATTTCGCCATCGCTGGGCTCATCCTGTACGCGGTCTATCGAAGCGGTGCATCGACGACGAGTCCGTCGTTCGGCTCTGACGGCGATTGAGACTCGTCGGTTGGCGATCAGCCCAGCCGTTCGGTGACGTCGCTTCCTTCGAGGTAGGTAAACCCGTGGCGGCGAGCGTACGCGCGGGCGTCGACGGGTGAGCGTTCCTCGCCGGTTTCGTCGTCTAACATCTCACAGACGACGACCGCGCCGGGGAGGTCGGCCGCTTCGGCGAGCGCGAGGCCGAGTTCGGTGTGTCCCTCACGCTGTGTCAGCAACTCGGGAGCGCCTTTTAGCAAGTAAACGTGGCCGGGAGCGCGAAACTCCGCTGCGAACTCGACGGCGTCGGGGTCGGCCGCGGCCTCGCCGAGTGCCTGGATCGTCTTCGATCGATCGTCGTCGGTGATTCCCGTGTAGGTGTCGCGGTGGTTGACCGTCAGCGAGAACGACGAGCGCTCGTCGTAGCCGAGGTCGTGGCCGGTCGCCGCGGGGTGGTCGAGCGCCTCGCCGTAGAAGGGCAGATCGAACGCCTCGGCCACCTCGTAGCTCAGTGCGGCACAGATCAGGCCGCCGGCGTCGTTTCGCATCCGTGCGACCGCCTCGGGCGTGACCGCGTCGGCGTGGTAGATGAGGTCGGTCTCGCCCTCCCGGTCGGCGGCGTCGTGAATGAGGACCGGCTCGCCCGCCCGAAACGACTCGAGCGCACGCTCGACCGGATCCGTCTCGGCGTCCGTCCCCGCCGCCGCGTTCGTTCCACCGTCCGTGGTCGACCGGGCTTCGGTGTGCGGCCCCGTCATGGGCGATCACCCACGGAGACGGTGACGTGATCGTCGTCTTCGAGGCCGAGCTCGTCGCGAAGCTTGACCGGTGCGATGAGTTCGAGTTGGTCCTCGTCGTGGTGAGTCCGCTCGGGTGCGATGACGTGGGTGTCCTCGTACACGTCGCCATCGGCCGTCTCGACCGTCGCAGGGTAACAGACGGCGGGGCCGTACGTTCGTTCCTCGTCCTCCCAGCCGTCGATCGGGACCGGGTCGAGCGAGGAGACGGCGCTCCGTCTTCGGACGCTTTCCTCGCGGAGGTCGACGTTCAGCGTGCCGAGAAACGGTTCGTACCCCAGCCGATCCTCGAACTGGCGCTTGTAGCCCGACAGCGAGATGTAGTGGCGGCCTTCGCCCATGCCGCTCGTCACGGTTCCCTCGAGTGTGACCTCGGTATCCGTCTCGAAGATGCGGCGGTAATCCTCGTATTCGGCGTGGAGCGCACGCTCTCCGTCGGCAGAAATCTCGATCCACTGTCCGTCGCTAACGGTGTCCCGGTCGAGCAGCCCGGCACCGTCGAGGCGCTGGAGGCGACGCGACGCGGTCTGGTTGGAGGCGTCGAGTCGATCCGCGAGGTCGGAACACGAGATTTTGACGTCACCCTCGAGCCCGCCCTCAAGTGCGAGAAGTTTGAGAACCGCAAGTTCGTCGTAGCCGACGGCGGACTCCGCTGTCACTGACATACAACCGGGTTGGGTATCAGCCCTGAAAAGCATATCGAAGGTGGAACGCATCACGAAATCGTGATGCGTTCAGCCAAACGATCGAACGCGTGCGATATCGGAGCGTCGTCACCTCACAGCAAAAGTCCACCGATGTCGCTGCCTCGCGGCTATCGAGGCCCAGTGTCGACGGCAGGGCCGAATTCGGCGCTGATCGCTTCGTCTATCGCCGCAACCCGATCCGGTTCGAACGTGAAAAAGCCGTCCCAGATCCGCGGTTCGTCCTCGAGACAGACGAGCGCACCGGCTCGGTCGGTCGGCGCTCCGTCAGGTCGATAGACGACGAACCAACTGTTACGATAGCGCGGCTCGGTGCCAGCGTGAACGGTTGGCTCGAAGGGGACATCGAGCCCGTCGTCGACGCCGTAGACGTGGACGTCGACGCCAGCCCGGTCGAGTTTCCCGTAGACCCGTCTGGTTCCGATCTCGTCGTCGATCCGAGATAGTTTCTGGAACGCAGACCGGATCGTCCCGGCCTCACCAAGCCAGGCCAACTGCTCGATGTACCGCGAGACGAGGATCAACAACAGTTTCTCCTTGTGCGCGAGCGGATAGCCACGAAGCCGCAATCGCGTGTCCTCGAGCCCGGCGAGCACGTCCGGCAGTTCGATTTCGCCGAGGCCGCGGGCTCCCGAGACGAACAGGTCGGAGTTGACTGCGAGGATCGACTCGTAGAGGTCGGCCATCGAGGAGGCCGCCGTCGGCGTTCCGTCCTCGAACAGGACTGCCGTCTCGTCGGCCGACTTCAGCGTCGCGGCGACGTCGGGATCGAGGTCACCGGCCGGCCGTTCGATTGCATCCGCGGAATCGACATCCACTGGCTGCTCGTCGAACGTTTCAGCGAGCATTCCCTGAAGCGGGCCCGGCGCGTCGTCGCTGACGACGGTGATCCGCTTCGACGCAACGCCGTCGACCGCTTCGATGAACGATCGGAGACTCACTTGAGGAAAAGTAACTGATACGGCTACTTAGCTGTTCTCGCTACACAGTACTATATTCGAGGCGGTCGTAGGATCGCCCATGAGCCGCTGTTTGGACTGTGACGCTATCACGAAGCACATGTACGAGGTAACGACGCGCGCCGAGCCGGGCGAGCGGCTCGCGCTGATCTGCCACGAGTGCAAAGAATCGATAGCTGGCAGCACTGCGGACGAGTCCGAGCGGTGTGGTTACGCCGGCTCGTGTGAGGAACCCGCGACGTACGCCGCACGTACATCGACGACGAGCACGACCGACACCGGCGAGGTCGAGGTGGTCAGCGAGTCGGAGCCGCTGCTCTGTGAGAAACACTTCGACGAACTCGCTGGGTAAGGAGTCGGTCGATCAGTCGCCCGTCACCGGATCGCGCGCCCAGAACTCGCTGTCTTTCTTGAGCTTTGGCACCCACGTATCTTTGGTCTTCGAGAGGAGCGCGACGCGAGACGAGGGGACCCCCTTGCACTCGGAGAATTCCGGCATGTACTCGCCGACGTCCTCGGCGAACGCGACGACGTCCTCGTGGTCGGGCATCGACGAGCGGTCGAGTCGGCCCTGGGAGTGGCCGACGTGCATGTACGCCTTCAGCTCGATGAAGTCGGGGTCTGCCTGCTGGTAGAAGCCGGCGTACCAGTCGGGGTGGTGCATGTTCTCGCCGTCGACCAGCGTCGTCCGAAGGACGGTTCGGGTTTCGTCTTTCTCCCGGAGAACGTCCATCGTCTCGAGCAGGCGGTCCCAGGCGTCGTCCTCGACGGCTTTGACGACCTGATCGAAGGTGTGGCGCTCGGGGGCGTCGACGCTGACGTACAACTGCGTGGGGTCACACTCCCGGAGCACCTCGGGTCTGGTGCCGTTCGAGACGAGGAACGTGGTGATATCCCGGTCGTGGAACGCCTCGATGAGTTCGGGCAGGTAGGGGTACAGCGACGGCTCGCCGTCGAGCGAGATGGCGACGTGGCGCGGCTCCATCGATTGCTCGAAGACCTCGCGCGGAACCTCGTCGTTCCCGCCGAACCCGGAGAGGAGCCGCTTCTGCAGTTCGAGCGAGGCGTCGACGACGGCCTCGGGGTCGTCCCACTCGACGTCGCCCAGCTCGTAAGCGTGGCCCTGGTGGTCCCGCCAGCAGAAGACGCAGCGCTCGTTGCACTTGACCACGGGCGTCATCTGGATGCAGCGATGCGATTCGATGCCGTAGTAGATGTTCTTGTAACATTTCCCCTCGCCGCGCAGGGCGTTAGCCGTCCAGCCGCAGGTCTGGGCGGCCGTGTGGTTCTCGCTGTGGTAGTTCGGACTCGAGACCTGTGCCGGCCCGCCGTCGTGGTCACCGTCGTCCCCATCGGCGTCGGTACCCGCGTCGACACCCGAATCGGCGGAGTCGCTCATGTTGGCGTCGCTTGGATTGGCGCGGACAAAAGGCGTGTGGTGTTGTCTGCTCTCGTCACCACTGGGATGTGACTGTATACTCGGCCGCACAACGGCTATCAACGAACTATCAAATCTGTCGACATGAATCCCAGCATGGCGTGCAGAAACGTGCAAAGACACATCAACAAAGCGACCGTTTTCACGGGAAAGGATCTTGCTATCGTCCCAATCTGATGAACGACTAATCGGAGTTGGTTCGACACCACAGGAACACCGGGTGCAACAACACATGACCACGTAGCACGCTCCGAGTCCCAGCGCTCACACACGTCATCGGCTATCAGGTGTCTATCATTCAGGAAAGTACACTCATTAGAAGAGAGATCATCCTGAGCTATAATGAATAGTTCATATCCTAGATGTTTTAACGTTCTGGCTACAACTATTAAATATGGTCAGTGAGAGCGAAACTAAGGACGAATCTATATCCCTTCTATGGGAAGGGGTTCGCTTAGCGGGGACGCTCTTGGCAGTAATCGGAGTTCTTGTGTCTTTCCAAAAGGGAGGATTTCATAGCGGCAATCCGTTCATACCGGGAGCACTCATCGTGCTCGGAGTTGTTCTGGCCTTTCTTCCGTTTTTCTTGAAGGGGCCGACAATGGTCTCGGAGTCAACTAGCGAAGGTCACTATCAGGCGGGCTGGTATGGATTCATCCTCCTGTTTGGGGTTGTCCTCATATATGTGCTTCTCAGCGGAACCGTCATTGATCTCTCACCGCTCGTACTATTCGCTGGAGCACTCGTCGTCTCGCTACTCTACCACATCAGTAAGAAGCGATTCAGGGAAGAAACGCGCCAAACCAGCGGTAGCAAACACCCGTGAGTTTCTCGTAAGGGGGAACAAGGCTCGCGGAAACCGAGCCAGTTTCCGTCACTTTTCGGACGTTTCACGGACCGAATCAGCCGCCGAGTCGGACGAGCCCGCGGACCGACCGGACGACCCGTGTGGAAGGTGGCCCGGCTCGACGGGCTCGTCGTCCTCGGACGCGATCTCGCGTTCAAACGTATAGAGGACGATCCCAGTATTTGCGGTCATGATGACGCCGGTTGTCGGCACCGTCGCGAACAGATAGAGGCCGACACCGAGCGCGAACGCACCCCCCGAAAGCACAGCCCAGAGAACCGGGCGCGAGACCTCCCGTCGCGTCGCGTCCCGATAGGTCCAGCCGACGAGTCCGGCCGACACCACCACGCCGAGGACGCCGACGAGGACTGCTGTGAGGTCCATACCTGACGATACGCCTGCCAGCGCAAAAGCGTTCTGTGAACGTTCGGCACCACCGGCAGGTGCGCCTCGAGCGATGAACGTCAACGTTTTTCAGGGTGTTCGCTGTCTGTTCCGGCATGTTCGACGGGATCGGATCGATCGGCGACGTCAACAGCGTCGGCAGTCCGAACGACATCCGCTACGGGATGGGGGCAGCGGCCGAACTCGAGGGCTACGCGGCCGAAGCGGGCCTCGAGTCAGTACTGGTTGTGACTGACGAGGGCGTTCTCGAGGCCGGCGCGGCCGACCCAGTGATCGACGCGCTCGAGGCTGCGGGCGTCGAGGTGTCGATTTACGACGGCGTCCAGCCGGAGCCGAAACTCGCGCTCGCGGAGGCGGCGGCCGTGCAACTGGAGCGGACGGACGCCGACGCTGTGGTTGGAATCGGCGGCGGAAGCAGTCTCGACACGGCGAAACTCGCCGCTGCGCTCGCTGCACACGACGAGCCGGTACGGGAGATGCTCGGGATGGGCAACGTGCCGGGTCCCGGCCGGCCGACGATCTTGCTCCCGACGACAGCGGGGACGGGCAGCGAGGTGACCCACATCGGCGTCTTCGCGGACGGAGAGGACGACGGCAACAAGAAGGTCGTCTACTCAAAGCACCTCTACGCCGACCTGTCGATCGTCGACCCCGAACTGACGCGTTCGCTGCCGCCAGGCGTCGCAGCCGCGACCGGCATGGACGCGCTCACCCACGCCATCGAGGCCTACACCTCGACGCTGCGGACGCCCTACACCGACGGGCTCGCACGCCACGCCATCGAACTCACCGGCGAGTCCCTCCGCGAAGCGGTCCATCAGGGCGAGCACAACGACGAGGCCCGCTACGGGATGAGCCTCGCGGCGATGCTCGGCGGTCAGGCATTCGTCAACTCCGGGCTCGGGGCCGTTCACGCGCTCACCTACCCGCTCGGCACTGAGTGCGGCCTCGGCCACGGGCTGGCAAACGCCGTCCTCCTGCCTCACGTCATCGAGTACAACGTCCCCGCCGAACCCGACCGTTTCGCCGACGTTGCAACCCTGCTTGGCGTTCCCGAGCGCGACGACGAGACCACCCTCGAGCGCGCCCACCGATGCGTCGACGCCGTCAAATCGCTCAACGACGATATTGGCATTCCGAACCAGATCCGCGACCTCGAGGTCGACGTCGACGAGTCACAGTTCGACGCCTTCGCGGAGATTGCACTCGAGCACTCCCAACATAACATCGATCGGAACCCGCGCCGGATGGACAAAGACGACATTATCGACGTCTTCGAACTGGCGTACTGACGGCTCCGACTCGAGCGCTATCAGTAGATCGTAGCGCGATTTCAGTATTCAGCCTCGTACCTGAAGCTGAATTGGAAATGGAAAATCTATTCGGTAACGACGGGTGCTTACTGACCGTCGATCAATATCTCAGGAAAAATCATGTTCGGGATGCCGTGCTGAATAAATAGTGCGTATCTTGCGCCGTTCTTCTTGTCGCAAAAGCACAAGAAAGACCGATAGGATAATAATTTTGGCGCTGTACTGTTTACTGTCTATTCTTCTTGGTCTTCGTCGTTTTCAGGTTCCACCGATGCCATTCTCCCGATAGCGAGAGTTTGGCGGCGGAACCTTAGCCAGTCTGTAAATTCCTGCTCAGGATCAGTCACAAGAGGTCTTCTACCACCGGTTAAGGGTGCGTCCAAAGGATCAATTGACCCCGTATCGAGATCGGCTAGTTGCCTGGGATTGATATCCCCATCTAATATTTTGTCGACCGTCGATTGTGCGAACTCCATATCGATTTTTGAAATTCCATGGACATAGAAACCATCCATAACATCTGAATTCGATTCAGATTCAACGTATTCTAGGTAGAGAATCGTCGCCAACCATAATTCGGCCATTGATTCTAATCCAGAGTTATACAAGCTTTCTAGTCCCTCTGACCAACCTGATCCTACCGATCGCCAGCGTACGATGCTATGCTCAGTCCGTTGTTCGTACACGATAGATTCTACGGTCAGTTCCGTCATAGAGCTATAACAGCTAGCAATCAGTAGACTTGCACCCTGAATCTCATCGACTACGTGGGCCCGCATCCACTGTTGGGCCAAGTGCTCCTCCAGATCAACATCCGATTCAACTGCTGTTGATATGATCTTCGGAAATCCTAAAATCAAGAGTGATGTATATCCCAGGTTTGATCCGGCAGATGTACGGTTAGAGATTGATAACGCAGCAAGAGAACCCAGAAGACGTGTACCTCGCGCTGCACCGGTCCAGATTTGCTGGTCCGCAGCCGCCTTTAGCAGATCCTTGCTCTTGTCCATTGCATCATTTCGAACTTGTTCCGAGATACGGTCGTAGTTTAGGATAACCAGCAACCGTGATAGTCCTCGTACAATATGCTCAAGAATTCGGTCGAGTTCTTCTTCTATCGCTGCGATACCAATTGTTTCAGATGTATCAACGACTCCCCGGGCCGGTCCTATGAGTTCCTCATCTACCGCATCTTCCGCAAGTCCTGGTAATTGGTTTACACAGACATTCTCCAGCGAATTATCTAGTGGGGATTCTTCTTCAAATTCCTCTTTTGGAGCTTCTTCTGTGAGGTCGCATATCTTATCACCAAGAATTGACAGACCGGCAGATGCACTAGGTACATCGTTATCCTTAATGGTTGACCGAATCACCGATATCAATTTAAGGAACGGATCTGGGTCAGTAGGGCTCCCGTCTGCGTCGTGTGCTTCTACAGTTATTGATCTCGTTGTGAGAACTTCGTCTAATCGCTCAAGAATACCTTCTGGAGTCGTACTATATAGAGTATTGTTGACAAAATCGTACATAGTCCAGAACGCCCCTATAGCGAACAGAAACGCTGCGACAACGAGAATTGATTGAACGAACTCGGAAAAGAGGTTAAGTAGGTAGAGTAAACCGATATTGAGACCAATTGATAGACCAAATATTCCGACAGTCCACTTGTATGCTGGATCTGAACTAAACGACGAGGCGAGGCGAGGTGAGTAGCGTGATGCGGATAATCGAACCCCCAGAATGAGAACAGAGAACACAATAGCGAATATAGCCGCTTGAACCCTTGCCAAGGTATTCAATATCGATTCTTCAGTCCCCGGGACGGTATAGCTGAGGCAGTAAGCGACAATGGAAAATCCAATCAACAATAGAGCAAGTAGAACCCACCTTTGCCAGTTCACATTCTGATTCGCCATTTAATTTTCTAATTAGGGAGTGGGTCGCAACTTACATTTTCCGGTTAGTGGTTGTAATGACTACTTCTACCGCGATGCTGAATTGACCCTCTGTATGCAGCAGATGGGTTTTGACAGCAGCCGGAAAGATTGATAGCTGCTCCAGTAACTGCACCGCCTATATTGACCGCGAGTTTCACACCTCACCCTGAATAAGAAACCGTGCTACCAACTACTGCGATTCACTCACGGGATTCGCGAACGCGCTCGAGCACCGCCAACGTTCCGTCGGCGTGTGGCTCCTCGAGTACCTCGTCGGCGGCGGCTTTCGCATCTGCGTCGGCGTTTGCGACGGCGAAACTGCGGCCGACGGCCTCGAAGGACGAGACGTCGTTGATCGAATCGCCGACGGCAACCGTGTTCTCGAGGTCGAAGCCGACGTGCTCGGCGATCGTCGTCACGCCGTCGCCCTTGTTCGGCGCGGCGTCTTTGACGTGGTAGGCGTAGCCGGTGTCGACGACCTCGAGCCCGTAGTCGGCTGCGATCTCGCGCAGCGGCTCGATCGGCTGTGCGCGGTCGATCGCGATCTCGGTCTCGCGCCAGCGGTTGACAGTGTCCGCGCCGGTCCAGCCGAGCTCGTAGCCTGCGGAACGGTACTCCTCGGCGACGGCCTGTGCAGCCTCGCGGTCGGCGGTGAAGTAGACGTCGTCGCCCGTGTAGACGACGCCGCCGTTTTCGGCGACGACGAGTTCGGGAACGCCGATGAAGTGACAGAGCGCGACGGGGTAGGGAAACGCCTTCCCGGTGGCGATCACGATCGGGGCGTCCCACTCTCGAATCGGATCGAAGACGCGCGGATCGATACCCCACTTGTCCGGGCGCGTCAGCGTCCCGTCGATGTCGAGGACCAGCGGCGGATCTGTTGTCATATCGGCCAGTCGAACGGCCGTCGCCTAAAACGATCGGTTCGACGGCTCACGCAGCGACGAGGAGCCAGGGAAATGAGAGAAACGGAACGACGCTGGTTCCGGGAGTCAGAACCACGGAACCCAGACCGTCGTGCCGAAGACGCCGGCGACGTACATGACCGCCACGAGGAAGGTGCCGAAGACGATCGCGGCCGCGGGCGGGTCCATGTGCGTCTCGGCGTGGGCGTAGAAGATCCGCTGGAACAGTTCGCCAAAGAGCGCACAGACGATCCCGAACGCGAGGCCGACGACGAGCGCCACCTCGACGCTCGTTCCTGCCAGCAATGCGTTGCTCTGGTACGCGACCGGGGCGGCCTCGGCGAGACCGTGGCCGGCCGGAACCCAGGCCGCGAGCGCGGCGGTGCCCGCGGGCAGCGTGATGTGGTGGGTCACCGGGGTCTGGTCGACGCCGCAGTTGAGAAAGATCAGCGTCGCGGCGCTGATCCCGAAGCCGATGAAGGCGCTTTCGGTGACGATGCTCGCGTAGGCACCGAGGATCCCCGCCGCGAGCCCGATCATCGCGACGTTCGCCCACTTGTACTGGTGAGGGAGCCACGGCTCGACTGCGAGCCGTCCGGAGGCGGCTGCTCCGGCGGCGGCCGCCGTCTCGCCGTCAGCGACTGCCTCCCCGTCGACGACTTCCTCGCCGCCGTCAGGCGAGGCTCGGCGCTCGCCGCGCTCGAACGGCCCCATGTCGAGGACGTTCGAGCCACGAACCGTACCGATGATACTGTATCCGAGGATCAGCCGGTGAAAGACCGCCGAGAGCACGACGCCCATCGCGATCGGATCGTAGGGCATGCCGAGGCCGACCGAGATTTCCGTGATCCAGTAGCCCAAAACGCCGAAGACGCCGCCGACCGCGAGTACGTCGGGTTTGGTCCCGAGCGCGTAGGCGATGTTCTTCGCCTCGTGGAAGTCGAACCCGGTGTCCATATAGCCCCGTCTCGCCGCGTACGCCGCGGCGGCGGCACCGCCGGCGAAACTCACAGCCGGCGAGAACGGCGGGCCGAACGCGACCTGATTCGTGATCTCGCCGTGGCCGGCCAGCCCGGCGGCTTCGCCGGCGATCACCATGAAGCCGGTGAAGATGAACGCGGGGAGCGCGCCCAGAGCCGCCCCGAACGCGCCACCGCCGAACGCGGCGATGATGTTCGCGAGGTCGGTGAGCGCGTCGATCATTCCCCGTCACCGTCCCGCGCCCAGTCGCGCGATCGGTCGACCGCATCGATCCACCGGTCGTACTGTCGGTCCACCTGCTCGCCGTCCATCTTCGGGGCGAACTCGGCGTCGACCTGCCAGTTGTTCCGGAGGCTGTCGGTGTCGTCCCAGTAGCCGACCGCGAGGCCGGCGGCGTAGGCCGATCCGAGCGCGGTCGTCTCGTCGACGACCGGACGGACGATCTCCGAGCCGATAATGTCCGACTGGAGCTGACAGAGGAAGTTGTTCTTGACTGCACCGCCGTCGACTTTCAGGCTCGTCATCTCGATTCCCGAGTCGGCCTCCATCGCCTCCGCCACGTCGCGGGTCTGGTAGGCGATCGACTCGAGGGTCGCCCGGACGATGTGTTCCTTTTTCGTGCCGCGAGTCATCCCGACGATGGTCCCGCGTGCGCGCTGGTCCCAGTGTGGCGCGCCGAGGCCGGTGAACGCGGGGACGACGTAGACGCCGTCGGTCGAGTCGACGCTGCGGGCGAGTTCGGCCGTCTGGGCCGGGTTGTCGATCAGCGAGACGTCCTCGAGCCACTCGATCGCGGCGCCGGTGATGAAGATCGAGCCCTCGAGGGCGTACTGGACGTCCTCGCCCGAGCGCTGGAACCCGATCGTCGTCAGCAGACCGTGGTCGGACGCGACGGCCTCCGAGCCGGTGTTCATCAGGAAGAACGACCCCGTGCCGTAGGTGTTCTTCGCGTCGCCGGCGTCGAAGCAAGTCTGGCCGAACAGCGCCGCCTGCTGGTCGCCGAGCGCGCCGGCGACCGGAATCTCGGCTTCGAGGAAGCCCTCAGGATCGGTCGTCCCGTAGGTTTCCTCGTCGCTCGACGGGCGAACCTCCGGTAGCATCGCTTCGGGAACGTTGAACTCCTCTAACAGGTCGGCGTCCCACTCGAGGTCGTGGATGTTGTACAGCATCGTCCGCGAGGCGTTCGAGACGTCCGTGATGTGGTTTCCGGTGAGGTTGTAGATGACCCAGGTGTCGATCGTGCCGAACAGGATCTCCCCTCGGGTCGCTCGATCGCGGATATCCTCGGGTCTCGATCGCTCCATCTTGATCGGGTCGGCGTTCTCGAGCAGCCACTCGGCTTTCGTCGCGGAGAAGTAGGCGTCCGCTTCGAGGCCGGTCTTCTCGCGGATCAGTTCGATTCTGCCGTTCGCCTCGAGTTGCTCGACCCGATCGGTCGTCCGCCGATCCTGCCAGACGATCGCGTTGTGGACCGGTCGACCCGATTCTGCGTCCCACAACACCGTCGTCTCGCGCTGGTTTGTAACGCCGATTGCCTCGAGTTGCTCGGGACTGATACCGGCCTGCCCCAACGCCGTCGTAATCACACGCTTCGTGTTCTCCCAGATCTCTATCGGGTCGTGTTCGACCCAGCCCGGTTCCGGGTAGATCTGCTCGTGTTTTTCGTACGCGTTCGCGACGACCTGTCCGCCGTGGTCGAAGACGATAAACCGGGTCCCAGTCGTCCCCTGATCTATCGCACCGACATAGGTTGTGTCTGTCATAGTAGCCATCGCACGATGTTTTACTGGTGATCGCGCTCTACCAGTAAACAGTAGCGACAATCATTATAAATATTCCTGATCCTACCATATTGTTTTCTATTACTTCGTGATATATGCGATAGCTAATTTCCCGTTCCCGTATTTATGTCGTTCTATGAGGTGACTATAGTCGCATATACTCACGGAGAACAATCGAAGGAATAGGACCGAGTTGTAGGGGGGAGATATATTTGCACGGCCGTTTGACTACCACCGGTAAAATAAAGATGGGAGCCACCTAGATACGGACGAAGGAATGGCACACGATACAGCGGTCCTCGTCCTCGGCGGCGGCTCGACCGGCTGTGGCATCGCACGCGACCTCGCGATGCGCGGCCTCGACGTCACGCTCGTCGAGCGAGGAAACCTGACCGACGGGACGACCGGCCGGATGCACGGACTACTCCACAGCGGCGGTCGGTACGCGGTCTCGGATCGGGCGAGCGCGCGGGAGTGCATCGAGGAAAACGAGATCCTTCGGGACATCGCGAGCCACTGCGTCGAGGAAACCGGCGGGCTGTTCGTCCAGCGGCCGGAAGACTCGGACGAGTACTTTCGGGAAAAACTCGAGGGCTGTCGCGACTGTGGGATTCCCGCGCGTGCCCTCTCCGGCCGCGAGGCGCGTGAGATCGAGCCCTACCTCGCGAACGACGTCAAACGAGCGATCGAAGTCCCCGACGGCGCGGTCGATCCGTTTCGCCTCTGTGTCGCGAACGCACTCGACGCCGAGGACCACGGCGCGCGCGTCGAGACCCACGCGGAGGTGATCGACGTCCTGCGCGACGGCGAGGACGTCTACGGCGTCGAGGTTCGCCACGACTCGGGTACGGGCACGCGAACCCACAAGACGTCGGGGACAACCGAGGAGATTACCGCCGAGTACGTCGTCAACGCGACCGGCGCGTGGGCGGGCCAGATCGGCGCGATGGCCGACCTCGACGTGGCGGTGCGGCCCTCGAAGGGCGTGATGACGATCATGAACGTCCGGCAGGTCGACACCGTCATCAACCACTGCCGACCCAAAGGCGATGCCGACATCATCGTTCCCCACGAGACGACGGCGATCCTCGGCACCACCGACGAGGAGGTGTCCGATCCCGACGACTACCCCGAGGAGCGCTGGGAGGTCGATCAGATGATCGACACGCTCTCGAAACTCGTGCCGATCCTCACAGAGGCCCGGACGATCCGCTCCTTTTGGGGCGTCCGGCCGCTGTACGAGCCGCCGGGAACCGGGACGCAGGACCCGACCGACATCACGCGTGATTTCTTCTTGCTCGATCACGAGGAACGCGACGGCGTTTCGGGGATGGCGAGCATCGTCGGCGGCAAGTTCACCACGTATCGTGCGATGGCCGAAGAGATCGCCGATCACGTCTGCGGCGAACTCGGCGTCACCGCATCCTGTGTGACCGCCGACGAGGCCCTGCCCGGCAGCGAGAACCCGGCGCGACTCGAGGACGGGATGGACGACTTCGGTCTGCGCTCGCCGGTCGCTCGCCGGAGCAAACAGCGACTCGGGAGCCGGGCGAGCGAGGTGCTCGAGACGGACGAAGCGAATCCAGTCCTCTGCCAGTGTGAGGGCGTCACGCGGGCGGAGGTACAGGATGCGATTTCTCAGTCGGGAACCGACCTGAACGCCGTTCGCATCCGCACCCGTGCCTCGATGGGGAACTGCCAGGGCGGCTTTTGCTGTCAGCCCGTCGCGAACGAGCTCCACCCCGAGTACGACGAGGAGACGACGCGCGCGGCGCTCGACGAACTGTTTCAGGAGCGCTGGAAGGGCGAGCGCCACGCCCTCTGGGGCGAGCAGCTCTCTCAGGCGATGCTCAACTACGCGCTGCACGCGACGACGATGAACCGGGACAACGACCCCGCCGGTCGGGACGGCCGGGTCAAGTACGCGGCTTTCGACGCCGGCGCGGAGGGACGATAGATGGCGATCGAGGACGACGTGCTCGTCGTCGGCGGCGGCCTCGCGGGGGCCACCGCCGCGCTCGCGGCCGCAGACGCGAGCGACGGTCGCGTTCGGCTCGTCACGTACAAACAGAGCACGCTCAGACACGCGAGCGGCCTGATCGACGTACTCGGATACACCCCCAAGGGCGAAGGGCCGCTGGTCGATCCGTTCGACGCGCTCGCGGAGTTACCGGCTAGTCATCCCTACCAACGCGTCGGAGTCGCGGCCGTCCGCGAGGCGCTCGCCGTCTTCGACGAGGTCGCAGGCGACGCCTACGCCGGCGGCCACACGGACGCGAACGCGCTCGTTCCGACCCACGGCGGGACGGTCAAGCCGACCGCGCGCTACCCCGTCTCGACGGCCGCCGGGCTGGCGAGCGACGAGCGCGACGCCCTGCTCGTCGGCTTCGAGACGCTGCCCGACGTCGACGCGCCGCTCGCGGCGAGCCACCTCGAGGCGGCCGGCGTCCCCTTCGAGGCTCGCGGCGTCACGCTCTCGTTCCCCGGCATCGTTCGGGACGACGCGAAGGTAACGCGGTACGCTCACCTGCTCGACCACAACGAGACGGTCGAGACGGCTGGCGGCGAAACCGGAGCGCGCGAGGCGCTCGCGGCGGCGATCGAACCGCATCTCGACGGGGAATCTCGCGTCGGTCTGCCCGCCGTCGTCGGCGACGAGCACGCCGCGGCGGTTCGTGACGACCTCGGCGACGCGCTCGGTGCCGACGTCTTCGAGGTGCCGATGGGGCCGCCAAGCCTGCCTGGAATCCGCCTCGAGGAACTGCTGTTCGACGCGCTCCGCGACGCCGGAGTCAGGGTGACCTCGGGCGTGCCGGTGGTCGACTACGAGACGGCTGACGACGGCGCGATAGACCACGTCGTCGTGGACCGCCACGGCGCTTCGATACCGCATCGAGCGAGCCAGTACGTCCTCGCGACGGGCGGGCTAGTCGGCAAGGGCGTCGAGTCGGATCGCGAGCGCGTCTCCGAACCGATCTTCGACTGCTACGTTCCCCACGCGGACGACCGCTACGACTGGTTCGTCGATGACGTCTTCGGCGAGCAGCCCTACGCCAGGTTCGGACTCGTCCCGGACGAAGAACTCCGGCCGCTGACCGCGGACGGCGACCCGGAGTTCGAGAACGTGCGCGCCGCGGGGGCCGTCCTCGGCGGCTACGACTACGCGGCCGAGAAGTCGGGTGCCGGCGTCTCGCTCGCGACGGGGTACGTCGCGGGCACGCGCGCCGGCGAGGAGGCTACGCGATGAGCGAGATAGCGATCAACGCGATGAGCGAGACAGCGACAGACAGCGAGGTGACTCTATGAGCAACGCAGAGCAACCGATCGACGACGGCGGACCGACGGATCGAGACGAGACCGAAGACGAGTTCGAGCCGATCCAGGTCTTCCCCGAAGCCGAGGAGATGGACCTCCGGCCCGGCGCGGACGACTGTTACAAGTGCTCGACCTGCGACACCAACTGTCCGGTCGCCGAGGTCGACGACGAGTTCCCCGGGCCGAAGTTCCAGGGGCCCGAACAGTGGCGGCTGAAGCGCCAGGACGACCACGACATCGACGAGTCGGTGATGAAGTGTTCGAACTGCATGCGCTGTGATAGCGCCTGTCCCTCCTCGGTGCCGCTCTCGCAGATGCACAACACCGCGCGAGGCGAGTACGTCGAGGAGAACATGAGTACGTTCTCGCGGGAGTACTGGCGCAACCGCATGCTCGCGAACTACCGACGGCTCGCGCCGCTTGGAGCCGCGTTCCCTCGGACCGCGAACTTCGTGATGGGGCTGTCGATCACGAAGTGGCTCGGCGAGAAGACCCTCGGCATCGCGAGCGAGCGCGACCTGCCCGAGTTCGCGACGGAGACGTTTCGGGAGTGGTGGCGAAAGCGAGGCGGAAACACCACCTCGAAAAAGCGAGCACGGGAGGCGAGAGCGAGGCGAGACGACGCGCGAGCGGACGCGGACAAACGCATTGCCTACTTCCACGGCTGCTACTCGAACTACAACACGCCCGAGGTCGCGAAGGCCCTGGTCCGGGTCTACGAGCAGTTCGGCTACGAGATCATGGTCCCCGAGCAGCACTGCTCGGGCACGCCGATGTTCGCCAACGGAATGCTAGACGACGCGCGAACGGCGGCCGAGACGAACGTCCGCGAACTCGCCGCAGCGATCGAGGACGGAGCCGACATCGTCGCCTCCTGTAGCTCCTGTTCGATGTCGATCCGTCAGGAGTACCCCGAACTGTTCGACTTCGACGGCACCGACGACGTCGCCGCCAACACCTGGGACGCCGTCGAGTACCTGCGCGTCCACGAGGACCTCGAGACTGAACTCGCGGGAACGGCCGTCGGCGACGAGTTCGACGACTTCGCCTACCACGCGCCGTGTCACGCCCGGAATCAGGGACTCGACGGCCAGACGGTCGACGTTCTTTCGGTCATCGACGGCGTCGACGCCCACGACGTCGGCGACTCGTGTTCGGGCATCTCGGGCACCTACGGCTGGAAGGCGGAGAATTACGAAACATCCATGAAAATCGGCGAGGAGATGTTCGAACACATGGAGGATGCCGACGCAGAAGCCGGCCTGACGGAGTGTCCAACCTGTTCGATGCAGATGGAACACGGGACGGGCTACGAGATGACCCACACGCTCGAAGTGCTCGAGGCGGCACTCGTCGACTCGTCGGCTGAGACGGACGGATGAACGTACGCGAGCGCATCGCCAGGCGGCAATCGGCACACAGCGGGAACGCGCTCATCACGGATCGGGATCACCTCAGCCCGGTCGTCCACCGGTCGGAACCGATCGGTCGCGGCCCCGCCTTCGAGCAACTGCTCGACGCGCTCGAACCGGTGTTCGAGGGAGAGCTACCACCGCCAGTTTCGGTCGTCGGGCCTCCGGGGTCGGGCACGTCGGCGCTCGTCGTCGCCCTTTTCGAGGCGCTGAACGAGCGGTTCGGCGAGGCGAGCCAACCGATCGGAACGTCGACGCGAGCCGGACGAGCCGGGCCGGTCACCTGGTTCGTCTACGTCGACGCTCGGCGAGTCCAGAGCGAGTTCGCCTTCTATCGCGCCGTTCTCTCGGTGCTTTCGACGGAGCCGGTCCCCGAAAGCGGCGTCGGTACCGACGAGCTTCGGGATCGGCTCCAGCGTCGGCTCGCTCGTCACGACCGGCGTGCGGTCGTCGCGATCGACCACCACGACGAACCGGAAACGCTGTCGCACGACCGCGCCCGCGAGCTACTGGACGCGACGAGCGAGAGCGTCTCGGTCGTCGCCGTCGGACAGACCGAACCGGACGGCTGGGACGGCCAGACGGTTACCGTCCCGGCGTATCGCGACCACGAACTCGTCGACGTCATCACCGATCGGGCATCGACCGGCCTCGCGCCGGGTACGCTCGATCACGAGGCGGTCCGGTCGCTTGCGGCCTGGGCCGAGGGAAACGCACACGACGCGCTCGCGGCGCTGTTCGGCGCTGCGGTCCGGGCGGACGAATCCGGTGCTGATCAGATCGAACCGCACCACCTCGAGCGAGCCAAGGCGGACGTCCCCGACGATGGCGTTCACGTCGACCGAACGCTCGCGCTCCCCGAAACGCGCCAGCAGGTGCTCGCCAATCTCGTCGCAGTAGACAGCGCGGACCGGCCGATCCGGGAAGTCGCGGCCGATATCGCATCCCGGTCGTCGCTGACCGCCGGAACGGTCAAGCGATTCCTGTACGAACTCGCGGATCAGGACGTCCTCGAACGCGTTTCGCTCCCGTCGTCGGGACACGGCAGACGTCCCAGTTCGATCGAGTTGCGGTTTCCGACGTTCGTGTTCCGATCGCTCAGCTCCGCAGCAGATGCGACGGTTTCAGTCGAGATAACTGATCAAGATACTGACGTCTAGCTCGACTTTCGGATCGTTTCCCTGTTCGAACACGCAAACGATGCAACCCTTTTTGACAGTGCGTTCGAATAGGTTGTGTATCGACGCCCGGAGATATGACGATCGCGTTCACCGAAACAGACGATCCCGTCGGACTCGAGATACACGACTCGATCGAGCAGCGCCATCTCCAGATCGAGACACCACGGCCCGTCTCGCCAGTCGCAGTCGATCCAACCGAGTTCTGCTTTCCGATCGACGAGCGCCGAACGATCGAGACGGACGAGTTCCGGTTCGACCAGCATTACGCCGTGACTGTCCACGACGAGGTCGGCCAGACCGAAGCGCAGTGTAACGTCGGCGAGACGGCACGACTCGCCGATCGCCCCCAGTTCGTCGGACTCAGCGGCCCGGTGAAACTGTACGTTCGAATCGAAGACACTGGATCGGTCGAGATGGGACTGACCTCCATACGGATCAGCCTCGACCGATCCGCGACGGTCGAACTCGGCGTGCGGTCGCCACACGATCGACCGGCCGGCACCATAACGACACCGCCCGAGGCGGACTCGATGATGGCAGCGCTCTCGGCGATGTCCTCGGCGCTCAAAACGACCTCGCCGGAACGGACGTGGCCGACGCTACGCGGACATCCGCCGCTGATCGAACTCGGCGACGAACTCGCGATCCCCGCGGCAATCGACCAGCCGGAAACGGACGTTACGATCACCGTTCCGCCGGAATACCTGTCGATCTACCAGGCCGCGCCGCTCGCGTTCTTCCTCGGAGCGACTATTCAACCGGGCCAGCAGCCGACGCTCGAAACGTCGCAGTTCGAGTACTCGCTCGCGCGAGACGACTCGTTCGGCGACGAGGTCGCCAGGCTGCTCAAGCGATTTTTCTTCCTCGACTGTCTGACCCGTACGGAGGGGCTCTTTCAGTACGACCTCCTCGGCCGATCGACGCTCGCGGACACGCTGCCATTCGACCTCGCCGAGACGTACGAACAGCCGCTTTCCGTTCGGCTGGACCGGTATCTCGAGGTTCCCTTCGACCGCCTCGAACCCCACATTCCGCGCTGGCCACTGACGGCACACGTTCCCGACGAGCCCCGCAGCATCGAACTGCTACCGTTCGTCAGCAACGAACTCGGGATCGTTCGCGAATCTCGCGGACAGACCCCGACCGCGATACCGCAGCCAACCGCCACGGAGGCACAACTCATACGATCGACGACGGAGTATCGGTCTCCCTCGCCGGCGGACGAGTCCGCGTTCGTCGTGCCGACCGTCACCGACGAGTCGGTCGAACACGCCTGGTTCGGCGAGGGAATTCCGCGAAACGCGTCGAAGGCGACGGTCGACGCCTACCGGAGCCAACTCGACCAAGACGCACGGACGGATTCGATCGAGATTCTGCTGGTCTGTAACGACGCCCGGATGATCGACGAGCACGATCTGCTGGACGAAACGTACGGAAATCGCGAGATGCTGCCGTTCGAGATCCACTCGGAGTTCGGGCTCGACACCGACGGACTCGCGTCCGTCCTCACCGACGGCGGCTACGACTTCTTCCACTACATCGGGCACGCGACCGAAGACGGAATTCGGTGCCCCGACGGCGAGTTGGACGTTCGAACGCTGGACAACGTCGACGTCGGCGTCTTCTTCCTCAACGCCTGCCGATCCTACGAACAGGGCGTCGCGCTCGCCCGTCGCGGTGCCTTCGCCGGCGTAAGCACCTACAGCGACGTTATCAACGAGGACGCCGTCGAAGCCGGCGAGACGATCGCGAGGCTGCTCAACCGCGGCTTTCCGCTCCGGGGTGCCCTCGAAATCGCCAGGCGGAACACGGCGCTCGGCGAGCAGTATCTCATCGTCGGCGACGGCTCGGCCGACATCGCCCAATCGGACGGCGGCGCGCCCGCGATCATCGAACTCGCACGCCGCGGCGACGAGGCGTTCGAGTTTTCGATCCGATCCTACTCGACCAAGGAGTTCACGCTCGGCTCGGCGACCGAATCGAACCTCGAGTCGGTCGCGGATCGGCATCTGACACCCGGCGTTACGCCACCCTCGACCGTCGAGACGGGATCGATTCAGGAGTATCTCACGTGGACCGAACTGCCGGTGTTACTCGACGGAGAGCTGTACTGGAACGACGGGATCGGGCCCGCTGATCTCGCGTAGGTACTGTTCGGAATGGGCGCGCTTCGGACGAGCCGCTACGAACTGACGCGAGTTCCCTGAGAAAATGACGCTCGAACTCGACGCTACTTTTGAACGTATTTACGGGCCGATCTGCGTGTTGGTTCCCGCCGCCACCGTGCCAGCCTGACTGAGCAGGATACAGAGGGTGAACAGGACGCCGATCATTCGTGGGTGCGATGCGAGGTAATCTTTCATGCTGTCTTTTGCGGACATTACATGCTATTGGTTACCGCCGATGGAAATAAACATATCTTATATTTACATATATTTTATTACAAAAATATACGATAATGAATGATAGTTCTAGGATCGATAACACGATCTTTCAGAGACAGCGCCGTGAATGAGATTCGGAGACAACGCCGTGAATCGGGACGGACCTCTACCTTATCCGAAAAACACGCTATACATGGCGCTTACTGTGTGTCTCAACGCGCCCGTGGATACCCGAGGACGAAAAGAGCAGGGACACGCCGGGTGGAGACGCGTCTCGAGATCGTGAACCGTCAGTGGCGACAGTGCAGTGTGGGAAACATTTCCACACACTGCACACGTACACGTCCCGAGACGGACACGGACGCATTGAACAAGAGCGCGTGCGACAGAATAAGCGACCGGGCCGCTCTCGATCTCGGAACAAGGGGAGTACGTTCGACCACGAACTTCAGTTACTCCCCGGTGCAGGAACTCACCTGGGCGCTCCGGTATCACCGGAACGCAATCACGGCTATACTGCGGCCCACCATAATTGTTACTGAACTAATTTTACTTTTAGACTTATCTAAAGATTATGTCTCAGTTTACGAATTGTCACGATCAATTGACGGTCGTGGCTGCATCGAACGAACGTCAGAGAAACAACCGCTCACAGCGACTTCTCGACACAGACGCGGAGAGTATTACCAGATCGCCTCGCCCAAGAGCGACCAGAGATAGACGGCGATCGCGACGATAATAATCATCGCTCCGGTCGCAACGTTCCAGTAATACGAAAGAAAGATGCCACCGAAGATGGCGACCTGACCGAGCGCGATCGACAGCACGAGTCCGCGATCGAAGCTGCTAGTGAGTTGCATCGAGGCGGCGACGGGAATGACGAGCATTCCGGCAACGAGGATCGCACCCAGAATCTGCATTGCGGCAACGACGACGAGTGCGGTGAGGACGATCAACAACGTGTCGTAAAACCACACGTTGATGCGTGCGAGTCGTGCAGCCTCGCGGTCGAACGTGATAAGCAGCAGTTGCTTGTGTGTCAGCGCGACGGTAAGCCCGACGAGCATCGTGAGTCCGACCATGAGCTGGACGTTCTCGAAGGGAACGAACAGGATATCCCCGAACAGGTAGCTCTCGACGGTCGCACTGAACACGACGCCGTAGGAGATCACGGCAATTCCGACCGCGAACCCGCCGGTGAGCATGATCGCGATCGGAATGTCGGCGTAGCCGTCGGTTTTGACCGCGATGTACTGCATGCCGAGCGCGGCGATCGTCGCGGCGACGAGGGCGAACAACAGGGGATAATCGAGGCTCGGAACCGCCGCGCCGACGAACAGACCGATCGCGACGCCGCCGAAGGCCGTGTGTGCGAGGGCCTCGCCGATCAAGGCCATCTGTCGGTTGACGAGGTAGGTCCCGACGACCGGCGCGGTGATACCGATCAGCACGCCGGCGGTGAATCCGCGCTGGAGAAAGCCGCTACAGACCAACCACGTCCCGGCCGCCGAGCACGCCGTCCCCCAGAACGCCTCGAACACCGTGGGGAACCCGACGAGTACGAGCCCCCAATCGCGCGGTATCGGGACCTCGATCGATCGATCCGTAAGCGGCAGTCCGTCGAGCACGAACGCGGACCACGCCTGCGGCGAGAGGGCTGGAATCCATCCGGCGATGAACAGCCCGGCGACGACCATCGCAGCGACGAGACTGCCGAGAACGATATACTCGTCCCGGATACTGTCGATCGTATTTGCGGACTCGATCGCCACGGTCAATCACCCGTCGCAAGCTCGCCCGAGCCAACGAGGCGAGCCGAACTGAACGCGCGTTCGAGCGCGTCGCTCTCGAGGAACTGCTCGGTTCCACAGTGTTCGTACAGTTCGCAGTCCAGACAAGCCATCGTGGTGGCGTGTGCAGCTACAGCGCCGACGTCGTGCTCGATGAGCACGACCGTGATTCCGTCGTCGTTGAGGTCGGCGAGCAATTCGTAGAACTGTTCGACCGAGTCTGCGTCGACGCCGACGGTCGGCTCGTCGAGCGCGAGCAGATCCGCCTCGGAGGCGAGCGCTCGCGCGATGTACGTACGCTGTCGCTGACCGCCGGAGAGACGATTGACTCGTCGATTCGCGAGATCCGAAATACCGACCTGCTCGATTGCATCGTCGATAATCTCGTGATCCGTCTCGCTCAGCCGCCAGACTCCGGCGTGTGGGTACCGCCCCATCTCGACGACCTCACGGACAGTTACGGGCATCATCGTATCCGCGTCCGTCGACTGCTGAGAGACGTATCCCAGCCGAGTTCCGTCCGTAAAGTCCGCAGCCGGTGTCCCGAACAGTTCAACGCGTCCGGCGTCGGGCTTCCGGAGGCCAAGCATGATCTTGAGCAGCGTCGTCTTTCCGGACCCGTTCGGTCCGATCAATCCCAGGAACTCACCCTGGGTGACCGAGAGGGAAACGTCGTTCAACACCGGCTCGTCGTCGTACGCGAAGTGAACGTCTTCGACGGTGATTGCGTGGGTCATGGCGATCGTTCGATATTACTCCGCTCGCAGTGCCGTCTCGAGCGTCGGGAGGTTCAACTCGCGGAAGTGTTCGACGTACCCCCAGTCGGGCTCCATCTCGACGCTGGGGTCAACTTCAGGGCTGCCATCGATCTGGGTTTCAACTGGCGACAGCGGCAGAATTTCTGCATCGACTTCCGCCGCGAGCGACTCCGCGAGCGGAGCGGGTTCGCCGACGTCGTAGAGTACGTGCTCGATTCCGAGGTCCTCGATCAGGGTTTCGACCTCCTCGACGTCGCCTGGTGAGGCCGCGTCGTCGGGGGATGTTCCGACCGGCGAGTAAATGTCGATTCCGTAGCGACGATTCCACCACTGGAAGGAGTCGTGGGTGGCAACGACGATCGAGTTCAACTCCGCTCGCTCGACGATGTCGTGAAACTCCTCATTGAGCGCCTCGAGTTCGTCGATGAACGTGGCGGCGTTCGCTTCGTAGTCGTCGGCGTTGTCGGGGTCGATTTCGGCGAGTCCGTCGGCGATGTTCTCGACGCCGTTCTGGCATTCGACGGGATCCATCCACCAGTGCTCGTCGTCGTCTTCCGCCGGACTGTCGAAGAACTCGATGCCGTCGGAGGCTTCAATCACGTGGACGTCGTCACGCCCCTCGAGTTGGTCGGCGGCGTCGTCTTGCCAGGCCGCGAAGTCGCGGAGGTAAACGAACCCGGCCGCGCCGTCCAACTCTTCGACCATCCCGGGTTCTGGCGTCCAATCGTGGCCGTGCTCGCCGACCGGAACCAGATCGATCGCTTCCATGTGGTCACCGGCAGCCTGTCGAACGAAGTCCCAGACCGCGGGCATCGACGCGAAGATCGTGTACTCGCGGTCGCCGTTCCCGGTGCTAGAACCGTTGCCGTTCGCGCTCTCCTGTGGATCGTCACCGAAACAGCCGGCCAACCCTGTCGCGAGAGCGCCCGCACTCAGTGCGGCGAAATTTCGGCGTGATACGACGCGTGAACCGTCATCGGATAGATCGGTTGTCATCACGTCTTCGTTTCAGACACCCCCACATATATTTTGCTCCTCTAAGTATATATTTAGATCTATCTAATTATTTCTGGTCGACGTTCGGGCACCGATGCGACGGGCGATATGGGTCGGTAACGCTACGGACTCCGCGCTGGCGGTTGGAACGACGGTGATGAGATCGACATCCGTCACCGCCTCGACGGTGAGCTCCGTTCCCGGCCCAATTCCATTTTCTGAAAGATACTCGCGGATATCTGGGTCGCGGTGTGGAACCTGCTCGACGACAATCGTCTCGCCGGCTTCGAACTCCGAAAGTGGCGCGTAGGGCGGCTCGTCGGGCATTGCGAGGTCAGCGTCGGGAATCGGATCGCCGTGGGGATCGGTCGCCGGTTCACCGAGGAACCTCGCGAGTCGACCAGTCAACTCGTCGCTGACGTGGTGTTCGAGCCGGTCCGCCTCCTCGTGGACCTCGGACCACTCGAAATCGAGATGCTCTATCAGAAACGTCTCGAGCAAGCGGTGTTTTCTGACGAGTCCGAGAACGATCGCTTCACCCGATTCGGTCAGCTCGACGCCGCTGTATGGCGTGTACTCGACAAGTCCGCGCTCGTCGAGCGTGCCAATCATGCTCGAAACCGAGGCGGCGGTAACGCCGACGGCCTCGCCGATCTCGACGGTGCGAACCGGCCGTGCGTGTTCGGTTTCGAGGTGGTAAATCGCTTTGAGGTAGTCCTCTCCGACCGGACTGAGGTCCATCGCTCGAGTATTGATGAACTGTGGATAATAGTGTTTCCTAATCAAATACGATATTTAGACTGATCTAATTCCTGGTGCGATGGTGGCGTCCAATCAGTCGTCCGACGGGGTGTCGACTCGAAACCTTATAACGGCGGCTGCGACTACCACAGGTATGCTCACGTTCATCGGACTCGGCCTCTACGACGAGCGCTCGATCACCGTCGAGGGCCAGGCGGCACTCCGAAACGCCGACCGTGCCTACGCCGAGTTCTACACCAGCAAACTGATCGGAACGTCCGTCAGTGAGCTCGAGTCCCACCACGGGATCGAGATCAAGGTTCGAGACCGTGCCGGCGTCGAACAACAGCCCGAGGACGTTCTCGCGGCCGCCGAAGACGAGGACGTCGCCTTTTTGACCGCCGGCGACACGATGATCTCGACGACCCACGTCGATCTCCGCCTCCGCGCCCACGAGCGCGGCATCGAAACGCGAGTGATCCACGGCGTTACCGCCCAGACGGCCACCAGTTCGCTGACCGGCCTGCAGAACTACCGGTTCGGAAAGGCGACGACGCTGCCGTTTCCCTACGCCCACGGGGCAGACGGCCTCCCGGCGAGTGTCACCGACACCATCGACGCAAACCGCGCCGACGGCCTGCACACCGTCGTCTACCTCGATATAAAAGTCGGTCACGAGCGCACCGAGGAGGACGAGTACATGACCGGGGATGTCGGTGCCGACCTGCTCGCCGCGGAGTATCCCGATCTCGTGGGCGTCGTCGTCGCCCGCGCCGGCAGTCCTGACCCGCTCGTCGCGGCCGGGACAATGACCGATCTCGCGGATCGCGAGTTCGGCGACCCCCTGCACCTGCTCGTCGTCCCCGGAGAGTGTCACCTGCTCGAAGCCGACGCGCTGGTCGAACTCGCCGGTGCGGATCGCGACGACCTCGACGTTGTCTGAGACGGTTTCCTGTCAGTCAGTTCCGGCGCAACCGCGACTCGGGCTGCAGTTGGGACAGTAAATCGGCACAGTATTCCGTCTGACGCATACCCGACTGATTCTCTCGTTCACGCACGATTTCGATCGTCTCGAACAGCCGGCAATCGCGGCTCCAGCGGCACGATGAACGGATTTCGAACGGACGCCAGTGACGTCGCTGTCGTATCTCCCACAGTAATTCCCCCAAATCAAACAGAAACAATCACATTCGAAAGTAATTCGTCACTGTAGTCGAATGGTTCGATCACATGAAGCCGTTCGATGACACACCGATCAGCCGAGACGGAAAATCGCTCATTCTCGCACACGACCACGGCCTCGAGCACGGGCCGTCGGCGTTTGCCGGCGTCGAGGACCGACTCGATCCCGAGCGTGTCTTCGAGATGGCGACCCACGACGCCGTGACGGCGTTCGCCGTACAGAAGGGCCTCGCCGAGACGTACTACCCCTCCTACGAGGACGACGTCTCCCTGCTGGCAAAGTGCAACGGAACCTCGAGCCTCTGGGAGGGCGAGCCGTACTCGCCCCAGACCTGGTCGGTCGACAACGCCGTCGAGGTCGGCGCGGACGCGATCGGCTACACCGTCTATCCGGGGACGAACCACGAGCCGAGGATGACCGAGGAGTTCCGCGCGGTCCAGGAACGCGCCCGCGAGTACGACCTCCCCGTTGCGATGTGGTCGTATCCCCGCGGACAGGCGATCAAGGAACACCGCAGTCCCGAGGTCATCGCCTACGCGGCCCGGATCGGCCTCGAACTCGGCGCCGACATCGCGAAGGTGAAGTACCCGCGCAGCCCCGAGGCGCTTTCCCACGCCGTTGACGCGGCGGGCGACGTCCGCGTCGTCCTGAGCGGGGGCTCAAAGACGAGCGACTACGAGTTCCTCTCGATGGTCGAAGCGGCGATGGACGCCGGCGCGGGCGGGCTCGCGGTCGGCCGCAACGTCTGGCAGCGCGACGATCCCGAAGCGATCCTCGACGCGCTCGAACAGGTCATCTTCGAGGGCGCATCGGCCGACAGCGCGCTATGACCGAGGCTGACCACGAGGAGATTCTGGAAACGGTCGCCGACGCCGTCGCAGACGTACCCGCGGAACTACCGCGGCTGCGACGAGCCAATGACGAGCCGTCGAGCGGCGAGCACAATCCGAGCGGTGACGACCAGTCGGCGGCCGACCGATGGCTCGACGAGCACTTCCACGAGGCGCTCGCGCCGCTTGAGTCCGTCGGGGCGTACGCGAGCGAAGAGCGCGCCACCGTCCTCGACTGCGGCGACGGCTACGGCGTGGCGATCGATCCGCTCGACGGCTCCGACAACCTCGCCTCGAACAACCCGGTCGGCGTCGTCCTGGGTATCTACGACGCGGCGCTCCCCGCACGCGGAACCGATCTCGTCGCGAGCGTGATCGTTATCTTCGGGCCCGTCATTACGATGACAGTCGCGGCGGACGGCGACGTCGTCCAGTACACCGTTACGGCGGACGGGCGGTCCGATCCACGCACGCTTTCGCTTTCGTCTGATGAGATACGTAAACAGACGGACGGTACGGACTCCGGCATCTGTGGCTTCTCCGGTCGGCGCTCGGACCTATCCGAGCCCGTGCTCGAACTCGTCGATGGACTCCGGGCCGACCGTCGTCTGCGGTACTGCGGCGCGGCCGTTGCCGACGTGGGTGCACTCCTCGAACAAGGCGGCGTCCTCTGTTATCCAGATAGCGAGCGCCGCCCGAATGGCGTCTTGCGGCTCCAGTACGAGGCGAATCCGATCGCACACGTGATCGAAACCGCCGGCGGTCGTGCGATTGACGGCAGTGAACGCATACTCGAACGGAAACCTGCACGCCTCCACGAGCGAGTACCGGTCTACGTCGGTTCCGAGGAACCGATCGATCAGGTAGACGCAACGCTCGGTGCGAATAACTGAGTTCGTTTGGGTTGGATTTTCGGCACCGTTCGTGCCACTCGAATCTGCGTTACTGGACCACTAACAGTCGATACCGCTTCGAGAGAAACACAGCGCCGTCGTGTGAGCGGTTCAGGAAAGGAGCCGTTTGATGCGAGCGAACAAACCTTTCGAGGGATCGCCGCCTCGCCGTACGTTCTCACCCGATTCGCTCGAGCCAGCGTCCGCCTCTGCCTGCGCTTCGGATTCAGCTTCGTCCGAGGGCGAGACGAGTTCGGCGTCGCCGCCGGCCTTCTCGATCGCTCGCTCGAGGACGCCTTCGGCGTCGTTGACGGCGTCTTTCACCGTCGCATCGACGAGCGGCATCCCCTCGAATCGGTCCGGGTTCACGGCCGTATCCGAGGCGATGATGGCCGCGTCGGCGGCCGCGATGTCGTCGCTCGAGAGTTCGTTCTCCTGGCCCATGGCACCCTGAACTTCGACGTCGATCTCGTGATCGAGCCGGTCGGCGACCTGCTCCAGGTTCTCGGCTGCCATCTGGCTGTGTGCGATACCCGTCGGACAGGACGTGACTGCAACGAATTTCATTGGTCTCCCCGCTTGTGTCGTTCTACGTGTTCTGCGACCGTAGTTCTCGCGGTCGCATCCGTGGTCTGGTCGGCGAGCGATTCGGCATCCGCAGTCTCGATCTCCGTGACGTTTGCTTTCACTTCGGGGATCGTGACGGCGCTCATGCTGAGCTCGTCGAGCCCGAGGCCGACGAGCAGCTCGGTCAGGTCGGGGTCACCGGCCATCTCGCCGCACATGCCGACCCAGGCGTCGCCCGTGTGGCCCGCGGCGACGGTCCGCTGAATCATCCGAAGGACGGCCGGCTGGCAGGGGTCGTGCAGGTCGGCGACGCGGTCGTTCTCGCGAGCCGCGGCCATCACGTACTGCGTGAGGTCGTTCGTCCCGATGCTGAGGAAGTCGACGCGCTCGGCGAGGGCTTCGGCGATGATCGCCGCGCTCGGCGTCTCGATCATCACGCCGAGTTCGGGCAGCTCGTACTCGACGCCGTCCGATTCGAGGTCGTCCACGACCGACTCGACCGTCTCCAGGGCGGCCTCGAGTTCGGCGACGGTCGCGATCATCGGGAACATCACCGAGAGTGTCCCCGACTCGGCGGCGCTCGCCCGGAGCAAGGCCCGAAGCTGCGTCTCGAAGAGGTCGGCGTCGGGGCCGAGCGACCGACGGATTCCGCGCTCGCCGAGGAAGGGGTTCTCCGCCTCGGGCTGTTCGAGGTACGGAATCGGCTTGTCGCCGCCGACGTCTAACGTCCTGACCACGACCCGCCCGTCGGGAAACGCAGAGAGTGCCTCGCGGTAGACCTCGACCTGTTCGTCCTCGTCCGGCGGTGCCTCGCGGTCGAGAAAGAGGAACTCGGTCCGGAAGAGGCCGATTCCATCCGCGCCCTGGGCGACCGCACCCTCGAGTTCGGCGAGGGTGCCGACGTTGGCCGCGACCTCGACCGACTCGCCGTCAGCCGTGGTAACTGGTTCCGATTGGATTTCGATATCTCGTTCTGCCGCCGCACGCTCGCGTTGCTCGTCGGTCGGCTCCGCGATCACCGTTCCCTCGTCACCGTCGACAACTACCTCGTCGTCGTCCACGATCGAATCCAGCTCGTCGCCGACGCCGACGACGGCCGGGAGTCCGAGCGAGCGGGCGAAGATCGCCGCGTGGGAGGTTCTCCCGCCGAGTTTCGTTACGAAGCCGGCCACGCGCTCGGGATCGAGCTGGGCCGTTTCGCTCGGCGTGAGCCGCTCGGCGAGCAGAACGGTTCCCTCCGGAAGGGAGGCGAGATCGACCCGCTCACCGTCGGTGAGCAGCCGAAGCAGTCGATCGCGGACGTCTCGAAGGTCGTCGGCACGTTCTGCCATCCGACCGTCCATCCCTTCGAACTGCGCGATCGGATCCTCGAAGGCCTGCTCGACGGCGTGGGCGGCGGGCAGTCCGTCGTCGATCGCTTCCTCGACGCCCTCGACGATCTGCGGGTCGTCGAGGAACTGCTTGTGTGCGTCGAACACCGCCGCTTCCTCCTCGCCGACGCGGTCGGCGGTTCGCTCGCGTTCGGCCTCGAGTTCGGTCGTCGCGCGCTCGCGAGCCTCGTCGAACTGCTCGCGTTCTGCGGTCGAGTCAACCGTGTCGGCCGCAGGCGGCTCGCCGAGATCGAGTTCCGCGTCCGGATCGTACCAGACGGCGGTTCCAACGTCGGCGAGCGGACTTACGCCAGTCCCGTCGTATGATTTCGGTTCGTCCTCGTGTATGGTCATGGACATCTGTCGTCAGGTCGCTGTATCTGTTTCGGGTGTCGAAAGCACGGACTCGAGTTCATCAAGCGCCGGTTCCGCCTCGTCGCCCTCCGCGACGAGACGCACGTCGTCGCCGCTTGCGACGCCGAGGCTGGTGACCGCGAGCATGCTCGCGGCGTCGACTAACTCGCCGTCAGCGGGGGCGATCTGTACGTCGGCGTCGAACTCGTTCGCGGCTTCGACGAACTTCGCTGCGGGTCGCGCGTGGAGGCCGTCCTCGGGCACCACGGTAACGGTTCGCTCCATCACTCGATCGCCTCCGTGATGGTCGCCTCGATGGCCTCCCGAGAGTCGGCCTCGTGGAGTCGCTCGCGGACGTCGTCGTGCATCAGCGAGCGCGAGAGCGAACTCAAGATCGAGAGATGTTCCTCGCCGCCGTCAGCAGGGACGAGCAGGAGGAACAGTAGCGTCGCCGGCTCGTCGTCCATTGCGTCGAAGTCGACGCCCTCGGACGAGCGCGCGAAGACGATCGTCGGCTCCGAGACCGCGTCGGTCTTCGCGTGGGGAATACCGATTCCCTTGCCGACGCCGGTCGTCGTCTCCTCCTCGCGAGCAAGCAGCGCATCGAGTGCGGCCTCGCGGTCGTCGACGCGGTCGGCCTCGACGGCCCGATCGAGGAGGAACTCGATGCAGGCGTCCTTTTCGGCTGGCGGTTCCGCTAAGGTGATCAGTTCGGTGGTCAGTACGGAGTCAATCTGGGGGTCGTCCATGGACATTGTGGGATACTATAGTATGGGTGTTAGTCGCTTGCCTGTGCGGGCTTTGCGCCGGAGACGCGCTCGTGGTAGTCCGGTTTGACCAGCGTGGCGGCCGTCGCCGTGACGACCGTTCCGAGCGCGATGCAGCCGAAGAACAGCAGCGGTCTGCTCGAAAGGAAGAAAACGACGGCGCCGCCGTGAGGCGCTGGCATCGTCACGCCGAGCCAGAGCGCGGCCGCACCGGCCGTCGCGCTGCCGAGCATCGCCGAGGGGATCACTCGAAGCGGGTCGGCGGCGGCGTACGGAATCGCGCCCTCGGTGATAAAGGAGAGGCCGAGCGGCACCGCCGCTTTCGCGTTCTCGTACATCTCCGCGGAGTACTTCTGCGGGGCGATGAAGTTCGACAGTGCGAGTCCGAGCGGCGGGACCATGCCGGCGATCATCACCGCAGCCATCGGGCCAAAGATCTGGTCGCCGACCAGCGCCACGCCGAAGACGTAGGCGACCTTATTGACGGGACCGCCCATGTCGAACGCCATCATGGCACCGAGAATCGCGCCGAGTAAGATTGCGTTCGAGCCTTCCATCCCCTGCAGCGCGGTGGTTAGCGTGTCGTCGACGATCGCGATCGGCACGCCGAGACCGAGGATGACGACCGGCGCGAGAATCGCCGTCGTCAGTACCGGGATCACGAGAACCGGCATCATCGGCTGAATCATCGACGGAACCGACCAGTTCTTCATCCAGCGGGCGACGTATCCCGCGAGGAGACCGGCGACGACGGCTCCGAGGAAGCCGGCGACCGCCCCATCAGCTTCGAAGCCGATGACGAGGCCCGCCGCCTCGATGATGTGTTCTTGTTGGATCACCCACGAGAGCATGAATCCGGGCGCGAGTCCGGGTTTGTCCGCGATCGCGTAGGCGATATAGCCCCCGAGGATAGGGACCATTATCGCCAGTCCGAGGTCACCGATCTCGGCGAGATACCACGCGAGCGAGCCGGTTTCTTCGAACACGGTTTCCGTGTCTCCCGGCGTAAACGGTAACTCGGCGAGCATGAACCCGACCGCGAGGAAGATCCCGCCGATGGTCACGAACGGGATCATGAACGACACGCCAGTCATCAGGTCTTCTTTGACCGACGTGATGTGCGAGCGAAGTCGATTTTCTACGTCATCCGTCATGATTATCTATCACTCTCTGTCGCAATCGTTCGTATTTTGATGCCAAAATTGTTTCGAACACGTTTGTTTTATACTGTTTTGTTCTGAATTAATATTCAGGCACGAAAGTCGGTTCATCGATCATCACGTTATTGCGGTCAAAAGGTCGAAATGGCGATCGACTGTCGATCGTCGTCTACGTCAGTGAGCGTTGGAACCTGCGTTCCACAGACCGAAACCACGCGCGAGGAGACCGCTACCCCCGACTGAAGCGCCTGTGCGTCCGTCTCTCCCCGGGCAGACGAGGCGAGGACGCCGGCCAGCAGCGAGTCGCCGGCACCGACGGTGTCGACGACCTCGACGTCGCTTGCCGGTGCGTGTAACTGCTGATCCGGCGTCGCCATCACAGCACCGTCGTTTCCGAGCGAGGCGACGACGCGTTCGAACCCCCCCGAACGGAGCGTCTGGGCCGCCGCTAGCGCGTCTTCGACGGTTTTGACCTCTCGTCCCGTCGCCGCCGCAAGCTCCTCGTCGTTCGGTTTACAGAGCGCGTACTCGCCGGAGAGCGCCGCAAGCGTCGCGCCGTCGACGTCGACGACCGTCTCCCAGGGACCCGCGTCCGCGAGTCGGTCGATCGCGGAGACGCCGATCCCCGGCGGCAGGCTCCCGGCGACGACGACCGTTTCGGGATCATACTCGCGGAGCCGGTCAATGACGGCATCGATCGAACGCGCCGACGCCTGTGGACCGTTCTGATTGATTTTGTACTCGTCTTCGGGCGCGAGAACGGTCGTGTTCAGCCGCGTTTCGCCGTCGACCTCGACGAAATCGGTCGGCAACTCCGAGTCGAGATGTTCGAGCAGAAAGCCGCCGAGATGTCCGCCGACGAGGCCGGTCGCGACGGTCTCGGCGTCGAGTTCGACCAGGTACTTCGAGACGTTGATCCCCTTGCCACCCGCGTCGTAGCGGTACTCGTCGGACCGCGCGACCGCGCCGTCTGCCAGCGGCTCCGACAGCTCGACCGTGTAATCGACCGCCGGGTTGAGCGTCACGCTAGCGATCATCGAGGACCTCCACGCCGACGGTCACATCGGCCGCGGCACACGCCTCACCCAGTTCACCGGTTGGTTCGGCGTCCGTAACCAGCACGTCGACGTCCTCTACGGAGGCGAACTGGACGAAACTGCGCTCGCCGAATTTGGTCTGGTCTGCGACGAGGACGACGCGCTCTGCGCTCTCGACCATGAGCTGTTTCATGCGCGCCTCGTCCTCGTTCGGCGTCGTCAGGCTCCCGTCGTTGGCGATCGCGTTCGTCCCGAGAAAGAGCAGATCGAAGTTCGTCCGCTCCATGAACGCCTCCGCGCTCGGGCCGACGAGCGCTCGCGTTCGGTGTCTGAGCGTCCCGCCGGTGAGTTTGACGTCGGTCGCCTCCTTCCCGAGTTCGAGCCCGAGCAGCGGCGAGTTCGTCACCGGGATGAACGAGATGTCCGTCGGCGTCTGCATCGCAACCTGCATCGTCGTCGTTCCGGAATCGAAAAAGACGACCTGTCCGTCGTGGATCTCGGTCGCCGCGCGTTTGCCGATGCCGGTTTTTGCCTCCAGATTCTGTACCTCCTTCTGGACGTACGTCTGCTCGCGCCCGACGGCCGTCATCGGCACGGCCCCGCCGTGGGATCGTTCGATCAGTCCCTCATCCTCGAGTTCGCCGAGGTCTCTGCGGATCGTCGCCTTCGAGACGCCGAGCTCGTCGGCCAGCGCCTCGACCGAGCAGCCGTCCCGATCCGAGACGAGTTCGACGATCTTCCGTTTGCGCTGTTCGGGTAGCATAGAGATAGCCTTCGATACGGACTGCGTTCTGCACGGTTTTATTTGTTTATGCTGCTTCAAGTGATCGTTTCTGACGGTGAAGATGGAAACGAAAACAGAGAACCATCACGAGGTCGCGACGAAAATCAACGTCGGCGCGCCGAGACGAGCGCGAGCGGCTTACAACCGGTCGATGATCGCGTCCGTTACGTCGCCGGTCGAGGCGTCACCGCCGAGGTCAGGGGTTCGTGGGCCATCTTCGAGCGTCGCTTCGACGGCGGCGTGGACGGCGTCGCCCTCCTCGTCGTAGCCGAGGTACTCGAGGAGCATCGCGGCGGAGATGATCGCTGCAGCCGGGTTGGCGACGCCCTCGCCGGCGATGTCGGGGGCCGTGCCGTGGACGGGTTCGAACAGCGCGCGCTCGGTGCCGACGTTCGCCGAGGGAAGGAGTCCGAGGCCGCCGACGAGGCCGGCCGCGAGATCCGAAAGCACGTCGCCTGCGAGGTTCGGGCAGACGATCACGTCGAACTGTGCAGGGTCGAGACAGACGCGGGTTGCGAAGGCGTCCATCAGGACCTCGTCGGCGTCGACGCCGTTTTCGTCGGCGACGCGGGCAATCGTGTCACGGAAGACGCCGTCCGTCTCGCGCATGACGTTCGCTTTGTGCGCGATGGTGAAGCCGTCGTAGTCGTTGTCCTCGACGTACTCGCAGGCGAACTCGCCGAGATCCTCGGAGGCGGACTCGGTGACGACGCGGGTCAGCGTCGCGACGTCCTGCGTGAGTCGGTCCTCGATGCCCGAGTAGACGCCTTCGGTGTTCTCGCGCAGGAAGACGAGGTCGGTCTCCGGTCGAACGGCATCGATGCCGGGATAGGCTTTCGCCGGGCGGATGTTGACGAACGAGTCGACCGCGTCCCGGAGTGGGAGGATAACGTCGGCGGCCGTCTCGCCGGCCGCGCCGAACAGCGTCGCGTCGGCCGACGCCGCGAGGTCGTAGGTTTCCTGGGGCAGCGCCTCGCCGGTTTCGTCCTTAACCGCGTCGCCGGCCTCGGCCTCGGCGAACTCGAAGTCGAGTTCGAGCGCTTCGAGGACCTCGACCGCTGCGGGCGTGACTTCCTGTCCGATTCCGTCGCCTGGGATAACGGCGATTTCGTGAGTCATGTCCCTATCTCTCGGTGGCGGTAAAAAGAGGGTATCGATACGGGGAGCGACCGTTCGGACGGGTGGCTACTCCGCTTCCGGAATCGCCGCGTCCTCGACGTACGGCAGCTCTTCAGCCTTCTTCTGCACTTCGCCCGCGTTGGACTTCATCAGCGCAGTCGTGTCCCAGACGCCCTCGACGAGCGCCTTGCGCTGGGCGTCGTCGACGGTGACGTCGATGGTCTCGCCACCGTAGGTGACGGTTTCGGCTTCGATGTCGATATCCAGTTCCGCGTCGGGGTTCTCGTCGACCCAGTCCTGCAGTTCCTCGATCGTCTCGGCGTCGGCCGTGACGGTCGGGATGCCGAGCGCGAGGCAGTTCCCCGCGAAAATTTCGGCGAAACTCTCGCCGATCAGGGCGTCGATCCCCCAGCGCATCAGCGCCTGGGGTGCGTGCTCGCGCGAGGAGCCACAGCCGAAGTTGTTGTTGACGACCATCACCGAGGAGTCCTGGAAGCGGTCCTCGTTCATCGGGTGGTCTTTCTGGTCGTCGTTCTCGTCGAAGCGCACGTCGAAGAACGCGAACTCGCCCAGGCCGTCGAAGGTGACGACCTTCATGAACCGCGCCGGGATGATCTGGTCGGTGTCGATGTCGTTGCCCCGAATCGGGACACCCGACCCGGACACGTAGTCGACTTCCGGAATCTCGACCTCGTCGCCGTCGTCGGTCATGCTGTCGTCACCTCCTTGAGTTCGCGCACGTCAGTCACTTCCCCGGTGATCGCCGCCGCGGCGACCATCTGCGGGTTCATCAGGACGGTGCGGCCGTCCTTGCTGCCTTGGCGGCCGACGAAGTTCCGGTTCGAGGAAGAGGCACACGCCTCGTCGCCCTCGAGTTGGTCCTCGTTCATCCCGAGACACATCGAACAGCCGGCGTTTCGCCACTCGAAGCCAGCTTCCTCGAACGTGTCCTTGAGTCCCTCCTGCTCGGCGGTCTCCTGAACGCGCTGGCTGCCGGGGACGACCATCGCGCGGACGTCCTCGTCGACCTGACGACCCTCGATAATTTCGGCTGCACGGCGCAGGTCAGGCAGACGGGCGTTCGTACACGAGCCGAGGAAGGTGACGTCGATCTCGTAGCCCTCCATCGTCTCGCCTGGCTCGACGCGCATGTGCTCCTGAGCGCGTCGTGCGGTGTCCTGTTTGTCAGCTGTCAGATCCTCGGGTGCTGGAATCGGATCCGTGATGCCGATTCCCTGTCCGGGCGTGGTCCCCCAGGTGACGACCGGCTCGAGTTCGTCGGCGTCGATGTGGACGACGTCGTCGTACTCGGCGTCCTCGTCCGATCGGATCGACTCCCAGTACGGTTTGAGCTCGTCGAACTTTTCTGGATTGTCCTGGAAGTAATCCGTCTCCTTCATCCACTCGTAGGTGGTCTCGTCGGGGTTGACGTAGCCCGCGCGAGCGCCGCCCTCGATGGACATGTTACAGATCGACATCCGGCCTTCCATGCCCAGCTCCTCGATGGCCGAGCCGGCGTACTCGTAGACGTAGCCGACGCCGCCTTCGGTGCCGAGTCGGCGGATGATCTCGAGGATGATATCCTTGGCCTCGACGCCCTCGCCGAGTTCGCCGTCGATCTGGATCTTGCGAACCTTCTGTTTCTCCATCGCGACGGTGCCTGTCGCGAGCACGTCCCGGATCTGACTGGTGCCGATCCCGAACGCGAGCGCGCCGAACGCGCCGTGGGTCGAGGTGTGGCTGTCGCCACAGACGATCGTCTTGCCGGGCTGGGTGAGTCCCTGCTCCGGGCCGACGACGTGGACGATCCCCTGATCGCCGCTCTCGGGGTCCGAAAACTCGATGCCCGCCTCGCGGACGTTCTCCTCGAGTTCGGACATCATCTCTTCGGCGGCGTCCTCCTCGAAGGGGCGAGACTGGTCCGCAGTCGGGATGATGTGATCGACCGTCGCGTGGGTCAGTTCGGGGAACGCGACCTCGAGATCGCGCTCTTCGAGCATACCGAACGCCTGTGGGCTGGTGACCTCGTGGATGAGGTGGAGGCCGACGAACAGCTGGTCCTGCCCAGTTGGCAGCGTCGTGACCGTGTGCTCGTCCCAGACCTTGTCGTAGAGCGTTCCCTCGCTCATACGTCGTCGCCTCCGGTGGCTCGGCCGCGTTCGAAAACGCGGTTGATGTCGTCGGTATCGGTCGGCGGCGTGTGATCGACACCCGTCATCGTTCGGCTCGATTCCTCGTCTGCCCCGATCGAATCTGTCGCGGCCGAGTGACCGCCATCAGCCACGACAGTCGAGCCGCGACTGAACAGGCGGCCAGCCGTCTCCCCGGTGTAGGGGTTCGTGTGGCTGACCGCGTCCATGGTCCGCTGATCGTCCGTTTCCGTATCCGTCGTTCGTGTCATCGTATTACTCAGTCGCCTGAACGCGTGTCTTCTCGTCTTCCGATTCGCTGTCTTCGGTCTGGCCCTCTTCCCACGCGAACAGTGCGCGGAGTCGCTCGCCGACCTCCTCGATCTCGTGGTTCTTCTCGGCTTCGTTGAGCTGCGTGTAAACTGGCCGGTTGGCCTGGTTCTCGGCGACCCACTCGGTCGCGAACTCGCCTTCCTGAACCTGTCGGAGAACCTCCTCCATGTTCTCTCGGGCGTGGTCGTCGATGATCTCGTCGCCGCGGGTCATCCCGCCGTACTCGGCGGTGTCGGAAACCGAATCCCACATCGCGCCGAGGCCGCCCTCGTACATCAGGTCGACGATGAGCTTCATCTCGTTCATGCACTCGAAGTAGGCCATCTCCTCGCTGTAGCCCGCGTCGACGAGCGTCTCGTAGCCGACCTTGATGAGCTCGGCGATGCCGCCACAGAGGACGGCCTGCTCGCCGAAGAGGTCGGTCTCGGTCTCCTCGCGGAACGACGTCTCGACGACGCCGGCGCGAGTACAACCGATTCCTTTCCCGTAGGCGAGTGCGCGCTCTTTGGCGTCGCCGGTGTAGTCCTGATAGACCGCGAGCAGACCCGGCGTCCCCTCGTTGTTCTCGTAGTTTCGGCGGACGAGGTGGCCCGGGGACTTCGGCGCGATCATCGTCACGTCGACGTGTTCGGGCGGCTGAATCTGGTTGTAGTGGATGTTGAAACCGTGGGCGAACTGCAGCGTGTTGCCCTCCTCGAGTTCGGGTTCGATCTGCTCGAAGACGTCGGGCTGGACCGTATCGGGGACCAGCACGGAGACGACCTCGGCCTGGGCCGCAGCCTCAACCGGCGTCGCGACCGTCAGCCCGTCCTCTTGTGCGGCCTTTCGCGAGGAGGAGTCCTCGCGGAGGCCGACGACGACGTCGACGCCGCTGTCGTGAAGGTTCAGTGCGTGCGCGTGGCCCTGGCTCCCGTAGCCAAGAACTGCAACCGTGGTGTTCGCGAGGTACGATTCGTCTACGTCGCTGTCGTAGTAGATGTCGGTGGTGAATTCGTCAGTCATCGGTAGTCGTTGTCTGGGGGTATGGTTGCTTGTGTGTTGCTATCTCGGTGGACGAGCTCTCGGTGTCCGCGGCGGCCTCTCCCGCCGTCCACTCGGTTCCGCGGGACAGCGCCGTGGTTCCCGTTCGGGAGAGTTCGCGGATACCGAACTGGCTGAACGTCGAGATCGCCGCGTCGATCTTCTGCTGGCCGCCCGTTATCTCGAACGTCGCCGTCTCCGGGCTCGAATCGACCGTCTTCGCGTCGTACATGTCCGCGACCGCGGCGACCCGGTCGGGTCGTTCGGCGTTTACCTTCACAAGCGCGAGCTCGCGTCGCATCGCGTCGTGTTCGAGCTCTTTGACCGAGATGACCGGAATCAGCTTCCGCAGCTGCTTTTTGATCTGATCGATGCCGGGGTCTGGCTCCTCGACGACGATCGTGATCCGGGCACGGTCGTCATCTTTCGTGGGCCCGACCGTCAAACTCTCGATGTTGAACTGCCGCCGGGAGAAGAGGCCGGAGGCCTCCGCGAGCACGCCCGGCTCGTGTTCGACCAGCGCCGAAATGACGGTGCGCCGGGGCTCCTGGGTCGCCTCGACCTCCGGATCGATCCGGATCCCTTGTTTATTCCGCCGGCCGGCCGGCGTCAATCGTTCCTCCGGTGGTGGTCCTTCGAGTCCGCGTTCTCGCGTCATAGTTGATCCTCCGTCAGTGCGAACTGCCCGTTGTCGCCGCCCGCCGGCACCATCGGGTAGACGTTCGCCTGCGGGTCGATGTGGACGTCGATCACGGACGGTCCATCGTAGGTGATCGCATCCTGGATGGTGTCGGCGACGTCGTCGTAGTCGTCGATTCGATACCCCTGTGCGCCGAACGCTTCGGCGAGCTTGTCGAACTCGGGCATCCAACCGTAGTCCGAGGCGGAGTGACGGCCGTCGAAGAAGGCATCCTGCCACTGTCGGACCATGCCGATGTACTCGTTGTTGAGCACAGCGACGGTGATGTCCAGGTTCTCGCGAACTGCGACGGACAGCCCCTGCAGCGTCATCAGGAACGAGCCGTCGCCGTCGATGCAGACGACTTCCTGGTCGTCGTCGGCCGCGACGCGTGCGCCGATAGCCGCGGGGAGTCCGTACCCCATCGCACCGAGGCCGTGGCTCGACACCCACGTGCGCGGTTCGGTGTAGGTCCAGTACTGGCAGGCCCACATCTGGTGTTGGCCGACGCCGGTCGTGACGATCGCTCGATCGCTCGTGGCCTCGTCCAGCGCCTCGACGACGAACTCGGGGCGAACCGGCTCGTCTTTCGGCGCGTCGTAGGCCATCGAGTAGTCCGACTTCCACTGCTGGCACTGTGCACGCCACTTCTTGGCTTCGGGCGAGGAGTCGACCGCCTCGGCCAGCTGGGAGACGACGGTTCCGGCGTCGCCGACCAGCGGGTAATCCGCCTCGATGTTCTTCGAAATCTCGGCCGGATCGATGTCGACGTGGATGACCTCCGCGTCGGGCGCGAAGTGTTCGATCCCGCCGGTCAGTCGATCGTCGAACCGGGTTCCGATCGCGATCAGCGTATCACAGAGAGTGATCGCCATGTTGGCGTAGCCGGTGCCGTGCATCCCCGCCATCTCGAGGGCGAGTTCGTGGTCCTCCGGGAACGCGCCGATCGCGGGCATCGTCGTGATGACCGGGATCTCGTGTTCGATGGCGAACTCACGACAGACCTCGCTGGCGTCGCCCTTGATGACGCCGCCGCCGAGCAACAGCGCGGGCTTGTTCGCGGTTTCGATCCGCTCGGCCGCCGCCTCGACCATCTCCTCGTCGGCCCGCTCTTGGACCTCGTAAGTGTCGGGCGTCCGAGGCGCGTCGGGCTCGCGATCGGTTTCGGCGTTGGTGATGTCTTTCGGCAGGTCGACGAGCGTCGGGCCCGGCCGGCCCTCGCCGGCGAGGGCAAACGCCTCGCTGACGTCCGTACCGACGCTGTCGGCCGTCGTCGAGAAGGTGTTGTCCTTCGTGACCGGCGTCGTGACGCCGATCGTGTCCGTCTCCTGGAAGGCGTCGTTGCCGACGAACTCGGTCGGCACCTGCCCCGTCAGCGCGAGCATCGGATCCGAGTCCATGTCGGCGTCGGCGATGCCGGTGACGAGGTTGGTCGCGCCGGGCCCCGAGGTCGCCAGGCAGATGCCTGGGTCGCCCGAGACGATGCCGTAGGCGTCAGCCGCGTGGGCCGCACCCTGCTCGTGGGCCATCGTGATGTGGCGGATATCGGAGTCATAAAGCGCGTCGTAGACGGGCATGATCGCCCCGCCCTGCACGCCGAAGGCGTACTCGACGCCCGCGTTCTCGAGAGCCCGAACGACGGCCTCTGCGCCCGTCGTGACCGGTTCGGTATCCGAACCCGCCTCGCTTTCGGCGTCCGGTTCGGAATCGGTTGCCGCGTCCGGCGCGGCACTATCTGTAATCTGTTCGTCGTCCTGTTCGTCCGCGTCGGGTTGTGTAACCTTTGCTGCGCGTTCGCTCATTGAGTTCCTCCCACCGCGGTGTGGCGATTTGGTGATCTGGACATGCGGTGTGGCTGTTGTCTGGTGTCGTGCGTGTCGCTCTGAAAACGGTGCAAGTTCGGGCCGAAGAGACAGAGTACTGGGTATGGGGCTAGGACGCCCCTACAATACGAACTGGAGCGAGCGCGCTGTTGCCGGTGTGCGTGCGTGCCGACAGGGGAGCGCGAACCGTCATTACTGTTGACGTAGGACTCTCGGGGCACATAATGCTTTCGAGTCCGCCGGCGGTCGGCCGATCGCGATAGCCGATGCTCGCGAGCGGTGGCAAACGGGGAGGACATCCCTCAGGCCCGCACCTCCTCCTCGGGCTGACGTTCGACGCCAGCTTCCTCGGCGAAGCGTTCCAGGTCGCTGACCGTGACCCGACGCTTTTCCGCGCCGTAGTCTTTGACCCGGCGAGTGACCGCACGTACCTGCTCGTCGGTGGGATCGAACCCGCGCTCGTGCAGGCGCTCGCGGACCGAGTGGGTCCCGGTGTGTTTCCCCATGACCAGTCGACGTTCCGCGCCGACCATCTCGGGGGTCATCACGCCGGGTTCGAAGGTGTCGGAGTTTTCGATGACGCCGGCGGCGTGGATACCGCTCTCGTGGGAGAAAGCGTTGTCCCCCACAACGGGCTTGTTGCCCGGCGTCTCCATGTCGCTTTTCTCCTCGACGATCTCGGAAAGCTCGGTGATGCGCGTCGTGTCGATCCCCGTATCGGTCTGGTAGAGCGACTCGACGGCCATCACGAACTCCTCGTAGGCGGCGTTGCCGGCCCGTTCCCCGATCGAGTTGACCGAGACCTGGGCCTGGGCGGCTCCCGCCTCGATGCCGGCCAGCGCGTTGGCGGTGGCCAGCCCGAAGTCGTCGTGGGTGTGGACGTCGATACGCGCGTCGGTGTGGGCACAGACCTTCTCGATCATGGCCCGAAAGCGGGTCGGCGTCGCGACGCCACAGGTGTCCGGAATGTTGATCCAGTCGGTTCCCGCCTCCGTGACCGCTTCGATCACGTCGATCAGGAACTGCTCGTCGGTTCGCGTCGCATCCATCGGCGAGAACATGCAGGTCGCGCCCGCCTCCGTGATGCGTTCGACCGACTCGACTGCGCGCTGTACGACCTCGTCTCGCGTGGCGTGCATCGAATCCTCGATCTGAACGTCACTGGTACTCACGAACGTGTGTACCATCTCGACGCCGGAATCGAGCGCTGCCTCGATGTCCTTGTCGACGACGCGGGCTAACCCGCAGGTAGTCGTCGACGTCGAGGACGCGATGTCACGAACGGCTTCGAACTCCGCGTCGGAGTTGACGGGGAAACCAGCCTCTATGACGTGGGTTCCCATCTCGTCCAGAATCGCGGCGATCTGCCGTTTGTCGTCGTACGAGAACGACGTTCCGGGCGACTGCTCGCCGTCCCGGAGGGTGGTGTCGAAGACACGTGCTGACTCTATTTCGTCAGTGGAATCTAACGTGCCCTGGAAGAACTCGACCCCCCTGACTGGTGTCAGAGGAAGAGCTGTCTTGTGAAGACATTGTGTTCGATTTGAGGCGCGACGAGATATATAAAGCTGACGCTGCGACAGCCAACAGTGGCTCGGTATACCGTGACACGGGAAACGGTGCTCGGTAGAAAAGCGCACGACATAAACGCCCTAATACATTCCAAGTTTCTTAATACCATATCGGTCATCCGCCGCGACGGTTCGAGGCCAAGCGGCAGCAATCCTATTATTCCAGCAGAAAATCCGAAATATCAATTGAGCGCGCGCTGGCGCGCTCGAATCTGGACGATCGTCGAGTTTATCTCCTCAAACGGCGGTACCGGCTTAAAGGGCATCCTGATGTGATTCGTACTGGTCGACGTACCGCTTTTCACACGAGGGACAGCAGAAGGTCTTGACCTCGCCGCCGACCGTCGCCGTGACGGGGTCCGTGATTGAGTCCTTTCCGCAGACGACACATTCGAGCGAGAACTCCGTCGCCGAGAGCCCCGCGAGACGCTCCGTGCGGGTGAGAACGGTTACGTCGTACGCGCGCAGTTGCTCGAGGTCGATAGTCGACGCGAGCCACGACCGAACTGACGTCTCCGGAATCGTCGCGTGAACCAGTACCCGGCCGTCCATTCCCTCGAGAACCGTTTCGGCACCATCGAGATCGGTTGCGGCCCGATAAACCTCGTCGACGGCCGCCGGTTTCGGTTCGAGTGCGAGCAGGACGGCCGTCTCGCCGGCGAGTCGCTCGCGGTCGACGTCGACGGTAAACCCCTGGATGATCCCCTGCTCTTCGAGTCGCGAGATTCGATCGGAGACGGCCGGCGGCGTCAGGTCGACGCGGTCGGCGATCTCTTTGTACGGCCGCCGGGCGTCCTCGGTGAGGAGTTCGAGGATGGTGAGGTCGGTCTCGTCGAGGTTGCGCATGGCGGCGTTTCGACCGAGACCACCAAGAGTGTACGGAGTCAGTCAGACGGGAGCAACCCGGTTCCGTTCGGTTACCTCCGACGCTCCGATCTGCGATCGAAGACGAGGACCGACCGACAGCCTACTCGGCGGCAGTTCTCGAACCGACGTGCGGCCAAATGACGTGGAGAGCAACGTCCGTGAGTGACTGTCCCCAAATGAAGGCGATCGTCGCGTAAATGAACGTACTAATGTGCTCGTCCGGAAGCAATAGCCACAGGAGAACGGTCGCAACGCAGATACTCACGAGCGCCACGATCGTCGTAACGACGGTGCTGTGGCCCTCGTAGTGAACGTCACGGAGTCCGAGCGAGACCACGACACCAGTCAGGAACCCACCGCTCACTGCCGCCAGCGTTAGCGGTACTGAAACCACGTCCCGAGTGAACACCGTCAACAGTAGCATCGGCGTCAGTGCGGCCGCAAACGCCACTCCTCGGATCGCTCGTGCTCGCTTCTCGGCGTCCGGTGACGGAGAACTACTGGCGGGCACCGCGTTCATGACAACGAATTATTGTTGTGTCGGATATAGATTCGCATCGGCTGGATCGACTCGTGGAAGTCCCCGATCGTTCCATCGGACAGGGCGGACGTCGTCGGCGGCGTGTAGCAGGCACTCGACGCGAAGCCGCGACGTGTCAGCATTTTATACCCGCTCGTGGTAGCCCGCCTGGCATGACGACCGACGAGATCACCGACCTCCTGACCGAGGCGTACATCGACGAACTCGAGACAGTGATGAACTACCTGACCAACGGAATCGTCCTCGACGGCATCCACGCCGAAGAGGTCAAAGAGAGCCTCGAGGCGGACGTCCAGGAGGAACTCGACCACGCGCGGATGCTCGGCGAGCGACTGAAACAACTCGAGAAGTCGCCGCCCGGCTCGGAAGCGTTCGAAGCCAACCAATCGAGTCTCCAGCCGCCAGAGGACACGACCGACGTCCAATCGGTCATCGACGGCGTCCTCGAAGCCGAAGACGACGCGATCGAGACGTACCGGTCGCTCGCCGAAGCCGCGAGCGAGGCGAACGATCCCGTCACCGAGGACGTCGCGGTCTCGATCCTCGCCGACGAGGAGGCACACCACACGGAGTTCCGAGGGTTCAAAAAGGAGTTCCCGACCGACTAGCAGAGGAACGCTTTTGCCGTCGCGCTTCGAGGCAGCCAGTATGAGCGAATTCGACCTCGATCTCCGGACGGTCGAGGAGCACATCGACGAGGAACTCGACCTGGAGGGAAGCATCGTGCTCGGCGTACTCGACGGCACGACGCCGGAAGACGAGTGGCTCGAGGCGATTTCGAAAGGAAACGTGCTCTTTCTGTGCGTCGAAGGCGAAGTGAACGAACTGGCCGCCGGCTTCGCTCGCGACGTCAGAGAATCGGGCGGCAACCTCGTTCACTTCCGCGGCTTCTTGCTCGTGACGCCGCCCGGCGTCGACGTGAATACGGACCGGCTCTAGAGCGGTCGGTGTCCGCTCGGAACTGGCCGCTATCGAGCGCGTCGTCGTGAAAAACGGTGACGGCCGGCGAATTTAGCCCGACGCCTCGAGTTCGCCGTAATCGAACTCCTCGCCCATCTCCGAGAGGGTGTCGAGTTCGTCCTGTTCCTCTCGCAGCGTCTCCTCTAGGAGGTCGGCCATCTCGTCCATGCCGAGCTGGTCGGCCATCGGGATGAGATTGCCGTACGTGGCGATCTCGTAGTGTTCTGCCTTCTGTCCGGCGGCAATGTTGAACCGATCGCAGGCCTCGTCGCTCGGGTCCTGGTCCATGAACTCCTCGTGGGCCTCGATCATCCCCTCGATGACGGGGTCTTCCATCGCTTCGGCGTCGGCGTCGAGCTGGTCGAACACCTGCTCGATGCGGTCGATATGTGTCTGGGTCTCCTCACGGTGTTCCGCGAAGCCGCCTTTGAGTTCCTCGTTCGAAGAAGTCTGTTCGAGCTCGTCGAGGGCGTCCACGAGGCGCTGTTCGGTGTAATACGTGTGCTTTAGGCCGGATACGAAGAGGTCTTCGGTCGAGTCGATGGTCATGTGTGATCCACGTGAGCGGACAGTGCTCCTGTCGATAAGTCTCGGGCCTGCACGTGAGCGGGATCGACGGCGAACCGACTAGTGGCGTCCCAAGCCTGAACTGATGAGTGAAATCATGCGGTGGGTGTCGATTTCGCTCATCAGTCGACGTTTGGGAGGGTACTAGTACGGGGTCGCCGATCAGCCGAGCACGTCGATCGGACCTGCGAGATCGATCGGAACCGACCCCTTCAGGTATCCCTCGACGTGTCCGTTCGGGCGCGCGCGATAGACGACCGCGGGTCGGTGACGAACGTCGGGTTGCTCGCCGCGGACGGCGTTCCAGGCGTCGTCGCGGAACGACGAACAGTCGACGAACAGCACTGCGCCGCCGCCGTGTTCGGCGAGCTGTCCGTTCACCTTGGTTTCTGCCGTATCTCGAACGGCGGCGACGGGGCCGGCAGCCGCGCGATTCTTCGGCGGCTGCGGGCGCGTGACCTCGACGAGGACGTTCGTCTCGGCGTCGGTCGCGCGGAAGTCGAGCGAGTGGCCCGTCGTGACCTCGATCTCGGGCTCGACGCCGTAGCCGGCGTCGGTAAGGATCTTCGCGGCGATGAACTCGCCCATTGCGGCGCTCATCCGAACCCGGTCGACGTGGTCGCTGGTGCCGAGTTTGCCCGACATGACGTGCCGGTGTGCGTCGAGAACGCCGGTTTTGAGGAACTGTTCGAAAAACCGCGTCGTCTCCCGGCGACCGGCGTCGGGGAAGCCGGCCGCGTGCTCGCGGAAGAACGCGCGTGTCGATTCCCGTCCGTCTTTCGACATGAATACCGGGAGGAAAAACCAGGAGATGTGCGGATAGTCGGCGAGCCACGGGTCCGTCTCGTAGAGCGTCGCGAGCAGTTCTCGCTGAGCCCACCGCGAGACGTGATAGGGGACGGCCTGCCAGCCGAACTTGTCGGTCTTCCACAGCGACGAGGGCGTCTCCGTGTTGCCCATCCAGTAGGCGTCGCCGTTGTTGCGGGCGAAAAGGGCGAGATCGCCGTTTTGCATCTCGAAGCGGTGTGTCTCCCAGTCGGCACCGATCTCGTAGCGCGGGGTGACCGCGCGAGCGCCGATGTTCGATCGAAGCGGCTGGAGGATGTCCTGTCGAACCCGTTGCTCGCTCCAGGACGACGGCGAATACCGAAAGCGAAGCGGCCGTGCCACGGTCGTATTACGGTCCGGGGCCGCATACGTGTTACGAGTATCGACCGGCGCCGAAGGTGACGTCTCAGCCGGCGACCGAGGTGACGGCTCGGCCGACGACCGAAGTAATGTTATCGACCGTTACATTGATATGCATTACCACCCTATCATGTGTATACCTACCATGTCAATGGGTGCCTATGACGAAGACGAACACGAGCGCCGGGAACACCAGGCCTCGAGAGTAGATGCAGATTTCGACGATGAGCGAACTATCTACCACGGTCAAGTCGAGTACGATTCCGGCGACTCTGCGGAAGCACTGCTGAACAAGTTCGAGGAGATTAAATCGAATTGAAGACGGCGACGGTCCTTTTCAGACAACTACTATCAGTCAGTTCCGGCGCAACTACGGGCGGGTCTGTTAGTGCGCCGGAAAATCGGGACAGTAACCGCGATCAGCCGTCCGGTTCCGGAAGAAGCGCCAAGAGGCGATCGGTATCGCCCTCGAACCGCTCTAGGAGGTCGCGAGCCACCGCTCGATCCGCGTCGGTGACCTCGACGTGGACCATCCCTTCGTCGGGCTGGCCGTAGACGACGCTCGCCCCGACAGGTGCGACGAGAAGCGCCGGGAGTACGAGGAGGTCTTCCTCGCCCTCGACGAAAACCGTCGTGGGCTCGTCGGCGGTTATCGCGGTGGAGAGCGCCTGAAGGACGTCCGCGGTGAGTTCGGCCGGCGGATTTCTCGCCTCGATCGTCGCGGCATCCGTGACGGCGTCGCGAACCTCGTCGTCGACCGCCTGACGCTTGGTTCGGCCGTCGACGAACGCCGCGTCGGGCGGACGGCCCGCCTGCACGAAGTGGTGCGTGACGACGTCGCCGACTGCGATCAGCGGGCCGTCGACCGCTTCGAGCAGTCGCTCGGCGTCGGTCTCGATCGGCCCCATCGGCTCTTTGAGTTCGTCTCGGAGCCTATCGGGGAGAATCAGTACCTGTTCGGGATCGCCGGGATCGTCTGTCGGACCAGTCGGTGACGACGCCGATTCCGCCGTGTCGTCGCAATCGAGGTCGTCATTCGTCACGATTACCGAACCTTGAGCGCGTACGCTCCCGGCTCGGTAACCTGCATCTCCGTCGCGATCTGGCTCTCTTCGGGGTGGGCGATGACGACGTAGCCCGCCCAGTCTTCGGTCAGCGACGAGGAGTTGCAGGCGTCACAAGTTTCGTTGTCAGGGTCGTTGACGCGGTGACACTCGCGACAGACGAGCCGATCGGATGCCATTGTTATTCACCCGCCGTTGCTTCGTGTTTTTCGTGTTCTTCCTTGAGCCACCCGTGCTTGCCGAGGCCGGGTTGTTTTGCCGTCAACCCGATCTTCGAGTCGCGCGGGTTGCGCTCGTCGATGCTCTTGGTGACGATCCGCGCGCGGACGGCGTCGTCGACGCCGAGCGTTCGGTTCGACTCGTTCGAGGCGAGCTGTTGGTTCTCGCCGTCGAACGCGAGATACTCGTCGGAAATCTGGGAAACGTGGAGCAGCCCGTCGACCGGCCCGATACCGACGAACGCGCCGAACTCGACGACCTCGACGACGGTGCCGTCGACGACCTCCTGCATCTGTGGATCGAAGGTGACGGCGTCGAAATCGGCCTCGTAGTAGACGCCGGGGCGGTTCGGTAACACCGTTCCCTCGCCGATATCGCGGACGTTGGTGACGGAGACGACGCTCCCGACCTCCTCGTCCATTCGGCCTTCGAGTTTGTCCTGCAGCAGTCGCTTCACGAGGTCCGGCGACACGTCGCCGAGCTCCTCCGGCGGTACTTCCACCGTGTCTTTCAATCTGACCCGTTTGTACATCTATGGTTGAGTGATCGCTAACTTGTTTCTCCCGCGTAATGCAATTACCGGTACGTTCGCTTCGAGCACCCGGTCGCAAAGCGGTCGATCGTTCGTGACGACGTAGTCGGTCGCGCCCTCGCGGGCGAGTTCGACCAGCGCGTCGTCGGCGTACGATGCCTCCGTGTCGACGAGGAGACAGCGTTCGGTTGCCAGGTCGTGGCCGACGGATGCGGCCGTTCCCTCGGTTCCCCCCTTCTCGGAGAGCCGCCGAAGCTCCTCGACGACGGACTGTGGGGCCGTCGGCTCGTACTCGCCGAGCACTCGATCGAGTTCGTCGAACAGCCGCACGTCGAGTTCGACCGGCATCATGAGCGCGCTCGTATCGAGGGCGACCCGCGTACTCATGCTGTCCTTATTCCTGCAACGTTCCCAGGCCGATCAGCCGCCAGCGCGCGCCGATACGGCGGTTGATCGCGATCTTCGCGCCGGGTTCGGCTGAGACGGGTCGTTTGAGGTTGACCTCGCACTCACCCTCGCGAGCGCTCGTGACCGCGCCCACGGTCGTCGCCGTGCCGACGGTCATCATCAGGGGCTCGCCCGTGCTGATCTCGTCGATCGTTTCGCCGCCGTCGACGCCGACGACGCGATCGAGCAGGTCGACGTCCATCGTAAACTCCTGCCAGGTCGGCGGCAGGCTGCCGGGCGGACCGGCGATTCGACCGGCCAACGCGTCGCCTTTCGTCAGCGACGGATCGAGGCCGGTACCGACGCCGAGCAGCCCGCCCGGTGTGACGGCGTCGGCGGATTCGCCGCCCGCCTGCAGCGAGCGGATCGTCGTCTCGATCGGAACGTACTTGCTCTGGCCGCCCTCCTCGATCTCGCGGCCGGGTCGAATCTCGATCTCGTCGTCAACCTCGAGTTCGCCCTGCACGAGGCTGCCACCGAGGACGCCGCCGGCGAGATCGGCGGCGCTCGTGCCGGGTTTGTTGATGTCGAAACTCCGAGCGACGTGCATCCGTGGGTCGTCGTCCGGGTCGCGATCCGGCGTCGGGATCTCGTCTTCGATCGCCTGGATCAGCAGATCGAGGTTGACCTCCTGACCGGCCGAGACCGGAACGACGGGGGCGTCTTCGGCGACGGTCCCCTCGACGAACTCCTGAATCTCCTGGTAGTTCTGTTGGGCCTGATCGGTGCTGACGAGGTCGACCTTGTTCTGGGCGATGACGATGTTGTCGATGCCGATGATGTCGAGCGCCATCAGGTGCTCTTCGGTCTGGGGCTGTGGAACGGGCTCGTTGGCGCTGACCACCAACACCGCGCCGTCCATCAGCGACGCTCCCGAGAGCATCGTCGCCATCAGGGTCTCGTGCCCCGGGGCGTCGACGAACGACACGGTCCGCAGCGGCTCGCTCTGTGAGCCGTCCGGACACTCCTCCTCGACGGTGTACCGTTCGGGTTCGTCCAGCCCTGGGCAATGACGGAACGTCGCGTCCGCATAGCCCAGCCTGATGGAGATACCGCGTTTCATCTCCTCCGAGTGCTGGTCGGTCCACGAGCCACTCAAGGCCTGGACCAGCGTGGTCTTGCCGTGGTCGACGTGACCGACGAGCCCGATGTTCACCTCCGGTTGTTGATTTCCTGCCATAAGACGGTGAGTAATCTTAGATAGGAGTTCCGCCGTGCGATTGATAAACCTACTGTTCTGACACCGAGCCTGCGGCCGAACGTACACGACCGCGTGTGGGTCTCTCCGTCGGTGTAGTCACGGTTCCGAAACGGTCCCGACGGCCGACCCGTTCGCTTTTGACGGTCGGACCCCTTTCGGCGGTCGTGAGCGAGTTCGCGTTCGAACTCGAGCTGTGTGCCCGCCTCGAAGCCGACCGCGAGGGTATCCTCGCCCGACAGCTCGGCGGCAGCGTCGCCGAACCCGGCGGTCGGATTCTGGACGTCGTCCACGTCGAGCCCGGCCCGGCGTTCGATGACCGACTCGCGATCACCGGCGAGTCGATTCCCGACGCGGCGATCGAGTCCGCCGTCGGAACCGGACGAGCCCGCTACTGGAAGGACGCCTTCGACTGCCATCCCGAGCGCGCCCGCAGGGCGGTCGAGCGGGCCTGCGAGGTCGGCTTCTTCGAACGGGAGTTGCGAAACGGCCGCGAGTACGTCCGGCAGGTGACGCGCTATCCCGACTGGTACGGCCGCCTCGTCGGTATCGAGAACAAACCCGACCTCGGCCGGCCCGGCGACCTCGAGACACAGCTTCGAACCGACGTCAGCCTCGGATTAGTCGACGAGGCGGTCCTCGCGACCGAGGGCTACGTCACGCGAGCACACCTGAATCGCATCCCCGAGGAAGTCGGCGTCTGGCGCGTTCATCGCGGTGAGACGCCCGCGGACCTCGAGATCGACGTGATCCGCGAGCCGGAACCGCTCTCCACCGGCGAGCCGGGTGTCGAACCGCTCGCGTTCGAGCCGGGGCAGACGGACGTCGCGATTGTCGACTCCGAAGAAAAAGCTCGCGCGCGCCGACGTCTCGCCGAGCGCGCCTTCGGCAAAGGGTGGCGGACGTACGACTTTCCTGGCTGTGTGTCCTGTACGCCGGACGGTTCGGGCGGCGCGACTCTACCGCACTGCGCCTGGGCTGGTCGATCCGTCGACGCGAGTTCGGAGTGTGGACCGTCCTGTCCGGAATACGAGGCGACAACAGCAGCCGAGATCGATCTCGACGCCGAACGCGACCGCCGAACGCCCTGGGTGGCCGAGCCGACGGGCGAGCGACGCCGCCAGACCGGGCTCGATCGGTTCGGTTGACGGTCTCGTATAGATCGCTGGAAGCGCGATCAATCCTCGGGAAGCCATCCTCTCGAGAAAACGGCGCGAACGCGTGGCGGCCGTCGGTCGCTTAGAGCCGTTCCAGTCGCACCTCGTCGTCCGTAATCGCTTCGACGTTCGTATCGTCGAGTTCGTACGTCTCTTCGTCTACGTCGCCCCACCCGAGTTTCGATTTGATCGTGTCCGTCATCCCTGGGTCCGGGTCGACATGAGCGGTGCCGTCCTCGACGCTCTCGATCATTCCGACTTCTTCACCTTCCGCGTTGACGATTCGTTTCCCTTCGTCGTCGTCTGTGAACTCAGCGCACATAGTAAAGTCGTCACCGGATAACGTGGTAGCCGTTTTACCTGCATGTGCGTGCGGCCCCACTCCGTCTCAGATAACGTACTCCTCGCCGTCGAGCGCGAGCGGCTCTTCGAACGCCTCCTCGACCGGATAGTAGTGGGCGACGTGGACGAGACGCGTCCGGTCGGCGTCCAACTCGTCGGCGAGTTCGAGCGCGCCCTCGCGGGTCATGTGTTTCGTTCCGAACGTCCGGGGGACGCCGTCGCCGTTTTCGTGGCGACCGCCGGCCGGGTGGTGCTCACAGAGGTGTGCGGGAACGAGCGCGTCGGCGAGCAAGAGATCCGGATCGGCGAGGGCGGCGCGCGACCGGTCGGGGAGGGCGTAGCTCGTATCGCCGGACAGCGAGAGCTTCGCGCCCGTTTCGGGGTCCTCGATTGCGACGCCGTAGCAGGCAATCGGCGGGTGCTCGACCGGGACCAGCGTTATATCGAACCCACAGGCTCGAATCGGTTCGAGCGGCGTCGTCGGCCGAACCGAGAGCAGGTCGAGGTAGTCGTACTTCGATGCGACCGTCTCGGCGACGCTCTCGCCGGTCGTCGGATCGGTCTCGCCCGCCGCGTACACGTCCAGCGAGTCGAAGACGCGGAAGGCGTTGCCGAGTCCATCGAGGTGGTCGAAGTGGATGTGCGTCACGATAGCCGCGTCGGGGAGGGGAACGTCCTCCCGGAGGAACTGGTACCGAAAGTCGGGGCTGAAATCGATCAACAGGGACTCGTCGGTGCGCTCGTTTGCGACGTGGACCGAAAAGCGGGTGCGTTCGATACCGCGATCGCGTGCGGCCTCGCAGGTGTCACAGTCACAGCCGACGGTCGGCGTTCCGGTCGTATCGCCGGTCCCCAGCAGCGTCACGCGCATCGTCATCGTCCGACCCACGCCTCGCTATCGGCGGTGGGTGTGGCCGGGCGGCTGGCTTCGAGCAGGGCGTTAGACATACACCCGGCCGTCTTCGAACGCCGTCTCGACAAACGGGTGGTCGTCGGTGGCTTCGAACCGATCGGCCGGCAACACGTAGACGGAAACGACGAGCCCGTGTTCGAGCCCGACCTCCTGTGCGAGCCCTCTGAGCGCTCGTTCGAGTTCGGGGTCGTCCTCCTCGAGCACCAGTAAGACGTCCATCGTCGCGTGGACGCCGCGGTCGTCGTCGCGGACTGCATCCCCGAAGACGACCAGGTGACGGATCGACTCGCCGTGGGCGTCCGTTGCCCGGTCGGCGAACGCATCCGGGGCGGCCGTTCGTTGCGATCCATCGATCATCATCCCTCCATTCGCACCCGTTCCATAAAGGGCGTTTCCCCTCTCTGTCACCGACTGCTCACCGGCCGTCGTACTCGTGCTCCCGGAGCAGGTCGGGATCGACGTCGCGCAGGACCGCCTCGTGGGTCGACTCCAGCACGACTGGCGGAGCGCAACCGGCGTCTTCGGCTTCGAGCCAGCGAGCGAGACAGAGACACCAGCGGTCGCCGGGCTCGAGGCCGGGAAACTCGAACTGAGGCTGTGGCGTCGTCAGGTCGTTTCCCTGTGCGGCACTAAACTGGAGGAACTCCTCGGTGACGACGGCACAGAGCTCGTGTCGGCCGCGGTCCGATTCGACGCGCCGACAGCAGCCATCGCGGAGGTAGCCGGTTTCCGGGTCGGTGCTACAGGGCTCGAGTTCGCCCCCGAAGACGTTCCGATCTGTGGACATAGACACGATGTCGAGAGAACGACCGAAAAACGTGGCGTTGACAAGCGATTGGAGGATGTGTTGCGATCGGTGTACAAATCGTCCAAAAACCACTGTCGTTCGCACAGCCACGGTAGGTGATCCACTGTTCGCTCAGCACTGGTGAGGCAGTTAGCACTTGTACCAGTGTTCGATCGTACCATCTTGAGACACTGTGAGCCCAATATCCTCATTGCAGTCGAAACCCGGACCCAAATCAGGGTTGTATCTCCACGTATCAGACAGGCCATCTGGCGTGAAGACACTCACCGTTGCAGGTGTGGCTTCAATATCACCACGTGACACCATCCGATTCGGTTCGACGGTGAATACCCTGGACAAAAGCATCTCCTCGTCGCGATTCTCAACACGGACTGCTATTTCGATAGTGTCATCGGTCTGGTTCTCTACATTGACCTCGATTGTGTCGTCATCTCCGTCAGACCGAATGGACGGGGCGACATCGCTACATCCCGCAGTTGAGAGACACATGAAGGCCCCTGTCGTCGCGATGAACCGCCGTCTGGATGGGTGACTCTCGGACGACAAGAGTGACGAGCAAATAGAGCGCATTGCTCGCATTCTCACCTCGATGATCGTGAACTTTTGGCTTAGATAGATTTAGGGGAGTATATGACAACATATCCCTATGTTAATCGGATTTTCGAAAGTGGTTGGCGCTATTCAGTACAATTTGTCAGGTTCAACATAGGCCAAAATCGATTTTGAGTTACGGAAGTAGTTACATAGGACGCGAGCGAATCGCCTGTAACGACCGGCTATCGCTTTCATGTCACGACTCCTCCCAACGACCTCGAACGCGTCGGCCGACCAAACGGGAACGCCGTCGCTGCTGTGTATCGACGACGAGCACGCGAGCGACGTCCTCGCCGCGCTCTCCTCGGAGACGGCCCGAACGATCTTCCGCGAGTTAAACGAGCGACCACTGACCGCCGCCGCCCTCGCGGATCGCCTCGACATGTCGATCCAGAGTGTGAGCTACCACCTCGAGAACCTCTCGGCGGTCGAGTTGATCGAAGTGGCGGACACCTGTTACTCCGAAAAGGGGCGCGAGATGGACGTCTACACCGTCTCCGAAGACCCCACCATCCTCTTTCTCGGAACTGAAGACGATCAGCCGGGGCTCAGGGTTGCGTTCAAGAACCTGGCCGTCGCGGTCGGCCCCGTCTCCGTCCTGCTCGCAATCTGGGAGACGCTGGCCAGGGTCGTCGGCTCCGGTGCGGGAGAGACATAGCATCGACGCCAGAACAAGTGTGAGGATAGCTACAGTTATATGAGTTCGCGAGCGCGTCTCGAGTGAATGGTCAAGCAGTTCAGACGACAGGAAGACGTCGACGGCTGCGCCTGTCTCGAGTGCCGGAACGTCCGCTCTGGGACCATGAGACGGCGACTCGGAGACATCCTCCTGTGGGCGGTCGGCTTTCTGCGGACCCATCCGTCGGTTCCGCTCCTGTTTCTCGCGCTCGCCGTCGTCCAGTTCGTCGGGCACCTGTCCTCGCTGTGGATCGAACTCGCGCTTGCCCCCGCGCTGCTCGTAGGTGGGCTGTTCGCGCGCAGTTACACGTCCGTGCTCGCGGCCGGGTCGTTGTCGAATCGACGATACACGCGGCGCGAGACGGCGCGCTATACGCTTCGTCGACTGCCGACCGTGCTCGCAATCGTGCTCGTCCAAGGCGTCGCGACGATGGCGTTACTGATCGGCGGGATTTTCGTCGGCGTGCTGATGTTGCTGGCCGGCAGACTGTGGTTCCTCGTCGGTGGGATACTCGGCCTCGTCGCGATAGTCGGCCTGTTGATCGTCGTCTGGGTCAAGTTCGTCCTCGCGATGGACGCCGCTCTCGTCGGCGGCTACGGACCGATCGCCTCGCTTCGGGTGAGCTGGGGAATCGTCTCGTTTCGACGGCGGACGACGATCCTGCTGGTCGGCCTGCTGATCACGATTCCGTTCGGGTTTCTGCTCGCCGAACTCAGCGCCGTCACCGATCCCTATCCGGTCCTCGGAAACGCGCGCGTGAGACACGTGGTTTTCGGGATGAGCAACGCCGTCACGTTCCTCTCGACGGCCGTCACCGCGCTCGTGTTCTGTCACGTCTACGTACAGGGCGTCCTCGACTAACCGAGGTCGAGGTTATAACTGCTCGATGACCTCGACGGTTCCGTTCTCCGAAACGGCGACGACCGTGCCGGCCGAACAGTCCTCGATCGTCTCGCCGGCACCGCTCGCTGCGTCGTCGTGGGTCTGTACCTCCTGTACCGGGTCGTCTCCCTCGATCGGACCGCACTTCACCCCGACCGTGTTCGAGTTGAGCGAGATAACGGTTATCGTCCCGTCGCCGGCGATATCGAGATCCGCATCCGGCGGCCGTTCGAGGTCACTGGTCGCGTCCTCGACCGTCTCGTTCGCCTCGCCCTGTAGTTGCTCGCTCGTCTCCTCGAGCATATCTATCGAGTCTGTACAGCCGGCTACAGATACTGCACCCGTCACACCGGCGATTCCACGGAGTACACGTCGTCGTTTCATTGACACCCCTCCGCGTTGCTAGAGAGTAGCGGACAGCGACTGCGACTACCTGAACCCAGTATTCGATACCGGACAGGTGCGGTAATTACTACCCGCAGATACCGCTCTCTCCACCAACACGGCTAGTCGTTCGAATTACCGTTCAATCAACGTTGTGGCCCGATACCCGTTCGAATTCGATTCCGGGGAATCAGGGGAATGACGAGCCCTGATAAATCACGTCAAAAACGAGAGAGGTTAGTGATCGTGGTCGTGGTCGTGGTCATGGTCGTGATCGTGTCCGCCGTCGTCCGAACTGATATCGCCCCCGGCGACGAGCGCGTCGTGGTCGCCCTCGATCATGTCCATGTTCTTCAGGCTGTCTCGTTCCTCGAACTCCTCGACGGCGTTCAGGAGGTCTTCCTGGGTGAGCGTCCGTCGGTCCTCGGTCAGCGCCTCGAGTACGGCCTCGCGGAGGACCATTCGAAGGTCGCTGCCGGTCAGTCCCTGGGTGATCTCGGCGATGAGTTGGGGATCGAACTCCTCGATGTCCATCGTCCGGGTGATGACCTGGAGGATGTCCGCCCGCATGCCGTAGTCGGGTTTCGGGAAGTTGATGATCTCGTCGAACCGTCGCCAGGCCGCGTCGTCCAGCTGATCGGGGTGGTTCGTCGCGCCGATCAGCAGGACGTCGTCGTCGATGAGCGAGATGTTGTCGACGGCCTTGAGCAGGGTGTTGACGGCGCGTTTCAGCGCGGCGTGTTCGTCGCTGCGACGGGTCTTTGCGACGAAGTCGAACTCGTCGATAAAGAGGATACACGGCGAGAGTCGCTTTGCGACCTCGAACGTCTTGTCGACGTTTTTGGCCGTCTCGCCCAGGTACTGGCTCGTGATCATCGAGAGTTTGACCTCGACGAACGGTAGGTCCATGTCACGTGCGAGTGCCTGTGCGGTCGACGTCTTGCCCGTCCCCGGCGGCCCGACGAACAGGAGTTTGCCAATCTCGCGCAGGCCGATGTTTGCGAGGTAGTCGCGGTGTTCGATCGCCTTTGCGATTTTGTCGATTTCGGCTTCCTGGCCCTCTGTCAGGACGAGATCGTCGAGCGTGATGTCGACTTCCTCGGGTGCGCGAACCTCGACGAGGTCGAGCATCTCCTCGTCGTCCTCGTCGTCGAAGTACTCCTCGAGCAGGCTGTCGATCCAGACACGATCCGCCTGAATCGGACGGTTTCGCTCTCGCGCCGCCTCGTGACTGACGCCGAGGTCGAACTCCTCGCGGTCCTCGAAACGCTTTGCGAGCGTCGGGTTCTCGAGGAGTCGGTCCTCGTCGGTGCGTTCGGCGAACCACTGTTCGGCCATCTCCTGCTCGGCGAGCGTGACGGTTCCGGAGAACTCGTCGCGCTCGGTAAACATCAGGTCCGAGACGGCGTTCCAGGGTCTATCGACGCCGGTTGCGCTGCGGACGGTGCTGTTCGTAGCCGAGAGCGGCCGGTTGATGCCGGCACCCCGACCGCTGTCGCCGTCACCATCGTCATTGCTGCCGGTCCAGAATACCTGCCGAAACGACGGTGGCAAGTCGTTCTCGTCTAAGCTCCTGTCGTCAGAATATACGCTCGTCGTAAGCAGAAACTCGACGACATCGAGCGCCGCGTTACTCATTCGGTCGACGTATTCGCCACATACTCTTAACAGCGTCGTCCTGTGTGGCGTATGTGTGTGAGTAGCCAGCAACGTTCCCGATCAGCATAACGACTTTCGTCCGTCGGCTCTGACTCTTTCGCATGAACGTCGTAGTGGGTCTCGGCGGTAGCGATGAATCGATCAAAACATTACAGAAAACGATCGAACGGACCCAGGAAGTCGGCGACGACCTCACCGTTGCCGTCCTCGAAAAGCCCGAGGCGAAACGCTCACAAGACGAGATGTACGAGAGGGCAGAAGAGTTACTCGCCGAGACGGGAGTCGACGCGCCGGTGGTCAAACTCGAGGGCGACCCCGGCAGTTCGCTCGTCGATTACGCAGAGCAAGGCGAGTACGATCAGGTGGTGATCGGTGGCGGAACGCTGAGTCCGATGGGGAAGATCCAGCTCGGCCCGATCACCGAGTTCGTCCTCTTGAACTCGCCGACGACCGTCAAGCTGGTGCGATAACAATGTCCGAGTCACGAACGTACCCCGACGAGGCGTCGGGTCCGTTCCCGTCACCGCCGACGACGTTCGAGGATCGAGACGGGCGGACGATCGCCATCCACGGCGCTGCGAAGTTCACGGACGACGCGATCACCGACGTGGTAGAGATGTACGACCAGTTCGATCCGAGCGATCGGGCACAGGGGATCCCACCGACGGGCGAAGACCGGATCCGCAACTGGCTCGAGACCATCGCCGACGATAGCATCAGCGTCATGGCCCGCCACGACGGTGCCGTCACCGGCCACGCGATGCTCGTCCCCGACGCCGAGGATCCGTCGTCGATCGAGGATCTGAACGAGATCGAGTGGGAACTCGCGATCTTCGTCCTGCAGGAGTACCAGCGAGCGGGGATCGGAACGGAGCTCTTAGAGCACCTACTCGGCTACGCGAGCGACCAGGGAATCTCTCGCGTCTGGCTGACCGTCGAGCGATGGAACACGCCGGCAATCGGCCTCTACGAACGCGTCGGCTTCGAGCGAACGGGCTCGGAAACGTTCGAACAGGAGATGGGGATCAGACTCGAAGGCGCGAGCGAGTGAAGACGTAATGACATTCACCACGAGTGACGATCCCAAAAATCCGGCCGTGTTTGTGTTAGAGATGGCAGCTCTACTTTTGATTCCGCCGGTCGGTATGGGGTTGGGACTTGCTGCAGTCAGTGGTGCGGAAAACTTTCTTCCGGGTTTTGGGCTGGGATTCATCATTGGGGCAGGAGCAGCAAAACTCAGAAATGAAGTCCGAGGGGCTCGTATCGGAGAGTGATTGTCGATAGACACGGCTTCCTCACTATGGGCAGTTCGTCCAATGGTGTGAAGGACACGCCATCCGAATCGTTCTACAACACCTCACCACCCTACACTGAAAGGACGGGCTGGCTCGCGTAGGAGAGCACGTACTCGGCGACTTTTTCGAGAACTTCAGCCGAGGCGGTGTCGGTGACCGGTTCACGCGGCAAGACGATGAAATCCGCATCGAGGTCGTCGGCGGTGTCGAGCACGACGTTTCCGGGATGACGGATTTTTCGGGTCTGGGAGAAGCCGTCGTCGACCGAGGTCACGATCGGAACGTCCGCATCCTCGGCGATGGTACGGACGTCGTCGAAAAAGCCCTGCGTGTTCTCCGCGACCATCGTCTCGTCGACCGTCCCGGCGCCCATACTGTGAACGACGCCCTCCCCGAGGACGAACAAGGCGTGGACGGACGCGTCGTAGCGGTCTGCGACCGCGACGGCGTACTCGACGGCGGTGGCTGACTCGTCACTTCCGTCGACCGGTGCGAGAACGGTATCGACGGAAAACGGCTCGCTATCGTCCATACGCGCCACTGTGTTCCCCGGTACAAAAAATGCTCTCCCCGCCACAGTGATGGGGGATCTCACACATCGTGTCGGTAGACGGTCCAAACGGCACTGCTCGACGGGCGTCGATCGGGGAGGTTTAAGCCGGTACGCCCACAATCACGAGCCATGTTCGATACGGTCGTGATCGCGACGGACGGGTCCGACAGCGTCAAGCGAGCCGTCGACGTCGCGCTCGATCTCGCCGACCGGTTCGAGGCGGACGTCCACGTCCTCTCGGTGATCGACGCCGGCGAGGTCGACGCCTCGCCACAACAGCTCAGAGACGAGTTTCGGACCGCCTTAGAAACCCACGCCGACGCCGCGATCGGCACCGTCGAGGACCGCGCCGACGGGTCGATCACGACGGTCGTTCGGGAAGGACGACCCGCCGCCGAAATCTGCGAATACGTCCGCGAGATCGACGCCGATCTGATCGCGACCGGCACCCGTGGCCGACACGGCGAGAACCGTCTTCTGCTCGGCAGCGTCGCCGAACGGATCGTCCGGACCTCGCCCGTGCCGGTGTTGACGGTCCGACAGCTCGAACCGAGCGACGAGTCCACTGACCCGGTCGGCGCGTAACTCCCCGCCGTTCGTCCTCGGCTGGCTCGACGCGATACTGTTTGTTATTTGACTCGAAATATCGGCGGGTACTTCCCTCGCCGTCTCCCAGCACGTGGTATGTACGACGAACTCATCGACAGCGGCGACCTTCCGCTCGCCCGCAAGTCGGTCCTGCCGGGGACAGGCTTCTTTCTGCCTGACTCGCTCGAAGAGGACCTCGAGGAAGAACAGACAGAAGCGGCACTCGAGGGGGCCGACGTCGCGGTGATCGCGGATCCCGACGCCGACGGATTGGCGTGCGTCGCGTTGATTCGGGAAGCTTACGACGACGTCCAGAACGTTCCGGAGCCCGAGGAAGGCGACGATTCGGCGTCGAATGACGACGATGGGAGCGAGCCGACGGCAGACGACGCCGACGAGGAGAACGTCGCCCTCGCCGCTGGCGATACAGACGATCCGCTCGAGGAGCCCGAACCGACGCCGCACGAGGTCGCGCTCGTTCCGGCGAGCCCACACGACGTCGAGGATGCACTCGCCCGTGTCGCCGAGTTCGGCGACGAGGGAATCGATATCTACGTCTGTGACCTCGCGCCGGACAGGTACGAGTACGTCGAGGACGAACTCGATGCAGCACTCGAAACCGCCGACAGCGTCGCGTGGTACGACCACCACCAGTGGGGCGACGACGTCGCCGAGTCGGTCCGTGCCGCTGGCGCTGACCTCGTCGTCGGCGACTCCGAAGAGGAGTGTTCGGCCGACGTGGTCTATCGCTCGCTTGAGTACGAGTTCGACGACCAGTACGAGGAACTGGCCGCGGTCACGCGCGATCACGACCTCTGGCTGCGCGAGGATCCGCGCAGCGACGATCTGGCGGACTACGCCTACTGGACCGATCCGGCGGAGTACGTCGAGGTCGTCCGCGAGTACGGCGTCGACCTCCCCGAGTGGGTCCGAGACTACATCCAGGAACGCCGCGTCGAGAAGGAAGCGCTCATCGACCGCGCGGTCGGCCGCGCCGAGATGCGCGAGATCGGCGGCTACACGGTCGGGATCACCTACGGGCGGTGCTCACAGAACGAGGTCGCCGAAGCGATGCGCGAGCAGGGTGCCGACGCCTCGGTGATCGTCAAACCCGCCGGCTCGGCCTCGATCCGGGGAACCGACGAGTTTCAGCTGTGTCACGAGGTCGCGGGGAAAGTAAACGGCGGCGGCCACCCGAAAGCCGCAGGCTGCAAGCCCGACATCTACGACGACATGCTCGACTACGCGAACCACTGGACTTCCCGCGGCGCGGTGACGAAGCAGGTTATTCTCGACGCGTTTCACGAAGTCGTCGCGGCGGCCGCCGAGGATGAAGACAACTCCGAATAATTCGGGAAGACGGCAGCGTAGGGATCGGCATTTTCAGCGAAACGAATTCGAGAAGGCTGGCCGAATTACCTTTTTAGCGGGCGTCTCGAGCAGTCGGTCAATCCTGCGAGAGCACGTACCGCATCACGAGCTGCAGGATGTGGACGAAGACACCGGCGACGGCGATGTAGACGCCGACCGTCTGGAGGGAGACCGACGCGTCTCGCTTGTCCCTGACCTGCCAGATTTCGTACCCCAATCGGAGCAAGAATCCCAGAAAGATGAGTACGAAGCCGACGAGCAACAGCTCCGGGAGGACGAACGTGCCGACAGCGATCACACCGGCACCGCCGAGGAACCCGTAGTTTGCGAATCGGCCCCAGTGCTCGAACGTCGTCGAGCGCGCGTAGACGTAGCCGGAGATGATCGCCGTCGCGATGGCGGTGACGATCGCTGTGAGCCCGAGAATCGTCAGGTGCGTCTCGGCCGGGGCAAATGAGAGGACGCCGGCGCCGAAGACGCCGAACGCGAGCTGTAAGAGGACCACACCGGCGAAGGCGACACCCATGTCGCCGCCTTTGAGCCCGCGCTCGGCGATCAGTTCGCCGGCCATGATCGCCGCACCGTAGACGAGCACGCCGACGATAGGCGCGGCGAACAGGTAGTCGTTGACGACCGCGAGCGGCGTCGAGACGAAGACGTACATCAGAGCGACGTTGATCGCCATCAGCACGCTTGCACCGCCGATGACCTGTACCTCGCGAGACGAGAGCCCGAACCCGCGCTCGGTTTCGGCTGGCGTTTCGAACGAACTCATGGCTCGGAACTTCCCGAGCGGCACGCAAAAGGCTACCCCTTACCGTCCGTCGATTCGATCGTCGGCCGACCGATCGACGCGTTCACCCGCCGAGAGCCGAAAGACTATCGTCTTCCCGACAGGTAGCGTTCCGTGAACGATGGCGCTGCTCGACGAGCTCTCGGGCTACGAGTTCGAGGATCTGATGGAGGACGTCTTTCGCCACCGCGGTTACGAGAACGTCCGGCAGTCGGCGCGGACGGCCGACGAGGGCCGAGACATTTTGATGGAGGAAGTCGTCGACGGCCGACGGCGGGCCGTCGTCGTCGAGTGCAAGCACACCGACACTGTTAGCCGTCCGGTCGTCCAGAAGCTCCACTCGGCAGTCGCGACGTACGACTACGACGGACCGAAACGCGGGATGGTCGCCACGACGGGGCGATTCACCGGACCTGCACGGGAGTACGCTCGCGAGCTGGGAGATGGCGACGGGAGCGTGGACCTCCTCGACGGCACGGCCCTCCGCGAAATCGGCGAGGAGATCGGGATGGACCTCTACAACGGGCGAATCGAGATCCTCTGCGACGAGGCGCTCGAGCCGATCCACCCGACCGCCGACGGCGACGCCCCCGTCCCAACGGCGGCCCGAGACGTCGAGAACCTCGATCCGGCGGCGGTGGACGCGAGCGACACGACGGTCGAGTTCGCGCCGATGATCACGGTGACGGCGAGGACGAGCGCCACCTTCGAGACGTCCGTCGGCGTCATCCACAGTCTGGACGAGACGAACGACCTGGTGGCTCGCGCCGATCGCGACCCGGCTCAGCCGGCAGCCGCCGAGGTCCAGTCGCTCGTCGCCGACGCGAGCGCGCCATGGGTCGATCTGGACGAGCGCGAACCGGCGTTCGCGGAGGCGTTCGACGAGGTCACGCGCACCCGATTCGATCGAACCGAAGACGAGTACAAGGAGTGGGCGATCGACCGTCTTCGGGCCGCCCACACCACGACGGTCCACTACACCGGCGACAACAACGTCGACTACGAGAAGACCTGCACGCCGAATCAGTCGGACGTCACCGTCCACTCGATCGAGCCGGTCTACCTGCCGCTGGTCCGGTCGGAACTCTCGCTCGGCGAGTACGAGTATCGGTACGCGTACTACGCCGCCGGCTCGACGTGGGAGACGACGACCGACGAGTTCCACGAGTGCGTCCACTGCGGCGAGTCGAACGCGGTCGAGCCCTACACTTACTGCGACAACTGCGGGAGCATCAACTGCGCGGACCACATCCGGACCGAACGGCTCGAAAACGAACCGATCTGTACGGGCTGTGCGGTCACCGAGCGGTTCGCACTGAAGCGGAAGTACTTCTACGATGAGGACAACCTCGAAGCCTTCCGCGAGGAGTACGCGGCCATGCCGATCTACGAAAAGGCGATGGAGAACGTTCCGCTCGCAGTCGCCAGCACGCTGGCGGCGCTTACCGTCCTGTTGCTCGTCGTGAGTAGCGTCGGCTTGTTATAAACAGTCTAGGTACGGCTCTATGCGCCGGCCGACTCGAGGGCGTCCTCGAGGTCGTTTCGCTGGGTGACGCCGACGAAGCGCTCGACGATGCCGTCGTCGTTCTCGATGATGAGCGTCGGCAGCGAGCGAACCTGGTACTCGTTTGCGACGTCCTGCTGTTCGTCGACGTTGATCTTCTCGACCTCGAACCGTCCGTTCCAGTCGTCCTCGAGCTCTTCGAGGATAGGATCTTGCGTCTTGCAGGGGCCACACCAGTCGGCGTAGAAGTCCTTGAGCGTGACAGTCATACAGTTCACCGATAGTTGCCACGCGCCGCGCATAAGGGTTTCCCACTTGATTCCGTCGCAGTCGCGACCACGGATTCGAGCACCCGTAATCGCGGAATAGGGGTGCCCGCGCTCGACGACGTCGACGTCTCCTCGCCCGAGTACAGACTCACTGTTTTCGGGGCCGAACGATACGGTCGGGTGAGAGTGAAACGATTCACAGCTCCCGATCGTTCGGAGAATGCAGTCGAAAGGTTTAGTTCCGCCCGCTCAGTATGAGAGTGTATGGATAGAGGACAGAATACTGGCGGACTGATGTCCAGTGCCGGACTCGTCCGGTACTTCGACACGGAAGACTCGAACGCGATCGTCATCAATCCGAAGACTGTCATCGCGACCGGCGTCATGGTCGGCGTGCTCGTACAGCTTCTGACGTTCGTCTCGTAACGCATTGCGTCGACCCCCTTCTTCCGAAATCGTCACGAGAGCGGTAGCTGTAGCGTCTCTGTTCCCGCGTTCGGCCGAGAGCCCTATTCGATATCGGCTCGTAGATGCCCCATGACCCAACACGCGCCGCGTCTTCCTGAGTCGACGGCGCTCGGTCGAACCGCGCTGCGAGTCGCCGACAAAGCGGCCGCCGTCGAGTTCTATCGCGACGTCGTCGGACTCGCGGTGGTTCGCAACGACGAAGCGATGGCGGCACTCGGCGCAGGTGAAACGCCGCTTTTGGTCATACTCGAGGACGAGGACGCGCTACCCCGTCGCCGAGACCAGACCGGCCTCTTTCACACCGCGTTCAGGGTCCCCAACCGGGCTGCCCTCGGCGATGCGTTGTCTCGCGTTCGAGACGACTGGCGACTCGACGGCGCGTCGGACCACGGATTCAGCGAGGCGCTCTACCTCGCCGATCCCGAGGGAAACGGCGTCGAAATCTACCGAGATCGCCCGCGAGCGGAGTGGCCGCGCGACGACGACGGGAGCCTCGGCGTGCAGTCGATCCCGCTCGATCTAGAGGCGCTCGCGGCCGATGCAGGCGGCGAGTCGGTTGCGACAGTGCCGACCGAAACCGACCTCGGACATGTCCATCTCGAGGCCGCCTCGATCGCCAACGCTCGGGCGTTTTACCACGAGACACTGGGGTTCGACGTGTCGATAGACGCCGGTCCGTCGGCGACGTTCTTCGCGGCGGGCGGCTATCACCACCACGTCGGAGTGAACACGTGGAACGGCCGATCGAACCCAGTCGAGGACGATCACTGTGGACTCGCCTGGTTCGAGATCGTCGTTCCGGACGACGAAGCGCTCGCAGGAGTTCGAGACCGCCTCGCCGATGCCAGTGTCTCGATCGCACAGCGTCGTGATGGGTTCGCGCTCGACGATCCGAACGGAATCGAGATACGGTTCCGATCGGTCGAGACGGAACAGACGTAGCACCCTCCGTTTCGAAGTCTCCGCCACCGTTCGCTTCGTTTGCGCCGCTGTCGCGTCATTTTTGAGGGGGCTCTCCCTAGACGAGCGCATGACACTCGTTGCAGGCGTCGTCGCCGTGCAAGGCGACGTCGAAGAACACGCCGTTTCTATCGAGCGGGCGGCTCGCGCTCGCGGCCAGGAGATCGAGGTCCGCGAGGTCCGCGAGTCCGGAATCGTCCCCGACTGCGACCTGCTCGCGATGCCCGGCGGCGAGTCGACGACCATCTCGCGGCTGCTCCACGGCGAGGGGATCGCCCCGGAGATTCGAGCGCACGTCGACGCCGGCAAACCCGTACTCGCGACCTGCGCCGGATTGATCGTCGCCTCGCGAGATGCGGGCGACGACCGGGTCGACGAGCTCGGACTGATCGACGCAACTGTCGAGCGAAACGCCTTCGGTCGGCAGAAAGACAGCTTCGAAGCGCCGCTTTCGGTCGACGGCCTCGACGACGACGAGCCGTATCCGGCAGTGTTCATCCGCGCGCCGGCGATCGATGAGGTCGGCGACGCCGAGGTTCTGGCCTCGTGGGACGGGCGGCCGGTCGCGGTCCGCGACGGGCCGGTCGTGGGAACCGCGTTCCACCCCGAACTGACGCCCGACAGCCGCATTCACGGACTGACGTTCTTCGAGAACGCGGCCGCAGACGTCTCCGAGCCGGAGCCGACGCAGTAACGTCGGGAATGAGACCGATCTGCGGTACGAGAGAGGGTTTCGGATAGCCGGTGGTTCGACGGCGCTATCGCCAAGCGTGTTCGAGCTCGTCGTACTCGGGGAACTCGGGCCACTCGGTCGCGACCCAGGCCATCTCGACGCTACGGTCTGGGTTGATCGCAAAAAAGGCGATTCGGGGCTCGCTCACGCCGGCCATGCCGTCTAAATCGTGCGCGACGTCGTAGGTGGCTGCGACCTCGTTGGTCGGGTCCGCAAAGATCTCGAAGGGGTAGTCGTTGTCCTCGATGAAGCGCTTGACTCCGTAGGGGTTCGCGGCGCTGATACCGACGACGTGGGCCGACTCGTCCCAACCGCGCTCGGCGAGTTCGTCCCAGACGTACTTCGCGAGGAACGAGCCGACCATCGGCGTGAAGACGAGAATCGTCGGCTCCTCGCGCTCGGCGACCAGTTCCGACAGCGCCCGGTCTTCCCAGTACTCGGCGGTGACCAGCGGTCGGGTGAAATCGGGCGCGTCGTCGCCGTCCGTCGGGTGATCCGTCGGTTCGAGGTCGACGACATCGAACTCCGGCATTACTGCTCACCCGCTGCTTCGGGGCTCGCCGCGGTCGGCTCAAGGTGCTCACCGTCGCCGTAGGTCGATTCGAGATAGTCGACGATGTTCGCGCTCTCTGCCATCGTGACCCCCGTCGTCTCGTCGACGATAACCGGCACCGTTCGAACGCCGGCGATGCGTTTGACGACGTTTCGGTCCGAGTGCATCGGCTCGACGAACCGCGATTGGTAGTCGAGGTCGAACGCCTCGAGCCGGCGGGTAACGCGCTCACAGTACGGACAGCCTTGCAGTCGGTAAAACGTGATCGGCGGATCGGCGTGTTCGCTCATACCCGTTCGTTGGGGAAACAGCCGGGTAAACGTATCGTCGGCGACGAAGGCCAAGAAATGGTAAACGGTTAACCGATACGGTCCTAATCCAGACCATCGATGGCGCTCTCTCTCCCCCTCGAGATCGTGCTCGCCGCGTACGAGGTCCCCATCGTCGGGTTCGACGTCGACGAGTCGACGGTGACGATCTTCGGCGTGCTTACGGTCACCGCTCTCATCGCGCTCTCGGGCTTTTTTTCCTCCTCGGAGATCGCGATGTTCAACCTCCCCAAACATCGACTCGAGGGGATGGTCGAGGACGGGACCGCGGGCGCGAGCCTCGTCAAGGAACTCAAAGACGATCCGCACCGGCTGTTGGTGACGATCCTCGTCGGCAACAACATCGTCAACATCGCGATGTCCTCGATCGCAACGGCCGTCCTCTCGCTGCACTTCGGGGGACTTCTCGGGGTCATCCTCGCGACGTTCGGGATCACGGCGATCGTGCTCCTGTTCGGCGAGAGCGTCCCGAAATCCTACGCGGTCGAAAACACCGAGTCGTGGGCGATCCGCATCTCGAAGCCGCTGAAGGCCACCGAGTACCTGCTCTACCCGCTGATCGTTCTCTTCGATTACCTCACCCGACAGGTGAACAAGCTCACCGGCTCGACGGGGGCGATCGAGTCGCCCTACGTCACCAGAGACGAGATCCAGGAGATGATCGAATCCGGCGAGCGCGAGGGCGTCTTGGAGGAAGAAGAACACGAGATGCTCACCCGAATCTTCCGGTTTAACAATACGATCGTCAAGGAAGTAATGACGCCGCGACTCGACATGACGGCAGTCCCGAAAGACGCCGAAATCGACGAGGCGATCGAGACCTGTATTCAGAGTGGGCACGCCCGCATTCCGGTCTACGAGGGAAGCCTCGACAACGTCCAGGGCGTCGTCCACATTCGCGATCTCGTGCGTGATCTGAACTACGGCGAGGCCGAAACGGAGGATCTCGAACTCGCGGATCTCATCCAGCCGACGCTGCACGTCCCCGAGTCGAAGAACATCGACGAGTTGCTGACCGAGATGCGGGAGAATCGGATGCACATGGCGATCGTTATCGACGAGTTCGGCACCACGGAGGGGCTGGTGACGGTCGAGGACATGATCGAAGAGATCGTCGGCGAGATACTGAAATCCGGTGAGGACGAACCCGTCGAGGAGCTCGACGAGCGAACCGTCCTCGTCCGCGGCGAGGTCAACATCGAGGACGTCAACGAGGCCCTAGAGATCGACCTACCGGAGGGCGAAGAGTTCGAAACGATCGCCGGGTTCATCTTCAACCGGGCGGGCCGACTCGTCGAGGAAGGCGAGGAGATCACCTACGACGGCGTCCGAATCACCGTCGAGAAGGTCGAAAACACGCGAATCATGAAGGCTCGATTGCGAAAGCTCGAGGAACCGACGGACGGGGACGAGGAAGATGCCGACGAGAACGCCCAGAGTGAGGAGACAGACACCGATACCCAGTAACTGCACCTGAGCATATCATAGAACACGTTACATACGAAGAAACAGGCGTAAATATAAGGGCGTGCGTATAGTAATCAGAATCTGTCTTCAGATGAAAGTGACCCCGGCGGGGATGTCTCGTGGGTAACTCGAAGCGGTTGCACTATCTTCTCGCGTATTGGATTGCACCGCCAGTTGTTTTGGCCGTGATAGCGACTATTCAGGGGATTTTCCTTGCTCTTGCAACGCTTGCTGGATTCTACGCGGGCTGGATTACCGATAGGACCGGGTTTTTGATATTCTTCGTGGTCGGCACAGGGGTGGCTATCTTCGCACCGCCATTTTCTGGAGGGGTGATGGGGTATTGGAAAGGAATGGCGTGGGAAGTGCCTGTGAGCGTGTATTTTGCGACTGTTCTTGGTGCAGCGGTTTTTGGACGTGTGGACCAAGCTATTTTTTGGCTGTTCGTGCAGGCACCAGTAGTGGCTATTCTTACGGGAGGTGGAATGGTGGTCACAGCGTATGTGTTTTCAGATAAGGTGAAAGAATGAATCACCCCACCCTCAAAGGGCGGGGCTTCCCGTTTCTACGACGTGACTTGCAGACACGCGCTGGAAATCAGCCATTAGTCTTTCCACTCACCTGGCTCCTCGCCGTGAACTTCACCTTTCGCTCGTCGGCTATGGGGCCACTTCGCAATGACGACGATGCTGAGGTAGAACACGCCAAACAGCGCCGCGACGAGGAGGCCGTGAATTCCCGGTAGCTCCGCGGCTTCCGTCCACTGCGTTTCGGGTGTAAACAGCGTGACTTTCGCGACCCACGCAACGCCCAGGACGGTAAACAGGAGCGCGTAAATACGACGAACGCGGCGAGAGAGCGCTTCCCACGAGGTCACCTTGAACGTCGGGTTTCGAAGATCGTCGCTCAATTCCTCGCGCCACTGCGGGTGTTCGACACCAACGGGTTCTAACGCGTTTGCGAAGACGTTTTCCTGAAAGAAGCGGACGCGTGCCCGATACATGTCGTAGAATCGATAGCGCCGAACCTCGTACCAGAGGAAGATACAGAGCACGAGAACGCAGATCAACAGCAAGTACGCTGGCATGTCCGGACTCGAAAAGACGACGGAGAGAAACGCAGCCAACACCGTGATCGCCCAGTTCGTCGTTTGGTCGATCCGATCCTGAGCGGTGTTCGATTGGCTGACCTCCCCTCGGTAATAGTGTGGAAGCGCTGCAAGGAGCGTTTCGGCGTCGTCTGCGATTTCGGCTCCGATCTCCTGATCCGCTTCGTCGAGTGGACTCTCCTCCTGTCTGTCCCCATCTGGCATGTGCGGTCGCTCCACGACGAGAGGGATAGTTTACAGCCACGCACAGGACGTGTCGTATTGCTGTCGCTGGAGTTCAGCGCTCTCACGAAAACTCGTCTGCGGCGCTTATCGGCCGTCAGCCACTCGCGTGATCTCGTTGCCGACTTCGGTTGGAACGACGAGTCGCCGCGGGCCGGAGACGTACTGTCCGTCCGGTTGGGCGTAGCTGAGCGTCAGAACGGCGCTTTCGCCGACGTACCGAACCGAGACGTCGTTGATCATCGAGAGATCGACCGCCTGCTCGGGATCGAAGAGATAGAGGGTTCCCTCGTCGCGGTCGAGCGCGCCGGCCGACCGAAGAAACGAGGCGAGTGCGACCATGATGATCGCAAACGGAATGAGGAGGGCGGCGATACCCGTAAACGGACCGGGGCCGACCCCGCCGAATATCGCGTCCTGGGCGGCGAGTCGACCGACGGCCATCAGCGCGACGATCACGCCGGCCATCACGACCGTGCCGACGGCGGCATCCAGTGCTCGGCGAAGCGCCGTTCCCGATGGGGTACCGATCGGCAGTCCGCTCGTGAGCCGTGCGAGTTGGCCCTCCGCGTTACTCGAGGCTGCGAACGCGAGTATCGTGACGACGATGGCGGCGACGAACGCGACGAAGACGGACTGTGCTACGTTCGGACCCTGTGCGATGAGATCGTACACCCGCCAGAGAACGATGATCGAAATCGCAGCAAAGAGCGTTCCGACGCCGAGCGACCACAGGAGCCGAACGCTCCACGATGTCGAGGCGTCGTGTCGCCACTGGATCGTGTCGGCGCTGTCGAAGTCCCTATTGGCGTCTCTCTCCATAGTCGATATCGAAACCGATCGTGTAAAGACCGTTCGATGTCGCCCAACCTCGACCGGCACGACTCAGAACAAAAGCACGAACGGAACGGCAGACACGGCTCAGAACAGAAGCACGAACAGAACGGCGTAGCCGACGTAGGAGATGACGATCGAACCGACGAGCGAGAGAATCCACGCCAGAACGGTAAAGCCCATCTTCCGAGCGCTGACACCGCCGCCAGCGCCGGCAGCCGCGTAGCCGCTACCGATGATCGAACTCACGATGATCTCGTTGAACGAGACGGGGATTCCGTAGAGAACGGCCGTTTGTGCGATGATAAACGACGGAATGAGCGCGGCGATCGACCGGCGTGGACCGAGCGAGGAGTAGTCCTGCGAGATCGCCTTGATCATCCGTGGCGCGCCGGTCCAGGAGCCGAGCAGGAGTCCGAATCCGCCGCCGACCAGCAGCGCGATCAGCGGGAGTCCAACGTCACCCGAGAGCGGAATCAACGGGCCGATCGCCAGCCCGACCTGGCTGCCGCCCGCGGAGAACGCGACGAGGCCGCCGAGAGCCAGCAGGAAGTGGCGCTCGCCGCGCTCGGTGCCGTTGTTGAGGTCGAACGCGGTCACGCCCGCCCAGAGGAGCGCGATGACGAGCGTGACGGCGACGACCCCGACCAGTTCGGGTCCCGGTAGCCACTCGCTCGCAGCCTGTGCGATCGAGGCGCTGGTGTCCGTCGGGCCGAGAACGGCAAACTCGATGTTGGCGACGATGACGCCGACGAACGCCGCGAGAACGACGATGAGGTACTCTTCGGCGATCGGTTCGGCCCGGAGCGTACGAGCGATCCCGTAGGCGAGGCCGCCACCGACGAAGGGTGTCAGTATCCATAGGGTGGCGATTTCGATGTACTTCGGCCACGCCGGATCGCCGCCCATCGCGAGGCCGACGCCGATGACGGCCCCCGTCACCGTGAACGCGGTCGCGATGGGGTACCCCGCGAAAACGCCGATCGCGACTAGCACCGCGGCGATCACCAGCGCGATGGTCGCCGCCATCGGCGACAACGTTACCTCGCCGATCAGCTCCGTACCGACCGCCTCGGAAACGTTCGCACCCTGCAACACCGCCCCGGCGAACCCGAGAATGCCGACGAAAAAGCCGGCTCGCATCACCGAGATCGCGTTGGCCCCGACCGCCGGCGCGAACGGCGTCGAGCCGCTCGAACCAGCGCCGATCGACCAGGCCATAAAGAGACTGGCAACCGCGGCTACCAGAAACGTCGCAACCGTCACGAGCTCGACCATCTACGGAATCGTACTGGAGCGTTCTACAAGTGTGTGCCGACCTCCAGTGAGAGACACCGCTGCGAAACGGGCTTTCCTCACGGTGTGTTGGAACGGATAGATCCGCGCGGTCGACGCTGGACCGGCACGGCCAAGTACTGTCGATGCAAACCGTCGCGTATGGAATCAGCAACCGCGTTAAACGTTATCGTGGACAACATAGTCGAGATGAACGAGCACTTCTCCAGCGTCGCGATGGGCGAGGGGGCCGCGCCGCTGCTCGTTCTGGTTGGAACGCTGCTCATCGTCTTCTCGCTCGGCGTCTTCGGCGCGCTGACGCTCGGCGCGCTCGGAAGCCTCCTTACGCCAAACTGATTTCGGCAGCTCGTCGTCCGACTGTTCTACTGCGTCGTCGCCCGCGAGAGCGCCTCGCTCGCGCGAACGATCGCCTCGTCGAGGTCCGGGCCGAGCGGCGAGCCGACGACGATACCGTCGACATGTTCGAGCGCCGCCTCGAACCGATCGGCGACCGTATCCGTCGTCCCCGCGATACAGAAGGCGTCGATCATCGCCGGCGTCACGCGACCGAACGCCTCGCCGAGGTCGCCCCGCTCTAAGGCCGCGCTGACGTCGCTCGCCGCCTCGCGGTCGATATCGTGGCGCTCGAGGACGGGCTCCGCCGCACCGCCGACGATGAACGCGACGGGCGGCCGCGCGGCTTCCCGGGCGGCGTCCTCCTCGCCGGCGACGCTGACGCTCGCGAACGCGAGCGCCTCGAACGCGCCGTGCTCGTCTGGCCGGTCGGCTCGTCCCTGCTCAAGTTGGTCGGCCGCCCACTCGAGGTCGCGCGGGTGTGACGCATTTACCAGAACGCCGTCGGCGTGTTTGGCGCTCATCCGGAGCATGTGCGGCCCCTGCGCGCCGACGTAGACGGGAACGTCAGTCGACTCGAGGTTGAGCGAGGCGTCTCGCGCCGTGAACGTTCCTTCGTGGGTCACCGTCTCGCCGGCCCAGAGGTCGCGGGCGACGTCGAACGTTTCGAGGACGCGCCGTAGCGGTCGGTCGTGATCGAACCCGAGATTCGACAACGAGGACCGATCGCCGGCGCCGACGCCGAAGACGGCGCGGCCGTCGCTGACCTCGTCGATCGTTGCCGTCTGTGCGGCGAGTTTGACGGGATGGCTCTCGTAGGGGTTGACGACGCCTGGACCGAGCCGAATGTCCTCGGTCGCGTCGGCCATCCGCGAGAGCGTCACGAATGGGTCGCGGTTGAAGTAGTGGCTGCTCGTAAAGGCGACGTCGAACCCCTCGTCCTCGGCGTGGGCCGCGAGGTCGGCGATTCGATCCGGCGGGTGTTCGGGCGTGAGTTCGATTCCCCAGGTCGGCTCGTCGGTCGATCGTGCGTCGCTCATTGGTGGTCCCTCCACTCCCACTCGCGAAGTGCCTGTCGGACGAAGTCGTCCTCGACCGAGCGAAACAGTTCGTCGCTCCCCTCGTGCTCGCCGAATTCCCAGTCGCGGACGACGACCGTGGGCGTCCCCCCGGCCCCTTCACCGGCGACGAGGTTCGCCGCCGAGGATAGCTCGTCGACGACGGACTGGACGGTGACGCCGAGTTCCCGGCCGTCGCGGTCGTGCTCGCCGCGCCAGTCCCGACTCGCGGGCATCCCGGCCCAGCCGAGCGCGACGCCGCGTTGGCCGTGGCGGAACGGTCGGCCGCAGGTGTCGGTGACGATCACGGCGACGTCTTCGATCCCACGTTCCACGAGTCCTGCACGGATCCGCTCGGCGCTCTCGGCCGGCCGTTTCGGCAACAGTAGCAGGTCGTGGTCCGGCACGTTCGAGCGATCGATCCCCGCGTTGACGCAGATGTGGCCGAACCGCGTCTCGGTGAGCATGAACGGGCAGTCGATCAACAGTTCGGTGCTTTCGTCGAGGACGGCCTGTGCGAAGCGCGGGTCCTTCTCCTCGTCGGTGAGGCTTCCGATCCGCTCCGCGATTTCCTGTGCGCGGCCGCTGACGGGGTACTCCGCGAGGTCCGCCGTTCGACCCTCGGCCTTCGAGACGACCGTGCTCGCGACGGTGAGCACGTCGCCGGGTTCGAGGGCGGCCCGGTCCGCGACGAGTGCGGCGAGGTCGTCGCCGGGACGGATCTCGGGCAGGTCCGTCACTGGCGTGAGTTCCATACTGGAGGGTAGGAAAGCGACGTGAAAAGCGCACCGTCACCGGAGAACGTTGGCGACGTAGGTCACCAGCACCCGTAGCGCTCACCCCGCCCATGGGACGACCTCGAAGACGAAAACGAGGTAGTAGCCCGCGACCGCGAGCAGTACCGCGCCGGTCCCCCGATTGATCGGGTCGCTGTACCGGGCAAGCGTCCGCGTGACTCGCCGGCCGAACGGCTCGGAAAGGAGCGCGAACGAAAGCAGCGGTGCGCCGATGCCGAGGCCGAACGCGAGGAAGCCGAGCAGGCTCTCCGCGTGGGTGTCGTACAGCACCGGCGTCCGGGCGAAAAACAGCGCGACGGTCCCCGGATTGCACGGGAGGACGATCGCGCCGAAAGCGAAGCCGTAGCAAAACGCCGAACGGGAGGGATAGCGCGATTGGGGCGGCTCGAACGACGGCAGCCGCGAGAACCCGCCGGGGTCGACGAGCAAGACGACGCCGACGAGCGCGAGGGCGGCGAACGCAACCGGCGAAACGCTCGCGACGACCCTGTTTATCGACGTCTGCAGGACGAACGCGAACACGACGCCGACGGCGGCCATGAACGCGAGAACGCCAGCGACGACGAGGAGGCCGAGACGCGCCACCGATCGCCGGCTACCGGCGTCGTCGGCGCTCGCGAGGTACGCGATAAACGCCGGATAGAGCGGGAGTACGCACGCCGCGGTCAGCGGCGTCGCGACGCCGAGCAGGAAGTGCTCGACGAGCCCCGTGAGCGTCATCCGCAGGTATCGTCGATCGCGTTTCGTATCTCGCCCGCTCCTGCGATCTTCTCGACGGTAGCGGTCGTTCCGTCCGGACAGACGACGAGCAGCGGCGACTGGGCGTGGATCGCGATGTCCCGTCCGAACTCGTCGACGAGCGCTTCGGTGAACGGCTCCTGAGCGACTCCAAACGTCCACTCGTAGCCGTTCTCTTCGGCGTGGCTCCTGACGGTCTCGGGATCGTCGTTCCCGTCGATCACGAGGTCCACGAACCGGACCTCGTCGCCGACCGCGGCATGGATTTCGGCAATCTCCGCCTGCTGGTTGTTGCAGGTCGGGCAAAACGGCGCGAACGTGTGGACGACGACCGGCCGATCGACGCCCGCGATCGTGAACGACTCTCCGGTCGTGACGTCCTCGAGCGACGTTTCCCGCCAGTCAGCCAGCTGCTCGGACCCGTCGTCCGGCGTGTCGCCGGACCCGGATTCGCCAGACTCGGACCTGCCCTCGAGACAGCCCGCGAGAGCGAGGGACACACCGGCGGCCAGGAGGGCTCGGCGAGTCGTCGCCACCATACCCAAAACGTGTCGTCGGAGCACAAAAAGCGTGTAGCAGGCAAGGAGATTCGTCTCGTCCGAAATCGGGTCTCGATTGCGCCGAGAACTCGGGACAGCGGTCCGGTATCAGTTCGTCGCCAGTCGGTGAAGCCGATCGGCTGACGCCCGCAAACGCCGATCACTCCTCGGATTCTCCCGGACTCCCGTGACCGCCGCCGCCTGGTGTTCGAACCGTCACGGTCGTCCCCGCGTCGACGTCGACGGTCGTCTTCGCCGGCACCGCCTCGCCGTCGAGCAGGTTCTCGCCGGTCGCGCCGTCCTCGCCGCCGTCGACGCCGTTCGGTGCGTGGCGGCGGCGTTCGGTCAGCAGCGAGACCGTCGCGTCCGCGTTGAGGGTGACGCTGCGCTCGAGGCCTAGTCCGCCGCGATACCGGCCGCGGCCGCCGCTTCCCTCCCGAAGCGCGTAGCGTTCGACCCGGAGCGGATACTCGGTTTCGATCGACTCGATGGGCGTGTTGAGCGTGTTCGTCATCCCGACCTGCACGCCGTCCATCCCGTCGCGGTCGGCGCGAGCGCCGAAGCCGCCGCCGATGGTCTCGTAGTAGGTAAAGGAGCCGTCGCGCGCGCCGATGGTGAGATTGTTCATCGTTCCCTGGCCCTGCGCCGGCACGCGGTCGGGCGCGGCCTCGGCGAGCGCGGTGAAAACGACGTCGGTCACGCGCTGGCTGGTCTCGACGTTTCCGCCGACGACCGCGGCTGGCGGCTCGGGGTTCAACAGCGTTCCCTCGGGCGCGGACACCGTAACGGGATCGTAACAGCCCTGGTTCGGCGGAATTTCGGGATCGGTGAGACAGCGGACGACGAAGTAAACCGCGCTCTTCGCGACGGCAAGCGGCGCGTTGAGGTTCCCCGCGAGTTGGCCCGCGGTCCCCGAAAAGTCCACCTTGATCGTCGCGCCGTCGACCGTTACCGTCGCAGCGACCGCGATGTCCTCGTCGGTCACGCCGTCGCCCTCCAGCACGTCCGTCGCCTCGTAGGTGCCGTCCGGCAGCGCCGCGAGTTCGTCTTCGATGCGCTCGCGCGAGTAGTCGATCACGGCGTCGAAGCCGGCGAGCACTGTCTCTCGGCCGTGGTCGTCGAACAGCGCCGCGAGTCGGTCCCCGGCGCGCTCGTTCGCCGCTCGCTGTGCGCGCAGGTCGGCCCGACGCTCGCGGGGATTGCGGACGTTCGCAAGGAGGAGCGACCGAACGTCTTCACGCACCGCGCCCGCCTCGACGAGTCGGATCGGCGGGATTCGAAGCCCCTCCTGATAGATCTCCTCGGCACCGGCGGGCATGCTTCCGGGGGCCATTCCGCCCACATCGGCGTGGTGGGCGCGGGAGACGGCGTAGCCGACGATTTCGTCATCGCCGCGCTCGTCGGGGCCAGATCGGTCCTCCACGTATCCACCGTCGAGCGTGAGCGGCGAGACCATCGTCACGTCGGGCAGATGCGTTCCGCCGGTGAACGGATCGTTGAGGACGAAGACGTCGCCCGGTTGCGGATCGCGTTCGCGAACCGCCTCGACCGCGGCGGGCATCGCACCGAGGTGGACGGGGATGTGTTCGGCCTGGGCGACCATCCGCCCGTCGGCGTCGAACAGGGCCGTCGAGCAGTCCCGCCGTTCCTTGATGTTCGGCGAGTACGCGCCCCGGATCAGGGTCTGTCCCATCTCCTCGGCGACGCCCTCTAGCTGGTTGCGCAGCACTTCGAGCGTGACCGGATCGAGATCGGGAGCATCGCTCTCCCCGTTCGCGTCGGTCATCGGTCCGTCACCTCCTCGCGAGTCAGCGCGAGCGCGCCGTCATCCATGATCGTCCCCGTCCACCCCGGCGGAACGACGGTCGTGCTTTCTGCCTGTTCGAGGATCGCCGGCCCGGAGACGACTGCGCCCGAATCGAGTCGATCGCGGTCGTAGACGGACGTTTCTCGTGGCCCCTCGTCGGCGAAGTGCGCCTCGCGAGTACCGACGAGCGCCTCGCCCGACCCCTCGTGGCGGATCGTCGGTTCGTCTCCGGGAATCGTCGCTGTCGCTCGCAGGTTGACGACTTCCACGGTCTCGTCCATCGCGTAGCCGTAGGTCCGCTCGTGGGTGTCGTGGAACCGCTCGCGAACTGCCTCGATGTCGATCGGTGATCCTGCAGAGACGGTCAGTTCGAAGCTCTGACCAGCGTACCGGCAGTCGACGGCGCGCTCGACTCGCGCGGCGTCCGGGGTGGAGGCGTCGGCGAGCGCGTCCGCGACGAGTTCGTCGTAGATCCCCTCTAGTTCGGACCGATCCGCCGAATCGAGATCGACGCCGACCGTGCGAACGGCGTCGTGGCGCTCGTCCGCCGCGAGCAGGCCGAACGCCGAGAGCACCCCCGCCGGTCTCGGGACGACGACGCGGTCGATTTCGAGCGCGTCGGCGAGCGCCGCGGCGTGCATCGGGCCCGCGCCGCCGAAGGCGACGAGGCCGAACTCGCGGGGGTCGTGGCCGCGCTCGACGGTGACCGAACGGATCGTCCGCGTCATCGTCGCGTTCGCCACGCGGTAGACGCCCCTGGCGGCGGCGAGCGCGTCCTCGAGGCCCGCCTCGTCCGCCACTCGTTCGAGGGCGTCGCGGGCGGCCTCGACGTCGAGGGTCATCTCCCCGCCGAGTTCGGTTTCCGGGCCGATGTAGCCCAGCACGACGTTCGCGTCGGTGACGGTCGGCTCCGTGCCGCCGCGGCCGTAACAGGCGGGGCCTGGTTCGGCACCCGCAGAGCGCGGGCCGACCCGGAGCGCGCCGCCGGAATCGACCCACGCGATCGAGCCGCCGCCCGCGCCGACGGTGTTCACGTCGACCATCGGCGTCCGGATCGGGAGCCCGTCGATCTCGGCGTCGGTCGTCCGCTCAGCCTCGCCGTCACGAACGAGGCTCACGTCGCTCGACGTGCCGCCCATGTCGAAGGTGACGAGCCCGGCGAGATCGGCGTCCTCAACCGTCGCAGCCGCGCCGACGACGCCCGCCGCGGGACCAGATAGCGTCGTCGTGACGGCGTGCTTGCGAACCGTCTCGGGGTCCGCGATCCCCCCGTTGGCTTGCATGATTCGCGGTGCCGGAATCGACGCGTTCTCGGCCTCCTCGACCAGCCGCCCGACGTAGCGATCGATCGCCGGCCGAACGTAGGCGTCGACCGCCGTCGTCGACGTGCGCTCGAACTCGCGAAACTCCGCGAGCACCTCGTTCGAGGCCGATACCGGAACGTCCAGTTCCTCGCGCAACGTTGCCGCGACGGTCCGTTCGTTCGAGGGATCGGCGTAGGCGTGGAGGAGACAGACGGCGACCGCCTCGACCCCGCGCTCGCGAATTGTCGCCGCGAGGTCCCGTACCTCGTCAGGATCGACCGCTTGCTCGACGCCGTCGGCCGTCGTCCGCTCGTCGACCTCGAACCGACGGTCGCGCGGCACGATCGGTTTGGGCTTCTCGGCGTCCAGATCGTACAGACTCGGCCGATCCTGCCGGCCGATTTCGAGGACGTCGCGGAACCCCTCGGTCGTCACCAGTGCCGTCTTCGCGCCGTCGCGTTCGAGCAGCGCGTTGACCGAGACGGTCATCGCGTGGCCGAACTCGTCGATCTCGCTCGGTTCGATCCCTGCGCGGTCGCAGGCCTTGTCGATCCCCTCGAGGACGCCGACGTGCTGGTCGCCGGTCGTCGGCACCTTCGCGGTGACGAGTCGGTCGCCGGCCGCGAGCACGACGTCGGTAAACGTTCCGCCGACGTCGACGCCGACGCTGATCGCACCACCCCCGTCCGATCGCAGTTCGTCGCGGTTCATCGATACGGGCCGTTCGTCCCGCGCCCGTTTGAAGGTTGAACTATCGCGCTGGCGGCGACCAACCGGGATCGGTCCCGAAAGCGATTCCCTCGCCGGACTCGTGGGCACCCGTATGAGCGAGTCAGCAGTTGAAGCGAGCGACGAGAGCCACGTCGTCACCGCCTTCCTTCGACATCGCGGCGAGGTGTTGCTCTGCCGGCGAAGCGACGCCGTCAGCACCTACGCCGGGTCGTGGGGCGGCGTCTCCGGATTCGCCGAGGGCGATCCGGACGAGCAGGTCCGCGTCGAAATTCGCGAGGAAACGGGGCTGGAGGACGACGAGATCGCGGTCGTCCGATCGGGGCGGCCGATCGCGTTCGAGGATCCGGACCTCGAGCGCGAGTGGGTCGTCCACCCGTACCTGTTCGACTGCGAGGATCGAACCGCGATCGAACTGAGCGAGGAACACGACGAGTTCGCGTGGGTTCCCCCGACGGCAATCGTCGCGAGCGAGAGTGGCGTCGATTCGGAGTGGGGCAACCGCGAGACGGTACCGAAGCTGTGGACCGCCTACGAGCGCGTCGCGCCGACCGTCCGCTCGATCGCCGCCGACGGCGACCACGGCGCGGCGTACCTCTCGGTCCGCGCGCTCGAAGTCCTGCGCGACCGGGCCGGATTGCTCGTCGCCGAGCGCGAGGAGTCCGGTGTCGATCCCGACGCCGAGTGGGACGAACTGGCCGAACTGGCCGAACGGCTGCTCGAGGCGCGGCCCGCGATGGGCGTCCTTCGAAACCGGGTGAACCGCGCGATGGCTGACGCCGTGCGCGCTGGACGGTCGGACGCGACCGAAACGGCGACCGGCGACGAGATCGGCGACGCGCCCACCGTCCTCGCGGCCGCGATTTCGGGGATCGAACGCGCGGTCACAGCCGACGACGAGGCCGCGGCGAACGCCGGAGCGCGAATCGACGGCACCGTGCTGACGCTCTCGCGGTCGGGCACCGTCCTCGATGCGCTCCGCAGGGGGTCACCCTCACGCGTCTTCGTCGCCGAATCCCGACCAGCGCGGGAAGGCGTCGCGGTCGCCGAGGCGCTTTCCGACGACCCCGAGGTCGACTGTCCCGTGACGCTTCACACCGATGCGGCCGCCGCGCACGTCCTCGCGCGAGAGGACATCGAACGGGTCCTCGTCGGCGCAGACACGGTGCGGCCGGACGGGAGCGTCGTGAACAAGACCGGCACGCGAGGCGTCGCGGCGGCCGCGTCGCTCGAGGGGGTTCCCGTGACCGTCGTCGCCGCGACGGACAAGGTCTCGACGCGAGCGGAGGAATCGCTCGAGTCCGGCGACCGGTCCGCTGTGTACGACGGCGACGCCTCGATCGACGTGGTGAATCCGACGTTCGACGTGACGCCCGCGAACTACGTGACGGAACTCGTTACCGAACGCGGCGTTCTCGAACCCGGCGCGATCGAGCCCGTCGTCGAGGAGTTGTACGCGCTCGAGTCGTGGCACGGAGGTGTTGAGACCGAAACGACAGACCGAAACCATTCGGTCGACAACTAGCGGTGGCGGCCGTGACGAAATGTTACCCCCTCCGAGCCCCTTGTGACGAGGACTTTTTCCCGAGCCGCCATTTGAACTCGTGAACGGCGGCGCCGTCCCGAACACCGCTGCGCACGGAGAGCATCCCGTTCGTGGAAACATTGAACCCGGACTCGTTCGTACCGGCGGGCATGACACTCGATCTCGAGCGAATCGGTATCCACGAGTCGGTCGCCCGCGTTTTTCCGGCGTCAGTGCTCGCCGACGAACTCGCTGCAGCCCCCGTCGCAGTCGACGTGATCGGCGACGACGAGATTGCAGACTGCGCCGCCGTCGTCACGCTCGAGCACCGCGATGAGTTTCTCGACGTCGAGTGGGTCCACTCGATTCAGGCCGGCGTCGATCGCTTTCCGTTCGAGGCGTTCGAGGCCAACGACGTCGTCCTCACGAACAGCACGGGAATCCACGGCCGCTGGGTCGGCGAGACGGTCGCGGGCTACCTGCTCGCGTTCGCCCGACGGCTGCACGTCCACGTCGCCAACCAGCAAGAGCGCAGCTGGCATCAGCCCGAGTGGGACGACGCGTTCACGCTCGCGGGAACGGACGCCTGCGTCGTCGGCACCGGCACCCTCGGAAGCGGGGTGGCCGATGTCCTCGACGCGCTCGGCGTCAGCGTGACGGGCGTCCGCCGCTCCGCCGAACCGGTCCCCGGCTTCGAGGAGATATACCCAACCGACGAGCTGCACGAGGCGATCGCGGACGTCGAGTTCGTGATCGTCACGCTGCCGTTGACCGACGAGACGCACCACCTGCTCGACGCCAGCGCGTTCGACGCAATGGACGAGAGATCCTACCTCGTCAACGTCGGCCGCGGGCCAGTCGTGGACGAGGACGCACTTATCGAAGCGCTCGAGTCGGACGTGATCGCCGGCGCGGCGCTCGACGTTTTCGAGACCGAACCGCTCCCCGAGGAGTCGCCGGTGTGGAAGATGGACGACGTGATCGTCACGCCCCACTGCGCCGCCTTTAGCGAGGATTACGTCCGGGCGATCGCCGACCTCGTTCGGGAGAACGTCGACCGACTCGAGGCCGGCAAGGCGTTTCACAATCGGGTCGTGTGAGACAGGCTACCCCACCGACGTGCTGGCGGGAGACACCCGTCTCGTCACGATACGTCTCCGATTGAACCGGACAGCGACGGAGAAAGCCGTGGCCGGGAGCGCACCTCGAGCGCGGCGAGAGGGCGTGACCCGGGGAAGGGCAGGCTGATACCCCGATATCGACCGCGAGCGCCGCACCGCGGCGCGAGCGGGCCGACGACCGATGTGGAGTGACGCTATGCGTCACAGAACGGAGGGAGGAGGCTTTTCATCAACGTTTTGCCGAGGGCCAGCTTTGCTGGCCCGCAGAGCAAAAGGTTGGTTCAGAAGAACTTGAACAGGTCGTCGCGCTGGTGCTCGTGCAGGTGCTCGCGAACGGCCTCGTTCAACGGGTCGATCTGCCCGTTCTTTGCGGTGATCGGCGCGATGGTTTCTTGCCACTGCTTCCAGGGCGGCAGCAGTCCGAGTCGGTCGCAGAGTTCGTTCAGGCGCTCGTCTTTGTCGTCGACCTTGTCCATCTTGTTGACGGCGACGACGGTCGGGATTCCGAGCTCTCGAAGGAAGTGAAACATCTCGACGTCGTAGGGAATCTCGTCGGGACCCGAATGCCGGTCGATGATGTCGATGACGCTCTTCCCGTCGACGACCAAAATCCCGACGAGGACGTTGTCGGCGTACTCCTCGAGATAGTGGACGATGTTGGTCTTGATCTCCTCGCGGTACTCCTCGTCGACGCCGCTCATGAAGCCGAATCCTGGCAGGTCGGTGATGACGAAGTCCTCGGCGTTCCAGTCGTAGTGATTCGGATTGCGGGTGACGCCGGGTTTGCCACCGGTATCGAAGCTATGGCCGGTTAGCTCGCGCATGAGCGTCGACTTGCCCACGTTCGAGCGACCGACGAGGGCGACTTCGGCCTCGCGGTTGGGACGCGTATCGAACATAGGACGCCCTAGGTGCGTCGTTGGCTTATACGTGGCGCGATGGTGACGGATCGCGGTCCGCGGACGGCCGTGCAGGTATCAGTCGACTCGCGTTCCGCGCTCACGACGACGGTGCAGCATGTACCCCACACCCATAATCGTCGCGACGCTGGGTGCGAGACCGAATCCGGGAGTCCCGTCGGAGTCGTCAGTTTCCGGCTCGTCGTCGGTACTGCCGGTATCCGATGTCTCCTCCTCGTCTTCGCCCTCATCTCGATTTTCGTCCGTCGGTCCGATCGAGGCACCCGTCGTCGCCTCGGCCCACTCGTTGTGGTGTCCGAGGACGCCCTGTTCGACGCGCGAACCGACGCTGTCCCCACCGGCCGGATCGGCGACGATTGTCGGTGACGACGTGACTTCGCGACCGAGGTCGAACCGCCACTCCTCCTCACCGTCGTCGGCGTCGAGAGCGTACAGGTACGTATCCCGCGACCCGACGTAGACGACGCCGTCGTAGACGGTCGGCGTCGTCTGCACCCAGTTGCCGGTTTCGAAGTTCCACTTCTCCTCGCCTTCGGTGGCATCGGTCGCGTATATGTGGCTGTCAGTATCTCCGTGGTAGACCGTTCCGCCGTCGACAGTTGGTGATCCGTAGTACGCAAACCGAGCCCCCGCTCGCCACTGCTCCGTTCCGTCCGCAGCATCGATCGCGTACAGATCGTCTCGGCCCGAATACACGACGCCGTCGTCGACGACGGGTGACGGAGTGATGCCGTCGCTCGGTTCGTCAAAAGACCACTGCTCCGTTCCGTCGGCGGCATCGAGCGCGTAGAGTCGGTTGTCGTTGGAGCCGATGTAGACGATTCCCTCAGCGACGGTCGCCGACGACCACACCGCGTCTCCGGTTTCGAACCGCCACTCCTCGCTCCCGTCGTCGGCGTCGATCGCGTATACGTACTCGTCCTCCGAGCCGACGTAGCAGACGCCGTCTACGACAGCCGGTGACGATCGCACGCTGTCGTCGGTCTCGAACTGCCACCGTTCGGTTCCATCGCCGGCATCGAGCGCGTACACCGCTCCGTCGTACGAGCCGATGTAGACGGTCCCATCGACGACCGTCGGTGAAGACCGAACTCTGGTACCGGTCCCGTACTGCCACTTTTCGGTCCCGTCGACCGCATCGATCGCGTACACGTTGTTGTCACGGGAGCCGACGTAGACGGTCCCGTCGACGACCGTCGGCGAGGAATTGACGTGTGCGCTCGTCTCGAAACGCCACTTCTCGGCCCCGTCGGCCGCGTCGATCGCGTACACCGCCGGGTCGTTCTCGTTCGATCCGATGTATACTGTCGGTCCGTCGGCGGTCTGCTCGTCCGCCGACGCCTGCACCGTCATCGAACCGGCGACCACGAGCGAGCCACCAATGGCGGTCAGTACTCCGCGCCGGGACGGGTTCCTCAAGCTCATGGTTTCCTCCGTCGGAAGCGGACGTGACGCTCGGAACGCGCTCTCCGTACCATTCGATGAGGTGTCAGCCGCCGTGTGAAGACTGCCATCGAAAAATTCGTCTTTCGTGACGTCATCCGATTACGTATCTGATATTATTATGCGTTGAATAAAGGTCCATCGATGTCGGATACAAATTGAACGCACAACCGAGCAGGATCGGACACCTCAAACGCAGCAAATTATAGTCCTCGACGAGCACAGATCTACACGTGCGTCTCGTCCAGTTGACGGTTCCGACGGGAAAGCGAGAGGGGATCCTCGAGACGTTAGACGAGCGAGGAATCGACTACGTCGTGACCGACGAGGACAGCAATCGAGAGTACACTGCAGTCGTCTACTTCCCGTTACCGGCGGCGGCAGTCGAACCGGTGCTCGACGAGATCCAGGAGGCGGGGATCGACGAGGACGCATACACCGTCGTCGTCGACGCCGAAACGGTGGTCTCCCGCCGGTTTCAGGAACTTCGCGAGGAGTACGAGAACGGGGACGTCGAATCCGATCGCATCTCGCGTCAGGAGCTACAGGCCGAAGCCGAGTCGCTGACGCCGACGTTCGGCGTCTACGCGACGATGACGATCGTGAGCGCGGTCGTCGCGACCGCCGGACTCCTACTCGATTCGCCCGCCGTCGTCGTCGGCTCGATGGTGATCGCGCCGCTGATCGGTCCGGCACTCGGCGCGAGCGTCGGCTCGGTGATCGACGACGAGGACCTGTTCATCGAGAGCATCCTCTATCAGATCATCGGCGTGATCCTCGCGATCGCCGCCGCGGCTATCTTCGCCTGGCTCGTCAGGACGACGAACATCGTCCCGCCCGGACTCGACATCGGCGGGATCGACGAGATATCCGAGCGGTTGACGCCGGATCTCCTCTCGCTTGCGGTCGCACTCGGTGCGGGCGTCGCCGGCATCGTCAGCATCGCGACCGGCATCTCCGTCGCGCTCGTCGGCGTGATGATCGCCGCGGCGCTGATTCCGCCGGCCGCAGCGGCGGGAATCGCCCTCGCGTGGGGCGAGCCCTCGGCCGCGATCGGTTCGACCGCGCTCGTGCTGGTCAACGTGCTCTCGGTGAACCTCGCCGGCCTGGTGACGCTGTGGTATGCCGGTTACCGGCCGGAGAACCTGTTCTCGCTGAGCAAGACCGAACAGCGCGTCCGCAAACGAGTGATCGGACTCGCCGTCATCGTCCTCATCTTCGCCGTCTTCCTCGGCGGGATTACCTACTCGTCGTACGCGCTCGCGACCTTCGAGGAGAACGCCCAGAGCGAGGCCGAACTCGTCCTCTCCGACGAGGAGTTCGCCGAGTACCGGCTCATCGACATCGAGGTCGTCACGGACGAGGAGTACCCGTTCGTCGGGCCGGAGCGGACGATCGTGACGATCGGTGGACCGCCCGGCGATCCGGAACCGGGGCTCGCCGATACGCTGAGCCAACGGATTAATCTCCATACCGACGAGCAAGTCGTCGTCGAGATCAGGTACATCGGGCTCGTCGAGCGGTAGGTCAGACCGACCGTCGACCGATCAGCGCCGTCGGAGGCGATCTAACGGCGAGCGAGAGGGTGGATCAACCGCGTTCGGCTGCGTGTCATTCGGTTCGTTGGTGTCGTTGGGCTCGTCGGTTGCATCGGATTCGTCGTTCCCAGCGCCTTCATCGAGATCGCCGTCTTCGGTGTCGCCATCGCTGTCGTCGCCAGACTTCCCGCGGACCCGACCGAGCCGCCGGCGAACCCAGGCTCTCGGTCCGCCGACGTTGTTGACGATGTACGTCGGGAAATAAAGCGCGAGCAGTCCGAACACGAAAAAGCCGACACCGCCGAGGACTCGCCCCGTTCGAACGTATTCGAAGCCGACGACGAACATCGGCCCGGCCATCGAGAATCCGGCTGCGAGTTGTAACATGGTGAGGATTCCAGGGCCCTTCATGTGGTGTCCGCCCCCGCGTTCGCGGTCTCGGTTACTCGCGTTCGACACGCCACGTTATCCCTCGAAGGGAAGTTCGGGTTCGTAGTCGACCGCCTCGACGGTCGCCTCGAGGACGGTCTCGACGTCCTCGTTGGTTTCGACGCTCATCGTGTAGTCGGCGGCCATCTCCTCGCGTAGACTGTCGTCCCAGACCTCGGCGCGGTCGACCTTGTTCGCCACCGTGAGGACGGGGACGTCCTCGAACTGGGCAGCGATCGAGTCGCGGAGTTCGAGCTGTGAGGAGAGCGGGTAGCCACACTCGCCGCTGGGGTCGACCATCACGAGCATGCAGTCGGCGAGGTGCTCGATGGCGCTGACGGCCTGGGATTCGATCTCGTTGCGCTCTTTCGGTGGCCGATCGAGCAAGCCGGGCGTGTCGACGATCTGGTAGCGAAGGTGGTCACGCTCGAAGTGACCGAGGCCGATCCCCGTGGTCGTAAAGGGGTACGACGCCGTCTCGCCGCGGGCGTTCGTGACGTCGTTGATGAACGAGGACTTGCCGACGTTTGGGTAGCCGGCGACGACGATCGTCGGCTCGTCGGGGTTGATCTCCGGTAGATCGCGTAGATCGTTTCGCGACTTGTTGATGTACAGCAGGTCATCGTCGACTTGTTCGACGATATCTGCGAGTCGTGCGAACGCCTGCTTGCGGTGCTTTCGAGCGGTGTCGACGTCGGTCTTTCTGAGCCGGGACTGGTACTCCTCGTGGATCTCGCGGGCCTTGCGGCTGGCCCACATCACCTCCGAGAGACTCTGGCGCAGCTCGTCGACTCCGCCAGGCGCTTGCGCGTCTGCCGTACCCTCCGAGCGTGGCTCGGAGACGTCTAAGATCGCATCCGCGAGTTCGTAGTAGAACGGGTGGACGTCGTCCTCGTACTCGAAATCGGGCCACGCCGTGACGACGTTTTCTAAGTTGTCCGAGATGATGTTCGCCGCCACCTGAAGCATCGACTGCTGGGCCTCGAGGCCGCGTTTGGCATTACCGGATCGTGCTGCCCGCGAAAACGCCTTGTCGATCAGCTCTTCCGACGTGGGCGTCGTCGGAAGGTCTTCGAAAATCATACTCGGACTAGAACGTGCGGGCCTAAAAGCTCGTTCGTTACGCGCCAAGCGCTTATCGTCACTCGCGGCCTCCGATTCCGTATGACCAACTGGCGCGCCGTCATCATCGGCTTTCTCGTCATAACCCTGCTCGGAATCGCCGGCCTCACGATCCCGGTCGTCGGCCAGCTTGCTGCCGGGTTGCTCGGCGGCTTCGTCGCCGGCTACCTCGCCGGCGGCGGCCTCGGACGCGGCTTCTGGCACGGCCTGCTCGCCGGCGCGCTCGGCGGCATCATCGGCGGACTGCTACTCGGGCTCGTCGTCGGGCTGGCCGGCTGGGTCGCCGGTCCGGCCGGCGGGATCCTCTCCGGACTCGCCGGCATTGGCATCTTCCTCGGGGCGATCGCCATCGCGTTCATCATGGCGCTCGAGAGCGCGATCGCAGGGGCCCTCGGCGGTGTTCTCAACGACGATAGCGGTCAAAACCGCACGTCAAGGCGGACAAATTACTGATAGCGAGTTTCCTGAATCGCCTCGAGTGCGGCCCGCTCGGCATCGATCTCTCGCTGCGTTCGGACTCCCAGTCGACGGAGGAGGGGAACCGGCGGGCACCACCCTTGAAGGGCGGCTGGAGCAGGAACCCCGCGACGACCGCTGGCACTGCGACGAGCCGACGGTCGACCGTCGCACCGAGTCCGAGACAGAGCAGAATCAGCGCGGAAGCGTTCGCTTCGAGCATCCGTTCGACGTCCCACTCGCGTTCGAGTTCCACCAGTCGCGTCTCGATCTCGTCGGGATGCTCAGCGTAGTACTGCAACCGCTCGCCGAGTTCCCGTCTGAGCCGCTCGTTGACCGCCTCATCGGTGCTCGTCGGCACTCGCTCGGCCGTTCCGGGTAGAACGTCGGGCATGCTGTTCGATCGATCACCCCGACGCCATCTCCCGACAGCTCGCGACGCAGTCAGGTAGGATCTCGGCGCAGGCTTGACAGTGGTCGTGATCGTGCTGCTCGCACTCCTCAGCACACTCCTCGCAGATGTCCGCACAGAGCTCACCTAGCTCCGCGTGATAGCCCGAGTTCCGAGCCATCCAGCGCGCGTGCAACGAGGCGATGTCGGCGACGTCCCGACAGAGGCGGATACAGCGGGCCATCTCCTCCCCCTCGCCAGCGCAGGCGTCGGCACACCACTCACAGACCTGGGCTGCTTCGAGACAGTTGTCGATACACTCCTGCATGTGGTCGTCCGCGTGCTCGAGTTGTTGTAGCGCCATCACGTGTGCCGGACACTAACCGGCGGTATCAAACTGGTATAGGCGACTGCAAGCGCGGGGTCGGCAGGGTTCCATCCCCGAGCGCCGTCGCCAGCCGATCACTCCCAGGCCTCGTCGACATCGCGAGCCTCGGTTCCATCCTCGCGATCCATCCCGTTTTGGCGCAACTGGTCGTCGCTCGCGCGCCGTTCGCCGTTGCGCTTGCCGTTTCCTGGCTTCTGTACGGCGTCAGCCGACGGTTCGGATTCGAATCCGCTCGAGGGCGCTGAGCGAGGCAGCTCGTCCGTCCCCTCGGGCGCTGTTGCCGGCGAAACGGCCGGAACGTCGACGGCGTTCAGTGCGTCTCGAACCACGTCGCCGCCACGAGCGCCGTCGACGGTCGCCTCGGTCGTCAGCACGATCCGGTGGGCCATCGCCGGCTCCGCGAGCCGTTTGACGTCGTCCGGCGTGACGTAGGAGCGGCCGTCGATGATCGCGGCCGCACGAGTCGCCTCGAACACCCGCTGGACGCCCCGCGGTGAGACACCGATTTCGGCCCGTTCGTCCCCTCTGGTCGCCCGCGCGAGCTCGATGATGTATCGTCTGAGCTTCTCGTCGACGGCGACGTCTTCGGTCAGCAACTGCAGGACGCGGACGGAGTTCGGCGTCACGACCGGATCGACGCTCGGCGAGAGCGTCCGGCGGTTCGCTCGGCGTTCGAGCAGCCCCATCTCGCCCTCGACGTCGGGGTAGCCGAGCGAGCTCTTGACGCTGAAGCGGTCTCGCTGGGCTTCGGGAAGTCGGAACGTCCCCTCCTGCTCGATCGGGTTCTGCGTCGCGATGACGATAAACGGCGTCGGCAGCTCGTAGGTCGTCCCGTCGACGCTCACCTGTCGCTCCTCCATCGCCTCGAGCAGGGCGGCCTGGGTCTTCGGCGGCGCACGATTGATTTCGTCCGCCAGCACGACGTTCGAGAAGACCGGTCCCTTCGAGAACGCGAACTCGCCGGCCTGCTCGTCGTAGATGGTCGACCCGGTCACGTCCGAGGGGAGCAGATCCGGGGTGAACTGGATCCGGGTGAACTCGAGCCCCATCGCCTCGGCGATCACCCGCGCGGTGACGGTCTTTCCCGTTCCGGGGACGTCCTCGAGCAGGACGTGGCCGCGGGCCAGCACGGCGGAGAGAACGGCGTGGAGGACGCGGCGGTCGACGACGGCTGCCGATTCGATGCGTTCGAGGATTTTTCGGACGGCGTCAGCGCCGTCTTCGGGCGTCACGTTCGTCTCGTCCATATCCGACACTCACGCTAGATATGCAAGAACCCTCGCTTCGCTGGCACCTTTCGGACGAGATCGATTACGGCTGCGCCAGTCGGTCGATTCCCGCGTTAGCCCCGCAGCGGGACCAACAGGAGCAATGCACCGACGCCGATCGCGATGGCGGCCCCGGCGCTGCCGACATCGCCGAACGCGCCCGTCCGAAGCGACTCGAGGCCGGTCGCGACGAGGACGACACCGACCGCGATCCCGACAGAGACGAGGCCGTGGAACAGTTCGAGTCGGCGCGTCTCCGGGACGTGCCCAAGTTCTGCGGTGAGCGCGAGACCGAACGTCGAGACGTCCCAGACGATGGCCGCCCCGGCGAGACAAGCGAAGACGAGAACGGGGCTGCTCGCACCGAGACCGATCGCGACGATCACGAGTCCGAACGCTCCGATCGCCGGGCCGAGCACGCGGTTCGGAACGACGCCGAGCACCGATCCGACGAGCAAAACGCCGACGAGGAGCAAGAACGCGGGCGGCCCGAACAGCAGGACGACGGCCCCGAGCGTCCCGATCGTCGTTATCGGGAGGATCGCGAAGGGGTTGCCGATGAGCAGCCCGACGAACAGGATCACCAGAGCGATCAGGACGAAGCCGACCAGCGAGATGCCGGCCACGACGGCGGCGCTCCAGCGGGTCGCGTCCTCGCCGAACCGACGGGTGATCAGCCGCAGGCAGACCGCGACCGTTCCCGCGGCGAGGCTCGTGACCCCCACCGCGACGGTTGCCCAGATCACCACCGGCGAGGAGAGCTGGAGGAGCGCCCCATCGACGATCGACACGTGAAACGACTGGTCCTCGAGCACGCCGGTCACCAGCAGTACGATCGTCACGACGAGCAGGACGAACGCCCCGAACAGTGCAACCCCGAGCAGTCGCTGGAACGCGGTCAGCCACGCGGTGACTCGATCCCGGCGGTTCCGGGCCGTCAGTTGCCGAATCGGAAGCAACTGGAGTGAGACGAGGACGAAACAGCCAGTCACGAGGGAGACGAGCAAGAACCCAAACAGGGAGCCAACCGGCGTCGTCGTCTCGCCGACCGCCTCGAGGAGCACCACGACGAGCATGACGAGTGCCGCGCCGATCGCGACAAAGATGGCCGAAAACAGCATCGAGCCGTAGGTCAACGCACAGCCGCTTGCCGCGCGTTTCATGTCGTCTCCGCCGACGTCGGCCCAGGCCATCGCGATGCCAGTGAGGGCGATCGTGAACCCGGAGACGACGACGCCGAGCCGGCCGAAAAACGGCGCGACGAGCGCGACAAGCGCGAGCGCCGAGCCGAACGTTACCAGCAACAGGTGGCCGACGAACAACTCGCCGAAGCCGGCTCGATCGAGTAACGCGATCGCCGCGATTCCCAGGCCAGCGACCGTCCCGAGTCCGGTCACGAGCGAGGGTTGGCCGATCCCCACGCCGACGACGACGGCCAGGGCGACGACGACGAGCGTCGCAATGGCGAGGCTCGTCGCACGGGATCGCCCCTCGTCGCCGATAGCGGACGGTCGGTCGAGGCGCGGACCGGCAAGGGCCATCTATCTCCCACCTCTCGCGTTTGCTTGTGAGTCCATCGGCTCGTCCTGGTTCGTTTTCGAGTTCCGTCCCGCCGCCTCCGTCAAGTGTGGGTTTGAGTCCGGTTCCGACCGTGACCCCGCCCCGGATGCGACGCTCCCGCCGGCCAGTCGCGACCGCGAGAGCCGCGCATCCGCCGTGAAAGCGTACTGGATAATCACGGGCAGCGGCGTCCCTCGTCGCCAGTCGACGGTTCGAACGCCAGCGGACTGACAGCGAGCGAGGCGAGTCCGTCGGCGAGTCTGTGCGTACTGGCCGCTGACCGTGTTTTCGGCGATCACGTCGGGCGAGAGGAGAACCGCTGGAAGCCCGGCACCCTGAAAACGTTCGACCGCGTCGACGGGCCGATCGTCGAGGACGGGCGAGAACAGCGCGATCTGTGCGTTCGTCGGCGCGAGTTCGATCACCTTGCGGATCTGCTCGTCCGTTCGGTCTCCCGTCCGCTCCCGCTCGGCACCCGTGGATCGAGCGGCGTCGTTCGAACCCGTCCAGTTCGAAGTCTGTGCGGTCTCCCAGTCCGACGCTGGGTCGGAGTGGGTCTCTGACGTGGCCGACTCCGATTCGTCGTCCTCGATGACCGTCGCCGCTCGCAGGACCTCGAGCGCACGGGATCGCTGGTCTCGTCCGCTCGATGGTGGGAGCCAGTGGAGTCCGGCGGGCCCCGCTCCCTCGCGACCGAGAACCGCGACGGCGACGTCGTGGCCGTGCCCGAGCAGATCGGTCAGCGACCGCGTGGCCGCGTAGGCCGCGAGGGAAACGGCGGTCGGCTGGCCGCGGCCGGCGACGGCGTGGTTCAGTTCGCGCGCGTCGACGACCAACACGATCGTGGTCGCGACCTGTCGTTCGTAGTTGATCGTCGCGAGTGTCCCTCGCTTGGCGTACTGTCGCCAATCGATCCGATCGGCCGGATCGTCGGGTCGGTACTCGCGGGTGGAGTGGAAAGTGAGTCCGTCGCCAGCCCGGTCGCTCGTCAACTGGCCGATTCGTCCGTCACCGGTTTCGGCGAGCGGCGGTGCGTCCGCGTCGAGACGGCAGGCGAGTCGTCGGTCGCCGCTGGCCTCGACGGTCGTCGTCACCGCCGCGGCCGCGCCGAGTCCGCGGACGCGAACCTGCGGAGGGTCGAAGGCGTACTCGCCGCGTCTGGCGACGAGCAGGTACTCGACGGTGAGACGCTCGCCGGGTCGCAACGTTGCCCCGCCTCGCGGCGATCCCTCGAGGACGGCGAGGTCCGCCGGAACGCCGTCGGCGATTCGAACGTCGGGCAGCGTCCGATCGCCGTCGTTCGTGAGCGTAAGCGTGACCGAGACTGGATGGCCCGGTGGGGCGGGCGTCGGCGAGACGCTTCTGGTCGCGACGAGCCCGTCGGGCGGCGACGTGCTCGAAAGCGCGGCGGCGGCCACGTACGCGAGCGGGACGACCGCGCCGAGCAACAGGACTGGCGTCTCGGTGACGAGCGCAACGGCGACGAGGATGATCGCCATCGCGACGGCCCCGCGCCAGCGCCGGTATCTGTCCGTCATCCGTCGGATTCCTCCGCTGAGACGGTCGTGTTCGGGTTCCCCGCGGCCGATTCGTCCGTCCCTTCATACGCCGCATCGTCTCCCTCCGATTGAGCGGTTCCGTTCATGCTCTGTTCGCTGACGGAAGTCCGGGCCCGTGGTGGCCTGGGTCCGCGAGCGGTTGCGTTTGGATTACGTGCCCGTTGGGGCCGTCCGTCCGCGCCACGGTGTAAGTCCTCGAGACACGGTCGAACGACGGGAACGGGCCTGGGCGCGGTCTGGCCCGGGATCGTCGGCAGCGCCTCGTCCGCCGTTTCGGCGAGCTCACCGACTGTACGACCGATTCGCCGGCGAACGACGCGCTCGGGAAACAGCCACGCGAACAGCCGCTCGCGGAACGTCCGGGATGGGGCGGCCAGATCCGCGCTGAGGACGCTCGCGGCGACCGGATCGTCAGTCCAGGAACCGTCTTCGATCGCCGCTTCGGCCGCAGAACGCGACCGGTCTCCCTGTTCCAACGCATCACAGAGCACCTCGCGAAGAGCGGGACGGGCCACGGCGAGGCCGTCGTCGACAGTCCCTTCGGACCGCGCCGTCGCGCCGGCATCTTCGACGACGGCGACGAGGCCGTCGCTCGAAAGCGGCGGCTCGCGATCGGTCCGTTCCGGTGCCGGATTCGCGAACGGCTCGTCGGTTGCCCAGGGTACGGCCGGCGTCTCCTCACCGCCCTCGAGCGATCCCCATACTTTCCAGAGTGCGACGAGGAACGCGACGAGCGCGACCAGGATGGCCACGAACGTCGCACCGGTCGACCAGTCCTCTGCCGGCTGGCTCCCGATGGCGAGCAAGACGCCGACTACGATGAACGTACAGCCGAAGATCGCTGCGAGTAATTGTCTAACAGACATTACGTGTCGTCCTCCTCGTGGTTCGACCCGCGTCCGGTTTCGATTCGCGACTGTTCGTCGTGACGATCAGTTCGCGCCGTTGCAGCCCACGGCTCGTCTCGACCGCGCTCGCCGTCCCCATCCGCGCGGGTGTTCGACAACGTCGCATAGGCGTCGTTCGCGCGTTCACGGACTGCCCGCGTTCGGGGCCGGCCGCCGAACTCGACCTCGCGAAAGAGCGTCGTCAGTTCGGTGACCGGTTCGGGGGGGAGCCCCTGCTCGATCGCCCGTCGCTCGATCTCGCCCGGCGTTCGCGTTCGCCACCGCTGTGGGGCGACTGTCCGGGCGAACGCACGCCAAATTTCGCGAAACGACGGCGGCTCAGCCTCGTCCGCTGAGATCGGACTCACGTGATCGACCGCCTCGGAATCGGCGTCTTCGGTCGCAGCCGTCTCGTCATCATCGGTCCAAACGTGGTAGGCGAACAGCCCTACGCCGACGAGCAGACACGCGCCCGCGACGATCGCAGCGTCTCGGCTGCCAAAGACGACGTACGTCGCGCCGACGAGGGCCGCAGCGCCAACGACTCCCGCGACGGTCCAGCGGCTGGGCTTCGCTGCTGCCGAGAGGGCGCGTCGAAGACCGGCGACCCCTCGCCGTGGGAGCGAGCCGAGCCAGGTCAGGAGTTCGAGCGCGAGCGCAGCCGCGGACCGAGGAAGGGACGTCGCCCACGTCCAGGCGCGCTGTCCGATCGACCGAAGCCGATCGAGCAGCGACTCGAGCAACGCGACGATCGCAAGCACTCGGCCGATGACCCATTCGAAATACCTGCCGAACCCGCGACGGATCGAGGACGGGTCGGTATCGAAATTTCGATCGGATCGGGTCGCCGTCAGACCAATCACGACTAGTGCCAGTACAGCCAGAACGGCAACGCCGCCGATCGGTCCGTAGAACGCCTCGGCGACCAGTGCGGCGAGCAGTCCGGCGAGTCCGCAGAGGACTGCGAGCGTGCCGCGCGCGCCGCGCGTTCTGTATCCGACGGCCGTCGCGCCGACGGCGAGCACGCCGAAGACGACCAGATGAACGGCGTACGCACCGACCAGCGTCGTGCTCGCGGTCTGATCGTCCGTACTGACCGTCACCGTCGCCGTCGGATCTCGGGGCAACTCGATCGGGACTGCGCCGTTCGAGTCGGTCGTCCCCACGGCCTCGCCGTCGACGGAGACGGCTGCGTCCTCGACCGGTTCGCCGGCGATTTCGGCCACCGCATAGCCGTCACTGCCTGGAATCGGTGCGAGGCTATCGGTGGAGAACGTCGCCTCGAGCAACCGAACGTCGACCGTCGCCGTCCGGTCGAAATCGCCGCGGGCAACGGTGAGTGCGAACTCGTCGGACCCGTCGTCGGGCACGCGAAGATCGATCGTTCCCTCGTCGTCGGTCTCGCCGATCGACTCGCCGTTGACTGCAACGTTGGCCTCCCGCATCGGTACCCCTTCGATGGTCGCCTCAACCGTAATCTCGTCGCCAGGGTAGGGAGCGCCGTGAACCCCAAGCGAGACGGCACCGTCGACCTCGTACTCGACGGAGGCGTTTCCGGTCGCCCCGTCCTGGACGCCCGCAGCCGTTCGATCCGCTGCCACCGTGGTCGTCGCGATCGAAATCGCGGTCAGGTCTGCGCTTGCGCGTGCGCCCTGGTAGCGGTCGGCTCCCGTCGCGTCTCCATACCCTGACTCGTTTCGGGTCTCGTTGTCCGCGCTCACGGAAACGGACGACTGCGCCGTCGGTCCGACGGCCCGACAGTCGTGATCGTCGGCGTCGATCTGAACCACGAGCTCCTCGTCGTATGGGACCTCACCAGTTACTCGTCCCTGATCGTCCGTCTCGCCGACGTGGTGATCGTTGAACCACACCGACGCATCCGAAAGCGGCTCGTCGTGATAGGTGACCGACGCCGTAACCTCGCTTCCGGGGATCGGATCGCCGCTCAACCAGACCGTACACGCGGGTGATTCGGGCTCGCCGTCGCCCCAGTCGAAATCGAACCAGTCGAGCAGGTCGCTCCAGTCGAACTCGAGGTCGATGCCGTCGCCCTCACCCTCGTCGTCGCTCGCCTGACCGGCCAGTGCTGGTGCGAAAAGCGCTGCGAGGACGAGCGCGATCGCCGCGAGCGCGACGAACGAAACCTGTCGGTAGTCGGGACCGGCTGTCGACTCGTCCGACGGGGTATCGTCCGACATTCTGAGTGTCGCGTTCAGGTCGGCCGTCGACCTGTCGTCGCTTCAACGTATCGGTGTGGTCGCTGGTGAACCAAGAAGGTATGCCGTTCGTCGCCCAGCGAGCTCGACAACCCGGCCCCGTTTCGTGACGCTATCGCCGTGCCTCGAGTTCGGCCTCCAGATCCTCGACGTCCATCCCTTTCATCGAGAGGAGGACGAGCAGATGATAGACGATGTCGGCCGCCTCGTAGGCAATTTCGTCCTCGTCGTCGTCTTTCGCCGCGAGCACGAGTTCGGTCGTTTCCTCGCCGAGTTTCTCCAGCACCGCGTTCTCGCCCTTCTCGTGGGTGAACAGCGAAGCGGTGTAGGAGTCCTCGGGCAGCGTTTCCTTGCGATCTTCGATGACGGCGAATAGCTCGTCGAGCGTGTCGTCCATCTATATTTCACCGGAGACGTTACGGATGTCTTCGAGTTGCGCGAACTTCTCGCTGTCGTCTCGGCCGTCCTCGAAGACCTCGTCGGTAACCTCGATCGCGGCGTTCGTCCGCGCGGCCAGCGCGAGCGAGTCGCTGGGGCGAGCGTCGATGACGGTTCCGCCGCGGGGCGTCTCGACGTGGAGGTCGGCGATGTAGGTGCCGCCCTGTCCGTCGTCTCGCGTTTCGATCTCGTTGACGACAACGCGATCGATCCGACTGCCGAGTTCCTCCATCACGTCGAGCAGGAGATCGTGGGTCAACGGCCGGCCGATATCCTCGGCTTCGAGGCCGCGCGCGATGCTGGTTGCCTCGTTGAAGCCGATGAAAATGGGAACGACATCGTCCTCGCCGTCGACGGCGAGAACGACGACCGGAACCGGCCCCTGCGGGGTTCCCGCGACGCGAACCGCGTCGATGGATGCCTGCATACCCCCACTGTCGGGTGCGAGGGAGAAAACATGTCCGGTCGCGAATGCATGCACGGGGGGAATCCGCTAGAACGAGAGCGCGTCGGGGGTGTACGGACTGCCAACCGGCATCGGATCGCGATCGCTGTAGCCGATACGGCCGATCGCCTTGTTGCTCACCGCCGAATAGATCGCGAAGCGAGCCTCTTCAGGCGCTTCGAACGTCTCCGACTCGAACCGATCGAGTACGTCGCCGACCGATTCAGTTCCGTTCGGGAGTTCGAGGACGCGATCGCCGTAGGCCTCGATCAGTTCGTCGGTCGTCGCTGGATACTCGTGGTCGTCGATGACCTCGCCGGTGCCATTGAGCAGCATTACAGCCTATTCTTCCTGAACGATTATTATAAACATTGTCCATAATGGTTTTCTAGTGCCACACAACACCTTATATTGCTATTGATTACCGCCCTCAGGCTTCGGCGAGGCAACGGCTTTACGCACGGAACGGCACAGATACGGCATGCCCTACGCCGACTTGCACGTCCACACGACACGGTCGGACGGGAACCTCGAACTCAAAGCGGTCCCTGCCGCCGCGACCCGCGCCGGGCTCTCCATCGTCGCGCTGACGGACCACGATCGGCTTCAGCCGTTCGAGGAACCGGTCGTCGAACGCGACGGCGTAACGATCGTCCACGGAATCGAACTCCGCGTCGAAACCGAGGGCGGACAGCGGGTCGATCTGCTCGGCTACGGCGTCGAGCCGACCGACGCGCTCGTGGCAACGACGGATCGAATCCAGACGAACCGCATCGAACGAGGACAGGCGATCGTCGACTGCCTCGAGGACCGACTCGGCGTCGACCTCGACGTGAACGTCACCGACGGCTTCGGTCGGCCACACGTCGCTCGCGCAATCGACGAGCACCCCGAACTCGACTACGACTACGGTGAGGCGTTCAAACATCTCATCGGCTCGGACTGCCCCTGTTACGTCCCTCGAGCCGTGCCCTCGTTCGACCACGGCCGAGACGTGCTCTCGGAGGCAGGGGCGCTCGTCTCGCTCGCCCATCCGCTCCGGTATCGCGATCCTGAGAGTGCACTCGAACTGACGGCCGAACTGGACGCCGTCGAACTGCAGTATCCTTACGGACGCGACGTCGACCGTCGACCGGTTCGCGAGGCCATCGACCGCCACGAACTGCTCGCGACCGGCGGCACGGACGCTCACGACGAGACGCTCGGGCTCGCGGGGCTCTCGCAGAACGAATACGATCGACTCCCCCTCCCACATCTTGGCCGATAGCGGAGGGTTCAATGCACCGGGGTTCCTAGGGCCGCCCATGAACTGCCACTACTGCGACGGGGAAGCTGCTTTCGCCGCCGAGACCGACGGCGTGAAAGTCGGTCTCTGTGAGGACCACTTCCGCGAGCGGTTGCAGGAACTCGCCGAAACCGACGGGCTCGAAACGCTCAAAGAGCAGGTTGACGTCGACCGCGCCGAATAAGAGTCGATTCTTTCGTCTACTCGCCGAGCGGATTTCTCACGCGGTTCTGCCGGCGTCGACGTCGATCGCGTCGACCGGACAAACGTCGACACAGAGCATGCAGTCGATGCACTGGGCCTCGTTCGCCGGATCTGCCTTCTCCTCGCTTTCGGGGTGGCCCGGCGTGTCGACCCACTCGAAGACGTCGACCGGACAGTCCTCGAGGCAGGCTCCGTCGGCGATACAGAGGTCGAAATCGACCGCGACGTGTGTCCCGTGGATTCCCAGCTCCTCCGGCTCGTCGACCGGCCCCCAGACGGCGTGGCCGTTGTGCTCGTCGACCTGCTCTCGATTCTCGTGAAACTGCGGATCTATGGCCATTGCTAGCAGATCAAAATGCTCGGTGAGTACTTAAAAGTACGGTCTCGGTATCGCTCGCTGCCGTTCTCGGCGCCGTTCCGCGAGCAAATGCGGTCGACTCGTCGAGATACCCTGTCAGACGGATTGCTGTAACGATTTACCGTCGATCGCCGCCCCCGTTCTGGCGATCATCGGTAATTGACTACAATAAATCGTATCCGTCACGAGTAAGTTCGTCGCAAAAACGGGCCGGGCGCGATTGTGAACTACGCCCAGAAATGCTCGCTTCGCTGCGCCTTTCTGGTCTACTTCAAATCGCTTTGGCCGCTTTGCTCCTCGCGTAATTGCTCGGAGCAAAAGCGGGCCGGGCGCGATTTGAACACACGGTCGGACGTGCTCGCTCCGCTGTGCGCGACCTCCCTGCGTTCAAATCCCGCCGGATCCGGTGCTCGCCGCTCGCGAAGTTGCTCGCGGCGAGAATACGGGCCGGGCGCGATTTGAACACGCGACCGTCTGGTTAAAAGCCAGACGCTCTGCCGGACTGAGCTACCGGCCCTGTACATCCATCTATCGGTGAGTAGCGGTTAAACGTTTCTTTCTGTCGTCGCGACTGTGGCGGCGAGTGACTTGACTCGAGTGATCCACCAACCGGTCAGCGGAAGTCGTTTTGAGTGAAAACACGACCCGTCCAGCGGTTACTCTGACGCCCGTATCAGTCGCCGTCGAAGTACTGTTCTACCGCCTCAGTGACGAGTTCGCCCGGGTCAACGCCGTCGACTGACGCCCGCCGCCTGAGGTCTCGGTAGGCCCCCGGCGAAAGGGTGACCTCGAGTTGGCCAAGCGTCACGTCGTGTTCGGCGAGGGCGCGCTGGATCGACGCCCCGTCGTTGACGTCGCTCGCGACGCTTCGAACCTCCCGAACCGTCAACTCCCCGTCGATGACCGCCCAGGCGAGCAGAAGTCTGGACTCGCCCGCGACGCGGGCGATGTGTTTGGCGGCGGTCGGTGCGATCGCACCCAGCGCCACCTGTTTCCGGACCGACCGGGGAAGGTCGTGGACACGAGCCCACTTGCGGATGAACGAGACGGTGGTTCCGTCCCCGGCGCGCTCGGCCGCCGCCTTGTAGGACCCTTCTCCGCGAACGAGCGCAGCACAGGCCGCTGCGCCGCGGAGCATATAGAGGTGATCGTCGTTGGTCGCGCCGCTTGCGAACTGGCGGACGGTTTCCGCGGCGTCTGCGAGGCTGTCCGAATCGTCGGGATCGAACTGGACTGCCTCTCGGGCGCGCGTGCCGGTGACCGACTCGTCGCCCCGGATTACCGGTGCACCGACGGGAGATTCACGGTCTGTGGGGATCGACTGACCGCGCTCGTTGCGGCCCCGATCACCGGTCCGATTATCCGTCATAGCACCTGGTACGGACCTCGGTGTCAAAAAAGCCGCTCCTGGACGAGTCGGTCACTCGTCGCGCTGCTCCGCGAGGTGCTCCCAGATTTCGGTGCAGCCGGCACCTTCTTCGATATCGTCGAGGTGGGCGTCGTCGCGCTCTGTTTCCTGCTCGCTCGTCTTCGGTTTGCATTCGGCCGAGTCGGTCATTATCCGCCCTTCGGACGCTAACCGCATAAGTACCGCTTCAGGCGCAAGGGATACCCGTGCTCCCTTATGTCGGAGAGTGCTGCCGCTATCTCGGATAGCGGTTGTGGAGAAAAGCCACCGTACGGGAGAGATGGAGTCAGATCGAGATCCAGACGAGAACGGACAGACCGAGGCGATAAATCGAGTGATAGCAGAGCCGGTGTAGCGACTGAAATGGGCTGCTATTCCGGTTTTCTGGGATGACCGCCGGAACGGGACAGTTGCCCAGAACTGATGACAGCAGTCCAAACAAGCCAGACTACGTGTCTGTCATACGACCATCACCCGTCAGTTCGTGATCGGTACACCAGTAGTCATCGGCGGTCCCCGCATCGAATTCAGTAGGGCGTTCGAAGTCACAGTTGTCAGAACCGAAGACCGGCGGCGGACGTATCGACGTACGTCTGTATTGGAAGCGGAACGTAGTGATAGACGCCTACAACGCGGTATGCGCGACATTTCAGTAGGAGTGACGTAATATCGGTCTCGGTTCTCATCCCGAGTGCGTCAGAATCTTTTGGAGAGGGCAACAATATCCGGTAAATGAGGCAAAAGAACAGCGACAATCGGTACCACTCGTACCGGTAAACACGTTACGAGGGCCAAGAGTGGAAGGAACTCCGACAGATACCGACTCCCGCCTGCAACCGGAGTACCACCGGCTCAGCACTCACAAATTACTGCACGGATCCGAGGATGTCCGTTCGGTGATCGTGAGCCAGAACGACTCGACGGATCGAACGAACTCGAGGAACTCCTCGGACTCGACCGGTTTTCGGAGGTAGTGGTCGGCATCGATACCGTGTGATTTGACGATGTCCTCACCAGTTTCCGAACTCGTGAAAACGACGGTCGGAATGTCGTGAAGCGACGGTTCGTTGTTGAGTTCGGACAGAACGTCGAGTCCGTCCGTTCCTGGGAGTTTCGGCTCGAGCAGGATGAGGTCGGGACGAGGCATCTCCGAGAACTCTCCTCGCTGGTGAACAAAGTCGAGCGCGTCGGTTCCGTTCGAAACGGTATAGAAGCTGTTCGTCAGTTTCGCTTCGACGAACGATTCCGTAAAGAGACGGGTATCCCCAGGATTTGGCTCAACTAATAAGATATCGATTGGGCACTCGACTGTCCCATCGTCTTCGGCCATTACAATCATTTTAGGCCGAAGTTTTATAACAATATGGTTCGCCGCAGCTGAATCGACAAAGCAATCGTTTGCGTATATACTATTTGAATAACCAACGGTATATCAGTCCTCGTCGCAAGAAGACACACATGTCCGACCGACTGGTTTCGGTGACGGCGAAGACGACGCTCGACTACGTCGAGGCCGTCGCACGGGGCGAGACGTTCGAATGGGAGTCCATCGCCGTCGTGAACGCGACGAGCGACCGTCAGGAACCCGACTGCGTTCGTCTACAAGCCGAACTCGACAACGTGAGCGAAGAACGCCTCCCGAAACACATGGACGAGTTCTCGTTGACGCCACAGCAGGCACGCGCTCTCGCGGCCGACCTGGAGCGTCACGCCGACCGAGTCGACGAGGCGACGGAGTAGTCGCATCGAGTGCTAAACGCCTGCCGTCGCAGGCTCTCGACTTTTTCGACGCGCCGGTGAACGACTGCGTGGTCACACCATGAGTATGGACACCATCCAAGACCTGTTCGAGCACGGCCTCGAAGACATCTACCACGCAGAACACCAGCTGCTCGACGCGCTCGAGGAGTTAGAAGAACACACCGAACGCGAGGAGATCGCCGAGGCGTTCGCACAGCATCGCGAAGAAACCGAAGGCCAGATCGAGCGACTCGAAGACGTCTTCGACATGTTCGGCGAACCGCCGGAAAAAGAGGAGTGTGAGGGAATCGAGGGGCTGATCCAGGAGTACGAGGAGTTCACCTCGATGGATCCCACGCAGGAGGTCATGGACTACCACAACATGGCCGCCGCGGAGAAGACCGAACACTACGAAATCGCGGCCTACGGGAACCTGATTCCGCTCGCGGATCAGCTCGGCATGGACGACGCGGCTGATTTGCTCGAGGAAAACCTCCGCGAGGAACAGGACGCACTGGACGAACTTACGGAACTAACCGAGGAGTTCGAGATGGACGCCATCCCGGCCGAATGAGTCCCGAGACGGCAAGAGACGGATCGAACACGAACTGCTCGGTGCGATTCGCCCTGCATACTCCGGGGCGGTGGCCTTCCCCACGTAGGATGCAATGCGACCATGGCGGAATCCAACGGACGTGACCCGGAGTCACATGATAGCGTGAGAAACGTCGTGCTCGTCGTCCTCGACACCGCCCGCGCGAAAAGCGTCGGTGCGGAAACGACCCCAGAAATGGATCGGCTCGCGGCGGAAGGAACGGCATTCGAGAACGCGTTCGCGACCGCACCGTGGACCGTTCCATCTCACGCATCGTTTTTTACGGGAACCTACCCGTCCGAACACGGTACGCACGGCAATCACACGTATCTCGACGACGAGCTCCGGACGCTTCCCGAAGCGTTTTCAGACGGCGGGTATCAGACGATCGGCGTTTCGAACAACACCTGGATCACTGAGGAGTTCGGCTTCGACCGAGGGTTCGACGAACTCCGCAAGGGGTGGCAGTACATCCAGTCGGACGCCGACATGGGCGCCGTCGTTCGCGGGGAGGACCTCCGCGAGAAGCTCGACGCCACCCGAAACCGGCTGCTCGACGGAAACCCGTTCGTCAACGCCGCGAACATCCTCTACAGCGAGGTGTTCCAACCTGCCGGCGACGACGGGGCCGACCGATCGACGACGTGGGTCAACCGATGGCTCGCGAATCGCGACGACGAGCGGCCGTTTTTCCTCTTCTGTAACTTCATCGAACCGCACGTCGAGTACGATCCGCCCCGAGAGTACGCAGAGCGGTTTCTTCCGGACGGAACGAGCTACGACGACGCGGTTGCGATTCGGCAGGATCCTCGCGCCTACGACTGCGAGGACTACGGCATCTCCGAGCGCGAGTTCGAGATGCTCCGCGGTCTCTACCGAGCCGAACTGGCGTACGTCGACGAGCAGGTCGCGTCGCTCCGGCGCGCGCTCGAAGCGAACGGTGAGTGGGAGGAGACGCTGTTCATCGTCTGTGGCGATCACGGCGAGCACATCGGCGAGCACGGCTTCTTCGGCCACCAGTACAACCTCTACGACACGCTGTTGAACGTCCCCCTCCTCTTTCACGGCGGGCCGTTTACCGGCGGCGGCAGTCGAGACGACCTCGTTCAGTTGCTCGATCTCCCCGCAACGGTGCTCGATGCGGTCGGTATCGACGATCCGGAGCTACGCGATCAGTGGTCGTCCCGATCGATGTATCCAGGTTCGCAGACGGCGTCTCGAGACGCCGTCTTCGCCGAGTACGTCGCGCCCCAACCCTCGATCGACCGGCTCGAGGCGCGCTTCGGCGAGATCCCGGACCGCGTCTACGAGTTCGATCGACGGCTGCGGGCGGTCCGGACGGACGAGTACAAGTACGTCCGTGGTGACGACGGATTCGAGCGACTACACGACGTTCGGGACGATCCGTTCGAACGAACCGACGTCTCGAGCGAGAAACCGGAACGAGTAGGGTTGCTTCGAAGTCAACTCAAGGAACAGTTTGGATCGTTTACGTCGACGACGAGCGAAGAGACGGTGTCGATGCAGGACGGGACGAAAGAACGGCTGGCCGATCTGGGCTATCTCTGATGGCGCGACACAACCGGGTGGCACACAGGCAAGCCACGTTCTGACGTCCGACACGCTCCCCAAGTAATCAGGATCATTATATAGGATGGCGCGGTATCTTCCGAACGAATGGACCTCACGCAGATCGGTCTCGGCGTCGGGCTGTTAGTCGTGAGTGGCCTGGCGTTCGTTGGCCCCTCGACGCTCGGGTCGGACGCGATATTCCTGTTGACGGCAGCGGCGATGGTGGTCGGAGCAGTTGCGGTATTTGCAAGCGTTGCGCGGGACGCTCAGCTATCCTAAACAGACCCACGACGAGTCATACGGAATGCTGTAACGATTTACCGGTGCGCCCGCAGGACGGATCGCGGTCGCGCCGGAAATGACTTACAGCATTCCGTATCAATCACGCGTCCGCTGAGTAGCTTACAGCAGGAACGTTTCGTGGCGCTCACCGATATCGAGGAACGTCTCGGCCTCGTCGATGAGTTCGTCCGCGGTCGAGGACTCGAAGGCCATTACTTCGACCCTGACGCCCTCGTGGCGAAGGTGTGAGCACAGCCGTGAGAAGTCGCCGTCGCCGGTACAGAGGACGATCGTATCGACGTGGTTCGCGAGCGTGATCGCGTCGAGGCTCATGCCGACGTCCCAGTCGGCCTTTTTCGTCCCGTCGGCGAACGTTTTGATGTCCTTGATCTTCGTCTCGAAGCCGATGTCGATGAGCGCGTCGAAGAAACTCTCCTCTTCGGGCGCGTCGGCACGGATAACGTAGGCGATCGCACGAGTCAGTTTGCGGTCCTGGACGGCCTTTTCGAGCAGCGCGGAATAGTCGATATTTCGGCTATGAAGGCTCTGTGCCGTATGATAGAGGTTCTGGGCGTCGACGAGAACGGCGACGCGCTGGTCGGGGTGAATTTCGGTCACGGTCGATACTGAGACGGGCACCCGTAAAAATCGCGCTGGTCGACGGAAACGAAAACGGTACGGCCGTCAGCGGCGAAGTTTCTCGATTCGCTTCTCCGTTGGCGGGTGCGTCGAGAAGAGTTGCTGGAGCGCGCTCGTGTCCGCGTTGAAGATACACAACGCGTTAACGCCGCTATCTTCGACTTTCGGCTCGCGATTTTCGGCGCCTTTCGAGATCTTTTCGAGCGCGCGAGCGAGCGGCTCGCCGCTGCCGACGTACTGGCGAGCGGTGTCGTCGGCGACGTACTCGCGGTAGCGCGAGATGGCGAACACGAGGATCATCACGAGGAAGTTCGCGACCGTCGAAGCGATCATCGCGATGATGAAACTTCCCGGGTTGTTCTCGCCCAGCATCTGGACGAGGAAGAAGACGGCGTAGCCGACGATCGTCGCGATCGACTGGCCAAGCGTCATCATGATCGTGTCCCGATTGCTGAGGTGGGCAAGCTCGTGAGCGACGACGCCCTCGAGCTCGTCGTCGTCGAGTAGGTGCATAAGCTCGGTCGAGACGACGACGACGCCCGCACCCTTGCGGCCGGTCGCGAAGGCGTTGGGGACGCCCATTTCGGCGACCATCAGACGGGGTTTTTCCATCCCCATATCTCGGCAGAGTGATTCGGTCATCTGGTGGACCTTCTGGTACTGGCCCTCATCGGGCATATCCTGCGCGCCCGAGGTTTTGACGGCCATGTACTTCCCGAGTTTGTACTGCGCCGCGGGAAGCAGAACGATCCCGGGGATCAGTACCAACCACAGGTTGACGCCGAACAGCACCGAGAAGAACCACGCTGCGGCCAGATAGAGGCCGAACAGCATGGTTCCGACGAACGCCATCCGCAGTTGCAAGCCGGTATTATTCATGTGCGGCCCACTCTTCGTATTCCTTCATATAAAGGTCGCCGGTCTCGCATGCGAGTGAGACACACTCACTGACTGAACGAAGTCACAACGGATAAGTCGATTCGAATGCGCTATGCGTGTATGTACTGCGTCGTTCACCGCTCGCTCGGAGCCGCCGTGAGCGACGCCGCTCTTCGTTTTTCGAAGCTGAAGCGTCCGTGAGTGTGCTTTCGGCGAGCGTGGCACCTCGTCGTGGGCGCGATTCGACCCGAACGGACGATCAACAACTACTACACGGCCGCTGATCCACAGCTACACCAACCACGACAGAAACAATGAGTTCGAACCTGACCCTTTCGGGCGTCTATCCGGCAATGTGTACGCCCTTCGACGAGGACGAACGTATCGACTTCGAAACGCTCCAAACCGACGCACGACGGCTCGAAGCTGCCGGCGTCGACGGCCTCGTGCCTGTCGGCTCGACGGGCGAGTCCGCGACGCTTTCGCACGACGAGCACGTCCAGGTCATCGAGGCCGTCGCCGAGGCGGTCGACGACGTGCCCGTTATCCCCGGAACCGGCTCGAACAACACCCGCGAGGCGCTCGAACTCTCCGAGCGCGCCGCAGATGCGGGCGCTGACGGCCTGCTCCTGATCTCGCCGTACTACAACACGCCCGAACAGCGCGGCTTCCTCGAGCACTACCGAACGATCGCGGACGCCGTGGATCTGCCCCAGATCGTCTACAACGTTCCCTCGCGGACGGGCCAGACGATCGAACCCGACACCGTCGTCGAACTGGCCGAACACGAGAACATCGCGGGCTACAAGGCCGCAGAAGGCGATCTCGGCGCGATCGGCGAGATCGTCGAACAAACGTCGGACACGGAGTTTGCCGTGCTCGCTGGTGACGACGCGCTTGCAGTACCGATCGCCGCCGTCGGCGGCGTCGGGACGATCAGCGTCTCCGCGAACATCGAACCCGAGCGAACGTGTGCGATGGTCGGCGCGGCTCTGGACGGAGACTACGAGCGCGCACGGGCGCTGCACCACGAGCTCGGGCCGCTCTTCCGTCACTTGTTCGTCGAGTCCAACCCGATCCCGGTCAAGGAAGCGATGGAGATTCGTGGCTACGGCCCGGCGCGGATGCGCTCGCCGCTGACCCGTCTCTCCGAGGAACACCGGAACGAACTCGAGGAGATACTCGCGGATCTCGAGGACGACCACCCGGCGACGGTCGACGAGGACGGCGGGCACGCGTACACGGAGGGCTCTCGATGACGGTCGGAATCGGCGTCACCGGCGCGACCGGACGAATGGGACAGGAAGTGATCGCCGCTGTCGCCGATCACGAAAGTTGCGAGGTCGCCTTCGCAGTCAACCGCGAGCCCGACGACGAGGCCGTCGACGGCGTCGAGATCGAGCCGTCATCGACGTTCGACACGCTGCTCGCCGACCGCGAGCCCGACGTCGTGATCGACTTTACGGGCCCCGAGTCGGCGGTCGCTTACGCCGAGTCCTGTACCGCGGCGGACGTCGCGTACGTCACGGGAACCACGGGCCTCGACGACAATCAGATCGAGGCGCTCGCTGCGACGAGCGACGAGATCCCGCTGCTTCACGCGCCGAACTTCGCCCGCGGCGTACAGGCGCTCGTCAACGTCGTCGGCGACGCCGTGCAGGATCTGCCGGGCTACGACGTCGAACTCGTCGAAACCCACCACAACGGCAAGCGCGACGCGCCGAGTGGCACCGCAAACCGACTGCTCGACGAGATCGAGGCCAACGGCGACTTCTCGGGTCGCACGCACGGCCGCGAGGGAGAGGCACCGCGCGAAGCGGGCGAGATCGGCGTCCACGCGCTTCGAGCCGGAAACGTCACCGGCGAGCACGAAATCGTCATCGCGGGCAATCACGAGGAGGTCCGGCTGACCCACCGCGCCGAGGATCGCGGCGTCTTCGCCGCCGGCGCAGTCGACGCTGCGGTCTGGCTCGCTGACCGCAAGCCTGGCAGCTACGACTTCGCGGACGTCCTCGCCGACTAAGTCGGCGCGAATGGATGGAATTTTAGCCCTGCACCCGCCATCCTCGGACAGTCATGAGTACGCTCGAGACCGACATCGAGACGCTGTGGGAGCGCAAACAGAACGGCGAGGTCGACGCCCAGTCCGCCGGCGAGGACGAACACGCCACGCTCGAGGCGTTCCTGTCCGCGCTCGAGGACGGCGACATCCGCGCAGCCGAAAAGCGAAACGGCGAGTGGGAGGCCAACGAGTGGGTCAAGCAGGGAATTCTGCTCAATTTCGGCCTGCGCGAGAATCGGGCCTTCGAGTACGGCGGCGTCGAACACTACGACGTGTTGCCGCTCCGAGAGACCGAGGACCTGGGCGAGCGGGGCACCCGAAACACGCCGAACGGGACCGCCGTCCGCCGCGGTGCGTACCTCGGTTCTGATTGCATTATGATGAGTCCGAGCTTCGTCAACATTGGCGCGTACGTCGGCGACGGCACGCTCGTCGACTCCTGTGACACGGTCGGTTCCTGCGCCCAGATCGGCGAAAACGTCAAGCTCGGCGCGAACACGCTCATCGGCGGCGTGCTCGAGCCCGTCGAGTCCGCCCCGGTCATCGTCGAGGACAACGTCTCGCTCGGTGCCGGCTGTCGCGTCACCAGCGGTTTCGTCGTCGGCGAAAACAGCGTCGTCGGCGAGAACACGCTGTTGACGCCCCGGATTCCGGTCTATGATCTCGTCGAGGAGGAAATCATCTACGGCGAACTGCCCGCAAATCGCCGTGCGTTCACGCGCTTCGTCGAGTCCTCCGTCAGCGACCACGACCTCTTCGAGGGCGGCGCGTTCAAGCCCGCTGTCGTCGCGACCGACGTCGAAGAAGAGACGCTCGAGGCGACTGAGCGAGAAGACGCACTACGAGAGTAACGACCGCCGCGTTTCGTTTCGGTCCAATATATTCCACGCTGGTGATTCGACGAGTCGTTACGCTGGCTCGTCGCGAAATCGTATGATGTCGGCGTCTACGTCGTCGAAATCATTGTCGGCGCCGACGAGAAGTGCCCCATCCACAGTATCAGCTGTTGCAAGGGCATATGCATCGCCGAGTGCCATCGTGTACGCTTCTTTGAGGGCTGCTGCACTGTCCCAACACTCGTGCGGATCGGAGACTGAGACCCCCAACTCTTCGAGACGTTCGAGGCTTGCTCGGACAGCTGCAGGACGGAACCCAACCCGAGAACCAACGTAGAGGACCTCTGTTTTCGTTACTGGACTGATATACCCCTCGACCTCACCGGCGGCAACGCGGTCGATCCACGTTTCGACAGTATCACTCCCTGGTTCGTCGTCCAGATAGGCGATAAGTGGCTCCGTATCGAACACAATCGTCTCTGTCATACGTCCTCGGACTCGTTGGAAAAGCGTTCGACGAGATCATCCGCCCGCTGTTTGTCACGGTCGCGTTCCTCGCGAAGAACTGCTGTTGCAGGCCGGTCCTCGTCGCCGTCGCGCTCGAGGCCGCGGAACTCGCGCATCGAACCCACCGGATGAACAACGATTTCTCCGTCTTCGTTCTCGACGAATTTGACCCGTCCTGGTGCAGGAATCCCGTGTTTCTCCCGGAGTTGCTTCGGAATCGTCGCCTGTCCTTTTTCGGTGACAGAGACGATACGCTCTTCGCCAGTAGTATTACTCGACATAAGTAATACTTCCACTTCGTATTACTTAATTCTGTTTCTGGTTTGCTAACCGGGCGACTGTGATAGACTCGAGGACACAGGTGACAACATTATCCCCACACTCTGAGACGGCGGACACACAATGTCGAACCCAAACGCTTGAATCTTCGCAGTCACTTGAATCGGGTAATGACCAACCTCGCGGATTCGCCGGCTGTCCGCCGGCTCGACGACTGGGATCACGAGCGCCTCGCGTCTCTCGCCACAGAGTACGACACGCCGCTGTACGTGATGGACCTCGATCGAGTGAAAGAGAACTACTCACGGTTTTCGGCCGCGTTCCCCGACGCACACGTCATGTACGCTGCGAAGGCCCACACGGGGAAGGCGGTACTCGAGGCAGTCCTCGAGGCTGGTGGCACAATCGAGTGTGCTGCCTGGGGCGAACTCCAGCGTTCGATTGAGGCAGGCGCGGATCCGAACGAACTCCAGTACACGGCGGTCAACCCACCGAATCACGACCTCGACTACGCGGTCGATCTCGCCGACGAGAACCCAGGGCTGACGATCACTATCGGCGCGCTCGATACGCTCGAACGCCTGCAAGAGCGCGGCTACGACGGCCGGATCGCCATCCGCATTAATCCGGGTATCGGAACGGGGCATCACGAGAAGGTCGCGACCGGCGCGGACGCCAAGTTCGGCATCCCCTACGAGCGCGTCCCCGAGGTTGCAGAGCGCGTCCGGGAGGGATTCGAGCTCGTTGGCCTCCACGCCCACGCCGGCAGCGGCGTCCTTACGGACGGACTCGAAGAGCACTGTCGAGCGATCGAACGGGTCGGCGAGATGGCTCGCCGGGTCGGCGACTCGGCTCTCGAGTTCGTCGACGTCGGCGGCGGCTACGGCGTCCCCTACCGCGAGGACGACGAGCCGCTGGACCTCGAGAAGACCTCGAACATGGTCCGCGAGGCCGTCGGCGACCTCGACGCCACGCTCAAACTCGAACCCGGCCGCTACGTCGTCGCCGACGCGGGGCTCATCCTGAGCGAGGTGAACACGATCAAGGAGGCCCCCGACACGACCGTCGTCGGCGTCGACGCCAGCCTCGCGACGCTGATCCGACCCGCAATGTTCGGCTCCTATCACCCCATGCTGAACGTCAGCGCACCAGACCGCGAGCCCCACGAGGTCACCGTCGGCGGTCCGGTCTGTACCAGCGCGGACGTCTTCGCTCACGACCGACCGATCGCCCGCCCCGAGCGCGGCGACATCGTCGCCATCGGCAACGCTGGCTCCTACGGCTACGAACTCGCCAGCCAGTTCCACTCCCAGCCCCGGCCGGCCGAGGTGGCGCTCGAGGACGGCGAGGCCCGCGTCGTGCGCCGGCGGGAGACGCTCGAGGACGTCACTCGCGTCGAGCGGGAGTCGTAGATGACGTTCGACCTCGCTGCGTTTCACGCTGAAGCGATCCAAACGCCCTCCCACGAGGACGTCACCGAAATGCGCGAGCTGCTCCGCGAAACGCTTCGTGACGCCGGCCACGAGTCCGAGGTCGACGAGTTCGGGAACGTCCTCGCGAGCCGCGGCGCGGACGACGGCCCGCACATCGTCCTGAACACCCATATCGACACCGTTGCGCCCCATGTTCCCTACGAGCGCGACGGCGACGTCGTCCGCGGCCGGGGCGCGTGCGATGCGAAGGGGCCGCTGGCCGCGCTGCTCGCGGCGTTTCTCCGCGTCGAGCCGACGAGCGGGCGGCTCACGCTCGCGATCACGCCGGACGAAGAAACACTGATGACGGGTGCCGAGGGCCTGCAGGACCGTCTCTCGGCGGACGGCTACATCGTCGGCGAGCCCACGGACCTGGACGTCTGTATCGCCGCTCGCGGCCAGTGCGAGGCGACGGTGACGATCGAAGGCGAGAGCGGCCACGCCGCGAGCGTTCCGGGCGCGGAGAATCCGGTCTTCGGACTCGTTCCCGTCCTCGACGCGCTCCGAACCTACGACGAGGACGCAGGGCCAGGCGAGGATCCAGTCCTCGGCGAGCCGAAGCTGACGCCGACGATGCTCGACGGCGGCGAGGCGCCGAATCGCGTCCCCGAGCGGTGCCAACTGACGGTCGATCGACGCACCGTCCCGCCGGAGACGAGCGACTCGTTTCGTGCCGGTTTACAGGCGTATCTCGCCGAACGCGTCCCCGACACACTCGACGTCTCCGTCGATCTCATCCGGCCCGACACGCCGTTCCCGAAAGCGTTCGTCACCGACGAGGACGAGTCGCTCGTCCGGACGATGCAAGAGGCAAGCGGCGGCGACGTCCGCCCGTTCGGCGCGGCGACCGAAGCCGGCTTCTTCGCCGTCGATGCGCCGACCGTCGTCTTCGGGCCAGGCGTCCTCGCCGACGAGGAAGGCGGCGTCGCCCACGCCGAGCGCGAGTACGTGCGGCTCTCGGCCGTCGAGGCGGCGGCGGACTCGATCGAAGTTGCGTTGGCGGACCTCGTCGGATGACTGCTGCGTTATTCGAGCTTTTCTAATCCGTCGACGAAGTTCGTCTGCGGCCCGACGAGCGTCACCGGTTCAGCCGCGAGCGAGACCGAGACCGTCGCCGGCGGGTCGAGGCGGTGTCGGTTGCGGCCGTCGCTGATGACGTAAGCGGACTCGGCGTCCGAGACGGTAAGCGAGACGTCGGTGTCCGGGTCGACGACCAGCGGCGGCATGGCGTCGGTCGCCGCCATCTGCGTGACGACGAGCGCGTTGGCGGTCGGATGAACGAGAGGGCCGCCCTCGCTCAGGTTGTAGGCGGTCGACCCCGTCGGCGTCGAGACGAGAACGCCGTCGACGTGGCTTCGCGCGTATCGCTCGCCGTCGATACGGACGTCGATCGTCGCGCCGCCGCCGCTTCCCCGCCGGGGCCCGTGGACAACGATCTCGTTGAGTGCGGGTTCGAGCGTCCACGCGCCGGTGTCGTCGGTTGCCCGCAGCCGCGAGAGGGTTCGCCCGCCGAGTTCCTCGCCAGCCCGGAGCCGATCGACGAGGTCAGCGACGACGGAGACTGCGTCCGCTGGCGGGACGGCGTTGAGAAAGCCGACTTCGCCGAGGTTCACCCCGAGAATCGGCGTGTCGCCGACCTCGCGGGCGACGAACAGCAAGGTTCCATCGCCGCCGATGCTTACGACGAGGTCGCGGTCCGCCATCGCGGCGACCGGAACCGACCGCTCGTCGACCGCGGTTCCGGTTTCCTCGTCGACGACGACCGCGGCGTCCTCGCGTTCGCGTTCTATCGTCTCGACGAGCGTTCGGGTGAGTTCGTGTGCCCGCTCGTTGCCGCGTTGGGCAACGATTCCGACGTCGGCATCCATCGTCGGCGGATACCCGTCCCGGGGTCAAAAACCCACGCCTCGGCGGCCGGCAACAACATTCATTCCCGTGGACTCACTTCTCGTAAGTGAACGCTCCCGCGACGCGCGTCGCTGTCCCCGCCATGGAAGACAACTCGACCGGTTCGTTCGGCCCGCGACTCATTGCCAGCCGCGTGTCTGCGGATCGCTCGCCGATGCTCCTGCCTCCGTTCGGGCGAAGAGGTGAGCGATGACGGACGAGGATGCAGACTGGTTCGAGCGCGCGATCAGCGACAGGAACACCGACGAGGACGTGGGCGAAACAGAGAACACCGACGAAGACGCGATCGAAACGGGAGACGCCACCGGAAGTGACGACCGAAGCGGCGCCTCGGACGTGGACGGGCCGTCGGAAGACGACGACTGGTTCGACCCGTCGCGCGATTCGGCGGCGAGCAACGATTCGGTTCTGTCCGGTGCGTCAGCCGATGCTGAGGCCGACACGACAGAGGCCGATGAACCTGGGTCCGACGAGTCGGAGACCGACGACGAGGACGGGGGCTCTCTCTTCGAGGAGGACTTCGGCTCGGCGCTACAGAACGTCGGGGACGTCCCAGTGGATGACGAGTCAGAAGACGAGCAGCTGGGTGCGTCGGACGTCGACTTCAACCTTCCCGGCGGCAACGACGACCTGGACGAGGACCCCGAGACGGAGTTGCCCCGGGTCGACCTCGGCATCGAGGGGCTCGACGGGATGATCCAGGGCGGGGTGCCGGAACGGTCGCTCATCGTCGCGGTCGGCAGTGCCGGGACCGGAAAAACGACGTTCGGACTGCAGTTTCTCGATCATGCGCTCGCACGGGGCGAGAACGCGGTTTTCATCGCGCTCGAGGAGAGCCGCGAACGCGTGATCAACAGCGCGACCGAGAAAGGGTTTCCGTTCGACGAGTACGTCGCCGACGGCCGGCTCGCCATCGTCGACATCGATCCCGTCGAAATGGCCCACGGGCTCACCTCGATCAGGAACGAACTTCCGACGCTCATCGAGGAGTTCGGGGCCTCGCGACTCGTGTTGGACTCGGTGTCGCTGCTCGAGATGATGTACGACGACCAGGCCAAGCGCCGCAACGAAGTCTACGATTTCACGAAGAGCCTCAAGGAAGCGGGCGTTACCTCGTTGTTGACGAGCGAGGCCGCCGAGTCGAACCCCTACGCCTCCAGACACGGCATCGTCGAGTACCTCACGGATGCCGTCTTCGTGTTGCAGTACGTGCGCCCGGACGACTTTCGCGAGACGCGTCTGGCGATCGAGATCCAGAAGATACGGGACGCGAACCACTCGCGGGAGAAAAAACCGTACGAGATCACCGACGACGGAATATCGGTCCACCAACAGGGGAACCTGTTCTAATCGAGACGGCTGTAACACCGTGTTACTTCTCGTTCGGCCTCCATACTTTTCCGCATCCTCGGGCCACTACCGGTATGGCACAACGGACGACGGCCGACGAGACGCTTACGCGAGACGAACTCGCGACGTACTTCGAACGGCTCGCCGAGGAGTTCGCCGGCGACGAGACGCCGGTCGACATCCAGGTTGGAAACAAGACTGTCGCGCTCACGCCGCCCGAAACCGTCGACCTCTCCGTCGACGTCATCGAGCGAAACTCGATGCTTCGCGGCAAACACGAGACGGTCGAGATCGAACTCGGCTGGAAACCCTGATCGCCACAACGGGGTACAGCAGCCTGGGCGAGAACTCCCACCGACGAGGAGGAATGACGACGTTCTTTTCCCTCCGCTACGAGGGAGTACACGATGTACGAAACGATCCTCTTTCCCACCGATGGGAGCGAGCACGCATCGGCCGTCGCGGACCACGCGATCGACATCGCAGAGACGAGGGATGCGACGCTGCACGCCCTCTCAGTCGTCGACGACCGCGCGTTTCTCGTTTTGGACGACGACCGAGTTGCGGACGTCCGCGAGGACCTCCAAGAAAACGCCCACGAGGCGACCGACGAGGCGGCGACCCGCGCGACGGAACACGGCCTCGACATCGAGACAGCCGTCGACACCGGTAACCCCGCGGAGTGTATCGTCGACTACGCCGACGCGAACGACGTCGATCTGATCGTGATGGGAACGAGCGGCGACGAGTACGAGAACAACGTCGTCGGCAGCGTCTCCCAGCGCGTCGTCCGGACGGCGTCCGTACCGGTGTTGACCGTCGGTCCCGACGCCTAGGCGGGTTCTGGATCGGTGTCGTTCCGAGTGACCACCGCCCGAACGTATCGAACGCTGCACAGTTACCACGATAGCTGGTGAAACACGACTCGTGTGAACCGGTCTCCGACGCTCGTACACCGCTTACAGACCGGTCGGTACCTCGAAGTAGCTCGTCTCGAGTCCCCACCCCTTGACGAGGTCCTGCAACGACCGAACGCCGAACGTCTCGGTCGCGTAGTGGCCGGCCAGGAAGACGTTGAGTTCGGCTTCGCGAGCCTCGTGGTAGACCTTCTGTTTCCCCTCGCCGGTCACCAGCGCGTCCGCATCCGTCTCGGCCGCCTCGTCGAGCCAGTCGGTGCCGCTGCCGGTAACGATCGCCACGTCCCGGATCTCGTCGGGACCGAACGGGAACGTCCGGACGGGGTGGCCGTCGGTTACGAGTTCGTCTTCCAGTCGGGCGCTCAACTCGTCGGCTGTATACGACTCCGGCGCGACACCGCGCTGGCCGATGTACTCGGGACCGTACTCGCCGAACGGCTCTCGGTCGTCGAGGTCGAGGACGTCCGCGACGCCCGCGGCGTTGCCGTGCTCCTGGTGGCCGTCGAGCGGGAGGTGCGAGACGTACAGGGCGACGTCGTTCTCGATCAGCGGCGCGATCCGATCGTAGGTGCGGCCGGTCACGCGGTCGAAGCCGCCCCACGAGATGCCGTGGTGGACGACGACGACGTCTGCGTCGGCCTCGGCTGCCCGCTCGAACGTCTCACGGACGCCGTCGACGGCGAACGCGACGTGCTCGACGGTCCCCTCGTCGGGGCCGACCTGCAGCCCGTTCTCGCTCGCATCCAGATCGGCGTACTCGTCGTGGCGCAGTTCCGTATCGAGTCGGTCGACGAACTCCGGGAGTTCCATGCGCGTCGGTTGGCTCGCCGGCGGCATGTATCCTCGGCATCCGTCGAGCCCACCGGATTCCTGCCCTTCTGTGTCGGTGACTCAGTCGGGATCGGTCCGCGACGTCGTCGCTGGCAGTTGCTCGGAGTCGATTTCGGCTGGGATCACCTCGTCGAGTTCCGCTCTCATCACAACCGTCTCCGCCTGTGGCGCGTATTCGATCACGTCGTGCTCGTCGAGTCGAGGGAGGTGGTTGTGGACGAGCGAGATCCTGAGGCGGTTGCGTACTGACGGCTCGATTTCCTCAAGCGGTTCGTCTCGTTCCCACCTTAGGAGTTTGCGAACGAGTTCGTCCACGGTGGTCCGTTCGCCGGACGCCAGTTGACACAGCAGGTATCGGCGACGGGGGTTCGCGAGGATCGAGTACGTTCGATCTCGCATCGCACCGTGCGTCTCAGACGGTTGCATACGGCCTCAGTTCGACAGTACCACTTGCTATTGTTGGGCCTAACTAGTAGGGATGATCCGACAGCCGAACGGTCACGACAGTCGGTCAGTCGAAGCAAAGCGGTCACAACAGTCGGTCAGTCGAAGCAAAGCGGTCACAACAGTCGGCCAGTCGGAGCAAAAACGACGGCGAACGGCGGAGAGGGTCGCGAGGCAGTTACGACGTCGCGTCGGCGTTGATGTAGACGAACTCCCGAAGCAGTTTCGCCGCGAGCGACGCCGCCTGCCCGTCATCGCGGTCGTTCACCTCGACGACGTCGAACCCGCTCGCGTGCGGTGCGACCTCACGGACGATATCGCGCATCTCGCGGGGTTCGAGTCCGAACGGTTCGGTCGTCCCGGTTCCGGGCGCGTAGGCCGGATCGGCGGCGTCGATATCGACGCTCAGGTAGACGTCTCGATCCGCGAACCGGTCGCCGAACGAGAACGAGTCGGCGTCCTCGGGCGAGACAACGGTTACGTCGTCGGCCGCCGCGCGCTCCCACTCCGTTTCGCTGCCCGTTCGTGCGCCGAGGATCACGACCTCCTCGACGGTGTCGACCGTCTCGAGGATTTGGCGGGTGACCGAGGCGTGCGAGAAGGGGTTGCCGTCGTACGCCTCGTACAGGTCGAGATGTGCGTCGAGACAGACGAAGACGTCGGGTTCGACGGCCCGCACGCCGGCGAGCGAGACGGTGTGTTCGCCGCCCAGCAACAGCGGGACGGCCTCGTCCCAGACGACGTCTCGGAGAGTGCCCTCGAGGTATTCGAGGTACGCCTCGACGTCGTCCCACGCCCGAACGTCGCCGTGATCGACGACGCCGAGGTCGGTAAAATGCTGCTCCGTCCGGTGGTCGTAGTCGTCGAACGGCTCCGCAAAAGTCCGAATGCGTCGGGGACCGAATCGGGTCCCCGGCTGAAAGGTCGTCGATACGTCCAGGGGCGCACCGACGACCACGAAGTTCGCGTCCGCACGGCCGGCGTTATCCGCCGCATCGGCCTCCTCGCGTTCGTCGCTCGCCCCGGGAAACATTAGACGATCTTTCGCTGGTCTTCCATCTCGAGGTACTCGATGTTCTCGTCGGGGGAGACGTCCGCATCATCGGGAACGCGCATCGTGATCGTTTCGTACGTTTCGAGGTCCATGATCTGCATGTCGTCGCCGTCGACGGAGACGACCTGCCCGTTCTTTCGTTCGATGATCGGGACCCAGATCTTCGCGTCGACGGGCTGGGAGAGCGAGCGTTTCTTGCCGTCGAAAACGCCCTCGGCCTCGATTCGAGCCTTGGCGCTGCCGTGTTTTCCGGGTTTTGCCGTCGAGTAGGCGTTGATCTTACAGGCCGCGTCGTCGATAATTACGTAGCTTCCTTCCTGGAGATCGCGAACTTCGGTCTGCTGTTTCGCCATGTCCCGGCGTAATCAACCGACGGCCATAAACCGTTTGGAAACCGGCCGGTGTGTGCGAAACGGTCCCAGTGTGGAACCGGCGACCGGGCGAGCGGCGTTGATTGGGATCGAAATCGACACCAGCCCGGCGGACGAACACCGACGAAATGGCCACCGAGTTCGTTCCGATCGGCATCGGCGCACTCGCCGTGCTCGGCCTCTGTGCAGCCGTACTCTATCGATGGCACGTAGCCGCCCAGAGCGAGCTCGAACGCGAACTCGACCGCCGGCTCGCCGAAGAACTCCCGGTAGGGACGGCCTCTCACCTGGAAACGTCCCCGTCAGTCCGTCGGCTGGACGTCCGCGAAAGTGACAGCGACGGCGACGGGTCGGGTGCAACATACGTCCCGGCCGTCCGTATCGACCTCGGGACGACCGACGCGCCGGGAATGAAGCTGGCCTTCGAGTTCGTCGCGGCCGTCATCGAAGCGATCCAGCCTGTTTTCGACGAGCGAGATGCGCGCGTCGCCCGCTACGATGTCGAGTTCACGTTCGGCCCTGGCGGGTTGCTCGTCGGCGGAGAGTGTCGTTGCGTTTCGGTGTCACCGACGCTCGCCGATCGGTTGCTCGAAGACGAGACGTACCGCGCGTTCGACCTCAAACGAGACGTCGAGCGGGCCGACGGCGACGACTCAGTGTCGGCGCTATGGGAGCCATGTGAATCCGGACGGTAGCCGCCGCAGTCGGCGACTACCACCGGAATCCGAGCGATCCTGTCGACGGTTCAAGCGGGCTCGCGGGCAACTCGTCGACGAGTTCGGGCTCGTTGTACGCCCGCGGCGCGATATCGTTCGGCCCGTCGGGATAGAACAGCGAGGCGAGCGTCTGGAGTTGGCCGCGGCCGACTCCGAGTTCGAACTGGCCGCCGCCGTACAGACGGATACCTCGCTCGTCGCAGTAGGCGATCGTCTCGAGCAGCGACTCGATCGAGCCGAACCGGGAGGGTTTGATGTTCAGCCAGTCGGGTTCCCACGGCAGCGCCTCGACGTCGCCGAGACCGTGGATCGGTGCGTCCCACGAGACCCGGGACCGAACGGCTGGCTCGTCGAACAGCGGCCGCGTCTCGTCGGTCAGCGCGGGGTCTTCGATCACGGCAGTGGGAAACGCCTCGATGACGCGTTCGTACAGCGCCGGATCGGCGGGGACGTCAACCTCGGTTCCTTCGTACTGGCCTTTGAGATCGAGAATCCGGACCGCGTCGGTGCCGACGGTCGATTCGATATCCTCGAGCAGGTCCGCGTCCCACTCGGGCGTCGGATCCAGTTTGAACTCGAGGCCGGGCACGCGCTCGCGAAGTTGGACGAGCCGATCGACCGTCGGCGGGTCGCCGAGGCGCAAACTGGTGACGAACCGGACGGGATCGAGCGAGCGGCCGAGTCGGCTCGCGAGATCGGTTCCATGCTGGCGGAGCGCGAGGTCGAGCGCGGCGCTCTCGAGGCCCCAGCGGCGGTAGTTTCGAAAGACCTCGCGGTCGGGCGCACCGGCCGCGAAGAGATCGAGGTCGGCGACGTGGGCCGAAAACGAGTCGAGCGTGTACTCGCCGGTCAGATCGGGGACCCCCGTCTCGGCGAGCGCGTCGTGTTCGGCCGTCTCGTACGTGACGTCCTCGCCGATTCCCGTCGGTCGCTCGCCGTCGGTCTCGTCGCTCGGCGGACCGACGAGGCTGAACGTCGTCGTCGCGCGGGTGAACTCGCTCGAGGTCTCGCGTTCCCTGCGTTCCATCGAGACTGCCTCGATCTCGAGGGACAGATCGGCGAGTCGATCGTAGACCATACCCGATGCTCGGGGCCCAGCACAAAGAACGTTGTAGCGAACTCACCCGTCGGTCCGGTCACTCGCGACGCCTCGATCGGTTCCGGTGGCGCTACTCCTCGCCGCGCTGGCGCTGTCGCATGCTCTGTCGCGTAAACTGCGGTTTGACTCGGGTCGACCCCCGCTTGCGGAAGGTTCGGTAGAGTTGAATCGTCACCACGACGGAGAAAACCGCCGCGACGACGGACGCTTCGGGCGCGTCGAGGGCGTAGAGGACGCCCATCGAGAACAGCGACATCGTGAGCAACATGCCGTATATCAACCGCTTTGCGAGCTTTGCGAAGACGTTCTCCGAGTCCTCGACGCCGATGCGGACGTAAAGATCGTCGCGCTCGAGGCGGTCGAGCGTCCGCTCGGCTTTTGGGGTGATCCGCGTCAGGGACTCGCCAGTCCGTCGAATCTGCTCGCCCGATTCGGAGAGATACTGGCGGATCGACTCCTCGCGGTATCCCTGCTCGGTGAGGTAGTCCGTGGCGGTGTCGATGAAATCGAAGTTCGGATCGAGGGTAACACAGACTCCCTCGACGACGGTCGCGACCCGAAGCACCAGCGCGAGGTTCTTCGGCAGCCGGAACGGGAAGACGTAGATCGAGTCCTCGATCTGGCCGATGATCTGGTTGACCCGGTACTGCTCGACGTCCTCGCCGCGGGCGTCCTGGATGGCGATCTCCATCACCTCGGCCATCACCGCGCGGTCCGCGTCCGGGCTCAACGTACCAATCTCGATCAGCGCGTCCAGAATCGCATCGATGTCCTGGTTCGCGACGGCGACGTAGAACTCGACGATCTTCTCCTGGACGAACTCGTCGACCCGGCCCGACATACCGAAGTCGTAGAAGACGATCCGGCCGTCGTCGGTCACCGCGAGGTTGCCCGGGTGCGGATCGGCGTGGAAAACGCCGTCGTCGATGATCATCTGCAGGTACGCCCGTTCGAGGTGTTCTGCGACCTGCGTCCGGTCGATCCCGCGGCGCTCGAGTTCCTCGACGTCGTTGATCTTCGTCCCCTCGACGTACTCCATCGTGAGCACGCGCGGTCCCGAGTGACTGTCGACTATCTCGGGGATGATGAACCGATCGTCGTCCGCGAAGTTCGACCGGATCTCGGTCAGCATCTCCGCTTCGCGCTCGTAGTCCATCTCCTCGCGAATCGTCTTCGAGAACTCCTCGGCCAGGTTCTCGAGCGAGAACGCGCGCGACTCGTCGACGAAAAAGAGCAGGATCGGCAACGACCAGTGGATGACCCGTAGATCCGCCCGAACGAGTTCCTCGACGTTCGGTCGACGCACTTTCACCGCGACGTCCTGCTCGGCGTTCGGCCCCGCGTCGGACGATTGTGTCCGCTCGAATTCGCCGTCGGCGACGGTGGCACGGTAGACCTGTCCGAGACTCGCGCCGCTGATCGGCTCGGTGTCGAACGACTCGAAGCGCTCGTCGATGGGGCCCAGTTCGGCCTCGAGAACCTCCTTCGCCCCCGACCACTCCGCCGGCGGAACGTCGTCTTGTAGCGCCGCCAGCACGTCGATGTACGCCGGCGGGAGCACGTCGGGACGGGTCGAGAGCAACTGCCCGAGTTTGATGAACGTCGGACCGAGCGTCAACAGCGATTCGAGCAACACCTCGGCGCGCTCGCGATGCTCCTCGGGATCGACTCGGCGGGACCGACCGAACAGCAGAAACCGACGGCGATCACGCGCGTAGGCGACCAACAACGGGAGAAACTGCCACGCGACGAGGACGAACCGCTTGTACGCGCGGAGTGTCGCCAGCCTCGGTCACCTCGATTCCGCGTCCGCAGAGTCAGTCTCGTCGTGACCGTTTCGCTCGATCACGTTGATGGTGGTCTTGCCCTGATCCCGCTTGGGAAGCTCCAGTTCGAGGACACCCCGATCGACGGAAACCGTCGCGTCGCGTCCGAGCGCGTCGTCGGGCACCGGCAACGTCACGTCGAAAAAGAGCGATCGGTTTTCCGCTAAATACTCGTACTGCCCCGGCAGCTCCTTCTCGCGTTTGGCTTCGAGGGAGAGGCGGCCGTCCTCGATCGACAGGTCGAGCGACTCGGCGGTTACTCCCGGCACGTCCAACACCAGCAGGTACGCGCCCTCACTCTCGAGCAGATCGAAAAAGACGTCCTCGGAGAGATCCTGCAACGCGTCGCGAATCGCGGACATGGATACAGGTTCGAACGCCGATACGAAAAAGCCCGCGGTCGAATGCTATCGACGCACGCGAACAGCGGTGTCTCGGACTCGGCGACTTCAAACGAATTGTGAATCGCGGCGTCACAGAGCGAATTCGAAGTACGAGGAGTCCGCTGTTCAGACGGTCTTCGACTGTATCATTCAGACAGCTGATTCGTTGAGTGGGAAGATATGAAGAAATTACACAAGCGAAGGGTTATCGTGACGAATTACCAGTACCGGGCCGGTTTACTACATGGTGCAGATAAATATTCACAACTTGAATATTATTGTATGCTTATTCATTATTTATTTATTGTATTTTATTACTGTATATTCCATGTGGTTTAATAGGAGGTAGTTCCAGAAACCGAGTAGTCGTGAATAGACCACCCGCCATAGCCGTCGACAACACGTAACTGGTGGGAGATCGACGAGGCGTACTCGCGGGATGGGCTACTCACGGAACCCCCAAGTGATCGTCAATGCGTGAGGATACAATCAATACCGAGTCCGTCCTCGACGAACTCTCGATGGCAGCGATGGAAGGGTCGTCGGAATCGAGCGGAATCGCTATCGAGACGGACGAAACTGCGACCGACCCCGTCGGGCACGAACTCGACGAACTGATGGCACAGGTGACCGAAGCACTTCCGACCGGCGAGCCCCAGTTCGACGAGGCGATCGTCAAGGAGAACCTGGACGAACTGCTCTTGATGCTCATCGCGTTGCACGGCGAAACGCACGGCGAGGAACTCATCTCGGATCTCGGTCGCTTTTTCGAGACGGATCTCAGCCCGGGGACGATCTATCCCGCGCTCCACGAGCTAAAAGAAGAGGAGATCCTCTCGATGCATACGAAAGTACGAACCAAGGAGTACTCCATCGCCGACGACGAGCACGTTCGGGCGACTATCGAGCAGTCGATGGTTCAGCACATGGCGTTCGGCCTGTTGCTGTACGCGTTCCTCTCGCGGGTGTGAGCTACTGGTCTTCGAGCTCGCGTGCGATGTCGCTGAGACTCTGGTTTGGGGGTTCGTACGCGTCGTAGTAGGCCGTCGTTCCCGGCTCTCGGAGCCCGTAGAGAAACGACGGCTCGATGACGTCGATCAGGACGGAGCCACCCGCTCGAACGCCGTGGTCGTCGATCCAGTCGTTCAGACGGTCGGTGTCGCCGCTTGGATCCCGAACCAGATCCGGCGTCTCGTAGATGCCGCGAATAGAGAGGTCGTCACCGGTCAGCGCTCGCTCGGCGCGTGCAAACAGTTCCTCGCGGTCGAGAACGACTCGAACGACCTCGTCGACGGGAAACGCGTCGCGGTCCTCGGCGGGGATCTCGAGGAGCACGCCGGTCGTCGTCTCCGTACACGTCGCTCGGATTGTGCGCACTGACGGGTGGTCGCTCGAAATTCGATCAGCCATTGAAGAGTGCGGACGGTCGCTTACTCGTCACCGTCGCCGCCGAGCAGCTCGTCGATATCGGTGCTGCCGTGGTCGACGACCGATGCGTTGATCTGTGCGACGGTGTCGGAGATCTCGCGACCTCGAACCGTAATTCGGCGACGCTCGCCGTCACGAGATGGTCGGTAGCCCGTCTGGCGACCTTTCATCAGCACTTCGTTCAGATTCGCGCCCGCGACATCGCCGTTGAGCGGACGGCCTGCGTCGTCCGAGCCGCCGGTGATTTCGAGCGTGTAGCCGTCGAGCCCGACTGCGCCGCCGTCGACCTCCTCGCCGATGGATTTTCCGATGAATCGGTTTGCGTCCTGTTCCTCCGCTTCGAGTTGGTAGGACGACCCGGAGTCGGGGTCGCCGACGACGACAGTGAAACTTGCCATGGTCGACGGAAGACGGCCGTCGCTCAAAAGAACATCGTTTCGATACGATCGATACCCTCGAACAGTCAAGTGCGTCGCTGACGTAGTCACGGCCGTGTTTATCGATCCCGAGCGCCTCGAAACCCGTCTGCGCGAGGAGTTCGCCGGGACAGAAGGCGAATCGCGCGTGGTCGTTCGGCAGGCCGTCGATCTCGCGGACTCGGGACAGTATGCGAGTGACGCCGGTGCGCCGCTCACGAACGACGTCGTCATCGCGGAGCTGTCGGATGCGCCCGACGGCACGCCCGCCGAGCGGTGGAACTGGTGGATCGGCTCGCTCGAGATCGCCTACGGTGAGTACGCCCGATTCGGAGTCCGTCAGTTCCGGAAATGACAACCCGGGGAAACGAAACGACTTTTATGGATACCTGACCAAGGGGTCAGGTAGTGACCGACCCGGAGACCCGCGAGGAGATCATGACTGCGACGTACGAGGCGCTGTGCGAGCACGGCTACACCGATCTCACCGCACAGAACATCGCCGACCGGACCGACAAGAGCAAATCGCTCCTGTTCTATCACTACGACTCCAAGGAGGACCTCGTCACCGATTTTCTGGCGTACCTGCTCGAGTGGTTCGACGAACGGGTCAGAGAGACGGAAACGCTGCCACCGATCGAGCGGCTGGCGATGTTCGTCGACTGGTATCTCTACGGCTCGAGCGAGAGCGACCACCAGTCGTTTCACACGGCGTTGCTCGAACTCCGGACGCAGGCACCCTACAACGACCGATACCGCGAGCAGCTACGTCGAAGCGACGACCGGTTCCGAGCGACCCTCGAAGAGATCCTCGAAGACGGAATCGAGACCGGCCAGTTCGTCGAACACGACACCGAGCAGACAGCCGCGTTGCTCATCGCGGCGCTTGACGGGGCCCGGGTCCGACAGCTCACGCTCGATCGAGACGAGTACCTCGAGACGGTCCGATCGGCAACCGTCAGCCGAATCTTCGACGATATTCTCGCCGAGGACGTGACGTTTCCGAGCGAGAAAGCGCGAGACATCGATCCGAACACTGAACGCACACGCCGCGAGGAGGCGTCCGATAAACCCGACCGCGACGGCGATGGCAGCTAACCAAGAGCACCACCTAACAGTATGAGCGAGTATCCCCGCACGGACGACGAGTTCGAGGCCGACGAGCGACCGTTTGGTGGGCTATCACCGTCAGTTCGGGCGATCGTTTCGAACTCGATACCACCGACCCACCGGTCGTTACCCGTCGCGCTCTGTACGGTCGGCGCTGGCGCGGTAGCCGATCACGACGAAGGCGCGATCGATCGGACGCTCGACCCGATTACGAGCGCGGTCGCCTCCTTCGAGGGATACGTTCGGATCAGAACGGCCCTGCTGACGACCGAACGGTACGACCAAGCGGCCGACCGGGACGCCGCCGTGCTGGCGAGCGATTATCTGCACTCCGCGGCCTACGCGATGATCGGAGAGACGCCCGTGTCCGACCGACGGGTGATCGAGCTCTACCGAGCGATGGCGGACTGCTCGGCGACGCTTTCGGCGCGGTTTCTGACGGCGGGTGAAGACGAAACGCGAGCGGGCAAGCGCGCCGCTGCGCTGGAAGCGCCCCTCGCCGGCACCGCGGCTGCCCTCGGGACGACGGCGATGGGTGCCACAGGCGACTCGCGACAGGCGATCGAACGCTACGGTCGCGAACTCGCGGGCGCGATTGCGGCACATCCCTCGCCGACCGACGAGCTTCGGGAGACGGTCGTCGGCGTTCTATCAGAGCAGCAAGGAGAGTACGTCAGGAGAAACGACGAGGCGACCATCCAGTACGATCGAGCGCAAACAACGTCGGTCGACAGCCACTGCCGGCGTGCACGGGAGGCACTCAAGCACCTGAAAGCGGCGTGCAACGGCCAAGCTACGTCCGCGGCCGAGGAGCAGTCACCGGTCGCACGCCTCGAGAGGGCAACACGGATCCCGCTCCAGGACGTAGTCGCGACCGATGACTGATCTCACGCGACCGATCTGGCTCGCGTACCCGTTAACGGCGATCGGAGCCGGGCTCGGACACTGTTATCTCGGGCGGTGGAAACGGGGTGCGATCTGGTTCGTCCTCTACGTCGTCGCGCTCGGGTTCCTGAGCGCCCGGACACTATCGGGCGCGTTCGAACCCGGTGAGCCGTTCGTCGTCACCGCGTTACAGTTCGAGTCAGTCAACTACGTCGACGTCGCCATCCCCCTCGCCGTTCTTCTTGTCTGTCTGCTCGACGTCTACCTCATCGGGCTGGCCGAACGAGCCGGCACGCACGCGACACCGCCGGACGAACCGTACTCGAACGGATCCTAGATCACGACCCTCGAAAAGCGATAGTGGTCGACCATCCAGGGGCGACGGACCACGAGACGGCCGGTGCTACCGACCGAACCCAACCACATCGGCGTCCGCTAAACACCGCTCACTCGCCGCGTCGAGATCGAACTCCCGCACCACCTCGCCGTCGCGAACGAGCGGTTCGAGTAGCGATTCGCCTCCAGCCGGTCCGTCCGTATCCGCGAGCGTGATCTGGTGTCCGCCGTCCGTCGTTCGATAGACATCCTTGACGCCCGAGAGTTTGCCACGCTTGGAGATCGGTTCGCCCGCTATTTCGACGATATCGAGGCTAAAGTCGACCGAGTCGGCGCTGGTGATGTGGCTTCCGACGCCGAACCCGTCGGCGATGTCTCGCAGTTCGAGAATGGTGTCGGGGTCGAGGCCGCCGCTGCAGAAGATATCGACGTCCTCGTAGCCGCGAGCGTCGAGTTCCCAGCGCACCTCGCGGATGATGTGTCGGAAGTCGCCGCGACGTGATCCCGTCGTATCGATCCGGACGCCGTCGAGATCGTCGCCGAGCGTCTCGGCGGCCAGCAGGCTCTCGCTTTTTTCGTCCCAGAAGGTGTCGACCAGCGCGATCCGGGGGACGTCTTCGGGCACGGCCGCGTCGAACGCACGCCAGGCGTCGGCCTGCTTTCCCTCGCCGAAACAGAACATGAGCGCGTGGGGCATCGTTCCGCCAGGTTCTCGGTCCAGGACCTCGCCCGCCGCGACGTGCGAAAAGCCGTCGAGTCCGGCGAGCAAGGCGGCGCGTTCGACCGTCGTCGCGATCGAGGGGTGGACGTGGCGAGCGCCGAACGACAACACGAGCGAGTCGGGGGCGGCGAGGCGCGCCTCGAGTGCGGCCGTCGCGAAGCCGCTCGGCTGGGAGAGAAAACCGAGCAACGAGGTTTCGAGCTCGGCGAACTCGAGGTACGGTCCCTCGATTCGCACGACTGGACCGCCGTCGAAGAGCTGTCCGTCGAGGAGCGCATCGACGTCGACGTCGCGGCCCTCGAAGAGGGTTGCGACGTCCTTGACACCGGTGAACACCTCGAACGAGCCAGTCGGGAACTGGTCAGCGGTGACCTCGGCGACCACGTGGGGATTCTTCCCAGCGTGTTCGAGCGTCGTCCGTGTCCGCTCGAAGTAGGCGTCGGTCGCGGTGCCCGCGAGAATCGCATCCGGCGGCACGGTTCCGAACGGGTTTGACATAGCGACGATTTGCCAGCCAGTACAAAAAAGCTACCCGTCTGTCGCCGATTTCGGGGCTGCAACGGCGGTGTCGGCGCGAGCGTCTGCGACGAGCACCACCGACTCGACACGGCGAGCCGTCGTCCGCCGCCGGACGACGAGAATCACGACACTGGTGCCGAAGACGACGAGCGCCGCGGCGGTCAGCGAGCCGGCAGTGACGGGATCTGCGACCGCGCTTCCGTCGTCGTCGGCCACAGCGTCCGATCCGCTCTCGTCGCCGCCGAGCGCGATGGTGTCTTCGCCCTCGGCAGCGACGCCCGCCTCGATCGAATCGAGATCGTCGACCGACGGCCCGCGAACGATTGTCACGCGCTCGCCGTCGTGCCCGATGGCGTACGCGCCCGGATATCCGTCGTCGATCTCGTAGGTGTTCTGGCGATCCTCGACGGGTGCTGCTCCGTAGCCCTCGAGTAGCTGCGTGTAGCCGTCGAGGAACTGCTCGGCGTCCTCGCTCGTGTCCCACTCGGTCTGCCAGACGTAGCCGGTACGATCGATCGCCGACTCCGTATCGGCCGGTTCGGTGTCCTCGTCGACGTACGTGACGAGTTCGTCGCCAACCCAGCCGTCAGTGTAGCGGTGGTCGTACTCGTAGCCGCCGTCCGCAAGGAGGTCGCCGCGTTCGATGACCGTCGGCTCCGTCGGATCGAACGCACCGGCTGCGAGCATCGAGACGATTCCTGCCTCGCCGACGGTCTCGGTCGCGACCTCGCCGTCGACCGCGAGTTGGTCCCAGTCGTCGTTCGATCGATCCGAGACGGTCACGTTGGCCGTCTCGTGTGATTCGTCCGGACGGATCACGTCGCTACTGCTCGTCGGGGGCTCGTCGTAGGCCGCGTCGACTGCGGCCCAGCCGTCGTCGCGCTCGAGGAGGGCGTCGACGTAGTCGGGACCGTCGCTGTATGGCTGGAAGATCGTCAGGTACAGTCCCCAGTTGAGATCGGGTGCCGGCGGTGGCTCGTCCGCGGGCAGGACACACTCCCACTCCGTCTCACACCGCTGTTCGTACTCGCGTTCGACCCAGACGGCGTCGCCCTCGATGAGGCCGTTCACCGCGGTGTCCTGATCGATGGTGTCACGGTCGTAACTCGACAGATCGAAGTGTTGGTCCTGTAACGCGTGCAGGAGTTCGTGCCCGAGAATGACCTCGTCGGTTTCGGGCGTCTCGGGATTGTCCGAGACGACGACGACGGATTCGGTCGCAGGTTCGTAGTATCCAGCCACGTTACCGCCGTAGAGTGCATCGAACTCGTCTTCGGCGTCGGTCTCCCGGTCAACCATGAACAGCGCCTCGTAGTTGACGTTCTGTTGGAGCTGCTCGACGCCGCTTGCGTTCGCGAACTGATCGTCCGATTCGGCCTGATACTCCTCGCGAGAGACGACGTCGACGTCCACCTCGTCTTCGAACGTGAGATTTCGGATCTTCTCGACGCGAGCCATCGACCGGTAGACGACCTCGTCGAGTTCGTCCGGTTCGAGCGCGGCGTCGTCGCGGTCGTCGACGGAAAGTTCGTCGTCGTACCAGTAGCCTTCGACGTAGCCGGGCGTCTCGGCCGTCGACGGAGATGCAGGCCGATCCTCGCTCGAACTGGTGTCGTTATTCGTCGGGGAGGCCCCCTCCGAGAAGACGCCCGAGAATCCACCACCCGCCATCGCTGCGAGAAGGACGACTGCAAACAGCACACAGACGGCGACGACTTTCGCCCGCGTCGAGTTCATGGGGGACAGATGGAATTTCCTACGAAACCGAGGACAAAAAGAGCCGCGGTACTCCCGCCAACGGCCGGTTCCGGCGCGAACGTTTTTCCGATTCGGATCGAATCCTCACGTATGACCCTCGACCCAGCCCGTACGGCCGTCGTGATCGTCGATATGCAAAACGGCTTCTGTCACCCGGACGGCGCGCTGTACGCACCGGGCAGCGAGTCGGTGATCGAACCGATCGCCGAACTTGCCGACCGCGCCGCCGAGGCGGGGGCGTACTGCCTCTACACGCGAGACGTCCACCCACCCGAGCAGTTCGACGACGCGTACTACTACGACGAGTTCGAGCAGTGGGGCGAGCACGTCCTCGAAGGGTCGTGGGAGGCCGAACTCGTCGAGGGACTCCCCACCGAGGACGCGGACCACGTCGTCGAGAAACACACATACGACGCCTTTCACCGGACCGAACTGGAAGGGTGGATGAACGTACGCGGAATCACCGACCTCGTCTTCTGCGGGACGCTCGCGAACGTCTGCGTGTTGCACACGGCCGGGAGCGCCGGTCTCCGGGACTTCCGTCCGGTTCTCGTCGAAGACTGCATCGGCTCGATCGAGGAGGATCACCACGAGTACGCGCTGGACCACGCCGAGTGGCTGTTCGGCGAGGTCACGACGAGCGACGAGCTCGTCTTTGCGGAGTGACGAGATCGCAACGAATTTCGACGAGGGCGATAGGCATATGTGTTGGTAACACATGGCACTAACTGCACCGATATGAAACCGTGCCACAACTGTCAGGCGGTCATCGACGAGTACATCCTGGATAAACAACTCGAACCCCTGCGCGAACTCACGGTCGACGACTTCAACGTCTGCGCCGATTGTGCAACCATTGTTTCCGATGCGTGCGTCGAGTGTGGCGGCGCGGTCTACGTTCCTCGAAACATCGCTACGACGCCCGACTACTGCCCCGCGTGTCGATCCGGCCATATCGAACGCACGGGCCACGACCCCGGCTGGAACCTCGACACCTCGTCCGTTTGAACGGGTTCAACCCGTTTCATACGGATTGCTGTAACGATTTACCGGCGGTGAGTCGAACTGTGTGAGACGAGGCTCGGTTGAGGAGCGAAGCGAGTCAACCGGTGCAACCGCCGCACGGGTCGCGGTTGCGCCGGAAATGACTTACAGTAAACCGTATCAGATATCGCTGTATCGTTTCTCTCGGGTATCAAGTTGGATGACGATCCAGAACGTGCACGTAACCGTTCGGTGAGCACACTGCGAGCAGTATTTCCGGGTCTAATCAGCAGAAGACATTTATTATTGGACAGGCCACCTGCCGTATGAATCGTCGACATTTTCTCGCTGGTACCGCGACGGGAATCGCTGGCCTCGCCGGTTGTAGTAGCGATATCGAATTCGGTGCAAGCGATGACGGTGCCGACGCGGACGATGGCGACGTCGCAGCCAATCTCGACTCTTACGACGCCATTTCACAGGAGCGGCTGGAAGCCTGCGAAGAGAAATATCTCACAGCGTCTGCGACCGAATCGAGCGATCACCCCGGAGAAGCGAGCGTTAGAATGGTCTCTTTCGACGTACTATCTGTCGAAGATCGTGAGGAGAGTACAGTAAAGGTGGGTGCAGAGTCGGAGTTTACTGTTAGTACTGCCGATTTTCATCATCGTCAGAACCAGTCGAAATACTACTATGCTGACTCGGAAACAGTCTACCGGACAGCTGATCCTGATACCCGTCCAGAAGACGGCGTACAGCTAGACTGTTAACCGAGCGTATCGCCTTCAAGGCTACTTGTGACGGGGTGTCTTTGCTTCGCACTATCAGCCCCTACTCTCGTCTATCCCAGTAGCGAGCGGACACCTGATTGGGCGACGTGAGCGCGGTTTAGAGCGTGCGGGGTTCGGAGAACACCGGCTGCGGAAACAGCGAACGATGCGATCAGCCTACCAGCCTTGCAGTGGCCACGCGTAAGGAGAGGTTCGTCTGAGCGAGCCAATCTGCGATGAGAGACGTTTTTATTCGTTCCACCGAATCCAGCTATATGGACTACAGGAGCGTTCGACGGGGGACGACGAGGGGCGTCCATTCAGGCGTGACCCTCTCTCGGCAGACGAACGAACGTGGGCCGTCACGCGGTGGTCGTGCGTGAACCCGCGTCGATTGCAACTGATGTACGGGTTCGGGATCGCGTTGAACGCGATCGCGCTCGTGGCTGCCGCCTCGACAGGATCGACGCTCTATGCCGTCACGTTCGGACTGGTCATGGGGTATCTGGGAGTCCGGTACTGGATGGTTTCTCGGACGACCGACTGAGACGGGGCCCAGGTAGGTACTGTCTCGCGCGTGAGCGGGGCGACGACAATCCGGACTTTTAGAGCGTGTCCGATTCCACCCGGAGCGGTTTGTCCGATCACCCTCTCCAGACAGGTGTGCAACCGATCCCCATACTCGTCGAACTGGCGATATATGGTTATTTCGTCGTCGTCGCGTTGTCGGGCTGTTATCTCTACGGTCGTGCCCTTCTCGGCGGACGTCCATGGCGCGGCCGCAGAACGGAGACATCCAGTTCCGATAGATGAGACCTGCCGACGTCGGATGATCGAACCGCTCGTCGAACGACTCCAGCGATCGCGATAGAGACGAAGCCGCTCCGGTGACTGACTGGTAGACCTGTATCGCCCAGCGATATTCATTGGTAATGGTGGAAGAAAAAGCGACCTGCACGGTTTTTGAACGCTCTACGACGATTTACAGACGCTATACAATTTCGTAAACTGTTCGAACGACACTTCGACTTTTTAAACGGTCGGTGGGTTACGATCAGTCGATGAGTCCCGTCCGGGCTGGTATCGTCCTCGCGCTCGCCGCGTTCATCGGATTACTGATCGCGCCCGCTGCAGTCGGCGCTGTCGGAACGCCGTTGGCGGACGCAGCGTCGAACGAGTCGGAAGTTACCGTCTCTTCGTTCATGCAATCGAGTGCAGCGGACGCGGAGAATACGATCGAGTCCGGATTGTTCGAAACGGCATACAAAAGCGCGGATAACGAAAGTCGAGCCGACGTCGTCACCGATCGAACAGAATCCCTCCAGAAGAAAGTGTCGACACTCGAGGCCGAACGCGAGGAACTCCAGGAGAACGAAGAGTCGCTTTCGTCGGCCGAATACCACGCGCGGATGACGCAGTTAACGGTGCAGATTACCATGCTCGACCGAACGGTCGACCGAATGGTTCCGATGGCGACCGAAGCCGGCGTCGACCGAGAACGACTCGACGTGTTGCGAGAGAACGCCTCGAGTCTGAACGGGTCGGAAGTCCGGACGGTCGCACGAGGGCTCGGCGGTTTCGATGCACAGCCCGGGAACGGTCCACCGGAGTTCGTCAACGCGACGCAGAAGTCGGCCCACGGAAACGGAACGACGGGGCCGGAATCTGACGGTCCGGCCAACCCCGCCGTCGACCAAAACGACTCGGCGACGGACAACGTAGAGACACTACCTGGATTGGGCACCGATCCAACGGACACGTCGGATGGACACGGTGTTGCGCAGACGAAAGCCGAGACCAACGCGACTGGGGCCGGGACCAACCCGACCGGTGCCGATACCAACCCGACCGGAGCCGAGGCTAACACGGATACCGACGACGAGGACACTGCGGGCCACGAAGACGCAGCCGAATCAGCGGACGGCCCGTCCGACGGGTCAGCAGCAGATCAGGCTGGCGGTACCGAAACGGCCGCTGGACCTGATCGAGGACCGGCCGATGACGTTCCCGGTCAGTGAGACGGGTTACTGTACGTCAGTTCCGGCGCAACCGCGACCCGAGCGGCGATTGCACCGGTTGACTCGCTTCGCTCCTCAACCGAGCCTCGTCTCACACAGTTCGACTCACCGCCGGTAAATCGCTACAGCAATCCGGATGAGTGGTACCAGTCCACACGTCCGCTTCGACGGTTCGTGGTACAGAGCAGACACGCTTTTCAGCACCGAAACCATACGCTCGCTCGATGGATTCCGCCGCGTTGTTGGATTTGTTGGGAAACGAAAATCGGAGACGGATTCTCCGATTGCTCGCCCGCAAACCCTGTTATGTGACTGAAATTTCGGAGTACCTCGGTGTGAGTCCGAAAGCCGTCATCGAACACTTACGAAAGCTCGACGAGGCCGGCCTCGTCGAAAGCAGGGTTGACGACCAGCGGCGCAAATACTTCCACATCGCCCGAAACATCCGCCTCGAGGTCAACGTCTCGCCCCACGGCTTCGCGAGCAAAAGCGCCTACCCCGCGAACAACAGTTTCGATATCACGACCTGCCGTCACCTCTCGCTCGACGTCTCCGAGAACGAGACGGACGAACTCGAAGGCCTCCTTCGGACGCTCGAGGACCTCGAACAGATCGAAAACGAGCTATCGCTCGCCCAACGGTGGGTCCAAGGACAGCTCTGTGACGTCCTCGATCGGATCTCGGAAGTGGTCGGTGCCGGTTCGGAAAGTCGATTCTACGCCGATCTGCTTGCAAGCGTCCGCTCAGAGCCGAAGTCGGTCGGCGAACTCAGCGAGGACGTCGACGCCCCTCGCGAACTCGTCGCCGAACTCCTCGAAGCGATGGCAGATAAAGGGATCGTCCGTCGGACCGAGCGTGGCTGGGAGCTCACGACGGGCGCGTGATCACTCCGTTTTGCCCGCGTTCCAGCGGTCGGAGTACGCCGTTCCGCACGAACACTTCGCGTAGGCGTGGACGACGTCGCCGTCCGCGTAGATACCACCGACTTCCTCGTTTTGCTCTTCGGCAAACGCGAAGACGAACGTCACCTCGTGGTCCTCGCCTTCGCTTGCCTCCGGACAGTGCCCGCCTGTGAGGGCGTCGTCGATCGTTCCCTCGAGCCCCATCGCGGACTGGGCGAACTCCATCGCCCCGGTTCCGGTTGCCGCCTGAAACGCGTTCCGACCGCGTTCGCCGTCGATGACGATCAACACGCCGTCGTCCGTGTCCTCTCCGAACTGTTCGAGTCGCTCATCGGAGACGTACGAGTCGGCGAGAAACAGCGCGACGTCGTCTGGTCGCTCGCCGGCTAGAAACTCCGCTCGTCGGGTGGTCATGCTCGAACCTCCCGCTCGAAGCGGAAAAAGGCCGTCGTTCGATAGAGCCAGGTTCGGAGAAGTTACCCCTACGCTTTTTGCGTCGGGCGACTCGCGTTCGAGTATGAAAGGTGCCGACCGCGAGCGCACGGAGGCCGGCTTCAAGGTCCGAACGCCGGCCGCGGAGGCGCGTCAAATCCTCCGAGAGGTCATCGAGGGGATCGAGACGGACGACCATCCGGCGTGTCCCACAGGCACGGAAACCATCGACCTCGAACGCGCCGACGGCCGCGTTCTGGCCGCCCCCCTCGCGTCGGCCCGGAACGTGCCCCACTATCGGCGAGCCGCGATGGACGGCTACGCGGTGCGCGCCGAGGATACGTTCGGTGCCAGCGACCGATCGCCCGAACTGCTCCGAATCGCTGACGAAGAGGGGCGTGACGCGACCGTCGCCGCCGGAACCGCCGCACGAGTCCACACCGGCAGCGCCCTCCCGAGCGGTGCCGACGCCGTCGTCATGATCGAACGGGTGACAGAACGCGAGTCGGCCGGCAAAATCGACGTCGCCGACGCCGTCACCGACGGCGAAAACGTCGCGCCGGTCGGCGAGGACATCGAGGATGGACAGGAACTCTACGAGGCGGGTCACCGACTCAGGCCGTCGGATCTCGGCATGATCCGCTCGGCGGGATACGACAGCGTGGCCGTGGCGAACCAACCCACGGTCGGCGTGATCCCGACCGGCGAGGAACTCGTCGCGGGCGATCCCGACCCTGGCGAAGTGATCGAGACCAACGGGCTCACCGTCTCCAGACTGGCCGAACGGTGGGGCGCTCGCGCCACGTACCGCGACGTGGTCTCCGACGACCCCGACTCTTTGCGGGTCGCCATCCAGCGCGACCTCGCGAAAGACGTCGTCGTCACGACCGGCGGTTCCTCGGTTGGCGAGCGCGATCTCCTCCCGGAAGTGATCGACGACCTCGGCGAGGTGCTCGTCCACGGCGTCGCCCTCAAGCCCGGCCACCCGGTCTGTCTCGGTGTCGTCGAGGAGACCCCCGTCCTCGCACTACCGGGCTACCCGGTCGCCTGCATGGTCACCGCCGTGCAGTTCCTCCGCCCCGTTCTCCGCTGGCTGGAAGGGACGACCCCATCGGCACACCCGACGACGCGAGCCGTCCTCGAGCGAAAGATTCCGAGCGAGCCCGGCATGCAGACGTTCGCGCGGGTGCAACTCGAGGCACGCGACGAAGACGAAGAGAGCGACGATGAGCCGGCTATGACGGCGATTCCGACCAGGGCCAGCGGTGCCGGCGTGTTCTCGAGTGTCGCGCTCGCGGACGGATGGATCGTTGTCGACGAGGACCGCGAGGGGATCCCGGCCGGCGAGACGGTCGCAGTCGAGGACTGGGAGCCGGAGTCCTGACCACCATCGACGCGCTCGGACCTGTTTCCGCCTCGAGGTACCTCGCTTCGCTCGAAACCGCCCTCTGCTCGAGAGATGCGTTTCGTCCCTCATTGGGCGCAAAAATCTATGTCTAAAAGGTCGCTCGCGGGAGAATCGGTTGGATTCGTCTACAGCGGTAACTGCACCTGCACACGTACCTTTTTGCGCGAGTGGTTCCGCGCTTCGCGCGGAACCACTCGCGCAAAAATCTACGCTAAAAAGCCGCTCGCTCCCGATGGTCGCTCCCGATGGTCGCTCCCGGGTGCAGTGCTTGTGACTCGACAGCAACGGTAACTGCACCGCCTGCAGTTACTGCAGTACGCATCCGCGAGCGAATCCGACGAGAAAACGGTACACGTATACAGACTAATAACACGACAAACCGTATGAGTCGGGTGATTCCGAATTACAGGTCCGCGTCTCGGAGTTCGATATCCGCAATGAGTTCGTAAGGACGAGCGTCCTTTCGGATGCCGTCGATCATCGAGAACGCCTCGCTCGGTTCGAGGAAGTGCTCCGTGACAACTCGACCGAGCGGCGTGGGTTCGAAGCCGTCGATGAAGTCGTACTGGAGCAGTTTGCCGACTGCGTGTTTCGTCGGCACGTCGCCGAGCATGCGGTCGTTGAGCGCCTTCGCGGCCTTTCCGCCAACGGTAATGTTCGCGAGCGTCTCCTCGATGGCCGCCCCCTCGTCGTAGTGGGTCATGACCGACTCCATCTCGCCCTTTAACAGTTTGAAGGCGACCTCGTCCTCGGTCATCTCCATCGAGTTGTGGTAGGCACAATCGGGCTCAACGAGGACGTAGACCTTCCCCTCATCGTGGTAATCGGGTCGACCCGCACGCCCGAGCATCTGGTGGAACTCCTGGACGGAGAGCCACTCGATGCCCATCGCCAGCGAGTCGAAGACGACCTGCGAGGCGGGGAAATCGACGCCGGCCGCGAGTGCGGCAGTCGTCACGACCGCCGCGAGGTCCTGATTCCCGAACTGGCGTTCGACCGACTTGCGGCGCTTGTAGTCAAGTCCGGCGTGGTACGGCGCGGAGGAGTACTCGAGTTTGCGGCTGATTTCGTGACACCGCCGGCGGGAGTTGGTGAAGATGATCGTCTGCCCGCGATACCCCTTCGAGGATTCGGTGTCGAACTCGCGTCTGACGAGTTTGTTCTCGACGTTGACTTTCTCCTGGCCGTCGGCGAAGGTGACGTGGCGCTCGATCGGGACCGGTCGCTCCTCGAACTCGATGAGCGTCGACTCGAGGGCGGTCGCGAGCTGTTCGGGATTGCCGACGGTTGCCGAGAGGTAGACCCACTGGGCACCCTCGTAGTCGTCGCGGCGTTTGGCTCGTTGCTCACAGGTGTACTTGAGCCGCGAGATGAGCCCATCCAAGCGATGCCCGCGTTCGTCCTCCTTTAACGTGTGAACCTCGTCGATAACGACGGTCCCGATGTCGCCCATGTCCTTGCCCGTTCGCAGGGCGTGGTCGATGCCCTCGTAGGTGCCGACGATGACGTCGGCGTTGGGATCGAACTGGTTGCCGTTGTCGCTGATCCGGCTCGCACCGACGCGAATGGAGACGTCGACGAGGTGGCCGTACTCCTCCTCAAAATCCTCGTGTTTCTGATTGGCGAGCGCGACGAGGGGGACGAGAAAGAGCATCTTCCCCTTTCCATTGAGAACGCGGTCGAGTCCGGTCATCTCGCCCACGAGGGTCTTCCCGGTCGCCGTCGCCGAGACGACCATCTGATCTTTCCCCTCGAACAGACCGTTCTCGGCCGCGAGACTCTGGACCGGGAGCAAGGTCTCGAACCGATCCTCAAGGAGGTTCTGCAGGTCGGGATGTAGATCCAGCGAGTCGGTATGGACGGGGTCGACCTCGTCGGTTGTCGCCGAGATGGTATCGAACTTCGTCAGATCGGGGTCGAGTCGCCCCTTCAGGAGGTTGACGATCCGTTCTAAGTCCTGGACCTCGAGCATGAGGTCCTCGAGGCGTTCTTTGGCCGCACCCGTCACCTGTCCGCCGCCCGAGTAGGAAAGCTGGCGCTCGAGTTCCTGTCGGGCGCAGTCCCGACAGATCCAGTCCTCGTCGTCTTTGACCGCGGTGTCGGTCGTGATCGGCGAGTACCGACCCGCGGAGGCGCAGTACCGGCAGGTCCGGACGGTCTTTGCCTTGTCCTCGAGTTGGTACCCTGCGAGCATTTCCGTGATGTCCCGCCGCCCCTGGGGGGACGTCTGTTCGGAGATTCGGATCCGCTCCGTTCGGCGGGCGAGTTCGATGAACTCGTCGGGCTGGCGGGGCTCCTCGGTCGAGCCGTCTTTCAGCCGGAACTTCGCCGGACGGGGGCCGGCAGACGTCTCCGAAAGTCCGAGTTTCGCCCGGAACAGCCGCTTGCCGTCGCGCTGGACGACGACGAGATAATCGTCGCCCGTCTCGTGACAGAAGATCGTTTCGACCTGCTGGACCTGCTTCGACACGATATGCGGTACTCGGCTTGCGTACTTGAGCGATTCGGACTCGAGTTTGGCCGACCCGGGCTGATACGGCTTACTGTAAGTCATTTCCGGCGCAACCGCGACCCGGGCGGCGGTTGCACCGGTTGACTCGCTTCGCTCCTCAACCGAGCCTCGTCTCACACAGTTCGACTCACCGCCGGTAAATCGTTACAGCAATCCGTATGAGACGGCTGACGACACCGCCGTCAGTAGCACGGCGAATGCTCACACGATCCATTCAGTTTTAAATACTCCTGAGAGAAAGAGGAGAGTCGATATGAGTCGGGCACGGTTCGGTCGGTACGTCGATCGGATCCGCGAGGAACTCCATACGGCGTTCAACGAGGATGCCACGCCCCGGGAGCTCTCCGGAAGCTTCGCACTCGGCGCGTTCATCACGATGTTGCCGACGCTCGGCGTGGGGCTGGTCCTGTTCGTGATACTCGCTCACGTCTTCGGCTGGGTGAGCAAGCTCGCGATGTTCGCATCGGTACTCGTGTTCAACCCCGCCGTCAAGTGGGGCGTCTACGTCGCGAGTTTCGCGCTCGGATCCGTCCTGCTGGGCCCCGTCGAGGGCGTCTCGATGACGAGCGCGTCGTTCAGTGCCGGACCCGAGATCGTCGTTCGGCTGGTCGTCGGGAACCTGATCCTGGCGATGATCGCGATGGTCGTCAGCTACGTCGTCGTCCACCGCCTCGCCGTCCGGTACCAGTCGACTGGCGTCGGGGAAACGATCGACGAGGCGCTCGAAGACATCGCCGAGAACACGAGACAGTCGCGGTCCAAATCCGAGTGACGGCAGTTCATCCTCTTTGGCTACGGGTTCCGTTGACGATATTGCCTACTCGCTCGCGGTTGAACAGTAGGGCGCGACACTCGAAGCCGACGACAGGTGACTATCAACACCGATCCATCGTAGCGCTACCGCTCAACGGGAGAAAATACTGCAGTCAAGAGCCGATACCGTTACGAATCCACAGGGTGGACTGGCTTACAGGCGCTCGACGTTCGTCGCGCGTGGGCCTTTGTCGGCCTGCTCGATGTCGAACTCGACGTCCTGACCTTCTTCCAGGTCCGGGCCGCCGATGTCTTCCATGTGGAAGAACACGTCGTCGTCCGCGTCGTCAGTCTCGATGAATCCGTAGCCGCCAGTGTCGTTGAAGAAATCAACGGTTCCTTTCGCCATAGCCTCTGAAGCGAGGCGACGAATACGTATAAACGCACCGTCTCGTCACGATGCGCTCACAGCGTGGTACGAGCACCCCAAGCCGTGCTCGTCGGATGGATTACGCGCCAGAGCCGTAGAGGAGGCTCTCTGTAGCGGTTTCGTACTCCTCGGGGAGCAACTCCGCAATCGCGTCCGGGTCGGTTTCGCCGTTGACGTTGACCAGATACGCTCGCCCGTCCTCGTTCCCGTAGACGCCCTGAAAGTCGTAGACGAATCCGTAGACGGCTACCTCGTCCGGAACCGCCGTCGATTCGCGGAGGAACGTCGCCTGTCGGTCAACGTTGTACTCGACGAGTTGGTTGATCACCGACTGTTCGTCGGCCGACTCGTCGACGAGGTCGCTCTCGAGTCCGTCCTCGACGACCGGAACGAGCATCTCGACCCACTTGTCGACGCCTCGTGGCCCCGGGTACTCGCCGCCAGTCGCGACCTGGTAGGCGGCCGTGACTGCACCACAGCCAGTGTGACCGACGACGGCCGCGACGTCGGTTCCAGCGTGGTGAATCGGATACAACATCCCACCGTCGACGATCATCTCGCCCTCGTCGTCGTCCCAGACCTGGTTGCCGATGTTGCTCGGCGTGAACACCGACCCCGGATTGTCGACACCCCACATCCGCTCCTGTGGAACACGCGAGTCCGAACAACAGACCGAGACGACATCCGGATGCTGGGCGGCCTGAACCGCCGAAAAGTAGTCGTCCGGAAGCTCGTCGACGTGGCGCTCGTTTCCGGCGAGTAGCTCGTGAAGAACGTCGTGATCTACACCCATACAAGGACAGGCTCGTACGACGAACAAAACAGTTTCTTTTCGTGAAGAAGTTGACGGGTGGGCTGATTTCTACTAATTGACGGCACAATCAATCGAAGAGTGAGGACACAACTGTTGTTACACCAGATCCGGTGTTAACGGATACGGCCACACCTCCCCGTCGTTCGCTTTGAGCGCAGCCACGACACAGACGGCGATGTTGACAAACGGCAATACCATCAAAAAGAGGAGACCGATTCCCACGATGATGAGCGCGAACGAGACGAGCATGTAGACGGTGTACATGATCTGCCAATTCAACGCATTTCGCGCGTGTTCCTCGACGAACTCGTCGTCGGCGGCGATGAGAACGATCAGCGGACCAACGACCCACGTGAATATCGCGAGAACGTGCGTGACGGCGGCGAACGTCGTCTCGTCACTGGAGCCGACGCTTGGCTCGCCCGGCGACTCCGGACGAGGTTCGTCTATCGGCCGGGTATCGCGGTCTGCCGGTCGGGTATCGCGGAGTTCGTATCCACACTCCGAGCAGAAGTTCGCCTCGGGACTAACGTCGGCACCGCAGTGCCAACAGTATTCCCTGCCCATAGTGGGTTGACAGCCGGCTGATGTATAAAACGTGACGGTGCAATAGTTTCGACGAGAGCAAGCGTGACAGGCAGACATCCGCGTGTACGTGCCGGATCCGTAGACTGTCTCGAGAGCCTGACGCGCAGTTTATCCTCTCGGGCAACGTATAATGGTGATCACGCTCGACGAGAACACGCTCATCGCGGTGATAGAAGAAGCGGAGTTCGAGCCAGCGCAGGAGGGCGGTAAGAACACTCCGCTGGCGACGGTAGGTGCGTGAATCGGTGATGGTGACCAGAGACACGAAGACATTGTGTGCCAGGGAAAAGATGGACACGTTCTCGAAACCTTTAGTAAGTATGAGCCACCAGGCGCAGTTCGATCAGGCGTTAGATGCACTGGGACATCAGTATCGGCGGCGGCTGGCGGTCCGGTTACTGGAACACAATCCACAGGATACGAAGACCGTATCGAAGGCAACGGCAGATGCCGCTGCCGACACCGACGCGATTGAACGGGTACACGTCCACCTACCGAAGCTCGAAACGGCAGGGTATATCACGTGGGACAGAGAGAGTGGGATCGTTGAAAAGGGGCCACGCTGGGAGGAGGTCGCCTCAGTAGTGAAAGTGCTACAGGCACACGAAGATGAACTCCCAGGCCATTTGATCTAACCACCCATGTCCCATTCGTATCGCTGTACTTCCGACGAGCCGATCTATCTGTTCCTCGTTGAGGACAATCCTGGTGACGTTCGTCTCACACGAGAGGCCTTCAAAGCCGCAAACAGCGAAACGAGACTTCGCTCGGTCACTAATGGGGATGATGCCGTGGACCTCCTGACACGGGAAGCCACCGGCGAGTCGCTCACATCGATTGATTTCGTCCTCCTCGATCTGAATCTACCGGGGATGGACGGGTGTGAGGTACTCGAAACGATCAGAGCCGATCCGCAACTGAACCATCTTCCGGTGATCATGCTCACGAGTTCTGAGGCGGACGAAGATATCAAACGGTGCTACGCCGCCAATGCCAACGCCTACCTGACGAAGCCGGAGACACCCGACGAGTTCAGGTCACTTGTAGAGACGGTCGAACAGTTCTGGTTCGAGCACGTGAAACTCCCACCCTTCTCTCGGTAACCCTTCCTCCACCATTACGGCTATAATGTTGCGTGAGTACGTCTTCCAGCCATTTTCCAGCCAGTTAGTTCACGCCGTTTCCCAAGGAATTATTGGGGCCAGTGCTGCATCCGCGCGCTGAGTGGGTCACGCCACTCCTGACAGAAGCCGAGTGATTTACACACTCTACTGAACCCAGGGCGTGAATGTCTCCCAGAGTTGACTCAGGTTACGAAGTTAGTGACCGATCAGTACAGGAGACACACGAATCGGTCAGGTGAGTATTCCAAACAGTTCACCATAGAGAATGTACTGACATCACCCCTTTCCCGATAGAACCCGTCAGTTCGGGTATGGCTACTGAGGCGACATTCACGGTGACGTCCGATCAGTTCCCCCTGGGAACCATATTCGAACAAATACCGGACGTGACGGTCGAATTGGAGCGAATAATCCCTGCACAAGACGTGGTGATTCCCTATTTCTGGGTTCGGGGAACACCGGTTGACGACATCGAAGAAGCGTTTACCGAGCATCCTGGTGTGAAGCAAATCGAGTTCGTCGATTCTGTCGCAGACGAGTATCTGCTGCGTGTGGAGTGGACGGTGGATTACGACGACGTGTTAACCACGCTGACGGAGACGCACGTCACGCTCATTGAAGCCGTCGGGACGAACAAGCAGTGGACGTTCGATATTCGTGGCGACACCCGTGGTGATGTTGCAGATTTTCAATCCCGGTGCCGGGAGTTAGGTATACCGCTTACACTCACGGAACTACACGCGCTCACGCCCGTTGAGACGGGTACCGAGACAGCCCTTACCGACACCCAACAGGAGGCGCTGGTCCTGGCCTACGAGCGCGGATACTTCGAATCCCCGCGCGAGGCGACGATGAAAGAAATCGGCGACGAACTCGGTATCACACAGCAGGCAGTCGCATCCAGACTCCGTCGTGGAATCAAACACATCCTCGGAAATACGCTATCCGACGTATCGGCCCCCTCTCGATAGGGTGCATAAAAGGGTATTGGATACTAAAAAGCGCGAGTGATCTGGGCTTGCTTCTGAAGATGGGTAATGAGGGAAAATCCCATCGCGTTCGACACAGTGCTCGACCTCTGTGGAGATGAGCACCGTCGCATCATCCTCGCATTACTTGCAACAGAACGGCGTTCGGTGACGGTGAAAGACCTCAGGAATACGATTCTCAAACATAATCATGATACGCCAGTTACCGACGCTTCTGAAGAGGTGCTAACGGAAATTCAGTCCACACTATCCCACAGGCACATTCCGAAGCTAGAATCGGCAGGTGTCATCGAATACGATTCGGAAAGGAAACTCGTGAAACCAACAGAACAGTTCGACCAGCTTCAGCCCCATCTATCTGCAATCCTCGACACCGATCCGAATCTCGACGAACCAATTGAACTGTGAGTCCGTGTAGATAACTCTCTATTTGCGATATGACGCGTGGATCACTTCAGGGATGTCTGCATGGTGATGTGGTCTATAGTAATTCTACCGATCACCAGATTCGTCGCAGATTGATTGAAATAGCCGAAGCCGGTTTGCTGCATTCATGCTCTGAGTGGGTCACGCCACTCCTGACAAAGCCAGGTAGTTCGAACAATCAGTGCTGAGCTCGCAGCGCGTATCTCGCGGAAGAGTGCTCCAAGAGGTGGCTCTTGAAAACGTTCGCTACCACCAGAGCCGCGGATGATGTTGTGAATTTATCACACGGAGCCTTGATGCCCTCTCAGTACCGATGTGAGGTATGGAGCAGGGGGAACCAACGATCTATCGCAGTTGCATGCCAGTCGTTGATGCCCAGTACAGTCCCGAGAGTGGTCGATCTCCCGCGGAAGTCATCATTGATGCTCTGGCAGAAGCGGGCGGGGTTGACCCGCTCGAACTTCCGCCGCTGTATGAATTCGTTGACGGGGACGCCCTCAACAGTCTGTTCGAGGAGCACGACGGAGCAAACAAGGGTAATGCTCTCCTCAGTTTTCGAGTCGAGAACTGGAACGTGTTCATCCGTGCCGACGGTTGTATCCGAGTTTGTGATGCCACCCGACCCACCGACCCGGAACCAGTCTTCGAATCCACTCCGATCTAATTTTCAGACTTAGTGGAAATTAGGTCAAACGAAGGGGAAGTCGGTTCGGTATTCCGTCACTCGTTGGCGTCGTACGGCTTGACTAGCGTCAGAAGATCTTGTTCCAGTTCACCGCCAACAAACTGGATGAGCCCCGTCTCAGTCTCGTAGTCGATTATCCGGAGCTCCTCCAGTTTTGGGAGATGGGTATGGTGAAGGGCGATCCGGACACGTTGGCGATGTTCATCGGATGTTCGCTCAGCGTTTTCGTTTCCAACCCTATCTGCAACACGGTCTACGAGTGCATCGTGTGTCAGTGTCTTCTCCGATGCGCTAGTCAGTGAGTTGAGGATAGCCCGTCGATGTTCGTTCGCTACTGCCGACAGAAGCCTATCGGGGGAGATCGGCCTCTCTCGTTCCCCCGAGTTGGAGAGTTCGTCGATCTGCTGGAGATCACGTGTCCCTCGCTCTCGGTTCTCATCCATACTCACATAGCGGAGCGCCAACTGCCTGGGTCTGTCCCATGGTGCACAAAGGAACCAGCCGATTTGCTTACGCCTCAGGCTCGGGGGTGAGCAATGTATGCCTGACAAACGCACCGATAGCACGACGCAGCCGTTCGGTCACGGCTTGATCGGAAATTCCGAGTTCGTCCGCGAGCTCCTCAGTCGTACAGCCTCGTGGAATGTCGTAGTATCCCATCCGAACAGCAAGCAGGAGCGCTTCTCGTTGTGGCTCGCTCAGGCCGTACCACGGACCAGCGCCAGGGTCCGTAGGATTGTACACCCGAACGAGTTCCAAGGATATGTGCGCATCCTCACAACAGGCTTGAGCCTGAGACAAGGCCTCACGGTGGGGGAATCGGAGCTCGAAATCCCATCCTTCTGCCGTTCCAGTCGCGCTCAATATCTGTCCCTCCTGGTCCAAGATGCATTGAAAGAGATGGTCCTGGCTCGCATCCCAGTCCAGCCTGAACAACGTTCGATCTCCGAACACTTCCATCTCCGTTACGCTGTTGACAGTTGGATAGCGTTCGACGGCATCGAGAAACCCGTCTCCGACCGGTTCGTAGACCCAGAAGAGCGGGACGGTGGCATCACCACTCGGGACGAGCGTTTCGAGTTCGATAGCCGACGCATCATCGAGACTGAGAATCTGCCCGAGTTCGAAGTCATCGGGCGGTATTCGGACTTCCGTTATCAGACTCATACTCAATTATGGGTCTAGGTTGCGCTGGGCCGTACAAAAGATGGAGACATGGTGCACCATGTCCAGCCAGCTGACTACACGTTCTTCCAGTTACAGAATACACAACCCTGCTCACAAGCCGTATTCTCAGGGTCTTAAAGCCATGGCACACCATGGTCGGTTATCCGTCCCCGGTGTGAACGTTCTCGCATGGCAACTGAGATGGAATTCACAGTCCCAGCCGAGGAGTTTCCGCTGGGAAGTATTTTCGAGAATTTACCGGGAGTGACAGTCGAGTTGGAGCGACTCATTCCACACGAGACGCTGACAATCCCGTACTTCTGGGTGCGTGGCGCAGAAACTGAGAACATCGAATCCGAATTCGAACCACACGCTGGCGTGACGGACATCCGACTGGTCGATAACATCGAAGACGAGTATCTCATGCGCGCAAAATGGGTACGAGAATACGACGGGCTGTTGACTGCGCTATCAGAGACGAACCTGACCGTTCTCTCGGGGGTCGGAACAGTTGACGGGTGGCGCTTCGAGGTACGAGGGGATACTCAAGAAGCAATGGCTGAGTTTCGAACTCACTACCTGGAAAATAGTATTTCAATCGATATTTCGATGGTCCAGGCATTGCTCCCGATTCAAGGAGATAGCTTCGGGTTGACCGAAACCCAGCGAGAGGCACTGGTACTGGCCTTCGAACGTGGGTACTTCGATACGCCACGCGAGTCATCACTCGAAGAAATCGCTGCTGAGCTCGGTATTACCCAGCAGTCGCTGTCTTCTCGACTCCGACGCGGTCATCGACGCCTCATCAGTGAGACTCTCATCACTCCGTAGAACTACGCGAGCATCTATAGATTTTCCAACCATTCCGCTCGGGAATCAACGCCCAAGAGACGTCTCAGACAGTACAGATGCGACAATTCGCTTTCGGACCCATGGTACACCACCCCTTGCGACTATTCATCTGCCAGACGAAGGATTCCGCATGGCGACCGTAATGGAATTTACGAGTCCGACAGCGGAGTTTCCACTGGGAACTGTGTTCGAGAACTTGCCGGGAGTGACGGTCGAACTGGAACGACTGATCCCACACGAGACGCTGATCATCCCGTACTTCTGGGTGCGTGGTGCAGAAACTGAGGACATCGAAGCCGCGTTCGAACCACACGCTGGCGTGACGGGCATCCGAGTGGTCGATAGCGTTGAAGACGAGTACCTGATGCGCGCAGAGTGGAAGCAAGAATACTTCGGTGTCCTGAGTGCGCTGGCCAAGGCCAACGTCGTCGTGCTCACTGGGATTGGAACGAAAGACGAGTGGCGATTCGAGGTGCGCGGCGAAAGTCAGGAAGCAATCGCTGCGTTTCGAGAGTACTGCCAGGAAAACGACATCCCGATAGAGATCACCGCTGTCCACGCCATGCTTCCAATTCAGGGGGAAGGATACGAGTTAACTGAGACTCAACGTGAGGCACTGGTATTGGCCTACGAGCGTGGCTACTTCAACACGCCCCGTGAGGCGTCGCTCGAAGAGATCGCAGACGATCTCGGCATTACCCAGCAATCGCTGTCCTCACGACTCCGCCGTGGGCATCGTCGCCTCATTGGAGCGACTCTCGTTAGTTCGTCGTGATCTTTCCGGCGGCTCTTTGTTTAAACCCTCTGTATAATCAGTAGGCTTGTTAAACCGATTCAGGCCGCTAGAATGGGTAGATATGAGCACGATGGTGGCTGGGATTGAAGTAGAAGCGGTCGAGTATCAACAGGAAACTGGGATTGTTCGTACCCAGTTTGATCAAGAGAAGACCCCCACAAGCACGGCTGTTATCGCAACGCTGGCGGACGTGATGGACACAGACCCGGTTGAACTGGACCCGTTGCATTCTACTGTGGACCCAGAGGCGTTGAACGCGCTCGTCCGCGTTCGAAACGGGACGGACGGAGATATCCAGGTCACATTCACCCACAAGGATCACACGATAACCGTGGATAGCTACGGTTTGGTCACCGTCACACCAGGGCACGAACCAGCAGCGGAAAATTACGGGAGGGACGTGGGAAGATGACGTCTGAGGAGATCCCGGTCACGTCGAAAGCGGAATTGAACGCGGAGCTAAAAGCCCTCCTTATCAGGGCCTACGAGAACGGAATCGATGTAGAAGGCGGATTCGAATGCCGGAACGGAGTTGAACATCCAGACTGGGATGTGATCGTCACCGAAGTCCAAAAGAACGACCATTCAGAGTGAGCAACTGCGAGGGTGACCGGATCAGTAGTAGGGTATAGAACCGTGAGTGACGAGTGCCGTAACAGTAACCGAGTCGAAAAAGTGCTCTCAGCGCAACAGTGGCGAGTCTTATGTGCGTTACTGAGAGATGGTTCGAGACGTGCAGATCCATTACTTCGTGACGGAGAGATACTCGACTCCGAGGAGCACCTCACGGTCTGTTACGAACTTCATCACGTCGTGCTTCCCGAATTATCGGATGAGGGGTTCGTCGAGTTCGACAGGTTCGAAGACAAGGTACGCCGAGGACCGAAATTCGACGAGGTGCGTCGGTTTCTTGAACAGACCGATGCCGATCATGACGAGTACCTGGACCTGTAATCGCTTCGCGGCTAAATGCGCGCTTTGGGGCTTGCACGACTACCTGAATATCTAGCAGAACTAGTAGAATTCTCAGCGGTCGTTACGTAACTGTGTTTATCGGTTGCTTCCGGCCTGAGCGTTGGAAATAAACTGCACTCCTGTGCTGGATGCATACGCTGGATATTGCACGCTATTTTTGGCAGTAAATATATCTTCAACTTCACACCACATCGTATGCCTGTACTGACCGATTTGGGGCGCTGTATAGTGGCGATCAGTCATCTCTGCGTGTGCACGGGTAGAATTGGAGACTGATCCGCCGAGTTAGTGTGTGTCAAACGAGTTGATCACATCACTCGTCGAGTACGTCTCGACGAGGTTCTGTTCGTCGAAGTCAGAATCGTCGTTCCAGATGGCTCCGTCGCCGGCGATCGCACACGCGAGGTACAACACATCGTCGGGGTCGGTATCTCCGATTGCTTCGTCTGCCCTCTCGATAGCTGGATAGAAGTCGTCGGCAGGAACGACCTCAATGTACTGAAACAGGAGGTCGATAAATTGTGCCACTCAGTCCGGTTCCAGTCCGGACTTCTCCACGATCAGGTCTTCGTAGTTTTCGACTTCGTCGTGGACGAACGCGGGCGTCAGGAGATCTGGTTCGAGTGTGACGATGAGTTCTCGCGTCTTCGAATCAGCGATGAGTGCAGAGATGACGACGGTAGCGTCGATGACCAGCTTCATTCGTCGCGTTTACGCCGACTCTTCTTCGACGCGCTTGCGTCCACGTTCGTTGATTCTATCGGCGATTTCCTGAACGTCGCGCTCGGTGAGTTCGCTCTCGCTGGTGAGCTCGTCCATCATTTCGAGCGCCTCGATCTTCTCCTGAATGGCCTGTCGCGTGACCTCGCTCCAGTTGATCTCCGGGTGCTGTTCCATTCGCTCTTTGAGGGCGTCGTCCACGTTAACCGTGATACTGGGCATACAGGAATCTATGCAGACACAGAATACTGTGTCTTCCGGTGCGTCCGTTTCCTTGCACACAGAAGTCAACGGCACAAAGACCAATCCGTTCGACAGCCGAACTGGGTCCGCTGTTTACGTTTTGTCCGAATCCAGGTACTGTGAACTCGAATTCCGGTAGTACCATCGCTCACGAATAGCTGATCACGACAACAGGTTGCGTATTCCAGTCCGCGTTTTACTGGATAGGTTGGTGGGATCATAGAACGATGGTGGATAACCCAACACGACGGCAGATGCTCTGTGCGACTGGTGCGGCGAGCACGGCCGGATTCGCGGGCTACGTGACCGTTGGAACACAGGACGACGAGGATGAGGGCGAAGACACCGAATTCAACGCCGTGGACGTCATGTTCGTACGGATGATGATCCCACATCACGAGGGGGCGATCCAGATGGCCGAACTCATCCCGGAGAGAACCGACCGGGAGGAATTGCTCGATCTTCGGACAGAGATCATCGAGGAGCAAGAAGCAGAGATCGATCTCATGTGTGAATTGCTCGACGATGCCGGCGTCGCCGGTTGTGATGAGGTAGGGAGCATGATGCCCCACGAGATGGGAGAGATGATGCGCGGCGACGGGATGCACGATAACGATGACGAGATGCACGACGATGAGATGGGTAACGGAATGCACGACGACGATGAGATGGGCGACGGAATGGGACCCGACGAGATGGAGGAGATGATGCCGCGAGAGCACATGATGACCCACGACGACAGGCGTGAACTCCGTCGCGCCGAAAACGAGGAGTTCGATTGCCTGGTCGCCGAACACATGATCCGCCACCACGAAGGTGCCGTCGCAATGTCAGAACACGTCTTGGACGAAGGTGAATCCGAGCGCGTTGCCGACCTCGCGGATGATATTATCGATGCCCAGCAGGAAGAGATTGAACTGATGGAAGAGTGGCGAGACGACTGGGATTGTTGATTTACAAACCCCCAACTTGGTCTCGTTCGGAGGTATTTCTGGCCATTCAAGGAGATAACACACCCAATAATTAGGATTCTGTGTGACGAACAACAAGAACAGCGGCCGTCAATGAATCGTTCCGTTCGTTCCTCGCGGACATCTCTCCAGTGAAGGACCCGACGACTCCGGGGAACGGCTGCAAGGGAGGCACTACCCATGTCACAATACGATCCCGCGGACACGCCCGATTCGCATCACGTCCACGAAGAGCAATCACGCGATGAAAAGCCGACTGACCGTGATTGCCCGTGCTGTCGAGTCTGTGGACTGGCCGCCGAGAGGGCCGACCGTTCTGAAAAGCCGCCGGCTCGACACGAATCTCGGGAGGAACAGCATGCAGAACACGCTCACGAGCCGTCTGACCACGCACACGAAGATCTCGCTGACCACGATCACGAGGCGCACGTCGATCACGCCGGTCACGAGGAGATGTTCAAGCAGCGCTTTTTCGTCTGCCTCGTGCTCTCACTCCCGGTGTTGTACTACAGCCCAATGCTCCAGGAGTGGTTCGGCTACGCCGCCATAACGTTCCCCGGGAGTCAGTTCGTCGGGCCGGTTCTTGGTACGATCGTCTTCCTCTTCGGTGGAATTCCGTTCCTCCGGATGGGCGCAGTCGAGGTGCGGAACCGCGAACCGGGGATGATGCTGTTGATCTCGCTGGCGATCACCGTTGCGTTCGTCTACAGCGTCGCCGCGGTCGCGTTCGGGATCGGCGAGCCGTTCTTCTGGGAACTCGTCACGCTGATCGTCATCTTCTTACTCGGCCACTGGATCGAGATGCGCAGCGTCCGACGCGCCTCGGGCGCGCTCGACGAGTTAGCCGAGCTGATGCCGGACACAGCCGAACGGATCACCGAGGACGGTGAGACCGAAGAAGTCCGCGTTGACGACCTCACTGAAAACGACCTCGTGCTCGTGCGACCGGGTGCGAATGTTCCCGCTGATGGCGTCGTCGAGGAGGGCGAGTCGAACGTTAACGAGGCGATGGTCACCGGCGAGTCCCGACCGGTCAAGAAAGAACCGGGCGACGAGGTGATCGGCGGGACAACCAACCGCGACGGTAGCCTCCGGGTGCGCGTGACCGCGACGGGCGAGGAGACGACGCTTTCGGGCATCATGCGGCTGGTCGAGGAGGCCCAGCAGAGTAAATCACGGACGCAGGTACTCGCCGATCGAGCGGCGGGCTGGCTGTTCTACGCCGCGATCGCAGTAGCTGCCGTCACTGCCGTCGCGTGGACCGTCGCTGCCGGGTTCGGATTGACAGTCGTGGAACGGGTCGTCACCGTACTCGTGATCGCCTGTCCACACGCACTGGGACTTGCCGTTCCACTGGTCGTCGCCATCAACACGACGATGGCAGCGCAAAATGGCATGCTGATCCGCGATCGGATCGCCATGGAGGAGGCGCGCAACCTTGATACGATCGTCTTCGACAAGACGGGTACCCTCACGAAGGGTGAACAAGGGGTCGTCGATGTCACCACGACCGACGACTGGGATGAGGACGAGCTGCTGGCAGTGATGGCTGCTGCCGAAGGCGACTCCGAACACATGATTGCGGAGGCGATCCGTGAAGAGGCCGATGAACGAGGGCTTTCCGTCCCAAGTGTGCGCGAATTCGAGGCGCTCGAAGGCCGCGGGGTCCGTGCGACCGTTGAAGTCGAAGCGGCGGCGACTCCCGGCGTGGACGGGGATAGCGTGCGAGACGGCGAGACGGTCCACGTCGGTGGACCCAACCTGCTACGCTACCTCGATGTTGAACCGGACACCGACCTCAAAGCGTTCGCAGACGAGGCTGGGGAACGCGGCCAGGGAGTCGTCTACCTGCTTCGAAACGGCGAGGCCGTGGGCGCAGTCGCGCTCGCGGACGTGATCCGCGACGAGAGTTTCGAGGCGATCGATGCGCTCCACGAGATGGACGTCGAGGTTGCGATGCTCACCGGCGATACGGAAGACGTCGCCCGCGCCGTCTCCGAGGAACTCGACATCGACACGTACTTCGCCGAAGTCCTTCCGGAAGACAAGGACAAGAAAATCGTCGAACTCCAAGACCAGGGTAAACTGGTAGCGATGGTTGGCGACGGGGTGAACGATGCACCCGCACTGACGCGTTCTGATGTCGGCATTGCGATTGGCTCGGGGACTGACGTTGCCGTGGAATCCGCTGATGTCGTCCTCGTGGAGAACGATCCGCGAGACGTCGCACACCTCGTGCAGTTGAGCCGGAAGAGCTACCGGAAGATGCGGGAGAACCTCGTGTGGGCGGCCGGCTACAACGTGTTCGCGCTGCCGCTCGCTGCTGGCGTGTTGGCTCCGATCGGCATCCTACTTTCACCAGCTATCGGTGCTGTCCTGATGTCGGCGAGTACTGTCATCGTCGCAATCAACGCCCAACTCCTGCGAGGGGCTGATCTCACAGTATGAGTTGGCCTCCGATCAGTAGCTTACTGGCGAAGAAGACCGTTGAGAGACGCTCACGAATTCATTAGCCGGGATGGTGTAGTACTTCCACTATGCAGGCACGTATCACGACGGAATTGGAGTGTACGCCAGAACGAGCGTGGATTGAAGTACTCCGACCCGAGTTGCTGCTGCTCGTCTCGTGGCCGCTGATGACGTTCTATCCGCTCGATCCGGAGTCGTTTCGACCGTGCTTATCGACGAACTTCCGGAGTAAGATATTGATCATAATCATATCTGATCGCACTACGTTTCCTGATGCGTGGGATTCGGGGACTAACTAACATACTTGGACAGCGTATCTCAGAATATGACAACCGATGATTCGCTAGTTCGGACGGTCCTGATCGTCATCGCTGCGATCCTGCTTCTGCCCTTCCTCATGATGGTAGTGATGATGCCGATGATGGGCGTATGGGGATGGGGACACATGTGGGACGGTAGTATGTGGAACGGCACAGGAGCCACGTGGATGTGGCTTCTCATGTCGGTGGTGCCTTTGCTCATAATTCTCGGGGCCGGGTACCTCCTGTACAGTTCGATTCGCCAGTCCAGTACTCAACAAAGTGATACTGCACTCGAAGAGCTGAGAACGGCCTATGCCCGTGGCGATATTTCGGATGAAGAGTTCGAAGAACGCCGCGAGCGACTCCAAAGCAAGGTGTAGTTTCTAGGAAAATTAGTTCAGAAGTCTCATTGATTCTTGAAAGTGGATCCAGTTTCTCAGGATCGAAGTCAGTAAATCATACACGTGTCACCGTCCCGAATTCGGCTGGCTCAGAACCCCGCACATTTTGGATGGTCTCGTCAGGTCGAAGTGTTCTGTAATAGAATAAGTGCCGTTTTTGGCCTCCTGGAGAGGTCTTACGCCAAATCCCCAAACCATGGGCCCTGACGGATTCGAACCATCGACCACTCGGTATCCCACACAACCGCACGAGTGCGACCGTGTTATGAGCCGAGCGCTCTAACCAGACTGAGCTAAGGGCCCGTTACCCGGAAAAAAACGGGGACTGCAGTTAACCCTTACTCTCTGCTGTGGCATCCGTTTTCGAACGTCGACGAGACTATGGGGGACGCGGTCGAACGAGCGGGTAATGGCGGATCGTCGTCGGCTCGAGCGATTCTTGCGTTCGAAGCTGCAGGAGGCGGGCGAAGAGTACGGACAGTTGCGCGAATCGACCGACGAGCAACTCGGAGAGGCCAAAGAAGCCTATCGAATGGCGAAAAACGCGCGGAGCCTGCCGTCGGACGAGGAGGGGCGGGCGCAGATCGTCTGTCGGCGCTATGCGGAGCGGCGAGCGGTGATGCTCGACGAGCAGTACCGGCCGGCTTGCTTCGAGGAGGGACATCCCGACTGCGAGGGGTGTGCAGAGGACGTTCGGCAGGGACGAATCGAAACGTGGTGACCGCTACGAGCCCGACGGGGGGTTTGAATTGCCGTTTTGTGGCCAGAGCGCCCAGAGGACGATCGCGAGGATCAGCGCGATACCGATCCCGACGGATTCGAGGACGCTGAGTTCGACGTTGACCCACGCGAGCACCGTTCGGAGCTCGACGAGCAGCGGGACGGTAAAGGCGATAACGATGAGCAACGCGCCTTTCGAGATGCGCACTACCGGATCACCCCCGTCAGGTAACTCGAAACGACGCTGCCGGCGGAGTCGAGGGACTCGAGGGCGACTCCAGCGAGCGCCGCTCCCGTTTCGTGGGCGACAACGGTAACCGGGAAGTCGATGATGTCGGGGCCGAAGAGGCCGCCGCGTTCGATGATCGAGAGTAGCGGGAAGGTGTAGGCGAAGATCACGAGCACGATGGCGATGGCCGTCCAGAGTTTGAGGTTGTCGAGGATCTGCGGTGCATCCTCGGGGCCGGACAGCGTCTCAGCGTAGCTGTTTGCGGGCAGGTCATCACTGCGACTGTTGAGCGCGGTTCCGACGAGGTTGGCGAAGAACAACACGAGCGAGAGCGTGAGCAAGATGCCACCGAGTGCGATCTGGGCGTCGAGTTCGCCGACGCTGCCGACGGCGGCCTCGAACTCGAAGCCCTCGTACTGTGGTTCGGCGGTTCGGCGGGGGATGCCGAGCAGGCCGCCGCGGTGCATCGCGTTGGACATGAACGTCATGCCGATGAACCAGAGGACAACCTGGCCGAGCGCGACCGAACGGCTCCACAGTTGCTTGCCGGTGATCTGTGGAAGGAACCAGTAGGTGACGGCCATGAAGGTTAGCGCAACGGCGGTGCCGACGGTGAGGTGGAAGTGGCCGACGACCCAGAAGGTGTTGTGGACGAGGTAGTTGATGTTCATTCCGGCGTTGATCATGCCGGAGAAGCCGGCTGCGGCGAACATCAGGCCTGCAAGCGCCATGCCGGCGAAGACGGGATCACGCCACGGGAGGGCTTTGAGCCAGCCGAAGTAGCCCTCACCGCCGCGCTGGCGAGCGCCGTGTTCCATGCTCGCGACGACGGTAAAGGCGGTTAACAGGCTGGGTAACAGGAGGAACATCGTATTCGTCATCGCGATGAACTTGAACCCTTCCGCGATGCCGGGGTCGAGATACTGGTGGTGGATGCCCGTCGGCACCGAGAGGATCAGAAAGAGCACGAAGACGACGCGGGCAAGCGGATCGCTGAACAGTTTTCCGCCCGAAATCTTCGGAAGTAGAATGTACCACATCATGTAGGCCGGCATCAACCAGAAGTAGACGACGGGATGGCCGAAGAACCAGAACAGCGTCCTGGTCAACAGTGGGTTGACGCTGTCGATCCAGCCGAGCGACCACGGGAGCAAGAACGCCAGAATGGCGATGGCGACGCCGAGCGTCGCGATGTACCACATCAGCATCGTCGTCAGCACCATGAACGTCGGCAGCGGGATGCGCTCGTCCGGATTCTCCTGCTTCCATGCCCACCACGAGCGGAACCAGTCGACGCCGGCGAGCCAGGTGCCCACGACGAACAGGACGAGACCGAGATAGAACAGTGGATGTGCCTGTAGCGGCGCGTAGAACGTAAACAGCACCGATGCACTGATATCGGTCGCATCGGTGAAACCAGCCAGAATCGCAACGCCGGTCAGCGTGATTCCGACCGCCATCAGTCCGTACCAGCCCCAGGTAAATCGGAGGTCTTCGAGTCCCCGGTCGAGGCTGGTCGTTACCGCCCACGTGAAGATACCCACGAGGAAGAAGATCGTGAACGAGATGACGAGGAAGACGCCGTGGGCGGTGAGGACGGTATAGTAGTCTACCGAGTCCATGAACCGGTAGACCTCGGTCCGATGGAGCGTCTGAATGATACCGAATAGTCCGCCGAGTGCGAGCGCAAGGAACGAACTGTAGAAGGCGGTTCGAACGATCTTCGCTTCGGCGGGGAAGTCCTCGATGTAGGCGTTACTCATGCGTCGTCACCTCCGGTGTCGTCGTCGGTGTCATCGGCAGTCTGGTCGTCACTGTCAGCCTCGTCATCGTTCTGTTCACCATCGTCGTCGTGTTCCTCGTCTTCGAGGTCGTCGACGACGCTTACCGAGCCGCCGACCTCGTGACCGTCGACGGTCACCGTCCAGTCGTGGTCGCCGTCGCCGAGGTCCGCCGAATCGACCGTGAACGTCGTCTCCTGCGTTTCCTCGCCGGCGATTGTGACGTCCTCGGTGAGCGTTTCGTCGCCGATCGCCAGTTCGACCGTCGACTCGATTTCGTCGAACATGCGGTTTTCGACCGTGACGTCGACGGAGACGTCGTCACCGGTTTCGACTTCGTCCGGGGCGTCGGCGGACAGTTCGGTCAGGTCGAACTCGTCCTCGGGGACGACGTGCAGTTGCCCCTCCATGTTGTGGTGATCCGGTCCGCAGTACTCGTTACAGACGATGCCGTACTCCTCGGGCTCGTCGAATTCGACGGTCATCTCGGCGACCTCGCCGGGGATGGCCATCGTATTGATGTTGGTTCCCACGACGCTGAAGCTGTGGATGACGTCTCGTGCGGTCACGTAGAACGTCACCTGGCTGTTTTCGGGTACTTCGATCAGATCCGGCTGGTAGCTAAACGTCTGGGCGACGACGTATGCCTCGTACTCGTTCTCGCCGACCTGCTCGACGCGTGGATCGTCGAATCGGTCGTCGTCCGAGAGCTCGGTCGGCTCGACGGTCGCTTCCTGATCGCCGACCATCGTGATGCCGAGCGCGACCGAGCCGTAGGTGATCGTCGCGATGAAGCCAACGATCAACAGCATGGCCGCGACCAGCCACAGCTTCTCGTAGGTGTGTATATTCATACAAGCCCCACCCCAGCAGCAATGGGGACGAGCGTCCCGCCGACAACCGTCGGATCGTTTCCGAGGAACTCGACGAAGTACATGAAAAACCACAGTACGACCAGAATCAGGAAATACACCCCGATCAGGGCCAGCGTCCCGATGGGATCGAACTCGTCGTGTCCGATCTCCCTCGTTTGCTCAGACTCGGACGTCGATTGGCTCATATCGCCGAGTTAGGATACGTATGACTTAACGGCTAAAGGAATTCCCACCTCGTAGGAACGAGACGTACTATTAACCGGTACAGCACACTATCGAGGAGTATGGAACTCGAGGAGGCGTCTCCCCGAATAGCACTGCCGGTCGGGCTGTTGGCACTGCTCCCGCTTAGCTGGTACGCACTCGGGAGTTCACTGGTCGCCGGCATCGTCTCGGCGGTCAACGTCGCACTCATCCTCGCGTGTCTGTACCTCGCGTTTAGCCCCGTCGAAGCGCACCACGATGGATCGTCGGCGTAAGCGAGGCTCGCCGTCGAGCGACCCGAGCCGCAGACGACTGGAAAACCGATGCGAAACGGCGGCGTACTCGACAGCTGATTCGGTCCGCTGTCGGCACTGTCGCCAAAATTTCAGGCCGGACGTCACGTCGGCCAGAGCTCAACGCGACAGACCGTCTGAGAGCCGACGACCGAACGCATGACTCAGCCATCCCGCTCTCGATCCGATTCGTCCGCACGGACGTGTTCGCTCTGTTCACTACCGACGCCGAGCACCCCGGTTACCGACGAGGACGTCGCGGGTTCGTTCTGCTGTCGCGGCTGTCTCGAGGTACATCGGGCGCTCGACGGAGGCGACGAGCCAGTCGACGATTCGGTACTTCGCGAGCGCCTCGATGGTGATCGGCCGGATCGTGGGAGCGAGGACGACGGCTCGGAGACGGAAGACGCCTTTCTCGCGGTCGAGGGAATGCACTGTTCGACCTGCGAGGTGTTTCTCGAAGCGAGAGCAAAAGCAATCGACGGAATCCGAACCGCCGAGGCGAGTTACGCGACGGAGGCGGTCCGGCTGGCGTACGATCCCGATCGGATCGAGAAGGGCGAACTGGTCGATGCCGTCTCGGGGTACGGCTACAGCGCTCGCGAGCGCGGCGACGAGCGCGACGGATCGGACGCGGAGCAGGCGCTCGTCTCGTTTCTGATCGGCGGCGGCCTCTTCGGGATGATGGTGATGGTGTGGTACGCCGTCTTTCTCTATCCGACGTACTTTGGGTACGACGCTGTCGTCGACTTCGGCGGCTACGACGGACAGTACCTCGCCGTCAACATCTGGCTGATGACGTCTTTCGTGCTCTTCTATACGGGGTATCCCATCCTGCGGGGTGCCGTCGTCAGCCTCCGGGCGAGGATGCCAAACATGGACTTGCTCGTTGCGACCGCAGCCGTGGGGTCATACGCGTACAGCACGCTCGCGATGGCGCTCGGGCGGACGGATCTGTACTTCGACGTGACCGTCGCCGTCATCCTCGCCGTCACCGCTGGAACGTACTACGAAGAACGGATCAAGCGACGCGCCGCTGGACTGCTTTCCGATCTCACGGAACAACAGGTCGACGACGCTCGCCGAGAGAACGGCGAGACGGTTTCCATCGAGGCGGTCGAACCGGGCGACCGACTGCTCGTGCGTCCCGGCGAACGAGTCCCGCTAGACGGCGAACTCGTCGAGGGGTCGGCCGCCATCGACGAGTCCCTCGTCACTGGCGAGTCGCTCCCGGTCGAGAAAGGACCGGGCGACGGCGTTCGCGGAGGGACCGTCGTCACCGACGCGCCGGTCGTGGTTCGGGTCGGCGAGGACGCCGAGAGCACGCTCGATCGGCTCGTCTCGCTGCTGTGGTCGATCCAGAGTTCGCGACCCGGCGTCCAGCGACTGGCGGACAAGCTCGCGACGATCTTCGTCCCGCTCGTGCTCGGCCTCGCGGCGACAGTTACCGTCCTCCTGCTCGCGACCGGATCGAGCCCGGCGGCGGCGCTGCTCGTCGGACTCACCGTGGTGATCGTCTCCTGCCCCTGCGCGCTCGGGCTCGCGACGCCGCTCGCGATCGCCGCTGGCGTACAAGCGGCGGCGAAACGGGGAATCGTCGTCGCCACGGAGACCATCTTCGAGGACGCACCGGACGTCGACGTCGTCGTGCTCGACAAAACCGGGACGCTCACGACGGGATCGATGACCGTCACGGCCGTCCACACGGCCGACGAAACCGATGTGGAAACCGTGCTTCGGCGGGCCGGTGCGGTCGAAGCTCTGTCCGAACACCCGATCGCGGCAGCCATCGTCGAGGCGACACCGGGTGCGGCCGAAGCGAGCGCGGTCGAGGCGTTCGACCGCGAGGACCGCGGCGTCAGCGGCCTCGTCGACGGTGACCGAGTCGCTGTCGGCCATCCCGAGTTCCTCCGCGAGCGCGGGTTTGCAGCCTCGGCCGTGCTCGAGTCGCATCTCGACGAGGCTCGTGCCGCGGGGGACGTTCCGGTCACTGTCGGCTGGGAAGGCTGCGTTCGAGGCGTGATCGTCGTCGGCGACTCGCCCCGAGACGAGTGGCGCGAGGCCGTCGATACCCTTTCGACGGGACGCGAGGTCGTCGTCCTCACCGGCGACGAGGGCGCGGCGGCTGAGCGGTTCCGTGCCGTCGATGGCGTCGACGAGGTCTTCGCGGGCGTTCCACCCGAAGCAAAGGCCGAGACGGTCCGTCGCCTGCGAACTCGTGGAACCGTGGCGATGGTCGGCGACGGGAGTAACGATGCACCCGCACTCGCGGCGGCGGACGTCGGCATTGCGATGGGGAGCGGAACGAAACTCGCGACCGATGCGGCCGACGCCGTGATCGTCGGCGACGATCTGACGGTCGCGGCGGAGACGTTCGACGTCGCGGCCGGGACGCACCGCCGAATCCGACAGAACCTCGGTTGGGCGTTCGTCTACAATGCGGTCGCGATTCCGCTGGCGGTAACCGGGCTGTTGAACCCGCTCTTTGCCGCCGCGGCGATGGTCGCAAGCAGCGCGCTCGTCGTGGTGAACTCGGCGCGATCGATCTGAGTCGCGGCCTCGAACGGGTCGACTCGTACGGCTGACAGGGCGTCAGTTCCGACGCAGCCAAGCCGTGACGCGGTCGTACCGATGCATCGTTACAGCACCCGCCTCAGCCCTCGTCGGCCGTAACCACACGATCGAGTTCCGCCCGCTCGCCGTCTTCGTAGACGTACGTCGTTCCGTCGTCTTCGTCTGCGGTTCGTCGGTGACTGCCGTCACAGAAGGGAAACGAGTCGGAGAGGCCACACTGACAGACCGCGACGTCACCTTTCTCGTCGTCGATATCGTCGGAATCGAGTTTTCGCGGACCGGTCGCGTCGAGTTCGACGAGTCGTGCCATGGGTGCTATCCGAACCGGAGCGACGAAAACCTTCGCTCGAGCGTGTTCAACCCGTCTCGTCGGCCACGCGGCCGTCGAATCGCATGAGTCGAACGTTCGGTTGACGCGAACGGAAACTACTTGACCGTCGTCACGAATCACGGACCTGTTGGCAGGATGAGTCCGGACGCCATCGGAACGACGACCGCGATCGCACTCGCCATCGTCAAAACGCTCGTGCTGGTCGTCGGTAGCGTTATCACGTTCTTTACATACAGGGCCTACCAGCGAACGCGACAGCGCGCGCTTGGCTGTCTCGCGGTCGGCTTCGGGCTGGTCACGCTCGGGTTCGTGCTGGCGGGCGTCCTGTATGAACTCCTCAGCGTCTCGCTTCGAACGGGGCTGTTGCTCGAGAGTCTATTGATGCTCGCCGGTTTCATCGTGATCGCGTACTCGCTATACGTTTCCTAACGCTCGGACGGGAAAAATCGGCGGAAACAGGCACACCGCTCACTGCTGGTCCAAGTCCTCGTCGACCGGTATGGAGGACGAATCGGCTGCTGCACGTGGAATCTCGACGGTAACGATCGTTCCGCGAGGCTCGTTTTCCCCGAAGCAAAGCCGCCCCCCGGACTGCGTGACGACCCACTTGACCAACCAGAGACCAAGCCCGCTGGTGTGTCGAAGCTGTGTGATCTCTTCGTCCTCCTCGAGGAGCGCCCGTTCCTCGTCAGAGATGCCGGGTCCGTCGTCCGCGACCGACAGTCGAATCAGTTCGTCGTCCGGCCGATCACGCAGTGAGATGTCGATAGCCGGCGTCTCCAGATCGTTGTGTTCGGCCGCGTTCTCGAGCACCTGAAAGATCGCCGTTTCGAGATCCTTGTCGGCGCGAACGAGACGCCGTTCCGGAAGCGAGTACGACACGTCGGCGTCGGGATACCGTTGTTCGAGACGGGCGATCGCTCGACGAGCCACACCGCAGAGATCGATCGGATCAGTCGTCGAGTCGCTGCGTTCGAGGGTCCGTTCGGCGGCCCGCGTCTTCTCCGCGAGGTCGACGAGGTCGGCTGCGCGTTCCTGAATCGTCTCGACATACATCGCGTCCTCGGCCGAAGCGGTGTCAGCGAGTTGTTCCGCACAGCCGTCGACGACGTTCATCCCGTTTCGCAGATCGTGGCGCAACACGCGGTTAAGTATCTCGACGCGTTTTTGTCGGCGCTTTCGTTCGGTGATGTCCGTGTAGACGCCGAAGACCTGGTCGGAGGTGCCATCGGTTTCCATCGGGACGACCCGCACGATGAACTCGCGCAACCCGTCGACGGCGCGGCGCGTGACTTCGGCTTCGAGGACCTCGCCCTGACTGCCGAGTCGGTTGAACGTCTCGGCCTCGGATTCCTTCTCGGGTGGGACGATGAACTGATCGAGCGGTTCGCCGACGAGTTCCGACTCGTCGTGGCCGAAGATCCGTTCGAACGCCGGGTTGACGGCCTCGATGATCGACTCCGCGGCGTGCTCGTCGTGGCGACCGACGACGACGGCGTCGGGGACGTTCTCGAACAGCGCGGCGAAGCGGTCTCGCTCCACGCGGAGCTGTTCCTCGATATCGACTCCATCGAGAGACGACCCGGATCGGGCGGGTTCCGCCTCGGACTCGGGCGCTTCGATCACGTCCGAGACTCGCGAGACGAGCGCGTCGAGCCCCTGCGAACGAGGGACGTAGCCGTCGATGCCGGCCGCGACGAGCTCGCCGGCGAGCGCTTCGGAGCCATCCGAGGCAAGAACGACGATCGGAACGGCGGGAAACCCGTCTCGAATGCGTGTACAGAGTTCGACGCATCCGGTCTCTGGAAGATCGTCGGTCGTCACGACGCAGTTGACGTCCATCGAGGAGAGCGCAGAGAGACAGGCGGCTGCGGAGTCGACAACCTGGACGGTCGCGTCGGCGCGCAACCGTCGAGAGACTGCCGCGGTCGCGTCGGGGCCGACAAGGAGAATTCGGCTATCGGTACGTGTCACGATATATCATGTGAGCCACCCAACCAAGATAATTGATACGGTTGCTGAAACGACGTCGTAGCCGGAACCGATTCCGGCAGACGGGCGTGTGTCGTCGAACAAAGGCGTTACGTGTCGACCTCGCCGTCGAATCCGCGGAGAACGCCCTGACCGTCCGTCGGACCGACGTCGGGGAGCGTCGCGCGCTCGGGGTGGGGCATCAACACCGCGACGGTCTCGCGGTCGCCGAGGACGCCCGCGACGTTGTGTTTCGACCCGTTCGGGTTTGCGTCGTCGGTGAGGTTGCCGTTCTCATCACAGTACCGGAATAGGATTCGATCCTCGTCCTCGAGCTCGGCCAGTCGCTCGTCGGTGATTTCGTAGCGGCCCTCGCCGTGGGCGATGGGGACTTCGATGACGTCGCCCTCCTCGTAGGCGGCCGTCCAGGGCGTGTCGTCGCGTTCGACGCGGAGATAAACGTGCTCGCACTGGAACCGCGCGCTCGCATTGGTTGTGAACGCGCCCTCGGTCAGGCCGGATTCACAGCCGACCTGCGCGCCGTTGCAGACGCCGAGCACGGGGACGCCGTCGGACGCCGCCTCGCGGACCTCGTCCATGATCGGCGAGCGGGCCGCCATCGCGCCCGCTCGGAGATAGTCCCCGTAGGAGAAGCCGCCCGGAAGAACGATGCCGCTCGTTTCGTGCGGCAGACCGTCCTCGTGCCAGACGATTTCGGCGTCGATACCGAGGTGAGAAAGCGCCCGCTCGGCGTCGCGGTCGCAGTTCGAACCGCCGAATCTGACGATTGAAACCGTCATCTCAGCGCTCGTCGACCTCCACGTCGTAGTCGTGGATGGTCGGATTCGCCAGCAGTCGTTCTGCCATGTCGCTCGCGCGCTCGCTCGCGTCTTCCGCAGAATCCGCCTCGAGGTCGACCTCGAAGCGGTCCGCCGAGCGCAGGTCCTCGAGGTCGAAGCCCAGCCGTTCGAGGGCCTGTTTCGTCGTCTCGGCCTCGGGGTCGAGGACGCCGTGTTTGAGTCGAACCGTCACCGTCGCGGTGTAGGCCGTCATTACCTGAAACCCCGTATCCGTGCTCAAAAACGCTTTCGCCTTGAGTCCGTGATACACGTTCGTGGATACTGTCGGCGGCGTTACCCAGGACGGGTCAGGGACAGACGAGCGAGCAGCGAGCGCAGCCGATAGACGAACGATCCGTTTCGGTATCCGTTCCAGCGACGCATGCCGCCGGCGAGCGTCACCACCTCGTAGCCCTCATCTTCGAGCACGGCCGTTGCCTTGCGGGCGACAATTCCCGCTTTACAGACCGTGACGACGGTCTCGTCGTCGGGGACGTCGGCGACTGCGTCGCGCAACTCGCCGTCCTCGCCCCGGCGTAGGTCGCCGTAGACCGGAACGTTGTGGCTTCCATCGATTCGATCCCGCTGAAACGCCTTTCGCGGCCGAATATCGAGAACGTACGGCTCGTCGCCGTTCGACAGCCGCTCGTCGAGCTGCGACGGAGTTATTTTGTCCATGTACCACAATACTCTGCGACGAGGAAAAACGGCGCGGTTCGAGCAGGGGACGAGGACTGCCGCAGAGGATTACTGGAACGATTTATCGGTGCAACCGCAGACGAGTCACAGTTGTACCGGCAACGATTTACAACAGTCCCTCTCACTCCGCCGGAACTGGTGAACGGTCGGCAGCGAGCGCCTGCGTGATCCGATCGGCGGATCTGCGAGCACCGGCGATATTGCCTGCGAGCGGACCGACGGTCCCGGCTGCGAGCGCACCCGAGACGTAGATCGAGGTTGTATCACCTGTCGAGTGCTGCCACGCAAGCGTCTCGTCGTCGAGGACCGGCATTCCGCGGTGGCCACGCTCGAGTTCGAGCGTCGCCGAAAGCTGCTCGACGAACGGGTGTTCGAACACCGGTTCGAACCCGGTCGCGAGGACGATGCGGTCGGCGGAGAGACAGCCGCCGTCCTCGAGCAGGAGTCGGCTGCGCCCATCGACCGTTCGGGCCGAGCGGCCCTCGCCACGGCGGATCGTCAGGTCGTCGTCCACGGCGGCAGTCTGGAGGCGCTCGAACAAGGCGGGCGGAATCGTAGCGTCGTTTCGCGCCTGTCGAAGCACGTCGCTGCGCGCCCGCGAGCCGGGCGGGTGCCGGTGAAGATGGCGTTCGATGTGGTTCCAGTTGATCCAGCGCGGATCGGCCTCGACCGTGGCCGTCTCGAGTTCGTGTCTCGAAAGCAGCGTCACCGACTCGCGGTCGGCCAGACAGATCGCGAGCTGGGCGGCGGTGATCCCGCCGCCGACGACGATCGTCTCTGTGGCGGCAGCGTCCGGATCGAAGGCGTCATCCCAGACGTGTGTGACCGCGTCGAGGTCGGCTGCCCACGCCGGGGTGCGATATCGTCCGCCGTGACCGATCGCCAGGACGCACGCACGCGTTCGGATCGACGTCGTCGACCCGTCCGGATCGCGACATTCGAGGACGAAGCCCTCGCCTCCATCGTCGGGACGGGAAATCGACTCGACGGCTGCCCGGCGGTGCAGCGAGGCGAGGTCGGTGCCGTCGATGACGTACTCGGCGTAGTCGAGAAAGAGCGACAGCGACGGACAGCGCGGATAGCTCGGCCGCGAGATGAGTTCGTCCTCGCGGTCGCGAGCCTCGGCGAAGCTCTCCAGCCCGAACGGCTCGGTGCCGACGTGGTGGACGAACGTCGATCGAAGCGCGTCCATGTCGCAGGCGCGAGCCTTCCGGCGAAAGGAGGCGAGAAGCCGTTCGTTAGGGTCGACGAGCGCGACCGACTCGCGCTCGATATCGGTGTCCTCGAGCAGGCGCTGGATGAGATAGGTGCCGTGGACACCCCCACCGACGATAACGCACTCGTGCATGGCCTTCCGTACGCTGGATTATTACTTGAGGTTGTTGATTTAGTAATAGTTACTAAAGGAGAGGTTCTGGTTATTTTTATCTCGTGGGGAAGCTGACTTCCGCTGTTCGTGGGAAACGGGTGAAACGGCGCACCGGTAATGTTAATAAATATATTGGATAAGATAATAACTACTATTAGCTTGGAGGTATTGTTGGCAATCGATGGAAGACGATTCGATCCCCGTCACGGTACTGTCGGGAACGCTCGGTGCCGGGAAGACGACCGTTCTCAATCACGTCTTGCGCGAAACCGACGACGACCTGGCCGTGCTCGTCAACGACATGGGCGAGGTAAACGTCGATGCGGAGCAGGTCGCCGAGTCCTCCGATATCGCGGACGAAGACGAGGAACTGGTCGAACTCTCGAACGGCTGTATCTGCTGTGAGCTTCGCGGCGACTTGCTCGACGCCATCGGTGAGCTCACCCGTGAACGCGAGTTCGACGCCATCGTCGTCGAGTCGACCGGCGTCGCCGAGCCGTTGCCCGTTGCACAGACGCTCACACTCGGCTTCGATCAGTCCGATCTCGATCCGACCGAGTTCTACGAAGAGACCGGTATCGAGCCGCTCTCGGGCTGTCACCTCGATACGACCGTCACCGTCGTCGACGCCCACCAGTTCCAAGCGGCGATGGAATCCGACGAGATACTCGACGACGACGGCACGAAAAAACATCTGGGCGATCTGCTCGTCGAGCAAGTCGAGTTCTGCGACGTCCTGCTCGTGAACAAGTGCGATCTGGTCGACGACCTCACCCTCGAGAAGATCGAATCGACGGTCGAGGCGTTACAGCCCCGCGCCGAAATCGTTCGGACGGAACACGGTCGCATCGAACCCGAGCACATCGTCGAGACGGGTCGATTCGATTTCGAGGAGGCAAGTCACTCGGCAGGGTGGATTCAAGAGCTTCAAGAGCCCCACCAGTCCGCCGAGGAAGAACACGGCGTCACCTCGTTCGTCTTCGAGGCGCGACGGCCGTTTCATCCGGAGCGGTTCGCCGACCTGCTCGATCGGTTCCCCGACGAGGTCGTCCGCGCGAAGGGACACTTCTGGATCGCGAACCGCGAGGACGAGGCGCTGACGCTGAACGTCGCCGGTCAGTCGGTACGGATCGCACCCGGCGGGCAGTGGGTCGCCGCGCTGGATTCCGAGGAACGTCGCGAGCGCCTCGAGGAAAATCCCGATCTCGAGGCGCTCTGGGACGAGCAGTGGGGCGATCGCAGCAACCAGTTGGTCCTGATCGGCACCGAGATGGACCACGAGTCCGTTCGGGCCGACCTCGAGGACTGTCTGCTCGCCGACGACGAACTCGACGCGGATCACTCGGCGTACGACGACCGGTTCCCGACGTTCGAACCGGAAGAACCGGCGGACGATGACGATGCCGTCGACGCCGATGAGAACGGAGACCACCAGACACAGGAGGAAATCGGCATTGCGGACTGAGCGAACGGAAACCGCCGACCATGACTGACCATAATGCCGACGTCGAACGAGAGTCGATCACCGACCCACCGACAGCAGATGGAGACGTCTCCCCGTGCTATCAGGCGTACGTCGAGAAACGGGACGGAAAGCCGAACGTCTGTACCATCTACTCGTCTGTCAGTGCCGACAGCGTAACTGACCAATGGATCGCGGCACACGGAGACGCGTTCGTTGCTCGGGACGAAATCAGGTGATCGGCGTTCCGGACGAGGGCACGGTACTTCGTAGCCCGTCTGTTCGGTGCGTCGTCACCAGTCGGACTCGAGTCGGGAGTCAGCGTGCTCGGTGCCGACTCCGTTCTCAGCGAGACGGATCCGGCCGACGAACCGCCTCCAACCGGTTTACGACGCTCTGGTGACGACGATCGTTCCCGAGGCGTGGACGGTGACCGCGTACCCCTCTAAGTGAAAGGCGACGCTCCCGGCGTTCCGTGTGCGACCCCCTGCTGTCGGTTCGAAGATCGACTCGAGGGAGTCCGGATCGAGATGATCGTAGAGTCGCTCGATTTCGTCCGGATTCTTGCCGGAGAGATCCGAAATCGTCGAAACGATCGTCGTCGAAAGTGATTCCCCGCTACCCCAATCGTAGGAAACGACCGCGTTCTCGGACGTGCGGTCTGTTTCGGTTTCGTCGTGAGAGGACGATGTTGCAGTCATCAGTATCACCCATCTGTCACGGTCTGTGACTGAAGCCGCGTTCCACAGTCGGTGGTATAAAACCCCGTCAGACGCAGTTAGTAAAACGACCCGAACTATAAAGTTGTAGTCCGTACTGGCACCGTATTCTACCCGAACGATCGTGACATTCTGGAGGTGTGAAATCGTCGACAACGTCCATATCGAACACGGAAAGAAAGCAGGACTTTTAGCCGTTCGTGGCCTGTATTCGGCGTAATGTTCCGACGTTCGCTCGACCGGAGGTGGTCTCGATGACGACCGATCTGACCGAAATTACGGTAATCGGAGAAGACGACACCGGGCTAGTCGCCCGCGTCACCAGCCTCCTGTTCGAGCGCGGGATCAACATCGAAGACCTCGATCAGGCGGTTCGGGACGACGTCTTCCGGATGTACCTCGCGGTGGACACCGCCGAGATGGTCTGTACCGAGGCGACGCTCAGAGACGACCTTCACGAGCTGGGTGACGACCTCGGACTGGACGTGCAGGTCCGATTCCCCGCGGACCGCGAAACCCAGCAGATCGCCGTGCTCGGCACCAAAGAGAGCCACTGTCTCGAGGCGCTGTTCGAGGCGTGGACCAACGACGAGCTCGGTGCCGACATCGGCGTCGTCATCGGCAACCACGACGACCTCCAGCCGCTCGCCGAGCACTACGGCGTTCCGTTTCACGATATCGGCGACGAGAGCGGCCAGCAAAACGAGGAGAAACTCCTCGACTGTCTCGCGGAGTACGACGTCGATCTCATCGTTCTCGCACGATACATGCGGATCCTTAGCCCGAACGTCGTCTTTCGGTACGAGGACCGCATCATCAACGTCCACCCGTCGCTGCTGCCGGCCTTCCCTGGCGCTGAGGCCTATCGGCAGGCCGTCGAGGAGGGCGTCCGCGTCGCCGGCGTAACCGCCCACTACGTGACGACCGACCTCGATCAGGGGCCGATCATCACCCAGCGAGCGTTCGACGTTCCCGACGATGCCGATCTTTCGGAGATGAAACGGCGAGGACAGCCGCTCGAAGCGGACGCGTTGCTCGAAGCCGTGCAGCTCCACCTGAACGGCGACGTCTCGGTCCACCGCGGTCGAACGACGGTCCGGGAGAGCGACGCGACCTACCAGCTCGGCCTCCCCGATGAAATCGACGACGTTACGCCGGATCGGCCGGTCGATGGGATCGGCAGCGTCGTAGCCGACGACAGGTAGCTATTGGTTACTCTCCACGCTATCGGAATCAGGGTTTCGTCGTCCAGCAAACGAGTGGATAAACGACCGATTAACCACTTGTTAGAGCTATACCAAAACATTCATGTCTTCCAGACGAGTATCTGTACCCATGTCACCGAACGCGGAGCCAGTCGATCGACAGTCCGTCGATGAGCGTGCAGTGACAGCAGCGATCGACGAGATCGACGGGCAGCCACATCTCGTCATCGCCGATCTCACGCGTGACGATGCCTGGCTCTCGATGGCCGAAACCGACGCTATCTCCCGTCGGGACTGGCGATAAAACGATCTATTCTACGAGTTCGATTGTTCCCAGGATTCGAGACAGCCGTCGTCACAGAAGTGAGCATACATCGCAGTACCGTCTTCGACCGTCGGTACGACTCGTCGGTCGGTCGATTCAGTCACGGGATCGCCGCAGTCTCGACAGGCTGGTGACTCCTCGTCCGTCGAATCAGTCATCGACTGACAGGTGGGACGTAAGATACTTGAACGATCCTGTTGCGGCGGTATCAGCCAGCGGTGGAAAAACGACACTACAGCCGGCTATGAGCGGATTCTTCGCTCACGTACTCTCACGATCAACGCCTGGATCCTCGAACAGCGGCTGGAGACCGTTTGCGAGTTGGGCATTCAGGAAGCCGGTGCACAACGTCCTCGGACTTGCCGCCGGTTAGCGTCTCGGCGAGCAAACCGGCGCGGAAGCGGCCATCGGTAGCGAGAGAGACGTGGTCCAGAGTCTCTGGGACCACGTTACGAAGCGATCAGCGAAAGACCGATGAGATCGAATCCGACTAACCGATTGAACCGTCCTTGCGGGCCGGACGATGCGACAGCAGTCGCTCAGAGTCGAAATGTCCGAAACGAATTTCGACGGTTCCGCCGAGTTAGTCGGCTTCGTTGGCGTCGATCGCTGCGTTGGCGTCCGGGGACGCGCCCAGTTGGTCCGTCCACGTCGAGGAGACGGTCGGCGCGAGCGCGAGGAACACCATGACGACGACGAACAGCGTCAGCATGACGCTGGCGACGCCGGCGATTGCAATAGTCGGATCGAACGGGACAATACTGGAGGTCACGATGCTGGCGAGCGTCATTTGCTCTCAGTATCATCTCATTACTGGCAGCATATGAGGATTGCTTTCTTCGCCGAGCAACTGCCAGCAACACACGAAGACGGCGCGAACCCTGTCAACAAAGGACAGGAATGTCGGCTGTCATCAGAGCCGTTGAACGGCACCGATCGCGCTCGAAAGCGGCGGCGCGTCGAACAGGTCGTGGCCAGTGTAGGCGTTCGCACCGGCACAGTACATATCCCGGGCAGTCTCGAGGACGCCGTCATCGAGCGGGTCGGGATCCGCCTCGCAGAGGGACTTCCAGTCCGCGACGTCCGTTCGTTTGGCCTCGGCCTTTGCGGCCTCGACGGCCTGTACCCACGACGGCTGGGTCCGCTTGTGGTACTGGCGGATGACTTCCTTCGAGAGCTGGGTCCCCTCGTAGCTGAAACGATTCTCGTCGAACGTTCCGACGACGTCGGCCACACGGATCTCACCGTCGACGTAGAGACACTCGATTTTGCCGTCCTCGTGGTCCAGTCCGGCCGACTCGGCCTGTTCGGTGATGACTCGATTGACCTCGCGAGCGAGCGAGTCGAGGTCGTCGATGTCGGCCAGTCCGGCGATCTCGTCGGCTTCCGCACGGTCGAGATACCGGTCACCTTCCTCGTACTTCGTGGAGAACTCGACGATCGGCTCGTCGAGGTCGACGACCTCGTCGGGCCAGCTATCGAGCGCCAGGCCGTGATCGGCGGGATCGGTTCGTCGGCGCAGGCTAGAGCCGACGGGAACGCGATTTCGGAAGACGATCTCGAGCGGAATCAGGTAGTTCTCGCCGGCTGCGTCGTGGTAGTGGTCGTAGTCGTACTCCCGGCCGTCGTTCGGGAGGTCGGGGACCTGCGTGAGATCGATCGCCATCTCGTACGGCGGTCGCGAGACGTCCGCGAGCGGAACGACGTTGCCGCCGTCGACCACGCCGCGGTAGTGCGTGGGTACGCCCGCCGACTCGAGCAACTCGAAGTTGAACGCACCCATCGTACAGAGTGTTGCCCCTTTCTCGGGAATCTGGTCCGGCATCTTCCCCCAGTCGAACACCGAGTAGTCGTCGGTAAAGACGAACGAGCCGCGTCCGAGCGAGTCGGCGGTCGCTGCTGTTTCGATGCGGAACTCCTTGACGCTAGTCACGGACGCCACCTCGCGCGAGCGGCCCCTGGTCTCCATCGTCCATACATCAGTTGCCGGGGTGCTGGCCCATGAAGGTTTCAGTATCCGTTACTCGGCCGAGTACGTCAGTGATAGATAGTGACATGAATCAGAATCTGAAGATCAGACGATAGAACGGCCACAAATACTTTTCAGTGGCAGTGTTTCCGTTTTGGCAATGACTACACCTTCAGAAAATGAAAATTCATTACGCGAGTACGTTCCCGATCGATTACGCAGGAGCTACGTCGCGAAATTCGGAATCATCATCGCGATCGTTCTCATCAGTACCGTTGCAGTGTCCCTCTTTTATTACGGAGGTATTTCGGACGAGCTCTCCGCTGACGTCCATCACGACATGAACCTCACCGCCGAGGACGAGGCGACCGAGATCGGGAGCTGGGTCGAAAATAACGAACAACAGGTTCGAATGCTGTCGTCGTTCCACCAGATCAGAGAGGGATCTGACGAGGAGATCGACCGGACACTCGAATCGGAGTTCGAGGAACTGTCGAACGATATTCACGCGATACACTACATCGAGTCGGATACGATCGTCCACAGTACGGACGAAGAAGAGGTCGGAACGGACGTCGACGGGATGGGTCTCGAGATACACCTCTACGACATGGGCGGGCTGACCGAAGTGGAGTACGCCGCGACCAGCAGGTCCCAGTTCGAGAGTACGAACACCGAGGCGACGTTCTCTGACACCTACGAGCACAACGGCGAACACCAGATCGCGTTCATCAGTCCCGTCGGCGACGAGGACGAGGATCGGTTCGTGATGATCGCGGCCAGTGCACCCGATCGAGCGGACGAGTTCGCGAACCCGATCGACGGCGGCACGACGAAAGTCGTCGACTCCGACGACGGGGACGTGCTGGTCGCCGAAGACGACGAGGTGGTGTTGTCGGACTACCGCGGCGGGCTCGACGGCGATAATCTCCAGATTGCACTCAACAACAGTTGGGGGACCATCGAGGACGACGACGCCGACGAGATCATCGGCTACGCACACGTTCCGGGGACCGATTGGGTCCTGTTCTCGCACGCGCCCCAATCGAACGCGTTCGCCCTCGCGGACAGTGTCGCGGACTCGCTGATCGTCGTCGTCGCGGTCGCGCTGGCCGGCTTCCTCGTCATCGGCGCGACGATCGGTCGCTCGACGGCGAACGCGATGGGCGACCTGACCGCAAACGCCGACGCACTCTCTCGTGGGGAGACCGACGTCGATATCGCGGACGACGGGCGGATCGACGAGGTCGGTCGGGTGCAACGCTCCTTTGGCGACATTCGGCAGTACCTCGAGACGGCTGCCGACCAGGCCGACGCCATCGCACGCCAGGAGTTCGACGATCCCGTTCTCGAGGAGGACGTGCCGGGGAAACTCGGCGACTCGCTCGAGACGATGCGAGTCGATCTGGAGAGCTATATCGAGGACGTCGAGGCGTCGCGCGAAGCGGCGGAGGCCTCGAAGGAAGAGGCAGCGGTGGCACGCCGTGAGGCCGAGCAACTCGCAGAGCGACTCGAGCGGAAGGCGGCCGAGTTCGGTCGCGTCATGGGAACCGCCGCCGACGGCGACCTTACACAGCGTCTCGACGAGGACGTCGACAACGAGGCGCTCGCCGAGATCGCGACCGCGTTCAACGACATGCTCGAGGAACTCGAACGAACGATGGGCGACATCCAGGCGCTCGCGGAAAACGTCGACGACGTCAGCGCGGATGTTACGGGCCGAGTCGAAGAGATCGAGCGAGCGAGCGACGAGATGAGTCGCTCGGCCGAGGAGATCGCGACGGCGACTGCCGACCAGAGCGATCGGTTCCAGGCGGTCTACGGCGAGATGAACGAACTCTCGGCGACGGTCGAAGAGATCGCCTCGACGGCCGACGACGTCGCGACCGTCTCCGGGCAGGCGGCCGAGCAGGCCGACGTCGCAAGCGACGCAACGGGCGAGATCCGCGAAGAGATGGCGGGGCTCGAACGCCGGGCCGACGAGATCACCGAGCAGGTCGAACAGCTAGACGACGAGATGGGCGAGATCAGCGAGATCGTCGAGTTGATCGACGACATCGCAGAACAGACCAACCTGCTCGCGCTGAACGCCTCGATCGAGGCAGCGTCGGCCGGGGAGGACGGCGACGGCTTCGCGGTCGTCGCGAACGAGGTCAAGTCCCTCGCCGAGGAGACCGCCGAGGCGACGACCGAGGTCGACGACCTTATCGGCAGCGTCCAGGCCTCGGTCGATCAGACGGTCGACGAAATCGAGCGCATGCGATCGCAGGTCGATCAGGGGGCCGACGTCGTCGACGAGGGGATCGAGGCGATCGACGAGATCACGGCGCAGGTCGAGACGGCGAACGACAGTATCCAGTCGATCAACGACGCGACCGACGAACAGGCGCGCGCGAGCGAGCGCGTGGTGACGATGGTCGACGAGGCGACCGAAATCAGTGAGGAGACGAAAAACGAGACCGAGACCGTCGCCGCGGCCGTCGAGGAACAGACCGCGACGATCACCGAAGTTGCCTCGGGGGCGAACTCGCTGACGGAGATGGCGGACGAGTTGCGAGTCTCCCTGGATGCGTTCGACGTCGACGACGAGCGATCGACCGACGACTCGGGGGTCGCCCTCCAGTACGACGCGGGCGAGAACTGACGAGCGATCGACGGCCGATCATCACGCTTTTCTCGCTGTGTAGGTATCGTTCCGACGATGGAGCGACCGGTGACCGAGGCGGATCTCGCGTTCGAGCACGTCCCCGAGACGGATCAGTCGTTCGAGAACGCGCTGGCGAAAGCGCGGGCGGGCGATCGGCTGACCGTCGACGACGCGATCGAGTTGCTGACGACTGGAACGGACAGCGGGGGGATCGACCGCGAGCGCAAGGAGCGGGTACTGGAAGCCGCAGACCAGCGACGCGCCGCGGTCGTCGGCGAGGAGGTCACCTTCGTCGCGAACCTGAACAACAACGTCACGACCGCGTGTAACGTGGGCTGTCTGTTCTGTAACTTCAAAGACGCCGCACACACGTTCGAGCGCGACGCCGACGTGCAGACGGCCGGCTTTACGAAGACGCCCAACGAATCGCGAGAGATCGTCGCCGACGCCGTTTCCCGCGGGATCTACGAGGTTACCTCAGTGTCGGGTCTCCACCCCGCGTTCGCGCTGGACGACGAGCACCGTGAGATCCTCGACGCCCACCCCGAGCCGAAGGAAGTCAACTACAAACCGCCCGAACGCTACGAGACGAGCCCCGGCACCTACACCGACCAGATTTCGGCGATGAGCGTCGACGGCGTACACGTCCACTCGATGACCCCAGAGGAGGGGTACCACGCCCGCCGCGGGACCGACTGGTCCTACGAGGAAGTCTACGGCCGCCTGAAGGAAGCAGGCCTCGATACCGTTCCCGGGACGGCAGCCGAGATCCTCGTCGACGAGGTTCGCGACGTGATCTGCCCCGGCAAGATCGGCACCGACGACTGGCTCGAGGCGATGGAGGCCGCCGCAAACGTCGGCCTCGGCCTGACGGCGACGATCATGTACGGCCACGTCGAGAACGAGGCCCACCGCGCCATGCATCTGAAACGCGTGCGCGACCTGCAAGAACGGGTCGACGGCGCGATCACGGAGTTCGTTCCCCTTTCGTTTGTCCACCAGAACACCCCCCTCTACGAGCACGACGTCGTCACCAGTGGCGCGAGCACCGACGAGGACGAACTCATGATCGCCGTCTCGCGGCTCTTTCTCGACAATATCGAGCACATCCAGTCCTCGTGGGTCAAGTACGGCGACGAGCAGGGCCTGAAGATGCTCGCCTGCGGTGCCGACGACTTCATGGGGACGATCCTCTCCGAGGAGATAACCAAGCGCGCGGGCGGCGAGTACGGCGAGTTCCGCTCGTTCGCCGACTACGCCGAGATGATCGCCTCGATCGGCCGGGTGCCGGTCGAGCGCTCGACCGACTACGAGACGCGTCGGGTGATCGACCCCGACAAATCGGCGGTCGGGCCACAACTCGGCCCAAAGGCGGACGGCTCGCCGCTTCTATCACGAGCCGAACGATCAGATCGGGCTGCAATCGCCGACGATTGATCGGTGTCGGTTTCCGAGGGGACGAATACCAGAATCGTCCGTTTCGAGAGCCTGAAACCGAACCGGCGAGGTTTTCCACGCGAGTCGGCAACGACGAGTATGGACGACCGGCTGGGGACGACGCTACACACCGGCCTGTTGCTCTCGACGACGGCCGCGATGGCGTGGCTCTCGGGGTTTCCGATGCTGTTTCCGAGCCTTGGGCCCTCTGCGTTCGTCCTCGCGCTGTTTCAGGACAGCGACGCGACCTCTCCGCGGCGGGTAGTCGGCGGCCACGCGATCGGCGTCGTCGCCGGCCTGCTCGCGTACACCCTGTTCGCGTCCGGAATTTCGATGACAGCAGCGGCGGAGCCGGGGTCGATCGACGGGCTTCGCCTCGCCGCGAGCGGCGTCGTCGCGACGACGCTGACCGCGGGTGGGATGCTCGCGACCGACACCCGTCACCCGCCGGCCTGCGCGACGACGCTGATCGTCTCGCTCGGGTTGCTCTCGACACCGCTCGAGGGCGCGTTGATCGTCCTCACCGTCGTCGTCCTCGTCGTCGCCCACCAGCTTCTGCTCGCGACGGAACGAGCGGGCGCTCGGTACGAGGAGCAACTGCGGTCGTGAATACTGTCAAACCGTCAGTCGACGCGGCCGGACGTTCATCGCCGGGTATCCGCTTCCTGAGTTGTGGTTTCCTGAACATCTGAGGCTGCATCCGAGTCGTCGGACGAGACGCCCTTACTCGGTTTCGTCACTCGTCTCGATGTCCTCGCGCGGGATCTGTTGTTGGAGAACGAAGGGACCGAAATCCGCGGCCGTCCGCCGCGCGATCGTCGCGATCCGGAGGACGTACGCGAGCAAGACGGCGAACGGGCTGAACAGGGCCGTGATCGTCGCGCTGACGACCACGACGTAGACGTAGGGATGGAAATCCAGCGCCAGGAGGTTGCTATAGGCGACGATGATGAACGCGCCGCCGAGCAAGGTTGGAAAGCCGACGTAGAGCAGGATCTTCGAGAGATCCGCGAGCTCCTGTTGCATGTGGACCGTTTTGAAGTACTGGCGGGCGACGTGGATGTCCCGGAGGAGGTCTTCTAGCCTGTCGAGTTGTCGCTCGGCCGCCTCGGAGAGGGCGTGATGATGGGACTCCCGAATCTGTCTAACCTCCTGTAGCTGCCAGGGATCGTTGTAGTGGATGATGACGACGATGACGTCGAACGTTCCGAACGTCGCTCCGTCGAGCGTCTCGATGGCGCCCTCGTCCCTCGGTTTCGTCGTGTCGACGTACTCGTCGACGGCGTCTCGCAACTCCGCGGGCGCGTCGGCACAGACGTTCTGCAGGCCGAACCCCGTTCGGCGTTTGGCCTCGATCAGCGTTCGGAGGAACGCGGACGGCTCGGCTGGACTCGGTCGGTAGCCGGTGTGGAATTCGATCGACCGGCGGTACTTTCTAGTCTCCTCGAGGCGCTCGAAGAACGTGCCCGTCGTGCCGAACTCCTCGGAGAGGATGAGCTGGTTGATCGCCAGGACGACGGTGATAAAGGGGAGCATGCCGCCGACGAGCGCCGCGGCGATGGCGGTGATGTCGCCGGCCTCGGCCGGCGTGATCAGGTCCGCGGAGATCAACAGGAGACACGCCCCGAAGACGCCGACGAGCAACGCGCCGGAGAGGACGGTTCGGTCACCGTCAAGGTAGATCCAGTGTAACAGTGCGTCGACCCGCGAGTCGGATCCGACCAGCGGATCGGGCTGTGACGCGGGCGGCCCCTCGTCGTCGATCTCCGTCGTCTCCAGGTGATCGCCGGCGCTATCGTGATCTCCGCCGCTGTCGCGATCCGTCATCTGTCGCGGGTCGGCCAACGCGGGCCCCGAGAAAGGACAGTTGCAGTCACGTGTGTGCGTGCTCGTACCAATGGGACAACGAACAACGGGAAAGAACTACTGCCGGCAATGTCTCCGAACGTTCGGAACCGATCCGTGGGCGTGGCGAGCGTGGATTTGGTCGCGTTCGCCGCCGCGATCGAGTTACAGCGCGGTCTCGACGCCGACGAGCCGATGATCGAATCGGTACGTTGATAGTATTTCTTTCCGACCAGAATCGTACTGATGTTTTCGGGATGGATGTCTCGACCGGCGTCGTGGTGTGCTGGGAGGTCGCCGCGAATCGAACGGTCACCAGCGGGCGCGACGGAGATGAAACCGGCGAGAACAGCGATGGAGATCGAGTCGCCATGTTGACGACGCTGCTCTGGATCGGCGTCGGCGTCCTCGCCTCTACCGTCGTCGCGATGGGTCTGCAGGCCCGCGGATCGCTCCCTTCCTGGGTTAGCGTCTCCGGTCCCCTGATCACGTTCGAGACGCGAAACGGCCTCGGCGTCCTCGATACGCTGGCCCGTCCTCGATACCGTCGCGTCTGGCGCGCCTGGACCGACGGCGGCGTCCTCGTCTCGCTCGTCTTGCTCGTCGCGACCAGCGTCCTCGTGCTGTTTGCGGCCTACGCCGCGCTGACGACCGACGCCGCGAGCGAGGTCAACCAGCCGCGAAACGCCCTCGCGATTCCAGGAGTCAACGACTTCCTGCCGCTTTCGGCGGCTCCAGAGATCGTTTTCGGGCTCTTCGTTGGCCTGTTCGTCCACGAGTTCGGTCACGGCGTGCTCGGTCGCGTCGAGGACGTCGGCGTCGAGTCGGCGGGGCTGATCTTCCTGACCATCGTCCCCTTCGGGGCGTTCGTCGGCGTCGACGAGGACGACGAGGATGCAGCCGCTACGCGAAGTCGCAACCGAATCTACGCGGCGGGGATCGCGAACAACCTCGCGCTGGCGTTTGCGGCGTTCGTCCTGCTGGTCGCGCTCGTCTCGACCTCGATCGCCGCCGTGCCCGGTCTCGCGGTCGGCGGCGTCTACCCCGCGACGCCGGCCGCGGACGCGGGGCTGGAACGGGGCGACGTCGTTACCGCCGTCGATGGCGAACCGATCGACGGAGCCGCGGACCTGCACGCTGCCCTCGAGGCCGAACCCGATCGAACCGTCGAACTCGCAGTTGAGGGTGATCGGGACGGTACCGAGACGGTACGCCTCGAGCGGTCGGTCGTGGTGACGAGCACGCTCGCCGGCGGCGGATCGAACGACGAGCACGGTACGACAGCCGACCTCCAGCCCGGTGACGCGATCACGGCGGTCAACGGCACGGCGGTCCACACCGAACGTGAATTCGAGGCGGCCCTCGAGAACCACACGAACGCCGCGCTCGAAACGGACGGCAGGGCGACGACGACGGTCGTCGCTGGCGTCGCGGTTGCCGAGATCGACCCCGACGGGCCGTTCGCGGCCGCCGGTGTGCCGACCCCGGACGACGATCCCGACTCGGTCGTGCTCACCCACGTCGACGGGGAGCGGGTCGTCGACGAGGACGCGCTTTTCGCGGTGCTTGCGGACGCAACTCCCGGCGAGGACGTCACCGTCGAGGCGGTCGTCGACGGCGAGCGCGAGCGGTACGACGTGACCCTCGGGGAACGCGACGGGACGGCCGTTCTCGGACTCTCGCCGGTCGCGGGAACGAGCGGGATCACCGTGACAGACTTCGGTGCCACTGCCCATCCGAGCGAGCAACACCTCGCTATCATGCAGGGACAGCCGGCCGGCGACGGACTCGACTCGTCCGTTCTCGACCGCGGAGTGGCGGTGTTCGCCCTCCCGTTCGCTGGCATGATCGGGGGTATCTCGACGGCTAACTTCGGCGGGTTCGTCGGCTCGGTCGCAAACTTCTACACCGTGACCGGTCCGCTGTCAGTTTTCGGCAGCGGCGTCTTTCTCGCCGCGAACCTGCTTTTCTGGGCGTGGTGGCTCAACCTCCTGCTGGGCGCGTTCAACTGTATTCCGTGTTACCCGCTCGACGGGGCCAAGATACTGCGAACGACCGTCGAAGACGTCGGATCGCGACTGTCGATAGCGCGCCCGGACCGAATCGGGACCGCGGCGATGGTGGTCGCCAGCGTGGTCATCGCGGGTGCGATCGCGCTCGTACTGGCGAGTCCCGTCCTCGGTTAACCGGGGAGCGGTCAATGCGTCCCTCTCGAAGATCCGTTCTGGCGTCGCAACTGTCGATAAAACAGGCACCGGCGGCGATCAGGCCGTCGTCTTCGCGTCGGTAAGCGTCTCGACCAACTCGTCGGCGAGTTCGGCCGCACGGTCACCGTCGCGAGCCTCGGCGTAGACCCGGACGAGCGGCTCCGTGCCGGAGGGGCGGGCGAGCACCCAGGCGTCGCCGTAGTCGAGCCGGTAGCCGTCGCGGGTGTTGAGTTCGGCGTCCGCCTCCTTGGCGTGGTTCGCGGCCGCGTCCAGCATGGCGTCGCGTTCGGCGGTGGACTCGTAGGAGACGTTGCGCCGGACGTTGGCGTACCCGTCGTAAGGCGCGACGATCTCGCTCACCGGCCGTTCGGCGACGAGTTCGAGGAATCGCGCCGCGGTGAACGCGCCGTCGCGTGCGAGTCGGTAGCCCGGGAAGAAGATGCCGCCGTTGCCCTCGCCGGCGATGGGGACCCGCCTGTCGTCGGCCTCGAGTTCCTCGATGCGAGTGATGATGTTCGTCGAGCCGATGGGGGTGAGTTCGAGGTCGGCGTCGGCTTCGAGGACGACGTCGACGAGGCGCTGTGAGACGTTGACCGCCGAAACGGCCGTATCGCCGGCCTCGAGTTCGGCGGCGGCGAGCGCGGCGAACGTCGCGTCGCCCTCGACGTACGCGCCGGTCTCGTCGAAGAAGATGGCTCGATCGGCGTCGCCGTCGTGGGCGATACCGACGTCCGCATCGGTCGCGCGGACGAGTCGCCCGAGATCCCCGAGGTTGTCTGGTATCGGTTCGGGATCTCGCCCGGGGAAGTGACCGTCGGGCTGACCGTTGACCGTGACGACGCGACAGCCGAGTTCGCGGAAGAACTCGGGGCTCGTCAGCGCACCCGCGCCGTGGGCGGGATCGAGCGCGACGGTGAGGTCAGCGTCTGCGATCACCTCGCGGTTGGCCGCGGCGAGCAGATCGTCGACGTAGTCGGATGCGACGCCGTCGACCGTTCGAACGCGGCCGGTCTCGTCCCACGGTGCGACCGTGAATCCCTCGGTGAGCAGCGTCTCTTCGATCCGCTCGAGGTCCGAGACGGCGAGTTCGACGCCGTCCGCACCGACGAGTTTGATTCCGTTGTACTGTGGTGGATTGTGCGAGGCGGTGACGACGATAACGGGAACGCGCTCGCGTTCGGCGTAACACTGCGCTCCCGGCGTCGGGAGCGTACCGAGCCGGTCGACGTCGGTGCCGGTGCTTGCGAGCCCGCTCGCGGCCGCGTCGGCCAGCATTCGACCGGTATAGCGCGTGTCACGCGCGATCGCAACCCGGTCGGCCCCCCAGGCCGTCCCCGCCGCTTTCGCGACCCGCAGGACGAACGCAGGCGTCAGCTCCTCGTTGGCGACGCCGCGTGTCCCGCTCGATCCGAAGACTTCCATAGGCCACTACTCTGTCGGAACCCCCAAAGGGATTCCGAACAAGATCAGTAGACGGAACGCTTTCGGCGCGGGCGCTCGAGGGTAACGTATGGATTCGATCGAGGAAAAGCGCGTTTACGGCGATCGATCGGGTGCGGTCGAGGCGTACGTGGCGAGTTCGATCGGCGTCGTCCGCGTCCGGGTCGCCGGGGACACCGTCGGCGAGTTCGCCCTCTGTGAACGGTGTGACGCGCGCGACATCGCGGCGGCCGACGAGGCAGTCGCCGTCGCCACCGACGAGGACGTACTGGTGCGCTCGCCCGAGAACGACGAGGCCGCGACTGACGCGGCCGACACATCGTTCGTCGAAACCGGGTTCGGTCCTGCAGTCGCCGTCGGCGTCGACGGAGATGCCCTCATCGCTGCCGATTCGGACGGCCGCGTCGCCCGTTCCGAATCCGCCAACGGTGACTGGGTCGACCTCGAGAGCGACGCGATCGACGCCGTTCGAGCGATCGACGGCGACCTCGTCGGAACGGATGCTGGCGTCTACCGCGTCCATGACGGCGGCTTCGACCACGCCGGGCTAACCGCTGTCAGCGACGTCTCTGCAGCCGGCGTTCCGCTCGCGGCGACCGACGAGGGACTGTACAAACTCGGCAACGGCTGGATGGAGATTCTCGACGGGGCGTTTCGAACGGTCGCCGCCGACCCGCGCTCGGAACCCGGCCAACTCGCTCGCGCCCACGCGAGCACAGACGAGACGATTTTTGCGCTCGACGACGGCGAGTGGCGCGAACGCGGCATCGCGACCGGCCCGGTCGTCGGAATCGGCTACGGCGATGCGGTGTACGCCGTCACCGAACACGGCACGTTCTGTGCGGCCGAGGAGGGCGAGGAGTGGCGAACCCGTGCGCTCGGAATAGATGGTGTGACGGGGCTCGCAGTCGTCTCAGCACATGCGACACAAAACTGACACAGCGTTATCGATTCCGAGCCGGGGGTTCCAGACGGGAACTCGACGAGCGAGGTCCGAAGAACGAAAACTGGTTTACCCCGCGCGCTGTGGGCACGAGTATGATCGTTAGCGGATCCGCGTCGCAGGCGCTCGCCGCGGCGCTCGCAGCCGAACTCGAGGAACCGCTCGCCACCGCCGAGTACGACCGCTTTCCGGACGGCGAACTACTCGCGTCCATCCCCGGCCTCGACGGGGACCGCGACCGTGCGATCGTCGTCGCCTCGACGGTTTCGAGCGACGCCCACATCGAGGTACTCCAGCTGCAAGACGCCGTCCGCGAGGCCGGCGTCGACGAGGTCGTCACCGTCCTGCCGTACATGGGGTACGGCCGGCAGGACGACGCCTTCGAGGCCGGTCAGCCGATTTCCGCCCGAGCGGTGGCTCGTGCGATCTCGACCGGCACGGACCGTGTGCTGACGGTCAACCCACACGAGGAGGCGGTCTGTGAGTTCTTCGAGCCGACGGCGACCGCTGTCGACGCCGCGGGGCGACTAGCTGACCCGCTTCCCGCCGACCTTTCTGACCCCGTTTTCCTCTCGCCAGACGCAGGCGCGATCGACCTCGCCGAGACGGTTCGAGACGCCTACGGAACGGGCGAGACGGACTACTTCGAGAAAACCCGTCACTCGGGGACCGAGGTCGAAATCTCGCCGAGCGACGTCGACGTGGCCGGTCGAGACGTGGTAGTTACCGACGACATCATCGCGACGGGCTCGACGATGAGCGAGGCCGTCGCCGTCCTCCGGGAGCGAAACGTCGGGCGCGTTTTCGTCACCTGCGTCCACCCCCTGCTCGCGGCGAACGCCTACACGAAACTCTCCGCGGCCGGCGTCGAGGCGGTGTACGGAACCGACACCATCGAGCGTGGGACGAGCGCCGTCTCGGTTGCGCCTGACCTCGCCGCGCGGCTGTAGCTCAGGCCATCATCGTTCCGTTGACAGCGAACGGACAGCCGCTTTCGGACCGAAGATGTCATACTGTTAAGTACCCCCAAACCACTGGTTTAATCGACAGTAAATCGACTGATTGACCAGTCGCGATACAGGGCAGTCTCTACAGCCAACTCATGCACGGAATCGTCCACAAAACGGTAAAAGAGTACGTCGTCGACCGCTCCGACGAGGACACGTGGGAGACAATCGTCGAGCGCGCCGGGCTGGAGCCGTCGCTGTATCTCCCGATATCACACTACGACGACGAGGAACTCGATGCGATCCTCGAGACGGTTTCCGAAATCGCCGTCCAGGACCGGCCACAGATCGAGCGCCACTTCGGCCGGCGGCTCGCACCCGAACTGCTCTCGACGTTCAACGCACACATCTCGGCCGACTGGGACCTGGTCGACCTGCTCGAGCAGCTCGAACGCGTGACGACGGAGGTAGACGCCGCAGCGACCGATTCAACCGTCCCCGACCTCTCCCACCGGCGGGAGGGCGCTGACGTCTTCATCACGTACCGTTCCGACCGCAGCTACTGCTCGCTCGCACACGGCATTCTCGAGGGACTCGTTTCGGAGTACGAGACGGATGGAACCGTCACGAAGGTTCAGTGTTCCGACGATGGCGAGAACGCGTGTCAGTTCCGCCTCACTCTCGAACTTTCGTGATCGTACAGTCGGCCGCTCACCGCCGCCGTAACCGAACAACCAGTAGTGTCACCAGTAGCGCACCGATCGCAGCGACGCCGCCGAAGCCGGGTACCTCCTCGAGTTCCGCAGGTGGCGTCGTCGAAACCGAAACCGTCTCCGTTCGCTCGCCCACGGCGACGTCGTACGATCCGTCCTCGTCGAACTGAACCTCGTCCGAAATCGTCCCGGTCTCGCCGGGTTCGAGGACGATCGGCTGGACTGTCGTCTCTCCGTCAGGCGTTCGGAACTCGAAAACGGCGGCGCCGGGCCGGTCGCCCTCGTTTTCGATCGTTCCCGTCACCGTCACGAGCTGGCCCGGTTCGGGCTCTTCGGGTGCGACGGCGATGTCGGAGACAGTCAGACTCGCGTTCGATCGAACGTGGACGGTCAGCTGTTCCCCGTCGACACGAAGGTCGTACTCACCCGGTTTCGGCGGCGTCCAGTCGAACGTCGACGTGGTCGTCTCACCCGGCTCGAGCGTGGGTTGGTCGTACCCGGCGACCGAGCCGTCCACGCCGAGGACCACGTCGGCGGTGCCGTTCCGGTCGCCGGCGTTGGTCGCGGTCACCGGAACCGTCAGCGTTGCGCCGTCCGGCACTGCGATCTCGTTCGCGTTCGAATCCGCGAGTTCGTACTCGAGGTCCCACAACTCACCCTCGGCTCCGAGCGGATCTGGACCGAACTCGTACTCGAAGGCTGCCCCCTCAAGATCGAAGGCAGCTCGGTGATCGCTTCGGTCCCACATCTCGGGGCTTTCGTCCGTCTGCGTGTAGCGTTCGGCGACCTCGCGAACGTCCGGTCCGCCCGCCAGCTCGAGGAGTTTGAGATACGCCGCCTCGGAGAACTCTCCTTCACCGGCATTCATGACCCGAAAGACGTCAGCGCTCGTTCGGTCCCCGTCCGTCGCCAGCCGGAGCGTGCGATCGATCTCGGCGTAAGCCAGCCGCCCCTTGACGTAGTCGGTCCGATCGTCGGTCCAGGTGGTTGGTTCCGAGAGGACGGCGTCGGCGTACGGCGGGTGCTCGCCGCGTTCGAGATGGCGCTCGAACTCGTCGAACTCGATTAGTCCGTTTTCGAGGGCGAGCGTCGCCGCGTAGTACTCAGCCTGTGCTTCGACGAGCCATTCAGTTTCGGCTGTCGTGTCGGCGGTGTAATCCTGGCGGACGTGGACGAACTCGTGGAGCCAGATGTTCGCAGGATCATCGAGCGGTGCGTCGGCGACGACCCAGGCATCTGACTCGCCGTACTGGAGCCCGTCGGGTGCCCAGTCGACGTCCGCTGGCGCGGCGACAATGAAGACCTCGTCGCCTCTCGTCCCAACATCGAGGCGTTCGCTCGCATCGGCGAGCGTTTCGAGGACGTCGGCCGGCGCTTCGTCCATCTCGGCTGCGTCCGGAACGACCAGCCTGATCGTCTCGCCGTCGACGGTCCGCTGGTACTCGGTCACTTCGCCGAAGACGGCGATTCTGTCGCCGACCGCACCGGGGCCGTCGATTCGGACCGTCTCCTCGTTACCGACGGGTTCGGTCTGTCGCAGGGAGATGTCGATGCCGGGTATCTGGACGATACCCCACTCGCCGGTGTCAACGAACGTGTACTCGCCCGAAGACGAGCCACCAGTAGCCGAGGACACGCCTTCGGCAGCGCCGTTCGAGCCCCCGGCGTGATGGCGGATATCGCTCGTCCTGTTCGCCGGCATCGTAAACCGTACCGACGGCCGATCGGTCGCTTCGGTCCACTCGAGCGAGCCGTCGGACGTCCGCTCGAACCCGTCGATCGACTCGATCTCGGCTCGCGGCCCGAGGTCGATCTCGAGGCTGACGACCGGATCGGGTACCTGGAACGTCTTTTCGGTCTCGAACGTCCCCGGTTGCTCGGGGAGGTGGCTGAGGACCGTCGTTCGATGGAGAACGTCGTCGGCCTCGCCAGCAGTGCTGGCCTCGTCGGCTGAGTCGGCGGTTGTCGCTCCATTCGTCTCGATCGACGAGCCGTCAGTCGGTCCGGATTCGACGCCGGCGACGCCGGCCGGAAGACTGGCAACGAGCAAGACCACGAAGACGAGTACGAGGGGCCGGGCGGTCACTACCGACCCGTGACGTGCCAATCGATAAGACTCTTTCGACGATCCAACAGTCGTCTCACTCGAACTGATTACAGATTGAACGGCTGGAGTACACTATCCACCGAGACGAGACGCGCGTCGTCACGACCTGCTCTATGAAAACGAGCTCCCGCCCAACGGTATTCACCGACTAAAACGCTCGTTTCACCCTCCCGAAAACTTATTCGGCGAGTGAAATAACCGAGACACGATGAACCGGCGAACGATACTGGCCGCACTCGCCACGACGGCGCTCGCCGGCTGTGTGAGCGACGATCCAATAGATGGTGGGAACGGGACGGATGACGATCAAGGCAGTGGCTCAAATCGGTCCGTAGACGGATCGGTTCTCGATCAGTTCGACGGCGAACTTGCGAGGCCGGAGTGTGAGGTGGAATCGGAAACAGTCGACGTCGACCGTGGCGGCGAACCGAACGAGTACGAAACTGCAGCGACGATTCCGTACCCCGACCCACCGGACGAGTTCGACGAGGACGACGTCGTCGAGTTCGTCGAGACGTTCGAGAACGCCTACGTGACGCACGACGTCCTCTGTGACAGGCGGGGCTCCGGACACGTCCTCAGGATCGGCTACGACGTCGAGACGAGCGAGACGTTCGACTGGGACGACGACTGCTCGATCGTCTTCCTTCGTCGCGCCGGCGGCGCGACCTGGGGTCTCGACGAGGACGGCGGCGAGTGGGTCACGGATCTGGGGTACTCCGAGGTCGTCTACGCCGTCGACGAAACCGGCGCAGCGAGAGCGACAGTCGACGACGGAGACGCATCAGCCGAGGAGGATCCCGAGTCGCGAGCCCCGGACCCACTCGAGGACGGTGTGCTGGTCGCGACCTTCAACTGACCTTCCTCGTTCGAGGCGATGCTCCCGATATCGTTACTCCGACACTTCAGCCGCCGCCAACGGTTCGATTGCGATCTCGGCATCCACCTTTTTCTCGTCGGGTTCGCATTCACTCACCCTCCTCGAAAAATCTGGACCAAAAAGCAGCACACTCGGCGATGCCTCGTGTGCTGTGACGCTCAGTCCGACGCCTCAGCCGCTGCCAGCGGCTCGATTGCGATTTCCATCGTCACGTCTTCGACGTCCCACTCCTTGCGGCGGCCCCTCTCGACGTCCACGTCGCCGAGTTCGTCGGCGCGGACCTCCTCGCGGATGAGACCTTCGCGTTCGGCGACGAGGCCGGCGACCCGGTCGTCGTCGATATCGAGGTCGAGCGCGATCCGCTCTTCGACGTCGAGTTCGAGCTCTTTTCGCATCTCCTGAACGCGGCGGATGACCTCACGAGCGTAGCCTTCGCTCTCGATGTCCTCGGTCAGCGACGCGTCGACGTAGACGACGCCGCGGTCGTCGCCGTCGGTGCCGAACGGCGTGCCGGCGATGTCGTCGGGCGTCTCGGTGACGAACGAGACCATCGACTCTGCAAGTTCGTCGTCGTCTTCCAGTTCGTCTGCGACGGCATCCTCGAGCGCCGCGAGGCTCGGCTCGTCGATTCGCGCTTCGTTGAGCGCGTTCATCACCTGACCGGCGCGGCCGCCGAAGGCCGGGCCAAGTTCGCTCATGTCGGCTTCGGCGCTGTAGGCGAGTTCCTCCCAGCGGTTCTCGGCGGAGACGAGTTCGATCTCGCGAGCGTTAAGTCGGTCCTCGAGCAGCGACGTGTGTCGGTTGACCGCGTCGGCGACCCGATCGTCGTCGGCCGCAACGACGACGCGCGGAACCGGCCAGCGAAGCTTCCGGCCGGCCTGCTGGCGGGCGTTCGCGCCAGCTTCCTCGATTGCTCGCAGGATCGTTACGTCGGTTTCGAGTTGCTCGTCGAGCCACGTCTCCTCGACGGCAGGCCAGTCGCACATGTGGACGGTGTCGTGCTCGTCGCCGCCGGTGAGTGCGCGGTAAATCTCCTCGCTGACGAACGGCGCGTACGGCGCGAGGAGGACGACCGTTTCCCGGAGCACGCGGTAGATCGTCGCGTAGGCGGCCTCCTTCGAGGCGCTGTCTTCTTCCTCCCACATCCGCTCGCGGACCTCCTGGATGTAAAAGCGGGAGACGTCCTCGACGACGAACTCGATCAGCGCGTCGAGGGCCTTGTCCTGGCGGAACGCCTCCAGGTGGTCGGTCATCTCCGCTTTGGTCGACTGGAGTCGGGCGAGGATCCACTCGTCGACCAGTTCGAGGTCCGTGTCTCGCGACTCCGCCGCTCGACTATCCGCGGAGCGTGGCTCCGCGCTATCGACGTCTTCGAGCGTCGTTTCGGACGGATCGAACCCGTCGAGACGCATGTACGGCAGTGGGAATCGGAAGACGTTCCACAGCGTCCGGAGGTGATTCTCCATCGTCTGCATGCCGTCCCACGAGAAGCGCATGTCGTCGCCCTGCGGGTTCGCCGAAAGCAGGAACATGCGCATCGCGTCGGAGCCGTGGCGTTCGATGGCCTCGTCGGGCTCGACGACGTTGCCGACGGATTTGGACATCTTCCGGCCGTCCTCGTCCAGCGCGTGGCCGTGCATGAGCACTTTGTCGTAGGGGATCTCGCCCATCGCGGCGGTGCCCATCCCGAGCTGAGACCAGAACCAGCCACGGGTCTGGTCGTGGGCCTCGAGGATGAAGTCCGCGGGCCAGAGCTCGTCGAACTGGCTGTCGTCGGCGGGGTAGTTGAGGGTTCCCCACGAGGCAACGGAGGAGTCGAGCCAGACGTCGAAGACGTCGGGCACACGCGTGTAAGTGGTGTCTCCTTCGGTGATCGTTAAGTCGTCCACCGTGTCCTTGTGGAGGTCGACATCGTCGGGGTGGACGTCCTGGTCGACGCGCTCGGCGAGCTCCTCGCGCGTGCTGACGACGATCATGTCTTCATCGTCGTCCCGATCTTCCGGCGTCCATACCGGCAGCGGGATGCCCCAGTAGCGCTGGCGGGAGACGTTCCAGTCCGGTGCCTCCTCGACGAAGTCCCGGAAGCGGTTGTCGCGGGCCCAGTCGGGGTACCACTCGCTGTCCTCGATGTTGTCGAGCAGTTCGTCCTTGACGTCCGTGATCGTGATGAACCACTGATCGGTGACGATCTGGAGGATACCCGTGTCACACCGCCAGCAGTGGCCGTAGTTGTGGTTGACGGTCCCCGAGGAAAGCAGCGCGCCGTTGTCCTCGAGGTCGGCGATGATCTCGTCGTCCGCGTCCTTGACGAACTGGCCTTCGTACGCGCCAGCTTCGTCAGTGTAGACGCCGTCGCCACCGACGGGACAGAAGATCGGAAAGCCGAGTTCGGTCCCACGCTCGAAGTCCTCCTCACCGTGGCCCGGCGCGGAGTGGACGAGTCCGGTCCCGTCGCCGTGGGTGTCGACGTAGTCCGCGGCGTAGACCTCGAGGGTGCCCTCGGCATCGACGTGGTCGGGAACCTCCTCGGCGAGCGGGTGTTCGTAGGACCAGCCGATCAGCTCCTCGCCGGTGAGCTCTTCGACGACCTCGTACTCGTCGTAGCGGCCCTCTCGGAGGACGTCCTCGTGTTTGGCTTCGGCGAGATAGAGGAGTTCCTCCTGTCCGTCTTTTTCCGCGCGGACGCCGACGTAGTCGCCCTCCTCGTCGACGGCGACGAACGTATTTGCGGGGACCGTCCACGGCGTGGTCGTCCAGATGACGACCGATCCCTCGCGCTCGGCGAGGTCGAATTTCACGTAAATGGAGGGGTCCTCGACGTCCTCGTACTCGACCTCGTTGTTCGCGATGGCGGTTTCACACCGGGGACACTGCGAGATCGAGCGGTGGCCCTTCTCGACGAGTCCTCGGTCGGCGGCCTTCGAAAAGCCCCACCAGGCGGCCTCCATGTACTCGGGGCTGACAGTCCGATAAGGGTCGTCCCAGTCCATCCAGACGCCGAACGATTTGAAGTCGTCCTGCAGGCCCTCGAGCTGTTCGTCGGCGTAGTCCTTACACTCCTGAATGAAGTTCTCCTCGCCGAACTCCTCGATGTCCTTCTTGTTCTCGAAGCCGAGTCGCTCCTCGACTTTCGTCTCGATCGGCAGGCCGTGCATGTCGTAGCCCGGCCGATCGGTGACGTCGTACCCCTGCATTCGCAGGAAGCGAATGTAGACATCCTTGAGCGACTTGTTCCAGGTCGTTCCCATGTGGGCCGACCCCGACGTGTACGGTGGGCCGTCGACGAAGAAGTAGGTTTCACCGTCCGATCGGTGCTCGACCGTCTGCTCGTAGGCGTCGACGTCGTCCCAGTAATCGAAGATCCGTTGCTCGATGGCGTCGGGATCGTACTGGTCGTCGACCTCGGCGAACCTGTCCATACCTGACGTGATTCGCTCCGAGATTAAAGGGGAATCGGTCCTGATACGGTCTGCTGTAACAGTTTACCGGACCAGGCGAACGGCCTGCGATTATTTCGGAACGACTTCCAGCAGACCGTCTGAAAGTGTGGAAAAATCCGCGTCCTCGTATTCGATCTCCCTTGCTGTCGGCGTTATCGATCCGAGACGAGCGCCGTGAGGAGGACCTTCTGATACCCGATTCCGTACACGCCCGCGTACAGCATGATGCCGCCGATCGCGGCGAGCCAGATCGCAACTGCCGTCTCGCCGGCACCGAAGTACTGAACGCTTGCGTACTCGGCGGCGATCCCACCCGCCGTCAAGAGACCAGCGAGGAGGACGTAGGCCAGGACGTGGAGTAGTTCGACGAGGAGTTCCGGTGTCGCGGATGCCATTGGATCCGAAAGCCACTCGGCAAAGGTAAACTTGTCTATCGGATACCCGATACGCCGAACAAGACGGTTTGCATACTGATCGGATTCGAACGGCCACTGTCACCGCGTCTGGCTTCGGGAGAAAACCGATCAGCCTACCCGTTCGCAACCCTAGTCGCGGCTGTGGCCTCCTCCAACGCAGACGACGAGTTCGAGACCGACGGCTCGCGATCCGAGCCGGCGTTTCCCGACTCGCGTCACGTGTTCGAATCAGACTGTACGCGCTGTCCCGCTCTCGCCGACGACCGCGAATGTATCTCGTGGGGAACCGGCGACCTCGATGCGTCCGTCGTGGTCGTTGGTGAGGCACCTGGCCCGGGCAATCCGGACGCCGACCGCTGGCAGGGCGGCAACTGGACCGGGAAGGCCTACACCTCCCGCCACTCGGGGCGGCGAATCCGACGAATGGTCGAGCGGATCGGCTACGGCGACGACGCGTACTACACCAACGCCGTCAAGTGTTTTCCAGCGAGTGAGGAGCCCGCAGACACCGACGAGCCCGCGTCGAACCGCGAGCCGACCGACGAGGAGCGCACGAACTGTCGCACCCACCTGCGTACCGAACTCGACGCCGTCGAGCCCGACGCGATCCTCGCGACCGGCAAACACGCGACGAAGACGGTTCTCGACGCCGAGGGGCGCATGCTCGAGGGGTTCATCGACACCGTTCTCGAGCCGATTCACTGCGAGCGACTCGGGACGTACCTCGTTCCGGTCGTCCACCCGTCGTATCAAGATGTCTGGATCGGGCGACTCGGATACGAGCCCGACGAGTATCTCGAGGCGATCGGTGCGACGCTCGACGATATTTGTCGGCCTGACGGTCAAAAATGATCGACAGTGGGTCGCACAGTAGGTGTGTCAGGGGACCGTTGTAAGTCGTTCCGGTGTAACCGCGATGCCTGCGGTGCACCGAGTACAACAGTCCCAATCGGGTGGGATGGTGGAGTTCCGAGGTATGACACGGTGCCCGTGTGGGCAGTCGGTACGAGAGTGTGGGCATCCTTGAAGACCCCCGACGGTGAACGCCGCTTTCCGACAGTTTATCCGAATTACACCAAATAACGACCGTCCCTGCGAGTGGTTTGGTCGCGATCCGGTGTCGGTCGATTTCAATGCGGAGTGTCGTCGCCACGCGCCGGTGGCGAACTCCGTTTCTCACCCATTCGAACTGGTGGCTGACAGCAACCGACACGCGTCCCGGCGAGTAACCTTCTTACCGAACGGCAACAACAAGCCGAGTATGAGTTCGATCTTCACCCAGATCATCGAGGGAGAGATCCCCGCACGGATCGTCTACGAGGACGAGACCACGATCGCCTTTCTCGACGCCAACCCGCTCGCGCCCGGACACACGCTCGTCATCCCGAAAGACGAGTACGAGCGGCTGAACGACATGCCAGACGACGTCGCGACGGACCTCTACGCCACGATTCACGAGCTGGTTCCGGCGGTCGAAGAAAGCGTCGACGCCGACGCCACCACGGTCGCGTTCAACAACGGCGAGGCGGCTGGCCAGGAAGTCCCCCACGTCCACTGCCACATCGTCCCCCGGTTCGACGGTGACGGGGGCGGCCCAATCCACGCCGTCGCGGGCGAGACACCCGACCTCGCGGACGACGAACTCGACGAGATCGCCGACGACATCGAATCGCGAGTATGAGCGCCGGCCTCGTCGAACAGTTCCGTGCCCACCCCGTCGCGACGACCCTCGAACTCGGGAGCGTCCTCGTCTGCGTCCTGCTGTTCGTGGGAACCGTCGCCCTCCTCACGAGCGGCCTGCCGCAGGGAACGGGAACGCCGTGGCTCGTGCTCGTCGGCGTTGGCGCGGCGTTCGTGGTGTTCTGGACGGTGCTCGTGCCGCTGTACGAACGGACGCGTTCGAATAGTTCCGGCTGAGTCCGTTTGTGTCGATTCTCGCGACGACCGCACGGCCCGGGTGGGTTGTACGGCTAAGTGCGTCGTACAGCCGAGTGCGTTGTACAGCCAAGTACACTGTGCGGCCGAATTCGTTGTATGGGCGGATGGCTGTACGACCGAATGCGCTGTACGACCGAATGCGTTCGACGGTCTGCGCTCTTTCGGCGAGGAGACCGTCGCGTCCGTCACGGTCCGAAACGGGTAGACATTCGAATAGTAACGGTCGTGGTACCGTGACCCTCGCAAGTGTTATCCCGGGTCCGGTGTTACACATGGTTGTAATGGCAAACGGTAAAGTTGATTTCTTCAACGACACAGGCGGCTACGGTTTCATCGAGACTGACGACGCGGACGACGACGTGTTCTTCCACATGGAAGACATCGGCGGCCCGGACCTCGAAGAAGGCACAGAGATCGAATTCGACATCGAACAGGCTCCCAAGGGCCCACGCGCGACGAACGTCGTCCGCAACTAACTGACGTCAGACTGCCGCCTCGCGGCATTTTCTGTCGCTTCAATTTTCAGAGCAGTGTTCCGACGAGCAGGTCACCGTACACGAGCGCGACGATCATTCCAACGAAGACGGGGACGAGAAACGGCGTTCCCGGCGAGATCCAGACCGTCTCCTCGGTAGTGAGCACCTCGAGTCCGTCGCGGAGTTCGTCCGGCGTCGTCCCGTAGGCCGTCCCTTCGATATCCGAGAGAAACCGGTCGGTACCCCACGGATCGTCGAATTCGGCGCTCGAGTTCGGACGTTCGAGTTCCGCGTCGTCCGGGTTCGCGTCCGAATCCAGATCGGCCGTTCCGCCGTCGCGTCGCACGTCGGCGGTGACGGCCCCGTCGGTCGGCGGATTCGGCTCGTCGGGAAGCGTGCTCGGGTCGCGGTAGCGCTCGGGGTCGTCCCGGAGGTCGGCAAGCGAGCATCCGCGCCACCGGAGGTACATTCGCAGGGCGTCGAGGTCGAGTCCGGTGTGAGACCGACCGGACGGCGTCTCGAGCAGGCTGCCATGAGTTTCGGGAACGCGACCCCAGGAGATCGGCCAGCCGATAAACATGACCGGAGCGATTCGACCGGCCGCGGCGTTTCGGATCGCAAGGACGATCGGGATAGCGATTCCGACGATGACGGCGTTCGTCAGGATCGTAAACGAGAGCGCGCCGATCGGGGTGCTGGTCACCGGAAACGTCCACGAGCCGAGCGCGTACTGCGGGATCGCCGGGAAAAACAGCGCGAGCACCATGAGCGCCTTTGCGTCCGCGCCGCCGAACCCGCCAAACCACCAGAACAGGTAGGCGATGGGGACGACGAATCCCAGACTAACCGCCGCGGAGACGAGGAACTCGGTCCAGACGTGTGCCGGCCCGTTCCAGGCAACCCAGCCGTCCCAGACGAGCAAGACGGCTCCGAGCAGCGCGAGCGGAATCCAGACGCCGCTTGCGACCCGCCGGGTCTTGATGTCGCGAATAGCGACCCAGGCGAAGACGGGGACGGCGACGAGCCGCAGGAGATCGGGGATCGTCGCGATATCAGCGAGAGTCACAGGTCGTGCTCTCGAAGCGCGGTAGTGTTATCCTTTCGGCCTCGCGGTGTGCTCGTCGGCATTCGACGACTGTCGCCGACACGACCTGGTTACAGCGATGATCGGATCAATGACGCAAGAAATCGTACCGCCACCCCTGTCCTGCAGGGCGTTTCACGGCGGTCGTTAAATGACGCGGTTCTGCAGGTAGTCGAGGTGTTTCGCGTTGTAGACGATCTTGACCTCGTCGGTCTCGGCCGAACCGATGCAGGTCAGACGGACGTTTTTGTCCTCGACCTCTTCGTCCGAGAGGATCTGCTGCATGTCCATGTCGATTTCGCCCTCGATGACGATGGCGGCACAGTTTGCACACGCACCGGCGCGACACGAGAAGGGCCAGTCGTAGCCCTGCGCCTCGGCCGCTTCGAGGATGTACTCGCCTTCGTTGACCTCGAGCGTCCCGTGATCTTCCTCGCCGAGACCTTCGTCTTCTGCCTTCTCGAAGAGGTCGTCGTCGTCGAGCTCCCAGCCGTTATCGTCCGCTACTTCGTAGTTGAGGTATTCTACCGTGGGCATCATCCGACGATTCACGTCCCGCCTTGGTATACCTTGCTGTTCTGTTCTAAATAGTCTTTAAAGAGGAATTACGGGATCAACGAGCTTTCGTCGAACATACGTCAACATCTTCCCGCCTATCCGGGAGATAACATAACACTTGAATGGTTCGGCGCGGAATAGAAGATGCTTTTCAGAAGCCGAAAATCGGGACGAATCGGAAGGTGAGAAACGCACCAACCGTCGAAATAACCGGGACGACGTTTTGCATGAGAATCACGCGAGCCGTCGTCGACGGATCGAAGAGATCCGACGCCTTCGGGATGTCCTCGGGCTGTTCCTCGCCGATACCGGGCGCCTGCTGGCCTTCCTCCTCGGCGGTGAGCGCCCCGACGGATACCCGCGTTTCCTTTCCTTCTCGGACCTCCGAGAGAGTCGTGGTTCGCGTCGCTCGCCCCCAGCCGAGGCCGATGATCGACATCGTCGCGATGACGACGAAACTCGCCGGAATGCCGATCCACGAGAGGGCGACGACGATCGTCGAACTGATGACGGCGACGACGATCGCGGCCGTTAACGGGAGGTTCGTAATATCGTTGCCGAGCGTATCGAGCGTCCGGCGAGCGATCGTGAAACAGCCGATCGCAACGGCCACCGATCCGAGCAGGATCAGCGGGACCATCTCGATCTCGCCGGTACCGTAGATCGGTGCAATTGCGTTCGCGATGTTGCTTGTCCCCGAAG